>OZ253454.1:0-1601439 GCA_965261475.1 bacterium
GCACGCGGCAGGATTATAGACAATGATGCCCAGCCAACTATTGACTTTGAGCAAGACTATCTCAGTGCTACAGAAGATGCTAGTCTTAATTATAAACTACAAATAAGCAAAGTAAGCGCTACAAATGTGAGCTTTAATTGGTATGTGCAACATAGCTCAACTAGCGCTGAGGATTTTACGGGAGCTCTATTCGGCACACAGCTAATTAGAGCAGGGGATACTAGCACAACTATTATTATTGAGACTAGCGATGATAGCGCTTATGAGACAGATGAGAACTTTAGCCTAATTATTACCAATGTCACAGGAGCTACCCCGAGTAGCCTAACAGCAAGCGGCAGGATTATAGACAATGATGCTCAACCAAGTATTGCCTTGTTGAGCTTTGAGCAAGACTATCTCAGTGCTACAGAAGGTACTAGTCTTAATTATAAACTACAAATAAGCAAAGCAAGCGCTACAGACGTCGCTTTTGATTGGTCTATACACCATATCTTAACTAGCACTAGTGATTTTACAGGTGCTCTATTCGGCACACAGCTAATTAGAGCAGGGGATACTAGCACAACTATTATTATTGAGACTAGCGATGATAGTATTTATGAGATAGATGAGAACTTTAGCCTCAATATTACCAATGTCACAGGAGCTGCCCCGAGTAGCCTAACAGCAAGCGGCAGCATTATAGACAATGATGCTCAACCAAGTATTGACTTTGAGCAAGTAGATAGCGCTGTAACAGAAGGTACTAGTCTTAATTATAAACTACAAATAAGCAAAGCAAGCGCTACAAATGTGAGCTTTGATTGGTATGTGCAACATAGCTCAACTAGCGCTGAGGATTTTACGGGAGCTCTATTCGGCACACAGCTAATTAGAGCAGGGGATACTAGCACAACTATTATTATTGAGACTAGCGATGATAGCGCTTATGAGACAGATGAGAACTTTAGCCTAATTATTACCAATGTCACAGGAGCTACCCCGAGTAGCCTAACAGCAAGCGGCAGGATTATAGACAATGATGCTCAACCAAGTATTGCCTTGTTGAGCTTTGAGCAAGACTATCTCAGTGCTACAGAAGGTACTAGTCTTAATTATAAACTACAAATAAGCAAAGCAAGCGCTACAGACGTCGCTTTTGATTGGTCTATACACCATATCTTAACTAGCACTAGTGATTTTACAGGTGCTCTATTCGGCACACAGCTAATTAGAGCAGGGGATACTAGTACAACTATTAGCATTGATACCAGTGATGATAATATTTACGAGAGCAATGAGGATTTTAGCCTCAATATTACCAATGTCACAGGAGCTGCCCCGAGTAGCCTAACAGCACGCGGCAGCATTATAGACAATGATGCTCAACCAAGTATTGACTTTGAGCAAGTAGATAGCGCTGTAACAGAAGGTACTAGTCTTAATTATAAACTACAAATAAGCAAAGCAAGCGCTACAGACGTCGCTTTTGATTGGTCTATACACCATATCTTAACTAGCACTAGTGATTTTACAGGTGCTCTATTCGGCACACAGCTAATTAGAGCAGGGGATACTAGCACGACTATTATTATTGAGACTAGCGATGATAGTATTTATGAGATAGATGAGAACTTTAGCCTCAATATTACCAATGTCACAGGAGCTACCCCGAGTAGCCTAACAGCAAGCGGCAGCATTATAGACAATGATGCCCAGCCAAGTATTGACTTTGAGCAAGACTATCTCAGTGCTACAGAAGATGCTAGTCTTAATTATAAACTACAAATAAGCAAAGCAAGTGCTACAGACGTCGCTTTTGATTGGTCTATACACCATATCTTAACTAGCACTAGTGATTTTACAGGTGCTCTATTCGGCACACAGCTAATTAGAGCAGGGGATACTAGCACGACTATTATTATTGAGACTAGCGATGATAGTATTTATGAGATAGATGAGAACTTTAGCCTCAATATTACCAATGTCACAGGAGCTACCCCGAGTAGCCTAACAGCAAGCGGCAGCATTATAGACAATGATGCTCAACCAAGTATTGACTTTGAGCAAGTAGATAGCGCTGTAACAGAAGGTACTAGTCTTAATTATAAACTACAAATAAGCAAAGTAAGTGCTACAAATGTGAGCTTTGATTGGTCTATACACCATATCTTAACTAGCACTAGTGATTTTACGGGTGCTCTATTCGGCACACAGCTAATTAGAGCAGGGGATACTAGCACGACTATTAGTATTGATACCAGCGATGATAGTGCTTATGAGGGTGATGAGAGCTTTAGCCTAATTATTACCAATGTCACAGGAGCTACCCCGAGTAGCCTAACAGCAAGCGGCAGCATTATAGACAATGATGCCCAGCCAAGTATTGACTTTGAGCAAGACTATCTCAGTGCTACAGAAGATGCTAGTCTTAATTATAAACTACAAATAAGCAAAGTAAGTGCTACAAATGTGAGCTTTGATTGGTCTATACACCATATCTTAACTAGCACTAGTGATTTTACGGGTGCTCTATTCGGCACACAGCTAATTAGAGCAGGGGATACTAGCACGACTATTAGTATTGATACCAGCGATGATAGTGCTTATGAGGGTGATGAGAGCTTTAGCCTAATTATTACCAATGTCACAGGAGCTACCCCGAGTAGCCTAACAGCAAGCGGCAGCATTATAGACAATGATGCCCAGCCAAGTATTGACTTTGAGCAAGACTATCTCAGTGCTACAGAAGATGCTAGTCTTAATTATAAACTACAAATAAGCAAAGTAAGTGCTACAAATGTGAGCTTTGATTGGTCTATACACCATATCTTAACTAGCACTAGTGATTTTACGGGTGCTCTATTCGGCACACAGCTAATTAGAGCAGGGGATACTAGCACGACTATTAGTATTGATACCAGCGATGATAGTGCTTATGAGGGTGATGAGAGCTTTAGCCTAATTATTACCAATGTCACAGGAGCTACCCCGAGTAGCCTAACAGCAAGCGGCAGCATTATAGACAATGATGCCCAGCCAAGTATTGACTTTGAGCAAGACTATCTCAGTGCTACAGAAGATGCTAGTCTTAATTATAAACTACAAATAAGCAAAGTAAGCGCTACAGACGTCGCTTTTGATTGGTCTATACACCATATCTTAACTAGCACTAGTGATTTTACAGGTGCTCTATTCGGCACACAGCTAATTAGAGCAGGGGATACTAGCACGACTATTATTATTGATACCAGCGATGATAGCGATTATGAGATAGATGAGAACTTTAGCCTAATTATTACCAATGTCACAGGAGCTACCCCGAGTAGCCTAACAGCAAGCGGCAGCATTATAGACAATGATGCCCAGCCAAGTATTGACTTTGAGCAAGACTATCTCAGTGCTACAGAAGATGCTAGTCTTAATTATAGACTACAAATAAGCAAAGTAAGTGCTACAAATGTGAGCTTTGATTGGTCTATACACCATATCTTAACTAGCACTAGTGATTTTACGGGTGCTCTATTCGGCACACAGCTAATTAGAGCAGGGGATACTAGCACGACTATTAGTATTGATACCAGCGATGATAGTGCTTATGAGGGTGATGAGAGCTTTAGCCTAATTATTACCAATGTCACAGGAGCTACCCCGAGTAGCCTAACAGCAAGCGGCAGCATTATAGACAATGATGCCCAGCCAAGTATTGACTTTGAGCAAGACTATCTCAGTGCTACAGAAGATGCTAGTCTTAATTATAAACTACAAATAAGCAAAGCAAGCGCTGTAAATGTTAGCTTTGATTGGTCTATACACCATATCTTAACTAGCACTAGTGATTTTACAGGTGCTCTATTCGGCACACAGCTAATTAGAGCAGGGGATACTAGTACAACTATTAGCATTGATACCAGTGATGATAATATTTATGAGATAGATGAGAACTTTAGCCTCAATATTACCAATGTCACAGGAGCTACCCCGAGTAGCCTAACAGCAAGCGGCAGCATTATAGACAATGATGCCCAGCCAAGTATTGACTTTGAGCAAGACTATCTCAGTGCTACAGAAGATGCTAGTCTTAATTATAAACTACAAATAAGCAAAGTAAGCGCTACAGACGTCGCTTTTGATTGGTCTATACACCATATCTTAACTAGCACTAGTGATTTTACAGGTGCTCTATTCGGCACACAGCTAATTAGAGCAGGGGATACTAGCACGACTATTAGTATTGATACCAGCGATGATAGTGCTTATGAGATAGATGAGAACTTTAGCCTAATTATTACCAATGTCACAGGAGCTACCCCGAGTAGCCTAACAGCAAGCGGCAGCATTATAGACAATGATGCCCAGCCAACTATTGACTTTGAGCAAGACTATCTTAGTGCTACAGAAGATGCTAGTCTTAATTATAAACTACAAATAAGCAAAGCAAGCGCTACAGACGTCGCTTTTGATTGGTCTATACACCATATCTTAACTAGCACTAGTGATTTTACAGGTGCTCTATTCGGCACACAGCTAATTAGAGCAGGGGATACTAGCACGACTATTAGTATTGATACCAGCGATGATAGTGCTTATGAGATAGATGAGAACTTTAGCCTAATTATTACCAATGTCACAGGAGCTACCCCGAGTAGCCTAACAGCAAGCGGCAGCATTATAGACAATGATGCCCAGCCAACTATTGACTTTGAGCAAGACTATCTTAGTGCTACAGAAGATGCTAGTCTTAATTATAAACTACAAATAAGCAAAGTAAGTGCTACAAATGTGAGCTTTGATTGGTCTATACACCATATCTTAACTAGCACTAGTGATTTTACGGGTGCTCTATTCGGCACACAGCTAATTAGAGCAGGGGATACTAGCACGACTATTAGTATTGATACCAGCGATGATAGTGCTTATGAGGGTGATGAGAGCTTTAGCCTAATTATTACCAATGTCACAGGAGCTACCCCGAGTAGCCTAACAGCAAGCGGCAGCATTATAGACAATGATGCCCAGCCAAGTATTGACTTTGAGCAAGACTATCTCAGTGCTACAGAAGATGCTAGTCTTAATTATAAACTACAAATAAGCAAAGTAAGCGCTACAGACGTCGCTTTTGATTGGTCTATACACCATATCTTAACTAGCACTAGTGATTTTACAGGTGCTCTATTCGGCACACAGCTAATTAGAGCAGGGGATACTAGCACGACTATTATTATTGATACCAGCGATGATAGCGATTATGAGATAGATGAGAACTTTAGCCTAATTATTACCAATGTCACAGGAGCTACCCCGAGTAGCCTAACAGCAAGCGGCAGCATTATAGACAATGATGCCCAGCCAAGTATTGACTTTGAGCAAGACTATCTCAGTGCTACAGAAGATGCTAGTCTTAATTATAGACTACAAATAAGCAAAGTAAGTGCTACAAATGTGAGCTTTGATTGGTCTATACACCATATCTTAACTAGCACTAGTGATTTTACGGGTGCTCTATTCGGCACACAGCTAATTAGAGCAGGGGATACTAGCACGACTATTAGTATTGATACCAGCGATGATAGTGCTTATGAGGGTGATGAGAGCTTTAGCCTAATTATTACCAATGTCACAGGAGCTACCCCGAGTAGCCTAACAGCAAGCGGCAGCATTATAGACAATGATGCCCAGCCAAGTATTGACTTTGAGCAAGTAGATAGCGCTGTAACAGAAGGTACTAGTCTTAATTATAAACTACAAATAAGCAAAGCAAGCGCTACAGACGTCGCTTTTGATTGGTCTATACACCATATCTTAACTAGCACTAGTGATTTTACGAGTGCTCTATTCGGCACACAGCTAATTAGAGCAGGGGATACTAGCACAACTATTAGTATTGATACTAGCGATGATAGTATTTATGAGATAGATGAGAACTTTAGCCTCAATATTACCAATGTCACAGGAGCTACCCCGAGTAGCCTAACAGCAAGCGGCAGCATTATAGACAATGATGCCCAGCCAAGTATTGACTTTGAGCAAGACTATCTCAGTGCTACAGAAGATGCTAGTCTTAATTATAAACTACAAATAAGCAAAGCAAGCGCTACAGACGTCGCTTTTGATTGGTCTATACACCATATCTTAACTAGCACTAGTGATTTTACAGGTGCTCTATTCGGCACGCAGCTAATTAGAGCAGGGGATACTAGCACGACTATTAGTATTGATACCAGCGATGATAATATTTACGAGGGCAATGAGGATTTTAGCCTCAATATTATTAATGTTACGGGAGCTGCTCCTAGTGCTCTAGTAGCAGATGGCAGGATTATAGACAATGACCCTCAACCAACCATTGACTTTGAGCAAGACTATAGTAGCGTAACAGAAGGTGGTAGTTTGAGCTATACTTTGCGCTTAACTAACACTAGTACTACAGATATTAGCTTTGATTGGTCTGTGCAACATAGCTCAACTAGCACTAGTGATTTTACGGGTGCTCTATTCGGCACACAGCTAATTAGAGCAGGGGATACTAGCACGACTATTATTATTGAGACTAGCGATGATAGTGCTTATGAGATAGATGAGAACTTTAGCCTAATTATTACCAATGTCACAGGAGCTGCCTCGAGTAGCCTAACAGCAAGCGGCAGCATTATAGACAATGATGCTCAACCAAGTATTGCCTTGTTGAGCTTTGAGCAAGACTATCTCAGTGCTACAGAAGATGCTAGTCTTAATTATAGACTACAAATAAGCAAAGTAAGCGCTACAGACGTCGCTTTTGATTGGTCTATACACCATATCTTAACTAGCACTAGTGATTTTACGAGTGCTCTATTCGGCACACAGCTAATTAGAGCAGGGGATACTAGCACGACTATTATTATTGAGACTAGCGATGATAGTATTTATGAGATAGATGAGAACTTTAGCCTCAATATTACCAATGTCACAGGAGCTACCCCGAGTAGCCTAACAGCAAGCGGCAGCATTATAGACAATGATGCCCAGCCAAGTATTGACTTTGAGCAAGACTATCTCAGTGCTACAGAAGATGCTAGTCTTAATTATAAACTACAAATAAGCAAAGTAAGTGCTACAGACGTCGCTTTTGATTGGTCTATACACCATATCTTAACTAGCACTAGTGATTTTACGGGTGCTCTATTCGGCACACAGCTAATTAGAGCAGGGGATACTAGCACGACTATTAGTATTGATACCAGCGATGATAGTGCTTATGAGGGTGATGAGAGCTTTAGCCTAATTATTACCAATGTCACAGGAGCTACCCCGAGTAGCCTAACAGCAAGCGGCAGCATTATAGACAATGATGCCCAGCCAAGTATTGACTTTGAGCAAGACTATCTCAGTGCTACAGAAGATGCTAGTCTTAATTATAAACTACAAATAAGCAAAGCAAGTGCTACAGACGTCGCTTTTGATTGGTCTATACACCATATCTTAACTAGCACTAGTGATTTTACAGGTGCTCTATTCGGCACACAGCTAATTAGAGCAGGGGATACTAGCACGACTATTAGTATTGATACCAGCGATGATAGTGCTTATGAGATAGATGAGAACTTTAGCCTAATTATTACCAATGTCACAGGAGCTACCCCGAGTAGCCTAACAGCAAGCGGCAGCATTATAGACAATGATGCCCAGCCAACTATTGACTTTGAGCAAGACTATCTTAGTGCTACAGAAGATGCTAGTCTTAATTATAAACTACAAATAAGCAAAGTAAGCGCTACAGACGTCGCTTTTGATTGGTCTATACACCATATCTTAACTAGCACTAGTGATTTTACAGGTGCTCTATTCGGCACACAGCTAATTAGAGCAGGGGATACTAGCACGACTATTAGTATTGATACCAGCGATGATAGTGCTTATGAGATAGATGAGAACTTTAGCCTAATTATTACCAATGTCACAGGAGCTATCCCGAGTAGCCTAACAGCAAGCGGCAGGATTATAGACAATGATGCCCAGCCAAGTATTGACTTTGAGCAAGACTATCTCAGTGCTACAGAAGATGCTAGTCTTAATTATAAACTACAAATAAGCAAAGCAAGCGCTGTAAATGTTAGCTTTGATTGGTCTATACACCATATCTTAACTAGCACTAGTGATTTTACAGGTGCTCTATTCGGCACGCAGCTAATTAGAGCAGGGGATACTAGCACGACTATTAGTATTGATACCAGCGATGATAATATTTACGAGGGCAATGAGGATTTTAGCCTCAATATTATTAATGTTACGGGAGCTGCTCCTAGTGCTCTAGTAGCAGATGGCAGGATTATAGACAATGACCCTCAACCAACCATTGACTTTGAGCAAGACTATAGTAGCGTAACAGAAGGTGGTAGTTTGAGCTATACTTTGCGCTTAACTAACACTAGTACTACAGATATTAGCTTTGATTGGTCTGTGCAACATAGCTCAACTAGCACTAGTGATTTTACGGGTGCTCTATTCGGCACACAGCTAATTAGAGCAGGGGATACTAGCACGACTATTATTATTGAGACTAGCGATGATAGTGCTTATGAGATAGATGAGAACTTTAGCCTAATTATTACCAATGTCACAGGAGCTGCCTCGAGTAGCCTAACAGCAAGCGGCAGCATTATAGACAATGATGCTCAACCAAGTATTGCCTTGTTGAGCTTTGAGCAAGACTATAGCATTACAGCAGAGGGCACGAGTCTCGCCTATAGATTACAAATAAGCAAAGTAAGTGCTACAGACGTCGCTTTTGATTGGTCTGTGCAACATAGCTCAACTAGCACTAGTGATTTTACGGAAGCTCTAGCAGGCTCACAGAGAATTGCGGTAGGGAGTACTACCGTAACTATTAGCATTGATACCAGTGATGATAATATTTACGAGGGTGATGAGGATTTTATCCTTAATATTACCAATGTTACGGGAGCGACCCCGAGTAGTCTAACGGCACGCGGCAGGATTGTAGATAATGACGCTCAACTAGCACTGAGCTTTGAGCAAGTAGATAGCGCTGTAACAGAAGGTACTAGCTTCAATTATAGGCTACAACTCAACAGAGCAAGTGCTACAAATGTGAGTTTTGATTGGTCTGTGCAGCATAGCTCAACTAGCACTAGTGATTTTACGGGAGCCCTAGCAGGCTCACAGCTAATTAGAGCAGGGGATACTAGCACGACTATTATTATTGATACCAGCGATGATAATATTTACGAGGGTGATGAGAGCTTTACCGTAAATATTACAAATATTAGAGGAAGCACCTCTAATAGTTTATCGGCAGGTGGTAGTATTATAGATAATGAAACTCAACTGTTACTGAGCTTTGAGCAAAGTTATAGTACTGCGCTAGAGGGCACGAGCTTCAATTATAGGCTACAATTAAATAAAGAAAGTGCTACAGATGTTGTTTTTGATTGGTCTGTGCAGCATAGCTCAACCAGCGCTGAGGATTTTACGAGCGCTCTATTCGGTACACAGCTAATTAGAGCAGGGGATACTAGCACAACTATTATTATTGATACCAGCGATGATAGCATCCATGAGGGTGATGAGATTTTTACCCTCAATATCACTAAGATCACGGGAGCTGCTCCTAGTGCTCTAGCGGTAGGTAGTAATATTATAGACAATGATGCTCAACTGTTACTGAGCTTTGAGCAAAGTTATAGTATTGCGCTAGAGGGTACTAGCCTCAATTATAGGCTAGAATTAAATAAAGCAAGTGCTACAAATGTGAGCTTTGATTGGTCTGTGCAGCATAGCTCAACTAGCACTGAGGATTTTACGGGTGCTCTATTCGGCACACAGCTAATTAGAGCAGGGAATACTAGCACAACTATTATTATTGAGACTAGCGATGATAGCGCTTACGAGGGAAATGAAGTTTTTAGCCTCAATATTACCAAGATCACGGGAGCTGTACCTAATAGGTTATTTGCAAGTGGTAATATTATAGACAATGACGCTCAACTGGCACTGAGCTTTGAGCAAAGTTATAGTATTGCGCTAGAGGGTACTAGCCTCAATTATAGGCTAGAATTAAATAAAGTAAGTGCTACAAATGTGAGCTTTGATTGGTCTGTACAACATAGCTCAACTAGTACTAGTGATTTTACGGGAGCTCTAACAGGATCACAGCTAATTAGAGCAGGGGATACTACTACAACTATTAGCATTGATACCAGTGATGATAATATTTACGAGGGCAATGAGATTTTTAGCCTTAATATTACCAAGATCACGGGAGCTGTACCCAATAGGTTAGTTGCAAGTGGTAATATTATAGACAATGACGCTCAACTGTTACTGAGCTTTGAGCAAGACTATAGCAGCGCTACAGAAGATGCTAGTCTCAATTATAGGCTACAACTAAACAGAGCAAGTGCTACAGATATTAGTTTTGATTGGTCTGTGCAGCATATCTCAACTAGCGCTGAGGATTTTACGGGTGCTCTATTCGGCACACAGCTGATTAGAGCAGGGGATACTAGCACGACTATTAGCATTGATACCAGTGATGATAATATTTACGAGGGCAATGAGAACTTTATCCTCAATATTACCAAGATCACGGGAGCTGTACCCAATAGATTAGTTGCAAGTGGTAGGATTATAGACAACGACACTCAACTGACGCTGAGCTTTGAGCAAGACTATAGCATTACAGCAGAGGGCACGAGTCTCATCTATAGGCTAGAATTAAATAAAGAAAGTGCTACAGATGTTATTTTTGATTGGTCTGTGCAACATAGCTCAACTAGCGCTGAGGATTTTACGGTAGCTCTATTCGGCACAAAAAGAATTGCTGCAGGGAGCACTACTACAACTATTAGTATTGATACCAGTGATGATAGTATTTATGAGGGCAATGAGATTTTTAGCCTTAATATTATCAATATCACGGGAGCTGTACCCAATAGGTTAGTTGCAAGTGGTAATATTATAGACAATGATGTTCAACTGGCGCTGAGCTTTGAGCAAGACTACAACATTGCAGTAGAGGGTACTAGCCTCAATTATAAGTTACAACTAAACAGAGCAAGTGCTACAGACGTCACTTTTGATTGGTCTGTGCAGCATAGCTCAACTAGCACTAGTGATTTTACGGGTGCTCTATTCGGCACAAAAAGAATTGCTGCAGGGACTACCACTACAACTATTAGTATTGATACCAGTGATGATAGTATTTATGAGGGCAATGAGATTTTTAGCCTTAATATTATCAATATTACAGGAGCTGTACCCAATAGGTTAGTTGCAAGTGGTAGGGTTATAGACAATGATGCTCAACTGGTGTTGAGCTTTGAGCAAGTAGATAGCGCTGTAACAGAAGGTACTAGCTTCAATTATAGGCTACAACTCAACAGAGCAAGTGCTACAAATGTGAGTTTTGATTGGTCTGTGCAGCATAGCTCAACTAGCACTAGTGATTTTACGGGAATTATAGCAGGCTCACAGCTAATTAGAGCAGGGAGCACTACTACAACTATTAGCATTGATACCAGTGATGATAATATTTACGAGGGCAATGAGATTTTTAGCCTTAATATTACCAAGGTCACAGGAGCTGTACCCAATAGTCTAGCTGCAGGTAGCAGTATTATAGATAATGATGCTCAACTGGTGTTGAGCTTTGAGCAAGACTATAGCAGCGCTACAGAAGATGCTAGTCTCAATTATAGGCTACAACTTAACAGAGCAAGTGCTACAGACGTCGCTTTTGATTGGTCTGTGCAACATAGCTCAACTAGCGCTGAGGATTTTACGGGTGCTATATTCGGCACACAGCTAATTAGAGCAGGGGATACTAGTACAACTATTAGCATTGATACCAGTGATGATAATATTTACGAGGGCAATGAGGATTTTAGCCTCAATATTACCAATATCACGGGAGCTGTACCCAATAGGTTAGTTGCAAGTGGCAGGATTATAGACAATGACCCTCAACCAACCATTTTCTTTGAGCAAATAGCCCGCAGTGTGTTAGAGGGGGCTAACTTCGTTTATAGGCTACGATTAAATCAAGCAAGCGCTGTAAATGTTAGCTTTGATTGGTCTGTGCAACATAGCTCAACTAGCGCTGAGGATTTTACGGGTGCTATATTCGGCACGCAGCTGATTAGAGCAGGGGATACTAGTACAACTATTAGCATTGATACCAGTGATGATAATATTTACGAGGGCAATGAGGATTTTAGCCTCAATATTATCAATGTTACGGGAGCTTCTCCTAGTGCTCTAGTAGCAGATGGCAGGATTATAGACAATGACCCTCAACCAACCATTGACTTTGAGCAAGACTATAGTAGCGTAACAGAAGGTGGTAGTTTGAGCTATACTTTGCAACTAACTAATACTAGTACTACAGATATTAGCTTTGATTGGTCTGTGCAACATAGCTCAACTAGCACTAGTGATTTTACGGGAGTTTTATTCGGTACAAAGCAGATTAGAGCAGGGAGCGCTACTACAACTATTAGCATTGATACCAGTAATGATACTATTTATGAGGGCAACGAGGACTTTACCTTACATATTACCAATGTTACGGGAGCTGCTCCTAGTGCTCTATAGCAGATGGCAGGATTATAGACAATGACCCTCAACCAACCATTGACTTTGAGCAAGTAGCACGCAGTGCGCTAGAGGGAGCTAACCTCGTTTATACTTTGCAACTAACTAATACTAGTACTACAGATATTAGCTTTGATTGGTCTGTGCAACATAGCTCAACTAGCGCTAGTGATTTTACGGGAGTTTTATTCGGTACAAAGCAGATTAGAGCAGGAAGCACTACTGCAACTATTAGCATTGATACTAGCGATGATAGCATTTACGAGGGCAATGAGGATTTTAGCCTCAATATTATCAATGTTACGGGAGCTGCTCCTAGTGCTCTAGTAGCAGATGGCAGGATTATAGACAATGACCCTCAACCAATCATTGACTTTGAGCAAGACTATAGTAGCGTAACAGAAGGTGGTAGTTTGAGCTATACTTTGCGCTTAACTAATACTAGTACTAGAGATATTGCTTTTGATTGGTCAGTACAACATAGCTCAACTAGCGTTGAGGATTTTAGAGGCGCTCTAAGAGGCACAAAGCAGATTAGAGCAGGAAGCACTACCACAACTATTAGCATTGATACTAGCGATGATAGCATTTATGAGGACAATGAGGATTTTAGCCTCAATATTACCAATATCACGGGAGCTATCCCTGATGCTCTAGTAGCAAGAGGTAGTATTATAAATAATGACCCTCAACCAACTATTGTCTTTGAACAAGTAGCTAGCACTGTGCTAGAAGGGGCGAGTATCAACTATAAGTTACAATTAAATAAAGCAAGCGCTGTAGATGTCAGCTTTGATTGGTTTATACAACATAGCTCAACTAGCGTTGAGGATTTTACGGGAGCTACTTTTGGAGCTAAGATACTATTTGCTAGAGATACCACTACTACTATTGAGTTACAAATCAATGATGATGACAGACCAGAGCAAGCAGAAGACTTTACCTTGCATATCACAAATATTAGAGGAGCTACCCCTAACAGTTTATCTACATTTATAACTATTTTAAAAAATGATATAGATCTAACCGTAGATTACGATGGCAATGGACTCATAGATATTGTTACACAAGAGTATTTTGATAATATTCGCTATAATTTAGCAGGGACAAGCTACAAAACTAGCACTACTGATACAGGTATGAATTGCGGAGGCAGTGTTTGTCGTGGTTATGAGCTATTCGCTAATCTTGATTTGAGTGCGTTTGCAAACTGGCAGCCTATAGGTAGTGAAAATGATCCTTTTACTAGCATCTTGCAGGGCAATGGTTATAGTATTACAAACCTTGCTATTGACAGAGGAAATAATATTGGCTTATTCTCCGCTTTATCTGGTGCTACGATTGATGACTTGGTAGTAGAAGTAGTCTCTATTACTGGTGATAATAATGTAGGCGCTCTAGCAGGTAGGGCAGAAAATAGCACTATTAGCAGGGTACAAATTAGAGCAGCAAATGCTAGTAGCACACTCTCAGCAACAGGACATAGAGTAGGGGGCATACTAGGAAGAGTAATCACAGACACAATTATTACAAATGTTACTAGTGATTTGAATATAGTAGGAGGTAATACAGAGATTGCAGATTATGTAGGTGGAATTGTTGGTTATGTATCAAGTAGTACTATTAGCTATGCTACTAGCAGCGGCAGTGTTTTTGCAAATGGTGGCGTTGATAGGGTAGGTGGTTTGGTTGGACATATGTCTAGTTCTAAAATTAGCTATAGTAGTACTAGTGGTAGTGTTACTAGCAACGGAAATAGCAGTAATTATTACGGTGGTTTGGTTGGATATGTGTCTAGTTCTAAAATTAGCTATAGTAGCGCTAGTGGTGGGGTAACTAGTAATGGAGATGAGAATTTATTTTACGGTGGTTTGGCTGGAGCTATACTGAATCAAGCTGAAATTAGCTACAGCAGCGCTAGCGGTAACATGAATTTTAACGGAGATAATGGTGGCAATTACGGTGGTTTGGTGGGATATGTGGAGAATAGTTCTACAATTCGTTATAGTAGTGCTATTGGCAATGTTATTGGCACTGGAAGTGTCAATAGAACTGAGGGAGGTTACGGTGGTTTGGTGGGTTTTTCTGATGGAGATATCAGTCATAGTTGGTCTAGTAGCTCTGTATTTGC
Source organism: bacterium (assembly GCA_965261475.1). Taxonomy (GTDB): domain Bacteria; phylum SAR324; class SAR324; order XYD2-FULL-50-16. Next base: position 14,708 of record OZ253454.1, read on the forward strand.
AAGCGATGCAGCATCTGGTGCAGCAGGCTTGGTAAATTATAACGAAGAAGAGTTAGAGTTTAGCTATGCTCTAGGTGCTGTCTTTGAGGGTTTGTCTCCGATAATGAGTGGTTCTGGATTGGTTTCAATAAATAATAGACGTATAACTAATAGCTATTGGAATAGTGAGACTAGCGGAGCACTGACAGCAACAAAGATAGGAGGTTCCGTAACAAATATTGCCTCTAGTAATACAGCTGGCATGCTAGTCTCCACTGGCTCTGCTAGAGCTACGATTTTTCAAGGTTTTGCAGGTGCTATCGATGAGCTTGGTAGAAATATTTGGACTTTTACAAGTGGTAATTACCCTGTAATTACAGAGCTAGGAGTAGATAAACAAGCGGTTAGCCTTGCCTATGGCTTGTTACGCCTTGCTAGTCCCTATGTAGGCGTAAGTAATTTAGATAGCTTCTTAGGAGGCACTCTCAATAATAAAGATATTGAGTTGATTGCCAATAGTTACAACGCTAGAAACACCCTAGCTATTTTAGATGTTAACTTACTTCAAAGCAATAGCGCTACTTGCGCTGCTGGTAGTGGAAAGACCATAATGACTACGACAGGTGCTAATGGTGCTACTATTGCCCTCCAAAAAATAGCAGGAAGTATTGAGATTGAAAAAAGCCCAAGCAATTCTTGTGAAATTATTTTCTCAAATCAAAAGACCGATGGTACTTTACAACTAGCTGCTATCATTAGTAAAGGAGCTGCTAGTCTAACTAAAAAGTTTGAGATTACTCTAAATGCTATTCAATCAATAATTTCTTTGCAACCTAGCACTCTCATCACTAGAGAAGGAGATGAGTTGGTATTTAGGCTAGAGTTAAACCATAGGGCTAGCAGAGATTTTAGCTTTGATTGGTCCGTACAACATAGCTCAACTAGCACTAGTGATTTTACGGGAGCTATTTTTGGCTCTAAGACAATCTTGGCTGAGGGTACTGATGCTACTATTAGGTTACAAATCAATGATGATGACAGACCAGAGAACGCCGAAGACTTTACCTTGAATATTACAAATATTAGGGGAGTTGCTCATGATAATTTATCAGCGTCTATCACTATTGTAGCAAATGATTTAAATTTAACCGTGGATTACGATGGCAATGGACTCATAGATCTTGTTACACAGGAGCACTTTGATAATATTCGCTATAATTTAGTAGGGACAAGCTACAAAACTAGCACTACTGATACAGGTACGAATTGCGGAGGCAGTGATTGTCGTGGTTATGAGCTATTCGCTAATCTTGATTTGAGTTCCTTTGCAAACTGGCAGCCTATAGGTAGTGAAAATGATCCTTTTACTAGCATTTTGCAGGGCAATGGTTATAGCATCGCAAACCTTGCTATTGACAGAGGAAATAATATTGGCTTATTCTCCGCTTTATCTGGAGCTACGATTGATAATTTGGTAGTAGAAGTAGCCTCCATTAGTGGTGATAGTTATGTAGGCGCTCTAGCAGGTAGGGCAGAACAGAGCACTATTAGTAGGGTACAAATTAGAGCAGTAGATGTTAACAGCAAACTTCAAGCAACAGGACATACAGTAGGGGGCATACTAGGAGAAACTATAGGTACAACTATTACAAATGTAATTAGTGATTTGAGTATAGTAGGAGGTAATACAGAGATTGCAGATTATGTAGGAGGAATTGTTGGCTATGTATCAAGTAGCACTATTAGCTATGCTACTAATAGCGGTAGTGTTTCTGCGAGTGGTGGAGCTGATAATGTAGGTGGTTTAGTAGGAGAATTGACTAATTCTACAATTAGCTACAGCAGTAGCAGTAGCAGTGTGAGTAGCAGAGGTACTCGTAACTACGCTTATGGTGGTTTGGTAGGGTATATGAGCACCAACTCTGATATTCACTACAGCAGTGCTAGTGGCAGTGTTACTAGTAGCGGCGATAGAAATGCTAATTACGGTGGTTTGGTGGGGCAGCAGAGTGCTAGCTCTGATATTAGTTATAGCAGCGCTAGCAGCAGTGTTAGTAGTAGTGGTGATAGAAACTATTATTACGGCGGTTTGGTTGGAACAATTATAAGTAATTCTACAATTAGTGATAGTAGTACCAGCGCTAGTGTTACTAGCAACGGATACAATAATTCTGTTTACGGCGGTTTGGTAGGACGTATAAATAATTCTACAATTAGCTACAGCAGTGCTAGTACTAGTGTTAGTAGCACAGGTGATGAAGGTAATAAGTACGGCGGTTTGGCGGGGGAGGTACACGATAATTCTACAATTAGCTACAGCAGTGCTAGTGGTAGTGTTAGTAGTAGTGGAGCTAGCAGTGGACGTTACGGTGGTTTAGTAGGAGAATTGACTAATTCTACAATTAGCTACAGCAGCGCTAGTGGCAATGTGATTAGTGATGGAGATAATAGTAATCGTTATGGCGGTTTAGCAGGAACGGTAAAAGAAACTTCTAAAATTAGCAACAGCAGTGCCAGTGGCAATGTTATTAGTAATGGAATTAGTCATACTTACGGTGGCTTATCAGGATTGATGGAGAATGATTCTACAATTGACCACAGCAGTGCTAGTGGCAATGTTATTAGCAGCGGAGCTAATGGTGATGATTATGGTGGTTTAGTAGGTGAATCTTTCGGAGTAGTCACGCATAGTTGGTCTAGTAGCTCTGTATTTACCAGCAACCCAGCAGGTTTGGTAGGCGATAATACAGGTAGTTTAAAATTTAGTTATGCCCTAGGTGATGCGTCTTATGGATTGGTTGCTACGAATACAGGTACTATAACTAATAGCTATTGGAATAGCGAGACTGGCGGAGCACTGACAGCTTCACAGAGCAAAGGTACTGTGACAAATATTGCCTCTAGTGATACAGCTGGCATGCTAGCTTCCACTGGCTCTGCTGGAGTAAGTGTGTTTGCAGATTTTGCGGATGCAACCGATAAGCATAACCAAAATATTTGGACTTTTACAAGCGGTAATTACCCTGTAATTACAGAGCTAGGGCTAGACAAACAAGCGGTTAGTCTTTCCTATGGTTTATTACGACTTGCTAGCCCCTATGTCAGCGACAACACTCTAAACAGTTTTTTAGGAGGCACTCTCAATAATGAAAATATTGAGTTGATTGCTAATAGTTACAATGTTAATGGCACTCTAGCTATTTTAGATATCAATTTACTACAGAGTAACAGTGCTATTTGCGCTGCTGGTAGCACAGATACCATACTGACTACGACAGGTGCTAATGGTGCTACTATTGCCCTCCAAAAAATAGCAGGAAGTATTGAGATTGAAAAAAGCCCAAGTAATTCTTGTGAAATTATTTTCTCAAATCAAAAGACCGACGGTACTTTACAGCTAGCTGCTATCATCAGTAAAGGAGCTGCTAGTCTGACCAAAAAGTTTGAAATTACCCTGAAAAATATTCAATCAATAATTGCTTTGCATCCTACAAAAGCAAGTGCTAGTGAGGGAGATGAGTTGGTATTTACACTAGAGTTAAATCATAGAGCGAGTAGAAATCTTGCTTTTGATTGGTACTTGCAGCATAGCTCAACTAGCGTTGAGGATTTTAGAGGAGCTACTTTTGGAGATAAGATATTATTTGCTGGAGATACCACTACTGCTATTACGTTAGAAATCAATGATGATGACAGACCAGAGCGAGCAGAAGACTTTACCTTGCATATCACAAATATTAGAGGAGCTATCCCTGATAGTTTCTCTACATCTATCACTATTTTAGAAAATGATCTAGATATAACTCTAGACTACGACGGCAATGGACTCATAGATCTTGTTACACAGGAGCACTTTGATAATATTCGCTATAATTTAGCAGGGACAAGCTACAAAACTAGCACTACTGATACAGGTACGAATTGCGGAGGCAGTGATTGTCGTGGCTACGAGCTCTTAGCTAATCTTGATTTGAGTTCCTTTGCAAACTGGCAGCCTATAGGCAGCCTAGATAAACCTTTTACTAGTATTTTACAGGGTAACGGCTATAGCATCACAAACCTTGCTATTAACGGTGGGTATTTTGCTACTGATGACAGGGATTATCTTGGCTTATTCGCCACTTTATCTGGAGCCACGATTGATAACTTGGTAGTAGAAGTTACTTCTATTAGTGGTAATAGCTATGTAGGTGCTCTAGCAGGTAGTGCAGCAAATAGTATTATTAACAAGGTACAAATTAGAGCAGCAAATACTAGTAGCACACTCTCAGCAACAGGACATACAGTAGGGGGCATACTAGGCAGAATTACAGAGACAACTATTACAAATGCAACTAGTGATCTAGATGTAGTAGGAGTAGTAGGAGTAGTAGGAGTAGTAGGAATAGGAGGTGTTAGTCTAGCAGGTTTGGGAGGAATTGTCGGTTATGCAGAAGATAGCAGTATTAGCCATGCCTATAGTAGCGCTAGTGTTTCTGTAGGGGAATTATTTCATTCAGTAGGTGGTTTGGTAGGGTATATGACTAACTCTCGTCTTAGCTATAGCAGTGCCAGTGGTAGTGTTAGTGGCGGCGGCACAAATGAGCATCATGGTGGTTTGGTAGGGTATATGGAGAGTTCTAGTGTTAGTTACAGCAGTGCTAGTGCTAGTGTTATTAGCAGTGGACAATTTGGTCAAAATCACGGAGGTTTGGTAGGGTATATGACTAACTCTAGTGTTAGTTACAGCAGTGCTAGCGGCAGTGTTATAGATCTTGAATCTTACTTTTCTTTCTTTTACGGTGGTTTGGTAGGTTATGCTACGAATTCTGGAAAAATTATACATAGTTGGTCTAGTAGCTCTGTAAGAGAAGTTGTGGGAGGTAGTTATGTGGCAGGTTTGATAGGTCATAACGAGATTGATGTCAAATTTAATTATGTCTTAGGCACTATCTTACCTAGCGGTTTTGGATTAGTTAATACGAATTTAGGCACTATAGCTAATAGCTACTGGAATAGCGAGACTAGCGGAGCGCTAGCAGCAGGTCCCGATAGCACTACAAACATTGCCTCTAGTGATACAGCTGGTATGCTAGCTTCCACTGGCTCCGCTAACGCTAGGATTTTCAAAGGTTTTTTTGATGCTACTGATGAGCATAACCGAAAGATTTGGACTTTTGCAAGTGGTAGTTACCCCGTAATTACAGAGCTAGGAATAGACGAGCAGGCGGTCGCTCTTGCCTACGGCTTGTTACGACTTGCCCACCCCACAGCTACTGGTAGAGTATCTAGCTTCTTAGGTGGCACTTTGCATAATGAAAATATTGTACTTGATGCTAATGATTACAGCGCTGGTAGCCCTCTAGCTATTTTAGATGTTAATTTACTACAGAGTAATAGCGCTACTTGCACTGCTGGTAGCACAGATAGCATCATAACTACGACAGGCGCTAACCAAGCAGTAATTACACTGAGTATCACCGCAGCAACTAACAATTTGCATGAGCACATTGTTTATACAGATTGTAGTATAGCTTTTGATAGAGCAGCTGTGATCCAAGCAGGTGATAGGCTACAACTAGCTGCGACAATTACCAAAGGCTCAGCTATCCTGAGTAAAAAATTCGTGATAAGTTTTAGGTAATTTATTAAAAAAATATCAGAGTATAATTCTTTTTTTAAGACTTGTATTTTACTTGATTTAGGTATAAGCTCGGGGAGCATTTTTGCTTTTTACAAAGATCTTGATGTCTAATGTCTAATAATTATATTTTTTGTAAAATTTTTGTTTTGCTATTTTTTAGCTTTTTAAGTGTTTCTTGTGGTGTTAATAATGTCAACTCAAAGACTGACTCAACAACGAATAACAATATTGTGATAACTCCTCCTGAGCGAGTTGTTAATATAAAAGAAGGAGAAACTTTTAGATTTGTTTTTAAATTAAACAGAGCAAGCACTACAGATGTGAGCTTTGATTGGTCTGTGCAACATATCTCAACTAGCAGCAGTGATTTTATGAGTGCTCTATTCGGCACGCAGCTGATTAGAGCAGGGGATACTATCGCAATTATTAGCATTGATACCAGAGATGATACTATCTATGAGACAGATGAGACTTTTATCCTCAATATTACTAATATCACGGGAGTTACCCCTAATAGTCTAGTAGCAAGCGGCAGGATTATAGACAATGACGCTCAACCAAACATTGCCTTGTTGGGCTTTGAGCAAGACTATAGCACTGCGCTAGAGGGCACGAGCCTCACCTATAGGCTACAACTTAACAGAGCAAGTGCTACAGATGTTATTTTTGATTGGCACGTGCAACATAGCTCAACTAGCGCTGAGGATTTTACGGGAATTATAGCAGGTACACAGCTAATGAGAGCTGGGGATACTAGCACAATTATTAGCATTGATACCAGCGATGATATCGCTTACGAGGGTGATGAAAACTTTATTCTCAATATTACCAATGTCACAGGAGCTGCTCCGAGTAGTCTAGCAGCAGGTGGTAGGATTAGAGACAATGACGCTCAACCAAACATTGTCTTGTTGAGCTTTGAGCAAGACCATAGCACTGCGCTAGAGGGCACTAGCCTCACCTATAGGCTAGAACTAAACAGAGCAAGTGCTACAGATGTGAGTTTTGATTGGCACGTGCAGCATCACTTAACTAGTACCAGTGATTTTACGGGCGCCCTAGGAGATACAAAGAGGATTAGAGCAGGAGACACTACTATAACTATTAGCATTGACACTAGCGATGATAATATTTACGAGGGTGATGAGAACTTTATCCTCAATATTACCAAAGTCATGGGAGCCGTACCCAATAGGTTAGTTGCAAGTGGTAATATTATAGACAATGACACTCAACTGGTACTGAGCTTTAAGCAAAGTTATAGTATTGCACTAGAGGGCACGAGCTACACCTATAGGCTAGAATTAAACAGAGCAAGCGCTGCAGATGTTATTTTTGATTGGTATGTGCAGCATCACTTAACTAGCACTAGTGATTTTACGGGAATTATAGCAGGCTCACAGCTGATTAGAGCTGGGGATACTACTGCAACTATTATTATTGATACCAGCGATGATAATATTTCTGAGGGTAATGAGATTTTTAGCCTTAACCTTACCAAGGTCATGGGAGCTGTACCCAATAGTTTAGCTGCAGGTAGCAGTATTATAGATAATGACACTCAACTCCTTTTGAGCTTTGAGCAAGACTATAGCAATGAAACAGAGGGCACGAGCCACACCTATAGGCTACAACTAAACAGAGCAAGCGCTACAGACGTCGCTTTTGATTGGTCTGTGCAACATATCTCAACTAGTACCAGTGATTTTACAAGCATCCTAGAAGGTACAAAGAGGATTAGAGCAGGAGACACCACTACAACTATTAGCATAGATACCAGTGATGATACTGTCTATGAGACAGATGAGACTTTTAGCCTCAATATTATCAAGGTCACAGGTGCTGCCCCTGATGCTCTAGTAGCAGGAGGTAGAATCATAGATAATGACGCTCAACCAATTATGTCCTTACTGAGCTTTGAGCAAATAGATAGCACTACCACAGAAGGAGTCAGCTTCACCTATAAACTAGAATTAAACAGAGTAAGCCTTGCAGATGTGAGCTTTGATTGGTCTGTGCAACATATCTCAACTAGTACCAGTGATTTTACAAGTATTATAGCAGGCACACAGCTAATTAGAGCTGGGGATACTAGCACAACTATTATTATTGATACCAGTGATGATACTGTCTATGAGACAGATGAGATTTTTAGCCTCAATATTATCAAGATCATAGGAGCTACCCCTGATAGACTAGCAGCAGGAGGTAGGATTATAGATAATGACGCTCAACCAATTATGTCCTTACTGAGCTTTGAGCAAATAGATAGCACTACCACAGAAGGCGCTAGCCTCACCTATAAACTAGAATTAAACAGAGCAAACGCTACAGATATCACTTTTGATTGGTTCATACAACATATCTCAACTAGTACTAGTGATTTTACGGGCATTATAGCAGGCACACAGCTAATTAGAGCTGGGGATACTAGCACAACTATTATTATTGATACCAGCGATGATACTATCTATGAGACAGATGAGACTTTTAGCCTCAATATTATCAAGGTCACAGGTGCTACCCCTGATAGACTAGCAGCAGGAGGTAGGATTATAGATAATGACACTCAACCAATTATGTCCTTACTGAGCTTTGAGCAAGTAGATAGCACTAGCACAGAAGGCGCCAGCTTCACCTATAAACTAGAATTAAACAGAGCAAGCGCTACAGATATCACTTTTGATTGGTTCATACAACATATCTCAACTAGTACTAGTGATTTTACAAGCATCCTAGGAGGCACACAGCTAATTAGAGCAGGAGACACCACTACAACTATTAGCATAGATACCAGCGATGATACTATCTATGAGACAGATGAGACTTTTAGCCTCAATATTATCAAGGTCACAGGTGCTACCCCTGATAGACTAGCAGCAGGAGGTAGGATTATAGATAATGACCCTCAACCAAACCTTGTCTTGTTGAGCTTTGAGCAAGTAGATAGCACTAGCACAGAAGGCGCCAGCTTCACCTATAAACTAGAATTAAACAGAGTAAGCCTTGCAGATGTGAGTTTTGATTGGTTCATACAACATATCTCAACTAGTACCAGTGATTTTACGGGCATTATAGCAGGCACACAGCTAATTAGAGCTGGGGATACTAGCACAATTATTATTATTGATACCAGCGATGATACTGTCTATGAGACAGATAAGACTTTTAGCCTCAATATTATCAAGGTCATAGGAGCTACCCCTGATGCTCTAGCAGCAGGAGGTAGAATCATAGATAATGATGCTCAACCAATTATGTCCTTACTGAGCTTTGAGCAAATAGATAGCACTACCACAGAAGGCGCCAGCTTCACCTATAAACTAGAATTAAACAGAGTAAGCCTTGCAGATGTGAGCTTTGATTGGTCTGTGCAACATATCTCAACTAGTACTAGTGATTTTACGGGCATTATAGCAGGCACACAGCTAATTAGAGCTGGGGATACTAGCACAATTATTATTATTGATACCAGCGATGATACTGTCTATGAGACAGATGAGACTTTTAGCCTCAATATTATCAAGGTCATAGGAGCTACCCCTGATGCTCTAGCAGCAGGAGGTAGAATCATAGATAATGACACTCAACCAATTATGTCCTTACTGAGCTTTGAGCAAGTAGATAGCACTACCATAGAAGGTGCGAGCTTCACCTATAAACTAGAATTAAACAGAGCAAGCCTTGCAGATGTGAGCTTTGATTGGTTCATACAACATATCTCAACTAGTACTAGTGATTTTACGGGCATTATAGCAGGCACACAGCTAATTAGAGCTGGGGATACTAGCACAACTATTATTATTGATACCAGCGATGATACTATCTATGAGACAGATGAGATTTTTAGCTTAAATATTACAAATATTAGAGGAGCTACCCCTGATGCTCTAGCAGCAGGAGGTAGAATTATAGATAATGACGCTCAACCAAGCGTTACCTTGTTGCGCTTTGAGCAAGACTATCTCAGTGCTACAGAAGATGTTAGTCTCAATTATAGACTAGAATTAAACAGAGCAAGCCTTGCAGATGTGAGCTTTGATTGGTCTGTGCAACATATCTCAACTAGTACTAGTGATTTTACGGGCATTATAGCAGGCACACAGCTAATTAGAGCTGGGGATACTAGCACAACTATTATTATTGATACTAGCGATGATACTATCTATGAGACAGATGAGACTTTTAGCCTCAATATTATCAAGGTCATAGGAGCTACCCCTGATGCTCTAGCAGCAGGAGGTAGAATTATAGATAATGACCCTCAATCAAACCTTGTCTTGTTGAGCTTTGAGCAAGTAGATAGCACTAGCACAGAAGGCGCCAGCCTCACCTATAAACTAGAATTAAACAGAGCAAGCGCTACAGATATCACTTTTGATTGGTTCATACAACATATCTCAACTAGTACTAGTGATTTTACGGGCATTATAGCAGGCACACAGCTAATTAGAGCTGGGGATACTAGCACAATTATTATTATTGATACCAGCGATGATACTGTCTATGAGACAGATGAGACTTTTACCTTAAATATTACAAATATTAGAGGAGCTACCCCGGATAGTTTATCAGCATCTATCACTATTTTAGCAAATGATCTAGATCTAACCGTAGATTACAACGGCAATGGACTCATAGATCTTGTAACACGGGAGCAATTTGATAATATTCGCTATAATTTAGCAGGTACAAGCTACAAAACTAGCACTAATGATACGGGTAAGACTTGCGGAGGTAGTGTTTGTCGTGGTTATGAGCTCTTAGCTAATCTTGATTTGAGTGCGTCTGCAAACTGGCAACCTATAGGTAGTCAACATAATCCTTTTACTAGCATCTTGCAGGGCAATGGTCATAGCATCGCAAACCTTGTTATTGACGGCGTGGATTATCTTGGTTTATTCGCCGCTTTATCTGGAGCTATGATTGATAATTTAGTAGTAGAAGTAGCCTCTATTACCGGCGATAGTTATGTAGGTGCTCTAGCAGGTAGAGCAACAACTAGCATTATTAGCAGGCTACAAATTAGAGCAGCAAATACTAACAGTAAACTCTCAGCAAGAGGAGCAAATATAGGAGGCATGCTAGGAGAGATTACAGGTACAACTATTATAAATGCAACTAGTAATCTGAATGTAGTAAAAGATCATAATAATGCAGATAATGTGGGAGGAATTGTTGGTTATGTATTAAGTGGCAGTATTAGCTATGTTACTAGTAATGCTAGTGTTTTTGTAAGGGGTAGCTTTGTTAGTAGTGTAGGTGGTTTGGCAGGGGCTATACGTTCTGCTATAATTAGCCATAGCAGTGCTAGTGGCAGTGTTAGTAGCAGTGGATCTAATAACAGTGATTACGGTGGTTTGGTTGGAAAAATGGATGGGTTTGGCTCTACAATTAGATACAGCAGTGCTAGTGGTAGCGTTACTAGCAACGGTACTAACAGTGATAATTACGGAGGACTAGTGGGTATGTTGATTGGCCCAATTAGTTATAGCAGTGCAAGTGGTAGTGTTATTAGCAACGGTACTAACAGTGATCATTACGGAGGGCTAGTAGGATATGTATTTTTTTCGTCTACAATTCGCTACAGCAGTGCTAGTGGCAGTGTTATTAGCAGTGGTGATAGCAATGATTATTACGGTGGTTTGGCAGGGGATGCGCAAGAGACTTCTAAAATTAGCTACACTAGCGCTAGTGGCAATGTTATTAACAATAGTTCTAATAGTAATTATTATGGTGGTTTGGTAGGTGACTCTGACGCAGAAGTCCAGCATAGTTGGTCTAGTAGTTCTGTATTTGCAAACAGTGCAGCAGGTTTAGTGAGTCGCAATATAGGAAGCTTAAAATTTAGTTATGCTCTCGGTGCTGTCTTGCCAAGTGGTTTTGGATTGATTGCAGAGAATACAAAACCTCCAAAGACAAAAATAGGGTCTGTAGATAATAGCTATTGGAATAGCGAGACTAGTGGGGTACTGAAAGCAGCAGATGTTACAGATAATACTATAAATATTGCTTCTAGTGATACAGCTGGTATGCTAGACTCCACTGGCTCTGCTGGAGCTAGGATTTTCAAAGATTTTGCAGGTGCTACCGATGAGCTTGGCGATAATATTTGGAGTTTTGTAAATGGTTATTACCCCGTAATTACAGAGCTAGGAGTAGATAAACAAGCAGTTTCTCTTGCCTACGGCTTATTGCGATTCGCTAGTCCTTATGCAAGTACAAGTACTCTAGATAGCTTTTTAGGAGCTACTCTAAATAATGAAGATATTGAGCTGATTGCCAATAGCTACAACGCTAGGGATACTCTAGCTATTTTAGATGTCAATTTATTACAGAGCAATAGCGCTACTTGCGCTGCTGGTAGCACAGATAGCATACTGACTACGACAGGTGCTAATGGTACTACTATTACTCTACAAAAAATAGCAGGCAATATTGAGATTGAAAAAAGAGCAGGTAATTCCTGTGACATTATTTTCTCAAATCAAAAGACCGATGGTACTTTACAGCTAGCTGCTATCATTAGTAAAGGAGCTGCTAGTCTAACTAAAAAGTTTGAGATTACTCTAAATGCTATTCACTCAATAATTGCTTTACAACCTACAACTCTCAGTACTAGAGAAGGCGATGAGTTGGTATTTATAGTAGAGTTAAACCATAGGGCTAGCAGAGATCTTAGCTTTGATTGGTTCGTACAACATAGCTCAACTAGTACTAGTGATTTTACGGGAGCTACTTCTGGACATAAGACAATATTTACTAAGGATACTGCTACTAGCATTGAGTTACAGATCAATGACGATAATTTACCAGAGAACTTCGAAGACTTTACTTTAAATATTACAAATATTAGGGGAATTACCTCTGATAGTTTGTCATCACTGATCACTATTTTAGAAAATGATCTCACCGTAGATTACAACGGCAATGGACTCATAGATCTTGTCACACAGGAGCACTTGGATAATATTCGCTATAATTTAGCAGGTACTAGCTATAAAACTAGCACTACTGATACAGGTAAGAATTGCGGAGGCAGTGCTTGTCGTGGTTATGAGCTATTCTCTAATCTTGATTTAAGCGAGTTTACAAACTGGCAGCCTATAGGTAGTAAAAATAATCCTTTTACTAGCATTTTGCAGGGTAATGGTTATAGTATCGAAAACCTTGTTATTGACAGAGGAAATAATATTGGCTTATTTACTGCTTTATCTGGAGCCACGATTGATAACTTGGTAGTAGAAGTAGCCTCTATTGCTGGTGATAGTGATGTAGGCGCTCTAGCAGGTAGGGCAGAAAATAGTGCTATTAGCAGGCTACAAGTTAGAGCAGCAAGTGCTAGTAGCACACTCTCAGCAACAGGAGCAAACATAGGAGGCATACTAGGAGCAATCACAGGTACAACTATTACAAATGCAACTAGTGATTTGAGGATAGTAGGAGGCAATAATGATAATGCAGATAATGTAGGAGGAATTGTTGGTTATGTATCAAGTAGTGATATTAGTTATGCTTATAGTAGCGATAGTGTGTCTGTTATAGGCAGTGATCCTGATAATGTAGGTGGTTTGGTAGGATATATGCAGAATTATTCTGCAATTAGCTATAGTAGTACTAGTAGCAGTGTTACTAGCAACGGGAGCGACAGTTGGGCTTATGGTGGATTGGTCGGAAGAATGAGGAATAATTCTACAATTAGCTATAGTAGTGCTAGTGGTAGCGTGACTAGCAACGGAGATAATAGTGATCATTACGGTGGTTTAGTAGGAAGATTGACCAGGAGTTCTACAATTAGCTATAGTAGTGCTAGTGGTAGTGTTACTAGCACTGGAAATAATAGCGATCTTTACGGTGGTTTAGTAGGAGAATTGGACATTAGTTCTACAATTAGCGACAGTAGTGCTAGTGGTGGTGTGACTAGCAATGGAATTAATAGCGATCTTTACGGTGGTTTAGTAGGAAGATTGATCAGGAGTTCTACAATTAGTTACAGCAGTGCTAGTGGTAGTGTGACTAGCACTGGAGGTAGTAGCGATCTTTACGGTGGTTTAGTAGGAATTGTAGCGGATATTTCTACAATTAGTTACAGCAGTGCTATTGGCAATATAATTAGTGATGGAAGGATGAATGAGAATTACGGTGGCTTAGTAGGATGGTTGAGTAAAGATTCTACAATTAGCTACAGCAGTGCCAGTGGCAATATCATTAGTAGATTTAGTAACAGCAATTACGGTGGTTTGGTAGGTGGGTCTAATGCAGAAATCTCTAAAGGAGAAATCATACATAGTTGGTCTAGTAGCTCTGTATTTGCAAACAACCCAGCAGGTTTGGTGAATATGCACTCAGGAGACCTAGGTTTTAGCTATGCCCTGGGTGCTGTCTTTCAAAATACTTCTCCGGTAATTAGTGGTTTTGGATTGGTTGCTATGAATACAGGAACTATAAAAAATAGCTATTGGAATATTGAGACTAGTGGAGCACTAGAAGCAGCAGACGCTATAGATAATACTATAAATATTGCCTCTAGTGATACAGCTGGTATGCTAGCTTCCACTGGCGTTGCTGGAGCAAGTGTATTTGCAGATTTTGCGGATGCAACCGATAAGCATAACCGAAATATTTGGACTTTTGCAAATGGTAGTTATCCTGTAATTACAAAGCTAGGAGTAGACAAACAAGCGGTTAGCCTTGCTTATGGCTTGTTACGACTTGCTAGTCCCTATGTAGGCGTAAGTAATTTAGATAGCTTCTTAGGAGTTACTCTAAATAATGAAAATATTGAGCTGATTGCTAATAGTTACAACGCTAGGGACACTCTAGCTATTTTAGATGTTAATTTATTACAGAGTAATAGCGTTACTTGCACTGCTGGTAGTGGAGATATCATACTGACTACGACGGGTGCTAATGGTACTACTATTGCTCTACAAAAAATAGCAGGAAGTATTGAGATTGCAAAAAGCCCAAGCAATTCCTGTGACATTATTTTCTCAAATCAAAAAACCGACGGTACTTTACAACTAGCTGCGCTCATCAGTAAAGGAGCTGCTAGTCTAACTAAAAAGTTTGAGATTACTCTAAACACTATTCAATCAATAATCGCTTTACAACCTACAACTCTCAGTACTAGAGAAGGCGATGAGTTGGTATTTATAGTAGAATTAAACCATAGAGCTAGCAGAGATGTTAGCTTTGATTGGTTCGTACAACATAGCTCAACTAGCACTAGTGATTTTACAGGAGCTATTTCTGGACATAAGACAATATTTACTAAGGATACTGCTACTAGCATTGAGTTGCAGATCAATGACGATAATTTACCAGAGAACTTCGAAGACTTTACTTTAAATATTACAAATATTAGGGGAGTTACCTCTGATAGTTTATCAGCGTCCATCACTATTTTAGAAAATGATCTCACCGTAGATTACAACGGCAATGGACTCATAGATATTGTCACACAGGAGCACTTTGATAATATTCGCTATAATTTAGCAGGTACTAGCTATAAAACTAGTGCTAGTGATGCAGGTAAGACTTGTGGAGGTAATGCTTGTCGTGGCTACGAGCTCTTAGGTGATCTTGATTTGAGCGAGTTTACAAACTGGCAGCCCATAGGCAGTCAAAATAATCCTTTTACTAGCATTTTGCAGGGCAATGGTTATAGCATCGCAAACCTTGCTATTGACGGTGGAAATAATATTGGCTTATTCGCCGCTTTATCTGGCGCTACGATTGATAACTTGGTAGTAGAAGTAGCCTCTATTAGCGGTGATAGTTATGTAGGTGCTCTAGCAGGTAGGGCAGAGCAGAGCGCTATTAGCAGGCTACAAGTTAGGGCAGCAAATACTAATAGTAAACTCTCAGCAACAGGAGCAAATATAGGGGGCATACTAGGAGCAATCACAGGCACAACTATTATAAACGTTACTAGTGATTTGAGTATAGTAGTAGGCAGTAATGATAATAGTGCAGATAATGTAGGCGGAATTGTTGGCTATGTATCAAGTAGTACTATTAGCTATGCTACTAGTAGCGGTAGTGTTTTTACGAGCGGTGGCGTTGATAGGGTAGGAGGTTTGGTGGGACAGGTAAGAGATAATTCTAAAATTAGCTACAGCAGTAGCAGTGGTCATGTTAGTAGCACAGGTGATAATGGCAATAATTACGGTGGTTTGGTGGGAGAGGTAAAAAATTCGCAAGTTAGCTACGGCAGTGCTAGTGGCAGCGTTACTAGTAACGGTCAAGGCAATAACAATTACGGCGGTTTAGCTGGAGGAGTAGAGCGTAATTCTGAAGTTAGCTACGGCAGTGCTAGTGGCAGCGTTACTAGTAACGGTCAAGGCAATAACAAATATGGTGGCTTGTTCGGAGCTGTGAGCACCAATTCTACTGTTAGCTACAGCAGTGCCAGTGGCAGCGTTACTAGTAACGGAAAAAGAAATAACAATTACGGCGGTTTAGCTGGAAGAGTAGAGCGTAATTCTCAAGTTAGTTACAGCAGTGCCAGTGGCAGCGTGACTAGTAACGGAAAAAGAAATAACAGTTACGGCGGTTTATTTGGTTTTTCTGCTGGAGAAGTCCTACATAGCTGGTCTAGTAGCTCTGTATTTGCCAGCAGTGCAGGAGGTTTGATGAGTTTGAACTCAGTAAATCTAGGTTTCAGCTATGCCCTAGGTTTTGCATCTTATGGATTGGTTAATACGAATACAGGCACTATAACTAATAGCTATTGGAATAGTGAGACTAGTGGAGCACTAGAAGCAGCAGACGCTATAGATAATACTATAAATATTGCCTCTAGTGATACAGCTGGTATGCTAGCTTCCACTGGCGTTGCTGGAGCAAGTGTGTTTGCAGGTTTTTTTGATGCTACCGATGAGCTTGGCGATAATATTTGGAGTTTTGCAAATGGTAGTTATCCTGTAATTACAAAGTTAGGAGTAGATAAACAAGCGGTTAGCCTTGCTTATGGCTTGTTACGACTTGCTAGTCCCTATGTAGGCGTAAGTAATTTAGATAGCTTCTTAGGAGCTACTCTAAATAATGAAAATATTGAGCTGATTGCCAATAGTTACACTGCCAATGACACCCTAGCTATTTTAGATGTTAATTTACTACAGAGTAATAGTGTTACTTGTGCTGCTGGTAGTGGAGATATCATACTGACTACGACAGGTGCTAATGGCACTACTATTGCCCTCCAAAAAATAGCAGGAAGTCTTGAGATTGAAAAAAGCCCAAGCAATTCTTGTGACATTATTTTCTCAAATCAAAAGACTGATGGTACTTTACAACTGGCTGCTCTCATCAGTAAAGGAGCTACTATTCTTACCAAAAAGTTTGAGATTACCCTGCAAAATATTCAATCAAGAATTGCTTTGCAACCTAGAACTCTCAGTACTAGAGAAGGTGATAAATTGGTATTTACACTAGAGTTAAACCATAGGGCTCGCAGAGATATTATTTTTGATTGGTTCGTACAACATAGCTCAACTAGCACTAGTGATTTTACAGGCGCTATTTCTGGACATAAGACAATATTTACTAAGGATACTGCTACTAGCATTGAGTTGCAGATCAATGACGATAATTTACCAGAGAACTTCGAATACTTTACCTTAAATATTACAAATATTAGGGGAATTACCTCTGATAGTTTGTCATCACTTATCACTATTTTAGAAAATGATCTCACCGTAGATTACAACAAAAATGGACTCATAGATATTATAACACAGGAGCGCTTGGGTAATATTCGCCATAATTTAGCAGGTACTAGCTACAAAACTAGCGCTAGCGATGCAGGCGTGAAATGTGGAGGCAGTGATTGTCGTGGCTACGAGCTCTTAGCTAATCTTGATTTGAGTTCCTTTGCAAACTGGCAGCCCATAGGTAGTCAAAATGATCCTTTTACTAGCATTTTGCAGGGTAACGGTTATAGCATCGCAAACCTTGCTATTGACGGTGAGGATTATCTTGGCTTATTCGCCGCTTTATCTGGTGCTACGATTGATAACTTGGTAGTAGAAGTAGCCTCTATTACTGGTGATAGTTATGTAGGTGCTCTAGCAGGTAGGGCAGAGCAGAGCACTATTAGCAGGGTACAAATTAGAGCAGTAAATGCTAATAGTAAACTTCAGACAAGAGGATTTATAGCAGGAGGATTATTAGGATTTTTAATAGATAGCAATATTATGAATGTAACTAGTGATTTGAGTATAGTAGGAGGTAATAATGTAGGAGGAATTGTTGGGTATGTATCAAGTAGCAATATTAGTTATGCCTATAGTAGCGGTAGTGTATCTGCTAGCGGCGGTGTTGATTATATAGGTGGTTTGGTAGGATCTGTGGAGAATAATTCGATAATTCGCCATAGTAGTGCTAGTGGCAGTGTTACTAGCAACGGAAATAGTAGTACTTATTACGGTGGTTTGGTAGGAGCTATACAGAATAATTCGATAATTAGCCATAGTAGCGCTAGTGGCAGTGTTACTAGCAACGGAAATAGTAGTACTTATTACGGTGGTTTGGTAGGATCTGTGGAGAATAATTCGATAATTAGCCATAGTAGCGCTAGTGGTGGGGTGATTAGCAATGGAGATGATAATATATATTACGGTGGTTTAGCAGGGGCTATACAGAATAATTCTACAATTAGCTACAGCAGCGCTAGTGGTAACATGAATTGTAACGGAGATCGTGGTGGTAATTACGGTGGTTTATCAGGGTATATAGACATTAATTCTAAAATTCGCTATAGTAATGCTATTGGTAGTGTTATTGGCAATGGAAGTATTAGTGCCTTTCATGGAGGTTATGGGGGATTGGTAGGTTTCTCTGAGGGAGAAGTCAGGCATAGCTGGTCTGGTAGTTCTGTGTTTGCAAATAGTGTTGCGGGCTTGGTAAATCGCAACCCAGGAGATTTAGGTTTTAGTTATGCTCTAGGTGTTGTCTTTCAGGATACTTCTCCGACAACTAGTGGTTTTGGATTGGTTGCTACGAATACGGGCACTATAGCTAATAACTATTGGAATAGTGAGACTAGTGGAGCACTAGAAGCAGCATCAGCAAATGTCGTAGGTACAAACATTGCCTCTAGTGATACAGACGGTATGCTAGCTTCCACTGGCGTTGCTGGAGCAAGTGTGTTTGCAGATTTTGCAGATGCTACCGATGAGCTTAGCGATAATATTTGGACTTTTACAAGCGGTAATTACCCCGTAATTACAGCACTAGGGCTAGACAAACAAGCGGTCGCCCTTGCTTATGGTTTGTTACGACTTGCTAGTCCCCATGTAAGTGACAGCTCTCTAGATAGTTTCTTAGGAAATACCGTAAATAATGAAAATATTGAGCTGATTGCTAATAGTTACAATGCTAACGACACTCTAGCTATTTTAGATGTTAATTTACTACAGAGCAATAGCGCTACTTGCGTTGCTGGTAGCACAGATAGCATACTGACTACGACAGGCGCTAACCAAGCAGTAGTTACACTGAGTATCACTTCAGAGACTAATAATTTGCATGAGCGCATTGTTTATACAGGTTGTAACATAGGTTTTGATGGTGCAGCTTCTATCTCAGCAGGAGATAGGCTACAATTAGTCGCAATAATTACTAAAGGCTCAGTTAGCCTGAGTAAAAAATTTGTGATAAACTTTCGGTAGTTTACTTGAAAAAAATAGCAGACTATAATAGTATATTTGTATCAAGGCTTGTATTTTACTTGATTTAAGGATGATCTTGCTATGTCATAGTACGTTATTTTATACAAGAATTTTTACATGCTTAATACCTACAAAGTTTTTATTTTACTATTTTTTAACTTCTTAATCCTTGCTTGTGGTACGGGCACAAATTCTTCAACAAATAATGATAGTGAACTCATAGATATTACCACTCAAAAGCAATTGTCTAATATTCGCTATAATTTAGCAGGTACTAGCTACAAAACTAGTGCTAGTGATGCAAGCAAGGATTGTGGAGGTAGTGTTTGTCGTGGCTACGAGCTTTTAAATAATATTACTTTAAATCCAAACTGGAAACCCATAGGTAGTGAAGCTAAGCCGTTTACTAGCATCTTGCAGGGTAATGGCTATAGCATCACAAACCTTGTTATTGACGGTGACAATAATCTTGGCTTATTCGCTGCTTTAGCTGGAGCTACGATTGATAACTTGGTAGTAAAAGTAGTCTCTATTGCTGGCAATGATAATGTAGGCGCTCTAGCAGGTAGTGCAGAAAATAGCACTATTAGCAGGTTACACATTAGAGCAGCAAGTGCTAGTAGTAAACTCTCAGCAGGAGGAAACAACATAGGAGGCATACTAGGGAAAATCACAGATGCAACTATTACAAATGTCACTAGTAATTTGAATGTAGTAGGTAGCAATAATAATGTAGGCGGCATTGCTGGTTATGTATCAAGTAGTGATATTAGCTACGCTACTAGTAGTGGTAGCGTAACTAGTAGTGGCGGTACCAACTTCTATTACGGCGGTTTGGTGGGGTGGGTAAAGGATAATTCTGCAATTAGCTACAGCAGTGCTAGTGGTAGCGTAACTAGTAGCGGTGGTAATAATTCTCATTACGGCGGTTTGGTAGGGTTGGTGGAGCATAATTCTGTGATTAGCTACAGTAGTGCTAGCGGTAGCGTAACTAGTAGTGGCGGTACCAGCTTCTATTACGGTGGTTTGGTGGGGTGGGTAAAGAATAATTCTGCAATTAGCTACAGCAGTGCTAGTGGTAGCGTAACTGGTAGCGGTGGTGCTAACCCCTATTACGGTGGTTTAGTAGGAGCCGTGGAGAGTGATTCTGCAATTAGCTACAGCAGTGCTAGTGGCAGTGTGGCTAGTAGCGGCGATAAAAATGATCATTACGGTGGTTTAGTAGGAGATATGAGGAGTAATTCTGCAATTAGCTACAGCAGTGCTAGTGGTAGCGTAACTAGTAGCGGCGATAACAATGATGATTACGGTGGTTTGGTAGGTCGCTCTGCAGGAGAAATTATGCATAGTTGGTCTAGTAGCTCTGTATTTGCTAGCAACCCAGCAGGTTTGGTAGGCAATAACACAGGTAATTTAGGTTTTAGTTATGCTCTAGGCAATGCGTCTTATGGTTTGGTTAATACGAATACAGGCACTATAACTAATAGCTATTGGAATAGCGAGACTAGTGGAGCACTATCAACAGCAAAGACAATAGGTAAGAACACTAACACTACCTCTAGTAATACAGTCGGTATGCTAGGCTCCACTGGCTTTGCTGGAGCAAGTGTATTTGCAGGTTTTGCAGCCGCTACTGATGAATCTAGCGATAATATTTGGACTTTTACAAGCGATAGTTACCCCGTAATTACAGCACTAGGGCTAGACAAACAAGCGGTTGCTCTTGCCTACGGCTTACTACGACTCGCTCACCCTACAACTACTGGTGGAGTATCTAGCTTCTTAGGTGGCACTTTGAATCATGAAGCTATTACACTTGATGCTAATAGTTACAATGCTAATGACGATTTAGCTATTTTAGATGTTAACCTCTTGGCAAGCAATAATGGCTGTAGTATAGAAAATAGTGGCAATAGTTTAGTTAGTAATAGCGCCAATTCTACAAAAGTTAAACTTATTGTCAATCTAGCAAAAACTAGTAGTAATTTACATAGACGAATTGTTTATCAAGATTGCAATATAGCTTTTGATAACGCAGCTGTACTTCAAGCAGATAATCGGCTACAACTAGCCGCCACAATCACCAAAGGCTCAGCTAGCCTTACCAAAAACTTCATTATAAATTTTCGCTAATTTATTTAAAAAAAATAGCATAATATAAACTTAATTTTATTTAAATTATTACGTTTTTTTAATTTTAGAGTACTCATGTTAGGGTAAACTTTTTTTGTTCTCACATCATTCCCAATGTTTAATAATTGTATTTGTTGCAAGGTTTTTGTGTTGTTGTTTTTTACCTTCTTATTCTTTGCTTGTAATAGCAAAGCTGTTGTGATAGATTTGCCCGAGCAGTTTGATATAAAAGAAGGAGAAACTTCTAAATTTGTTTTTGAGTTAAATAAAGCAAGCATCCAAGATGTAACCTTTCATTGGTCCGTACAACATAGCTCAACTAGTGCTAGTGATTTTACGGGAATGATAACAGGCTCGCAGTCAATTATAGCAGGAAGTACCACCACAGATATTAGCATTGGCACTAGTAATGATAGCATTTATGAAGGTGATGAGAGTTTTAGCGTCAATATTACTAATATCAGGGGAGCTAGCCCGAGTAGCTTGTCGGCAAGTGGTAGCATTATAGATAATGACACTCAACCAAGCATTACTTTTGAGCAAGTAGCTAGCGCTGCAACAGAAGGTGGTAGTTTTAGCTATACTTTGCGTTTAACTAATATTAGCACTACAGATGTGAATTTTCATTGGTCCGTGCAGCATCAATCAACTAGTATCAGTGATTTGACAGGAGATAGGTCTGGACTTGAAACAATATCTGCTGGGGATACCACTGCTACTATTACATTGCGGATCAATGATGATAATTTACTAGAGCCAGCTGAAAACTTTACCTTGAGTATTACCAATATCACAGGAGCTATTCCTGATAGCCTAGAAGCATCTATCACTATTTTAGCAAGTGATGTAGATAACAACGGCAATGGACTCATAGATCTTAGCACACAGGAGAACTTGGATAATATTCGCTATAATTTAGCAGGTACTAGTTACAAAACTAGTGCTAGTGATGCAAGCAAGGATTGTGGAGGCAATGCTTGTCGTGGCTACGAGCTTTTAAATAATATTACTTTGAATCCAAACTGGAAACCCATAGGTAGTGAAGCTAAGCCGTTTACTAGTATCTTGCAGGGCAATGGTTATAGCATCACCAACCTTATTATTGACGGTGGAAATAATCTTGGCTTATTCGCAGAGTTATCTGGAGCTATGATTGATAACTTGGTAGTAGAAGTAGTCTCCATTGCTGGCAATGATAATGTAGGCACTCTAGCAGGTAGCGCAACAAATAGCACTATTAGCAGGTTACACATTAGAGCAGCAAGCACTAGTAGTAAACTTCAAGCAGGAGCAAATATAGGAGGCATACTAGGGAAAATCACAGGTACAACTATTATAACAAATGTCACTAGTGATTTGAGTATAGTAGGAGGTGCTAATGTAGGCGGCATTGCTGGTTATGTATTACGCAGTGCTATTAGCTACGCTACTAGTAGTGGCAGTATTACTAATAGTGAAAGTGGCAATAGTAATTACGGCGGTTTAGTAGGGTTGGTGGAGCATAATTCTACAATTAGCTACAGCAGTGCTAGTGGTAGTGTAACTAGTAGTGGAAATAACAATCGGCATTACGGCGGTTTAGTAGGAGATATGAGGAGTAATTCTGCAATTAGCTACAGCAGTGCTAGCGGTAGCGTAACTAGTAGCGGAGAAGGCAATAACAATTACGGCGGTTTGGTAGGTAGCTCTGCAGGAGAAATTATGTATAGTTGGTCTAGTAGCTCTGTGTTTGAAAGTGCTGCAGCAGGTTTGGTAGGCAATAACACAGGTAATTTAGGTTTTAGTTATGCTCTAGGCAATGCGTCTTATGGTTTGGTTAATACGAATACAGGCACTATAACTAATAGCTATTGGAATAGTGAAACTAGCGGAGCACTAGCAGCAGCAACAGCAGATGTCGTAGGCACAAACATTGCCTCTAGTGATACAGAGAGTATGCTAACTGCCACTGGCTCCGCTGGAGCTAGGATTTTCAAAGGTTTTTCAGATGCTACTGATGAGCTTGGCAACAGTATTTGGAGCTTTGCAGATGATAGTTACCCCGTAATTACAGCACTAGGGCTAGACAAACAAGCGGTGGCTCTTGCCTACGGCTTACTACGACTCGCTCACCCTACAACTACTGGTGGAGTATCTAGCTTTTTAGGAGGTACCTTAAATCACGAAGCTATTACACTTGATGCTAATAGTTACAATGCTAATGACGATTTAGCTATTTTAGATGTTAACCTCTTGGCAAGCAATAATGACTGTAGTATAGAAAATAGTGGCAATAGTTTAGTTAGCAATAGCGCCAATTCTACAAAAGTTAAACTTATTGTCAATCTAGCAAAAACTAGTAGTAATTTACATAGACGAATTGTTTATCAAGATTGCAATATAGCTTTTGATAACGCAGCTGTACTCCAAGCAGATAATCGGCTACAACTAGCCGCGACAATCACCAAAGGCTCAGCTAGTCTTACCAAAAACTTCATTATAAATTTTCGCTAATTTATTTAAAAAAAATAGCAAAATATAAATTTGATTTTATATTAAAAACTTGTACTTGATTTGGGTTAAGTTTACACTCAAATATATTGTCTTAATCTTGTATAAATATTTATATTATGTTTAATTTTTACAAAACTTTTGTTTTACTGTTTTTTAGCTTCTTTGTCTTTGCTTGTAGTAATAATGGTATAACTAGCAACACTAAAACAACTATTTCGTTTAAGCAAATGTCTAGTGCTATTACGGAGGGCGCTAGCCTCACCTATAGTTTGCAGTTAAATAAAGCCAGCGTTGTAGATGTCAGCTTTGATTGGTCTGTGCAGCACAGCTCTACTAGTGTGAATGATTTTACAGGAGCTCTAGCAGGCGTACAGATGATTAGAGCAGGGAGCACTACCGCAGATATTACTATTTATACTAGTGATGATAGTATTTACGAGGGCGATGAGAGCTTTAGCGTCAATATTACTAATATCAGGGGAGTTAGCTCTATCAGCTTATCGGCTGGCGGTAGCATTATAGATAATGAGTCTCAACCAGCAATTTCGTTTGAGCGAGCAGCTCGCAGTGCGCTAGAGAATACTAGTCTCGTTTATAGGTTGCGACTAACTCACACTAGCACTACAGATGTTACCTTTGGTTGGTTAGTACAGCACAGCTCTACTAGTGTGAATGATTTTACGGGAGCTCTAGCAGGCGTACAGATGATTAGAGCAGGAAGCACTACCGCAGATATTACCATTTATACTAGCGATGATAGTATTTACGAGGGCAATGAGATTTTTATCCTTAATATTACCAATGTTACGGGAGCTGTCCCTGATGCCCTAGTTGCAAGTGGCAGCATTATAGACAATGACCCTCAACCAGCAATTTCGTTTGAGCGAGCAGCTAGTGCTGCACTAGAGGGCACTAATTTTAGCTATACTTTACAGCTAACTTACACTAGCACTACAGATGTTGCCTTTGATTGGTCTGTGCAGCACAGCTCTACTAGTGTGAATGATTTTACGGGAGCTCTAGCAGGTGTGCGACTAATTAGAGCAGGAAGCACTACCGCAGATATTACTATTTATACTAGTGATGATAGTATTTACGAGGGCAACGAGATTTTTAGCCTTAATGTTACCAATGTTACGGGAGCTGTCCCTGATGCTCTAGTTGCAAGTGGCAGCATTATAGACAATGACCCTCAACCAGCAATTTCGTTTGAGCGATTAGCTAGCGCTGTTACGGAGGGCACGCGCCTCACCTATAGTTTGCAGTTAAATAAAGCCAGCGCTGTAGATGTCAGTTTTGATTGGTCTGTGCAGCACAGCTCTACTAGTGTGAATGATTTTACGGGAGCCCTAGCAGGCGTACAGATGATTAGAGCAGGAAGCACTACCGCAGATATTACCATTTATACTAGTGATGATAGTATTTACGAGGGCAACGAGATTTTTAGCCTTAATGTTACCAATGTTACGGGAGCTGTCCCTGATGCTCTAGTTGCAAGTGGCAGCATTATAGACAATGACACTCAACCAGCAATTTCGTTTGAGCGAGCAGCTAGCGCTGCACTAGAGGGCACTAACTTTAGCTATACTTTACGGCTAACTCACACTAGCACTACAGATGTTATCTTTGGTTGGTCTGTGCAGCACAGCTCTACTAGTGTGAATGATTTTACAGGAGCTCTAGCAGGCGTGCTGATGATTAGGGCAGGGAGCACTACCGCAGATATTACTATTTATACTAGTGATGATAGTATTTACGAGGGTGATGAGATTTTTATCCTTAATGTTACCAATGTTGTTACCAATGTTACGGGAGCTGTCCCTGATGCCCTAGTTGCAAGTGGCAGCATTATAGACAATGACCCTCAACCAGCAATTTCGTTTGAGCGAGCAGCTAGCGCTGTTACGGAGGGCATGCGCCTCACCTATAGTTTGCAGTTAAATAAAGCCAGCGCTGTAGATGTCAGTTTTGATTGGTCTGTGCAGCACAGCTCTACTAGTGTGAATGATTTTACGGGAGCTCTAGCAGGCGTACAGATGATTAGGGCAGGGAGCACTACCGCAGATATTACCATTTATACTAGTGATGATAGTATTTACGAGGGCAACGAGATTTTTAGCCTTAATGTTACCAATGTTACGGGAGCTGTCCCTGATGCTCTAGTTGCAAGTGGCAGCATTATAGACAATGACCCTCAACCAGCAATTTCGTTTGAGCGATTAGCTAGCGCTGTTACGGAGGGCATGCGCCTCACCTATAGTTTACAGTTAAATAAAGCCAGCGCTGTAAATGTCAGTTTTGATTGGTCTGTGCAGCACAGCTCTACTAGTGTGAATGATTTTACAGGAGCTCTAGCAGGCGTACTGATGATTAGAGCAGGAAGCACTACCGCAGATATTACTATTTATACTAGTGATGATAGTATTTACGAGGGTGATGAGATTTTTAGCCTTAATGTTACCAATGTTACGGGAGCTGTCCCTGATGCTCTAGTTGCAAGTGGCAGCATTATAGACAATGACACTCAACCAGCAATTTCGTTTGAGCGAGTAGCTAGCGCTGTTACGGAGGGTACTAACTTTAGTTATACTTTACGGCTAACTCACACTAGCACTACAGATGTTACCTTTGGTTGGTCTGTACAGCACAGCTCTACTAGTGTGAATGATTTTACGGGAGCTCTAGCAGGCGTACAGATGATTAGAGCAGGGAGCACTACTGCAGATATTACTATTTATACTAGTGATGATAGTATTTACGAGGGTGATGAGATTTTTAGCCTTAATGTTACCAATGTTACGGGAGCTGTCCCTGATGCCCTAGTTGCAAGTGGTAGCATTATAGACAATGACACTCAACCAGCAATTTCGTTTGAGCGAGTAGCTAGCGCTGTTACGGAGGGCACTAACTTTAGCTATACTTTACGGCTAACTCACACTAGCACTACAGATGTTACCTTTGGTTGGTCTGTGCAGCACAGCTCTACTAGTGTTAATGATTTTACGGGAGCCCTAGCAGGCGTGCTGATGATTAGGGCAGGAAGCACTACCGCAGATATTACTATTTATACTAGTGATGATAGTATTTACGAGGGTGATGAGATTTTTAGCCTTAATGTTACCAATGTTACGGGAGCTGTCCCTGATGCCCTAGTTGCAAGTGGCAGCATTATAGATACTGACCCTCAACCAGCAATTTCGTTTGAGCGAGTAGCTAGCGCTGTTACGGAGGGCACTAACTTTAGCTATACTTTACGGCTAACTCACACTAGCACTACAGATGTTACCTTTGATTGGTCCGTACAGCACAGCTCTACTAGTGTGAATGATTTTACGGGAGCCCTAGCAGGCGTACTGATGATTAGAGCAGGAAGCACTACTGCAGATATTACTATTTATACTAGTGATGATAGTATTTATGAGGGCAACGAGATTTTTAGCCTTAATGTTACCAATGTTACGGGAGCTGTCCCTGATGCTCTAGTTGCAAGTGGCAGTATTATAGACAATGACGCTCAACCAGCAATTTCGTTTGAGCGAGCAGCTAGCGCTGTTACGGAGGGCACGCGCCTCACCTATAGTTTGCAGTTAGATAAAGCCAGCGCTGTAGATGTCAGTTTTGATTGGTCCGTACAGCACAGCTCTACTAGTGTGAATGATTTTACAGGCACTACTTTTGGAGCTAAGACAATATTTGCTGGAGATACCACTGTCACTGTTGAGCTACAGATTAATGACGATCGTAGACCAGAGCAAGCTGAAACCTTTGTCTTGAGTATTACCAATATTACAGGAGCCACCCCTGATAGTTTATCAAGACTTATCGCTATTTTAGCAAATGATCTAGACTCAACCGTAGACTACAACGGCAATGGACTCATAGATATTACCACGAAGGAGCAATTACATAATATTCGCTATAATTTAGCAGGTACAAGCTACAAAACTAGTACTAGTGGTGCAGGTAAGACTTGTGGAGGCGGTGATTGTCGTGGCTATGAGCTCTTAGCTAATATTGCTTTAAGGACAAATTGGCAACCCATAGGTAGCGTCAGTAATCCTTTTACTAGCGTCTTACAAGGTAATGGGTATAGCATTGCAAATCTTGCTATTAGTGGTAGTGATTATCTTGGCTTATTCGCTGCTTTGTCTGGAGCTACGATTGATAATTTGATAGTAGAAGTAGCCTCCATTATTGGCAATGCTAATGTAGGCACTCTAGCAGGTAGGGCAGAACAGAGCACTATTAGTAGGGTACAAATTAGAGCAGTAGATGTTAACAGCAAACTTCAAGCAACAGGAGCAAGAGTAGGTGGTATGCTAGGAGAAATAATAGATGTAACTATTACAAATGTAACTAGTGATTTAGATGTAGTAGGAGGTAACAACGAGAATGCAGGTAATGTAGGAGGAATTGTTGGCTATGTATCAAGTAGTGATATTAGCTATGCTTATAGCAGTGGCAGTGTTTTTGCTAGTGGTGGAACTGATAATGTAGGTGGTTTAGTAGGAGAATTGACTAATTCTACAATTAGCTACAGCAGTAGCAGTAGCAGTGTGAGTAGCAGAGGTACTCGTAACTACGCTTATGGTGGTTTGGTAGGGTATATGAACACCAACTCTGATATTCACTACAGCAGTGCTAGTGGCAGTGTTACTAGTAGCGGCGATAGAAATGCTAATCACGGTGGTTTGGTGGGGCGGCAGAGTGCTAGCTCTGATATTAGTTATAGCAGTGCTAGTGGCAGTGTTAGTAGTAGTGGTGATAGAAACTATTATTACGGCGGTTTGGTTGGAAGAATTGATAGTAATTCTACAATTAGTGATAGTAGTACCAGCGCTAGTGTTACTAGCAACGGATACAATAATTCTGTTTACGGCGGTTTGGTAGGACATATGAATAATTCTACAATTAGCTACAGCAGTGCTAGTGCTAGTGTTAGTAGCACAGGTGATAATAGTAATAAGTACGGCGGTTTGGCGGGGGAGGTACACGGGGCTTCCAAAATTAGCAACAGCAGTGCCAGTGGTAGTGTTAGTAGTAGTGGAGATAACAGTGAGCATTACGGTGGTTTAGTAGGAGAATTGACTAATTCTACAATTAGCTATAGCAGTGCCAGGGGCAGTGTTATTAGTAGTGGTGATGACAACCGTGATTACGGCAGTTTGGTGGGACATATGAGCACTGGCTCTGATCTTAGCTACAGCAGTGCTAGTGGCAGCGTTACTAGTAACGGTGATTATAATTATTATTACGGCGGTTTGGTAGGAGAGGTGGAGAGTAATTCTACAATTAGCTACAGCAGTGCTAGTAGCAACGTTACTAGTAACGGTGATAACAACCGTGATTACGGTGGTTTAGTGGGACATATGAGCACCAGTTCTGATCTTAGTTACAGCAGTGCTAGCGGCAGCGTTAGCAGTAACGGTGATAGCAACTGGGATTACGGTGGTTTGGTGGGGAGGAGTATCAATTCTGATATTGGCGATAGCAGTGCTAGTAACAGTGTTATTAGTAGTGGTGATGACAACCGTGATTACGGTGGTTTAGTGGGACATATGAGCACTGGCTCTGATCTTAGCTACAGCAGTGCTAGTGGCAGCGTTACTAGTAGTGGTGTTGACAATCGGGATTACGGCGGTTTGGTGGGGAGGAGTATCAACTCTGATATTGGTGACAGCAGTGCTAGTGGTAGCGTTAGCAGTAACGGAGATTCTAATTGGGCTTACGGCGGTTTGGTAGGGGAGGTGAGCACTGGATCTGATCTTAGCTACAGCAGTGCTAGTGGCAGCGTTACTAGCAGTGGTGATTACAATCGGAATTACGGCGGTTTGGTAGGGGAGGTGAGTGTCAGCTCTAATTTTAGCTACAGCAGTGCTAGCGGCAGCGTTAGCAGTAACGGAGATTTTAATTTGGCTTACGGCGGTTTGGTAGGCAAAATAAGGAGTAATTCTACAATTAGTCACAGTAATACTAGTGGTAGCGTTAGCAGTAACGGAGATTCTAATTGGAATTACGGCGGTTTGGTAGGGGAGGTGAGCACTAGTTCTGATCTTAGCTACAGCAGTGCTAGCGGCAGCGTTACTAGTAGCGGTGTTAACAATCGGGCTTACGGCGGTTTGGTGGGGATGAGTATCAACTCTGATATTGGTGATAGCAGTGCCAGTGGTAGTATTAGTAGCAGTGGAAATACTAATAGTCGTTACGGCGGTTTGGTAGGGGAGATGAATAATAATTCTACAATTAGCTACAGCAGTGCTAGTGGTAGCCTTACTAGTGAAGGTGATAAAAATTGGGCTTACGGCGGTTTAGTGGGGAAGAGCAGCAACTCTAATGTTAGCTACAGCAGTGCTAGTGGTAGCCTTACTAGTAACGGTGTTCACAATTCTAATTACGGTGGTTTGGCAGGAAGAATAGCAAGTAATTCTACAATTAGCTACAGCAGTGCTAGCGTCAATATCAGCAGCAGTGGTGTTAGCAGTGATCGTTACGGTGGTTTGGTAGGATCTGTGAAGACAGGTTCTACAATTAACTACAGTAGTGCTAGTGGTAGTGTTGTTAGTAACAGATACGACAATGATAGTTATGGTGGCTTGGTAGGTCAGTCTAGTGGAGAAGTCCAGCATAGCTGGTCTAGTAGCTCTGTATTTGCAAATAGTGCGGCAGGTTTGGTGGGTCATAACTCAGGAGATTTAAATTTTAGTTATGCTCTAGGCGTTGCGTCTTATGGATTGGTTAATACGAATACAGGTAGCATCACTAATAGTTATTGGAATAGTGAGACTAGCGGAGCACTAGAAGCAGCGACAGTAGATGCTATAAGTTATACAACAAATATTGCCTCTAGTGATACAGCTAGCATGCTTACTTCTACTGGCTTTGCTAACGCTAGGATTTTTAAAGGTTTTGCAACTGCTACCGATGAGTTTGGCAGAAATATTTGGAGTTTTGCAGATGGTAGGTATCCTATAATTACACAGCTAGGAGTAGACTCCCAAGCGGGCGCTCTTGCCTATGGCTTACTGCGACTTGCTCACCCTGCGCTTACTAGTGGCTTAAATAGTTTTTTAGGAAGCACTTTTAATCACGAAGCTATTACACTTGATGCTATTAATTATAATGCTAATGAGCCTCTAGCTATTTTGGATATCAATTTACTACAGAGCAATAGTGCTACTTGTAGCGCTGGTAGTATAGGTAGCGTAATAACTACGACAGGTGCTAACCAAGCAACAGTAACGCTGAGTATCACTGCAGCAACTAACAATTTACAGGAGCGTGTTGTTTATACAGATTGTAATATAGCTTTTGATGGTGCAGCTACTATCTCAGCAGGTGATAGGCTACAACTAGCTGCGATAATTACCAAAGGCTCAGCTATCCTTACCAAAAACTTCGTTATAAATTTTCAGTAGTTTATTTTAAAAAAATAACAAAAATATAAACTTAATTTTATATTAAAACTTGTATTTTGTTTTATTTTAAGTAATAGTTTAAAAACTTTTATTCGGTTAACCTTACTATCAAAATTTATCATGTCTAACAGTTGTATTTTTTATAAAACTTTTATTTTACTATTTTTTAGCTTCTTTATCTTTGCTTGTAGCAAGGAGACACCTATAGCTACTCAATCAACTATTTCGTTTGAGAAAGGAGATATCACTGTTATAGAAGGCACTAGTTTCACCTATACTTTGCGGCTAACTAACACTAGCAGCACAGATGTTACCTTTGATTGGTCTGTGCAACATAGCTCAACTAGCGCTGAGGATTTTACAGGTAACCTAGAAGGTGCAAAGAGTATTACAGCAGGCAATATCACCACAGATATTAGCATTTACACTAGTGATGATACTATTAGCGAGTCAACTGAGAGCTTTAGCTTAAATATTACCAATATCACAGGAGCCACACCTAGTAACTTATCGGCAAGAGGTAGTATTGAAGATAATGATAGTATAGCTACAGTTGTAGATAGCAACGCTAATGGACTCATAGATCTTGTAACACAGGAGCAATTGCAGAATATGCGCTATAATTTAGCAGGTACTAGCTACAAAACTAGTACTAGTGATGTAGGTGTAGCGTGCGAAGGAGGCGTTTGTCGTGGCTACGAGCTCTTAGCTAATATTGCTTTGAGTACAAATTGGCAACCCATAAGGTAGTACAAGCGATTCTTTTAGAAGCAGATTACAGGGTAATGGTTATAGCATCACCAACCTTGATATTAACGGTGAGGATTACCTTGGCTTATTCGCCGCTTTAGCTGGAGCTACGATTGATAATTTGATAGTAGAAGTCGCTTCTATTGCTGGTGATAGCTATGTAGGCGCTCTAGCAGGTAATGCAAAAAATAGCCACTTTGCTAATGTAGAAATTAGAGCTGCAAGCACTAGTAGTAAACTCTCAGCAACAGGAATAAATATAGGAGGTATGCTAGGAGAAATCATAGATACAACTATTATCAATGCAACTAGTGACTTGAGTATAGTAGTAGCAGGTAATAATGTGGGTGAGTTTATATTCAATGGTGTAGGAGGAATTGTTGGCTCTGTGCTTAGCAGTAGCATTAGCTATGCTTATAGCAGTGGTAGTGTTTTTGCGAGCGGCGGTGTTAGTATTGTGGGTGGTTTGGTAGGGTATATAAGCACTAACTCGGATCTTAGTTACAGCAGTACTAGTGGCAGTGTGAGTAGCAGAGGTACTCGCAGTAATTATTACGGTGGTTTGGTAGGCTTGATATTTGATGCTACAATTAGTAACAGCAGTGCTAGCGGCAGTGTGAGTAGTAGTGAAGCTAGCAGTGATTATTACGGCGGTTTGGTAGGCTTGATATTTGATGCTACAATTAGCTACAGCAGTGCTAGTGGTAGCGTGACTAGCAAAGGTAATAATAATGATTTTTACGGTGGTTTAGCTGGAGGAGTAGATCGTAATTCTCAAGTTAGCTACAGCAGTGCTAGTGGTAGCGTGACTAGCAAAGGTAATAATAATGGTTTTTACGGTGGTTTAGCTGGAGGAGTAGATCGTAATTCTGAAGTTAGCTACGGCAGTGCTAGTGGTAGCGTGACTAGCAAAGGTAATAATAATAATTTTTACGGTGGTTTGGTAGGATCGTTGGGAGAAGCTACAATTGACTACAGCAGTGCTAGTGGTAGTGTGACTAGCAGTGGAGTTAATAATGATGCTTATGGTGGTTTGGTAGGTGTGTCTCACGGAGACATCAGGCATAGCTGGTCTAGTAGCTCTGTATTTGCCAGCAACCCAGCAGGTTTGGTGGATAATAATGGAGGAAATTTAGAATTTAGTTATGCCCTAGGTGTTGTCTTGCAAAATACTGCTCCAGTGACTAGTGGTTTTGGATTAGTTGCTACGAATATAGCTACAGCGAGCATAACTAATAGCTATTGGAATAGTGAGACTAGTGGAGCACTAGTAGCAGCAGATGGTACATATAATACTATAAACATTGATTATAGCGATACAGCTAGTATGCTAGCTTCCACTGGCTCTACTAGCGCTAGGATTTTTAAAGGTTTTGCAGCCGCTACCGCTGAGGATCATAGCAATATTTGGAGCTTTGCAAATGGTAATTACCCTGTAATTACAGAGCTAGGAGTGGACAAACAAGCTGTGGCACTTGCCTACGGCTTACTACGACTTGCTAGTCCTAATGTAGGCGTCAGTACTCTAGATAGCTTTTTAGGAAGTACCTTAAATCACGAAGCTATTGCACTTGATGCGAATAGTTACAATGCTAATGAGCCCCTAGCTATTTTAGATGTCAATTTACTACAGAGCAATAGCGCTACTTGTGCTGCTGGTAGTGGAGATATCATAATGACTACGACAGGTGCTAATGGTACTAGGATTGCCCTCCAAAAAATAGCAGGCAGTACTGAGGTTACAAAACAAGCAGGTAATTCTTGTGAAATTATTTTATTAAACCAACCGAGTGGTACTTTGCAACTAGCTGCTGTAATTAGTAAAGGAGCTGCTAGTCTTACCAAAAAATTTGACATAACCCTAAAAAATACTCAACCAACAATTTCTTTGCAACCTACAACTCTAAGCACTAGAGAAGGTGGTACTCTGGTATTTACACTAGAGTTAAACCATAGGACTAACACAGATGTGACTTTTGCTTGGTCTGTGGAGCATAATACAGCTATTGCTAGTGATTTTATAGGAGTTACTTCTAGTGGGCTAGAGACAATATCTGCTGGAGATACCATTGCTACTATTAGCATTTACACTAGTGATGATACTATTAGTGAGCTAACTGAGAGCTTTAGCTTAAGTATTACCAATATCACAGGAGCCACACCTAGTAACTTATCGGCAAGAGGTAGCATTCTAGATAATGATAGTATAGCTACAGTTGTAGATAGCAATGCTAATGGACTCATAGATCTTGTAACACAGGAGCAATTGCAGAATATGCGCTATAATTTAGCAGGTACTAGCTACAAAACTAGTGCCAGTGATGCAGGTGCAGCGTGCGAAGGAGGCGTTTGTCGTGGCTACGAGCTCTTAGCTAATATTGCTT
The DNA here is from genome assembly GCA_965261475.1 of bacterium. Classification (GTDB taxonomy): domain Bacteria; phylum SAR324; class SAR324; order XYD2-FULL-50-16. The sequence continues at coordinate 49,161 of OZ253454.1, forward strand.
TGAGTACAAATTGGCAACCCATAGGTAGTACAAGCGATTCTTTTAGAAGCAGATTGCAGGGCAATGGTTATAGCATCACCAACCTTGATATTAACGGTGAGAATTACCTTGGCTTATTCGCCGCTTTAGCTGGAGCTACGATTGATAACTTGATAGTAGAAGTCGCTTCTATTGCTGGTGATAGTTATGTAGGCGCTCTAGCAGGTAGTGCAAAAAATAGCCACTTTACTAATGTAGAAATTAGAGCTGCAAGCACTAGTAGTAAACTCTCAGCAACAGGAATAAATATAGGGGGTATGCTAGGAGCAATCATAGATACAACTATTATCAATGCAACTAGTGACTTGAGTATAGTAGTAGCAGGTAGTAATGTGGGTGAGACTATATTCAATAGTGTAGGAGGAATTGTTGGATCTGTGCTTAGCAGTAGCATTAGCTATGCTTATAGCAGCAGCAGTGTTTTTGCAAGCGATGGCATTGCTGTTGTGGGTGGTTTGGTGGGTGCTATATTTGAAAATTCTAAAATTAGCTACAGCAGTGCCAGTGGTAGTGTGAGTAGTAGAGGCAATGGCAATCACGTTTACGGTGGTTTGGTAGGGTATATGAGCACTAACTCTGATCTTAGCTACAGCAGTGCCAGTGGCAGTGTTACTAGTAGCGGTAATAGCAATGCTAATTACGGTGGTTTGGTGGGGTGGGTGGTTAGCTCTGATATTAGCCACAGCAGTGCTAGCGGTAGTGTTACTAGTAATGGTAATAATGTTCAGTACGGCGGTTTGGTAGGAGGTATGTCTGATACTAAAATTAGCTACAGCAGTGCTAGTGGCAGTGTTAGCAGTAGCGGAGTTAGCAGTGATGCTTATGGTGGTTTGGTAGGGTTGATATTTGATGCTACAATTAGCTACAGCAGTGCTAGCGGCAGTGTGACTAGCAGTGGAGCTAATAGTGATCAGTACGGTGGTTTGGTGGGGGTTATATTTGATGCTACAATTAGCTACAGCAGTGCTAGCGGCAGTGTGACTAGCAGTGGAGCTAATAGTGATAAGTACGGTGGTTTGGTAGGTGAGTCTTACGGAGACATCAGGCATAGTTGGTCTAGCAGCTCTGTATTTGCCAGCAACCCAGCGGGTTTGGTGGGTAATAATGGAGGAAATTTAGGTTTTAGTTATGCCCTAGGTGTTGTCTTGCAAAATACTGCTCCGGTGACTAGTGGTTTTGGGTTGATAGCAGAAGATACAAATTATTACGGGTTCAACATAAGAACTGTAGCTCATAGCTATTGGAATAGTGAGACTAGTGGAGCACTAGCAGCAGGAACAGGCGGCACTGTCACAAATATTGCCTCTAGTGATACAGCTAGTATGCTAGCTTCCACTGGCTCTGCTACCTCTAGGATTTTTAAAGGTTTTGCAGCTGCTACCGATGAGCTTGGCAACAATATTTGGACTTTTGCAAGCGGTAATTACCCTGTAGTTACAGAGCTAGGAGTGGACAAACAAGCGGTGGCACTTGCCTACGGCTTACTACGACTTGCCAACCCTAATGTAGGTGGCAGTACTCTAGATAGCTTTTTAGGAAGCACCTTAAATCACGAAGCTATTGCACTTGATGCTGATGATTACAGCATTAGTAATAACCTAGCTATTTTAGATGTTAACCTCTTGGCAAGCGATAATGGCTGTAGTACAGAAAATAATGGCAATAGTTTAGTTAGTAACAGTGCTAATTCTACAAAAGTTAAACTTACTGTCAATCTAGCAAAAACTAGTGATAATTTACGGGAGCGCGTTGTTTATACAGGATCAGATTGTAGTATAGATTTTAATAGTGCAGCTGTATTTCAAGCAGGTGATAGGCTACAACTAGCTGCGACAATTACCAAAGGCTCAGCTAGCCTTACCAAAAACTTCGTTATAAACTTTCGCTAATCGCTATTGTTGTTTTCTTTTTTGATGTTGAGAAAGAGTTTAGATTTTTCGATGCTTTTTAAATCTTCGTTAAAAGCATCTTTGCTCATCATATTGTCTTGTTCGTAAAATTCTTGCTCCAAGCTTTTTGACTTTTGTAACTCAGGGTGGGGCTCCAGAGTTTCGCAGTCTGTAGCTAAAGCAGAAACACTAGCAGGTTTATTTTTTTTGAAAATTTTTAGTAAAATAATAATTTGAAATAGCAAACTAACAAACAGGATAAAAAATAATGTTTGATAATCTTGGCTTAAGGAGTAGAGCATAGTATTTATTTTTTAATTGGTTAGATTTTTTAGTCTAGGAAAACAGCTAAAAAAATAAAATAAATTTTTAGCTCCTAGTCAAAATACATAGTAGATATTATACGCTAAAATACAACCTAAGTCTTTGTTATTTACAAAAATGAAATTTTAGGCTATAATTGCTAGAAAAGTCAATTTTATCTTTTCTTGTGAACCGTTTTACAATATTTGCTACTTTAGTAATGGGTTTGCTAACATTTGGTTTTTTGTATCTTGTGTTTCGGGCAACTCCGCTGGAGCTCAATCAAGGCTATGTGCAGAAAATTATGTATATTCATGTGCCTGTTATTTTTATGGCATATATCTCTATTTTTATAGTTTTTTTGTGCTCTGTAGGCTATTTATGGCAGGCTAACGAAACTTACGACAGCGTAGCAGTAGTAGGTGCAGAATTGGGTGCGCTTTTTTGTTTACTCGCTCTAGTGACAGGTGCTATTTGGGGTAAACCTACTTGGAATACCTATTGGACTTGGGATGCTAGAATTACTTTTACCTTGATTTTATTTTTAATTTTTATGGGCTACACTCTTGTGCGCTACCTAGGAGCAGATGAGAGCTTACCTAAAATATCTGCTATCATAGGTATTAGTGGGTTTTTTGCTGTGCCTCTAAATCATCTAGCTGTTAAATGGTGGCGCACTTTACATCAACCCTCCACTATTTTTTCTACCAAAGATACTATGTCTCCAGAGATTAAATTTTTTTTGTTGCTGAGTATGCTGTATTTTTTATTATTACTAGTTTATTTGTTTTTTATTAGGTTGCGGCTAGAAAGAAAACAAAGAAGTTGGAAACAGCAATTAGCTCTTATGCGTCAAACCTTTTAATTACAATACCAATGCCTAATAATTTTATTTTTGTACTTTTAGCCTACAGCATCAGTTTTACTATGCTAGCAGTCTATGTGGCTATAATTTTGACGAGCTATAGGCAAATAAATAAACAAACAAAAGAATATGAATAGTCAAAGAAAAAAATTAGCTCTTGCTATTGTATTTGTTATTAGTATTTCAATAGCTATGTTTCTTGCTCTGAGCAAAGATCAAATTACCTATTTTTATACCGTAGATGAAATTTTACAAAGTCCGCAAACTTTTCAAAAAAAAAGAATTCGTGTAATGGGTTTGGTAGAAAAACAATCTGTTTCTTGGAATCCGCAAAACACTAGCTTACAGTTTTCTATTACCACAGACGGCAAAGAAAATTTAAAAATTGATTTTATGGGTATTAAACCAGATTTGTTTCGTGAGGGGCAAGGCGCTGTAGTTGAGGGTTTTTTACAAGGTAGTATTTTTACCGCAGATACGCTTTTAGTTAAACATAGCGAAGAATACAAAGTAACTAGTCGTTTGCAACAAAAAACGCATAGTTTAGATGCTATTATTCAATAATTTTATCAATATAATGCAAAAAAAATACTTTTGGGGGTTGTTGTTTTTAGGTAGTTTTTTATCTTTGGTATCTTTGTTTTCTTATGGACTGTTTTGGGGAGATGACCCTAAAAAAATTCCTTCTGCCCTTATAGGAGCACAGGCTCCTGATTTTTCTGCTGTTAGTTTGTTTCAAAAAGAGCAGATTAGTCTAACAAATTTTATTGGCAGACCTGTAGTTATCAATTTTTTTGCTTCTTGGTGTTTGCCTTGTAGAAAGGAAGCAATAGAGCTAGAATATGTTTGGAGACAAAAAAAGAATGAGGTTTATTTTTTAGCGATTGCTTTAAATGATACCGAGCAAGCAGCTAAAAATTTTTTAAAAGAGCAAGGTGTAAGCTTTCTTGCTATTAGAGATGACGATTCTGGCTCTATTGCTATCAATTACGGGGTTACAGGAATTCCAGAAACATTTTTTCTAAATGCAAAAGGGGTTATTATGCATAAAATTATAGGCTCAGTAGATAGAGAAAAAATAATATCTGTTTTAAATATAAACCTCTAACTGCTTTTGGTGGTAGGCAATTAAATTGCAGCTAGGATTTAAAAAGAATTATGAAGTATTTTTTATTTGCTTTGGTGTTTTTTTGGTGTTTTTCGCTTTTTGCTCAAAGTCTAACAGAAGAGCCCCTAACCGAAGAGCAAATAACGCAACAAGTATTAGCGCTCTCGTACGAGCTTCGTTGTCCAGTTTGTCAAGGGTTATCTGTGAAGGAATCTATGAATGCTATCTCTGTCAATATGAAGCATAAAATTCGTTCTTTGCTTTTAGAAGGTAAAAATCATCAAGAAATTCTTACTTTTTTTGAACAAAGATACGGAGAATGGATTTTACGAAACCCTAAAAAAACAGGGTGGAATCTTAGTTTGTGGTTGGTACCCTTGACAACTATTTTACTCGCTAGTCTTATTGTATTTTTAACTTTGAAGCGAAAATACAGCAAGCTACTTTGAAGATTAGAGTATTATATTGATGACACCAGCAATTTTAAAATGATTTTTCTTATTTTATCTTTTTTCTTGGTTTTAATTTTTTTTTTTGTTTGCCTGCAACCCCTGTTTTTGACCAAGCAAAAAAAACTTTCAGACTACCTACAAGCTAGAGATTTTGAGGTCATTGACAAAGAAAATAGATTAGCAGAATTATCAAAAGATTTACTACAAAAAAAAATTTCAAAGCAAGATTTTCAAGTGCTCCGTACAAAATTCTTACAAAATAAAAAGTGATATTTTTAGACAATTTGCGTATGCAGCCCTACTGGTATTTTTTTATTTTGCTTCCTTATTTTATTGGTGCTATTCCGTTTTCTTATTTGGTGACCAAGTTTTGTAGCAAAAAAGATATTAGAAAATTTGGTAGTAAAAACGCAGGCTCTACTAATGTTACTCGCGTTGCTGGTAAAACAGCAGGTATTTTTGTTTTTTTGCTAGATTTTACTAAAGCAATATGCGCTTTATTGTTACTAGATATTTTTATTATGCATCAGACTGCTTTGTGGTTACAAATAGGTTTATTTTTAGTTTTGCTAGGGCATACCAAGAGTATTTTTTTAAATTTTACAGGTGGTAAAGGAGTAGCTTGTAACTTTGCTCTTTGGGCTTATCTTAGTTTTCCTGCTAGTTTATTGATGTTTTTTGTGTGGTTGCTCTTTTATCAATGGAAAAAATTGGTTAGTCTTGCAAGTATTTTTGGCTGTTTATCTTTGCCACTATGGGTGTGGTATTTTTCTAGGGAATATTTTTTACTTGCTATTTTTAGCTCTTGCTACATTATTATACTTCATAAGTCTAACATTATCCGTATCATCAAAAGAAAAGAAAATTCTTTTATCAAAAAGACTGCTGATAAGTAGTATGATTAAAACTTTAGATTTTATTTTTTATTGTGGCACAGTATTATTTTTTTTCTGGTATTTTGGTTATAGGGCAGGAATTTTGCGTCAAGGGTGTTGATGTAGTTAATATTAGAAAAGACTCCAAACCAAAGCTAGCAGCTAGTTTATACTTTCAAGATGATTGCCATAAAAGATATCTATGTCAAATTCAACAAATTAAAAGCAGGTTTCTCAAACTTTTAGTCATTAAACAGCAGCTTATTGTTTATCCTAAATTTTTACTCTACCTTTATTTGCCTATGCTACCTAAAGTAATATTAAATCAATTTTTGTTTCAAGCTACAGAGCTAGGCATACATTCTTTTTATTTTTTTGAGAGCGAATATAGCCACAAAATTCCCTCTGATGTCAAAAAAGAAAAAATAAAAATATCTTGGGAGTGGATTTGTAAAAGAGCTTGTGAAAATTCTGGTGTTACTCTGCTGCCAAAATTTTTTTTTTGTGGGAAGTTGGAGTTAGCTCTACGGCAATTAAATACAAAGAAAATTCCTTTTTGTGTACTACAAAAAGACGCAAACAAAGAAAAAACACTTCCTGCTTCTTGTGCGGAACTTGCGGTTTTTGTCGGTCCTCAGCGAGGATTCTCAAAACAAGAAATAGAAAAAATGGATTGTCCTCAAATTGCATTAGGAAAACATTGGTTGAAACCGCAGACAGCCGCTCTGAGCTCTCTTGCTATTTTTCAGCATCTATTTGGTGAGTTTCAATTTTATTTATCGAACAAATGACTATATTTTATTTTTTAGTAGTAGGAGCAGCGCCGCTAGTACTTTGTTTTATGGCGGAGAGATTCTTTTTTACCTATTATATGACCCGCAGTGAAAAGAGAAAAAATCTCATACGGAATTGTAAGTTTTTGCAGCCCAATTTTATAGGTAGATTGCGCTATCCTATGGGCATAATTTCTATCGGTATTTTACATCTATCACAAAATACCAATTTTGCTGGTATTTTGATTTCTGACAAAACGGCTTTTTATTTTTGGACCTTGTGGATGATTAGTGATATTACAGATGGCACTATTGCTAGACGCTATAGTTTAAATACTAAAGCGGGTGAAACTATTGACCCTTTGTCCGATAAATTGATGCAGTTTCCGCTAATTTTATACTTATCTTATCTCGGTTATGCTAACTTTTGGTTGGTGCTCGTTTATGTTGGTGTAGATAGTGCTGGGCAGTTATTAAGAAAACTCAAAACTCAGCAAAAAGCAAATATCTTTGGCAAAGGAAAAACTTTTTTGGTTGTTATTCTCATAGCAGTTGTTTATTCGCAATATATTTTCTGGGGTAAGCTGTTCTTTAATCCTGCTAACCTCTTGATGGTTTGTGTTATTTTTTTAGCTATCTCAAGTATTTTTTTTCGTTTTGTACCAAACTATCAGTATGGTAATGTCTTAAGTTTTACTAATTTTTTTTGCGGCATAGGGGGTATTGTTTTAGTAATAATGAGTAAAGAAAATATAATCTATGCTTTTTTACTTGTTTTTTTGGGACAATTTTTAGACCTTTATGACGGTAGGGCTGTTAGAAAGTGGGGAGGTACCTTGCGCGGTGAGCTCTACGATGACATAGCAGACGGCACAAATTTTGGTGGCACTATTAGCTTAATTATCTTTGCTACTGTCTCTAATTTATATTTGGCTATATTTTTAATGACAATATATTTCACTTTTACTGTTTATCGGCTTTACTACTTTATTATCAACAAAAGAAAAGAAAATATAGAAAAAACTCAAGCTGTAGAAGTGTTTCAAGGGCTACCTACACCTGCTAGCGCTTCTTTTGTGGGCTCTAGTTTAATCTTGCTAGTCAAATACCAAATGATTTTTTCAGAGAAAATTATTCTATTTTTACAAGCTTTTATAGTTATCTTTGCTAGCTTGCTGATGGTATCTAAGATACCCTACATACATTTTGCGCAAAAAATTCTACCAAAAGTATCTAATACTATCAAAGCTATCAGTATGATTTTTATTATTCTTTTGTTGCTCTGGAGTTTTGATAATATGAATTTTGTTTATCTCATATATTTTTTATTTACCTGCACTATGCTGTATCTTGTGTTTGGTATTGAGTTTAGCAAAAAACTAACTAAATGATAAAAATAGTTGCATTTTTAGCGAGTGTTTTGTTGTTTATTCCAATACTCATTACTCCTATTTTATTTTTTTGGCTTTATTTTTTACCTGCACCGCTTAGGTCTAAAGCTATCAGACCTATTGTGAAACTTTGGTGCAATGTTTGTTTTCTTAAATTATTAGCTATTGATTTACATACCGAGCTCCCTACAAAAAAATTCAAAGGTGCTACTCTAATTATTAGCAATCACCAATCTTTTATAGACATAGGAATTTTAATGACTTTGTATAGGTGCGGATTTATTTTAAAAAAATCGTTGAGCTATACACCATTTGGTTGGATTGCTGCTTTGGTGGGCTCTGTGTCTTTAGAGAGGTCATCTCTCAAGAGTTTTATGTTAATGTTAAAAAAATGCGCAAAAAGAATTCAGCAAAAAGAAGTTATCTGCTTTTTTCCTGAAGGTACTCGTAGCAAAACAGGTGAGTTACTCCCGTTTAAAAAGGGTATATTAAATTTTTTTTACAAAAAAAATATTCCCACTTTAATTTTGGCACAGTACGGCACTGCTGATATTTTACCGCATAAATCTTGGCTACCTAGATTGGGTAAAAAGGTTGTGATTTTAGAATGCGGATTTTTACTACCTCAAGATTACGCTAGTTGCCAAGAATTTACTTCTGTTTGCTATCAAAAAATACAACAAAACGTGCAAAAAGCAAAAATAATGCAGGCACAGCTAAAGAATAATGCCAAAGCTAGTAGTTAATTTTGTTATTGGAATATTTAGTTTTTGTAAATTTTAGCTAGCATTGCTACTGTTTTTGGAAGGGCTTTTGACTGTTTGGCAATAATTCTTTGAGCTTTGAGCAGGTTGGCGTGGAATGCTGTAGGGTTGTTGATACAGTTTTTGAGAAACTCTACTAATTCTTGTGTATTATGCACTTTCACAATGGAATTGCTAGCTAAAAATAACTCCATCGCAAACTCAAAATTTTTAGTATTGTATCCTGTGGCTGTAGGCTTGGTATAGTTGAGTGCTTCGATCATATTTTGTCCTCCCCTATTACACAGACTACCACCTACAAAGATGCTATCCGCACAAGCATACCAAGCTGGTAGAACGCCTAGTAAAGGGACAAAAAGAATTTGTCTGTTCACTTGCTTTTGGTTTGGATGATGGCTTAATTTTTGAAACGCGCAACCTTGTAATTGCTTTAAAAATTGTTTTTGTTTGTCTGGGTGTCTGGGAATAATAACCAAGTAGGTCAATTTTTTTGTATGGCTGATTTTTTTGAAAGCAGCGAGTATAATTGGGAGCTCTTCTGCTTGCAAGGAAGCAGCGACAAACACAAACGCATTTTTTGGAAAAATTTTTCTCAGAGAATCTGGTGATTGTTTTTGATGATTATAAAATTTAAGGTTGCCGTTGCTGTAAATATGAGGATTGTTGGTAAGAGATAAATAAAATTTATAAACTTTATTGCTAGAGGCAGTAACTAGTGTAAATTTTGCTAAAAGCTCTTTGTATATTATCTTGTTACAACTACTTTGCATCTTTTGCGGGTGCACTCTACCATTTATCAAGCATACAGGGTGATTTTTTGACATAATGCCTACAAGGTTAGCCCAAAGCTCTGCTTCTATTAGCACTAAACCCTTGGCGCGCATTCTTTTTTTCCAGAGACTAATAGCAAAAGCAAAATCAAGTGGTGAGGCGTAGGAGTGAGGTTGAAAGGTTTTGGCTTGGTGTAAACCTCCAAGTGTATTTGTAGTAATAAAAAAATTTATATTCCAGTTTTGAGTAATTTTTTTTACTAGCTGGACTTCTCCTAGCGAGGCTGCGTGAAACCATAAACGAGCTTGTTGACAACTAGGGGGACAAAAAGTATTTTTTATTTTTTGAAAGTAAAAACTTCTATTTTTAGAAAAAAGTAGAGCAAAAATACAAAGATCTAACAAACATAGCGCTACCAAAGAAGAGCAAATTCTAAGAAACATTTTTTAATTTTTTATGGTGCTACCCATTTTCCTTCCTTTTTGATGAGTTCAATTAAGCTATCTACGGCAAGATGTTCAGGGATAGAGCGTTTGATTCTCTGGTGCCCTAAATATAAATCTACCTTGCCACTAGCAGAGCCTACATAGCCAAAATCTGAATCTGCCATTTCGCCGGGACCGTTTACCATACATCCCATAATTCCAATTTTTATTCCTTTTAAATGATTGGTTTGTTGTTTGATTTTAGCAGTAATTTTTTGTAAATTAAAAATAGTTCTACCACAAGAAGGACAGGCAATGTATTCGGTACGCGAAATTTTTGTCTTTGTAGCTTGTAGCAAAAAACTCAATCTTTGTAACTGAGTGATTGTAGAGTGAGGATGAATTAGCAAAAAATCTAACAATCCTTCGCCTAGTAGGCAAGCTTGTTGTACTTCTAAACTATAGTCTGTACTAGAGGTTTTTGGTGGTAACAAGATTCCAGCAGGGCAAGGGAGTTTTTGGTATTTTTGATAAATTTTTCTAATACTTCTAATAGGATTATGAAAATCAAATAAAATAGCTATGTAAGTTTCTGGTGGTGGTAACTCTTGCAAGCTATCTCGCCAAACAAATAATGGTGCTTGTTCTTTTGTAAAGAAAAGCTGGTCTTCTGTGAAGATATAATTAAAATCAGCGGTAAAAAAATCTTTTTCTGGTAATTGCAATTTTTGAGGTTTACCTATTTTGACATTACTAGCTCCCGCAAGTTGTATTTTCTCTTTGCTCTTTAGAGCTGTATTTTCTATGCGGTATTGTGTTATATTTTGGTGGTATTTTTTTTCTTTCCAGCATACTTTTTCGTAATTTGAAAATTTTGCTAAAAATTGTTTAGCAAAAACAACTTCGTTGATGCTATTTTCGGTCAAAGAAATACGCAAGGTATCTCCAATGCCATCAAACAACAAAGGTGTTATACCTACTAAGCTTTTACTCCTGCCGGCTGTCTCATTACCAGCCTCTGTAACTCCTAAATGTAGAGGAATTTTTGCTTTTGATTTTTGACAAAATAAACGATATGCTTTTTGAACTACCAAAGGGTTAGATGATTTTAAAGAAACTATGATTTGATGAAAATTGTGCTCTGCAAATAATTCTATAGCTTCTAGCGCTGAGGCTACCATACCTAAAGGAGTGTCTCCGTAAGCTTGCAACATACGAGACGACAAAGAGCCTTGATTAACTCCAATACGCAGAGCTAATTTTTTTTCTTTTAATTTTTTGACTAAAGGGATAATTCTTTGACGAAACCGCTCCCTACCTTCTTGTAGGTCAAAGGCTAAATGTGAACGAGAGCTAGAATTTTTAGCACGGTCAGAAAAGTTTCCCGGATTGATTCTAATTTTTTCAAAAAATTCGCAAGCATCTAGGGCTAGGTGAGGGGCAAAATGAATATCTGCTGCCAAAGGAATAGTAATTCCTTCTTCTATCATCAATTTACGAATTGTTGCCATGTGGGCTAGATCTCTACGGCTAGGAATAGCCAAACGAATTAACATGCAACCTGCTTGTTGTAGTTGTTTAATTTCTTTCAAGCAAGCTATAGGATGGTAAGTATGCGAGGTCAGCATAGACTGCACTACAATAGGGTGTTTACTACCTATAGGTAAATCTCTTACCCATACAGTTTTAGTTACTCTTCTTTGATAAAATAACGGGTAGGTTAACTTTTGCATAAAAAGCTATTGCCTCTAATTTGCTAAATGCTTGTAGGCAGCAAAGCATTTGTCTAGCTCTAGACAAAAGATAGGTTTGTTTCTTTTTATATACATTCCAGAAAAGATGCCAGATAATAAATTTTGAGGGAAGAGCTTGAGACTCTTTTTATTCAAAGGAACTTTCTTGTTTTCTAACGCAATATAATTACCAACTATATTGTTAGTAAAAATACCAAAAGTACAATTTTCAAATTTTTTGAGCATCAAAATTCCTTTGTTAGAAAACTTAACATATCCATCAGAGAAAAATAAATCTAGGTGCACAATAAAGCCCTTTTCATTAGAATTCTTTTTGTGATAATTCCAAATTATATGAGAAAACTTATTTTTAGACAAAACTAAATTATTTAAATTGGTAATTTTTTCCAATATTTTTTGCTCAATAGTGATAGAGCAGCTACCTTGTGGAATTAAAAGATATTGTTTCTTCAAAATAAATTTTTAGAAAAATGAACTATACTAGTAACTTGTCATAAATAGCGTAATGTTTCAATGATAAATTGACTATATTGGCTGTAACTTGCAAGAAACTTTTTTTTAACATACTCTTGCAGGAATAATAAACTATTATGGAACACAACAAATTTCAACTAAACTTTGGGTGGGGCAATATTGTTGTCTTTGTTTTTTTTTCTCTAGTGTCCTTTACTACTATTTTTTTGCTAGGAGTTCTAGTAGGCAAAAATTCTGCAATTTCCGTTCAGGAGATTATTTTACCAGTTGAGACCAAGACAAAAGTAGAACAAAATACACTTCAAAAACAAACTACTCCTGCGCTAAAAATAGAGCAAAATACATCTCAAAAACAAACTACTCCGCAGCAAAAGAAAAAAAAAGCAAAACCCAAGAAGCTAGTTATTTCTCAAGAAACCCAAGCTCTTTTTGGAAAAAATGACTATGTCATCCAGCTCATATCCTACAAGAGCAAAACTAAAGCAGAAAGTTTGCAGCGTTTGCTAAAGGATAATTTTTACCCCGCTTATATTCTAGTATTTTCTAAAGACAAGCAAACATATTATCGTGTGAGAGTAGGCTCCTACTCTCTAGCAGAAGCTAAAAGAGTGACTAAAGACTTAGCAAAACAATTCCCTGTTTTTACCAATACTAGAATATTTAAAATCAGGAAGTAAAATTCGCTTCTACTTTTTGATATTTTTGAGAGTTGAGCTTGAATAGTTTAGTAAAATTAATTTTAAAATTTTCTACTATAATATACAAAATAGGTAGCACTACTAGGGTTAGTATAGTAGAGATACCAAGCCCGTAGATAATGGCGTAAGCCATAGGAATCCAAAAGGCACCGCTTGCTGAGCCAAACTTAATAATTTGAGGGAACTCGTAGAGATTGATATCCATACCCCAAACTACAGGTAGCAAACTGATAATGGTAGTGATTGCTGTGAGTACAATTGGTCGCAATCTAGTCATAGCAGCAAGTATTACGGCTTCTTGCAGCTCAATACCTCTGTTTCTTAATTGTCTAATATAATCAATCAAGACAATAGAATTATTGACTACAACTCCTGCTAAAGAAACCGTACCAATGCCTCCTAAAATAATACTAAATGGTCTTTGGTGAATAAGTAATCCTGCAATTACTCCCATCAAACATAAAAATACAGAGACAAGTATCAGTATAGGATGAATAAGCGAATTGAATTGACTGACGAGTATTAAGAATATCAAGAAAATAGCAACAATAAAACTTTGTACTAAGTAGCCTTGCGATTCTTTTCTGTCTTCGTTTTCTCCCGTGTAGCTTAGGTGATAACCTGCTGGAAGTACATAGCCTGCGAGTGTATTTTGGACTTCTTTGAGGAGGTTAGTTCCAGAGAGTCCCTCAGCAGCGTCGGCGCTGATGGTAATTACTCTTTTTTTATCCACTCTGCGGATTGAGCCAAATGCTGGACCTTGCTGAATTTTTGCTATTTCTTGTAAGGTGATGCTTTCTCCGTTAGCGCTAACAAAGTTGAGCTGTTCTAAATCTGTTATTTGTTTTTTGTAGTCGTCTTTGATACGCACAAGTATATCATATTCCTCGTCACCTATTTTGTAGGTTGAAGCATTAGTGCCTGAGATTGCCGTGCGTAAGATACCACCTACTTGAGCGGTAGTTAAGCCTAAACGAGATAGTTTTTCCCTATCCAAAATTACGCGCACTTCTGATCTGCGGAGCTCTAGGTCATCTTCTAGATTTATAATTCCTACTATTGTTTTTATTTTATTTTGCATATCTAAAGAAATCTCTTTGAGTTTTTGCAAGCTCTTGCCACTGACTTCGATGTTAATAGGTTTGCCCGTCGGGGGTCCGTCGCTACTTCTTGTCATAGTAACTTGAGCACCTGCTATATTGCCTAAAACTTTTCTAACTTTGGAGACCACAACAGATGGAAAATCTTTCCAGTCTTCCCATCTTGGAAATGTTAACAAAATATTACTCTTAGAAGGACCGCTATTTGATGTTTCTCCTCCTGCACGAGATTGCCCTACACTAGCAACAATAGATTTTGTTTGCTCTTTAAATTCTAAAATTCTATTTTCAACTTCTAGTACAATATTGTCTGCTGCATCTAGGGAAATACCAAAAGGAGCTTCTATATTTACTACTGCTTCTTCTGGTTCTCCTTGAGGAAAAAATTCTGTTCCTAAACCAGATCTTGCAAAAAATACCATAATACCCACCCAAATAAATATTACCAAAGCAATGACTAACCACCGCCAACGAATACAAAATTCTAAAAGTTTTCTATATTTTTGTAGCAAAGTAAATTTTTGAATGAGTTCTATGTCGTCAATATGACGCACTATTTTTGGCTTTTTAATTAGTTTGGAACAAATTACGGTATTATAAAACAAGGCTACAAACAATGAGGACGACAAGGTAATTATGAGTGTTAATGGCAGGTACTGCATAAATTCTCCTATAATTCCCGGCATAAATAGCAGTGGTAAAAAAGCTGCTAGAGTTGTAAGTGTGGAGCTAATCACAGGATAGGCGACCTCTCCTATTCCTATTTTTGCTGCTTCTTGCCGAGTTTTTCCTCTTTGTACATGTCGGTAAATATTTTCTACAACAACTATAGCGTTATCTACTAGCAGTCCTAGTGATAAAATCAAGCTAAACAACACAATAAAGTTTAATTCAATACCTACTATAGATAAAATAATAAAACTAACTAGCATAGACAAAGGAATAGCTACGCCTACTAAAATTGAGTTTTGAAGCCCCATAAATAAAAACAAGGCAATTACCACAAAAAACATTCCCGTATAAATGTTATTTTCTAAATCTGCAATGTTTTGTTTAATTTCTATGCTTCTGTCGCTCAAAACATCAAAATTCATTTTAGCAAATCTAGTTTGAAAATCATCTAGTATGCTTTTTACTTTATTTGCGACTACCACAATGTTTTTGCCTGCTCTTTTTGTAATACTCAAAGAAACGGATTCTAAACCGTTAGAGCGAGAGCGAGTTTTTTGGTCTTTATAACCAAAATTTATACTAGCTACATCTTTAATATAGACAATAGAGCCGTTAGTATTTTTTAAAATTATATTACCTATGTCTGCAGCAGACTTAACCTCCCCTAAAATTCTCACTGAGTATTGCAAGGGCTCAATTTTGATAGAGCCGTTAGGAATATTTTTATTTTCTGCTCTAATAGTTTGGATAATTTTATCTAAACTAATGTTGTAGTTTTGGAGTTTGAAAGGGTCAACATCTATTTGCATTTCTCGCTCTAAACCTCCAGCTATTTTGACCTCTAAAATACCTGCTATACTTTCAATCTCTTCTTTTAATTCTTTTGCTACATCGCGCAAGTAAACCAAACTTTGACTACCAGAGAGACTAATAGTAATTATAGGGCTCTCTGAGATATTGATTTCTATAATTCTGGTATCTTCTCTATCTTCTGGTAGGTCGCTTGCTGCTTCGTCTATTGCTTCTCTTATTTTGTTACGAGCATTGGTTAGATCAAATCCTATATCAAATTCTAGTGTAATAATAGACGCTCCTTCTACAGAATTAGATGAGAGTTTTTTGAGTCCCTCAATACCGCTAAACTTTTTCTCTAGTTTTTGTGTGATAGCGGATTCTATATCTTCGGGCGCAGCGCCTACGTAGGGAGTGCTAACAATCAAAATAGGTATTTGAATGTCGGGCGCCCATTCTCTTGGCAACTGTTTGTAAGAGACAAGCCCTAAAATTATGGTCAACGCAATCATTAGAAAAATGACCGCAGCTCTTTTTATAGCAAAATTACTTGGTGCAAAATTCATTATTACTCATTAGCTGACTTGGATAAATCATTGATTGCCTCGTTGTTATTAAGAAATTGTTGCCCTTGTATTACGAGTTTATCTGCAATGTTTAACCCTGTTTTTACTACTATCTTGTTTCCTATATTTTCTCCTGTGGTAATTAGCACTTCTTGAGCTTTACCATTTTTATTTAAATATACTATTTTACCTTTTGAGCCCTCTACAATAGCAGCAAGAGGTATGAGAATATGCTTGCCCGGCTTGGTAATTTTAAGCTCAACCCTAGAAGTAATACCTGCACGAATTTCATTATTGCTATTGGAGATTTCAATTTCTACTTGAAAGGTTTTGGTTTGTATATTAGCAGAAGGGCTAATTCTTTTAATTACTCCGCTATATTCTTGGCGTGCCAAAGCGTCAAAGCTAATTTTTGCTTTTTGCCCTAGGGGGAAGTCTAGTAACTCGCTTTCATTGATTGCAAACTTTATTTTTAATATATCATTTTGGATAACGCGATATATTTGATCTCCTTTTCTTGCAAATTCTCCTACTTCAAAAAACTTTTGATCTATAATACCAGCAATAGGTGCCTTGATGGTTGCTCTCCCATAATTTATTTTTGCCTTTTGTAATTGTATTGTAGCAAAATCTTTAGAGATTTGACTTAGTTGATATTGATTTTTTACTAGCTCAAACTGGGAGAGGTTAATGATTTTTTTTTTATAAAAGTTTGCTTGCCTAGTATAATCTTTTTTATTATACGCTAGGTTAGTCCTTTGTTTTTTAAGGTTATTTTGTGCTTCTTGTAGAAGCAGTTTGTTGTCTATCTCTCCTACATGGGCTAGGATTTGTCCTTTTTTGACTGTTTGTCCCTCGTCAAAGAATAATTTTTCTACTAAGCCCTCACTAGAAGTAGCGACTAACACTGAGCGAAAAGAAAATGCCGTGCCAACCTTAGAGATCATTTTTTCTATACTTGTTGCCTTGATTACGATGCTTTTGACATCTACAGCTTTTTGCGCTAGTAAAAAAGGAGCGAATAAAATAAAAATTAGGGTACTTAGTATATATTTTTTCATTGTGTAGTTTTTACTTGTGTTATAGGAATATTGTATGCTTCAAAAATTTCTCCAGTATCAATTAGCATAGCACTATATGTAATTTCGTAGCTAGCTTGTGCCGCAGAGAGATTGAACTTACTAGTAACTAGCTCTGTTTGTATTTCTTGCAAGGCAAGCGAAGTACTACTTCCGTTTTCATACTTAAATTTTTCTCTTCGAAAAATTTCCTCAACAATTACAATATTTTGTTTGAGCAACTCAACCTCTGCTTTTTTGTTTTTGAGGTCACGAATTCTTTTTTTAATGCTTAAAAGTGCGTCAGATTTAGCAATAGCAAATTCTTTAGCTAGTTTTAACTCTTGATACAGTGTTTCGTTTTTTTTGGACTTAGCTCCTTGATTGCCAAAAGTATATACCCAAGTTATTCCAAAAGAATAATTGTCTAATTTTGTTGTAGCCAAAGTATCGACTGCTTGTTGTGGAGTTAACCCTGCGCCTTGCCAAGTATATTTGAGATTTAAATCAATATCTGCTTTATTGGCATTGTCGTTTTCTTGAGCGGTTATTTTATTTTTTTGCTTATCTATCTCTAAAGCTAAAAAAGTAGGGTGATTTTTCATCATTTGTTGTAGGTATTTTTCTGGTGTATTTGCTATTGAATTTAATTGAAAATCATCTGCGGGGTACAAAAAAAGAGCTAAATCAGGCAATTCTAGGGCGTCCTTTATTTGCTCGTTCAAGTCAAAAATTACATTCCAGATATTATTTAAGGCTATTTTATCTTTTTGATAATTGTTTAAATTTAAGACTACTTTGATTGCATCGCCAGCACCGTTTTTGTGTAATAGCTCACTTTCTTGATAGAGTTTCTCAGATAGAATAGTTTTTTCGTATTGCACTTCGTACATAGCATAAACCCTTTTTAACTCCCAATAGACGCTCGTAAAATTTTGGAAAAAACCCAGCAGTGTTTGCAGTAGCTCTTTTTCTTTGTCTTTGATTTCAATAAAACTTTTTCTCAAATTTGCTGTGTTGACAGAACCTAAATTTTGGAATAATGGTATATCTATTGTGAGATTTGCGTTTAGCAAGCTTATTTTTGTTTCTCCTTCGGCTGATACATCTGCGCTATCATTGTCTAGGATATAATTATTGGTGTTTGTATTTATGGCGTTGATTCCGATAGTATAACTAATACCGGATGTAGTTTTTTTAGCGAAGTTGCTGCTAAAATTACTTGAATTTGGGATAGCAAAGGTTGTTTTAGTCTCGGATATATTTTTAAGCATCAAAGAGTTTGCGTTTTTTAAACTAGTCGTTAGTTTAGGCTCAAAAGGTGTAAAATTTTGTTGATACTTGCTTTCTGCAATTTTTTTGTTTAGATTTGCGATTTGAATATTCTTTAAAAACGCAATAGTATATTGTAACAGAGTCTCTAGGGGGACATAGACAATTTTATTCCCGTAAAAATCTTTTTGTTCTAGCTTTTTGATGATAGCTATAGTGTCTATTTTACCGTCCTTTGTCAGCAGCAAAGAATCTTGAGTATAGACAGGGGCAGGTAGAGCAAAAAGAAAGAAGAAAAAGAAAAAAAAACAGCGCAGGTAAGCAATTTGAAACATTATCTTTGAAAGATAAGAGTACACTGCTGATATAGTAAGTAGTTTAGCTATGGAAGTCAACCGTTAATAAGATTTATATTTTTAAAGACAATGCAGATGTCCCATTATTTTCGTCCTTGTATAGATTTGCATCAAGGAGAAGTCCGACAAATTGTAGGCTCTACTCTAGCGGATAAAAATGGACCGCAAATTAATTTTTCAGCTACACAATCTGTAGAATGGTATGCAGAGCTATACAAGGCTGACAACCTAGTAGATGGACATATTATATTATTAGGTGCAGGCAACGAAAAAATTGCACTTAGAGCTATTACATGTTGGCGAGATGCCTTTCAAATAGGCGGTGGTATGGATTTTAAAAGTGCGGCTTACTGGCTAGAGCAAGGAGCAAAAAGAATTATTTTTACTTCTTGGGTTATTACCAAAGAAAAAATTCATTGGGATAGACTAGAGAGGTTAGTCAAAGAATTTGGCAAAGATAGAATTGTAGTAGATATTAGTTGTCAAAAATTCAAGGAAGATTATTTTATAATGACGGAGCAATGGCAAAATAGAAGCCAACACAAACTAACAAAAGCAATAGCTCAATTAAGGGAGTATGTCTCTGAGGTTTTGGTACACTCTACCGCTGTAGAGGGTAAAAAACAAGGTATTGATAAAGGTTTGATTCCTATTTTAAGTTCTTGGGAAGAAACTCCAGTAGTAACCTACGCCGGGGGTATTGCAAAAATCTCTGATATACAATATATTGTTGATAAAGGCAAATCTCTCTTATATTTTACGGTAGGTAGTGCGCTAGATATCTTTGGTGGAGCTCTTTCTTACCGCTTGGTAGTAGATAATTTTTACAAACAAAAGGCATAAAGTATGGAACAGAAAAATTTTGGGCAATTATCTGTTGAGCTACACCAGAAGCATGTAGGTAAAATCTGTTTAAATTCTAAAGTAGCTCTCAACAATTTAGATGACCTTTCTATTGCCTACTCGCCGGGAGTAGCTGAGCCATGCAAAAGAATTGTCCGCAATTTAGACGAGGCTTATTCTATGACTATGAAGGCTAATTCTGTAGCTATTGTCACAGATGGCTCTGCTGTTTTGGGGCTGGGCAACATAGGAGCAGAAGCAGCCTTGCCCGTGATGGAAGGCAAGGCTATTTTATTCAAAAAATATGCTAATATAGACGCCATTCCTATTTGTCTGAAAACGCAAGATACGCAAGAAATTATTAACACTGTGATTAACATTTCGCCTACCTTTGGTGGAATTAACCTAGAAGATATTGCTGCACCTAGGTGTTTTAAGGTAGAAGAAACACTACAAGAAATTGGTATTCCGGTTTTTCACGACGACCAACATGGCACTGCTATTGTGGCTGCGGCTGCTTTGATTAACGCTGTGCGTGTTGTAGGTAAAAAATTTATAAATTTAAAAATAGTTATTAACGGAGCAGGAGCAGCAGGCAGGGCAATTTTGGAGATGTTGCGTTTTTTAGCAAGTTATGACAAAAAATATCAAATTGATAATGTAGTAGTTTGTGATTCGCAAGGTATTATTCATTGCGGTAGAGAAGATGTCATCATCAATAAATATAAGAATGAGATTGCTCTAACTACTAACACTCAAAATTTGACAGGCTCCCTCAAAGACGCCTTGGTAGGTGCTGATTTATTTATTGGTGTCAGTTTGGGTAATTTAGTGAGCGCAGCAATGGTTAAAACTATGAATAAAGACCCCATTATTTTTGCTTTAGCTAACCCCATACCAGAAATTTTTCCAGACGAAGCAAAAAAAGGAGGAGCTAAGATAGTAGCTACAGGTCGTAGCGATTATCCTAACCAAGTCAATAATGTATTGGCTTTTCCGGGTATTTTTCGCGGAGCACTAGATGTTAGAGCTACTCACATTACTAACGAGATGAAACTTGCCGCTGTTTTTGCTTTAGCTTCCAATGTTAAAAATCCTACTGTAGATTATATTATTGCTTCTCCCCTAGATTTCGGAGTAGCTCGGTGCGTAGCAAAAGCGGTTAGAGAAAATGCAACTAAACATTTATAATTTTGAGCAACCAGCTCTAGTTTGTAGTAGAGACGGCAAAATTTTAGCAAAAAATTTTTTAGCTAATAGTGTCGAGTGGATTGCAAAACTAGGGCAAAAATTTACAATTCCTCACCAAGAAGTCAGCTTTACAAAGCATAGCTTTACCCCTATTTATTTTGTATCTCAACAACTCAAAACCAAGATTTTTTCTCTACCATTCAAAGACAAAGGCGTTGTTTTTTATTTTTTGTTGCTGAAACAAGAGAAAAATTTTGAGCGGCTTCCTGCAGAGCAAACTCCAGAATTGACTAAGTTATACCAAGAATTGCGATTAGCAAAAGATTTAGTTTATAAAGATAGCCTAACCGGTTTACTTAACCGTAATTACTGGGAGCGCTTAACTACAGAGCTGACTTGTGAGTCTTTTTGTTTGTTGTTTTTAGATTTAGATAATTTTAAGCATTACAACGACGAGCACGGACATTTAGCAGGAGATGCCTTGCTACGAGAAATTGCTTTGGTTTTTAGAGCGAATATTCGCCAAAGTGATTTAGCGCTGAGATATGCAGGAGACGAATTTTTGATAATTGCCAAAAATACACAAACTGGAGAGCCTATTGCTCAAAAAATAAGAGCAAGCATAGCAAAAAATTTTGCGCTGAGTGGAATTACCGTCAGTATTGGAATTGGTTATTTTCCAAAAAATGGCAAAAACCTTTTAGATATTTTACAATTTGCAGATAGCAAACTTTATCTAGCAAAGAAATTAGGTAAAAATAAAATTGCTTCATAATCAGCAAAGATGAAACCTAGCTTAACTTACAAACGATGAAACAATCTTTTTGCATAATTTTTACTTCCTTGTTGTTGCTATCTTGCACCACAACTATAGTAGTTAAGGAGCCCAAGTTAGTTTTAGTGGCGCCGCCTAGAATTAGCAATGCTCTCCAGCAAGATTTTTCATCTTTTTTGCAATCGTCGCAAAAAAGTTTGCAATATTTTAGAAAAATAAAAGAGGAGCAAGTATTTTCTTACGGAGCACAGCAATACTCCAAACAAGAAATGATTGCATCTATTTTGCTACTCCAAGCAATTATTCAAAACTCAAACTCCAATGAAGCAGTTATCAAAAATCTTAGAAAAAAATTTTTATGGTTCAAATCTCCCGGCAGAAAAGACGACGGCAAGGTGCTGTTTACGGGCTACTTTGAGCCTTTGTTTTTAGGCTCGAAAACTTCTAATACAACCTATAATATTCCTATTTATCCTATTCCTAGCGACCTCCAAGTGCTAGACTTGGGTCTTTTTCGTAAAAACTTGCTAGCTCATACTATTGTCTATCGCTTAGGCGAGCAACAAGCAATTCTTCCTTATTATGACAGGGAAGAAATTATGAATGGAGTACTCAAAGACAAAACACTACCTATTGCTTGGATGAAAGATATTACCGACTTGTTTTTTTTACAAGTACAAGGCTCAGGGCTCTTGCAAACACCAAGCGGGGAGCTACTGAGGATAGGTTATGCTGGTGCTAATGGTAGGAATTATAGCAGTGTAGGAAAAATCCTCATCAAAGACAAGCTAATTTTAGCCTCTCAAATGTCTATGTCTGCTATTCGCAATTATTTAGACGAAAACCCCTCAGCCAAGCAAAGCTTGTTAAACAAAAACGAAAGCTATGTGTTTTTTCGTCTATTAGATCTAGCAGAAGGACCTTATGGCTCTCTAGAGGTAGCTCTTACTCCGCAAAACTCACTAGCAGTGGACTATCGTCTGTTTCCAGACGGTGCTATAGCCTACATAGACACTTCTGCTCCTGATTGTCAAAGAGATTGTCAAACTCATACGCCTCTGCAAAAATTTGTGATGATTCAAGACACCGGAGGGGCTATTCGTGGCTTCGGTAGAGCTGATTTTTTTTGGGGTAGAGGAGACCTAGCTAGCAAGAGCGCTGGGTTTATGCAGCATCTAGGTGATTTATTTGTCCTAGTTGCCAAAAAAGAATATTTAAAGTAGCAGTCTCAAGGCTACTTGAGTGTTAATCTTCAAACTTGAGCGGGCGTGCTAGCAGAGCTTGCAGTGTTTCTTCTATAGATAAATTTTTGTAGAGCACGAGGTAAACAGCCTCAATCAGCGGTGTATCTATTTGATGTTTTTGTGCTAGTTGAAACAGCGCTTTGGTAGTAAAATATCCCTCACAAATTTTACCGCCCCATTCTTGTCTAATTTGTTTAGTGCTTTTGCCCGTGCCTATTTGTATGCCAAAGTTTTTATTTTGACTACTTGCTTGAGCGTAGCAAGTTAGCGCTAAATCACCCAAGCCACTCAAACCATAGAGCGACGCTTCGGTTATTTGTAGCACCCTACAGAGTTTTTTGATTTCGTAAATTCCTCTAGTAATTAAAATAGCAAGAGCCTCCTCTCCTAGTTTTTTACTCTCTATCACTCCTGCAATAATTGCAAAAGTGTTTTTGACTGCTCCTAGGAAACAAGTACCTTTTAAATCTGTACTCTGATAGATACGAAACCAAAGCGAGCTCAGCTCTAGCTGTAGCATTTTTCCTATTTTTTTGTTTTGACAAGCAAGAGTCTCAGCAGCTGGTTTGCCCGCTAGCAGTAAACCCTCTGGAAAACAAGGACCTCCCAAGTGTGCTAGTGTATTTTGCGGGAAAAATTCTGCTAAAATATCCGTTGCAAAAAGCAGTGTAGTTTGCTCTATACCCTTGTTAATACTCATCAAAATTTGCTCTTTTTTGACTTCTTTGATAGTTTGCAGCTGCTCCCTAAAAAAAGGAATTGGCGTAGCAAAAATAATTAGCTCTGTGTCTGGAGGCAGAGCTGCTTGCGGTGGTAGTAATTGGATTTGAGGCGGTAGTATAAAATTTTTAAGATGACTAGAGTACTGGTGTTTGACGATAAACTGATAGCTACTTTTTCTAGAGCAAACCAAGCTAGTTTGATGACCTATTTGTGAACAGTAACAAGCCATAGCCGAGCCCCATCTACCAGATCCTGAAACTACGATATTCATTCTAAAATTTAGGTATGTTTAGCAATTGCAATAAATGCTTCTTGTGGTACATCTATCTCACCAAATTTTTTCATTCTTTTCTTACCTTTTTTTTGTTTTTCCCACAGTTTTCTTTTTCTCGTAATGTCGCCACCGTAACACTTAGCGGTAACATTTTTTTTAAGAGCACTGAGTGTCTCGCGTGCTATAACTCTATTACCAATAGCAGCTTGCAAAGCCACCTCGTACATTTGACGAGGAATAATTTCTTTGAGTTTTTGAGTTAAGTACCGCCCCTTGTAGTAGGCTTTGTCTTGGTGCACTATGGAAGACAGAGCGTCTATCTCTTTGCCG
Organism: bacterium; assembly: GCA_965261475.1. Lineage (GTDB taxonomy): Bacteria > SAR324 > SAR324 > XYD2-FULL-50-16. The sequence continues at coordinate 72,938 of OZ253454.1, forward strand.
TTTAGTAGTAAATCTAATTTTACCATTTTAGAGCGACGATAGTTCAAAAAATCATAATCTAGTGAAGCATAGCCCTTGGTGATTGACTTGAGTTGGTCAAAAAACCCTACTACAATCTCGCACAAAGGTAGCTCAAATTGCAAACAAATTCTATTTTTACCAATATAGCTAAAGTCTTTTTGGATACCTCTTTTTTCTATACAAAGACCAATGACAGCTCCTGTATAGGTTGTGTGGACGCAAATAGCAGCTAGTACAAATGGCTCCTCAATATAATTGATGTCGCCAGCAGAGGGCATTTTGCTAGGATTTTCTAGGGTAATCACCTGTTTTTTGTTGGTATGGATGACAATAGAAGTTGTGGGCGAGGTTACCAATAAATTGAGCTTAAATTCTCTCTCTAGCCTCTCTTGTACGATTTCTAAGTGTAGCAAACCTAAAAAACCACAACGAAAACCTAGCCCCAGTGCTTGCGAGCTTTCTGGTTCGTACTGAAACGAAGAGTCGTTTAACTGTAATTTTGCAAGAGCATCTTTCAAGTTAGCAAAGTTATCTGAGTCTATAGGGTAGAGCCCGCTAAAAACCATAGGTTTTACTGGTTTATAGCCGGGTAGCGGAGCAGCTGCTTGATTTGCAGCTAGGGTTACGGTATCGCCAATTTTGATATGCTTAACATTTTTGACAGCAGCTGCGAAAAACCCTACCTCGCCAGCGTGTAGCTCTGCGACTTCTTTTTTTTGTGGGTAAAATTTTCCTAGTTGTGTGACAGTGTAGGTTTGCTCAGCCTCCATAAAATAAATTTTTTGCTGGGTTTTCAAACTGCCCTCTACAATTCTCACCAAGACAATCACACCCAAGAAGGAGTCAAACCAAGAATCAAAAATCAAAGCTTGTAGTTTGTTTTGTCTATCTCCTTTTGGTGCGGGAATATATTTGACAATAGCCTCTAGCGTTTCCTCTATACCTATATTTTTTTTAGCGCTACAAGCAATCAGGTTTTCAGTAGAGATGCCGACAACTTCCTGAATATCTTTGGTAATTTGCTCTGGGTCTGCTGCTGGTAAGTCTATTTTATTTAGAATAGGGATAATTTCTAAATTGTTATCAATAGCTATGTAGCTATTAGCTAGAGTTTGGGCTTCTATACCTTGTGAGGCATCTACTAGTAGCAAGGCGCCCTCGCAAGCTTGGATAGAGCGGGAGACCTCGTAAGAAAAATCTACATGTCCCGGGGTATCTATAAAATTGATTTGATAAGTCTTGTTGTCTTTGGCGTGGTAGCTCAAACACACTGTTTGGGCTTTGATAGTAATACCTCTCTCCTTTTCTATATTCATAGAATCTAGGTATTGCTCTGTGATTTCCCTTTTGCTGATAGCCTTGGTAAACTGCATCAGCTTATCTGCTAGGGTGGACTTCCCGTGGTCTATATGAGCAATAATACAAAGGTTACGAATTAGAGCAATATCCATAGCATTTCAGGGAGTGTATCTCCTTTCAAGCTACAACTTATCAGCACTAAAGGCAAGTAAAAAGAAGCTGTTAATTTTTGACGCACAGGCTCCAGAGCCTGTGTTTTTGAGCTTTTATCCGCTTTTTGAGTTCTGTCTGTTAGCCTGTGTTTTTTGGGTTTGACTAGCTCTTTGACTTCTGCTTGTTAGCCCGTGCTTTTTGTTATGCTCTAGGTTTGGTAGCTAGCGGTGGTGCAAATATTTTTGCTACTCTACTTGTAGTCCGTTTTTCCATTTCTCAGTATGCGAGAATTTACCATCTTTATAGATTTTCTGCTCTCCGTGTTTTTTACCATCTTTGTAGTTTCCTACGCTCGCTAGCTTGCCATTATCGTGGTAGTCTCTCCACTCTCCGTGCGCTTTACCTGCTATGAAGTTTCCTATGCTCCGTAACTTACCATTATTGTAGTATAGTTTCCCCTCTCCGTGTTTTTGACCATCTTTGTAGTTGTCTATGCTCTCTAGCTTACCATTATCGTGGTAGAATTTCGCCTCTCCATTACCATCTTTGAAGTTTCCTACGCCCCATAGCTTGCCATTATTGTGATACCATGTCACTTCTCCGTGCCATTTAGCATCTTTGTTGTTTTCTATGCGCTTTAGCTGACCATTAGGGTGATACCATTTCACCTCCCCGTTTAATTCACCATTTATGTAGTTTTTTATGCTCTCTAGCTTACCATTATCGTGGTAGAATTCCGCCTCTCCGTTACCATTCTTAAAGTTTCCTATGCCCCATAGCTGACCATTATCGTGATACCATTTCAACTCCCCGTTTAATTCACCATCTTTGTAGTTTTTTATGCGCTCTAGCTTACCATTATCGTGGTAGTCTCTCCACTCTCCGTATCTTTTACCATCTATGTAGTTTCCTATGCTACTTAATTCACCATTATCGTGATACCATTTCACCTCCCCGTTTAATTCACCATTTATGTAGTTTTTTATGCTCTCTAGCTTACCATTATCGTGGTAGAATTCTGCCTCTCCGTTACCATTCTTAAAGTTTCCTATGCCCCATAGCTGACCATTATCGTGATACCATTTCAACTCCCCGTTTAATTCACCATCTTTGTAGTTTCTTATGCGCTCTAGCTTACCATTATCGTGGTAGTCTCTCCACTCTCCGTATCTTTTACCATCTATGTAGTTTCCTATGCTACTTAATTCACCATTATCGTGATACCATTTCACCTCCCCGTTTAATTCACCATCTTTGTAGTTTCTTATGCGCTCTAGCTTACCATTATCGTGGTAGTCTCTCCACTCTCCGTGTTTTTCACCATCTATGTAGTTTCCTATGCTACTTAATTCACCATTATCGTGATACCATTTCACCTCCCCGTTTAATTCACCATTTATGTAGTTTTTTATGCTCTCTAGCTTACCATTATCGTGGTAGGTTTTCCACTCTCCGTGCCATTTACCATCTTTGTAGTTTTCTATGCGCTCTAGCTTACCATTATCGTGGTAGGTTTGCCACTCTCCGTGTTCTTTACCATCTTTGTAGTTTTCTATGCGCTTTACCTGACCATTATCGTGGTAGGTTTGCCACTCTCCGTGTTCTTTACCATCTTTGTAGTTTTCTATGCGCTTTACCTGACCATTATCGTGGTAGTATTTCCACTCTCCTTGTTCTTTACCTTCCTTGTAGTTTTCTATTCGCTCTAGTTTACCACTAGGGTAGTATTCTCTCAACTCTCCGTGCTTTTTACCATCTTTGAGGTTTCCTATGCCCTCTAGCTGACCATTAGCATAGTAGCCTTTCCACTCTCCGTGCTCTTTGCCTGCTATGTAGTTTCCTATGCCCTTTAGCTTACCATTATCATGGTAGATTTTTGCTTCTCCGTTCGCTTTGCCATCTTTGAAGTTTCCTATGCTCTCTAGCTTACCATTAGGGTGATACCATTTCACCTCTCCGTGCTTTTTACCTTCCTTGTAGTTTACTATGCGCTCTAGCTCACCATTATCGTGGTAGTATTTCCACTCTCCGTGTTCTTTACCATCTATGTAGTTTTCTATGCGCTTTACCTTCCCATTATCATGGTAGATTTTCTGCTCTCCGTGCTTTTTACCCTCTTTGTAGTTTCCTATGACCTCTAGCTCATCATTATCGTGGTAGCCTTTCCACTCTCCGTGCAATTCACCATCTTTGTAGTTTCCTATGCTTTTTAGCTGACCATTATCGTGGTAGGTTTTCTGTTCTCCGTGTTTTTTACCTGCTATGTAGTTTGTTATGCTCTCTAGCTCACCATTATCGTGGTAGGTTTTTGCCTCTCCATGCAATTCACCTGCTATAGAATTTATTATTTGCTTTAGCTCACCATTGGAGTAGTATATTTTCTGCTCGCCGTGCGTTTTACCATCTATGTAGTTTTCTATGTTCCGTAACTGACCATTAGTATAGTAGCCTTTCAACTCTCCGTGCAGTTTATCTGCTATGTAGTTTTCTGTGCCTTTTAACTTACCATTAGGGTGGTAGAGTTTTACCTCTCCGTGCCATTTATCATCTTTGTAGTTTCCTATGCTCTTCAGTTGACCATTAGGGTGATAGGTTTTCCACTCTCCGTGCGCTTTACCATCTTTGAAGCTTCCTATGCTCCGTAACTTACCATTATTGTAGTAGAGTTTTACCTCTCCGTGCCATTTATTATCTTTGACGTTTCCTATGCTCTCTAGCTGACCATTAGGATGGTAGGTTTTCTGCTCTCCGTGCTTTTTACCATCTATATAGTTTTCTATGCGCTCTAGTTTACCATTAGGGTAGTAGCTTTTCTTTTGTACTGAACATGCTGTGCTGATTACTCCTGTTAGCAGTAGTGTTAGCAACAGTAGTATAATATTTTTCATAATATTTTTTGAAGTTAGAACTAGGTTGTCTCAGCCTTTAGTCTAGAGCACTAGCCCTGAGATAGCAAATCTATACTACCAATTTTTACTACCAATTTTTGTTTATTAAGCAGTTGATTTTGACAATTTCAATAATTTTTTCGCAGTAAAAATTCGCTATCCTAGTTTTTGTAGTTGCAATGCTAGCTGCTCTTTGAGCTCTGCTAGCTCTTTGACTTCCTGTCTGTTAGCTTGCACTAAACTTACGGGGGCGTTGCTGATAAATTGGGGGTTTGCTAGTTTTAGCGCTAACTGCTCTTGTCTTTTTTGGTGTTTTTGTAATTGGGTTTGCAATCTTTTTTGATCTCCCGCGACATCTAGTTTTTGGCTCAAATCTAGCATAAATTGGATTTTGCCTGTTTGTGAGAGGGCAAAGCCTGCTTTTTTCTTTATTTGTGCTGTAAAGCTGATGCTGCTAACGCCCGCAAGTGCTTGAAAAATTAACTTGTGATGAGTGATTGCTTGTCGTAGCTTCGGTGTTTGTGGTGCTACAAAAAGTGCTACTGGCTCCCTAGGTTGCAAGTTGCTAGCTCCTTTGATGGTGCGAATTTGCTCTATGATAGAGATAATGTGAGTAGCATTGCTACTGTCTTGCTCTAGTAATTCTGGTTTGTGGCTAGGGTATTCTTTGGTGATTAACAAACCGCTTGTAGTAGGCAGTTTGCCCCATAGTTTTTCTGTCACAAAAGGGCAGATAGGGTGTAGTAGCTTGAGTATGGTTTGGAGTACCAAGTTTAACCCGTAGAGTGCAGATATTTGTTCTGCTTTTGTTAATTTTCCAAAAAGCATAGGCTTGCTAATTTCAAGATACCAATCGCAAAACTTACCCCAAATAAAATTGTAAAGTGCGTTGGCGTAGGCAAAAAAGCAGTATTTGTCTAGCTGTTTGTTGGCTATGCAAATAGTGTTTTGTAATTCTTTGATGATCCATACAGTAAAAATATCTAGTTTTTCTGGTCTAGTGAGCTCTTTGTTGATATTGTTTTGCTCTAGGTGATAAAGCACAAAAGCACTAGCATTCCACAATTTATTCAAAAAGAATTTGCTTTGTAAAATATCTTTTTCTAGCAATTTTAAATCGTTGCAATCTACTACCAAAGAGCAGAGGGTAAAACGCAGGGCGTCTGCCCCGTGTTTATCTATAATATTGAGAGGGTCAATCACATTGCCCTTGGTTTTAGACATTTTATCTCCTTTGGCGTCTCGCACTAGTCCGTGTAAAACGACTTCTGGGAAAGGAAGCTGTTTTGTGAGCTTGAGCCCTAGCATAATCATTCTAGCTACCCAAAAAAAGAGAATATCATAGCCTGTCATCAGCAAGGAAGTAGGATAAAAATTTTGAAAATCTTTTGTTTCTGTGCTGGGCCAACCCATAGTAGAAAAAGGGAACAAAGCAGAGCTATACCAAGTATCTAGGACATCTGGGTCTGCTTGGAGCTTGAGACAATGACATTTTTGACAATCTAGTGGTTTTTTTTGAGCTACCTGAATTGCTTCGCACTGCTCGCAGTGCCAAGCAGGAATGCTATGCCCCCACCAAAGTTGACGAGAGATGCACCAATCTTGTATATTTGTGAGCCACTCGTAGAAAACTTTTTTTTGTGCTACGGGATAAAAAGCTATATTTTCTTTTTCTACTTGCTTGATAGCTGCAGCTGCCATTTCTTTCATTTTGCAAAACCACTGGGTGGAGAGGCGGGGCTCTACTACGACTCTACTTCTTTGAGAGTAACCTATTTTGTGGCAGTGTTTTTTGGTGCTCACCCAGAGGTTTTGTTCTTTGAGTAGCTCTATGACTTTTTCCCTAGCTGTAAACCTATCTAAGCCTTGCAGTGGTGGGTAAATTTCATTTATTTTGGCATCTGCGGTAAAAATATTGATAAACTCTAGGGAGTGTTTTTTGCCTATCAAAAAATCATTGTGATCGTGGGCGGGGGTAATTTTGAGTGCACCTGTACCAAAGCTCAAATCACACATTTCGTCTGCTATAATAGGTATCTGTCTAGCTACTAGAGGCACGATTGCTTTTTTTCCAATTAAATTTTTGTATCTTTTATCTGTCGGGTGTACTGCTATAGCTGTGTCTCCTAGTAGAGTCTCAGCTCTAGTGGTAGCTATTTCAATAAATCCTGAGCCATCTACTAGGGGATAGCGTATTTGTGTGATTGCTCCTGTTACTTCCTGGTGCTCTACTTCTAAATCAGACAAAGCTGTTTGGTCTTGCGGGCACCAATTTACTAGGTATTCTGCCCGATAAATAAAACCCTGATTGTATAGCTGGACAAAAGATTGTCTCACTGCTTCAGAGAGCCCTTCGTCTAGTGTAAACCGCTCACGAGACCAATCTAGCGAAGCGCCTAGTCTTTGGAGTTGCTTAGAAATTTGATTGCCGTGTTTTTTTTTCCACTTCCAGACTGCTTCAATAAATTTTTGCTTGCCTAGAGCTTTTCTTTCAATTCCTTGAGTGCGTAGGTATTTTTCTACTACCATTTGTGTTGCTATACCCGCGTGGTCTGTACCCGGCAGCCACAAGGTGCGGTATCCTTGCATTCTTTTTCTGCGTACAATTAGATCTTGCAAGCTATTGACAAGAGCGTGCCCGATATGCAAATAGCCCGTAACATTAGGAGGCGGAATCACAATACTAAAATTTTTTTGTGTTTTGACAGCTGTATCTGGGTTAAAGCACTGGTGTTGCTCCCATTTTTGATAAATTTGTTTTTCTATGTCTTGTGGCGAGTATTTTTCCATACTTGGTATTTATTTGTTGAGCTGGTGATTGTTTTATTTACTTGTTTTACTTAACTATTTGATACACTATATAGGAAAAAGAATAAAGTAATTTTATGTATCAAGAACAACCAGACAAGCTCTACAAAGAAGAAAATTTGCTCTCCAAAGAGTTAAATTTGACTCACCAGGAGCAAACACTACTAGGGAGGTTTCAACGGGGTCTGAAAAAAACCAAAGAGGTTTTTGTAGATGATTTAAAGACAGTTTTGTTTGGTGATGAAGAGCTAGACGAGCAACTTTTTGATGAAATAGAGGAGTTATTGCTCAGCGCTGATTTGGGGGTGCCAACATCTCGTAGGATTTTAAACCACTTAGAAGAGCTTTATGCTAGGGGTGTTATCAAAAACAAAAAACAAACTTTTGCAACCTTGCAGCAGGTCATTGTCAATATTTTGAGTAAAAATCAAAAACCACTAGCACTACAAGATGGCAAAACAAATATTCTACTATTTGTGGGGGTTAACGGTGTAGGTAAAACGACAACTATTGGGAAAGTAGCTTGTTTGTTTGCTAAACAAAACAAAAAAATTTTACTAGCAGCAGGAGACACCTATCGCGCAGCAGCGATTGAGCAATTGACAATCTGGGCGCAAAGGGTAGCAGTAGAAATTATTGCTAAAGAAACAGGCACAGATGCCGCTGCTACAATTTTTGCGGCAACGAGCAAAGCATTGCAAGAAAACTATGATGTTTTGTTGTGTGATACCTCAGGCAGACTACATACCAATAAAAATTTGATGAATGAATTAGTCAAAATTAAAAAAGTAGTGCAAAAACTCTCCCCGCACAATCATCAAACTATCTTGGTTTTAGACGCTAGTACAGGGCAAAATGCTATTAAACAGGTCAAAGCTTTTCAAGATATGCTAGCTCTTGATGGTTTGATAATTACCAAGCTAGACGGTAGCGCTAAGGGCGGAGTGATTATTGGGTTAGTCAATGAGTTTGAGCTTCCTATTTATTTTTTAGGCGTAGGAGAGGGCAAAGACGAGCTACATACTTTTGATGCGCAAATTTTTGCTAGGGCTTTATTTTCTGCAAAAGAGTACTCTAGCTGACAGATAAAGATTAGCTCTCTACGAGCTCGCAGACAAGGCTTGTTGTTTGATTTTTGAGCTACAAGGTGGCGCTTGATTGATGATTATAATGAGTTTTGCTAGAGATAAAAATAGTTTTGTTTGATAGCTTGTTGTATGATTGTTAGCTTGAGCTAGAGTATTTGTAGTATTTGAGTAGAGTTGCTACTAGCTGTGATGTTGTATTTTTTTTACCTCTGTTTGCAAAGATAAATCTAAATCTAAATTAAAATTAAATTATGAAAAAATATATTGTTTTACTGATAATCCTACTTTCACTCTCTAGCATTGGTTGTTTTCGTAGCGCAAACAAGGAGCATAGGGCAGAAAAGTATCTAATAAAAAAACTAACCTTAAATCAAGCACAACAAACCGCACTTACTACTGCTATCAAAGAGTACAATTTATTGTTTGTTGATTCTAAAAAAACACTACAAGAAACAAAAGAATTGATTAAGTTAGAGGCTCAAAAAGAGCAGTTTAATTCTGATGCAGTTGCTAGTGCATTACAAAAGCAGATAGGTAATTTTAGCGCCATGATCCCAGAATATATGGCAATTTTTGGTGAGTTTCACGCGCAGTTAACACCGCAACAACGCCAAGAGCTAGGAGAGTTAATAGGCAAAAAACTCTACAAAAAGCACCACAGACGCTATAAAAACCAAGATAGTTATGATAAACAGAATAAAAAAGGCTACTAAAATACTACTACTCTGCTGGTAATTTTTTAGCATCGCTTATTTATTCTGTGCTATGGTCTTTGCTTTTTTTAGGTTTTACTTGATTGCCAAGCAGCAGAGGGATAAGATTAGGTATTGTTGTTATTTTATTACCAGTTCAAAATATATAAAAATTATGCTAAAAAGAATTAAACTAATTTTATTAAGCTTTATTTGTGCGACCTCCTTTGTATTTGCAACGGAATTTAGAGTGCAACCTTCAAAAAGTACGGTTGCTTTTATCGCTTGTTGTCATGCGTTCATCTACGATGTAGAAGGTATTTTTGAGGAGTTTACTAGCCTTGTTGATTTTGATGAGAAAGAAAATAAAATTCTTAGCATTACAGCAGAAATAGCAGTTGATTCTGTTAACACCAAGATTAAAAAGAGGGATCAGCATTTGCGTAGTCCAGATTTCTTTGATGCGCTCTCTTATCCTAAAATTGCTTTTAAAAGTACCTCTATTGAAAAAATAGGAGATGAGATTGTTGTTATGGGAGTTTTGAGTATGAGGGGCTCTGCTAAAGCAATTACACTCAAAGGTCAAATGATTGCTATCACAGAAAATAGCCTACAATTACAAGCTAGTGGAGAAATTAATGCTAAAGATTTTGGTATAGGTGATGATAAAATAAAAGACCTAGTTGTGCTCAAAATTGACGCTTTTTTTAAAAAATAGTATTTTAATACTTTGTGATACTAGGCTCTAGACGCGTTTTTGAGCTAGTGTTGATTGTAACTGCACTACAACAAAGGCGTTAGTTTTATACTAAATTTAAGCAATGCTCAAGTTTATTTTTTTGATAATTACAGGTTTTATTTTGACTTTTGCCTTGCAAGGGCAAGTTAGAGTTATAGGGGCAGATGATCTTATGGTAGATGGAGTAAGAATTCGGCTTTTTGGTATAGATTCTCCAGAGTTTGAGCAGTCTTGCATAGATAAAAACGGCAAAAGCTATGCTTGCTCTGTGTCAGCGACAAATTATTTAACAAAAATAGTGACGCCACAAACCTATTGTCGTAGCAAAGGAGTAGATAAATATGATAGAGTGCTCGCTGTTTGTTATACAGGAAAAAAAGATCTTAATGCTGCTATGGTCAAAAAAGGATGGGCGGTAGCTTATGATAGATACTCCAAAGATTATCTCAAAGAGCAAGAGTTTGCAAAAAAAAATAAATTAGGAATTTGGCAAGGGCAGTTTATGAAACCAGAGGATTTTCGCATCCAATTTTATAAAAACAAAAACAATCGAGGTAGTTTTTTATCAAAATGAATTCTAAAGAATTAGGGCTAGTGCTGGGAGAAAAATTACTTGGACTAGAATCTTTGCATTATGGTTATTGGAAAACAAAGCCACAAGCTCAACATGATTACAATATGTCAGATATACTCAAAGCTCAAAAAGAGTATAGTAAATTTTTACTTTTGCATATTACTAGAGAGCTTAAAAAAACTTCAGGAGTGCGTATTTTAGATGTTGGTTGTGGCACGGGTGAAATGTTAGTGGAGTTGTTGCAAAAAAATTATCAAGTAGACGGTTTAATTCCTGCTAAAAGTCTGCAAGCTAGAGTAGAAAAAAAAATCCAATCTTTAGGTAAACTAGCTTATCAACCTTGTATTTATAATTGCACTTTTGAAGAATTTTTAGCTCAAGCGCAATTACCTAAATACGATTTAGTGTTTTTTAGTGAAAGTTTTCAGTATATTCCTATGGCAGATTCTTTTCGCGTTTTGTCTCAAATACTCCACAAAAATGGCGTGGTGCTCCTTTGCGATTTTTTTAAGCTCAAAGAGCACCACCCCCAAGACTTGCACTTAGTAGGTGGCGGGCACTTGTTAGGAGATTTTCAGCGTTTACAAACCAAGATTTCGTTTCAAAAAATAAAAGAGCTAGATATCACTAAAAATGTTTCTCCTACTATAGAAGCAGGCTCTTATATTTTAAACAAACGCTTATTGCCTTCTATCAGAATACTAGATCAGTATTTACGCTCAAGGTTAAAAACAAAATATCTCTTATTACGCTCTTTGCTTTGTTTTTTAGGAAAAAAGAAGTTTAGCAAGTTTCAAAAAAAATATTTGCTAGCTCAAAGAACAGGTGCTAGTTTTGAAGCACACAATAAATATTTATTAGTTATTTTTAAAAAAAAGCGCCAATAATTTGATTTTTGAGATGCAATCTAATTGTTTGTCTATTTTGATGCGTGTTGCTAGCTTTCAGCTATTTCGTTTAAAATGTTAACAGACCCGTTATGCCTACCTTTTGTAGGTAAACCAGTTTTTGGTAAAATAAAAGTTCCGGGCTCTAAAAGTATTACCAATCGTGCTTTAATAATTGCTGCCCTAGCTCAAAATACTTCTCGAATTCAAAATTATTTAGACGCAGAAGACACGCAAATTATGTTAAAATGTCTGCGCTCTTTGGGGGTAGAGATTAAAAAAGAAGATAACACTCTGATTGTCAAAGGCACAGGCGGTAAATTTTTAGCACAGCAAGAAACTCTTTATATTGGCAATGCCGGGACTGTTGCTCGTTTTTTGTGTCCGGTTTTGAGTTTAGGTCAAGGGACATATACTCTAGATGGCTCGCAAAGAATGAGACAAAGACCTATTGCAGAATTATTACAAGCAATGCACAAAGCAGGTTGTCAAACTAAATCTCTCACAAATCAAAGTTTTCCTCTACAAGTTACAGCTACTAGGTTTGGTGGAGGTAAAATAACTCTCAAAGGGAATATTAGCTCGCAGTTTATTAGTGCAATTATGCTTGTCGCACCGCTTGCTGTAGCAGATACATTTATCGAAGTTAGTACAGAAATTACTTCTCTACCTTACATTGAAATGACGAGAAAAATGATGGAGTCCTTTGGCGTCAGATGCGATTGGCTAGGTCCTAGACAACTTTTTATTCCCGCTGCTCAAACATACCAAGCAAGAGCTTACACGGTAGAAGGAGATGCCTCTGCGGCGTCTTATTTTTTTGCTATGGCAGCTATTAGTGGAGGCAAAATTAGCGTTGCTCCTATTTTTCCAAAAAGTTTGCAAGGAGATTTAGGTTTTTTACAAATTCTAAAAAATATGGGGTGTCGCGTAGAGTGGAATGTGGGAGAAGTGAGCCTACAAGGAGCAGAGCTAACTGGCGTACAGGTAGATATGTCTCATCAAAACGATGTTGTTTTAACCCTAGCAGTTGTAGCGCTTTTTGCTAGGGGCACTACCATAATCAATAATATTTACAATCTACGCTTAAAAGAATGTGATCGCTTGAGTGCTCTAGCTACAGAGCTTACTAAACTAGGTGCTAAAGTCACAGAAACTAGAGATAGCTTGCAAATTGAAGGGTTGTCAAAGTATCACAGTAGCGAGGTTGCAACTTACGATGATCATCGTATGGCGATGTCTTTTTCGCTTTGCTCGCTCAAAATTCCTAGCATCAAAATACAAAATCCATTTTGCGTACAAAAAACATACCCTTTGTATTGGGAAGATTTTTTTTCTTTGCTCTAAAAATTAGATAGATGATCCACGCAGGGGTAGGTGCTTATGTGATAGCTAGGTAGATTTTTTTAGATTGTACTTGCACTAGTGTTTTGGAAGGTAAAATGAGTGCGGTAAGTTTGTGACCGTAAACTGCACCTGTATCAATACCTATGACATTATCCCTGAATACACCTTGTAGTGCTGCCCAATGTCCGAAAACTATTAGTTTTTTGTCGTGGTAACTCTCAAACCACGCTTGTCTTTGAGATGGTTGTTGTGGGTGGGCGATAGTTCTAAGTTTTGTTAAATTTTCTAAATCCATTTCATAGGGCTTTTTGTGCGGTAACAGCCCAGCATGTACGGCTAGATAATTTTCTGTTTCTATAAAATGTGGAAAATTAAAAGCCTCTTCTATAAACTCTTGATAAACTTTGCCCATAGTTTTTTTGGTAGTTTCGATATATTCCTTGAGAAAAGATGGGTTTTGTTGGTTTTTTAAAAATGCTAACTCTGCGTTGCCCATGATACAAGTAGCACCTGTTTTTTTGTAGATTAAAAATGTTTCTAAGGGGTAGGGTCCTTTGCCTATCAAATCTCCAATAAAAAGCAGAAAATCCTTTCCTTTTTGAAATTCTATTTTGTCTAGTAGCTCCTGGAGTTCAACTGCACAGCTATGAACATCACCGATAATAATAGTTCTTTGCACTATCTTATGACATGTAGGGTTAGGCTACCGTCTCCACTATAGCGTACTTCAATTTTATTGTTTTTTTGGATAGTTTTATCTATAATTTTATAAGCTATAATATCTAGTAATTCTTTTTGCACGATTCTTCTCAAAGGTCTAGCACCAAATTCTTTGTCGTAGCTAATATTTACTAGGTATTCTAGTGCTTCTAGTGTGATTTTTATTTTTATATCGTGTGTTGCTAAATTTTTTTTTACTTTTTGAAAATGTATGTTGATAATTTTTAAAATATTTTCTTTTCTTAGAGGATAGAAAGGAATAATCTCGTCTAACCTATTGAGGAGCTCTGGTTTAAATCTTTGTAGTAGTACCTCTCTAGTCAAAGCGGTTGTAATTGGTTTGTTTTGGAAAAATAGTTCACTACCAAAATTACTGGTAAGTACAATAATAGTATTTTTAAAGCTAACTTTTACGCCTTTAGCGTCAGTTAAAATTCCTTCGTCTAAAATTTGTAAAAGTACGTTAAAAACCTCAGAGTGTCCTTTTTCAATCTCATCAAATAATACAATGGAGTAAGGGTTGCGTTTTACAGATTCTGTTAAAAGTCCTCCTTCTTCGTAGCCCACATAACCAGGTGGTGCCCCTATTAAGCGTGAAATGGTATGTTTTTCCATATATTCTGACATATCTAGGCGTATGATAACTTGCTCGTCATTAAATAGAATATCTGCTAATCCTTTGACTAGCTCGGTTTTGCCTACACCAGTAGGTCCAAAAAAGAAAAAAGAGCCTGAGGGTTTCTTTAAGTCATCTACATATGTTCTAGCCCGTCTGACAGAATTTGCGACTGCGTTGATAGCGCTTTCTTGTCCTACTACTTTTTTTTCTAAGTGTTGCTCTAGTTTGAGTAATTTTTCTCTTTCTGAGAGCATCATTTTTTCTAGTGGAATTCCTGTCCACTTGGCAATAACATTGCAGATTTCCTCTTTTCCTACTTCTTCTCTAATAAACCTTCTCTCACCGTAACTATCCATTTTTTGATTGTTTGTTGCTAGCTGATTTGCTAGGTTAGCAAGCTCTCCATAACGAAGTTTGGCTGCTAGTTCTAAGTTTCCTGTTTTTTGGGCGTCTAGCTCTTCTTTTTTCTTTTTTTCAATTTCCTCTTTGAGTTTTCTGCCCTGCTGTAGAGTTTCTTTTTCTTCTTCCCATTGTTTTTTTAATTTTTCAATTTGCTCGCTAGAGTCTAAAATTTTTTGCTCTATCTCGGAGAGTTTTAGTTTTGAGAATCTGTCAACTTCCTTTGAGAGGGCAGTTTTTTCAATTTTTAGTTGTAGAATTGTTCTTGCTAGTACATCTATTGCTACAGGCATAGTTTCGATTTCCATACGAATCTTGGAAGCCGCTTCGTCAATCAAATCAATTGCTTTATCTGGTAGAAACCTATTGTTTATATATCTATCAGAAAGCTCGCTAGCAGCTTGAATAGCAAGGTCTTGTATTCTAACTCCATGGTGCACTTCATATTTTTCTTTTAGTCCTCTTAAAATCCCAATACAAGATTGAACGTCTGGCTCGTTAATCAAAATGGTTTGAAACCTGCGCGCTAACGCGGCATTGCTTTCTATATATTTTTTATATTCTTTGAAAGTAGTAGCTCCAATACAGTGGAGCTCTCCGCGTGCTAGAGCTGGTTTAAACATATTAGAAGCGTCTAGGCTTCCTTGCGTCGCTCCTGCTCCAACTAACATATGTACTTCGTCAATAAATAAAATTACACCCTCTTTGATGCCGATGATTTCTTGTATAACGCCTTTAATTCTTTTTTCAAAATCTCCACGGTAGCGTGTACCTGCTAATGTTTTGCCTAAATCTAATTCTAACAGCCGAATATTTTGTAGTTTTTCTGGTACATCACCATCTGCAATTCTATGTGCTAAAGCTTCTACAATGGCTGTTTTTCCTACTCCCGGCTCACCAATCAACAAAGGATTATTTTTTCTCCTCCTCAAAATTACTTGAATTACTCCTCTTAACTCCTCGTTTCTACCAATGATAGGGTCTATTTTATCTTTACTTGCTTTTTCTACTAAATTTATGCAAAATTCCTTGATAAAACTTCCTTCTTGTTGCGTTGTTGTTATTTGTGAGGTAGCGGTGGTTTTTGTTTTTACAAAAGAAGTTTTTTTACCTTCTAGCGCAGCTAACACTGTAGAGAGCTCGATTTTCCCTTTTTCTAGTAGGTTAATTAACAATATATCTTCTACTTGGCAGAGTGAAACTAAGAGGTCTGTAGGTAATACAAAATCTTTTTGCATAAAATTTTTTCTTTTTACGGCTTTTTGTAGGATTTGCTCTGCGGCGTAGGAATAAAAAATTTTTTTGATAATATTTTTTTTAGGGAGTTGCTCTAGGTGTCTATGGCAATTTATCTCTAATTCCTTGAGTGTTACTGATAATTCTTGGAATAATTTTGTTAACTCTGCGTCTTTGGATTGCAAAAGAGCCAGTGTTAAATGTAATGGTTGTAATTGCTCGTTGTTTTTTGCGATAGCTATTCTTTTGGCTTGAACAAGGATATTTTGGCTAGATTGGTTAAAATATTGTTTGATTGTTGACATTATCAATGATAAAAATGATTACTCGCTTTAGTGTAGTAGCTGATAAATTACAGCAAATATGTACTTAAACTATAGGAATACAAAAATTTTTTTTTCTTTGCAATAGAATTTTACTATTGATTTATTTGATAAAAAATACAATTATGTAAGAGTTTGTCGCTGGTGTAGCTCAATTGGTAGAGCAACTGATTTGTAATCAGTAGGTTGCGGGTTCAAGTCCCATCACCAGCTTGAAGGGGAGATGCCCGAGCGGCCAAAGGGAACAGACTGTAAATCTGTCGGCATTGCCTTCGAAGGTTCGAATCCTTCTCTCCCCATAACAGTTAGTTTGATGCACTTAGTGAGTATACTATTTGCTTGTAGCTTGACAAAAATAAGAAAACAATTTATGTTTCCGCTACTATTGTTTATAAAATAATGTTGAATTTAATACGCAGGGCTTCTAGCCACTTTTTGATACTGACTTACTTAAACTTTTTTATTTTCTTTTATTTTCCTTACTATTCTTTTTATTCCCTGATCCTTTTGTTTGGATGGCTTTGCTATGGAAACTGGCAGGGGTTGTTTAGTGTCAAAAGTACAGTTTATTTTTATGGTGTCTTTTTTTTTCTCGTATCTATAGCTGTTTCTATATTTTTAACTAAAAATTGGGATTCTTTCGGATTTGTTTTGCCTTTTATGATCCCTCTAGTCTTTTTATTTTTTATCAATTTATTGCAAATTAAGAATTATTCTAAGGGATTGATATTTCTTTGTTTGCTTTTTTTATTGGGACACGGACAAGAGTTTTTTTTTCACACCACCTACTACCCTATTTTACAAATAAGTTTTACCCAAGTTTTTTCTGTATGTTTGATTTTTCTACCAATTTTTTTGTGTGGTATTTTTGAGGGACAGATATTTTGGAAAATATTGCATGCATTGTTTGCACTAATTTTAATGTTTATTCTAGTTTCTAGTTTACAAATTTTATTTTATCTTACACTAGCCTATGCTTTACTGCTTTTTTTTGCTAGTAGGTACCGTAAATGGATTTATTTTTTATTAGCACTCTACTGGGTTGCTGTGATTGTTGTTTTAAATCTTGTTGATTGGGGTAACATTGCTAATGCTAGAGAAGATCTGATTTTACAAGTTCACAGTTTAGCAAATGCTTTACAAATAGGGTTTGTAGCAAATTTTTCTTTTTTTGGAACGGGGTACTGGGATATAAATGGTAACAATACCTATCAGCAAATTTATATTAGTTTTGGAGCTGTAGGGCTGATAAGCTATCTTTTTTTGATTGTAACTTTTACACTAGCCGTTTTCTTTAGCATGAAACGAAGAATTACTCAGCATAACGCTGAGACAAAAGTTTTGTGGTATTATGCTTCTTCGGTATTTTTATTCTTTATTCTTACTATGTTTCAACCTAATTTTATTCATCCTTCTATATTTTATTTTACTATGGCAATTTGGGGAATTGCCTTGAGTTATATGGATTTTATTAGATGTTACAAAAAGCAAAGAATTTAAGCTAATGCAGCACCTATTACATTGGAAGGATTGGGATAGCCAGAGCGTCCACTATTTGCTAGAAAAAGCACTAGATATTAAGCAGAAACCAGAAAATTATACACAATCTCTACAAGGAAAAAATGTTTTGCTACTTTTTGAAAAAACTTCTACAAGAACAAGAATTTCTTTTGAAGTAGGTATTCATCAGCTCGGGGGCAATGCTATTTTTATGGACTCTAATCATTCGCAAATACAAAAAACAAAATTATCCTATGAGATAGGCTCGTTGTGCGGTTATTGTGATTTTATTTTAGCACGACTCAACCGCCATGACGACCTAGTAACAGCTAGCAAGGCTAGCACGGTGCCTATTATTAACGGTTGTTGTAATCTTTATCATCCTTGTCAAGCACTAGCCGATCTATTAACTATGAAAGAGCAAAAAAAAGATTTAAAAAAAGTTAAATTGGTTTATGTAGGGGTACACAATAATGTAGTTAATTCTTTAGTATCTATGGCAAATCATTTTCAATTCCAACTTTGTCTTGTTTGTCCTCTTAGCCCATCAGGCTCAGTAGATCAAGCAGAAAAACAAAAAGCACACAGAGCAAACTTGCTAGTAGAAACATTAAAATTTTCTCTAGCGTTAGAAAATGCTGATTTTATTTACACTGATACCTGGGTAGATATGGAATTTTTTTTAGATACTAGCAAAAGATCTATGCTAGCAGAAAGAAAAAGAATAATGATGCCATATCAACTGAATAGGGAAAATCTAGGAGATTCTAAGGCAAAGATTATGCACGATATGCCTATTCACGATGGCTACGAGATTACAAACGAACTTGTCTATGCAGAAAATTCTATTATTTTTGAGCAAAGTAAAAATAGGCTTTACGCTCAAAAGGCGATTCTAGATTATTTAAACAACTATAAAAATTAATTATGACTTATCAAGTTTATACTATCATACATTTGATTGGAGCTTTTTGTGTGATTTTTGCGTTAGGTGGTAGTTTGGTGCAAGCTATAAATGGTGGAGTTAAAAAACATAGTTTTTGCAGAGCTCTAGGCATTACTCATGGTGTTGGGTTGTTACTACTATTTATTGCGGGGTTTGGGTTAATTGTAAAACTAGGCTATGTACCTATTCCTATTTGGGTTTGGATTAAAATACTTATTTGGGGGTTTTACGCCATTGTAAGCTCTTTGGCTTTTAGCAGGCAAAAAATAAGCGTCTTGTTGTGGGTCATTACTTTAGTGCTTTTTATATGCGTTATTATTTTAGCAAAAACTAAACCTTTTTAAAAGATGTCTAATTCCTTTGATTTAGCCAAAATTACTCATCTTGCTCATTTAAATATGAGCAAGGAAGAGGTAGCAAAACTATTACCTAAGGTACAACAAGTTATTGACTTTGTAGGAAAGATCCAGAAGCTAGAATTGACTAGTACAAAGGAGCAAGAAGTCTTTTTGCCAAGACAAACCTTTCGCAAAGACGAAGTTCAAAAACAAGCGATAGATATTGCTAAACTTAGTGCTTTTACAGCAGAAAATTATTTTGTAGTACCCAAAGTAATTAAGGATTTTGAGCAATAAATTAATTTTTCCTCCCAATCATTGGTCGGAATTTGTTATTTGCCCTCCTATTTATAAAGAGTGGGCGATTACTTTAGGTAACTTTGATGGTTTGCATTTAGGTCATTCTTTTTTGATAGGTAAACTGAAAGAAAAAGCATTTTTAGCAAAAGTAAATAGTGGAATTATTACTTTTTTGCCTCATCCAAAAAAAGTCCTGCAAAAAAAAGAAGTTTATGAAGTTTATGATTCGTCAAAAAAAAAAGAATTATTATTGCAACAGCAAGTAAATTCTGTATTTTTTTTAAAATTTGATGCAGTCCTAGCACAGATGTCAGCTACTGATTTTGTCTCTGCTCTCTGCGCTAAAATACCAATTCGCTATTTTTATGTTGGCTACGATTTTTCTTTTGGTAAGAATAGGCAAGGCAATATAGATTTACTAAAAACAATTGCTAGAGAAAAAAATTTTGAAGTTATTCAACTTCCTTCTTTAAAAAAAGAGCTCGTTATCTCTAGTTCTTATATTAGAAAGTTATTGTTAGCAGGTAATTTTTTACAAGCTAGTAATTATTTGGGTTCTCCTTGGTCTTTAGAGTCTAAAGTGTTAGAAGGACAGCAAGTAGGTAGGAAACTTGGTTTTCCTACATTAAACTTAGAGTTCGAATTTTATCCTCCTTTGAAAAAAGGAGTTTATATTGTAGAGGCAATCATTCAAGGCAAAAGGTACAAAGGAGTAGCTAATTATGGCATTGCTCCTAGTGTGCAAAAAATAAAGAAACCTCGTTTTGAATGCCATCTATTAGACTTTCAAAAAAATATTTATGGAGTAAGGGTCAAAATCATTCCGCTTAAACTACTAAGACCAGAGAATCAATTTGCTAGTTTGAGGGCTTTAAAAGCACAAATAACACTAGACATTCGCGCTGCAAAATGCTACTTTCAAGGTAGAGATTAGGGCTTATGAAGTGTTTTTTAAAAAAAACTATCTAGCTAATACTGTTAATAATTTTAGAACATAAAAGCAAAAAGTTGTATTTTGTTGTTGTAATTCTTAGTGGTTGAGTATAGAAGTTAAGATCGTAAAAGTTATTTATTTTATAAAAATGCCTATACATCTTAGAGCCAAAAAGGGACAGGTCGCTCCTTTGGTTATTGTCCCTGGAGAAGCTGGAAGAGCAAAGTTTATCGCTGAGAATTTTTTGACAAATACTCAGTGCTATACGGAATATCGTCATCTTTTAGGTTATAGTGGTACCTACAAGGGTTTGTCTGTTTCCGTACAGACCACAGGTATGGGTATTCCAAGTAGCATGATTGTCTTCGAAGAGCTAGTGATGCTAGGAGCTAAAACTATTATTCGTATAGGCACCTGTGGAGGGCTACAAGCATATCTCAAAACGGGAGATAGTATAGTAGGAATCTCTGCGTGGGGAAGTAGTTCTACTATTGCTAGAATTGTAGATAATAGAGATTATGCTCCTCTTGCTGACGTTGGTCTTTCTAATCACTTGTTCCAAAATATTTCAAAAAAACAACAATCCTACATAGGTCCTATTATCTCTAATGATTTATTTTATTTAGATTTGAAGCAACATTTACACCCCCTCACAAAATTAGGCTGTTTAGCTGTGGAGATGGAGGCTGCTGGACTTTTTGCTCTGGGTGCTAAACATCAAATTACTACCGGTTGTATTTTAACTGTGTCTGACCTAGTGTATTCTGATGATCTAGTAAGAGCAGATGATAGTGTAATTTTAGAGGGAGTAGTAAAAAATACAGAGGCAATCTTAGAGACTTTTTATGAAACAAGAAACAAATCTTAAAATATAAGAATTAAAGATGATAATCTTTGAAAATAATTTACTTTTTTTACTGGTCTGACATATGTTGACTTTGGGTATCTACGGTTGTTGCACCCCACAAATTACAGGTTATTTATTTTATAAAAATGCCTATACATCTTAGAGCTAAAAAGGGACAGGTCGCTCCTTTTGTTATTGTTTGTGGGGAAGGAGCAAGGGTAAAATTTATCGCTGAGAATTTTTTGACAAATACTCAGTGCTATACGGAATATCGTCATCTTTTAGGTTATAGCGGTACCTACAAGGGTTTGTCTGTTTCCGTACAGACCACAGGTATGGGTATTCCAAGTAGCATGATTGTCTTCGAAGAGTTAGTAATGCTAGGAGCTAAAACTATTATTCGTATAGGCACCTGTGGAGGGCTACAAGCATATCTCAAAACGGGAGATAGTATAGTAGGAATCTCTGCGTGGGGAAGTAGTTCTACTATTGCTAGAATTGTAGACAATAGAGATTATGCTCCTCTTGCTGACGTTGGTCTTTCTAATCAATTGTTCCAAAATATTTCAAAAAAACAACAATCTTACATAGGTCCTATTATCTCTAATGATTTATTTTATTTAGATTTGAAGCAACATTTACACCCCCTCACAAAATTAGGCTGCCTAGCTGTAGACAATGAGGCTGCTGGGCTTTTTGCTCTGGGCGCTAAACATCAAATTACTACTGGTTGTATTTTAACTGTTTCTGATTTAGTGTATCTTGATGATCCTGTGAGGGCAGATGATAGTGTAATTTTAGAGGGAGTCAAGGAGAATGTAGAAGTTACTTTGGAAACTTTTTGTCATACAGCAAATATATCTTAATTATGAAACATTTGAATCAAGCATCTTTTGCGGGGCGTCAAAACTTATCACAAGCGAGCATTATAGAAGCGTCTATTTTGCGTAAAGAAGGAGCGCTAGGTCCTCACGGCTCTTTGATAGTCAATACTGGTGAGTATACAGGTAGATGTCCAAAAGATAGGTTTTTAGTACTAGAAGAAACTTCTAAGGAGCATATTGCCTGGGGAAAAATCAATCAAAAGATTTCTCGTACAAATTTTGATAAAATTTATAATTTAGCTATGGACTATGCGAAGGAGCGTAAGTTTTATAGTACAGAATGTTTTTGTGGGGCAAAAAAAGCTTATCAGTTAAAAGTTCATTTTATCACAGAGATGGCTTGGCATAATGTATTTATTTACAACATGTTTATTCAAGCTAGTAGGCAAGAATTAGCAGCTGTACCTACAGATTTTACAGTGATAAATGTGGGTAAAATGCAGCTTAAGGATTACCAACAATATGGATTAAGAAGCGAGGTTTTTATTCTTTTTGATTTTGAAAGAAAGATAGGAGTTATTGGAGGTACGGAGTATAGCGGGGAAATAAAAAAAGGAATTTTTTCTTATATGAATTATCTTTTACCAGGTGCTGGAGTCTTACCTATGCACTGTGCTGCCAATAAATCCAAAGATGATGGGGATGTAGCTTTATTTTTTGGTCTTTCTGGAACCGGCAAAACTACTCTTTCTGCTGATAGCCAAAGAATTTTGATTGGAGACGATGAGCACGGCTGGGCAGACGATGGGGTATTTAATTTTGAAGGTGGTTGCTATGCTAAAGCGATTAATCTTTCAAAAAAGAATGAGCCTACTATTTGGCAGACCATTAGATATGGAGCCATTTTAGAAAATGTAGTTTACGATGAAGTAAGCAGGAGAGTAGATTTTAGTGACGATAGTATTACAGAAAATACTAGAATTTCTTATTCTATGTCTTTAGTAAAAAATGCAGATTTATCGGGAATAGGAAAACACCCTAGCAATATTATTTTTCTTACAGCTGATGCTTTTGGTGTTTTACCACCTGTAGCTCGGCTAACACCGAAGCAAGCTAGCTACTATTTTTTGAGTGGTTATACTTCGAAAGCACCGGGCACAGAGAGTGGCATCAAAACACATCAAGAGACTTTCTCTACTTGCTTTGGTGAGCCTTTTATGGTTTTACGCCCTGAGGTTTATAGTAAACTATTAGAACAGAAGATTAAAAAACATAATTGTAATGTTTTTTTAGTTAATACAGGCTGGTTTGGTGGTGGGCTTGGTAGAGGTACTCGTATTAGTCTCAAAGTTACAAGAGGTATTATCACTAGTATTTTACAAGGCAATATCCTACAAGCTACTTACGAGAAAGACAATATTTTTGGTTTTCAGGTAGTTAAAAATATTTCTGGAGTATTAGAAAATTTTGACAATCAAGTAGGGTGGCAGGATAAAGAGCAATACAACCAAGCGAGGAAAGAGCTAGCAAAAAAATTTATTGCTAATTTTCGACGGTTTCAAGGTAAATTGCCTGAAATAGAGCAAGCAGGTCCTCAAATATCATAATTTAATTCTAGTAGTATGCAAATCAAATTGTCACAAAATGAATTACAAGATATTTTTGCTAAAATAGATAAAGCAAATTTAGAGTTTAGTCAAACCTATGTTGGTGCTCCAAAAATCAGACAACCTGTGCATACAGTTTATGGTGGAGCTCATTTGTTTCATGCTACAGTAGTACGAGAACTAGGAGCTGCTGCAAAAAAGGTATTTTTAGATTACGCTCCTAACCCTGTGTTTTTTGCTCAAAACATGCAACTCAAAGGCTATGAAAAACTCCCTACAGACCCTAAAGAGATTAATGATTTGTTGGTAAATATTCCACATAATTATCCTGCTGCTTGGTTTGCAAACAAAGTTTGGAGTAGGGTTTTAAAAAAATTAGAAGAAGAAGCTATTGAAGATTTTCGTATAGACTTTGAAGATGGGTTTGGTGTTAGAAGTGATGAAGAAGAAGATAGAGTAGCTACGAGAGTAGCCGAAGAAGTTGGTCAAGGCATGCTAGAGCAAATACTACCTTCTTTTATCGGTATTAGAATTAAGGCATTTGATAACTTTGCGAGTCGTTCTATTCGTACTCTAGAGCTTTTTATTGCTAAACTTTTAGAAAAATCTACCTTACCAAAAAATTTTGTAATTACTTTACCTAAAGTTGCTGTAGTAGAGCATGTCACATCTTTGGTAATTGTGTTAGAAAAACTAGAAAAATATCACAATTTAGCTCCTAATTCTTTAAAAATAGAATTGATGGTAGAGCTCACACAAACTATTTTGAATAAACAAGGCACAATACATATTTGGAAGCTAATTGATGCTGCTAGAGGTAGATGTAGGGGGTTACATTTTGGTACATACGATTATACTGCATCTTGCAATATTATAGCTCATATTCAAGCAATGGATAACCCGGTTTGTGAGTTTGCAAAACATATTATGCAAACTACTGCTATGGGTACAGGTTTAACATTATCTGATGGAGCGACTAATATTTTACCTGTTCCTGCTTATCCAAATAGCACTAATCCTGTAGAAATCGCACAAAATGTTCACGCTTATTATAGAGCTTGGAGAATACAGTTTGCTAATATTCAATGCTCTTTGAGAACTGGTTTTTATCAAGGATGGGATTTACATCCTGCTCAGTTACCTATTCGTTATGCTGCTTGCTACGATTTTTATTTAGCAGATTTTACACAAATTGCAACACGTATGCATAACTTTCTTGCTGTTAGCGGTCGCGCACTTCTTAGTGATGAAGTTGCTGACGATGCAGCTACAGGTCATGGTTTGGTAAACTATTACCTCAAAGCATATAGTTGTGGAGCTATTACTAAAGCAGATATTGAGAATTTAGGTATTACACTTGAGGTATTACAAACTGGCTGCCTAGCTAAAATTATTGACGAATATAAACAAAATAAATAGTAAGAAATGCGAATAGACAACGATATTAAACTAGATTTTAAAGATGTTTTGATTAGCCCTAAAAGATCTATTGTAGCTTCTAGAAAGCAAGTATTTTTACAAAGGGAATTTGTTTTTAAAAATTCCAATAAATCTTGGACAGGTATTCCGATTATTGCAGCTAATATGTTACACACAGGGACTTTTGAAGTGGCAGCAAAACTCCATGAATTTTCTATGCTAACTGCTCTACACCGTTTCTTTTCTGCTGATTTATTTCAAGAAAAAATAATGAATCTCAAAAAACAAGACCAAGAGGGAAAATTTTTTCGCAATATTATGGTTACCACGGGCTCCAATGAGAATTCCTATCAGCTAGCTTGTAGTATTTTAAATAACAACCCAGAGCTTCAGTGGATTTGCATTGATATTGCCAATGGTTACTCGGAAACATTTGTTCGTTTTGTAGCAAGAGTAAGAAAAGACTATCCAGAAAAAATTATTCTTGCTGGTAATGTTTGCACCCCAGAGATGACAGAGCAGTTGATTATTGCAGGAGCAGATGTAGTCAAAATTGGTATAGGACCTGGCTCTGTATGCACTACTCGTGCTTTAACTGGTGTAGGTTATCCCCAACTTTCTGCTGTTATTGAATGTGCGGATGCCGCTCACGGATTAGGCGGACAAATTGTTTCTGATGGAGGTTGCGTAGTTCCCGGCGATGTAGGCAAAGCATTTGCAGCTGGCGCTGATTTTGTGATGCTAGGAGGCATGTTGTCTGGACACGATGAGTGCGAAGGGGAAGTAATAGGTGGAAAAATGAAATTTTATGGAATGTCATCTTCTGAAGCTATGGATAGGTTTTTTGGAGGCATGGCAGATTATAGAGCAGCTGAGGGCAAAGCAGTTTTTGTACCCTATAAAGGAGCTATTATAAACACTTTGAGGAATGTTTTAGGTGGGTTGCGCTCTACTTGCTCTTATTCGGGGGCAGAAAAATTAAAGAATCTCCCTAAGTGTACTACTTTTATTCGTGTTACTCAACAGCTTAACGAATCTTTGTCTGCAACTCCTAGATAATAGTTAAAATTATTTTAAATTTTTTTGTAAATACTTGCTGTTTTTAGCATCACATTACCTTTGCTTCTACCCCATAAAAATGCTTCTAGTTTATTATAAGTAAATAGTTTTTCTTCTTTTAAACTGATTTTTTGCAGTTTTTCTATTTCCCTTATTCTTGTTTGTGAAGGTTTTTCGCCTAAAAATATAAAATAATTTACTTCTTTTTTTAGTGGCATTATTTTTTTTATCTTAGAAGTTTTGTTTGTGATTTTAAAAATTGGAACCTTATGTTGTAGGTAAAAAAGTGGTAGATGCAATCTATTAGCAGGTGTATCAATCAAAATTGCTGTGACATCATTTTTTTTAGAAAGATAGTAAAGGCTTTCTATTAAATTTTTTTTAGGATAACTAGGTGTGATTAAAAATAATAAAAGTATGTTCCAAAACCAAAACCATACCCAGAGGGTCTTTACAATGATTTTTTTGTACCTAGCAAAATTAGTTGTGGCGACAAACCGATTCCAACCTATCATTCCTAAGATAACCAATAATATAATGGCGGGGATTATAAACCTCTCTTGTTTATTGGTAAAAAAGGAGTGCAAAGCTACAAAGCAAGTAAGACTGATGAGATAAATCCAATATTTTCTTGCTAATTTGCTCAATCCAAAGACAAAAATTAGACTTGTAGGGAAGAATAATACGAACAGCAATAATACTATATAAAAATACCAAGGTTGAGCAACAGCAGGAGATATTTGTAGGTTGTATAAACTGTACTGAATAAAAGACGCAAAAGGGTAACCGAAAGCAATAGTATCTACAATACCCATCAAGATCAAAAGAAAGAAGCTAGTCGCAAGTAGTAAGAATATTGCGTCTATAAATTGCTTTTTAGCAATCAAAAATATACCAATTGCTAGACCTAAGACAAATGTTTGAAAACGAATGCTAAAGGCAAAAGCAAAACACAAACCAGCTAGTAGCCAGTAGAGTTTATTTTTTTTTTGAGTGGCTAAGTGGGTGTAATAAAAACCCATAATAATAGGTGGGACACAGACAGTTTCTACTAAAGAATGCACTGAAACATAAGGAAGAAACCAAAGGAAAGCAAGTAGATTAGCTACAAATATAGCTGTTTTTTTGTCGCTGAGTAGTTTGGTAAAAAGGTAGCCATAAATAATAGTTAGTAGAGAGTAAATAGCGTGCAAAAATCGCACTCCAAGCATTTGTAATTTTGGATCTACTATATTTATTTTTTGTAAGCCAGCAAAAATTAGGTAATGCCAGAGTGTGTATAGTTGATTTCTCCAAGCTCCCTGTTTATCAGAAAAAAAATCTGCTTGCCCTGACAGCCAGAGGTAAGCGGTTTCTACAGGAATAAAATGGTCGTCGTGTGCTACATAACCTTTTGAGAATAAGACAGCTACTAGCCTCACAGCAAAGGCTATTAAAACAATGGTATAAATAGATGATAAGCAAGAAAATGGTAGTTTTGCTTTGATCAAAATTACTCCTCCTCTTCCGATAGGAATTCTTTTCTTTTCTCTATAATATCTTGTTGCAGATCTCTAGGAACTGCGGAGTATTTTTCAAATTCCATAGAATAAGATGCTTTACCAGCAGTAGCAGAGCGTAGGTTGGTAGCATAACCAAACATTTGAGACAAAGGTGCACTTGCTTCAATAACCGTTAAATTATCTCTAGTTTCTGTGCTTTTAATTACACCTCTACGAGAACTTAAATCACCAATAACTGCTCCTTGGTACTCAGTAGGTGTTTCTACTTCTACGCACATAATAGGTTCTAATAAAACTGCATCTGCTTTAGCAATTGCCTGTTTCATAGCATGTCTAGAGCAAATACGAAATGCCATATCACTAGAATCTACATCATGGTATTTGCCATCTACTAAATTGACACTAATACCAACCATAGGAAAAGCCGCCAAAGGTCCTTTTTGCATTATATCTTGAAATCCTTTTTCACAGGCTCCAATATATTCTCCGGGAATATTACCGCCTTTGACTAGGTTATTGAATTCGAATTCTTTCATTTTATCACTTTCGAACTTCAAAGGTTGAATATTACCTATAACTACAGCGAATTGTCCGGCGCCACCTGTTTGCTTTTTGTGAATATAATTGTATTGAGACATTTTTTTGATAGTTTCTCTGTAATTAACTTGTGGAGCTCCCGCTGCTATAGGTACATTGAACTCTCTACGCATTCTTTCAATGTAAATCTCTAGATGCAATTCTCCCATTCCAGAAATAATAGTTTCTTTAGATTCTACATCTGATGTAACACGAAAGGTAGGGTCTTCTTTCATAAACTTTGAGAGAGCTTTACCCATTCTATTTGTAGCATTATTATCCGTACATTTGATAGCTAAAGAAATCACAGAATCAGGGACAAAAATGTTTTCTAAAAATAATTTTTCGCTTCCTTCAGCGCAAAAAGTATCTCCAGAGGCACAGTCTATGCCAATCATAGCAATAATATCTCCCGCATAAGCAGAGTCTATATTTTCTTTATTGTTAGAGTGCATTCTTACCATTCTACCTACTCTAATTTTTTTTCCTGTTCTAGAGTTTTGTATATTTTCCCCTTTTTTGAGGGTACCTTGGTAAATTCTAGTATAAGTAAGTTGCCCGAACTGTTCTTCTGTAATTTTGAAAGCCATACAAACTAGTGGCTCCTTAGTAGAAGTAGAGAGCTCTACTTTTTGCAACTCGTCTTTTACTAATCTATTCACACTCATAGGTTGAGCAGTAATTGGAGATGGTAAATAATGACAAACAGCGTCTAACAAAGGTTGCACGCCCTTGTTTTTAAAAGCAGAGCCCATATACACGGGCACCAATTCTAAGCTGCGGACACCTTTGATAATAGCTTGATGGATGCTTGTTTCACTAATATCTTTTTCTTCTAAAATATCTTCCATCATTTGATCGTCAAACATAGAAATTGCTTCTAGCATTGCTGCTCTTTTTTCTTTTATTTGAGACTCTAATTCTTTGGGGACTTCTCGTACTAATACTTTATACCCTTTTTCACCATCAAAAAAATATGCTTTTTGGGTGATTAAATCTACTACTCCTTGATGGTTGTCCTCTAGTCCAATAGGCACTTGCATCGCAATAGCATTCAAACGAAGTTTTTTACTTAAATCATCTATAACTTTATCAGGATTGGCGCCGACACGATCTAGTTTATTGATAAAAGCTAGTCTTGGAATTTTGTATCTTTTCATCTGTCTATCTACGGTAATAGATTGAGACTGCACGCCAGCTACACCACATAACACCATAATTCCGCCATCTAATACTCGTAGACTTCTTTCAACTTCTACAGTAAAGTCAACATGACCTGGGGTATCAATAATATTGATTTTTTTATCTTTCCAAAAAACAGTTGTAGCCGCAGAAGTGATAGTAATGCCTTTTTCTCTTTCTAGCTCCATAAAATCCATAGTTGCTCCGTCTCCACTACCGCGCACTTCTTCAATTTTGTGAATTCTACCTGTGTAATACAGAATTCTTTCTGTCAAAGTTGTTTTACCACTGTCTATGTGTGCTGAAATACCAATGTTTCTTGTAATTGCTTGCTCTCTCATATTTTTAATATCTTAAAAGGGTTTTGTAGTTTTACGGTAATTATGTTAATTTTTTAGAAAATACAGCAAAGTTTACTCGGGTCTAAACTCTCCTAATTTGTTTCACAAGTGTAAAAAGTTTGGAAAATTGGCGTCAATACCAAAATGGAGGGGATTTAGCTAAAAAGGTTTTTTTGTTTTCTTCTTCTATCTTTTGCCCTTTTTTGTGCTGATGCTTCTCTTTTCATTTTTGCTTTTACAGAAGGTTTGTAGTAAAATTTTCTTTTACTAATTTCTCTAAAAACTCCTTCTAGAATCAATTTTTTCTTTAATTCTCTTAGCGCTCTATCTACTTGGTTTTTTTGAACATTAACTTGCATAAATTCTTAAAAAAGCTAAAAACTTATTATATTGTCTAATAATTACCTTGCTCTGTCAACTAGAAAATTGGAAAAACACTATAAAACATAAAAATAAACAATAGAAGTATTGTAGCATTGTATTTTTGCTGGGTTAGTCTTTTTGTATGATTTGAGGAAGGCTTTGTTGTGAGCTACAAAATTTTAAAATATCAAAATACTTCTATTTAAGGTATTTTGAGGCAAAAGAATTTGCTAAGAAGTCATTGATTTTGTTAGAATTAAGATTGTTATTTTTTTCTAAAATTTTAAAAAATGTACTTTATTATTTTTTTTAAGCCTCACTTTAGCAATCGTAGTTATCAACAAGCTAATTCTAGCTACTATTGCAATCTCCTGAATTGATATGGTAAAAAAAATTCTAGTTGTGTTGCTTAGTAGAGAGCAAGTGTTTTTGCTACATAGACTAAAAACCTATTTACTTTTTATTTTTACAACAAAATTTATTTGGCTATCCCTTGCCTTTTTTTTTGTAAAGAAAATTACTCCTAGCAAGAGAAAAACAAAAATCATTGTTTCTTTGACTTCTATACCGCCTAGATTGAACTTCACACATTTTGCTATAAAAAGTATTTTGAGACAAACAGTCTTGCCAGATAGAATTATTTTATGGTTATCTAGGGAGCATAAAAACAAAGAGTTTAAAAAATGCTCTTTGATGAGTTTGCCAAAAAATTTAATTAAATTGCAAAAAAAAGGTTTAGAAATATTTTTTGTCAAAGATCTAGGCTCCTATAGGAAGCTACTACCAGCTTTAAATAAATTTTCTGATAGCATTGTGATTACTATAGATGATGATATTTTGTACCCTAAAAATATGATAGCAAGCCTATATAGTGCTTATCTAAGGAATGGTAACGGTTTTGTTTATTGTAGAAGGAGTAGAATTATAGAAAAAACCAAAGACTCAAAATATGTAGCCGATAAATTGAATTTTTCTTCAAAGAATAACCATCAAAATTTATTTATCACTGGAGGTGCAGGAGCTTTATATCCCCCCAAGGTATTAAATGACGAAGTTTTTAATGAGTCTATTTTTGCTAGGTTAGCACCTGATGAAGACGATAGCTGGTTTAATGCTATGCGTTTACTCAATAAAAATAAAGTTTTCCAAGTAGAAGCCAAAGAGATTGAGGTTTTACCTAGTGCTTATGCTTATGCTTTGTATTATACCAACACTGCAGACAATAGAAAAAAATTTAATAGGCAATTTAACGACATATTTAACTATTACCAACTTTTTAGCAAAGATACTTAATTACAACAGTTAATTTTTATCTAGGGAATTTTTCTAATTACAAAGTATTTTAAAAATAAGTGTAGCAAAAATAGCAAAACACCAATTTTTAAAAATAAGGGAAACCATTCTTTACGCATCAATGTTGCATCAGCAATTTTTGATTTTTCTAGTTTATCAATTTTTTCATAAATCGCTTTTAGAGATTCGCCAGAGCTTGCCCTAGAAAAAAAACCACCTGTAATTTTTGCCATCTCTTCTAAAATACTTGTGTCTAACACAGGAAATACTAGCGAAGCAGAGCTTTTGATATTTTCTTGCCCTGTAATTGCTATGGTATAAATTTTAATATTATTTTCTTTGGCGAATTCTGCGGATTCTAGGGGAGGAAAACTTCCTTTGGTATGTTGTCCGTCGGTAAGTAAAACAATAATTTTAGATTTAATTTTATGTCCTTGTTTAATTCCTGCTAGAAACTGATCTACCGAGAGCAATCTGAGTACAGATTGGTAAACGGCATCACCAATAAAAGTACCGTCTTCGTATCTTTGGGCGAGTTTTACATCTTTTAAAAAATCTATTAGAGTAAAATGGTCTAAGGTTAAGGGCACATTTTCTTCCAAGAAGCCCGCAAAGGTCCCCAAGCCCACAAGATCATTTTGTCTGCCTTGTAGATTATCGCCGTCTCCCAACAAAAAATCTTGAAACACCGCTTTGACTGTATCTAGTCTATTTAAGTTTTTGCCTTTGTAATTCATAACTTGTTTCATACTAGAGGAGCGATCTACTAGAATTTGAATAGCAATTCCCTCTCGTTGTAATTGGACTAAGCTAGAGTTAGTCTGGATACGGATAAAGCCCAGCAATAGAAAAATAACAGCTAATAATTTTATATAAGGTGATAGTGTAAAGAGTAAACTTCTGAAATTCTTTTGTTGTTTTTGTACTCCGTATAAGCTTGGGAAGGGAAAAAAAATTCTTGCTCGGCTCCCAAAAAAAAAAATCATTTTTAAAATACAAATAAGCAAAACAAAAATTAATGCTATAACTAGTGGAGTAGTATGCCAAAAAAACATTATTTTTGATGCTGTTTGTGGTAAAAAGTAATTATTTTTTTTACTAGTGCAAAAATTTCTGAGTTATTTTTTGCGCTAGGTCTATAGTTTGCAAATTTTGCTAAATCATTTAATTCTAAGTACTGCTCTAGTAGGTGTTTGTATTTTTTTTGCAATTTCTTATTTTGCGATATTTCTTGTAAAAATTCTTCTTTGGTTTGTGCGGTAGCTTGAATAGCAAACTGTTGTTCAAAAAATTTTCTTAAAATGCTACTTAATGCTAAATGGTAGTGCTTGATTTCCTTCGTAGTTACTAAATTATTTTTTTGTAGCTGTTTTAACTCTTGTAGTGCCCATTTAGTAATAGTTATTTTTTCTGTTTTTACTTCTTTCTTTTTCCACAAATAGTAACTCACTAGCAGTAAAAAAGCGATAACTAGTATCCAATAATATCTTGTGCTAGTATCTTTGCTGATTGCTCCTTTGATTTTGAGCAAACTACTTCCTCCAGAGATTGTCGTAGAAACTTGAAGCGGGATTGACGGTGCTTTTAAAAGTATTTTTTCTAATGTTATTAAGTTTTTGAATACAAATTCTCTTTCTTGTAGCGCAAAAGCTCCTGCTTTAGGAGCCTCTAAGAGATAGGTCAAAGATTTTTCCCAAGAATTTTGTTTATGCTTAAAATTATTTTTTTCTATGGGAGTTGTGAATAAAAATAATGGTTGGTAGTCGTTAAAATTTAAGTATTTTCCTTGTATTTGATAGGTAGTAGGATAGGTAAATACAAATTTTATTTGCCAAATATCCCAAAGAGATAAATCTGTTTTATTGTAAAAAAGTTGTAGCTGTATTTTTGGGTTGTCTTTGGATATTATTGTTTTTTGCAGTAGCAATGTTTTTTGTGCTCCAGTACACGAAAAAAGCAAAATTATAAAACAAAAAAAAAGTCTAGTCCACAAAATAAAATGTTGGTTTAGTGGTGATGATCACTAAAAAAACGGTAATCAGAAATAGGTACTACAGGAATTCTTTGGATAAAAAAGAAGATGCCAAAAAGAAAAATACCTAAAAACCCTAAGGTCACTAGTATATCTATGAGAAAAGGCAGCAATTCAAAACCAGCAATTTTTTCGGTAATAGCACTGTTTCTTTTTGCTAACTCGTTTTCTTGGAGGGAAGGGGTAATAATAAAATATTTTTCTAGCCACAGCCCTGCTAAAACGATTATCGCAATAATTCTTGAAAAATAGATAGAACGACAAGCAGTTCTACTCATTAAACCAAAGAAAACAGTAATAAAAATCATCGTAAAAATCACCCAAAATAACCAACCCCATTCTGTAGATTTCATTCGTAAAACCAAGTAGGGAGTTTCTTCTGGCAAGTTAGCGTACCAGATTACCAACACTTGCGCAAATATCATATAAGACCAACCTATAGCAAAGGCAAAGGTTAATTTAGCAAGATCATGGTATCTGTTGATGGAGATATAATCTTGTAATTGAAATTTTTCTCTTAAAAATCCAATTAGTATCATCAAAAAAGCTCCCGCACCTATCATGCTAGATGCAAAAAACTGTACGCCAAACATAGTGCTAAACCATTCTTGATCAATAGACATCATCCAATCAAATGCAATTATAGAAGTTAGCAGAGTGATTATAATTACTAATATAGGGGTTAATTTTCTATTTTTGCGGTAGTTTGTAGCTATTTCTGTTTCACTATCTTTAGCGTTTTTACTCAAAAATTGCGTCCATTTGTTAGTGAAAGAGCCATTTATTTTTTGTGCTAAAATTAAATCAGGTCGAATGGAATTTCTTAAATAAAAATAGGCAAATACTAGTGTTAGTAGAAAGAAAAAAATATTTCTCATCACAAAGAAAGGGATATTTAACCACCATTCTTTAGAATGAATTACTCTATCGTGGTCGTACCACTCAAAAAAAATACTACCAACAAAAAATAAAAGAAAAAAAAGGATGGTACCTATAGGCAAGAAGCTCGCCAATGATTCTGCTAGTCTTTTAATAGGTCTGCCCCAAAAGGCATCAGTTATCGTAAAAATACTAGACAAAGTTAGTCCAGCTAGGCTAATTCCTGTCCAAAAAACACAATTGATTAAAATAGCATGAGCTATGCTAGTTAAGTTTCCTGAGAACAATCCTACAATAATTCCTAGTGCTCCTAAGGCAAAAAGTACAAACAAACCTTTTTTCTCTCGACTAGAAATTGTAAAACTAATATTTTTTAGTATGTTTTTTGTTTGTTGCTGCCTATTCATTTAGTTCTCCATTTGGAATTTAAGTAGTTGACTACATGCCATCTTTCTTGCTGAGACAAAGAATAGCCAAAAGGCGGCATACCTATATCTCCAATACCTCCATAAGTAATTTTGTAAAATAAGTAACCATCTGTAATAGTATTGTCTTTTAAAATAGTAGCAATTGGTAAAACTCCGCCTCTAAAAATAGCTACCGTAGTTTTAGCTAAACCATCTGCTCCGTGACAGGTACTACAGTATGCTCTATAAAGATATTTTCCTTTTGCTATAGATTGCTTTGTTTTTTTTTGCGGGTTTTTGGGCGCTAGTTCGGCATTGTTTCTACTAGCGAGCCAGCTAAAGTCTGCTTGTTTTTGATGTTTTTCTCCGTCTGTGGAGATTTCAATTCCATCTATAGTTACAGAACCTATAGGGAATTTTTTAATAGAGCCTACTTCTTGTGGTTTAATACTAGGTTGGTTATACATATCTTGCATCCAAGACCACACAGTAGAAGTAGCTAGAGCTACTGTACTCAACAAAAATATCAGCAAAAAGGATAACAATATTTTTTTGATGCTAGCATTCATTATGTATCTCCTCTGGCTGATGTTTTTTGAGTATGTTTTGGATTTTGGTAAAATCTTTTTTATCGCAACGCACCACCAAACCAAATCTATCTCCTGAAAATCTACTATAGTTTTTAAATTCTTGAGAGCTCGGAAAAGTATATTGTCTTGTTTCTCTAATTGCTAGAATTACGATTCCTATCATAGTACCGTACACTCCTAAAAGCACCATTAGCTCAAAAGCGATAATGGTAAAAGGAGGAATAGAAATAATAGGTTTGTTAGAAACAGGTAATACCCAATCCAAAGACATCCAACTAGTTAGCAGATATGCAATACATACCCCTACAGCGCCAAAGCAGAGAGTGAAGAAAGGCACTCTGCTCTGAGGGTTACCTAAAGCATCTATAATCTCGTGTCTTGGACAAGGCGAGTAGCTAGTAATTTTTTTGTAATTCTTATCACGCAATTCTTTGATGCTATGACAAAAATCATCTAAGTATTCGAAACTAGCCCAAAAACCACAAAATTTATCTTTCATTTTTACAATGATCTATATGTTTCATAATTATTTATAGTTACCAGAAACAGGGAGTTTAGGAAGTGTTGTTTTTCTCAAAGGAGGAGCTAGTCCTTCTTTTAATTCCATTATTGCCATTGACGGCATAATTTTTATAAACACAAAAAACCAAGTAAAAAACCATCCAAAGCTACCGATTGTAATCCAAATCTCTCCCCACTCAAATTGATAGTTACTCCAAGCGAAAGGTACAAAATCATGAGCTAAAGAAGTGACTATAATGTTAAATCTTTCTAGCCACATACCTATATTTATAAGAATAGAAATTACAAATAAAGCTGGTAGGTTGGTACGAATTTTCTTTCTCCATAAAGGAATAGGACTGATACAATTACAAAGCACCATCAGCCAAAAAAAATATTTAAGCTCTCCAAAAGGACGAAACCAAAATAAAGCTCTTTCGTACTGTGAGCCACTATAAAAGGCAATAAAAAATTCTATAGCGTAAGAATAGGTTACAATAATACCAGTAAATAAAATGAGTTTTGCTAGTGCTTCTAAATGCTCTATAGCAATAATTTTATCAAATCCGCGATAAATTTTTCTCATAGGAATAATGATAGTTAGCACCATT
This sequence comes from bacterium, assembly GCA_965261475.1. Taxonomy (GTDB): domain Bacteria; phylum SAR324; class SAR324; order XYD2-FULL-50-16. Next base: position 108,782 of record OZ253454.1, read on the forward strand.
GCACACCCCGAGAAAATAGCACCTGCTACAAAATAAGGAGCAAAAATAGTGGTATGCCATCCGGGTATGCTGGTCATAGCAAAATCCCAAGAGACAATAGAGTGTACGGAAAACACCAAGGGAGTAGCAAGTGCTGCAAAAAGCAGATAACCTCGCAAGTAATGAATCCATTGATGATTGGTACCTCTAAAACCTAAAGCTAGAAAGCCATAGAAGAATTTTTGCAATCCTTTAGCTTTGTCTCTTACTATTGCAAAATCTGGTACTAAACCAACGAGAAAAAAAGCTATAGAAACAGACATATAGGTAGATACTGCAAATACATCCCATAATAAAGGAGATTTAAAATTAACCCACAGCTGTCTTTGATTAGGGTAGGGCACGAGCCAGTAAGCATTCCAAATTCTACCCACATGAATCACAGGGAATAAACCAGCTGTCATTACAGCAAAAACCGTCATAGCTTCTGCTGTCCTATATACAGAAGTTCTGTAAGGTGCTCTTGTTAAAAATAGCACCGCAGAAATTAAGGTTCCTGCGTGACCTATACCAATCCAAAAGACAAAGTCTGTGATATACACTCCCCAGCCAATAGGATGACTAATTCCGCTAATTTCTAAGCCACCAGTAATTTGTTGGTAGAGTGCATAAACTCCCATAGCCAAGGCTAATGAGGAGATAGTAATACATAAAAACCAACCTTTTTTTGGTGGCTTCATAGAGCTTAGTACGCTCTCATCAATTTTGGCATAAGATAACATTTTAACTTTGTGTTATTTTTTTTAAATAAGTGATATTTGGTTTAAAATTTAGCTCTTCTAATTGGTGGTATCCTCTAATATTTGTCTTTAGTTTAGCAACTTGGGAATTTTTATCTGTGGCGTTGCCAAAAACAATTGCATTGGTAGGGCAAGTTTGTTGACAAGCGGTTTTAATTTCTCCATCAAAAACTACTCTATTTTCGTCTTTTGCCCGAGCCTTCGCTTCTATAATTCTTTGTAAACAGAAAGTGCATTTTTCCATTACACCTTTATCTCTCACAGAAACATCAGGGTTGAGCTGCAAGTGCAAAGGAGATGGAAAGCTGTATGTACGCCAATTAAATCTTCTTTGTTTGTAGGCGCAGTTATTGGCACAATAACGAGTACCTACACAACGATTGTAAATTTGTGCATTCAATCCATCTGGATTATGGTAAGTTGCATATACAGGGCAAACTGTTTCGCACCCAGCGTTACCACATTGTTGACACATTTGTGGGGACAGTAGAGTCTTAAGTTTGTTTGTTTTTTTGTCTTTATCTATGTATCTTTCTATTCTCAGCCAAGACATTTCTCTGCCAATTGCTTGTCTTTCTTTTCCAACTATTGCAATATTATTTTCAGCATAACAAGCAACTACGCAAGCAGAACAACCAGTGCATTTATCTAGGTCAATAGTCATTTCAAATTTATAAGGATCGTAATATTTTGGAGTATTATTGCCTTGTACTCCAAAAATATGCTCGTTGAGCCCTTTTCGTCTTTCTTTATAAAAATCGGAAGCTGTTTGTGTATTTGTAGTATAATGTCTCTCTTTTAAATGATGACCTACTGGTTTAATTTTACCAGAGTTTAATTCTTTGAGACTAACGCTTTGAATTAAGTGTCTGTCTTTTTGACTCCTATCTCCGTATGCAGCTAGGGAGTTTTTTTTGAGGGCTTTCAAATCGTCTTTGTATTGTCCATCAGCACTCACTAAAAAAAATTTTTTCCCTGTTTTTTTGATTTTTATATCTTCTGCAAAGAAGTTGCATTCGCCAGAAAGATCATAACTAAAAGGTAAAATTTCGAAAGGACTAATTCCAATTTTTTTTCCTATCAATTTTTTTCTATCGCCTTTTTCAAAAGGAAGTAGCATACTCTTACGAGAAGAGTAGTTTGGGAATTTTAATTTTCTGCCCAATCCTGTTGGCATAGACACTGTATTTTTATCAATAAAATCATAGATATAAGCTGGTAATTTGATACTGCCTTGTTTAGTTGTAATTTCTAATTCGTCTGCGTGTTTGATTTTTAGTTTTTCTGCTGTTTCAGGATGAATTTCCAACCAAGAATCCCAAACTACTTGTGTTATAGGGTGCGGAATTTCTAATAGCCAATATTTATCACCTGTGTTTCCGTTGCTGAGCTGAATGTTAGAATTGAGCGCTAACAAAGATATGCCTTGTGTTTTGTTGGCGATAGTATTTGGTTTGAGATTAGCGGCTCGTAATTTTGTTTTTGTTATTTGATAGTTTCTAAATAGACCACCTTTTTGCAAAGATTGCTTCCAAAAATTATCAAAGCTACCAGCAATTTGCAGTTTTGTTTGTAAATTTTGCCAGCTTTTTTTCAAATAATCTAAAAAAGAGTGAGCGCTAGTAAATTCTGTTCCCAAAGATAATATTTTGCCTAACCCTAAAAATAAATCTCCTAAAGATTCTGTTTCGTAACCTGGCAATTTAGCCATCACTGGTTGTTGCATAGCATAAATTCCTTTGCGTACAAAAGAATCACCCCAGTCCTCAAAACTAGAGGCAATGGGAAGCACAAGTTCTGCTTTTTCGGTGGTTTCGTTGTGTGCTACAGATAAACTAACAACAGATTTTTGAGAGTATATTTGTTGCCAATTAGGAAAATTTGCTAACATATAGTCTGCATTTAGATCTACTAGGACAATTAGGCTATATCGTCCTTCTTGAGATTGTTTGAGAGCACTTTGTATATCTGATAAGCTACTAGTAGCTAGTTGATAATCTGCTCCAAACTGCAAAGTACCATTTTTTTCTGCTTCAATTAAATAATTCAACAAAGCAATAGCAATTTGTAATTTTGTTTGATTACCGTGAGCATTGACATTGCCTCCACCTAGAACAAGACTTGTTTTGCTTTGGAGTTTTTTTGCAATTTGTTTTAGTGTTTTGGTTTCTATATCGTAGAGCTCAGCTACCTTGTCTATAGCAAAATTTTGAGTGTAGGCTAAGATTTTGTTTTTTTCGCTCGCAGACAAAAAATTATTTTTTTCTGCTAAAACACGCACTAACGATAAAGCAATAGCTTCTTCTGCTTTCACGGGGCAACTTATCCATTCATCTGCTCCAACTCCTGTGATTGAAAGATGTGGAGAGATGTAGATATACTCGTTTCTTCTTCTTTGTTTGTATGCACGAAACTCTGTAAATTCCCGAGTATGTTTCAAAGGAGTAGTCCAACTCTCTAGAAAATCTGCTCCAAAATTAAGTAAAAACTTTGCCTTATTGATTTTGTAATCAGGAATTTCGTTTTTTCCAAAAACAACATTATTTGCTTGCTTGATAGAATTGATAGTATTTAAACCTAACGATAACTCAGTAGCACCAATCTTTGAAGCAATACTGGTAATCATTCTTTGCAAAGAGCTATCTCCTCCAGAGTGTAAAATTAAAATTTCTTTTGCTTGGTTTGTGGAAACTAAATCTACAAATTTTTTATAAAAAATATCTTTTGCTTCTGTAAGAGGTATTTGTTTTTTTTTAAAGAGTGCTTGTTTTATTCTATTTGGGTTATACAAAGTTTGCAGAGAGCTTTGTCCAATAGCACAAAGTTTGCCTAGATTTAGAGGATGGTTAGGATTGCCTTCTACTTTGATGGCGCGAGCCTCTCTTGTTTTGACTACTATGCCACATTGTGCAGGGCATTCGCGACAAACAGAGGCAAAATACATAGGAACACCTATTTTATAATTGTCGGGAGGAAAGACAGCAGGCAATATTTTTTCTACTGGATCTTTATTGCAACTAGCTATAGCAACAGCAGCTCCACTAGCAGCAGCTATTTTAAAAAAATCTCTTCTTTTTAAGTTATATTTCTTTTTATCTTGTTTCATAAGCTAACTATTTATGACATACCACACAATCTACACTTCCGTTTTTTATTCCCACCGCTTTTGGAGTTTTGGTTTTTGTTCTTTTCCCACCCAGAGTAACTCTAGCCGCTACTATAACTTTGCCGTTTTTATCTGTGGCGTGGTCGTCTCTATGACAAGATACACACCAACCCATGCTCAAAGGAACCTCGCCGTAGAGAGGTTTGGGGACGGGATGTTTGGTCTTAGTGACATCTCCATGACAACTAGTGCAATCAAAGCCAATTTTTATATGTGTTTTGTGAGAAAAACTGACAAAATCTGGTAGATCGTGAATTTTATTCCAAGGAATAGGTTCTTTTTTCTCCCAATAATCTAAAATCTTTTGAATTTCTGTTTGTTGCTCAGGGACTCTTCCTTTTACCAAAGAATGACAACCTATACAAGTTCTAACCGGAGGTACACTCGCCACAGCAGAGCTACGCACGCCACTATGACAGTATTCGCAGCTGATAGAGTTGTTAACTACATGTAGTTTATGAGGAAAAGCAATAGGTTGTTCGATTGTTTCAAAAAATTTTTTGTTCCATGCCGAAACACTTGTAGAGCACAAAAAACTAAAAATACCAATAATACATAAACTCTTCAACTTCATGAAACCTATTTTTATTCAAAAATTATCTTAACTATTTTGGTTATTACTAAATTTATAAACCTACTCAACTGCTATTTCTTGTAAAAATTATCTAACTTCTATTACTTCTTTGCTAATAATATTGGCAGCTAGGGGTTTGATTACTAAAAATATGTTTTTAGACAATACTTTCGCGATTTTAATTAGGTATTAGCTATGTACTAATAGTCAATTAGCTCCCAATTCGTAAAAAATTTACACCAATACTGGTTAGTATAAAAAAACTTTTTCTTTTTGACAATATTTTATTCTACTGCGTAGCTACTTTAGTCTAATTGTATTCAACAGAAAGAATATTTAAATTTAATATACCTTTTAATGTTTTGATTTTTACAGAATCTCCTTCCTTTTTACCAACTAATCCTTTTGCAATAGGCGAAAAAATAGACATTTTTTGATTTTCAATATCTACCTCGTCTTTACCTACCAAATACCATTTATAAATTTTTTTTGTAGTTAAATCTTCATATTCTACAGTTGCACCAAATTGAATTTTTTCCGATTTGATCTGAGTAGTATCTATAATTTGAGCATCTGCTATGGTGCTACTTAGTTGTGCAATTTGAGCCTCAATCATTCCTTGTTTTTCTTTTGCAGCGTGGTACTCTGCGTTTTCTTTTAAATCACCGTGACTTCTTGCTTGTGCGATGTCTTTGATGATTGCGTGTCTATCGTTTGAGATCAATTTTCGCAAACGATTCTTAAGTATTTTGTAGCCTTCTTTAGTGCAAGGGTTAGACATAAGTTCTGTGTTCTGAATTTAATTGATTAAGCAATAGCGTAAGAAAAAAAACGGTAAAAAGCAAATCAAAAATGAATATTTATTGTTTTTTAAGAGAATAATTTTTCAATCCAACCTGTTTGCGAGATATTGCTGGAGTTATTAAATGCGTTAATAACATTATTAAATAAGGATTGTTTTTTGTCTTGTAGAGTAAGAATTTTTTCCTCAATACTATCTTTGGTGATAAGTTTATAAATAAACACATGTTTGTTTTGTCCAATACGATAAACTCTATCACTAGCTTGGGCGACTACTGCAGGATTCCACCAAGGATCGTAGTGTATGACATAATCTGCTGCTGTGAGATTTAACCCGACTCCTCCAGCTTTGAGACTAATTAAAAAGACGGGGTAATTACCATCTTGTTGAAATTTTTTAATTACTTGATGTCGATTTTTGGTTGAGCCATCTAGTTGTAAAAAGTGTATGTCTCTTTTTTGAAGAGGACTATGCATTAATTTTAGCATTTTTACAAACTGACTAAATACGAGTATTCTGTGACCCTCAGAAACGATTGCTTCTACATGATTTAGAAAAAGCTCTAATTTAGAACTAGGAGGAGGGTTGATTTTGAGCGTGTTACTTAGCCTAGGGTCGCAACAAATTTGACGTAGTTTGAGTAGCGCAGCAAAGACAGATATTTTGATTTGGTTAGCAAAGATTTTATTTTCTATTTTGTTTAGTAGTAAATTTTTTTCATTCACTAGTACTTTATCATAGAGTCTTCTTTGCCCTTGAGTCATTTCACAATAAAGAATCTGTTCTGTTTTGGGAGGCAGATATTTAGCGACATTTTGTTTTATTCTTCTTAAAATAAAAGGTTTAATTTGTTTGCGTAGTAGAGAAAAGTCATACTCTTTGTTAGCATTCACTCTGCAAGGTTTGACATAAATTTGCTGAAAATTTTTATAACTGCCCAAAAACTTTGGCATTAAAAAATGGAACTGTGCCCATAACTCTGTAATATTATTTTCGATAGGTGTGCCTGTTAGAGAAATTCTTTGACGACCTTCTAAAACACAAACTCCTTTACTGGTTTTAGAGTTTGCATTTTTAATATTTTGAGCTTCGTCTAAAAGTATGACATTGTATTTTATTTTTTTAAAAAACAGCGTATCTTTTTGTAAAAGAGAATATGTAGTAATAATTAAATCTGTTTTCTTTAATTGATTGTTGTATTTTTTCCTACTAGTACCGTGATAAATTATGATTTTCATGCTTGGAACAAATTTGTTTACTTCTTCTTCCCAATTTGCAATTACCGATGTTGGACAAATAACCAAATGAGGTTTATGTTGTTTATGCTCTATAGGTTTACGGATAATTTGAAAAAAAGTTAGAGCTTGTAAGGTTTTACCTAACCCCATGTCATCAGCTAGAATGCCTCCAAAATTATGTTTTCTTAAAAAACACAGCCAATCTACTCCTTCTTTTTGATAGGTACGCAATTTTGCCTTGACTTCAGGAGGAATATTTTGTGAGATAATTTTTAGTGGTCGAAAAACAGATTTTTTCTCGTTGTTAATATTTTCTAACTCCCGTAATAATCCTAAATTATGTTTTGCAACAAGGAGCTTGTTCCTTAAATTTTTATCTTTATTATCTTTTATGTCGCTACTATAAAGGTGGCATAGTATAGGAATATAGCGCTCCATCCAATTTTTATCTATCCTAATCAATCCTTTATCTTCGCCTAAATCTATATGATTGCTGCCTTCCTGCCAAGCAGTAATAATTTTTTTGAGATCAATGTCACAATTTTTGACATCAAAATTTAACTCAAACCAATTAGTTTTGGTTTGAATGTTAGCTGAGATTTGAGTTACCGCATTGGTAATTTTCCATCTTTTTAAATCTTTGTTAATGTAATATTTTATTTTTTCGTTTGTTGTTTGTTGTGGTAAAATATGCATCAAAAAGTTTAGTGTATTATTTTCCTGCATATAAAAAATACCTTTGTCGTTTTCAACAATATTTTTGTATATCCAGCCACAGTCTCCTAAAATATCAAATAATTCTTTTTCCATTTCTTTATTACGAGGAATAGAAAAGCTTTTCTCATGAAGTGTTTTTTGAAAGCTATGGTGTTTGCTATAAATGGGATAATCAAAGTCACCAACTTCTGTTTGCATAATAGCACTGAGTTTTCCTACTAAAATCTTATCTGTTTCTACTATTTCCATTTTCCCTTGTATTTTATAACTGAAGATCGCAAATGCGTCTAAAAGTTTTTCGGGGTCAAAAAGTTGTAAGTTTTGAGTTTTTAAAAGCGGATAAATATTGGAGTAAAAATCTCCAATATCTTCTTTTTTTGCTAAAATCGTAGTTATATAATCACTCATAAACTTACCACTTACCATATTTTCTATGGAGAAAATTTTGTTTTTGTAGATTAAGTAACTAGGAACTACACCTAGTATTTGTTGTGCTTGATGTGTTTTTGTTAAAAATGGAATATATGTTTCTTGTTTGGCTGAGATTGTTTTTTCATAAAACATGCCCTTAAAAATGTACTGAGATTTAACAACAGGGTCTTTTTGAATAGTAATAGCGAAGTGCAATTTAGTGTTGTGATCAAAAAGAGGTTGGTTTTTATGGTTGTAAGTATAGGGGTAATTCTTTGCCAAAGACAAGAATTGAGCTATCATTACTTTATCTAAGATATAAAAACCATTCTTTTTTTTTTGTGTTAAAATATATTTTAAATAATTAAACAGTTTAGCTACCTGTAAGCATTCGCTAGCATTTTCTAGGTAGTGCTCTTGGGGGTTAAAATCTTCTATTTTTAATGCTACATAATTTTTATTGTATTTTTTTAGCTCTGTAGAAAGGTAAAATTTAGGTAAGCTAACCCCTTTTTTAAAAATAGGTTTGATACTTTTTGTATCTAGTTTTAGCCAAAAATTCCATTCTTTTAGCTCTCTTACTACAAAATTGTTAGTGAGTTCTACGTTTTGTTGTGCTTGATGCAAGGGTAGATCATAGTTACTTTTCCATTTTTCTAAAAATAGCTCCCATTCTTGATCAGCTACTAGTATTCCTTTTAGAGCTTCTTGCATCATGCTAGTGTTGAGACGATTGTTTTGAATTTGCCAATAGTTATGTTCAATAATCATAGCTTGAGTAACTCCGCACAGAAAATATATTTTATTCTTGTGCGCTTGAAAATCAAAAGGATACTCAGCATCTAAGGAGTGGAATATTATATAAATTATTTTATACCCATCAATATTATTGTATTGTAGCTGCCAACCTACACAGTGACTATTACGGACTATGGTTTGTTTTGAGCCTTGAAAATAAAGTAAAGGATAACCAAATAAGAGACACAATAGATAATGTGTTTCTTCTCCATCAAGAATTAGCGAAGAGGGTATCTCCTCAGAGTGAGGGTAATTTTTCTCTTTAATGATAGAATTGTTTTCTAGATAATTTTTTACAATCCAACTGGCGAGATATTTATTATTTAATAAATCTGTTTTTAAATTTTTTAACGGTTTTTCTAGTCCCCAACCTTTTGTTTGTAATTTTGATTGTAAAAACTTCCAGCAAAAGCTTTGCTTTAGATCTTTATCCAAGAAAGGCTCGATTCTGACAATGGTATATGTATTTTTAAGCTCCAAAGGAGCGTTGTTTAGACCGTGTTCTTCTTTGCAGTCTTGGAATAATTTTCTTTTTTGTATACCAAATTTGTCAGAATTTTGTAGGCTGATTACGAAGTTTTCGATTTTTTTTGAACTTTCTTCTACTACATTCTTATTGCTCCAGTTGGCTTGGTCTCCAATAGGAATTCCATAAAGATCGTGTATTATCTCGCTGATTTTTTTGTGTTTTTCTTTGAGCAAGTAAAGTGCTTGCTCTTTCCAATGAGAGTGTTGTTCTAAGAAATTTGTAAATTCTATTATTAATTCTTGAGAAGCTTTAGCTTTGTTTAGAACTTGGGAAAGAGAATTTGGCAAATTTGTCATTAAAAATTACAACGCTAAATATTGATAATAAAAATTGCTTATAAAAACAACAACGATAAGTATAGTTAATTTTGTCTAAAAAAGAAAGTGATTTTTTGTAGACACAAGCGACACAAAATAAATTTTCGTAAAAAATAATAATAAAATTACTAAAAAATTTTGGTTGATACGACCGTGTATAATTATAGTAGTTGCTAACTCAAGCAAACTAAATTATGGCAGATTTTTGACTAGATTTATAGACTACAAGTAGCATAGTCCTTAAAAAGAGGTAAAAGATTCAGTTTACAAAAATTAATAAGTTACGAGTGCTAAAGTACAAATTTATTTACATTTATTTTGCTTTAGAGCATTATAAACAATCTGTGTAACTTTGTTATGGTCTAATAAGGTTGTATTTTGTGTGCCCTGGTTGGTTAATTTATAGGATGATTTTATCAAAGAAATATATCTATTATGAGTATATTAGTTAATAAAGACACTAAAATTATAGTGCAAGGAATTACTGGCTCTCAAGGAAGCTTGCATGCTAGCATGTGCAGAGAATATTTTGCTACCCAGATTGTAGGCGGGGTTACTCCCGGCAAGGGAGGTAGCAAGCATCAAGGTCTGCCAGTGTTTCATTCGCTCAGAGAAGCTAAGCAAAAAACTAGAGTAGATTGCTCTTTAATTTTTGTACCACCTTTGTTTGCTGCAGACGCTATCTTAGAAGCTATAGAAGCAGAAATTCCTTTGATAGTTACTATTACAGAGGGTATTCCAATTTTGGATATGCTCAAAGTTCATCAAGTGTTAAAAACTAGCAATAGTAGAATGATTGGTCCAAACTGCCCTGGAATTATTACTCCGGGAGAATGTAAAATAGGCATTATGCCAGGGGGCATTCATAAAAAAGGTTTGGTAGGTTTGGTGTCTCGTTCTGGTACCTTAACCTATGAAGCCGTACACCAGTTAACTAATTTAGGTATAGGGCAGTCTACTTGCATTGGCATAGGAGGCGATCCTATCCATGGCATTGGTTTTGTGGAAGCACTAGAGCTTTTTGAGTCAGATTTGCAAACCGAAGCAATAGTTATGATTGGAGAAATTGGAGGTAGCGCTGAAGAAGAAGCGGCGGAGTTTGCTCAGCATCACGTTAGCAAACCAATTAGTGCTTTTATAGCAGGTCTAAGTGCGCCTGAGGGTAGGAGAATGGGGCATGCAGGTGCTATTATCGCTGGGAGTAGTGAGACTGCTAAGGCAAAAAATAAATTTTTATCAAAATGTGGTATTGCTGTAGCTAAGACACCTAATAGCATTGGTCAAACTCTCCAAGAATGTCTGGCGTAATTGTATATCTAAACTTGTGTATTTTGTAAAAGCATTATGTTTATTGGTATAGCTGCTATGAGTAAAAATAGGGTTTTAGGCAAGGCTGGTAAATTACCTTGGAAAATTTCAGAAGATTTAGCATTGTTTAAAGCTAAAACTGTAGGTCATAGAGTAATTATGGGAAGAAAAACCTATGATTCTCTTCATAACTCTGCGCTTAAGCAAAGAGAAAATATCATTCTTTCTAAGAATCATCTTTTTACAAAAAACGTAAGTACCTATAGCGATTTTGATTTACTCCTACACGAACTAAAACAAAAAAAAGACAGTAAAGAAAATTTTGTTATTGGTGGTGCTAGAATTTTTTCTTTATTCTTGCCTTATATACAAAAGATTTATCTCTCGGTAATTCAAAATAATTTTGAGGGAGATGTTTTTTTTCCTTTATTTGAGGATAATTTTATCAAAAACTCGTCAGAGAAAATATCAGCAACTATTCCTTTTGATTTTCAAACTTGGATTAGAAAAACATAAATTTACTACAAGGCTTTCTTTGGTTTGATGATTTTTGTTGGCGTTTTTTGAGCTTTGTAGATAATGACAGGGGTAGATTTTTCTAATACAGAATTTTTGTTAATAATAATTTTAACAATTTTTTTATCAGAAGGAACTTCAAACATTAAGTCTAGCATTAGCTTTTCTACTACGGCTTTTAAACCCCTTGCACCAATTTTCTTTTTACTAGCGATATTTGCTATTTCTTGTAGAGCATCTTTTTGGAAAGTTAATTCTACATTATTAAGCTCAAAAAGTTTTTGATATTGTTTAGTGAGTGCATTTTTTGGTTTTTCTAAAATATAACAAAGATCCTGAATCGTTAGTTCGTTTAAAACACTAATATTAGCTAATCGTCCTACAAATTCTGGGATTAAACCGTAGCGGATTAGATCGCTATATTGCACTTGTTGTAGTAGTGCTGTAGTTTTTGGTTTTTTGTTTTTTAGTTTGTTATCAAACCCTATTTTTCTTTCTCCGATTCTTTGCGCGATAATGTTTTCTAATCCTATAAACGCACCGCCTAAAATAAAAAGGATATTTTTTGTATCAATCTCAACAAAACTTTGTTGTGGATGTTTTCTACCACCTTGAGGCGGAATATTAGCTACCGTACCTTCAATGATTTTTAAAAGTGCTTGCTGTACGCCTTCTCCGCTGACATCTCTAGTGATAGAAAGATTTTCACTTTTTCTAGCTATTTTATCTATTTCGTCTATGTAGATAATTCCTTGACAAGTTTTTTCTACATTATGGTTAGCGGAACGGTAAAGCTTCACGAGTATATTTTCTACATCTTCACCTACATATCCTGCTTCTGTGAGAGTTGTAGCGTCAGCAATAGCAAAGGGAATATGCAAAATTTTTGCGAGGGTTTGTACTAACAAAGTTTTACCACTACCAGTTGCCCCCACCAATAATATATTAGATTTTTGAATTTCTATATTATCTAGTTTTGCAGCATTTAAAATTTTTTTATAATGATTGTATACAGCAACAGCTAAAGTTTTTTTTGTGTTGTGTTGTCCTATAACATAAGCATCTAAAAGCTTATAGATGGTTTTAGGCTCTAGTAGTACTTTACTAGCTTTTTTAGTACTTGTTTTTTTAGCCGTAAGAATTTTTGTGCAAAAATAAACACATTCGTCACAAATATAAGTTTTATTGTTTCCTGAGATCAATTTTTTGACCTCAGGTTCGGTTTTTTTACAAAAGGAGCATAGTATTTTTTCCATAGTATTTTTAGTTTCTTTTTTCTACTACTTTATCAACAATACCGTAAGCTAAAGCTTCGTTGCTATTTAAGTAAAACTCTCTTTCTATATCTTGATTGATAGCGTGAGCAGTTTTTTTTGTATGTTTTGCTAGTATAGAAGATAAATTTTGTTTTATATTTAAAATTTCTTTAGTTTGAATTTGAATATCAGATGCTTGTCCGTCTAAACCTCCTACAGGTTGGTGTAAAAGTATTTTGGTGTTTTTTAAAGCAATTCTTTTTCCTTGAGCACCGCTTGCGAGTAAAATGGCAGCTAAGTGGAAAGCTTTACCTACACAAATTGTTTGCACGGGACTTTGAATATATTGCATAGTATCGTAAATAGCTAGTCCATCAGAAACTTGTCCTCCGTGAGAATTTATATAAAAATTAATATCTGCTTCTGGATTGTCTGCCTCTAAATAAAGCATTTGAGCTATGATCAGGCTAGCGCTATAGTTATTAATTTCTGTACCTAAAAATAGAATTCTATCTTTTAATAATCTAGAATAGATGTCATAAGCTCGCTCACCTCTGTTACTTTGTTCGATGACGTAGGGAATATTCATATTCTTTGAGCGCTTTTGCAAATAAAATTTAATACCTTCTCTTCTTCCATTTGGTTACGTATAGAATCAATAATATTTTGACTGTGATCACTAGCTAGTAATTGATCAGGTTTAATATTATATGAGTTTGCAACGCTAGCGATAGCTTCGCTTAATTCTTGCTGAGGAACAGAAATTTTATGTTCTGCAATCATTTGAGCTAGCACAAACTGGTAGCGTAAGCTATCAATAGTATTTTTTTCTAGTTCTTTTTGATTTTTTTTGTCTATATTTTGTTTGTCTTGTTGCAATATTTGTTGGATTTTGGAATTAAATAATTCTTCTGGAACATCAAAATTGACATTTTTAATAATAGCTTCTTGCACTAATTTCTGCTCGTCATGGTCATTTTGTTTTTTTTTCATATTTGCTAAGGATTTTCTACTAAAATCTAGAAGACTTTTTTCATCAACTACTTCGAGTGCAATTTTTTGATAAAATTCTTTATTTTTTGGGGCATCTACTTTGCGAGTTATGGATAACACTTCTATTTTTAATTTAATTTGTTTACCAGCAATATCACGAGAAAGACTATAGGGCGAAACTACCAATTCTAGCTCTTTTTTTTCTTTTACTTTCATTTGCAGCAGGGCTTTGTCTAGCTCGGGAGAGAGCTCATTGGAGCCAACATAGTAAAAAATAGTTGTTTCTCTTTGTTCTCGTTTTTGAGCTATCTCTTGAAATTCTAGTTTGAGTTGGACTCTATTGCTTTTTTCTACTAGTTCACTTTGCTCTTTGTAATCGTAGTTTTGGAGACTAGTTAAAAGAGCGTAATTAGCAATTTCTTTTTCTTGGAGATTTAATTCAAATTTTTTTATTTGTATTACTTCTTCCCAATTTGGCATTTTAAATTCTGGAAAAACTTCAAAACTTGCTCTAAACAGGAAGGGATTGTTTTTTTCAATTTTTTTTGAATCTATTTGTGGTTTTGTAACTACTTTTAATAGGTGTTTTTGTATAGCTTTATTGAGATACTCTGGAATAATTGTATTTTTAACTTCTATTGCTATATCCTCAAAAAATCTTTTTTCCATAAGGTTTTTAGGAAACTTGCCCTTACGAAATCCTTTAATAGATATTTTATTTTTTAAATCTTGATAAACTTTATTGGCAGTTGTTTGCATAACTTCTATAGGCACTGTGATGGCAAGCTCCCTTTTTAGTTTACCTAAATTTTTTACTTCTGTTTGCATAACTAATTTGGTTTTCCTACGAGAGGAGGGAATCGAACCCCCATATCCGAAGATACTAGATCCTAAATCTAGCGCGTCTACCTATTTCGCCACTCTCGCCTTTGTTTATATAATATAAACTATTTTCTGGGTGTTATCAATACGCCTGACAGGATTCGAACCTGTGACCTTTGGATTCGAAGTCCACTGCTCTATCCAGCTGAGCTACAGGCGCAGATTGGCGAATGACGAGATTTGAACTCGCGACCACTGGAATCACAATCCAGCGCTCTACCAACTGAGCTACATCCGCCAGTTATTACACCCGAGAGGATTCGAACCTCCGACCAATTGATTAGAAATCAATTGCTCTATCCTGCTGAGCTACGGGTGCAAAAATTATCGGGGTGAGAGGATTCGAACCTCCGGCCCCCTGCTCCCAAAGCAGGTGCGCTAGCCAGACTGCGCCACACCCCGCGTTTCAATAATTGCTGTTTTTTATTCGTTCGTCAACGCCTAAAATCATTAATAATCAATCTTTAGCCAATTTAAACATTATATTGATAGCATATATGATTAGCAAAGATGAGTATTTTATAAAATTATTTTAGCTAGTTCTTTTACTTTTTGATAACCAAAATTTTTAAAAATTCCAACCTATAACCGAGCCAATGCTTGTCCCTCCAGAATTGATTTTTATAGACTCTTGGTTGGCAGTGTGATCTTGGTTATCTAACATGTGAGTAGCACTAGAGTGCTTGAGACGAGCCCCTATAGTAATTTTTGCTTTGATGGAATATTGAATTCCTAAATCTATGTAAAACCCAGTGCCGTTGCCCGTAGCACAATAAATAGCATTTTGGCATAGTATATTTTGTAGATTGGAGAATCCATGTTGAAAACTACCAGAGTAGTGATAAGTATTAGTTAACATTAGTCCTAATCCGTAGTAGTAATCTATCGCATTATACTTTCTGTGTCTTATTAGATGATGTCTGCGAATTCCTGTAGCAATCTCTAATGTTTCTAATACAAGCTCTTCTGATGATAATGTTTCTATTTTATGATTGTTACTTTTAGCATTAAAAAAATTAATAGGAATACTCCAATAAGGATTTGCTAAAAATATATCAATTCCCATATCTATAAAAAAATTGTTTTGTATTTTACTATTTTTTTGACAAGCTGCCCAGTGCCCACAAGCAAGCTTCTGCATTCCTATAGCTGTGTTTACATTGAGATGAGGATAAACAAAATTAGTTTTTCTTCTTTTTACAGAATCTAAATTTTGTGCTTGTAAATATGCTGTCAAACCTAAACAAAACATTAAACAAACAGTCAGTAATTTTTTCATTCAGTCAGTAATTTTTTCATTGTATTTATCATGATTCTTTGTTTATAGTTTTTACAAAGTATGTAATAAAAATTTTGTAGTGGTTTTTTGTCTTTAAAAATGGTCAATATGGTTCATTGTAAGTAAAATACGCCTAGCTTTTCTAATTTTATCAGCAGTGGTGTAAGTTTTATAACTAGATTAAATTAGGATTTGAGTTGTTGATAACCTAATAATCATTATTTTATTATACAAAATTTATACAAATAATTAAGTATAAAATATGTTTAGCAAAATTATTTTTCTTTTTCTTTTGTTTCTTGTTTCTTGTTTCTCTCAAGACACTAGGAGGAATCAAGCAAAAGAATTATTTTTTGTACCCCTAACCTATCCGCAAGCAGAATGGAGTAAAGATGATTTTGGTGAGCCTCCCAAAAAAGAGGCACAAAAATTACTCAAAAAATTTTTACCTCGTGTTTTTATCTCAAAGGGAGCGCTTTTGCCTTTAGATTTTTATAAAGATTATCTACCGCAAACAGTTTTAAAGAATAATAAAGGTCAAGTTGTGCGCCAATCTGTTACTAGGCGCTATCTAAAAGCAATAGAAAGGAATTTTGATTTTTACTTAGATTATCAAGGAGCGCTAGCAAGATGTTTTTTACCTGATTGCGCAAATATAACAAGAAAAATATATGGAAGAGTTTTTTTTCAAGTTATGCACCCTCCAAGAAAATACGCTCAAGACAAACCTATAGAGTTTCAAGTCTTAAAATACAATTTGGTTTTTGCAACTAGTGGATTGCCAAAAGAGTTAAGTTGGTATAAAAATATTGCAATTTATTTACTCGGAGACCGAGAAAATTGGCACGAATTAGATATACATGGTGCTATTCAATTGTTAGTAGACGCAAAAACAAAGAAACCACTGGTATTGCTTTTAGCACAGCACAATCACTTTCGTAGTTATGTCATAGGACAGGATCTTGTTTTACCAGAAGATAATAGAATCAATATCTGTATTGCTCAACGCTCTAATGAACCATACCCTTGTAGGTCAGAACAAACAAAATTACGCACAGTCGGCAACCATACGAATTTTGATTTTGTTTTAGGCGGTAGGCAACCTTTATTTGATGGTGGATATGATATAGTGCTTGGCAAAACAGACTCGGTAGAGCAAAATTTAGTTTTGGAATTTTTACCGACTAGAGACCCTCTCTATACTAGTTGGATTGCCCTAGGAGATAAGCAAAAAATTTTGGGTATTATTCCTAGTTTTGCTCGTAGAGGACCTCCTGGTATCAACATGAATAATATGTTTAGTCTCAGGGAATACACAGATATAGCGAAAGTTTGGTATTTTTCTAAAAATGACCCAGTGCAAAGAAAACTGTTTTCAAACATGGGAAGTGTTTTTGATCCTCGTATTGAAGATTTGCTAGAATACAATGGTAGTAGGCTGTGGAGAGACATTAAAAAGTATAAAGATTTTTGATTGTTGAGTTATACCTTTTGCGAATAAAAATATTTTTATCTGTGTATTTTAAGTTTTCTAGCTAAAATTTTTCTTGCCAAAACTAGCTAAATTAAGTTATTTTATTGAGCTAGATGACTTTTATAAAAACAAAATTACGTTATGACAATAAAGACTTATCAATTCCAAGCAGAGATGGGGCAGTTACTAGAATTGCTGACCAATTCTCTGTATACCAATAAAGAGATCTTTTTAAGAGAGCTAGTTTCTAATGCTTCTGATGCTCTCAATAAAATTCGTTTTTTATCTCTTACTAAACCAGAGGTTTTAGCAGCAGACACGGATTTAAAAATTCAAATACAAGTAGATGAACAGCAGCATAGTATTAGCGTTGAGGATAATGGAATAGGAATGACGGAAAAAGAATTGCAAGAAAATATTGGCACTATTGCTAAAAGTGGTGCTACACATTTTCTTAAAAAATTAAAGAATAAACAGAGTTTAGAGCAAATTGGTAAGTTTGGTGTGGGCTTTTATTCTATATTTATGGTGACCGATAAGGTAACGGTAGAAACCACAGATTACAAAACAAAAAAATCTTTCTGCTGGGTTTCTGAAGGAAAAAATAGCTTTACTATAGAGCCTATATCTAAAAAAACTCGTGGTACAAAAATTTCGTTTACACTTAAAAAGGATGATAAAGATTTTGCAAATGCACAACGTATTAAAAATATTATTCAAAAATATTCGAATTTTGTTGCTTTTCCAGTGTTTGTAAATCAAAAACAAGAAAATACACCAGAAGCTATTTGGCGAAAACCTAAATCTGAGATTAAAAAAGACGAGTATCAAAAATTTTTTCAACATCTAAGCCATAGTGTTAACCAACCATTGCTCACAATTCATTATTCTGTAGAAGCACCAGTACAATTTCAAGCTTTACTTTTTGCCTCTGAGGATAAAGAGCACAACCCTTTTCATCCTGATAATCAAGATTTAAATAGACTACAACTATACATAAAAAGAGTATTTATCCAAGACAACTGCAAAGGCTTAATTCCAAAGTGGTTACGGTTTTTATACGGAGTAGTTGATACAGAAGATTTGCCTTTGAATATCTCTAGAGAGGTTGTTCAAACTAGCCTTGTAGTTACAAAAATTAGTAAGTTACTCACAAAAAAAGTTATTGCTGAGTTCCAAAGAATTCATAAATCAGATAAACAAAAGTTTTACAAGCTCTGGAAAAATTTTAGTATGTTTATCAAAGAAGGAATCTATGGAGATTTTGAGAACAAAGAAAAATTGTTAGAGATTTATTATTTACATTCTTCTTGTAGTCCAGATAAGTTAATTTCTCTAAATGAAATAGTACAACGCAGAGAATCAGACACTAAAGAAATTTATTATTTGCAAGGAAAAAATCAAGCAATTATTGAAGCTAATCCTAACACTGAGTACTTTATTAAAAAAAACATAGAAATTCTTTATCTTTATGAAGAAATAGACGAAATTATTTTACCTGCTATTGGTGAGTACCAGGGAGTACAATTTTTACCTATAGATAGAGCTAATTTATTAGAAAAACAAGATGATAAAAAAGAAGAAAAAAATACAAAGACAGTATTGGCAAGCAAAGACGAGAAACTTTTGCTTTACTTCAAATCAATACTTTCAGATAAT
Organism: bacterium; assembly: GCA_965261475.1. Taxonomy (GTDB): domain Bacteria; phylum SAR324; class SAR324; order XYD2-FULL-50-16. The sequence goes on from OZ253454.1 coordinate 127,480, forward strand.
ATTGCCGATGTAGTAGCTTCTAAACGCTTGGTTAAATCTCCTTGTACTCTAGTTGCTGCTAAGGACGCTATGAATCCTTCTACAGAGAGAATGATGCAAATGATGCAACAGGAATTTAAAAAACCCAAGAAGATTTTAGAAGTAAACCTACGCAACCCACTAATCAAACAATTGCAGGCTATTCGAGAACTTCGTCCGCAAGACGCGCTTGTCAAAAATATTGTAGAACAGCTTTATGATAATGCTAAATTATTAGAGGAGTCGTTAGAGCAGGCTAATTCTATGGTTCCTAGATTGCAAAAAATGATGTTAGATTATAGTAAATCTTATTTGCAAGAAATGAATAAAAACAATAGTTAGTAAGGGAATTTTTATCTAAATTATTACATTATAGTATGGCGTATCCTAAAGATTTATTAGTTAGCAGGGCGGTGATTAAAAAAGGAGAGTATGCTGTTATTCCTCCAGAAGGCAGAGTTATCAATAGTATTCCCGGTTTTCAAGATTGTCAAATCTCAGTGCTAGCTTCTCCAAAACTAGGGGCTAGCTTTGTTGAATATATTGTGAAGATTGCTTCGTTTGGTAAGACAACGGAAACTTTTGCTCAGCAAGAAAATGTTGAAAGTTTTTTGTATTTTTTAGATGGTGATGGCGAGTTAACTGTTACAATTGATGGTATCACAGAAGTTTTACGCCAAGGTGGATATGCTTTTAGCTCTGTTGGTAAAGGTATTGATTTTCAAAATAATACTCAAGGTACTGTTCGTATTTTACTCTACAAACAGCGATTTATTGCGCAAAAACATTTAGTGCCGCCTGTATATTTTGGTGATGCTAATAAACTTACTGCTTCGATCTACGAGGAAATGGAAAATGTGTTGCTGAAAGATTTTTTTCCAACAGATGATTTAAGGTTTGATTTTAATTTTCATATTTTAACTTTTCTGCCTACAGGATGCCATCCATTTGTAGAAACTCATGTGCAAGAACACGGAGCATATCTCACAGAAGGTGAGGGGCTTTATCTTTTAGGTCAAGATTGGGTGCAGGTAAAAAAAGAAGATTTTATTTGGTTTGGTCCTTTTACACAGCAAGCGGTTTATGCTGTTGGCAGACAACCTCTAACTTACATTTATTCTAAAGATTGCAATAGAGACCCTCAAGTTTAAAGCTAAAAAATTTTTTATGCTAAAAACAATATCAGCAAATGATTTTTAAAAAATGAAAATAAATTTATTTTTTCAAAGCTCCGTAGGGAAAAAATTTTTGATGGCTATGTCTGGATTGCTTTATTGTGGATTTTTAGTTGGTCATTTGAGCGGTAACTTGTTGCTATATGTAGGAAAGCAAGAGTTTAATGATTACTCTAGCCTTTTGACAAGCACTAGTTTAATTTATGTTGTGGAGGCTATTTTGGTTGGTGCTTTACTGATACATGTTTTTACCGCTATTGCTTTGGTTAGAGACAATAAAAAAGCTAGGGGCTCTAGCTATAAAAGTTTAAATCTAAAAGGCAATTCTAGTATGACCTCAACTTATATGGGCTTGAGTGGACTGCTGATTTTAGCTTTCTTGATTTTGCATATTTATACTTTTAAATTTGGAGCTTGGAACAATCAAACCACTAGTACATTGTATGATTTGGTTTTATTACGATTTGCAGATGCTTGGTATGCAGGAATTTATGTTTTTTGTATGATATGTATGGGAATTCATTTAAAACATGCTTTCAAAAGTGCGTTTCATACACTAGGGTTGCTGCCTCAAACAAATAAAATACTTATTCGTGTCAGCTCTATTTTTGCTTTGGTAATGACTATAGGTTTTGGTAGCTTTCCTGTCTATTTTTATTATACACAAAATTTTATTTTTTAAAAATTATGAGTATTGTGAGCAGTCCTCTTTTACAAGCTAAAATCCCCGAAGGTCCTCTCAAAGATAAATGGGATCAACATAAATTTAAGATCAAGTTAGTTAATCCAGCAAATAAAAGGAAGTATAAAATATTAGTCGTAGGTAGTGGATTAGCTGGCGCTTCGGCTGCTGCTAGTCTAGCAGAGCTAGGCTATCAGGTTGCTTGTTTTTGTTTTCAAGATTCTCCTCGTCGTGCACATAGCATTGCGGCACAAGGAGGGATTAATGCCGCTAAAAATTATCAAAATGATGGTGATAGTATTTATCGTTTGTTTCACGATACCATCAAAGGTGGAGATTATCGCTCACGTGAAGCAAATGTTTATCGTCTAGCGCAAGTAAGTGCTGCAATTATTGATCAATGTGTAGCTCAGGGGGTACCTTTTGCTAGAGAATACGGAGGGCATTTATCTAATCGCTCTTTTGGTGGAGCTCAAGTTTCTCGTACATTTTATGCTAGAGGTCAAACAGGACAGCAACTGCTATTAGGTGCTTATAGTGCTTTGAATAGACAAATTGCAAAAGGAGCAGTGCAGATGTACGCTCGTAGAGAAATGTTAGAATTAGTTACAGTGAAAGGCAAGGCAAAAGGAATTATTTGTAGGAATCTCATAACTGGGCAACTAGAAAAATATTCTGGGAGTGCGGTGTGTTTAGCTACTGGTGGTTATGGCAATGTTTTTTTTCTATCTACTAATGCACTTGGGTCTAATGTTACTGCATCTTGGAGGGCTCATAAGCAAGGAGCTTTTTTTGCCAATCCTTGTTTTACCCAAATACACCCTACTTGTATTCCTGTTTCTGGAGATTACCAATCTAAATTAACTCTAATGAGTGAAAGTTTACGCAATGATGGCAGAGTTTGGGTACCTAAGAAAAAAGGAGATAGTAGAGAACCTCATCAAATTCCAGAACTAGAAAGAGATTACTATTTAGAAAGAAAATATCCTGCTTTTGGCAATTTAGTACCTAGAGATGTTGCTTCTCGTAACGCTAAACAAGCTTGCGACGAAGCCAAAGGTGTAGGAGACACAAAACTTGCGGTTTACTTAGACTTTCGTGATGCAATTGCTAGATTGGGCAGAAAAAATATTACTAGCAAGTATGGAAATTTATTTGATATTTATCATCATATTACAAATGATGATCCTTATGTAGTGCCTATGAAAATTTATCCTGCTATCCACTACACTATGGGAGGTTTGTGGACAGATTATAATTTAATGAGTAGCATTGATGGACTTTTTGTGCTAGGAGAAGCAAATTTTTCTGACCACGGAGCTAACCGTTTAGGTGCTAGTGCTCTAATGCAAGGGCTAGCAGATGGCTATTTTATTCTTCCTTATACTATAGGTAATTATTTAGCGAATGAACCACGAGACGATGCAATTTCTATAAACTCTAAAGAATTTATACAAGCAGAAAACCGTGTTAGAGATACTATTCAAAGACTTATGAGCATACAAGGCAAATTATCTGCGGATTATTTTCATAGGGAATTGGGTAGAGTGCTCTGGGATTATTGTGGTATGTCTCGCAACGAAAAAGGTTTAAAAAAAGCACAAGCAGCAATTCGAGAATTACGAACAAGATTTTGGAATGAAGTAAGAGTAGTTGGGGCTGCTAAAGATTTGAATAAAGAATTAGAAAAAGCAGGTCGTGTAGCTGATTTTTTAGAATTGGGAGAGACTATGGTCTTAGATGCTCTAGAGCGCACAGAATCTTGTGGCGGACATTTTCGTGAAGAATCTCAAACAAAGGATAACGAAGCTCTACGAGATGATAAAAAATTCTCTTATGTTGCTGCTTGGGAATTCCAGGGAGACAATCAAAAACCTAAGCTACACAAAGAAGCATTGATTTTTGAAAATGTTCAATTAACTCAAAGAAACTATAGTTAAAAAAAAGCTATGCAAGTTACCTTAAAGATTTGGAGACAAAAAAATCGAGATAGCAAAGGGAAATTGGTTACTTATCATCTAAGTGATCTTGCGCTCAGTATGTCTTTTTTGGAAATGCTAGATGTCCTAAACAATCAGCTAGTGAGTAGGGGTGAAGATCCTGTGGTCTTTGATAGTGATTGCAGAGAGGGAATTTGTGGTGCTTGCGGACTTTTTATCAATGGCGTAGCTCATGGACCAGTGAAGGGCACTACTACCTGTCAAGTACATATGCGAAGTTTTACCGATAATAGCACTATCACTATAGAGCCCTGGAGGGCAAAAAGTTTTCCTGTGATTAAAGATTTGGTTGTAGATAGGTCTAGTTTTGACAAAATTTTACAATCAGGTGGTTATGTTTCTGTGAAGACAGGAGGCTGCCTAGATGGTAACGCTCTAGCTGTTTCGCAAACAACAGCAGAGCTTGCGATGGATGCAGCACAGTGCATAGGTTGTGGCGCTTGTGTTGCTAGTTGTAGGAATGCTTCCGCGATGCTATTTACTAGTGCTAAAGTATCCCATTTATCTTTGTTGCCTCAAGGTAAAATAGAAAGAAAATCACGTGTTTTGAATATGGTTAGTACTATGGATAGTTTAGGTTTTGGTAGTTGTACTAATCAGGGAGAATGTGAAGCAGTTTGCCCCAAAGAAATTAGTATTACTAATATTTTTCGTTTAAATAGAGAATATCGCAAAGCTCTGCTAACCGACTCTAGTGACGTGAGTTAATTTTTTCTACAAACATATTTTATGGAGTTAGTATGCACAAAGTTATGAGTTTGAATATTAATAGTGTCCGTGCTCGCATGGAAACAATTATTCCTTTTTTAAAAAAACACCAACCAGATATTGTAGGATTGCAAGAAATCAAGGTTGAAAATCATAGTTTTCCTTGTAAGGAGTTTGAGCAATTAGGCTATCATCTTTACCTTAACGGGCAAAAAAGCTACCATGGTGTTGCTACTTTACTCAAAGAACCAGCACTAAAAATAGACTATGAATTTTCTGGACAAAAAGAACAAAAAAGAATGATTATTACTACTAGCAAGAATGGAATAGTTGTTTGCAATGGTTATTTTCCTCAAGGAGAGAATAGAAATCATCCTCAAAAATTCCCTTATAAAATGAATTTTTACAAAGAATTTTTGGAGTATTTATCAAGTAATTTTGACCTAGCTCAAGACAAGTTATTGGTTATGGGTGATTTAAATATTGCTCCAAGCGACCAAGATATAGGTATAGGAGAATCTAATAGGTTGCGCTGGTTGCAAACGGGTAAGTGTAGTTTTTTACCAGAAGAAAGACAAGAAATTGCTAAACTAAAAAAAATGGGGTTTTACGATACTTTTCGTGAATTATACCCTGCTACCAACAATAGATTTAGTTGGTTTGATTATCGTAGTAGGGGGTTTGAAGATGAACCTCAAAGAGGATTGCGTATAGACCATATTTGGGTTACCAAACCTCTACTAGAGTTTTGCCAAGATGCCAGAATTGATTATACATTGAGAGCTAGCAATAGACCCTCAGATCATTGTGCTATATTTGCAGATTTTAAATTAGCATGATAGCTATTAGTGTCAATGTTAATAAAATTGCTTTGTTGAGAAATTCTAGGGCTGGCAAGCATCCAGACCCATTAGCTTTTGCTCTACAAGCTATAGCTTGTGGCGTGCAAGGAATTACGGTGCATCCTAGACCTGATTTACGACACATTGTGCCTCAAGATGTATATAATATCAAAAAGAATATTACTGTCGAATTCAATATAGAGGGCAATCCATTATCTCTCAGCAATAAACACTACCCTGGGTTTTTAAATCTTGTAAGGGAGGTGCTACCACAACAGTGTACTTTGGTACCAGACCAAGAGCATCAAAAAACTTCTGATCACGGATGGAATTTAAATCAGCATAGTTCTTATTTGCAAGAGGTAGTTGCTGAATTGCAAAGCCTAGGTATTAGAGTGAGTCTTTTTCTTGGAGCTGATTATCAGGAACTAGCTTTGCTTGCTAAAATAAATCCAGATAGGGTAGAGCTGTTTACTGGTCCTTTTGCTGAGAATTTTGGTACACTCAAAGAAAAGTTTTATTGGCAGCAACTTGTCACTGCCTCTGAAAAAATTACAAAATTACAAATTGGATTAAATGCAGGACACGATTTAAACTTAACAAATTTATGTTATGTGCGTAGGTTAAAAAATTTACAAGAAGTTTCTATAGGGCAAGCTTTAGTTACAGAAGCTCTTACAGAGGGCTGGCAAAGTAGAATTAAAAAATATCTTGCTTGCTTAGCATGATTGTCAAAACTGGATTGGGACAAGATAGTCATAGGTTTAATTTTACTGCTGAAAAGCGGCAACTTACGATTGCTGGTATTAGAATATCAGGGTCTTTTCCACTGCTTGGCAACAGCGATGCAGATGTTGTGTTACACGCTATTACTAATGCTTTTTCTAGTATTAGCGGTGTTCCTATCTTAGGCGCCATTGCTGATGAGCTTTGTTTTCAAGCAGGGATTGTAGATAGCAGGGTTTATCTCACAAAATCACTGGAGTTAATTACGGACTATACTATTTGCCACATTGCAATTAGTATAGAATGCTCTACTCCCAAAATATTGCCTTACATAACAAAAATGCGAAGATCTATTGCATATATAGTAGGAATTTCTATGGCTGATGTAGGTATTACGGCTACTTCTGGAGAGCAGTTAACGGCTTTTGGTAAAGGACAAGGTATACAAGCTTTAGCTCTTGTTACTGTTACTAAAAATGTCTCTTAGAGTTTGATTTTTTACTAAAAAATAACAAAATAGTAATCATTGTAAAAGCTACTAAAGATAAAAAAGGAATAGTTATAAAACCTAAGTAATTAATATATTTAATACCGCAGTTGATAGTGGAGCAAGCGGCTTGACTATCTCCTATTAATTCGTGCTGGAGTAAATAGTGGTAAAGAGACAGTAGTAATCCAGAAGTAGAAAATATAATCGCAGGGGATAGTTTGTATTCTTTTCTTACAGTTTGAAAGAAGAGTATGAGCGTTAAAGGATACATCAGGATTCTTTGAAACCAACATAATTTGCAAGGAATGTAAGATGCAATCTCGCTAATGTATAAACTCCCTAGGGTTGCAAACACTGAAACTAAAAAGGCAGTAAAGAAAAAAATTCTCATAAATGTAAAATTTAAAAATGATTTTTGCTAAATAAAGTTTTTTCTATGTGTTGTAAGTCTTTATAAAAATCTTTACTAGTTTGAGATGCGAATAGTTTTTCTACTAACTCTGCATTTTTTCCTAATTTTGCAATTCCACTCAAAATAGTGAAATGCTCATTTTTTGCTGCTTGTGGTAAAATTAACAAAAAAAATAATTTTACATAGCTTTTGTCTGTGGCTAGAAAATCTATGGGGTTTAGTAAGCGAAAGATTTTTAAACTAGGAGGTGTACTGATCTTGCTTCTACAGTGAGGAATTGCAATAGAGTTTCCAATTGCTGTAGAGCAAATTTTCTCTCTTTCTAATAAATCATTTTTAATTTGTAAGATTTCGTTTTTTGAATAGTAAGGTTTGATCTTGTCTACAAAATAATGAATACATCCAGTATTTTTATAGTTGGGGGAAACTTCTACATCTAAGTGGATATCTTTTGGTTCGCAGTAATTAGTGATAGTTAGCATTAGCTATTTTTTTTGCAACATCATTTGCGGTAATTTATTGATTATAACAGCACAAATACTGCCAAATAGTAAGAAGATAATAATATAAATTGTATTTTTATTAAAATCTTGTGTAACGCCTGTTGCAAGCTCTACTTTCCAGGGCCAAATTTTCTTTAAGCTACCTAAGGTTAATCCTGTCAAAAATGCTAAAACTATAGATTCCCATTTTTTAATAACCCAGCTTAACAAGTGAGCAGTAGTCAATAATCCTACTAAAGCACCAATATAAAAATAAGATAATATAACTATATTTGCTGTCGTAAAAGGGTTTTTGATGGCAGAGATAATGAGATCATATTGCCCTAAAATTACTAGCACAAAAGCTCCGCTGATACCAGGAAGCAAAAGACTGCTAATTGCAATAAAGCCACATAGTATCAAAAACCAGTAGCTTATTGATACTTCTATAGGATTGATACTTGAGATTAAATAACCGCACAAGGCACCACTTAAGAAAAACAATACATAATGTATTTTTCGTGGAATATTTTTCATTAGTAATAGAGTAGATATTACTATCAAACCAAAGAAAAAAGACCAAAGATAAGTATGGTAATTCTTAAGGAGAAAATGAATGAGGTTAGCAGTTGTTATGAGAGCTAGTAGTAAGCCTACGCATAAGGGTAGCAGTAGTAGCCAATCAATTCTTTGCAGAGCTTTTTTCCCGCGTAAACAAAAAATATCTTTAAAAAACAGAATATTTATGGCAGAAATAGCTGCTAGCAAGCGATAATAAATACCTAAAACAAAAGCCATTGTTCCAGCTGAAACTCCAGGGATAGGATCCGCAATACCCATAAGTATTCCGCTAATGAAAAAGTAGTAAATATTTTTTAGTTTTTTACTCATTGTTTGCTGTGAGCTCCTTTGCTAGGCGGTAAGAATTTTCTATACAATCTGCTAAACTTATGCCGCGGTAAGCATTAGAATGAAATTTAATAGGAAATTCTGTTTCAAATTTTTCTAGTGTTTGTAAGATATTTGTGTGTTGCATATTATACTGTGGTATCGCTTTTTCTAAACGAATAATTTTATTGTAACTACAATTTTTATCAATTTGGAATATTTTTCTTAAACATTTTTGAGACTCCAATAAGATTTGCTCTTCATTCCACTCTATTACTTTGGGGTTTCTCATTCCTCCCAACATTAATTGTAGCAGAAAATTTTTGCTACTGCTGCGATTAGCAAACATATTACTAATAAAAAAACCACCTAGTAAATTTTTTGATTCTAAAGCAGGCACTAAAAAACCAAGTCCTTGTGGTGGAAAATTTACTTGTTCTTTTTTATATCCTAAGGCACAAACCACCAGTGGAGCATAAGGTATTTGATTGAGTGTATTTTTAATATTAGTATTTTGTATAATTTTCGCAGAGTTATGCGCTGGGATAGATAAAATGACTCTATCAAAAGTGATATTTTTATGTAAAAAATGACAAATGATTTTTTTTCTTTGAAAGGAAATTTTTGTCAATTCTTGATTGCAAAAAATATTATCTCGTAGGTAATTTTGCATAGCACTAACTAGTTGCTGCATTCCTGTCTCAAAGCTTAAAAATAAATGCTTTTGCTTTTTTTGTTTGAGTAGTATTTTACAAAGTGAGCAAAATCTTTTCTCTAAAATTGCTAAATTAGGAAAGCAAGAATTTAGTGATAATTTTTTATTGTCTCCTGCGTAAATACCAGCTAGTAGTGGCTCTACCACTTTATCAAAAATCTCTTTTCCAAATTGACGTGCAAAAAATTCTGCTAAACTTTCTTTTTTTGTGGCGGGTTTTACTCCCCAAATATTTTGTAAAATAGCAAACTTAGCTCTCCAAGACAGTGTAGTGTTTTTTAAAATATACAAAGGGTTTGCGGAAAATTTTTGTAATTTATTAGAGAAGTAGAGGTATTTTTCTTTGGCTTGAGGTACAATAATTTTATTGTTTAAATTTAAAATATCACAAAGTTTTTTAGGAGCTTGTTTGCTATAAGGAAAAAGTGTAGCAGCGGTTTCTATTTTGTAGCCTTGCTCTTCGATTGTTTGAATAACTCCACCACATTTTGCAGTAGCTTCAAAAATAAATATTTTCTCTACTGGAAAATTATTTGCTTTTAAAAAACATCCTAGTGCAAGCCCTGAAACTCCTGCCCCGATAATAGCAATCACGCTAGTTGAGCAAGCACAAACTCTGCTGCCATAAAGTAGCCTTTAGTGCCAAAGCCACAAAGCACTCCTTGTGCGATAGCAGAGCAATAAGAGTACCGACGAAACGACTCTCTTTTGTGAATATTAGAAATATGGACTTCTACAAAAGGAATCTGCACTGCTAAAAGTGCATCGTAAATAGCGATGGAAGTGTGAGAATAAGCTGCGGGGTTAATAATTGTGTAATCTGCGGGAGTTTCTTGGTGTAGAAAATCTACAATCTTTCCTTCACAGTTGGATTGAAAATCAACTAGCTCTATATTGTGTTTTGCTAATTTTTGACGCATAAGCTTTACAATTTGAGCTAGAGTTTGTGAACCATAAATATCTGTTTGTCTTGTTCCTAGTAGGTTGAGGTTAGGTCCGTTAATGAGTAACACTTTTTTCATCTATTAGCATTGTAAATATGATGCAAAATTATAGCACTAGTAGCAGAAACATTCAAAGAATTTGTCCCACCTCCTTCAATTTTCCACAAAAAATCACAAGTTTTTTTTACTAAAGGTTGTATTCCTTTTTTTTCATTACCAAAAATTAAGAAGCAATTATCAGGAATATCTTGTTTTACAAAATTTTCTCCAGCTAAACTTGTACCTACAATCCAAAAATTTTCTTTTTTTAATCTTTTAATCAGCATAGAAAAATTCATCGCTCTGCAAAAAGAAAGCTTTTCCATTGCACCTGCCGAACTTTTAGAGACAGCACTAGAAAGAGAGCAGGTTTGCTGTTTGGTTAAAAAGATATGGTCTATGTGAAAGTACAAACAAGTTCTTAAAATAGCCCCTATATTTTGGGGGCTGTGTAAATGCTCTAATCCAACCCAAAGATTTTTTTTATGATTTTTTTTATTTTTGTTCTTTAGTAAATTTTCTAAAGTCATACAAGGCAGGCTACCAGCTTGTAACACGAGGTGTTGGTGTTGTGATTGATTGCAAAGTTTTGATAAATTGTCGCTACTCTGGTATTTGATAGAGACACCTCTTTTTTTTGCTAATAGTAAAAATTCTGCTTCTTGTTTCGTGTGTTGAAGTTTTTTGTCGAGAAAAAGACAATAAAATTTTCTTTTGTTTGCCTCTAGTGCTGCTAAGACTGGATAATAACCGTAAAGATAATGGGTTGTGATATTCTGCATATTTTAACTACCGTAAATCATAGCCTAATTTATAACAATGTAATATAGATAGAGGATACTCCTGTCTTATTGTAATAACTGTATTTTAAATATAACTTAAAAAAAGCTAATGTTATCACAATTGTTTTTGTAGTTGAGATTTTTATTGACTGATTTTTTTTTACAAACTAAAATTAGGTCTGAGGGCTCGTTGCACTGACGATTGTCTTAATATTTACAACATGTCAAGCGATAAGTATTGGAGAGAAATTTTATTTTAAAATTTGTGTTAGAAAATATTACTTTAAAAAAAACTTTTCTTTTTATTTTATTTTTTAGCTTTTCTTTTTTTGCTCTAGCTCAAGAATCAACAAAACTCCAAGTTATTAGTGAGGTTACAACGGCTGGCTTAGATAAAGCCTCTAAGAATCAAGTTTTCAGCCTCATTAGGCAGCTTGAGGGTCAAGATTTAATAGAAATTTTAATTATTAATTCTATTAAACAACTTTACGCTCTAGGATTTTTTGAAGATGTTTCAGTAGCTCTAGCAGAGTTACCTAGTGGAGACGCTCGTCTTATTTTTTCTTTTGTAGAAAAGAAGAAAATTCAATCTATTATTTTTGAAGGCAATCAAAAGATAGATAATACCAAACTTACCAAATCTTTAGCTACCAAGGTTTATAATTTTGTTGACGAAGAGCTAATTCAAACAGATTTAGCTAGTATTCGTAAACTTTATATAGAAGAAGGGTATAGCAGGGTCAGGGTACTTTATCGCTTAGAAGATGATGAACAAGATAATCTGCGGTTAATTTTTCAAGTGATGGAAAACGATAAGGTTTATCTAACCAAAATAAAAATACAAGGAAGTAAATTTTTTTTTCCATTAGATATTGAGCGAATAATGCAATCAGCAGAAATAGATTGTTTTTCTTGGATTACTAATTCTGGCAGATTGAACAAAGAAAAAATTGATGTAGATCTCATGATTATTACTAGGTCTTATTTAGAAAATGGATTTATTGATATACAAATTGCCAAACCTCAAATCAAACTGCTAATTGCTAAAGATTTTATTACAGCAGAAGTTACTCTTAAAATAGACGAGGGAAAACAATACTTTGTAGGAGATATTTTTGTAGAATCTTTAGATAAAGATCAAAGTCTATTGTTTACAAAAGAAGAAGCTCTAGCATTGATGGTCTTAAAAACGGGCTCTGTCTATAATCTTTTGCAACAAAACCAAGATAGAATAGCTCTAAACAATGCTTACCAAGATGCAGGCTATGCTTTTAGCAGTGTACGTGTTAAAAGAAAGCTCAATAAGCAAAAACAAATAGTAGATTTATTTTTTCAAATTTTGAGACAAGAAAAGGTCTATTTAAATAGAATAGAATTTGAGGGCAATCAAGAAACTAGAGACGATATTATTCGTAGGGAATTAACTATTTACGATGGAGAGTTATTTAATGGCAAAAAAATTAGAGAAAGCCAAGCAAAAATACGTGGGCTGGGTTATTTTTTACCTCAAGCAGGAGTAAGGCTACAAAGAGAAACACAAAGATCAAAAAACGAGGTCAATTACAGTTTTTATTTAAAAGAAATACAAACAGGCAATTTTTCTGGTGGTTTGAGTTATAGTGACACTGTTGGATTGGGGGTTAATTTATCTATAGTAAAAAATAATTTTTTAGGAACTGGTCGTAGAATTAGTTTTCAATATGATCGAGGGGAAAATATCCGCACTACAGAACTTGCTTTTACAGAGCCTTATTTTTTGTCTAGTCTTTGGCGTTCTGTGAGCAGTGTTTCTGTAGAATTTTCTGGTAAAAATAACTCTAATTTAGATTATGACAGAAACATTGAGAGTATTTCACAATCCTTTTCTTATCCTATTTGGAAAAATTGGAGAGCAAACTTTAATTATAGTTTTGAGAGTGTCTTACACAGCAATTTTAACGCAGACGCTAGCTCTAGTGCGCCGTCATCTATTATCAGATCTTTTACCAACGGCTATACTTACTCTACCGTTAACAATCCTTTTTTTCCATCAAATGGACAATCTCATAATTTGCAATTCAGACAAACAGGAGGTTTACTAGGAGGTACAGATAATTATAGGAGAGCATCTTACGAATATAAATATTTTAAAAATATTGTAGCTAATAAGCTAATTTTTTATTATCGCCTACGACTTAGAAAGCTATTTCAAATTTTTGATGAAGATACTATTCCTGTATCTGCCCGCTTTGCATTAGGGGGCACAAGCTCCATTAGAGGTTTTAGGAGTTTTGAAATTAGAGGTCCTTCTAGCCCTAACGAATGGCCAGATAGCTTTAGTGAGCCTGTAGCAGGTGAGCAAAATTATGAGTATTATTTCAATCATCGTTATGGTGCAGAAGAATTATTAAGCAATATAGAGTTTAGTTTTCCTTTATCAAGAACAGGGCAGAGTTTTAGAGGGTTGTTTTTTTATGATATAGGCAATGTATTTGCGGAAGACCGCATGTATGACATAGTAGGTCTCAAAAAGGATTATACCTATTTGAGACAATCTTATGGCACAGGTATTCGTATTATTACTCCTTTGGGAGTCTTTAAGTTTGACTATGGCATCAAAGCCAATCCTATAAAAAACGAATTTAATAGTTTGTTTGAATTTACTATTGGCTCTTTGTTTTAATTTTTGACTTACTGCGTCTTGTATATTATAATTTTTCTCAATCAAGCTAGATATTTATGAAAGCCAATCAAGCTTTAATTCGTGTTTTAGAAGAGCTAGGAGTAACTTATATTTTTGGATACCCAGGAGGAGCTAACTTGCCTATTTATGATGCGCTTTATTCTTCTAAAAAAATTGAGCATATTTTAGCTATGCACGAGCAAGGTGCAGCCTTAATGGCTGATGGTTATGCTAGAGTAAAACAGACTGTTGGTGTTTGTTTGGCGACTTCTGGACCTGGCGTTACTAATTTACTTACTGGTTTAGCAAATGCTTATTTAGATTCTGTGCCACTTGTAGCACTCACAGGGCAAATTCCTATGAAATTTATTGGAACAGATGCCTTTCAGGAAGTAGATACTATGAATATTTCTTTATCTGTTACTAAACACAACGAGTTTATCACTAATTCTAAAGAGCTCGTAAGTGCTGTCAGAGAAGCTTTTTATATTGCAAATACTGGTAGAAAAGGACCTGTATTACTAGATTTTCCAAGAGATATTCTCTCAGAAGAAGTAAGCTATGACTTTAAAAAAAGAGAATTGTTGGGCTATAAACCAACACTTAAAACACATATTGGACAAATCAAGAGGTGTCATAAAATATTGTCACAAGCAAAAAAACCTTTAATTTTAGTTGGTGGAGGGGTAGAGAGAGCTCAAGCTATAGGGCTAGTTAAGAAGTTTGCTGAGGCAACAAATATTCCGTGTGTTAGAACCTTGATGGGAAAAAATAGTTTTCACGAAGAACACCCTTTGTTTATAGGTATGATAGGCACTCACGGTAGCGCAGCAGGTAACAAGGCTATTTCCCAAGCAGATATTATTTTAGCTTTGGGCTCGCGGTTTGGTGATCGCTCAACACTAATGAAGAAAGAAAAATTTGCTAAACAAGCAGAGATTATTCATGTAGATATAGACCCTGCTGAAATTGGAAAAATTATTCCCGTCAAAACTCCTATTGTTGGTGATATTCACTATTTTTTAACCGCTATGCTTGATATGCAAAAAGAAAATCACTGGAAAAAACCCAACTGGATAGTTAAGAAACCATCTAAAAACATGCTAGCTAAAGAAGATGATGCGGAATTAGTAGGAAAAATATTAGAGCAATTATCTCAGATTCCAAAAAAATTACATATTACTACAGATGTAGGCAGACATCAACTTTGGGCAATTCATAAATGTCAAAATCCTTTGCATGCTCCTTTACTAACTTCTGGGGGTCTAGGAACTATGGGTTACGGGCTACCTGCTGCTATTGGTGCTTGGTTTGCTGAGCCTAAAATTCCAGTAGTTAATGTATCGGGTGATGGTAGTTTTTTTATGAATATGCAAGAATTTTTAGTAGCCGTAGAATATGATATACCTTTAACTATAATGATTATCAATGACGCAAAATTAAGTATGATTCGAGAATTACAAACTAGTGTGTATCAAAAAAGATACATTGGTTATCGGTTAAGGAGTCAAGAGATAGATTTTGTGCAATTAGCAAATTCTTTGGGTGGACAAGGATATAGAGTGGAGAAAATGTCGGAGGTAGCAGCATGTTTGCAGGCGGCTATCCAAAAGAAAAAACCGACAATTATTGATTTTAATATGAAATTAATAGCAAAAAATTATGATTAGAGAAAATATAATGCTGATTATATCGCAAGAATTGAATATTACTAATACCAAGGCAAAACAATTATTAACCGATTTTTTAGAATGTTTAGAGCAAACAATCCTAGAAGAAAAGAAAGTATTATTTAGCGGGTTTGGGTCTTTTGAGGTTAGGAAAAGAAAGAGAATTATCGGACGCAACCCTAAAACAATGGAAGAAGTCATTGTACCGCCTAGGAAAGCGCTTTGTTTTAAGGCATCAATGAAATTAAAAAAAATTATTAACGAGACAGAGTGAAGAAAGCATTTATCCAAACCTTTGGCTGCTACATGAATGAATACGATAGCCAAAGAATGGTACAAATTTTAAATAAGGGAGGTTATCAAATTGTACAAAAATTACAAGATGCTGATGTAATTTTACTCAATAGCTGCTCTGTACGCGAAGCACCAGAAAATAAAATATATAGTTTTTTAGGCAGGCTTAAGCATTTAAAAAAGAATAATAATAACCTCATAGTAGGTGTAGGAGGTTGTGTAGCTCAGCAAGAAGGCGCTCAAATTTTACAAAGAGAGCCTCTAGTAGATTTAGTTTTTGGAACGGATAACTACAATGGGTTATTAGAAATGTTAGCTGAGGTTGAGCAGGGGAAAAGGGTAGTTAGAACAGCTTGGATGTCTCGTAAAAACAAAGTACAGAATTTTGTCCCATTAGAAGATATTCAAAAACCATATATACAAGGTTGCAAAGCCTATCTTTCTATCACTAAAGGCTGTGATAATTGTTGTTCTTTTTGTATTGTACCTACAACTAGAGGTAGAGAAGTGAGTAGGAATGCAGCAAATATTTTGCTAGAATCTCAGAATTTAGTTAACAAGGGCATCAAAGAGATTATCCTTTTAGGACAAAATGTTAATTCCTACAAAGCAGGCACAGACAATTTTTATTCTCTGCTAGCTCAACTGTCTCATATTCAAGGACTACAAAGGATTCGTTTTACATCTCCTCACCCTAAGGATTGGAACAACGCACTCTCAGATCTCATGGCTCAAAAAAATATTATTTGTAGTCAATTACATTTGCCTTACCAATCTGGCTCTAGTAGAATTATCAAATTGATGAGAAGAGGGCATAGTATTGAAGAATATTTAACAAAAATTGCCTATCTTAAGAAAGTTATTCCTAATGTTGCTCTAAGCACTGATTTGATTGTTGGTTTTCCTACAGAAACCGAAGCAGATTTTCAGGCTACTTTAGCTGTTTTAAGAGAAGTAGAATTTTATCAAGTTTACGCTTTTAAATACTCTCCTAGACCCAATACTAGGGCAGCGAGCATGGAAGATGATGTTTTACAAAAAGTAAAAGAGCAAAGATTAGCTAGAGTATTAGATATGTTTGAAGAAATTCGTGTCAAAAAATTTACACAAGCTATAGGCTGTAAGAAGACAGTTTTAATAGAAGGCAGGCATCCTAAAGATACTAGTTTGTGGATAGGTAGAAGCGAAGAAAATATTTCTGTAACAGTGGGGGGTAGTGGTCTAAAAATAGGAGATTTAGCAGTAGTTAAAATTCAGGACAAAAAAAGACACTCTCTTTTAGCGGAGCTAGTAGAAAATAATGTGTTTATTCAAGCTAGTTAATTTTTTAAAATATGAAGTTTCAAAAATATAAACCTAATTTTTTGTTGGATTTTCCAGAAAGAACATGGGTTGCTAAGAGGCTAAAAAAAGCACCTATCTGGTGTAGCGTAGATTTAAGAGATGGTAACCAGGCTCTTGTAGAGCCTATGAACATACAAGAAAAATTAAAATTTTATGATAAATTATTAGAAATAGGTTTTAAAGAAATAGAAATAGGTTTTCCATCTGCAGCAAATATAGAATACGAATTTACGCGCTTACTTATAGATAAAAATAAAATTCCTGACGATGTAGTTATTCAAGTGCTTTGTCAAGCAAGAGAAAAATTGATTGACACTACCATTCAATCTTTGCAAGGGGCAAAAAAAGCAATTTTTCATCTTTACAATTCTACTTCTGTTTTACAAAGAAAGGTAGTTTTTTGCAAAGATAAGAAGGAAATTACTAAGATTGCTGTAGAAGGTACCAAGTATGTAAAAGAGCAAATAAAAAAAATACCACAAACAGAAATTATTTATCAATACTCTCCTGAGAGTTTTACACAAACAGAACCTCAGTATGCTTTGGAGATTTGCGAAGCTGTGATAGATGTTTGGCAACCGACAAAAGATAAAAAAATTATTATCAACCTACCCGCAACCGTAGAGACTACCACACCCAACATCTATGCAGATGCTATAGAATGGTTTTTGACGAATTTAAGATGTAGAGAGAATGTAATTTTGAGTCTTCACACTCATAATGACAGAGGAACAGCAATAGCTGCTACAGAATTAGCTTTGATGGCAGGTGCCGATAGAGTAGAAGGTACTTTGTTTGGCAATGGAGAAAGAACAGGCAATGTAGATATAGTGACTGTAGCGTTAAACTTGTTTAGTCAAGGCATAGACCCCAGATTAGATTTTTCTAATATCAATGATATTAGAGATTTGGTTGTAGAGTGTAATAAACTTCCTATTGGAGACAGACATCCTTATATAGGCAACCTAGTTTATACAGCTTTTTCTGGCTCTCATCAAGATGCTATTAGCAAAGGTATCAAGTATTTAAAAAAAACAAAATCTAGTTTTTGGGATGTACCTTACTTACCTATCAACCCAAAAGATTTAGGCAGAGAATATGAGCCTATTCGTATCAATAGCCAATCTGGAAAAGGTGGTGTTTCTTTTATTTTAGAGCAAAAGTATAACTTTCATCTTCCTAGAGAATTGTCTATAGCTTTTAGTAAGGTAGTGCAAGGGGTTTCTGAAGCAACGCAAACAGAAGTGAAAGACCATCAAATTCAAGAATTATTCCTCAATACTTATATCAAAGATCTTCCTATTACTTTAAAAAAATTTCAATTAGAGCACAAAGATAACGAAGTAAAATGCAGTATTACAATTCAAGAAAATGGCATACAAAGAACTACGGAAGGAACAGGAAATGGAGTTATTGACGCTTTTATAAATTGCATAAAATCTTTGTTTCAACTATCTTTCAAAACTACGGACTATCAAGAACATACCCTAGAATTTGGGTCTAATGCCAAAGGAATTTGTTATTACGAAGTTACTTTTGAAGAAGAGCATTCTTATTATGGTGTAGGCATACATTCGGATATTGTGAAAGCATCTTTTCTTGCTATTGTGAGTGCTATCAACAGATATTTTTTAAGTCAAAGCTAAATGAAAATCCACGAGTATCAAGCAAAGACAATTTTAAAAGAATTTGGTATTAAAATTCCTTTTGGTAAGGTAGCTTTTGCTCTAGACGAAGTCGCAGTCATTGCCCGAGAATTACCGGGAGCAGGAGGGGTAGTCAAAGCTCAAATCCATGCAGGTGGTAGAGGAAAAGGCGGAGGTGTCAAACTTGCAAACAATTTAGCTGAAATCAAGGAGCATGCTAGCAATATATTAGGTATGATGTTAGTTACACCGCAAACTTCTAGCAAAGGACAAAAGGTTTCTAAAATTTTAATAGAGCAATCAATAGCTATTAAAAAAGAGTTTTATTTTTCTATTCTTGTAGATAGAAATAGTAAAAAGGTAGTCCTGCTTTCTTCTACTGCGGGGGGAATGAATATAGAAGAAGTAGCAAAGCAAAACCCAGATAAAATTTTAAAGCAAGAGCTTCATTCTTTGCTAGCTCTGAGAGCTTATCAAGCGAGAGATTTAGCTTATAGATTAGGGCTTGAGACTATAGATAAAAGTTTGATTGCCAAAGCAAGTCAGCTTTTTTTAAAATTATATCAAGTGTTTTGCGCTAAAGATCTTACTTTGCTAGAAATTAATCCTTTGATTGTTACAGAAGATAATGATATTTTGCCACTAGATTGCAAAATGATTTTTGATGAAAACGCACTACCTAGGCATTTAGATTTGTTAGAGTTAAGAGATGCTAGCGAAGAAGTGTTATCTGAAGTTGAAGCAAGGCAATATGGGTTGAATTTTATTAAACTAGATGGAAAGATAGGTTGTATGGTAAATGGTGCGGGGTTGGCGATGGCGACAATGGATATGATCCAGTATCACGGAGGAGCGCCCGCTAATTTTTTGGATGTAGGAGGAGGAACTAATGCGAAGAAAGTAGCAGCAGCGTTTCGTATTATTAGCAGTGATTGCAATGTGCATTCGATTTTAGTTAATATTTTTGGTGGGATTGTTCGGTGTGATTTAATAGCTAATGGGATTCTGCAAGCATTGGAGGCAACCAATTTACAAATTCCTGTGATAGTGCGCTTAGAAGGCACTAATGCAGAAATTGCCAAAAAAAATATAGAAACCAAAAATATAAAAAATTTATTTCTTATCAATGATTTAGAACTTGCAACAATAAGAGCTGTGGAGTTAGCGAGTTAATAAAATTTGTTGTTTTAAGAATTTTTCGGGCCTATAGCTCAGTTGGTTAGAGCCCCCGGCTCATAACCGGGTGGTCCCAGGTTCAAGTCCTGGTGGGCCCATTTTGATTTAAATAAATAATGGATGATTATCAAAAAATTGTAGCAAATGAAAGCATATTAAAGCAGTTATATCGCTGTATTTATCAACATCGCTTTTTTAAGAAGGAAGCTGTATTGAAAGATTATTTAGAGCAATTTTCACAAAAACTACAGGTTTTACAACAAAAAATAGATTTTTTTGAAAGCAAAAGAAAGCTTCATAAAAACTTGCTAGGTATCGAGCAAGAAAAGCTACATTTTCATTCCAAAAATATCGTACAAGTCAAAGACCAATCGTCTTATTTTCGCTCCAAAGCAGAAAAGCAAATATCAGAAAAATTTATTCAAAAGTATCAAAATAAAATGAACGAACTAGGTATGGAGCAAAAACAAGTTCAACAAACATTCCAGCAGCTACTAGGTAAAAAGAATGATGCTAGTGCTCAATTGATGCAAGAAAAACAAATATTTGACAAAGAAACACAAGATTCTAAATTAGAGTACAATGCTCTGCTAATAGAACAAAAAAACGCTGTAAAAAATTTAGCAATAAAATTCCAAACCCAATTTTTGCAGTTACATGCACAAAGTAAATTCCCTGCAGTTGTTGCGGTAAAAGAGGCTTATTGCCCAGAGTGTGCTATAGTTTTTCCACCGCAAGTTTTTCAAGAAGTACTTGAAGTTTCTTATGCTATTTGCCCAAACTGCAACCGTATTTTAATTGTAGATGCAGAATATTTCAATAATAAAAAATAAGTGATAGACGTTTTTTACGATGCAATTAGGAGCATTATTGCTTTTTTTGTGCCAGCAGAGCATGTCTCTTTGAAACATATACTAATTTTTTTTACTGCTTTAGTTTATTCAGGAATCTTTTCAGCATCTGAAATATCAATTTTTCGGGTATATGATTATCAGCTTAAAAGCGAAGAAGGCAAAATACTAAGAAAATATCGTATGCTAGGTAAACTAGTAAATGACAAAGAAAGAACGCTTGCAACTATTTTGATTGGTAATAATGCTGCTAATGTGTTTGCCACTCTTTATGGTACTCATGTTATTGCTATGTTGTTGATAGATACTATTACAATAGATAACGATATAGCCTTTGCTCTTGCTGGCTTTAATCTTATTATTTTATTACTTCTTTTTGGTGAGATTATTCCTAAAAGTATTGCTGTTCATAATAGTCTTCGTTGGGCAACCTTGTTATCCCCTATCATTTATTTTTTCTTTCATGTTTTTTGGGTGTTGAGTACTATCACTAATAAAATTTCTTTTTTTATAAATAAGTTTTTTAAAAAATCCGACAATACCATTTCTGATGGGCAAGTACTTGCTATTGTTAATCAGGGTGAAGCAGAAGGGGTTTTTGAAAAAAACGAGCAAGATGTCATTAAAAATATTTTAAATTTTAACGAAACTAGTGCGCTAGCTATTATGACTCCTAGACACAATGTTTTTACACTCTCAGATAAAGAAAAAATACACAAAGCAAAGGAGCAAGTTGCCGAGCAAGGTTACTCTAGAATACCAGTTTATAAAGGCAATGATAGGAATAATATTATAGCTATTGTCAATCAAAACGATATTTTTAAACATATCCTAAAAAAAAATGGCAAGAATGTTAACTTAAGTGCTCTAGCACAAGATCCTACTTATATCTATCAGACAACAACCATTCAAAATATTTTTCAAAAACTACAAAAAGAACACAAACAAATAGCTGTTGTAGTAGATGATTTTGGAGATTTTAAGGGGATTATTACTATGGAAGATATTTTAGAAGAAATTGTAGGAGAAATTAGAGATGAAACGGATAATCTACAGGAGAATTCTTTTATCACTTCTACAGGGAAAAATAAATGGGTTGCAAAAAATGCAGTAGACATCAATACCTTTTTACGCGTTACAGGCTCAAATATGACTGAGCACGAAAACTTACCATATGAAACCCTACAAGGTTTGATTATGTATAAGCTAGGGAGACTACCAAAGGTAGGTGATAAGGTTGTTGTGGATACTTTTTCCTTTGAAGTTGAGGCAATGAAAGAAAATCAAATCAGCGTTATTCAAATTAAAAAATCCTAAATATAAAATGGCTATATTGCTAAAATTAGCATTCAAGCTACAAAATAAAATTATTAGTAACAGTTATGTTAAGTCAGTTTTTACCTAAAAAATCATCAAGTAATTTTTCCAATCAAACTCAAGCACCCGTAGCTCAGCTGGATAGAGCGTTTGATTGCGGTTCAAGAGGTCGGAGGTTCGAATCCTCTCGGGTGTGCCATAGATCCAACTCAAAGGAGAGGTGGCCGAGAGGCTGAAGGCGCACGCTTGGAAAGCGTGTATACAGCAATGTATCGGGGGTTCGAATCCCTTCCTCTCCGTATTTTATCAATCATCAGTTTTAGCAGCATACGAGCAGAGCAAAGTCCGCAAATGGTGTGTTTCACACGAAAATGGCTGATTTTACCACGCTCTGCTATCGCTCTATGTAGGCAAAAGGCAATGTTGTTTGCTTAAATTGTCTATTACTTGTTATCAATATATTAGAAATGTGTAGTGCACCAGTATAATACTACTAAATTATTGAAAATATGATAAAAGAAATTACAATAGGTAAAAATATAAAAAATACCGCAAAAAGCTAGAATTATTGCGAGAAGACTTTGCAAAAAAATCTAGTATAAAGTACACAACGCTGACAAAATTACACTGACAAAAATTACATTGAGGAAAAATTGAAAGTAGCGTAATCAAAAAACCGTCTGTTATGCTTATGACACAAATTGTCAAAACTTTGAAGGCGTTTTTATTGAAGATTTAATAAATTAATTATGGCAAAGACTAAAAATAACAATTTAAAATTTATAGATTTCTGTGCTGGTATCGGCGGCGGTCGTCTTGGTCTTGAAAACTTAGGTATGCAATGCGTTGGTTTTTCTGAAATAGATAAAGGTGCAGAAAAAACATACAGGGAATTTTTCAGTGAAGGCGAAATAAATTATGGTGATTTGACAAAAATCAATACAAATAATTTACCTGATTTTGATTTAATGATTGCTGGTTTCCCTTGCCAAACTTTTTCTGTTATCGGACAAAGAAAAGGAATGAAAGATGATAGAGGGCAAATTATTTTTTATTTGATAGACATAATGAAAGCTAAAAATTTAAAATACTTTATTTTAGAAAATGTGAAAGGGCTTTTGAATCATGGAACTGGAGAATCTATGAAGATAATTTTGAATGTGTTGGACGAAGCAGGATATAAAGTATTTTGGAAATTAACAAGCAGTTTATATCATGGTGTTCCACAAATGAGGGAAAGGATTTATTTTGTTGGAATACGAAAAGATCTTATTCAGAATGAAAATGTTTTTGAATTTCCACAAACGGTAAAAATGCCAGACTTAAAAAATTATTTGATAGATACGGATGAATTAGAATTTAACGAGAAAAAAAGAGCGTATGAAACATTCTTAAAATATTTGGAAAATAAATACAACAAAGGAAAATTTTCAATAGAAAAATTATTGGAAGAAGATTTTTTGGTCATAGATACAAGACAATCAGATTTGCGTTTGTATCGTGACAAAGTGCCAACTTTGCGAACAGGCAGACACGGTATTTTATATGTCAGAGATGGAAAATTTAGAAGATTATCGGGTTATGAGTCTTTATTATTGCAAGGATTCCCGAAAAATCTTTCAGAAAAACCAAAAGGTAAAATTGCCGATGTGTATTTGCTTAGTCAAGCTGGTAATGCCATGACGGTTAATGCGGTTGAAGCGTTTGGTGGAAGTCTTTTTAATTTTATAAAAAAACAATATGAAAAATAAAGATTTAGTAAAATTAGGATCAAAAACCGCAAAAAGTGGTTTTAAAAATGAGCAAGATGTTATCGATAGGTTTAACGATTGGCAAAACGATGAAATTGCTAAAGAGTGGCTTAATGCTATGAATTATGATATTTCAGATATTGAATATGTTAAAGCTACAAAAGTACGAGGGCAATATAAAGCAGACATTCAAGTCAGAATACGCATTGTCATCAAACTGAAATCTCAAGATGATTTACAAAATTTACAAGTAAAACTTGTGAGTAATCCGCAGGGTTTTAATCAGGTAGATAAAAGGTGGATTGATAAATATGTAGAACTTTGGAGTATTCCAAACGACATAACAAAAATTTTAAAACTTTTTACTGGAGAAATACAACCAACACGAAATAATCTCAAAGATTCTAGACGAATGCTATTGACCGAAATAAGTGAGAACGACCAAAAAAAGATTTTGGATTTTTTCGAAGAAAACAAAATTTTAATTGTTTCCGATTTATTGAAAGGCAGAGGAGAATTTTCGGCTGATTGGGTATTGGTTATTTTGAAAGTGAATGGAGAAAGTACTTGGGTTTTAAAATCAATAAACGAAGCAATGAATATTTTTGGTGGTGGCGAAATAAGGATAACAAATCAAGGGAGTTTAAAAATTGGTAAAATAGGAATGCAAAGAAAAGGCGGCGATAACGGACGAGATACTGCAAAAATGCTTCAATTTAAAATAAACCCAGTTGAACTTTTTGATATTCAATAGAATATGAATAAAATTAAACTAAAATTTCAATATTGCTATGGAATCAAAAAACTTGAAAAAGAGTTTAATTTTAGCAATAGAACTTTTTTAATCTATGCCCCGAATGGGTCTATGAAAACATCATTTGCAAAAACTTTTTATGACTATTCAAAAGATAAAGAAACCAAAGATTTAGTTTTTCCAAACAGAACAACAGTTAGGGAAATTTTAGCTGATGGTAAAGGAATAAGCCCAGGAAATATTTTTGTTATAGAACCTTATAACCAAGACTATCAGTCCGAAAAAATATCAACCCTACTTGCTAATAAAGAGTTAAAAAAGAAATATGAAAATATCCACAAGGATATTGATAAAATAAAAAATGACCTTGTTAAAGAATTAAAGCAATTATCAGGTTTAAGTGGTAGAAAAGACAGTATCGAAGATATTATTAAAGTTATATTTAATAAGAATTTTTCTGATTTGATAATTGGGTTAGAAGATTTTGTTTCTAAAAATGAAACTTTATCCTTTCATGACACTCAATATAAAATAATTTTTAATGACAAAGTAGATAGTTTTTTAAACACAAAATCTTTTAAAACTAGTATTAAAGAGTATATTAAGAAATATTATGAACTGATTGAAAAATCTCAATATCTAAAAAAGGAATTTAATTTTTATCATGCTGAAAGCATACAAAAACAATTAGAGACAAATAATTTTTTTAAAGTTGGTCACTCAATAAATTTGTTTGACGGTAATAATAAAAAAGAGTTTTCAAGCGGTGATTAATTGAGGCAAGCTATTGAGGATGAAAGAAAAACCGTTTCGAGTGATAATGAATTAAAAAAACGCTTTGATGAAATAGATAAAACCTTAGTAAATGTGGAGTTAAGAGCATTTCGAGATTATTTACTTGAGAATCAAAAAATCTTGGTAGAATTAGTAGATTTAGATGAGTTTAAAAAGAAAATATGGCTTGCTTATTTTGTAAATCAGAAAACTTTATTTTTAGAATTAGTTAGAAAATATAAAGACGGACAAGAAGAAATAAAAGAACTTGTTGAACAAGCAACAAAAGAAAAAACAAAGTGGGAAGAAGTCATTAAAATTTTTAACACCAGATTTTCTAATTTACCTTTTTATTTAGATATAAAAAATAAAGATGATGTTATCCTGAAAGATGAGATTCCTGCGATTGAATTTATTTTTAAAGACGGAGATGACAAAAAAATTTTTAAAGATAAAAAGGAATTGTTGGAAATATTAAGTACAGGAGAAAGGAGAGCACTCTATATTTTAAATGTTATATTTGAAGTTGAGGTACGGAAAAAAGATGAAAATGAAACATTGTTTCTAATAGATGATATTGCTGATTCATTTGATTATAAAAATAAATACGCAATTATTGAATATTTAAAATACATGTCAGAAATTGATAAATTTTTCATGTTGATTTTAACACATAATTTTGATTTTTTTAGGACAGCTCAGAGCAGAGGTATTTCATCTTATGGTCAATGTTTAATTGCCATTAAAAATGATTCTGAAATAAAGCTGGAGCAAGCTGAATATTTGAAAAATCCATTTATTAAAGATTGGAAAAATCATTTGAGTAATAACAAAAAGCTAGTTGCATCTATTCCTTTTGTTAGGAATATCGTAGAATATACGCAAGAAAATAATAATAAAGATTATGAATTGCTTACATCAGTTTTACATATTAAAGACAATACAGAAAATTTAACTTTATGTAATATAAAGACAGTTTTCGAAAGCAATATTAAAAATATAAATTTTCCTGATGATAATTTAAAAAAAAAAGTTTTAGATTTAATTTTTGAAACCGCTAACAAATGTTTGAAAGCAGATGAAGGAATAAATTTAGAAAATAAAATTGTTCTTTCTATCGCCATTAGAATAAAAGCTGAACAGTTTATGAAATCCAAAATTACAGACAAGCAATTTTTGAAAAATCTAAATAAAACATTAAATCAAACATGGAATTTATTAAAAAAATATGAAGAAGAATTTAATAACGAAAGAGAAAATATTGAAATTCTAAAAAGAGTTAATTTGCTAACTCCTGAAAATATACACATAAATTCTTTTATGTATGAACCAATTTTAGATATGGGAGATGGAGAATTGAGAGAATTATACACAATCGTAAAAGATAAGTTAAAAATTGAACAGTCGCTAATTTCCAAAACAATCTAGTTTTTCTGGGACGGACGGCGGAGAAAAATGGCAAAAAGAAATGTTGTTTGTTTAAAATTATCTATACTTGCTATCAATATATTAAAAACGTGTAGTGCATCAGTATAATACTACTCAATTATTGAAAATATGATAAAAGAAATTACAATTGGTAAAAATATAAACAAGTACCGCAAAAACTAGAATTATTGCGAGAAGACTTTGCAAAAAAATCTAGTATAAAGTACACAACGCTGATAAAATTATACTGATTAAAAATTGAAAGTAGCGTAATCAAAAAAGATGATACAGAATATTTTCTTGTTATAGAAATAAAAGCAGACAAAGATGATTGCGATAAGAACAAAGCAAAATACAAATATGCCAAAGAACATTTTGAGCGATTAAATGAAAAACTAGAAAAGCAAGATATTAAACAGGCGTATATTTTTCATTTTTTGAGCCCAAACGGATATGCAGAATTTTTTGAATATTTGAAAGATGGTAGCATTTTACAGGGACAAAGCCAATTCAGGTGTGAGCTAGAGAATCTCTTAGAAAAATAGAGAGAATAAATAATTTACAAAGAACTCTTATTTCACAAAAGATTATGCGAGCTTTGCATTATTCAAAAAACTATCGGTAGTGGAACTTGATTTTTATCGGTGAAGGATGCCCTTATATTCGAAAAGACTAGATAAAACCCGTAAAATTATTCGCTCAACCAGCATCCAAAGTATGAGCAATCCTCTGTTTAAAAACCAACAATCTCGCGGTTAGTTCTCAGTGAACCGAAAAATCAACCTATTGTCACAAACGTACTATGAGGGGTGAATTTGTAATTATATGCTGGCGAAACGGTTGTGCTGTTCGGTGAATCTGACTCAAGCAAGAGTATCACCGCCTTGTTGATATTGTAATTATTGCTGTATTCTCTTGTTCCACCCACAAGGCTCAATAGCCTACCAGACAGCTGCGCCCCTCGCGCAGAGTAAATATTCCAGTTGTTTTTGAGTAATGCTTATAATCTGTAGTCCATGTAATGAGGTGCCTCACACCAAATATTAATGTATTTGCTATCCTTCAAATAAGGTGCAGTTTTTGATAAAAGAAATACTAGTTTGGGAATTTTGTCGGCAATGTCTGCCATGGTTTGCTGATTAAATTTAGCAAAACCAGAATTATTAAGTGATTCAGTTGAGATGAGAAAAGATGGTTGCGCAATTACTTTCCCAGCGGTTAATTTGTTTACAAATTTAACGGAATAACTATTGGGTCGTTTATTAAACCACGCCTTGCCATAATAGACACGCCATTTATCGGTAAAGCTTGAAATATCTTGACCTTCAACCTCTATAAATAAATCCTTAATACCGATCTTTCCGATATCAGGCAATTGAAGTTCGATGGGTTCGCTGTTTAAATGACTATCAACAATGGAGGAAAGCGTTTTGCTTGCTTGGAGTTTTTGTTTAGAGCTGTTTGATTGGCTATCTGCTTTTATTCTTGAGGAAGTGTCTTTGTTATCTAAGCCTTGGCTATCACTCTCCGTTTTTTTAGTGCTTGGTGGTTGGAAGTTGATTCTGAAGGCTCCTTCAATGGGTTTGTCTTCAGAACTATAAATATCAGATTTTTGAACTCGGAGTGGTTGTTTTTCTATATCCTGTGCAATAAGACACTCATCGCTATGTTCGCCAATAATTTTATAGTAAGGCTCACGCTTTCTTAAATGCTTCGGTCTATCTAGGTTGGCGCAGGTAACTTGAGCATCACAGTTTTTATCTGGGCACTGAAAATCAAATTTAGATTTAATATTGCTTTTTTGAAATTGAGCATCTGCCTCAGTAGGAGTGATGACTTTCTCTAAATCAATGGAACGTGCTTTTTCTAGTTTCATATTAGCTGTGTATATTCATTAAATTTTCAATAAATGCACTATCTTGTCTAATAAAACTTTGAACATGCTTAGATAAATTGCTTTCGAGGGATAAGCGTTTTGCGTCAAATTTTAAAACACTATTTTTGCAGTGCCTTATCTCTATTTTTTCGCTTTGCTCACCTTTGAAGAAAAGAAGGTAGAATTCAATACTTCTTTTGTGGGTTTCAATTTTTGGTTTACCAAAATCATAAAAAATATCGGCATTTGTGTTGTTGTAGAATTCAATAAAATTAGATTCTTTAATACGATTAAATGTTGGTGTATTGTTGTGAGGTATATGTTGTTCTTTAAGATATTTATCGTCTCGTTTTAATTTATGCGTCTCTATTAGTTTGTAACCTGAGAAATTATGATATGTTTTTTTATCTAATGTAATATTTTTATCAAAATACTCTTTTGTTAAATCACTATAAAAGTTTTGAAACTTTTCTTCAGTTATAAAATCCAAATCGCTAATACTGTATTCGATTTTAGCACTTTCGATTGTATCCTTGTCTGAAAGATTCTCTCCCTTTAAAAAATTTTGACCATCATATGTAATTTCATAAACTCTATCATTTCCTTCTTCAAGGAAGCCATAATTAAGTAGATAATCCAGTTGTGATAAACAAAAATCATCTTCTTTTACCCCTAAAAAAGAACAAATTTCACTGTGTTTTTTGATGCCTTGTTTAACAAGTTCAAGCAATATTTCTGAGAACTCATCAACTTTTAATTCTTTTTGTACATATATTTCCTGTTTACATATCCAAAAAGGAAGATATACCGTATCTATATATTCAAGCGTAAAACCCTCGGTTTCGTGATTGCTTTTGAATTGGTTATATACGAATAGGTGTTTTGTATCAAATTTATGTTTATTCATTTTCGATTGCCTCATCAAATGTGTTATAAATACATCCCCAATCTTGCAGTTGAGTCATAATTTTTTTTATTACTAAAGTTCTTGCTTTGGTACCTGATTGAGGGCTAGCTTTAGCTCTTTTAATGATGTATTCACTATCACCAACAATTATCAAGAGTTTTTTTGCCCTCGAAAAAGCGACATTTATTCTTCGATAATCATCTAGAAAACCGATATTATCAATTCCTTTGCTGCTTCTAACCAAATCATAAATTATGATATCTCTTTCCGCTCCTTGAAATTTATCAACTGTGTTGATATCAATCGATAAATCTATATATTTTTTGGGTATGATTTTATTCTTAAGCAGCTCTACTTGTCCTCGATAGGCGGCAATAATTCCGATTTCCTTAGGAATATCTTTATTTTTTAGCTGCTGCAAAGAGTTTAGTACTTGTTTAATTACTGTAACATTACAAATATTGCTTCTTTTAAATTTATTACCGTTATCTACTGGATCTTTTTTGTTAGAAGTTGAAACAACAATAACGCTATTTGGTACTTGTGTATTTTTATCAATATTAACAGATTTAAGTTTAAGTCTGAGATTATGACTTTTCTGTAAATCGTAATCTGGGATTTGTTTTAAATTTGGATTTTTAAGCAAACCGTCATAAATGTGTTTGGAGATCAGAGAGCCTAATTGGCGAGGCATTCTGTATTGAATATCAAGCATGGTTGTGTAGCACTGCTTTGCGTTATCGTTTTTAAAATGTGCAAACAGCTCTTCAAAAAGACTTCTACCGTAGGTTTTGTCTATATCTAGTCCATCATCTTCTAACTCATCTTTAATTTTTTGTCTAATTTCTTTTTCTTTAGTGACTACAGGAGGCAATTGGTGTTGGTCTCCAATTAAAATAATATTTTTGGCCATAGTGATTGGCACTGAAGCCTCAGCTGAGGTGGCTTTACTTGCTTCATCCATAATCATGTAATCAAATTCTGATATTATCTTGGCATATTTAAAACTTGCAACGTGTATGCAGGTAGAACCCAACACATTCATTGATCTAGCATAAGCAGTATTAAGCGGAATATCCTCACTGCCATATTTTAATGAAGAAATTTGCTTTTCTTTCTTGCTGCTCGTAGCGTTTCGTATGAACGATAACCACCTATTTAGAATTTTTTTGTGCTCAATATATTTACTGCCTAATTTAGCATAAAAAACACTTTCAATATCCTTCTTGCTTTTTACAGATTCAAATAATTTTTCAGCATAACTTCTAATATTTGATTGTCGATACTCTTTTTGAAACTCGGAAACAGACATGTTTTTCCGGTTATATTGCTCAAATAAGTACAGTAATATTGGATCGACTTTTGATAAGTCTGTAAAAGCCTTGTTGGCTTTATCTTCGGTTTCTTTGATCCATCGCTTAAGTTTGGTTTCAAAAATATGCTCTTTTATATCGTCGGAAATATTATCATTACGAGCATGTGTACTAGCTAATCTCATAAATGCAACATTTTTAGGCAGTTTCTCTAGGACATTATCAACAGCCATATTTGATTGAGAAACAATAAGAATTTTTATGTCTTTGTTTTTTTTGATTAGTTGTTGAACTATTTCAACAATCACAGTCGTCTTACCCGTACCTGGAGGCCCTTGGATTAGGTAAATAGGTTTTTTGTTAATGGCATCAATAACTGTG
Organism: bacterium; assembly: GCA_965261475.1. Taxonomy (GTDB): domain Bacteria; phylum SAR324; class SAR324; order XYD2-FULL-50-16. The sequence continues at coordinate 158,527 of OZ253454.1, forward strand.
TTTTTTTGAGTCTTATCATTTAATAGTTGATGATTTATTAGTTCGAGCTCATCATAATCAATATTGAGGTGTGGTAAAGATGTTTCAGGCGTGGCAATTAATGCTGCTAAGTCAGGGTTAGCAATATCATTTTTTTTAATTTTCTCACATGCTTCAATTTGTTTTTTATATTGAGAGGTGAGCTGTTTGACATCTTCAACTAACTCCCCTTGCTCAGGGATAGTTTCTAAGTCGCCTTGATAATCCTTGATAATTAAAAGCTCTTCTTTTTGTTTATAGTCAAGGATTTCCCCTATGATAGTATCATTTATCAAAAGTTCTACACCATCATTCTTTTTCTGTTTAATTTTTTCCCAATTTTTAAGCTCTTTATCTAGTTCAAAAATAATATTTTCAGAATTATTTTTGCTGGTTTTTCTAGCTGTATATTGTGCTTTGAAGGCTTCTTCTTCGATATACTCTTTTTCTTTTTTTGGCAGTGCAGCCCATTTAGACAAGGTTGTGTCTTTTGTATTATTAAGTTTTGCTAATTGATTGACTGCTTCATATTTTTCATAGAAAAAATCAATAGGATCATATTCATCTTGATAATTTCTATTTTTAAAATTAAATTTGGCTTTTTCCCCATATATCAACACATTGTTGTTTGACTCCTTATCTATATAAGCTATAAAAAGAAATCCGAATTTTTGATTACCTTTTTTATCTTTTACTTTTACGAATGCTATCCCAGAAATAGTTTTTGTACTCCATTGAATTTTTACTTCGTCATTTGTAGATAAACTCTCATTTATGAACCAATAACAACCTTTATTTAACTCATTTGCTAATTCATCTAAGCCTATTTCGTCCTCATTGCCTGTAATTCGGATTTCGCTGTAATCTGGATTTTCTTGTACGGGTAAAGAGTCGATGTCTTTTTGTAGCTCACTGTATTTTTTGTATTCTTGGTTCTGACATTTTTCAAATATAAACTTTGAGTCATTGTCAAAGCATTTCTCGAATAAACTTGATAAGTTTTGAATGTCATCTGATGTTTGTAGTTTTGAGTCTGGAAAATTATCGTCACCAATCAAACGAATTATTTTTTTCTGAAATAGCTTGAACAAACCGACAAATCTGATTTCTATATCTCCATCTTTGTATTTTATTATAGTATTTTCATTTAATATAATGCCGTATCGATTCTGCTTTTTTAACTTATCTAAGATGTCTATACATTGGGCAAACTCACTTATTGTATAATGTAAATCAAGACATTCTAATCTTTCATAAACAATAAATGAGATGTTGTTATCAGAGTCGTCATTAACTTCACTAAGTTTTGTTATTGGTGAATTTATAAGTGACTTAATACCACCAAAGATTCTCTTAATGGTAGGCTGAATACTATCACTATTTTTTATCCATAAAATTTCATAGTAATTGCCACTTGTTTCATTTTCATATTCACCAAAACCAAACTCGTTGTTATTTTCAACGATGTCTATAGACTCGAGAAAGTTATATCCCTTAATTTTTATACTCATTATTCAAAACACTCTTTGGTTAGCAGAATTTCTAATTCATCTTCTGCTTGTTCGAAATCTGACAGTTTTTGCTTGAAGTCTTTTAAGGATTCTTCAATCGTGATTGTTTCTCTCAAAATAGACAATGCCTGCAGTATTCCCATCAATGTATGCTATATATCCTTCAAAGTCCGTATAATTATCATCAATCAAACGCGAGAATGTGATAAGAACAATCTCTTTACTATGTTTTGTACCATAGAAATTGAGATAGAACGCTCATAAAATCTCCTAATATTCGCTATTTTTCTTATAGCATATCACTAACCTATCGTTTTGCTTATGGTATGGTATTCTCCGCCCAGTCGTCAAGAAAAAACGGGCAAAAATATTAAAAATTATAAAACCATAAATATCTTTGAATTGGATGTTTACGACAAAGCTCAAAATAGAATACCGATCAATATTGAATTGAAAATTATTGAGTATGGACAGTATTTGAGGTACGAAGTAGAAACATTGATTAAAAACGATTTATTATTTTGGCACGCTGATAGTAATTTTTTAGTAGCAATAAAAGGCATAAAAGATAACAAGAAAATAAAAGACGACGATTTAGATAAAATAAATGAAATTTATAAATTTTGTAATTGGACAACATCGCATGTTGATGTTGGAGATGATTACGGACAACGACTATTGAAAGGTAAAATCGATGATTTTATCTCAATAGCAAAAACTTTTAAAAAACGCTGAAGAATAATTGTAACACTTATTTGTTTGTATCTTAGGTTAAGCGGATGATTTATGAGTAAAAAAAAGATAAGGCTGCTAATGCTTGCTTGGTTTATGTTGCTAAAATTATAGAGTTTTTCTATGCTAGTTTAAGAAGCATCTAAATCAGCAGGTATTGTCAATATTTATTAAATTACAATTATGTTAGCAAAATTTAAAAAATACTCTCTAACTTTTGGAGTTACGCCTATTGAAAAATTAAGCAGACTCTCTTATCATCTTGGCGGACAAGTTGAGATTTATGCTAAACGTGACGATTGCAATTCTGGACTTGCTTTTGGTGGTAATAAAATTCGTAAATTAGAATATATTATTCCAGATGCTATTTTGTCTGGAGCAGATACATTGGTGAGTATTGGTGGAGTGCAGTCTAACCATACGCGCCAAGTTGCTGCTGTTGCAGCGAAAATCGGTATGAAATGCCATCTTGTACAAGAAAGTTGGGTGCCTTGTGAAGATGCTGTGTATGATCGCGTAGGTAATATCCTACTTAGTCGTGTGATGGGCGCTAAAATAGACTTAGTAGATAAAGGGCTTGATCTTGGCATTAGTGAGAGTTTGAAAAAAGCTTTAGAAGATGTTCGTTTACAAGGAGGCATTCCTTATCCTATACCAGCAGGAGCTTCAACACATAAATATGGAGGGCTAGGTTATGTTGGTTTTGCAGAAGAAACTCGCTACCAAGAGCATCAGATGGGTATTGTTTTTGATTATATTATTGTTTGCACTGTAACTGGCTCTACTCATGCAGGGATGTTAGTAGGTTTTGCGAAGGATAATCGTGCTCGTAATGTTATAGGTATTGATGCTTCTGGCTTACCTCAAAAAACTAAAGCGCAGGTCTTAGAAATTGCTCAAAATACTGCTAAACTTATAGAGTTTGACAAACCTATTGTAGCTGATGATGTTATTTTAAATGCAGATTATGCCTACCCAGTTTATGGCATACCGTCTCAAGAAACAAATGATGCTATACGTCTTTGCGCGAGATTAGAGGGCATGGTCACAGACCCAGTTTATGAAGGTAAATCTATGCAAGGTTTGATAGATTTGGTAAAAAAAGGCTTTTTTCCCAAAGGCTCTAAAATTCTTTACGCTCATTTAGGAGGGGTACCAGCTATCAACGGCTATAGTTATACTTATCGCAATGGTTAACATATTTGACAACTATGCTATTAGATAATGTAGTTTATTTGTCACAACCTTTTTGATATAAAACTACAATCATCATTCAAAAATCTGTATAATTATTTTTATATACTCAAAATAATTTCCGAATTTTAGGTTTATTATACGCCAACGACTTTATTTCATATGTAGTAATAGCTTAAATTAAATTTTGTAAATTAAAAATTTAATAAGAATAAGAGATAGAGCACTAAGCTAAAAATATTATTTTCTTAAACCATTACAACTATATAGGTAGTTTTAGTTCAAAAACAATAGGTTATTGATCTAGTGCTAACTTGTTTATATAAATATAAATTTTTTTGTTGACTTTGAATTACGCTTTGTAATATAATCTTAAGAACTGGGTAAATTTTTAGAATTTACAGGATCTAATAAAAATTCTATCCGATCTCATTCCTAATAAATTATTAAAATTTATGGGCATCAAAAGATATTTGACATTGCAGGAAACGAATTGTGCGGAAATATTAAAATTTCATAAAATTGAGAGTTTGATCCTGGCTCAGAACGAACGCTAGCGGTATGCTTAACACATGCAAGTCGAACGCGAAAGTTCCTTCGGGGACAAGTAGAGTGGCGCACGGGTGAGTAATATATAGATAACCTACCTCCAAGTTTGGAATAACTTTTTGAAAGAAAAGCTAATACCGAATAATAATTTTATTCTAGTGAATAGAGTTTGAAAGGCTTTTGTCGCTTTGGAGATGGGTCTGTACGACATTAGCTTGTTGGTAGGGTAAAAGCCTACCAAGGCTACGATGTCTAGTGGGTCTGAGAGGATGACCCGCCACACTGGAACTGAGACACGGTCCAGACTCTTACGGGAGGCAGCAGTGAGGAATCTTGCGCAATGGGCGAAAGCCTGACGCAGCGATACCGCGTGAATGAAGAAGGCTTTCGGGTCGTAAAGTTCTTTTATAGGGGAAGATAATGACGGTACCTTATGAATAAGCACCGGCTAACTTCGTGCCAGCAGCCGCGGTAATACGAAGGGTGCGAGCGTTGTTCGGATTTACTGGGCGTAAAGAGCACGTAGGCGGTTTTTTAAGCAAATGGTGAAATCCCGGGGCTCAACCTCGGAACTGCTCTTTGAACTGGAAAACTAGAGATAGATAGAGGTAAGCGGAATTCTTGGTGTAGAGGTGGAATTCATAGATATCAAGAGGAACATCGGTGGCGAAGGCGGCTTACTAGGTCTTTTCTGACGCTGAGAGGCGAAAGTGTGGGTAGCAAACAGGATTAGATACCCTGGTAGTCCACACCGTAAACGATGAGTATCAGCCGTTTGGAGTTTTGCTCTAAGTGGTGTAGCTAACGCTTTGAATACTCCGCCTGGGGAGTACGGTCGCAAGACTAAAACTCAAAGGAATTGACGGGGACCCGCACAAGCGGTGGAGCATGTGGTTTAATTCGATGCAACGCGAAGAACCTTACCTAGGTTTGAAATCCCTTGACAACTCTAGAAATAGAGCTTTCCTTTTGGACAAGGTGACAGGTGCTGCATGGCTGTCGTCAGCTCGTGTCGTGAGATGTTGGGTTAAGTCCCGCAACGAGCGCAACCCCTATCTTTAGTTACTAACAGGTAATGCTGAGCACTCTAGAGAGACTGTCGGTGTTAAACCGAAGGAAGGTGGGGATGACGTCAAGTCAGCATGGTCTTTATATCTAGGGCTACACACGTGCTACAATGGTGATTACAACGGGTTGCGAAACTGCGAAGTCAAGCTAATCCCTAAAAGGTCATCTCAGTTCGGATTGCAGTCTGCAACTTGACTGCATGAAGTCGGAATCGCTAGTAATCGCGGATCAGCATGCCGCGGTGAATACGTTCCCGGGTCTTGTACACACCGCCCGTCACACCATGGAAGTTGATATTGGCAGAAGAGATTGAGCTAACCGCAAGGAGGCAAGTCTCTAAGCTGGTATTAGTAACTGGGGTGAAGTCGTAACAAGGTAGCCGTAGGAGAACCTGTGGCTGGAATACCTCCTTACAAAGGAATAAAAATAATGGTTTCGTAAAAAAGACTGTTTTAATTATTCAAAATATTCTATTTCCAAAACATTTCGTTTCCTGTTTCTTATCATCAATCTGTTTGTGATACGCTATTTTTATTAAGAGTTATTTAGCTTGAGGTAAATAAAAAAATATTTTACTGGTGATTTTTACTTTAGGTGGGCTCTAGACTTGGGAAGTTAAAATCAATATTACGCTATAATATACTGGGTAAATTACACGAAGTAGCAATAATACCAGGCTAGCTTGAGTATTTTGGTATATTTATTTGGTATTTGTATAGTTATTTTGTTGTTTTATAGCGCAAAAGAGCAGCAATATTTTCGTAAAAACAAACCTAAGTTGTTTTTTTTTTGGTGATTTGCTAAAATCAAAAAAACTTTGGCAAAGTTTATAATTAATCAATACAAATATATTATTATGAATGAAAAATACAACAAAGATCTATTGAACAAGATTGCTTTTTATCGCTGCCGTGAGCAATATTTACCTTTTATTGGTGAGAATTACGATGAAAAGAGAATTTTGATTGCTTCTGAAAGTCATTATCTTGAGGAAGGAGCTAAGCATTTATCACCAGAAGATTGGTATGAGGGCAAAGCTCACACATTTGATGCAAATTGGTATAATACTAGAGGCGTTGTGGAAGGTAGTAAAGATGTAGAAAATAATTCTATATTTCAAATAATTAGAAGGGGCTTAAAAGAAGCTGGTATTGGCAACGGTCAAAATCCTCTTGATTGTATAGCGTTTATGAATACCTTTCAAAGACCAGCAATACATGGGCAAGGCATCGAATTGGTTGACCTTGATATTGAAAAAGCTATTGAAGTATTCAATGCAGTTACCGCAATCATTAAGCCAAAATTTGTTTGTTTTGTTTCTAGTTTGGCTTGGGATAAGGTAGGTCAGCGCTTAGATTTTGAGTCTAAAGACTATGCTCCACATCCAACACATGAGTGGTGGAATACAAAAGCTAAAAAATATGGTAATAGGACAGGCAAGCAAAAATTTATTGATTGCATCCAAGAGCACTGCAAGTAAAAAGTAATTATAAATTTTTTTGATTAGTCTACACTAGTCTATGTAACCACAAACAAGCTAGTGCAAGACTTGGTAGACAAGACTGCTTATTGTTTTGTAGGTATTAAGTCAAAATTATTAGAAGTGGCTTGTTAAATTGCGGGTGTCATTGTTATGATTGCAGAAGTTGTTTTTCCTATCTTGTTGCGTGGGTCTTTTGACTATCAAATTCCGAAAGAACTCGCACAAAAATCTCTTGTAGGTTATCGGGTGATTGCTCCTTGGCGGAGTGGTTACAAGGAAGGTATTGTTGTGGCTTGCAAGGCGTCTTCGACAATCTTACCTCCAAAACTCAAAGACATTTTTTGCGTTTTAGATGATTTTCCTCTAGCAGAAAAGCAATTTATTAGCTTTACCAAGTGGGTCGCTCAGTATTATTTTTCTAGCTGGGGTGAGTTACTTTTTTTTAGAATTCCTAGCAGTATTCGCGTTAAAACTTCCTCTCATCCTCTATTTGTGAACCCACTGACAAAAAAACTAACAGAATCTTATTATGTCTTAGTGAAAAAAGAGCATAGTAAAAATTTTAGACAAAAATCAAAAAAACGAGAATTATTTGAATTATTTTTACAAACACCAATCAGCTCACACAAAGATGTTTTGCAATCTTTTCCAAAAGCTACTCCTATTTTATCAGAGTTTGTAAAATTAGGGATTTTAACAAAAAAACAAAGAAGCGTAGAGTTTATAACACAGGACACTGTATTTACTCAGGATTCTCCTATCAATCTTAGCGAGGCTCAAGCTCAAATAGCCAGACAGTGCAACAGCATAGGGAAAAAAAAGTTTAAAATATATCTACTTCATGGCGTAAATGCGAGCGGAAAAACAGCAATCTATATTCATTTTATGTGGCAGGCACTACGACAAGGAAAATCTGTACTGTTTTTGGTACCAGAAATTGGTATGACGCCACAAAATGAGCGATACATCAAAGAGCACTTTCCAAATTTAGTCTATGTCTGGCACAGCAGATTAGGTAATAAAGATAAACTCGCCGAGTGGTTAAAAATTAGAAACAGTAAAACTTGTATTGTGCTGGGGACTCGTTCTGCTCTTTTTGCTCCTATTGACAACCTTGGTTTGATTATTATAGATGAAGAGCACGATAATTCTTTTAGACAAACAGAGCATCCTATTTATAATGCTCGAGACTGTGCTTGCAAACTGGCACAAATCCAAAATATTACTCTTGTCTTAGGTAGTGCTACGCCCTCTGTAGCAAGTTATCGTAATGCTAAACTAGGCAAATATCATTTATTACAACTTACCAAGAGGTATCAAGATTCTGTTGCTCCAAGTATTCAAATAGTAGATTTAAAAACAGCACCGAAATATCAAAATATTTATTATTTTTCTCAAATTTTACAACAAGCGATTGCTGATAATTTAGCGAATAAAAAACAAACTATTTTATTTCTAAATCGTAGGGGGTTTGCCTCACTAGTGGTGTGTCAATTTTGTAGCGAGGTTATGCAATGCTCGCGTTGTTCTGTTCATCTTACCTGGCATCACTCCCCTAAAAAATTAGTTTGTCATTATTGTTTTTTTGAGGTTAGTAATTCCTTTTCTTGTCAAAAATGCCAAAGAAAAAATTTTTCTCTACTCGGTATTGGCACAGGAAAAATTGAGCAATTATTAAAATCTGTTTTCCCACAAGCTAGGGTTCTCAAACTAGACAGTGATAGTTTTGCGAATGTTACTCAGCTAAGTACACACTTAAAAAAAATTCAAAATAACGAGGTGGATCTTGTGATAGGTACGCAAATTATTGCCAAAGGACACCACTTCCCTAATGTAACTTTATCTTGTGTTTTATTTGCTGATGCTGGTTTTAGCAGAAGCGACTATCATAGCACAGAGAGTGGTTTTCAGCTTTTAGTGCAAGTAACAGGTAGAGCTGGTAGGGAAGCGCTACAAACTGGTAAAACAATTATTCAAAGCTACCTCCCAAATGACAAGGTGCTAAATTACGCTATTAAACAAAATTTTATAGATTTTTATCATTACGAAATAGAAAAAAGAAAATTATTGCAACAACCCCCTACTACTCATTGGATTATGTTACGGGTTTGTGCGCTCATAGAAAAAATAGCCCAAAAGGAAGTAGCGAGATTATTTTTAGAGTTACAAAAACAGAATTGGCAACAAATAGAGTTACTAGGACCTATCAAAGCTATGCCTTACAAGTTGAATAATTGGTTTTACTGGGAAATTATTTTGCAATCTAGCAGCCTGAGGATTTTAAGACAAACTATAACCCCTAGTTTACTCACGAGCTTTACTAAGTACAAGAGCAAAATAAAAGTAATAGTAGATCCTTAAAACTAGTTTGATGCAGTAAAATAGTTATGTTAGCTACTATAACATACTCTCATATTCTAGCTAAGATCCACTATCAAAATTAGTATTTTGTTTGGATTGCTATGGTATAGAGCTAAGAGCTAACTGAGGAGGCTAAAGCTATCACTAGTAAAAGTCGCTTTGTTATAGCAAAGCTACCTTGAGGTAAGCTAATCGCTTACCACTATTTAATTTTTCCTGTTTCTAATGGAGCGAGGCATTTTATAGAGAAAAAGAATATTTACTTTAAAAACCAAAAAAACTCCTTTATATTCGTATACCCAAAAAGTATATACTTTATCAAAAAAAAAATTAGTAACGGAATTGCAAGTGTTGATGACATTCCCAATGCATCTGAAATATCTGCAGTAGTTCTTGTTCCAAGCCTAACTACCGCAAAAACTACCCCTCCAAAAAAAAATCAGTAATCCTATAAATTGTATTATATTTAAAAATCTTTTAAGTATATTCACTATAGTGAGCGGAGCGAATCATATTGCCAATATACTTAAAAAAGCTCTGCATAAGCATTGGCAATAATAAAAAACAAAAAGAGAAAAATAAAACAATTTTCATACTATTTTTTATGTTTGGGTATTTTAGTCTTTATCTGGATAAAGAGCCATAAAACCCAATAAAATTGCAACCATAGTAAAGGGGATAAGCATAAACATTTTATAGTTTTTCTATAAGGTTCCTAATTTTATAAAAAAATATAATAGCAATTACAAAAAATATCAATAAAATTATAAAACTAAATTTTGTTTCCTCAATGTCAAATTCTCTATAAATATTGTAAATCCAGCCAATTATACCAAAAATTGCAAGTAGAGTAAAACTCAGAAGTAATCTATAAAGAGCTAGTTTTTCTTTTATTTTATCCTTCATTTCTGCTATAGGTAAAAAACGCTCTACACAGGGAGAGCTCCATAAAATATAAAATTATACTAGAACAAATTACAAATCAATCAAGTTTTAATCGCAAAAAAAGATATTGTTACTTTTTTAAGTAAATTAGCTATAATTTTACTACCAGTTAGCAAGCCCAAAAGTCGTTTTATGAAAGAGAAAACGGACGTGACAGGATAGCAATAGAAAGCGGAAGTTGGATAAATCCGACGACAAATAAAAGAGAGGAATTAAGTTTGCCCTATGGAATCATACCCGTCATAACAGAATATTATTGCCGAACAAGTAGCTTTGTGATGGGAACCAAAAAACCCAGAACAAGAAGCACTACCAAGTTTTTAATGTATGATAGAAATTACAAAAATGACCGAAGAATTTATAAAAAAAGGTATGCCCTGCAGATTATCCACAATCTGTAAAATAGTAATTTAGTTTTTTAACAAAGCTATATAATATGCAATAGAAAAAGCAAACAATATTTTGTTGATTTGTACTTAATTAAGAAATTAACTTTTTCTTCAATAAGCAGCATAGACAAAAACCCCTAGTTTACTCACGCGCTTTACTAAGTACAAGAGCAAAATAAAAGTAATAGTAGATCCTTAAAACTAGTTTAGCGGAATATTATTTGTTGTTTTTTGTTTTTGATATATTTGAGATAGAGTTTGGTAGCTTTGTTTGATTTGTTTTACTTTTTGCCAGCAATTTATTTGTTCTTTTTTTGGTAATTGTGCGAGCATTGTTATTATGCTGTGGCTTTGCCAGTAAGAGTTTTTTTTACGATAATTTCCTGCTTTGCAATTAAAAACTTCGTTTAATATTTTTAAGTCGTGAGGAATAAAAAAATCGTTTTTGGAATTTTCATAACTAAAAAAATAATAAAAATTATCAAACCCGCTCCAAGTAATAGCAGAAAGACACATAGAGCAAGGCTCGTGAGTAGAAAGAAAAATACATTCTTTAGGTGGTGTCTGCTTTGCTAATTGCCAATAGTTATTTAAGCAGGTAATTTCGCCGTGCCATAAAGGGTTTTTGGTTTCTTCGTTGCTACCTGCTACTACAAGGCTATAATCTGTTTTTTTGAGAATCGCAGCACCAAATATTTTATTACCTTTTGCTACTGTTTTTTTTGTGAGAGGAATAATATTATTTTCTAAGACCTCCAGCAATCTGTGAGTTAGTTTTTGCATGAGTTTATTTAAAATTCATTATGCAGACTGTAATTATATTTTACTTATTTAAGTAGCATAAAAAGCGTAGCAAAAACAATATTGTGTTGATTTGTCCTTAATAATAAACTAATTTTTTCTTCAACAAGCAGCATAGACAAAAAATTATTTTTGTGTTGCAATAATCTTGGGATTGCTACAACTAGCTCAAGCCTTATTAAAATACAATTCATAAAAATGACAGACATTGTCCTTTCTGGTATTCGTCCTACTGGTAGCTTGCATTTAGGGAATTATTTTGGAGCTATTGTGCAATTTTTGGCATTACAAAAAAGCAAAAAACAATGCTTTTACTTTGTAGCAGATTTGCATAGTTTAACTACTATTCGTAAAAAAATAGATCTAAAGCGCAGAACATTAGAAATTGTCAAAGGTTATCTTGCTTGTGGTATTGACCCTAAAAAGGCTATTATTTACCGACAAAGTGATATTTGTGCTATCCCGCCTTTGGCAAATATTTTAGCTATGATTACGCCAGAAGGACTTTTAAGAAGGTGCACTACTTTTAAAGATAAGGCAGCTAAAGAAAAATTAGTTTCTTTGGGTTTATTGTCTTATCCTGTGTTGATGGCAGCAGATATTTTAGTAGTTAAAAGCAATATTGTGCCGGTTGGTGATGACCAGCTACAGCATTTAGAGATTGTCAGGGATATCGTACAAAAATTTCACCATATATTTGGTAAAATTTTTGTTATGCCACAAGCTCAAAGGCTACAATCTATTCGTGTTCCTAGTTTAGACGGCAGCGGTAAGATGGGAAAATCTGACAATAACACTATTGATTTATTAGATCCAGAAGCAGTAATCCTAAAGAAAGTTAAATCTGCAAAAACTGATATGGGACCAGAAGTAGGTACAAAAATGTCTCAAGAAATGCAATATTTTTACGCGCTTTTAAAACTTTGTGCTAGCAAAGATATTTACTTGGAATATTTACAAAAATATCAGAGGGGAGAACAAAAATTTTATGCTGCTATGAAAGAACAACTTGCTAAAGATATTGTATTACTTACTGCTCCTATTAAAGATAGATACTATAGCGAGGATTGCTCAGATGAAAGAGTGTTTGAGCTTCTAAAACAAAATGCTATCAAGGTCAATCAAATTGGCGACGAATTGCTAGCTAATGTCCAAGAAAAAGTTGGAATTTACAATTATCAAAGCTAATATTGGAATTTATTGATTTTACTAGAGTTTTTTTGCGCGCAGGTAAAGGAGGAGATGGATGTTTTTCTTTTGAGCACAAAGGTAAAAAATCTATTTCTTCTGGTGGTAATGGAGGTAAAGGAGGTAATATTATTTTACAAGGTAGTAAAAGAATTAACCATTTAACTTGGTTAAAATGCCATCCTCATCAAAAAGCCGGTCGTGGCGTAGCAGGCAAAGGTAAAAATCAAAATGGTAGGCAAGGAGAAAATAAATTTATAGAAGTGCCTTTAGGTACAATTGTTTGGAATGAGCAACAAACTCAAGTAGTTTTAGAAGTGCTAGTAGAGGAAAATTATTTGCTCCTAGAAGGCAGTAAAGGTGGCTCTGGCAATCAAAATGCGCGTAGGGGTGTTTTTTCAAAAGAGTTGCTAGAAGCAGCAGAGTCCGAGCAAGTCAGTTTTTATTTTGAGTTAAAAGTTATTGCAGATATAGGTTTAGTAGGTTTTCCTAATGCAGGAAAATCTTCGTTTATTGCAAAAGTTTCTAACCAAAAACCAAAGATTGCTGATTATCCTTTTACTACACTCTACCCTGCTTTAGGGGTGATTACATATTTTGATTATCAAACTTTAGTGGTTGCCGATATTCCAGGCTTAATAGAAGGCGCTAGCGAGGGCAAAGGTTTAGGGCATAGATTCTTAAGACATATACAAAGAACAAAAGTTTTGTTTTTTATAATAGATATTGGTATAGTCAATCCTATTTCTGCGAGTAAAACATTTTCTTTGTTAATCAAAGAATTAGAGTTATTTTCTCAAGATTTACTTTTAAAGCAGAAAATAGTAATTTTAAATAAACAAGATATAATGAAGGACGAAGCCCTGATGCTAAAAGATAGGGATTACTTTCAAAACTTGAATATTCCAGTCTATTTAATATCTTGTGCTACGGGATATGGAATTGATGATCTTTTAGAAGCTATCAAAAACTTAGTTACAAAATGAAAGAAACAGAATTAGTACAATTTAAAATTGGAGCAAAAGAATTTCAATTTACCATTGAAGAAAACAAAGAAACTATAGATAGCATAAGAAATATTATTGTAGATGTAAATGCTTTTATAGAGAACAAGAATAAAGGAATGTTTACTATAGAAAATTTTGCTTATTTTATTTTTATCCTAGCTACTAATTTAGCTAGGGTTAATACCCAAAACAAACAAGACACAAGTTTTATAACTGAAGCAAACGAACAAAAACTTACAGTAGAAATCAACGAGATAATAAAAAAAGTTTCTCTTTTATCTGCTAGTATTAAAACAGAAGAAACAATATAGTTGTGGTCTGCTATGTTTATCTTTAACTTAAAAATAAAATTAAGGAACTGGTTGCTGTTTTCTTGTGTGCATGCCTTTTTGAAGGAAGCCTAATAGCTAACACACTAGGTCCACCTAGTAAACCTAGTTAATTGTATAAATATTGCAGACCTTTTATGATGAACGCATTTGTTGATATCAGACGAAAAGCCGAGTATTGGGCGTTTTCTAGTGATTTTGAGTTAAATACCAATAAGGAGATTCAGTATTTATTGCAAAAACAAGATGAAGATGAAATTACCGACAGGTTTTACAAGGATTTAGAATTTGGTACAGGAGGGATGAGAGGAATTATAGCCGAAGGCACAAACCGTATCAATCTTTATACTATCCGCAGGGCAACTCAAGGTTTTGCTAATTATTTGTTGAGCACTAAACAAAAATTATGCGTTGCTATTTCTTATGATAATCGTAAATTTTCTGAGAAGTTTGCTCAAGAAACAGCTTGTATCTTTGCTGCTAATGGAATCTCTGTTTGGATTTTTTCGCAACTCACACCAACGCCTATATTATCTTTTGCTATTCGTGCTTTAAATTTAGATGCAGGAGTAATGATAACTGCTAGTCATAACCCTCGTAATTACAATGGCTACAAGGTTTTTCAATCAGATGGTTCGCAAATAATTGCTCCGCAAGACATACAAATTTTTAGAGCAATTTCTCAGATTACTAGCTATTCCCAGATTAAAGGAGGAGATTGGACAACATTTTTAACTAGTAAGCAAATATCTTTTGTCCCACAAAGTTTGTTTGAGGATTATTATACTCTGCTAGAGCAAGTTTGTTTTAATCCTAAAGAGCAAAATGCTTCTTTAGGAGTAGTTTACAGCCCTTTACACGGCGCAGGAAAAATACCAGTAGCACAAATAATGCAAAGGAGAGGTTTTCGACAATTCCATCTTGTTCTAGAGCAACAAGAACCAGATGCTAATTTTTCTACACTGAGAGTGCCTAATCCAGAAGATAGCTCTGTGATGGATTTAGCAATTAAAACAGCAAAAAAAACAGATACTTTGATTTTAGTTACGGATCCTGATGCTGATAGGATTGGTGTGATGAGTAAGCATCAAGAAAAATGGGTATTTTTGAATGGCAATCAAATAGGACAGTTGTTGCTTTATCATAGACTCAAAACTCTCAGAGCAATGGGCATGTTGCCTACTAATGGTGTATTTATTACAACAATTGTTACTTCTAGACTACACAGAAAAATAGCAGAAAGTTTTGGGTTACAAACCTACGAAGGATTGACAGGATTTAAATATATAGCACAAATAATGCGGGTTTTAGCAAAAGATAAAAAACAAGAATTTATCTTTGCTTGTGAAGAAAGCAATGGGTACTTAGCCAACGAACAAATAAGAGATAAGGACGGTGTAATGGCAGCTGTAATTTTTGCAGAGATGGCAGCGCAGCTAGGGGCTCAAGGAGTGCTAGGTCTCTTAACAGAAGTGTATCAAGAATATGGTTATCATCGTGATACTCTTATTAACTTTACCTTTCAAGGGAAAAAAGGAGTGCAAAAAATAGCGAGTATTATGGAAGCTTTGAGACAAAATACAGATAGTATTTTTCCACAAGAGAAAATTGTACGCAAGGTAGATTACCAAAACTCAGCGGTAATAGCAAAAATGCAACGAGAAAATTTTTTTTTTCTAGGAGATAATGTCTTTGCTTGTTATTTAGCAAACGGAAGTCGCATTACCGCTAGACCGTCTGGTACAGAGCCAAAAATTAAATTTTATTTAAATCTCACAGGAGGAGATTTTGCTTTCTTAAAAGAAAAAGAGCAATTGCTTAAACAAGCAATAGAGCAATTTATTGAAAATTATGAGGATACTATTACTAAAGAGTAACAAAAGCAAAATTTATTAGCTTAGAAAAAACGCTAGAGATTAACGAAGGACTAGTGCTATTTGTCGGCTTTCAAGTAAAGATCAAGAGCTGATTTTGAATGAGATGGTAAATAAATTTTTTAATATTTGTTATTTTGGAGACGCAGACAATAAAACAAAATACACTATTGACGAAAAACAAGCAGAGGTTTTGATTATTTCACAGTTTACGCTTTTCGCTGATGTAAAAAAAGGTAGAACGCCTAGTTGGCACAGGGCAGAAACTTCTGCTAGTTGCGAAAAACTATACAATCTATTTTGTAAGAAAATGCAAGAGCATTATTACAGGGTAAAAACTGGTTTTTTGGTGTTTATCAGCAGTGGATTTTGTAAACGATGCTCCTTTTACGCTCTTATTGGACTCACAAGAGCTATGCTCTAGTGCTACTAATTAGCTAGTTTAGAAAATTTTTTATTATATCTTGATCAATCTCTGCTAAATTTTGTAGCAAAAATTCTCTTTTTTTATAAATTTTTTGGTAATTTGTAATATAGAAGTATTTTTTTTGACCTATTACCAAGGTAAGTAGAAGGTGGGGATAGCTTTTTTGGAAAACAAATATTGTTTGAGCTTTTTTACCTAAAGCTAGGCGTATAGCCCTAGATTTTGGATATATATGACAAACAATAGCAGGCTCTTTCTTGCCGAAGTATGGATTTTTATTTTTTTCTTTACAATCAATTGTTAGTAAAATCTCATTTATTATAGGAGTATGCGGGGCGTGTATTAACCAGTTTTCTTTTTTTAGGTGCTTATTTGTTATTTTTGCTCTGAGTTTGAGTGCTAGGTAATCTAGAGTCAGGACTCTAGTTTTTTGTATTTCAGGTTTTTTTGTTTTTTTATAAAAAATACTTTTTTCTGCTAGGTATTGATTAAAAACAATAATGTTTTCTTTAAAATTTTTTTCGTAGGAATTGAGTAATTTGTTGCTTGCATCCAGCTTAAGTCTTCTTTTTTTATATAATTGTTGTTTTTCGTCGTAGAGTAAAGTCAGAATATAATAAAAATTATCTTGTTGGAAGTGATATTCTACGGAGTTGCCTTGTGTTTGATTTTTTTCGTTGCTGTGAAAATAGTTGATTTGTAGATTGTTAAAAAGTAATTTTTGTTTGGCAAAAATTACTATTGGTAATAGACACAAAGTTAAAACAATAATTTTTTTCATTATTGCTGTTCTTGTAACATCATTTCGTAGGAAGTATAGTGGGTTAGTTTTTGATCTTGCAGATGGTAGATACTATCACAGATTTTGAGAGTGCTTAATCTGTGAGCTATGATAATAATAGTTTTTTTGTTCCTGAGGTTATTGATAGTGTCTAAAATTAATTTTTCAGTGCTATTGTCTAAAGCGTTTGTGGCTTCATCAAAAATAAAAACTTCAGGATCTTTATATATAGCTCTAGCAATAGCAATTCTTTGTATTTGTCCTCCACTTAAATTTTTACCATCTTCTTGGAGTTTAGTGTTAATGCCTTGAGGTAAGGAAGCAATAAAATATTTCATCCAAGGCAGGTTGACTATGTATTGAATTTTTTGAGTATTTTGCTCTGCTCTAGTTTGTCCGACAGCTATGTTTTCTAGTAAACTAGTGTTAAAAATAAATATTTTTTGAGAAACATAGCCTACTTTAGCATACCAACTTTTCAGATATTCTTTAACGAGTGGTTGTTTGTCTATAAAAATATTCCCTGCACTAACCGGTAGGATGCCTAGTATTAGCTTTGCTAGAGTGCTTTTACCACAACCAGTTTTTCCAATCAAGCCTACTGTTTGATTTTTTGTAATAGTTAAGCTAAGTGATTTAAAAATATTTTGTTGATTATTGGGATAATTGTAGGCAATGTTTTGCAGAGTAATTTTTTCATTAAAAGATATTTTATTATTGACTCCATCTTGAGTGAACTGTAATAAGCCTAGGTTTTGTAAGTTATGTACGCCGTAGAGCAAGTTCTGAATATGGCCTAAAATATTTAACATATTTTGTATATAGGGTAGACCTCTGTAGGAGATAGCTAAGAATACAGCTCCAGAGGCAATGACCCTCTCTAAAGATTGATAAAATATTATATTGTAGGTAATAAAGGTTAAAATACCACTGTATAAAAAAATGTTAAGAATAGGGTATAGAGCTTCTTGCACTAGCTGTTGTTTGAGTGCAGTGTTGTGTAAATTTTTTGTTTGTAGGTAAAAATTTTGAAAAAAATACTTTTCTTGTCTATGGAGTTTGATATCAATAATGCCAGTTAAAATTTCCCTGATAAGCAGGGTATTTTGCTCGTGTAGCTGGTTTGTTTTTTTTCCGTAAGCGTATAGTCTATTTTTTACAATACGGTGCAATAGATAACTTAACCCACCAATAAAAATGGCAAAAATTAAAATCAATACGGGGTCTTGGATAAATAAAAAAGTAAAAATTATACTTAGAGAAATTGCAATAATAATGAGACTCAAAAATCCAAGCATAAAACCAGCTAATTGTGATGATTGATTTTTTGTAGCTATGATCAATGAACCAGTATCTTGTGTTAAAAACCATTCATAAGAGCACAAAAAAATATTTTTTAAGATCAGAGATTGGATGTATATAGATAAAATTTGCTGTAGTTTGCTCTTTATGATGTTAGCAGAATATTTAGCGACGACGCTTACACCAAATAAAATGATGCTGCAAGAGCCCAAAAATAAAACAAAATAATTATAGCTACTAAAATCAATGGTACGATACAATTCTTGTAAGAGAGGTTTACTTTGAACCCATTCTGGTTTGAGTAGCACAGATAAAAGAAACGCTAACAAGATCAATGTAGAAAATTCTAGCACAATAAATAGTATATTTACTGGAAGCAACAAGAATAAATAAATTTTTTGTTTTTTATCAAATAGTTGTAGGAACCTAAAAAAATTTTTAGTAATTTCTTTAAAATTCCTTTTTTTTTCGTTCATAGTGCTAAAATATCTTTAATGCCTTTTTTGATAAATTGATTTGCTAAACTGATGCCTATTTGTATTGCTTGTTGTGGTAGCCCAGAGAGCTCGCCTTTTATAATTTTTTCTCCCGTAAAGTTTCCAGCAAAAGCCTTTAAGACAAGTTTTTTATTTTGCAAGATAGCATTTGCAGCTATTGGGGAGTTACAATTTCCATTTAATTTTGCTAAGAAACTTCTTTCTGCTAATAATTGCAGATATGTTGTTTGGTGGTTTAAGGTAGCAATGTTTTGAATAGCTCTTTTGTTTTCTTTTAGGCATTCTAGTCCTATGATGCCTTGTCCGACGGCAGGAAGACAAATTTTAGGCGATATAATTTGGGTAATATGTTTTGCCCACCCCATCCTTTTTAATCCTGCAACAGCTAGTAAGATAGCGTCTAATTTTTTTTTTTTGAGTGCTGCTAGCCTAGTTTCTAGGTTCCCCCTCAAAGGAGAGATTAGCAAATCTTTTTTATAACACAGTAGTTGTGAAGTTCTACGAGGAGAAGAAGTTCCGACTTTACTAGCAGCTGGTAGCTCATCTAAACTTGCATATTTATGGGAGATAAAAGCATCTAGAGGGTTTTCTCTAGGGAAAACTATAGGAATACCAAAACAGCATTCTATTTGACTTGGTATATCTTTTACAGACTGTACTGCAAAATCTATTTCACCTTTTTTTAGGGCAATTTCTAATTCTTTTGTAAACAAGCCTTTCCCTCCTATGTCGTATAGTGGTTGATCCTTTATTTTATCGCCACTGGTTTGGTATCCGATAATTTCTACTTCTTGCCCAGGGCGCAATGCAAGAATTTTATTTTTGACATATTCTGCTTGTCGTAGGGCTAAAGCACTTTTACGACTGCCTATTTTTAAATTTGATTTATACAATTTAAACATTTATTGAATAATTACTAACTACAGTATACACTGTCGGTATCAAAAATAGTACAATTTTAATAACAGTGCAGCAGCATATTGCAAAAATAGAGTTTCAAAAGATTAACAAGGGCTCTTGTGGGTTGGGTGTAGTTGCTAACATTCATGGGATTGCAAGTCATAAAATTTTAGAGCAAGGGCTACTAATTGTAAAAAATTTAGAGCATAGAGGTGCTACAGGGCAAGACCAGCTTTCTGGTGATGGAGCAGGGTTAATGATTGATATTGCAGACCAATTTTTTCGTGCATTTTGGCAAGAAAAAGATATTATATTACCTGTTTTTGGTGATTATGCTGTAGGTATGTGTTTTTTTTCTTGTGATCGTCAACTCAGAGCTAGACAACAAAAGCAAATAGAAGCCATTATAGCTCAGAGTACTTTACGTTTTATTGGTTGGCGAGAAGTACCTACAGATAATAGCAGCTTGTCTCCTAATGACTTGCATTTAGAACCTAGTATATTGCAGCTTTTTGTAGCGCATGTTAGAGAAGATTATTTTGAGCAGCAGGTTTATTTATTGCGTAAAAAAATTAAACAAGCAATCAAGGATGATATTTTTGAAATTGTAAGTTTTTCTAGTCAGACACTAATTTACAAAGGTTTATTTTTAGCAAGTCAATTAGCACAATATTATTTGGATTTTAAGCAACAGAGTTTTCAAACTTCTTTTGCTTTACTACATCAAAGATTTTCTACAAATACGCTGCCTTCTTGGAAGCTAGCACAACCTCTCAGGCTCATAGCGCATAACGGAGAAATTAATACTTGTATTGGCAATATCAATAGTTGTAACGCGAGAGAAAGCCAAATGCGAAGTAAGTTTTTTTCTAGCTCAAAAGCTTTATTCCCTATTATAGAAGCTGGGTGTAGTGATAGTTTGGGATATGATAATTTTTTAGAGTTTCTAGTACAAAATGGTATTTCTTTGGTAGAGGCGATGATGATGATGATGCCACAGTCTTGGGAAAATGAAACCAAAATACAAAAAAATCTAAAAAGTTTTTACGAATATCATACTCCGATGCTGGAGCCTTGGGATGGTCCTGCTGCAATATTGTTTGCAAATAAAAATTTTATAGGCGCTGCAGTTGACAGGAATGGCTTAAGACCATTGCGATATTGTTTGAGCAAAGATTGTGTAGTTATCGCCTCAGAATCAGGAGTATTGCCTATGGCAACAGAGCAAATACTTCAAAAAGGTAAGCTTGGAGCCGGAGAGATTCTAGCACTAGATAGAAAAAAAGGTAAAATTTTGTATGATACAGACCTTAAAGAATCTTGTAGCAATGCTCATCCATATGCTAAATGGAATAAAGAACATAAGGTTTATCTTTCTGAAGGTAAAAAAAAAACTCATCAAAAAAAAAAAGTTGCTCCACTTTCTCTAAAACAGCAACAAAAAGTTTTTTTCTATAGCGAAGAAGATTTGAGTATGCTTTTTCAAAACATGGCAGAAACTTCTGAGGAGCTGACTTATGCTATGGGTACAGATACACCTCTAGCAATATTATCAGAAAAACCGCAATTACTATATGGGTATTTTAAGCAAAGGTTTGCACAAGTAACTAACCCACCTATTGATCCTATCAGAGAACAATGCAATATGTCTTTAGAAAGTTATGTAATAAACGACTTTAATTTACTAGAAAAAACTCCAAAAAATGCCAAAGTTTTTGTCATAGAGAATCCGATTGTAACAAGGCAAGAGCTAATGTTTATACAAGCACAAAAAAAATTTTCGTGTCACAAACTAAGTATGTTGTATGATTATCAAAAGCAAAAATTGAGCGAAGCAGTAGCTGCTTTATGCGAACAATCCCTACAAGCAGTTAAATCAGGTGCTTCTTTATTAGTTTTGAGTGACAAACAAGTTTCTAGTGCTGCTCTTCCTATTCCAGCTTTGCTTGCTGTTTCTGCCGTACATCATCATTTAATAGTGCAAAAGGAAAGAAAAAAAATAGGGTTAATTTTAGAGACAGGAGAAGCTAGAGAAACTCACCATTTTGCATTATTACTAGGTTATGGTGCGACGGCAGTCTGCCCTTATTTAGCCTACGAAACTATAGCAGATATGGCACAAAACAAACAGCTTAGTGTTTCGCAAAACGAAGCGCTAGCAAATTATGTTGAGGCACTCTCTAAGGGTTTGAGAAAAATTATGTCTAAAATGGGTATCTCTACACTCAACAGCTATCAAGGTGCTCAAGTTTTTGAGGCTATTGGTTTAAGCAAAGAGCTGATTCAAAAATATTTTTGTAACACATACAGCTCTATTGGTGGAATTGGCATTGATTTATTGGAGAAAGAAGCTGTGTTTAAACACAAACAGGCTTTTATGCAGGAGCACTTAATTAGCAAAGGAGAATATAACTGGCGTATGCAAGGAGAAAAACATCTCTACAACCCTACAACTATTCACTTATTACAGCAAGCATCTTGGAAAAATGACTACAAAATTTATCAAGAATTTTCTAGGAGTGTTAATAATACAGGGTTATATAAACTTAGAAATTTACTAAAATTTAAATCCACTCTTAAAACTATTGAGCTCAACGAGGTTGAAGGAGTAGCTGAAATAGCGAAAAGGTTTTGTACAGGCGCTATGTCTATTGGTGCTATTTCACGAGAATCACACGAAGATTTAGCTATAGCTATGAACAGTCTTGGTGCTAAAAGTAATACAGGAGAAGGAGGAGAAGATGCTACAAGATATAAACTCTCAGCAGATGGAAGCTCTAAAAATAGTAAAATTAAACAAATAGCATCAGGGCGTTTTGGTGTCACTAGTTATTACTTGAATAACGCAGAAGAAATTCAAATTAAAATTGCTCAAGGAGCAAAACCGGGAGAAGGAGGACAAATCAAAGGATTGAAAGTAGATTCTTATATTGCAAAATTAAGACATACCGTTGAGGGCATTGCTCTAATCTCTCCACCTCCCCACCACGATATTTATTCTATAGAAGATTTAGCACAGTTAATCTACGATTTAAAAAATGCTAACCCAAAAGTAGCAGTGAGTGTGAAACTTGTAGCTTCGCAAGGAGTTGGGACTATCGCAGCAGGAGTAGTAAAAGCGAAAGCGGATAAGATTATCATAGCAGGGTTTGATGGAGGCACTGGTGCTTCTCCTGCTTCTTCTATCAAAAATGCTGGTATTCCTTGGGAGTTAGGGATTGTAGAGACTCAGCAAATGTTGGTTAGTAATCGTATTCGCGATAGAGTAACACTGCAAATTGACGGACAAATTACTACAGGTAGAGATGTAGTAGTGGGTGCTTTATTTGGAGCTGAGGAGTTTGGTTTTTCTACTGCTGCTTTGGTTACGCAGGGTTGTATTTTAATGAGAAAATGCCACTTGAATACTTGCCCTGTCGGCATTGCTACGCAAGATAAAAACTTAAGGGCAAAATACAAAGGCAAACCTGAGTATGTTAGAGATTATTTGTTAATGGTAGCGCGTGAAGCTAGAGAAATTATGGCATCACTAGGAATAAGAAAATTTGATGATTTAATAGGTCAAGTACAATTTTTAGAGATCAATCAAAAAAGGCATAATGCAAAGTCCAAAGAACTAGATCTTTCTTTTTTGTTACAAAAAGTAGTAGCAGAAAAATCTGTTTATAAAAAAATAAGAGAACAAAGCAACATGTTGGAGAATGCTTTGGATAAAAAACTCATTCAGATTTCTCAGACAGCTTTAGAAGAAGGTAAAAAAATACGGTTTAGCATGAATATCAAAAATACCCAACGCGCTGTAGGCACTATGTTAGGTCATCAGGTAACGCAAAAGTACGGTGAGCAAGGCTTGCTAGAAGATACTATTAGTATAGATTTTTCTGGTACAGCAGGGCAGAGCTTTGGTGCATTTTTACCTCCTGGAATTAGCCTGCATATTAAGGGAGATGCAAACGATTACTTAGGAAAAGGATTGTGTGGAGGTAAGATTGTCGTGCAAGCGATAAACGAGTTACAAAATCAAGCTTCCAAAAATGCTATTGTAGGTAATACTGTACTCTATGGGGCAACTGGTGGTAAAACTTTTTTAAATGGCTCTGCAGGAGAAAGATTTGCTGTCCGCAATAGTGGTGCGATGGCAGTTGTAGAAGGAGTAGGCGAACATGGATGCGAATATATGACAGGGGGAGTAGTAATTGTATTAGGAAAGATTGGCAGAAATTTTGCCGCAGGTATGAGCGATGGAGAAATTTATATTTATGATGATCTAGATAGTGTCAAAAGTAATTGTAATTTGTCTTGTGTAGAAGTTTTGAAGATGCAAAAAGAAGATAAACAATTTTGGTCCTTGCTGACAGAGCATTTTTTACTAACAAAGAGCAGGGTTGCTGAAGAAATTTTAGCAAACAAGAAAGCAGCTCTAAAAAAGTTTACTTGTGTAGTCTCTAAACTCACACAGGCAGTTTATAAACAAAAAGCCAGTTAATGCTTACAAAAAAATTGCAAACATTTTGGAGGTGACGCAATAACATAATATTAGCATAGTAAAATTTATTTTAGAGCGTGCATCAAACCTTAATTAGCATAGTTAAATTTATTAGATAAAAATTTATTGCTAAGAGTAAAAATCATTGACATTTGTTGTATGCTATGTTAGTCACCTATGTAGTACACTTGTAACAAATTATTTATTATTATGAATTATTTTAGAACGACATTGCTTAGGAATACAGATTATTTTGTAGAAAATGTGATTGATTACGATCAAGTCTCGTCAAAATGGGATTTTTTAAAGATGGATCCTATGAAATGGGATAATTTTGCAGATGCAAAAGCTATGGGATTGATTAGGAATTCAGAGCGTATAATTTGTGAAGAGCATCTTTCTTCTATAGAAGAAAGCATTCACGGTGTTGCTAAAATATATTCTATCTCTTTGAGTCAGTGTTATAGAAGAAAAAAAATTTTAGAAAGTTTGGAACAGAATCAAAAAAGCTTTCAAGATTTAATATCCGAGCTAACTCTCTGTATTGATGGGTATAACAAAGAATTAGTACTAGTAGATCAGCAAATTACTAAAATAGAGGGAATAAGATATACTCAAGAAAAAGATGTTCATACAATTTTATTTAGTTTTAGAAAAGAGATTAATCAATTGGAAATAGACAACCAAGAAAAAATTAAAAGTTTTGTGCAATTTTTGAACTTTATTATCTCGAATTTAACTGCAACAAAAACAAGAATAGAAAAGCATTCTAGTCAACTTAAGCAATCTATAGCTAAAACGAAGGAATGTTTGAGCATGGAGCTAAAAATTATGCAAAAAGCACTAGACAAGATGAGTGGCATGAGAGATAAGTATTTGTATAGTTTTGTTTTTTATAATAAGTTAAGTAATACAAAAAAGGATCACGTCAAAGAAACAAAATCCGCTCATAGCTCAAGTGAGATTGACAGCGAAGATTTAAGTCTTGAAGAAGATACCTTGTCTTTGTAAAACGAATTGTATTAGGTTTAAAAATATTAGTTAGTCGTACTTTGTCTGCTTAAACTATATATTAGTTAGTTTTACTTTCACTATTAAGCATTGTCAGTATTGAGATTGTGCTTGTCTGTAAATACAATTTTTTGGTTTGCCTTTGTTGTAAGTTTTTACTGAGGTACTGAGTGCAATGCTCTAGAGCAAGTAAAAATTACAGGGCATGCTCAGTAAGTTAAGTTGATAGAGTATTTAATCCGTAAATCATTTAGATATTTGGTTTTAGTATAGTCGTTGTATTTATGTGCTCCATTGATAGCGGTGTAGATATTGCCTCCATAGAACGCAAGAGCAAAGAAAGAAAAAATAGCCTCTTTTGTACTCTCTTTATTGTTTCTAGCTTCTATGCTAGCTAACACGAACAAACTGTTAATAAAAAAACTGTAAAAAGCTTCTTTGTATCTTTTGTTGTAGAGACTACCAGCTCCTGGCAAAATAGCTGAAAGACTGCCAGCTATCAGAGGAGATTTTTTTGACTGTTGGTTATGCTGTTGCCATTCATCTACAAAAGATTTAACCGGTTTATAAAAATCTACACGAATGTCGTACATGAGCGTAATAGCTTTTTTGATATTATCTCTACGGTAGTAAAAAGGTTTGTGGTTATCTTTATCTAAAAAGGCTAAAGAATATAAAAATTGCATTTCTTCACTCCATAATAATTCAGGGTATTTGACTTTTACACTTTTAAAATAATCAATAGCTCCATTATAATCTCTACCTGCTAAATAAGATTTTGCTATTTGAGTGTGAATCTCAGGGCTTTGTTGTTTTGGAAAAAAATGTAGCAATCTTTGGTATTCTGTAATAGCCCTATAAAATTCTTTTGATAGGTGAAGTCTATCAGCAAATTTTTTTTGACTATTTGCATCTAGTGTAATTTCTTGTGCTATGAGAAAGGGTGCGTAACAAAGCAAAAATAAGTAAATCCAGGAGCGCATAATTTTTTGAGTAGTATTTGTCTGCTGATGGACGCAGGAAGTTTTTTTATTTGTTGTATATTTTAGATTATATAACTGATTGTTTTCTAGCAGTAGAATGTCAATTTTGACTTGATTGGTTATTTACTTAATGCTTGCAGAATAAACATTCTTCTTTATTCTATGTTAGTTTGTACTTTTTTAATAAATTTAGTATACTTTATCAGTATTAATAACATAAGTTAAAAAATGGCTTGTGTCTATTAAGTTTACTATATTATGGCAAAGTGCAAGTATAAAGTATGGACAGCAATAATTTTACCAAAGAGTATAAAGATACCTACAATCAATATGTAAAACTTAATGATTTATTGCATAGAGATTTTTATTTTTATATAAGTATTTACAGCGAAATTTTAGCAAAAATTTCTCAAGGCTCTATGGAGAATTTTACAGATATTCTGCCAAAAATGCGAGGAAAAATTTTTCAAGATAATTTTTGCAAAGAGAGTGAACTCGAAAATAAAAAAAATAATTTTCTTAAAGTTTTCTTTGAGGTAGAGGAGATTAGAAAAAACAATATCCAATTGGATATTCTAGAAGATATTGTTTTTTTGTGTCAAAAAGCTAGTAAAATTATTCAAAAACATTGGGAGTTTTATCAATACAAAAAAGATAAGTTATCTCTAGACGATATTTTCTTTTTGTTTTTTCAAGAAGTAGAAGAAGTTTTATTTTTATGGGATTCGTTTACTGATAAACTTGAAGTATTTTCTAAAGTTTGGCTCTGCAATCAAACAAAAATATTAAATGAAAAGATAGAAGGAAAAGTGGTACAAGTTTTTTTTGCAAAACACACTTCTCAAACAGTGGAGTTAAATTCTGTAGAAAGTTTTATTACATTACTAAAAAAAGTTAATCAATTAATAACGCATATCCAAGCTAGACCAGAGATAAATTTAAATATTACGGCTATTCAAATTCAAAATAGCCAAGTTAATATACAAATTTTATTATGTTTGAATGATATTGAAGCGTTTCAAGGCATTATTACTAATTTTCACCCTGAAAAATTACAAAAAGATGGATTGCAACGAATATTATCCAGTATTTTTGGTGTAGAAAAGGTAAGGAGTATAGATAAAAGAATGTTACTAAATTATCAAAAACAACTCAAAGAATTGGTGGGCTCTATTCAAAAAGAAGGAAATTTTGGTTTTGATTTTAGAGGTCAACAAGAAATTTACGTTAAAGTTCTTAGTTTGTTAGCAAAAATGAAAAGCACAAAATTTAACAAAAATAGTGGAGAAAGAAATAGTAAAAAATACACTAGAGACTCCTTATTTTCTAGAGCTATCGTTAATAAAAAAATGGAAGTGCTACCCAAAAAGGAATATCCTACAAAAAATACTAACTCTAAGTTAACGCAAGATAGTAATAAAGAATATATAGCATATCTTACAAGTTAAATGTTTGCGAAGAATTATTTTTGGAAAATAATTCTTGCTGCTATGAGTGGAATACTTTATTCCATTCCCTACCTTTTTCAATCTTTTTTTTTACTCAGCTGGTTTGCTTGGGTACCACTATTTTTTGTTATTCAAGGTCAATCTTACCGCCAAACTTATTTTTTCGGATTAGTTAGTGGTACTGTAGCCTACTTAATAGGTATGTACTGGATGGCTAATTTGAGTTATTTTTACTTCGGTTTTGCTATTCCCTTTAATTATCTTTTTTTATTTTTCTTCGCCGTCATAGCTTCCAATTTTATCGCTTTAATTTTTTTATTTTTTCAATTTTTAAAAAATAATATTCCTATCTCAGAGCTTTTTATTTTTCCTATTTGCTTTGTATTTTTGTCATTCAACAATCCTCTAACTTTTCATATAGCTTTTGGTAGCTCACAGATGGCATTTACAAGTGCTATACAAGCCATCGAATTTACTGGGATTGAAGGACTAAGTTTGCTACTAGCTTTTTTTAATATCTTTATTTATAAATTGATCACTCATAGTAAGACTATTAACAAAGCAAGTTGGTTATTTTTGCTCATAATTTTTTGTCTTTGGTTTGCTTACGGTTTTTATGCTCAACAAAAATGGCAAACTATTTATAGTAGTTGGAAGACAAAAAAAATAGCTATTGTGCAACCAAACCGCACAGCTAGTTTGTTTCGCTCAGCAGATTTAGAATTTGATAAAAATTACCCTCTAGAATTTAAATTGATGCAAACTATTTTAGAAAAAAAACCTGTATTAACTATTTGGCCCGAAGGGCATACTTATCAATATCAACAATTTTCTGCTGTGAGGCAAGGGTTTCGTAAGTGGGTCAGTGATTTTAATACTCATCTGCTTTTTATAGATAATCATTATTTATCAAAGGGAGTTTATAATTCTATGTTTTGGCTCAACAACAAAGGTTATCTCAAAGATATTTATCATAAACGTACGCTAGTACCTTTTGGCGAATACCTACCGCTACAAAAGTATTATAAAAATTTTTTACCTAAAATAGGAGTTACTCTTGGTCGTTTTCAGCAAGGCATAAAACCAAAAACATTTTTAATAGCAAAGATGAGGGTCACTCCTTTGATATGTTACGAATCTATTGCTCCGTACACTGCTGCGGAAAATATTAGTGGTATGAGCAAAGGAAAAATTTTTGTTGTAGCTACCAATAATGAGTGGTATCGCTCTCAGCTCCAAGTTACTGCTCACAGTATGATTTCTAATCTTCGTGCTGTAGAAAATAGAGTGCCTATGATTCATGTTATCAATAATGGTTATTCTTCTGTTACTATGCCAGATGGTAAAGTGATTTTTAAGACACCTTATTTGGAGAGTGGTGCTTGGGTGATAGATTTGCCTTATAGCGAGGAATCAGGAGGTAGTTTTTACTCTCAGCATTACCGTTTACTTGAGTATTTGACTACTATTGTTGTTGGTATTTTCTTGCTATTGTGTATTTTGCAAGTAAAATTTAGAGCTCCAAAGCAAACTCAATAACTTCACACAACTGTGTTGTCTTAAAAGGCAATGATTCTATTAGTTGTTGTATTTTTTTTTTTTTACTAGATAAAATATTTGTTGCTTCTTTTACTCCTAATAAAGAGCTAAAGGTAATGACATTTTTTGCTGGGTTTATTTGCTTTCTTTCACTATTTGCATCTAGTATATCATCTTTAATTTGGTAGCAAGTACCAGTTAAAGTACCAAGTTCTTTCAAGGTTTCTTTATTTTTTAACTCTGCTAGAATTGCAGGTATTTCAAAGCAACTTTGAAAAAGATACGCAGTTTTTCTTTTTTCCATAGTATGTAAATAATCATAACTAGCTTGTTTATTTGCAAACTTCTCAGGGACATTAATATCTAGAAACTGTCCTGCTAACATCATTTTTGCGTGGTAGGTCATTGTTTTTGTTGCTGCTAAAACTACTCTACTAGCAAAAGCAGAATGAGAGTGATTGAAAATAATTGCAAAGGCTTCTGTTAGTAGTGCATCTCCCGTGAGTATAGCATTGGCTTCTCCAAATTTTTTATGATTACTTGGTTTGTCTCTGCGGTAGTCATCATCATCCATACAAGGTAAATCATCGTGCACTAAGGCATAAGAATGGATACATTCTGTAGCAGCAGCAAAAGGTAAAATCTCTTGAGAGTTTCTTTGTAAGGCTTGCCATAAGACAAGGTAAAATAGAGGTCTTAACCTTTTTCCTCCATCTAAAACAGAGTAGGAGATAGCTTGTTCAAAAAGTCTAGGGTAGCATGTTTTTTGAAAATTTTTAGCTAGGAATGTTTCAAAAATTTCTAATAAATAATCAAACTTCATTTTAGTAAAATGTTACTTAACTTAAGTAGAATTTTTGCATAATGTTTACCTAAACTAGACACATTGGTATTTTGCTAGCTATCTTGATTTGTGTTTTCGTTATGCCTTTAGTGTAGTATTATTTTAAGTAATTTATGCGATTTTCTTCTATACTTCTTTGGAGATAATTCCTCCTCCTAGCAATCTATTTTTTTGATAAAAGACAGCTCCTTGTCCTGCACTAACATCATTGATGGGTTCTTGGAATTCTACTTTTAAATTTTTTCCATCTAAAAATAAGCGAGATTTATTTTCTTGTGATTGATAGCGAATTTTTGTCCAAACATCTATAGTCTCTTTAGGTGCTTTGCCACTCACAAAGTGACAATCTTCTACTTGGAAAGATTGTTTAAATCTTTTTTCTGTATAACCAACAATTAATCTATTGCGGGTGTAGTCCTTACGTATGACAAACAAAGGTTTTTCAGCAGCAATACCCAAACCGCGTCGTTGCCCGATAGTATAAGCCATCAAACCTTGATGTTTGCCTAATATTTCTCCTTGAGTGTTTACTACTTCTCCAACCTTCATTTGTGTTTTTGCGTGTCTTTGAAGGAAGCCTTTGACACCATCTTTGCCTAAGAAACACAAATCTTGACTATCTTTTTTTTGAAAAACAGGAAAATTCATTTTTTTAGCAATTGCTCTTACTTGTGTTTTTAGTAAACTGCCTAGTGGAAAGAGGCTGTGTGTGAGTTGTTTTTGTCCTAATCTGTGCAGCATATAACTTTGATCTTTGCTTTTGTCTTTGGCTTTAAAAAGTTGGAATTCTCCCATTTTTTTTTGCAATCGAACATAATGCCCGGTTGCTAAATAGTTTGCATCTAGTTTTAGTGCTTCTGCTAATAATTGTCCAAATCTCACCTTTTGGTTACAAAAAAAACAAGGATTAGGTGTATATCCTTGCACGGAGCTATCAATAAAATAATTTACAATTTTTTCCTTAAAAAAATCTTGATAATCTCTAATGTAAAAAGGAATATTTAGAATTCCTGCAATTTCACGGGCGTCGTTTATTGCTTGCGAAGAACAGCATTTGTTGATAACCTTGTCCTCAGACCAAATCTGAAGCATGATACCTATGACTTGATAGCCTTGTTCTTGGAGTAGGGCAGCAGCGACGGAACTATCTACTCCTCCGCTCATAGCAACAATAACTTTTTCTCTCATTATTTTTTGTGAAAATTTATACAAAATATCACCAACATGCACAAGCTAGAGCAGGTATTTTACAGCTCAATGGCAACCTTGTACCTACTCCAGTTTTTATGCCCGTAGGGACTCGTGCTAGTGTCAAAGCAATTACACCCCAAGATTTAATAGATATAGATTATTTTTTAATTCTAAGCAATAGCTACCATCTTTTTTTAAGACCAGGAGATGAGTTAATTGCTAAGATGGGAGGTTTGCACAAGTTTATGGCTTGGAAGAGACTTATGCTCACCGATAGCGGAGGCTTTCAGGTTTTTTCTTTGCAAGCTACAAGAAAAATTACATTCAAGGGGGTAGAGTTTTGTAGTCATCTAGACGGAAGCAAGCATTTTTTAACACCAGAAAAAGTAGTACAAATACAACAAAATCTTGGATCAGATATTATGATGCCCCTAGATGAGTGCCTGCCATCTGAAACTAATTACGAAAAAACAGCTACTTCTATGGAATTGACATTGCAATGGGCTCAGAGATCTGTTACGCAAAAACAACAAACTCTAACTCAGAAGAATCAAGCTTTATTTGGTATTTTACAAGGAGGAATGTTTGAAGATTTAAGAAAAATTTGTTTAGAGAGACTCCAAGACATTACTTTTGATGGTTATGCAATCGGAGGTTTAAGTGTAGGCGAGAGCAAGGAAGATATGTATCGTATTTTACAATTTATTACTCCTTTGATGCCAATCAACAAACCTCGTTATTTAATGGGTGTCGGGCATCCGTTAGATATTTTAGAGGCAGTAAAAAATGGGATTGATATGTTTGATTCGGTGTTACCAACTCGTAATGCTCGCAACGGATCTTTACTTACACAAAATGGCTGGCTTTCTATTAAAAGAAAAGAATTTGCTGAAGACCAGAGTCCGATTGATGCTAATTGTGATTGTATGGTGTGTAAAACTTATACTAGGAGCTATCTTAGACATTTGTTTCAAGTTAAAGAATTGTTAAGTTTTCGGCTTAATAGTTATCATAACCTATACTTTATGAATTATTTTATGCAACAAATTAGAAAAGCAATTTTTGCAGATCAATTTTTGGAATTTAAAAAAAAATTTGAACAAAATTTTAAAAAATAACAATACTATTGTGTTGTCAAAGTTATTATATTTTTTATCAGGCTTGCTCAGACATTACTATTTAGTAGTTAGCATGAAATAAATTGACATGCGATAAGCTAAAACTTTGCAAAAGATACTAAGATATATTAGCTTAATAACAAAGATTTTTGTTGGTTTGATTCTCGTTTAAACGTGTTGATTGTAAAAAAATGAAATTGTTGTTTTTTTTGGCGGTTTTTAGCGTTTGTATCCTTACTGCTGTTTTTGGCGAACAACTTATCAATGATGAGAAAAAAATAGGTAAAATAAATGGTAAAGACATTTATTTAAAGCAGCTCAAAGATGCAGAAATTCAAAAATTACTCTCAGAGCTTTATTTGCAGATTTTGACAAACTTTAGAGATAAATCTTTAGAAAATATAGATATTTTACTGCCTGCTATTTCTAATAAAAAGGTCAAAAAATTTTACGATGACAATCAATTACAAGAAAGAGGAAGCTTTGAAGACATAAGAGTACAGATTAAAACCTATATGATGCAAATTCTGCTAGAAAAAAAACGAGAAGCGGAATTTACTAAACTAGTAGCAGAAAAAAAAGTAAAGTTTTTATTAACAGAACCAGATGCCTTACTTCTCAGGCTACCTATAGCAACAGCCTATTTACGAGGAAACCACGCAGCAAAGGTAATGCTGTTAGAATTTTCGGATTATCAATGCCCTTTTTGCAAACAAAATCAACCTGTTATTAGCAGTTTAATTCAAAAATATAAAACCGAGGTTGTCTTTGGTTATCGCCATTTTCCCCTTTCTTTTCATAAAGAAGCAAAAAAAGCAGCATTAGCAGTAGAATGTGCTAGAGAACAAGGAGAATTTGAGGCTTTTCATGTTTTGCTTTTTGCCGATAGTAATGATTTGAGCAATCAAAAACTTCTATCCTATGCGAAATCGGCAGGAATTAAAAAATCAGTGATTTTTAATGATTGTTTAAGTAGCAAAAAATACTCAAACTTACTCAAAAACGACGAACAAGCAGCGCTGGCATTAGGAATCAATGCTACTCCTAGCTATATTATTGGCAGAGTGATTGACAAAGGAATACTAGAAGGACAGTTAGTGGTAGGCGCTGTCTCTCAAAAAGAGTTAACAAAAATTATTCAAAAATATTTGCAAGCAGCTAGTTTGTAAAGAACAATCATATTCCAATCAACTTAACAAGTAGCTACTAAAATATTTTACTAAAAACAAGGTAGGATAAAAATATGGCAAGAATCTTACTACATCTTGGAACTCCAAAAACCGCAACTACGTCTTTACAAGTCTTATTTTTTAACTATCTACACAAACAAGGGCGTATTAACTACATAGGTAAACGCTCTGATTTTGCAAGTATCAAAACAGAATCCAAGCAAGAACAATTATATCATCATATTTATAGAAAAGTTATTTATTCATTGCGTTTTGGTGACAATTTTGATAAAAATTTAGTAGAAAATAAACAAATAATTAATTCTATAATAGATGAGCATAAAATCAATGTTATTAGTGATGAGAATATTTTTTTTGCTTTTGATAACGATATTTATGGCACTCAAGTTTTCAATTTAGAGTTAACTCAAAGATTGCAAACTTTATTTGCAGGGCATTTTGTCGAGGCTCTGTGTGTTTTTAGGAAACAAGCTGATTATCTATATTCTTGGTATGTCCATCATTACCCTGATAAATGGCACTATATTAAAAATCATGGTACGATTAAAAAATATTACAATGATATTAAATTGAGATTTGATAAACGTAGGAGCATGTTGTGTTATGCAGATATTATGCAACAATATAGCAAAGTATTTCATAGGGCTCATTGTCTTTTTTTTGAGGAATTGCTACAAGATAAATTTTCTTATTATCAAAAAATAGGTAAATTACTCAGGCTCACGATTACCTCAGCTGATATTCCAAAGTTTAAATTAAATACACAACAAAAAACTAAATACGGGTATATTACATCTCGTATTTTATTGCCAGATAGAGTAATTAGACATGGACATGCACCCCAAAACAACAGGTTTATTTTGCGTAAAATTGCTTTTTTTTGTCTTCGTGGTATCAGCAGAGTTTTTTTTAGATATAATATTTTTCTTACAAAACAGCAAAAAAAAAATATTTATGCCAGACTTATGGCTCTAGTTGACCTACCAATAAATTCGCCTTATAATCCTAAATTACACCCCTATTTTACTAAAAAGCAAAAACGCACAATTTTTGAGCTTTACAGAGCAAGTAACAAAAAACTTGTCACAGAAGGTTTTTGTAAGGAGCAAGATTTAAAAAAATACGGTTATTTATAAAATCAATGATGGCAAAAATTGTTTTACATATCGGAAGTCCAAAAACGGCTACTACTACTCTACAAAGAGTATTTTTTCATCGTTTACACAGAAAAAACAATATTCACTACATTGGCAAAAGATCTGATTTATTGCACATTAAGCAAAGCTCTAAACAAGAGCTATATTATCATAATATTTATGATAAAATTATGTATTCATTGCTTTGGGGAGCAGATTTTTCTAAAAGTTTGACAGCGCATGCTAGAGCTCTTAACTCTATTATAGATACTCATAAAATCAATGTTTTGAGCGAAGAAGCGCTTTTTCATAGAGATAAAATTCGTGGATTGATCCCTTTTTTAGAGCGCATCCAAAGATTGAAGGCGTTATTAGCAGGTCATTCTGTAGAGGTTGTTTGTACTCTAAGAAAACAAACAGAATATTTGTACTCTAGGTATGTACAAAATTATGAAAGTCAATGGCATTATATTAAGCACAACCATACTATAGAAACATACTATCACAATATTATCTCACAACTAGAAGAGAGAAAATTAATATTATACCATATAGATACGCTAAGGCAGTATTGTCAGGCTTTTGGTAAGCTCCATTGTCTTTTTTTTGAGGAATTTCTACAAGATAAATTTTCTTATTATCAAAAAATAGGTAACTTACTCAGGCTCAAGATTACCTCAGCTGATATTCCAAAGCGCAAGTTAAGAACGAAACAAAAAACAAGCAAAGGTTATGTTACCACTTATCGCAGTTTGCCCGGTTATATGGTCAAGAATAGAAAAGTGCCTGTGATTCTGAGTAGGTTAATTTTTGCCAAGCTTTGCTCTTTAGCACCTCGCGTCATAAGCAGGATTTTTTTGAGGTACAATATTTTTCTTACCAAAGATCAAAAAAACAAGTTGTATCAAAAACTTATCAAGAAGCTGCCACGTGTGCTACTCAATATTTTTTGTCGACCTATACTACACCCCTATTTTACTAAAAAGCAAAAACGTACAATTTTTGAGCTTTGCAGAGCAAGCAACAAAAAACTTGCCACAGAAGGTTTTTGTAAAGAGCAAGATTTAAAAAAATACGGTTATTTATAAAATCAATGATGGCAAAAATTCTCTTACATATCGGAAGTCCAAAAACAGCTACTGTTACTCTCAGGAGTGTATTTTTTTACCGCTTACACCAACAAAAAAATATTAACTATATTGGAAAAAGGCCTGATGAAGTACTCATAAATCAAGAGCCATCCTATCATAATATTTATGATAAAATTATACGTCCATCTCTTCAGCGAGCAGATTTTTATCAAAATTTAACATCACATATCCAAACAATCAATTCTATTATAGATCAGCATAAAATTAATGTTATAAGTGATGAGTTGTTTTTTAATAGAAATAATGACCAAGGCGTCTCTTTTTTAGAGCGTACCCAAAGATTGAAGGCGTTATTAGCAGAGCATTCTGTAGAGGTTTTTTGTACTCTAAGACAGCAAGCAGAACACTTGTACTCTAAGTATGTGCACTATTATAGAAATCAATGGCATTACATCAAGCATAAAGATACTATAGATAAATATTATACTAGTCTTATCTCTCAGCCAAAAAATAGAAAACGGGTGTTGCACTACATAGATACGCTAAGGCAGTATCGTATAACATTTGGTAAGCTCCATTGTTTTTTTTTTGAGGAATTGCTACAAGATAAATTTTCTTATTATCAAAAAATAGGGAACTTACTCAGACTCAAGATTACCTCAGCTGATATTCCAAAGCTCAAGTTAAATACGAAACAAAAAACAAGCAAAGGCTATGTTACTACCGATCGCTTTTTTCCCGGTCATATGGCCAAGACTAGAAAAGTGCCTGTGGTTCTTAGTAGATTAATTTTTGCCAATCTTTGCTCTTTAGCACCTCACGTCATAAGCAGGATTTTTTTGAGGTATAATATTTTTCTTACCGGCGAGCAAAAAAACAAGTTGTATGACAAACTTACCAGTAAGAAATTTAAACATGTGCTACTCAATATTTTTTGTCGACCTACACTACACCCCTATTTTACTAAAAAGCAAAAACGCACAATTTTTGAGCTTTGCAGAGCAAGCAACAAAAAACTTGCCACAGAAAGTTTTTGTAAAGAGCAAGATTTAAAAAAATACGGCTATTTATAAAATCAATTATAGCAAAAATTTTCTTACATATTGGTAGTCAAAAAACAGCTACTAAAAATCTTGCACAACTAGCACTATTTTTTTGCTACTTTTCTTTATCTGTAACTCAATTAACTAATTTGAGTTTCTTTAGCGTTGCAACTTAATTATTTTGAGATTAGCTAAAATTTAGCAGTACTTGAGTGTATAGGGGTTTAAATATCAGTAGTGGATTCTTTGATTATTTGATGAATTTTTTTTTGGAGAATAAAAAATTTTTTTTGGATTTTTGTTTGTTTTTTTGCTAGTTGATCTTTTGTTTTCTGGGTTGCAAAATTTTGTACCAAGAGCTCTAATTCTTTAATTTTCTTAAAGACTTGTTCTTCTTCTTTTTTCAATTCTTGAATTAAAACAGGAATTTTTTTTTGTTGGTTTGTTTTGAAGAAGAGAGCCTCTTGATGAGCATGCAGATCAAAAAGTTTGAGTTTGGTATATTCTAAGTTATGTTTAGTGCTGGCTAAAAGCTCTGCAAATTTATTTTTGTGGATAAATTTTTCTGCTAAAATTTTTTGGTAGATACGAATTGCTTTTTTGAGGTAGTCCTCTATGACTTCAAAATTCTTTTTTACTAATTGTAGTTCTATCGTAGCGAAGTTGTTGTAGATTGCCGCTAGCTTAAAAAGGCTCAAGAGTTTGATTTTTACTAAACTAGATTTTTCTTTGACTAAGATACTAGAGTGCGAAAGTATAGTCTCTAGTGCGAATTGTGCTTGAGTATATTCTTTTTTTTCCAAAAGCAAGAGTGCGCTATTATATTGTTTTCTCAGGTTGTCTTTTTCAGAGGCAAGCAATCCATTATAAAACAATAGCAAAAGTGCTACGGACAATAACAAATATCTCATATTTTTATGTTTTTGTAGGAAATTCTAAAAAGATTTTAGTGCCTATATTTTCTTTAGATTCTATAAAAATTTTAGCACAATGTTTATCCATAATATTTTTTACAACCGACATACCTAACCCTATACCTCTATTTTTAGTGCTATAAAATGGTTGGAATATTTTTTCTTGTATTTGTGCTGTCATACCACAACCTTTGTCTTGAAAGATAATACGAAGAGTTTGTTTGTGCTCTTGCAACATGATTTTGATTTGATTGTTCTGGTTATTAAATTTTTCTATAGCTTGCATGGCATTATTAAAAAGATTTTTTAAAACTTGATTGAGTAATTCTGCATCTGCTTCTATAAATTTATCTTTTAAATTTTCAAGTATTAAATAATAATCTTGTTCTTGTGCAATCGGTTTGTTTATTTTGTAGAATTTTTCTAATAACTTACTTAAATCAACTTTTGTTTTTTGTATTTGTACTGGTTTTGTATGCTGTAATAAATTGCTAATAGTATAATTTGCAGTTTTGACGCTTTGCTGTATATATCCTAAAATTTCTAATTTTTCTTTATCTCCAAAAAATTCTTTAGCAAGCATAGAGGTAAATAATTCAATACTAGCTAATGGGTTTCTAACTTCGTGTGCAATAGTTGCTGCCATTTTTCCCATAGTTGCCAACCTATTTTTTCTTTCAGATTCTAGTTGTAGTTTATTTACAAGTGTTACATCTTCTATATGGATAATAATGCCACGAGATTGTAGAGGCACTAAGGTGCATTCTAAATTTTTAACTTCTTTTTTTTTATTAGTGTATTGGAATTCGTAGTGGTAGTTACTTCCTTGTTTTTGGTGTCTAGAGAACAAATTTTTTGAAATGATCTCTGTATTAAAAATTTTGTTAATATTCTTGTCCTTAGCTTGTGAGGTTGAAATTTGCGTCAAGTTCACCATAGCATTATTAAAATGCAAAATTTTTCCTTGTGTATTTGTTGCTACTAGTCCGTGAGGTAGGCTCTCAATAATATTTTGAAACTCTGTATTTTTGATTTTTAGCTCTTCATTGAGCTCTATAGTGAAATTGAGTAGTTTTGTTTGATTTTCTAGTATTTTTTGTAATTGATGTTGCAGTTGTTCAATTGTGAGGCTTGGCTTTGTTGTTTTTGCTTTGGTCATTTTAATGTTTCCAAAGGGAAGCTATTGATTACCTTATCAGTGAAACCATACTCTACAGATTCTTGTGCAGAAAACCATTGATCTTTATCTAATTTTTTTAAAATACTAGTTACTGTTTTTTTTGTTTTTTTAGCGTAAATTTCTGCTATTTGTTGTTTTGTTTTTTTGATTTCTTCAGCTGTAATTTGTAAATCTGATGCTTTAGCTATAACTCCATGCAACAAGGGTTGGTGTATCATAAATCTGCTATTTGGTGTAATTAGACAATAATTTTTTGCACCGCCTACCGCTAGTATTGTACCCATGCTAGCTGCTATACCAGTTACAACAGTATAAATTGGAGATTGTATTAATTGCATTGTATCGTAAATTGCCATGCCGCTAGTAACTTGTCCGCCTGGAGAGTTAATAAGCATTTGTATAGGACTCACTGCTTTTTTTTCTAACATTAGTAATTCTTGAATAATACGCATTGCTACTTTGTCATCAATAGCAGAGGAGATGATAATAGTGCGTGTTTTTAGTGGGTCATAAATTTTGGCAGCTTCTTCTTTTTGCATTATTTATTTTTAAATTATGTGTTTTAGGGTTTAAAACTATATTTACCAAGCTCAGCAGTAAGGCAAACTTGATGTTTATTTATATCTTTTAATCATTAGCTTTACATACTAAATTTTAACATAAATTCCGCATTTATAGTATGTGTTTGACTATGTTTTTTTAAAAAGACTCCATTACCTAGAGTATTTAAGATTAGTGATTTTTTTTAAAAAAGGCAAGATAGTTAGGCTCTAACTAGTTGACAAAAAACTATTTTTATTTTTTTATAAAATATAGTATCATTGATTAGAGTGTTGAGTGCATCAGTAGCTGTGTAAGCTGAAACTTCAGCGTTATTCAATATAGTAATTAATATTCATCTTGACTTAAAGAGAATAATAGTTGTTTTGATATTTATTAAAGAGCCGAATAGATTATTTTCTAAAAACTTATGGAGTCTCCTAAAAAGAAAAAAAAAGGAAAACATCCTTTAAAAAAATCGCCCCTAAACATACTTACATTATTTATGATTGCAAGTTTTGCTATCTCATTGTTTAGTTTTTTTGGGCAATTTTCTAAAAATCAGAATATCTCTTTTTCTAATTTTTTAGTTTTTTTAGAACAAAATAATATCAAAGAAGTTGTAGTAGAAAGTGAGCATATTAGTTTTACTACCAATTTTAATGAGAAACTCAGGACAGTTATTCCTTTTTATTACAAACAAAAACTACAAAAAACTCTTTATCAATCTGGAGTTGCTTTTAAATATACACCAGAAGCTGGTGGGAATATTTTTTTTAACATTTTAGGTTCTTGGTTTCCTGTACTGCTGATTGTAGGGGTATGGTTTTTTATTTTTCGCCAATTACAAGGGGGCAGTAAACTCATTAATGTTGGTCAAACAGTTATTCAGCAAATCAATAAAAATAAACTAGATATTACTTTTGCGGATGTAGCAGGTATAGATGAAGTAAAGGATGAAGTTTTAGATATTGTCGAATTTCTTAAAGATCCAGAAAAATTTAAAAAAATTGGGGCAAAAGTCCCTAGAGGAATTTTACTTTTGGGCAATCCGGGTACGGGCAAAACTTTATTAGCTAAGGCTATTGCTGTAGAGGCATCTGCTACCTTTTTTACTGTAAGTGGCTCGGACTTTGTAGAAATGTTTGTGGGAGTTGGTTCTAGTAGGGTCAGGGATTTGTTTAAGAAAGCTAGGGATAATAAGCCAGCGATTATTTTTATTGATGAAATTGACTCTATTGGCAGACAAAGAGGCTCTGGTTTAGGAGGAGGCAATGATGAGAGAGAGCAAACCTTAAACCAACTCTTAGTAGAGATGGATGGTTTCTCAGACGAAGAAGGAATTATTGTTGTTGCTGCTACCAACCGTGCAAGCGTACTAGACAGTGCTCTTACAAGACCGGGTAGGTTTGATAGACAAATAGTAGTGCCCTTGCCTGATCTTGAGGGACGAAAACAAATTTTGGTAATTCACACTAAAAATTTAAAATTGTCAAAAGATGTAGATTTAACTGTCATAGCTAAGGCTACTATTGGTATGACAGGAGCTAGTCTTGCTAACCTTGCAAATGAAGCAGCACTATTAGCCGGTAGAAAAAGTAAAAAATCTGTAGAACAAATAGATTTTGAACAAGCTCTAGAAAAACTTACTATGGGACCTGCTAGAAAAAGTTTAAAAATAGAAAAAGAAGAACAAAGAATCACAGCGATCCACGAAGCAGGGCACGCACTAGTTGCAGTAGCTAATAACCACAAAGATATTTTACACAAGGTTACTATTGTACCTCATGCGCAAGCGCTAGGAGTAACTATGTTTTTACCAAATGAAGAAGGCGGTTATGTTACACGCAAAGATTTATGCGACGGGTTAGAGATGATAATGGGTGGAAGAGCCGCAGAAGATATAGTGTTAAAAGAAGTTTCTACAGGTGCTAGTAATGACTTTGAGAGGGCAAGTGAAACCGCTTATAGAATGGTGTGTAATTGGGGAATGGGAAAATTGGGACCTATTTACTTAACTGATGATGACCAAGATATTTTTTTGGGCAGAAAAATTTTAAAAAAGAAGGTTATGGGAGAAAAAATTGCTAAAGTAGTAGATGGCGAGGTGCAAAGTATTTTGAACAAGGTTTATAATAATTCTAAAAAAATACTCAAACAAAACTTACAAGCGCTACATCAAATCACAGACAAGTTGATCCAAGAAGAAACTATTAGCGGCGCTCAGGTAATTGCTATTTTTAAAAAAAATCAGAAAATTAAAACTTAAAAGAATGGGTTCCTCCTTGCTGAGATCAGAAGCTATTTTTTTTTATTCTCAAAAGTTTTCTATATTAGAGTTAGTAGGCAGAGATGCTAAATCTTTTTTACAAAATTTAATTACTAATGATCTTCGTTTACTTGCGAAACAAAGTGTTATTCGCACTATCATTACTAATACTTCAGGAAAAATTGTATTTGATGTCTTTATAAAAAAAATAGTAGCAGGATTTCAATTTTTTGTTACTACCTCTGAGTTGCAAGCTCTTAGAGAGCATTTAGAATTTTTTCATATTTTAGAGGATCTTCAAATATATGAAAAAGAACCAATATCTTTGTTTTATATTCTGTTTTGTGATACCCAGAATAAACAAAAATATCTTTTTCCTGCGAATCTTAAAACAGAAGTCATAGACGAGGGAGCAAATTATTTTTTGCTGGCAGCAACAAAAAAAGATTATTTTTTACAGCAAGGTTGGCAAGAGCTTAGCGCAGAAGACTTTGAAAAAACTAGAGCATTTTTTGCTATTATTAAAAACTCCATAGATTTTGATAAAAAAAGACTGCCTCAGGAAGCTGGATTTCGTAGATTAATTAATTTTCAAAAAGGTTGTTTTGTGGGTCAAGAGGCAATTGCTAGGCTAGAGCATAAAGGCAGGTTGGTTCGAATTTTATCTCAATTGATTTGTCAAAAACCTTTGTCTAAGAGTCAAAAACTGACTAATGGCAAGCAAATTTTAGGCAGCGTGACTTCTGAATGCCCCTATAATTATTGTGGTAATTACTACGCTTTTGGCTATTTAAAAACACAGAGTTTATTGGCAAAAGAAGCTATCTATTTAGATAAGCAGAATATTTTACTTAAAGCTATACCCCTAGAAAAACTCAAACAATAATAAGAATAATGAAAGCTCAATGGCAACCTAATTGCTGGCAAAATAAGCAATTTCAAAGGATACAACAACCAGAATGGAAAAGCCTCAAAGAATTACAAAAAACTCAAGACAAGCTAAAGAAATTACCTCCTTTGGTTTTTGCAGGAGAAATTGAAAAATTAAAAACTTTGCTTGTATCTGCTGGGAGGGGAGAAGCTTTTGTATTGCAAGGAGGAAGCTGCGCGGAAACTTTTGAAGATTGTACAGCTGTGCATATTCGTGAGGATTTAAAAGTATTACTACAAATGGCTTTGATTATGTCTTATACAGGACAAAAAAAAGTGGTCAAGGTAGGTCGTATTGCAGGACAGTTTGCGAAACCTCGCTCTAATAATACAGAAGTTATCAATGGTATCAAAATTGCATCTTATCGTGGAGATATGGTTAATAGTTGGGAAGCAACGCTAGATGCACGGGCTCCAGATGCGCAAAATTTATTAAAAGGTTATTTTTACTCTGCTGCTACATTAAATTTGCTCAGAGCTTTTACAAAGGGTGGTTTTGCATCTTTGCAGTGGACGCATCATTGGAATCAAAAATTTGTACAAACCACAGGCAAAGGTAAATTATACAAAGATATAGCAGACGAATTGGAAAAAACCATCAAGTTTTTTTCTACTATTGATGTCAACACTGTGGAGATGAATGAAGTGGAGTATTTTACTTCTCATGAAGCTTTACTTTTAGAATACGAAGAGGCTCTGACTCGTAAGAATTCTCTTGCTACTAAAAATTGGTATAATTGTAGCGCTCATTTGCTGTGGATTGGAGATAGAACAAGATCCATAGATAGTGCTCATATAGAATTATTGCGAGGTGTCAATAATCCTATTGGCATCAAGATTGGACCTAAATATCATATAGGTGAAGTCTTACAAGTGATAGAAAGACTTAATCCGCAACAAGAAGAAGGCAAAATTCTATTGATTAGTAGGTTTGGTAGCAAGGAAATTGAAAGGTTTTTACCACCTCTAATTAAAGCAGTGCAAAAAAGCGGACATCCCGTAGTTTGGAGCTGTGATCCTATGCATGGCAATACCTATCAGGTAGGCAAGTATAAAACTCGCTCCTTTAAAGATATTATGAAAGAGGTAGAATTATTTTTTAAAATTCATAAAACACAAGGCAGTATTCCAGCTGGCATTCATGTAGAAATGACAGGGCAAAATGTTACAGAATGTGTTGGCGGTCTAAAGAAAATTAAAAGCGCAGAACTACCACAGAACTACCGTACCTACTGTGATCCTAGGTTAAATGCAGAACAAGCATTGGAGTTAGCATTTAAGGTAGCTGTTTTTTCTAGTAAAAAATAATTTTCTAAATATGAGTAAGAAATTTTTATTATTATTATTTATATTTTTTTACTTTGTCGTTGGTCTTGCTCAAGAAAGCTCTACAGACAAAATTGATCAGAAGAACGAGGTTACTCTATTAGTCACACAAATTCGCGACCTTGAAGACTTAAATTTATTTACTTATTTTATTCTCAATAATAATGATTATGTGCACTACTATACCCCAAAGCAATATTCTGCTAAGAGCCATCTCTACAAAGTAATTATTACATCTTCTGTGGAAGATTTTGTTGATTTTCTTTCTCAGCCTAAGGTTGGTTTTTTTTTATCACGAGGCTTGGTAAATTTAAATACTATAGAGGTTAGTTTTCAACGAACAGCAGTTATCAGCTCTAATTACCTTACCTTTTTTGAGGGTAGTAAATTATCAGAGGGTATAGAATTTTTTTTTGATAGCTCTACAGATTATCAACTTTGGCAACCTGATATGTTGGAGACAGAAAAAAATAATAATTTTGTCTCCAATA
Source organism: bacterium (assembly GCA_965261475.1). GTDB lineage: Bacteria > SAR324 > SAR324 > XYD2-FULL-50-16. Next base: position 202,613 of record OZ253454.1, read on the forward strand.
ACCCTATACAAACGAGAGTTAAAATATTTGGAACCTTAAGTAGAAAAAAAGACCAAGATTTTTACTCGTTACGTACCTCTGAGCAAACCAATCTCAAAATTAATATTATTGCCTTAAGTCAGGCTCAATATTTTATCAAAATTTATGATGATAAATTTGCTCTAGTGCAACAATTTTTGCTTAGAAAAAATCAATCAGAGTATTCGCTTGTGTTGAGAAAATTATCTAATAATAAACTTATTTATATAGAGATGACAAGCGGTACTCATCAAAGAAGCTCTCAAAGGAACAAGGTTTTTAATTTAAGTTATATTTTTTCTATTTTATAATGAAAGATCATAAAGTCGTTTATACTAATGTATTTTTTACGCTTTTGTTTTTGGCAGGATTTGTCCTCCCACAAGAAAGTATATTTAAAATTTTACAATTATCTAGTCTTTTTGCACTTTCTGGGGCACTTACTAACCAGTTAGCAGTGTATATGCTTTTTGAAAAAATTCCTTTTGTGATTGGCAGTGGAGTGATACCTAAAAGGTTTGAGGGATTTAAAAGCTCTATCAGAGACATTATTCTTAACAATTTTTTTCGTCAAGAAAACTTTCAAAATTTTCAATCTGAGGCTATCAATTCTAATTGGAAACAAACATTATTATCAAAAATAGATTTAACTAAACTATTTGATTCCATAGTAATAGAAATTAGTGCCTCTGAAGAGGCTAGTTTATTAAATATGTTTGGAGGAGCTGCACTACTAGAAAAGTTTAGAGAGCCTTTTCAAAGATCTGCAAAACAAAGAATAGTAGGCTTGTTAGATAAAGTAGATATTACCAAAATTTTTGCTAAAGGAGATGATTACCAAATTTTTTTACAAAAAGTTACAAGAATGCTAGACCAAGAGCTTAAATATCTGACACCTGAAAGAGTAAAACAAATTGTCTCTGAGATTATTAAATTGCATTTAAGCTGGTTGGTAGTTTGGGGAGGATTGTTTGGATTTATTTTAGGGCTGATTTCTAGTTTTTTTTTTCATCTATAAGCATGAGAGTTTTATTGAATAGAAGATTAGTGCTAGTCGGTGTAGGTCATTCTAATTTACATTTATTAAAATATCTAAAACAAAACCCTATTGCTGGTTTGGAGATTTATGTTATTTCTGATTGTTTTTATACTCCTTATTCTGGAACTCTACCAGGATATATTGCGGAGCATTTTTCTTTTGAAGACAGTCATATCGATTTAATTCCTTTTGTGAGGTGGTCTGGGTGTCAGTTTATTTATGGCAGTGTACGAGCTATTAAACCTAAAAAGCAAACTGTTTTGTTGCAAAATGGATTAGAATTTTTTTACGATGTACTATCTGTTAATGTAGGGTCTGTACCAGTTTTAGATATTCCATTTTGCGCTAATAATACTATTTTTATCAAACCTATTGCTATTTTTATCAAAAAACTAGAAGTAGTCATTAAAGATATTCTTAAAAAGAATGCACCGTATAAACTAGCTGTGATAGGGGGAGGAGTTGTTGCTGTAGAAACTGCACTAGCTATCAATTATCGTGTCCGCAAGGAATTACAAAAAAATATCAAAGCTTTAGAGTCTTTGGCTATTGATATTTTTACACCAGAAGCACAGATTCTAACAGAGCTTACTACTAAACAAAGATTGCCGCTTTTACGAATTTTAAGAAAAGCAAATATTCAAATTCATACTCAAAAAATAATTAGTAGTATTAACGAAAATAACTTAGTGTGCGACGAATTAGAACTTTTTCAGCTAGATAGCGCTTTGATTTGTACTAGTGCGATCGCTCATAACTGGGTTAGAGAATCTAATTTACAAAAAGATAAAAATGGATTTTTTGTGGTAAATTCTTATTTGCAGACACTAGATTATAGCTCTATTTTTGCTAGTGGTGATACTGCTAGCATTATAAATACTAAAATACCAAAAGCGGGGGTTTATGCTGTAAGACAAGGGGAGCTACTTGCGCGTAATATTAGCAACTATTTACAAAAGAAAAAGCTAGTAAAATATCAACCTCAAAAAAATTTCTTAAAAATTATTTCTACAGGTAAACCTTATGCTATATTTTGTTGGAGAGGCTTGGTATTCAAAGGTTATTTTTTTTGGTGGTTTAAAAATAAAATAGATAATAGATTTTTAAATAAATACAGGAATTTTGTTATTAAAAATAAAAAGCCCCACAAAGATTTAAATGTATCTGCTGCTTCCTTTTCTCAAGTTTTTTCTGCTTATGCACAAGAATTTTCTCCACCGGTTTTAAAGAGATATCTAGAAGCAGTTGTTCACAAAAAGAACTCAGAAAAATTTCATGTAATTTATAAAACAAAAAAACAAAGTTTAGTGCAATCTGTTTGTTATTTAAAAAAATGTGTACCAGATTTTTATTTTTTTGGAAAATTAGCGGTAAACCATTGTTTGAATGACTTTTTTGCAAATGGCGTGGCTATTACTAATATTACACCGCTGATTTCTTTACAAAAAGCAAAAGAAAATATTATGCTAGATAACTTAGACAAAATCTTACTAGGCATTAAATCTTTTTGCTCTAGTTTTTCTATCAATATTGTTGGTGGCAGTGTACTTCAAAAGGAAGAAATAGAAACTATTGGGTTTGCGTTGAGTGGCACTATCCAAAAAGAAGCAAAAGGAGATGATTTTTACCCTAACAATTTAGTGATCACTAAACCAATAGGCACAGGCATCCTTTTACAAGCTTTACAAGAAAATAAAATACAAGGTAAATGGTATAAAATTTTGCTAGAGCATTTTTTACTTTCTAACAAGCAAGCGATGGAATTGCTAGAATTAGTACCATTTTTTTGTGTTTCAATAGCAAATAGTGGACTATTGCAAAGCCTTGTAGAAAATTTGCCTCCAAATAAAAAGTTAATTTTGAAGTCAGATAAAATACCTTTGCTAGATGGTTTTTTAGAATTAGAAAATCAAGTTAAAAAAAACAGCGTACAAAAAGAAAACGAACAATTGTTTCCTAAATTAAAAAAAATGCAAACTTCTTTTTTTGATCCGCAAACTTGTGGACCCCTAGTCATAGCAACTCCTGAGAATCAAACAAAGTCTTTTATAAAAAAATTACATAAAGAAGGCTATCATCACGCAGCGGTTATTGGCTCTATTATTCCAGAAACCGATCAAGCAAATAAATTTATATGCCAATAAGAATAAAATTACAAAAACTACTTTTGTTGATTTTAATACCAGCGTTAGTAGTAAGCCTGATAGCTTGCGGCAATAAAAGAGCACCAACTCCGTTTGTAGCAGAATCAGATAAAAATTGGCTCTTAAGTTATAATGTTTTTTATCGCAATGACCTTCTTATTTTGCAAGCACGCATTATAGATTCTTTAGTAAAAAAGTTTGAATTTTCTAAGATGCAAATTAACTATATTCAAGATGGTAATAATTTACAACAATACAAAAATCAAAGTATTTACAAAAAGCAAGTTGCAAATGAAATAGAAATAGCCTTGTTTCCTTTTGTAGAGCAGAGATTTTTTCAACTCGTCTATAGCGACAAAGAAAAATTTTTTTCTAATTGGCTCAAACCTGTGCTTTCTTCTGCTATACCTACACCGCAATTTACTAATGTTTATGTTGATTATGACTTACGAAACAAGTTGTTGTTAACTTTAAATTTTCAGAATCTACAAAATTATCATTTTAATCTTTACGGAAAAGAGAAAATTTTTCCTTTAGTGAGTTTCTCAGAGGATCTTGTAGAGCATCCTTTAGAATTAGATGTCACGGGACTACTTGTACGTTTCTTTGACAATTATGGCAATGAGTCTAAAGCAGTAGATATTTCAAATTGGTTTTGATATGAGTTTACCAAGAGATATTTTGGTTACCACTACTAAAGAAAGATTTAGCGAACTATTCACAGGTTTTAGAGACAAATTAACAAATAACGGGCTACAGCTTATACATATTCCTACTATCAAAATTACTCCTACAAAAAGTTGGGTTAGCTTTCATCATACTCTTCGTAAGATCAATTATATCGACACTATTTTATTTACTAGTCAGTATGCAGTACAAATTTTTGCCAAAAAAATCAAAGACTTACAAGCTCTAGCTTCTTTTTCGCAAAAAAAATGGCTAGTCATAGGCTCACAAACTAAACAAAAACTAAAAACAGCTTTGCCTTTTGTAAATAATATTTTTACTCCTCAAGTAGCAACAACCGAGAGTTTGCTAATTTTGATTAGAGAAAAGCAATTGGCAAAAAATTATTTTTGGTTTCCTTGCTCTAATTTATCTGATAACAAAATTTTAGATTTTGTGAAGTTTTATGGAGGAAAATGTATTCAAGATATTATTTACTACAACACTTTTCCACTAGAAAGCGAGCATCTTATGCAAAGGTATTTTACCTATAAATTGCCTTGTTGGATAGTTTTTACTAGTCCTTCTAGTTTTGTAAATTTTGTAGGTGCTCTAGCAGAAAACGCAAATATGCTACAAAATATTAAAATTGCTACTATAGGGGATACTACAGCAAAATTTATTCGTCAAGAAAAATTCAAAGTGCATTTTATAGCAAGTAAGGGTATGAAGCAAATGCTTGAGTTTATTATAGAATCGGAAAAACATTTTTATGCTACAACAAAAAACCTATAAAAAATTATCTTATCATTGGCATACCTTTACCTTCTTAATTCCTTGGTTTAGTATTTTTTGTATTTTTCAACTCTACCCTATTGGCTACTCTTTTTATTTGAGTTTTACAAAATATAAAGCATCCGGACTTCAGGCTCCCCGCTGGGTAGGTTTACAGAATTATGCTCGTCTTTTAGAAGATAGTTATTTTTTAAGTGCCCTAGAGAATAGTTTTTACTTTATTGCTGGTACTGTACCTTTGACTATGCTGATTGCTTTGATTCTAGCTGCCACACTAAATAACAAACTAAAGTTTCGTAGATGCTACCAAACAGCTTATTTTTTGCCGGTGGTCACAACTATTTTTGTTACAGCTACTATTTTTATTGAACTTTATGCACCACAAGGAATTTTTAATCAAATTTTAGAATTTTTTGGTAAAGAGCGGATTCAGTGGTTACGCCATCCTAAATGGGCGCTGCCCTCTATTATGCTTATGAGTATTTGGGCAAGTTTTGGGTTTTATTGTCTAATATTTTTAGCAGGTTTACAAAATATTCCCAAAGAATACTATGAGCTCTCACAAATAGAAGGGGCGTCAAATATTAGACAATTTTTTACTATTACTATTCCTATGCTCAAGCCTATGATTGTAGTTTCTTTTATTATCAATATTGTTTTAGCCTTTCAGGTCTTTGGAGAAATATATATTATGACTAAAGGAGGTCCTTTTCGTTCTACAGAAACAGCTGTTTATTACCTTTATAATACTGCATTCCATAAACAAAAAATGGGCTATGCATCAGCCGCGGGCTATTATATTTTTTTGATTTTGATTGTGCTGTCTATTTTACAATTTAAATTTGCTCAAAAAGGAAAACAAGCTTACAGATAAAAATGAGTAAAATTTTTATACATTTATTGCTATTATTTTTTGCACTAATTGCAGCTATTCCTCTGTGGTTAATGTTTGTTACCAGTTTTAAGGCAACCGACTCTGCACTCACTTTGCAAGGGCTTTTTCCAAGTTTATCTACATTGACCTTTGATAATTTTATTCACGCTTGGACAAAAGGTAATTTTGGTAGATATTTTTTGAATTCTGTGATTGTTTCTGGAGCCATTGTGCTAGGCAATATTTTTTTTGATACTACCGCAGCTTACGCTCTTGCTAGAAGAAAATTTTTTGGTAAGGGGTTAGTAATGTCTGCTATTTTAGCTAAATTGATGATTCCAGCTGCTATACTAATGGTGCCTACTTTTATTCTAATACGTAAATTGGGTTTTTATGATACCTATGCGGCTTTAATTTTTCCTTTTCTAGCAGAAACTTTTGGTATCTTTCTTATTCGTCAGTATATTCTCTCTATTCCCACAGCCTACGAGGAGTCAGCAAGGAGCGAAGGTGCAGGAGAGTGGAAGATATTTTTTTCTATCATTTTTCCACTATGTAAACCAGCATTAGCGGTAACTATTATACATAGTGTTATGACTAGTTGGAATATGTATATTTATCCGTTGATTTTAACCTCCAGTAATAGCATGAGAACCTTGCCTTTGGGCATCGCATTTTACCGCGTTAATCAAACAGATATTCACTCCGGTCATTTGATGGCAGGCTCTGTAATTGTTGTTTTACCTATTATTTTAGTTTTTTTATTTTTTCAAAAACAAATTATTACCAGCCTTAGCCAAGGAGGAATTAAGGGTTAAGATTGTATTATAAATATGTATTCTCATCTTTGATACCAATAATATTGTTACTCTAAATTATCAATCACTGTTATCATTTATACTGCATTGTAGTGTCAAAGTTCAAACTACGATAAAGTGCTACGAGGTTTCCTAAAGATAAAAGTGATACTTATGCTAAACTAGAAATAGTAGCTGCTAAAAAAAATTTTATTCCAATTAAAATTGTATTTTACAATAGCAAAGGGCAAGAATTAAAAACCCTTTCCAGTAGTAAAATCAAAAAAATCAAGGGAATGTACATAGTTACATCATCTACTATGACTAATCATCAAACAAAAGGTAGGACACTGACAAAAAATTTTGAAATACAAGTACAAATCCCTATAGCTAACTCAGAAGCAGGACTACGGGGTTTAAAAAAATGAGTAATAGGCTCAAAAAACTAATTTTATCAATCCTTTCTTTTATTATGTTTTACTTTTGCTCTAGCACAAGAAGTAGAGTTTGAAATTGAGGAAGATCAGAGCAAAGACTTTGAAGCTGAAAAACAACAAGCAGCTCGCATTCTTTTTTATCTTGACTGGGGGACAATCGGTTTATCTTATCATAGTGGCTATGGAAACTTTGGTTTTGTTTTTGCTAATAAAATTTATAATTTGAATGATAATAATACTGAAGCTACAAGAGATGATTATATGGTAGAGAGCGAGTGAATAACTCGTAGCAGATTTTTTGAGTTGCGTAGGAATTCTAAGACAAATGAAATTCTATTTGAATATGTTTTCGAAAATTGTACTCAGAGCCTCCATCTTTGATATCACGCATGTAAAGTTTGTCACCAGTATCACTGCAGATTTCTAAATCAATATAATCGTTTTCCTCTCGGAGATAGAAATCATCTATCAATGAGGAGAAAGTATTGCGTGGTATTTTTAGAATAGTTATTAGTTCTTCTTCTCTGTGTCGCAGAAGCAGATAGAGGTCTATGTTGAACTTATATTTTGGAATACTTAACCACCAAACTGGTTTTGCTCTATTGACATTACTGAAATGGCAATTGGAATTAGTTAAAGAGCTAAGAACATTTGCCTGTTGTTTGACAAAGTCGACTGCTTGATCTTTATCCATTAGTTGAAACTTTATTTTATTAAGATAATCATAAACAGCATTGTACACACAAAGCTCATATATAGCAAGTAACTTTGTTACACTTATCATAAAAATATTTTGGTTTGTTTTGACCAATTTGAACACAAACTCTTTGAGTTTGGTAACAGCTGTTTTGTATAGTTTGTCAAGTGAGCTGCGCTCTCCTAGAGAAAAAAGAGCTAGCAGAATTTTAGAGTGGCTTAGCAATCAAAATTCTAAGAGTTTGCATTATAACTATACTAGTAGCTTTGCTACTTTAGCGGTAGATGCTAATTTGAATTTGTAGAAATTAAATTTGATAGTGTTTGTGTTTCGCGATATGTATAACTCAAAGCTCCAAAAAGGTATCTAATAGTTAGGTATTGGAATGCAAATAAATAACTGCTGTGGGTTTTATTGCTGGAATTATTTATGGAGGTACCAGATTGTCTGTTTATTTTAACAAAGAATACTTTGAAACTCTAACTATTCTAGCCGCTTTTGGAGCTATTTTTGGCAGTTATTTTATTATTATGCTAACAAACTGGATCTTGCTTACAGTTTTTGCTGATTATTTGCCTGCTTATCAAAAAAAATATAGTATTTTAACTAATTTTGTCAAAACCTGCCTTGATTGCGTTTTTCTTTGAAGATAAAATATCACTTTAATACTAGCAAACAATTTAATTAAAATTGAGTTTACAGTAAGATCTAGTAATTACAGTAGGAAGTTATTTTTATTATTACTTAATTATTTTTTTAAAATGAAAAATTTTTTGATATTTTTGCTATTCATTTTGCTCTTTCCTTATTTGATCTATGCTTGGAGCATGCAAGATTTAAAACTTCCTCCGGGTTTTAAAATCCAGCAATACGCCAAGGTTCCGTTAGCGAGACAATTAGTCCAACTGTCCAGCGAAGTGGTTGTAGTGGGTACAGAAAATGGCAAAGTTTATGCGCTTTTAGACCAAGATAAAAATTTTAAAATAGATCAAGTCTTGCTACTTGCTGATAAATTTAACATAGCTGCAGGAGTTGCTTACCAAAAACCGCATCTTTATATTTCAGATAAAAATCGTATTTATCGTTTTACTAATATTTTAGAGAATTTATCTCATCCAAAAATAGAAGTAGTTACACAAGAATTGCCGAGTAGCTCTTATCACGCAAAAAGGTATATCAAATTTTCTCCGAGTGGAGAATTATTTATTTCTGTAGGAGCTCCTTGTAATGTATGTTTGAAACAAAACTCTTACTACGGCACTATTATGAAATTTAATTTACAAACAAGTAAATTAGAGATTTTTAGCAAGGGAGTTAGGAATTCTGTTGGGTTTGATTGGCATCCAGTTACTCAAGAATTGTGGTTTACGGATAATGGTAGAGATTGGCTGGGCGATGATAGCCCTGCTGATGAACTCAATTTAGCTCATAAAAAAGGCTTGCATTTTGGTTTTCCTTACTTACATGGCAAAGATGTTGTAGACGCAAAATTTGGCTCTCAATCAGGAAAAAGAATTTTTGAAAAACCAGTACAAGAGTTAGGCAATCATAATGCCGCTTTAGGTATGATATTTTATACAGGTAAAATGTTTCCTAAAAAATATTATCACAATATTTTTATTGCTGAGCATGGCTCTTGGAATCGTAGTAAAAAATCTGGCTATCGTCTTGCTTTTGTTAATCTTCACAAAAATAGGGCTGTGAGTTATGAATCTTTTATTTCAGGCTGGGAAGTAAATGAGGAGGTTTACGGACGACCTGTAGATCTTTTGATGCTAGGTGATGGGTCTTTGTTGGTTTCTGATGATGATTTTGGGGTTATCTATAGAATTACTTACGATGAAAATTAATATACAATTTTATAATAGTCTTACAAAAAAAAAAGAAGTTTTCTTACCTGCTCGGCTTGACAGGGTTAATATTTACGTTTGTGGTGTGACAGTTTATGACCTTTGTCATTTAGGACATGCTAGAGGAGCTATAAGTTTTGATCTTTTAAGAAAATTTTTACAAGCTACTGGGTATCAAGTTACTTTTGTCAAAAATTATACTGATATAGATGATAAAATTATCAAACAAGCAAGAATCAAAGGTATAACTACTGAGCAATTAACAAAACAAATGATTTTAGAGCATGATAGAGACATGGAGAGTTTGTTTGTAGCAGCTCCAGATAAAGCTCCTAGGGCAACTGAGAATGTTGCTGAAATGATAACTATGATTTCTGCCCTTATTGAGCAAGGAAGTGCTTACGAAAAAGAAGGGGATGTACTTTTTCGTGTCAGCAAATTTACACAATATGGTAAATTGAGCGGAAACAAGCTAGCAGACCTACAAGCAGGCTCGAGGGTTGAAATTAATCAAAACAAAGAAAATCCACTAGATTTTGTGCTTTGGAAACATTCTAAGACAGGAGAGCCCTACTGGAATTCTCCCTGGGGGATTGGTAGACCTGGTTGGCACATAGAATGCTCTTGTATGTGTAAAAAGTTTATCGATGGAATTTTAGATATTCACGGCGGTGGCACAGATTTAATTTTTCCTCATCACGAAAACGAAATTGCGCAATCAGAAAGTTTATCTCAGAAAAAAATGGCAAATTACTGGCTGCATAATGGCATGATTGAGATAGATGGCAGGAAAATGTCTAAATCTCTAGGTAATTTTACCAAGATTCGCGATTTGGTATTACGCAAGGAGCACTCTATTTATCAAGGTTATGACCCCCGAATTATTCGTTTTTTTATGCTACAATCGCATTATAGGCAAAATTTACTTTTTAGCAAAGAGGCTTTACATAGTGCCTATCAAGCATTAACAAGAATTTATGTTCAACTAATCAATTTTGAAAAAAAATATCAGACACAATTAGCACTAGGTAAGAAAATTACGGATTATAAGGTGTGTGTCAAGGTTTTTTTTGAGTGTTTAGCAGATGATTTGAATAGCCCTAAAGCCATCGCTCAGATTTTTGAGTGGTGCGCAGAGTTAAAGTTTGCAATAGAGCAAGAAACAATGGAAGTTGCAGAATACTCTGCTGAGAAGATTGTAATCTCTATGAAAGTTTTAGGCTTAATAGACGATAGGGAGACATTAGCAGTTTGGTTGGTAAAAAGAAGGCAACCTTTAGAGTTAAAAACCGTGCAAGCTCTCAATAAATTACTCAGTAGTATTCCAGGGCATAGAATAGTCCGTATCAAGGAGGTACTAGTAACACTATTGCACTCTCCAACAGAGCAAAATCTAAACATAATGCGAGATGTGTTGATGAAGAGCAGAGCAGATTTTCGTCTACAAAAAGATTGGGTAAATTCTGATAAAATTAGAGAGCTACTCTTAAAACTAGGATTTAAGGTAAAAGATAGCTCTGATGGCAGCGTTTGGAGCTACAATTAGATTGGTTAGCTATGGAAAAATTAAATGTTGCTTTGCTTTGCGGAGACAGGTTAGATGTTGCTCTTTCTAAACACCAAAAAGTAGTTTCACGACAGCAAGCTAAAAAAATTATCCAGCAAAATTTAGTTACTAGCAATCCTTACAAGAAACTCACCCCAGATTATAGGCTAAAAGCTAGTGATGAAATTTTTTTTGAAATAATGCCAGAAAAAATTTTTAGTATTAGCGCTAGAGCACAGCCCTTAGAAATTCATTACGAAGACGAGTACTTACTGGTAGTGTATAAACCAGCTGGTGTGGTAGTTCATCCTGCAGATTCTTATCAAGGAGTTACTTTATTGCACCATCTATTGGCTCATACTGCTTTATCTAGTATTGGCGATAACAATCGTAAAGGTATCGTACACAGAATAGATAAGAATACTTCTGGTCTGCTAGTTGTAGCAAAAAATGATGTTACACATTTATCTCTAGCGGAGCAGTTTCAAAAACATAGTGTACACAGGAGATATCTTTGCTTTGTTTGTAGTAGTTGTAATAAATTATCAGGTATTATACACAAAAACATTCGCAGGCACCCCAAAAAAAGAAAATCTTTTGAAATCCACGATACTGAGGGTCGCACAGCAATAACTAGCTGGAAAGTTGTGCGGCAATGGGAAGCTATAAAATTAGTAGAGTGTCAGTTAAAAACCGGGCGCACCCATCAAATCAGAGTGCATTTGAATTTTATTGGATTACCTATTATTGGAGATAATACCTACGCCAAAATTAGCAAAAAATTACTGCAAAATTTTCCTAAGGTCTTACAAGAAAAAATCTTATCTTTCCCTAGACAAGCTCTACACGCTCAAGAACTTGGTTTTTGGCATCCTCAAAGAAAACAACTAGTTTTTTGTACTCGTCACCTACCAAAAGACTTAGAAGAATTATTAGCAGCATTAACACTCAATAACATTTGTAGCTAATCCACCTGTTGATGTTTCCTTGTATTCTTTTTTCATATTCTCTCCTGTTTCTTTCATAGTGAGAATTACCTTATCTAAGCTAACTAACCCTCTGTGTGATTGACTTAAAGCTAGCAGGGAGGAGTTAACTGCTTTGATTGCTCCCATAGTATTTCTTTCAATGCAAGGTATTTGCACTAAACCCATAATGGGGTCACAGGTCAATCCTAAGTTATGTTCCATTCCTATTTCTGCTGCGTTTTCTACTTGGCTTGGTGTACCTTGCTCTAAAGCAGTAAGACCAGCAGCTGCCATAGAACAAGCTACGCCTACTTCACCCTGACACCCCATTTCCGCACCAGATATAGAAGCGTTATTTTTATACAAACTACCAATAGCAGCAGCAGTCAAAAAGTAATCTTTGAGATCTTGTTTGGTAGGGTTTCTGTGAAATTTTTGGAAGTAATGCAGCACAGCTGGAATAATCCCAGCAGCTCCATTGGTAGGAGCAGTAACTACATTAGCCCCATTAGCATTTTCTTCGTTTACTGCAAGTGCAAAAAGACTAATCCATTGCATTGTTGATTTATGACTTATTTCATTTTGAGATAATTTTTGAAATAGTTTTGCGGCTCTTCTTTTTACTTCTAGACCGCCGGGTAGCACTCCTTCTATAGTGCATCCTGCTTGCACACAAGCCTGCATTGTTTGCCAAATTTTGTTTAAACCTACGGTAATTTGCTCATCACTACGAAAAATTCTTTCATTTTCTAGCATAATATCTGCAATAGAACAGTTATTTGCTACTGCATAACTTAAAAGTTTATCACCGCTTAAAAAAGGATAAGGGACCGATGGTTGTGTTGTATCTAGTAAATTACCTTTACTGTCTAGCTCAGAGTCTTCTACAACAAATCCACCACCTATAGAATAGTAGGTTTTGTCTAATAATTTTGTTTGATCTTTATCATACGCAGAAAAAATAATAGCGTTAGAATGGAAAGATTTTTGTTCGTCTACGAGATAAACTATGTGCTTTGATTCTTGAAATAAGATATTTTTTCTTGCTAATAAATTGAGTTTTTTACTTTTATAGATCTTTTCTACCCTATTTGTAATTTTAGAAGCTATAATAGTTTCAGGGTCTTCTCCTTCTAGCCCCATCAAAATAGCTTTGTCTGTGCCGTGCCCTTTGCCAGTGGCAGCTAAAGAGCCAAAGAGCTCTATTTTTACTTCTTGCACTTTGTCTCCAAACTCTTTTTGTATTTTTAATGCAAAAGACCTTGCAGCTTTCATAGGTCCTACCGTATGAGAACTAGAAGGACCTATTCCAATAGTAAACAATTCAAAAACACTTATAAACATAGATAACTTATTAAAACAATCACGCAAAGCCGAATTATAATTTATAATAAAAATATTGTCAAGCTCAATTCTTATAAATTAAGATTGTTATGCTTATAATTTCTTTTTATTAGTTAGTATCCAGACATCAACGGGAGGCCAAGATTTTTTAATGATAACTTCAGAGGGTAAGTTTAAATCAAATTTTTTAAAATTATATTTACCTGGCTGATAATCTAATAAGTTAATATAAGCTTTAAGCTTGTTTTTATTTATATTATCAATAATCTCAGCGGGACCTGAGAGTAAAATATGAATGGTTTTAGGGTTACTACGAACCTCAAAAGAACTTCTAATAGGGGAAACAGGAACCTTATCAAAAAGGACACTTTTTGCTTTTTCACCTAAAATAATTCTACCAGAAATATTTTCTATTCCTTCTGGAATTGATAAATTTTTTGGAATATTTAAACCTACTACAAAATCTTGTTCTTGTTGGTTGATATCAATGTCTACAGGAAGAGTCTCAATATATTCTAAATCTTTGATAAAGGAGATAGGTCCTTTTACTAAAACGCTAGATGGAGTATTTTGTAATTTTTTGATAACTTTATTAGTTTCGTGTAAACCTGCAACAATGACGCGTATGTTAATAGATTTTTCTGCTACCCGATCTGCTTCTATTATTAGAGTGTGTGGTGTCAAACTAATTAGCTTAAAATTTATACTACTTTGAATATCTCCTGCTGCAATGGTAAAGTTATTTTTTCCTTCTTTGATGTTTTTTAAATCTAAAATTACTTGAAAATTAGATGCTTTAATTTTGTTAGTATCTCTTCTTTGTGCTTTTATTTTGATATTAATTTGCTCTATTAGCTCATTGGTGATGACTAAGTTGTTTGGGACATTAACATAAGAAACCGAAGTTGCAAGCTGAAATTCTATGTTGTTTAGTGGATTTTGATTGCCCACTAAGATCCAAATAATAACAGCAATCAAAACAGCGGAGATTCTTTGGATTAGATTTTTTACTAAAAAATAAAAAACCTTGACTGGATAAACAAAGAGATTATTTTTTTTTTGTTTTGCCATTTTGTAAATATTTATTTAAAATAAATTCTATTTTTTTGATGCTTATATTTTTCTCTATTTTACCTTCCGAAAACAAAGAAATTTTTCCTGTTTCTTCACTAATGATTAAAATTACAGCATCTGTTAGCTCTGATAAGCCCAGGGCTGCTCTATGTCGAGTGCCATAACTAGGCTCTAAATCAATCCTAGCTGATAAAGGGAAAATGCAGCTCGCTGCAACTAAACAGTACTTATGATCTATAATAACTGCACCATCGTGCAGCGGAGAATTTTTAGAAAAAATACTTAAAATCAAAGAGCTAGTGATTGTAGCTTGCAATTTTACACCTGTTTTGATGTATTCTCCTAAATTAATTTGTTTTTCAAAAGCGATAATTAAACCTATTTTGTTTGAGTGCAAGAATCTCACTGCCTTCATAATTCTCCTTAAATATTTGGTATGTTCAGCTTTTTTCTTAAAAACTTCTGTTTTTCCAAAATTTGCTAAAGCATTCCTGATATCTGCTTGAAAAATAATAACAATTAAAATGACTGTATATTGTAAAATGTTTTGAAATACCCAAAGCATTGAGTGTAATTCTAGAAATACTGATAGGTAGTATAATGATAGTAAAGATAGTAACCCTAGCAAAATTTGAAATGATTTAGTGCCTTGTACCAATAAAATAAGATAATAAATTAGCAAGGATAAAATTCCTATATCTACAAGATCTGTCCATTGGACTTGGAATAAATTAAAAAAAATCATAGCAAACTTAAATACGAACCAAAAATGATGTAATTACATAATCTGATGCCAAAATTGTAACCGCAGAAATTACTACAGCTTTTGTAGTGGCGTTGCCTACACCCTTTGCTCCACCACTAGCAGTATAACCAAAATAGCTACCAATAAAAGTCAATAAACCTCCAAAGATAGCAGATTTGAGTAGTCCTCCTAAGATATCAAAAGTTGAAACAAGGCTCACAATTTTACCTACATAGAGACCTTGGTCTAACCCAAGCAACAAAACTGCAATTAAATATCCTCCGATAACACCGACAATATCAGCAATAATTGTTAAAACGGGTAACATTATAACGCCAGCTAAAACTCTCGGAGCAATTAAATACTGCACGGAATTGATAGCCATAGACTCCAGAGCATCAATTTGTTCTGTTACTTTCATGCTACCTATTTCAGCAGCTATTGCGGATCCTGCCCTAGAATTCACCATTAAAGCGGTTAAAACCGGCGCTAACTCTTTAGTTAAGGATAAAGCAACAATTCCGCCTACCAGGCTCTCTGATTGGAATTTTTTTAACGCCTCATACATTTGCAACGCAAGTACCATTCCAGTAAAAATAGCGGTAAATAACACAATAGATAAAGAGCGGTTACCTATGAATTCTAATTGTTGGAATAAATTTTTCCATCTGTAAGGTGGGCAGCATAAACTAACTATTGTTTTTCCAAATAAAGAGCAAATTTTCCCTAAAGTTTCTACTTTGAATAAAAACAAATTGCCAATTTGAAAAAAAAACTGAAAAATCATTTGCTATACAATTAAAATTAAGCTAATTCTGGAGACAGGTCTTTTGATAGAAAAATATTTACTATTAAACTAGTTTATTTTCCTTGAAAGGACAAGTAATTTTTGGATTGTGCTGAGGATGGTGGTGTAACTGCTAAGTGTTGCTTTAGAGCAAGCTAGTTGTTTTCATTTTTTCTAAGTATAACTATCATAGTTCAAAAATTATATTTCAAAATACTCTTAATTAAAAATGATGAAACAGAATCTAACAAAAGCAGAATTACTTAGTCAGGTAGCAGAAGATGCTAGCATTACTAAAATATCAGCAGACAAAGTCCTTGCTTCTTTGGTAAGCAATATTATAGACGGCTTAAAAGCGGGCAAAACTATTGCTCTTTCAGGATTGGGAAGTTTTTCTGTGAGCGAAAGAAAAGCTAGAAGTGGACGAAATCCAAAAACAGGAGAGGCTATTCAAATCCCTGCTTCCAATGTAGCTAAATTTAAAGCTTCTACAAAATTAAAAGAAGTTTTGAATTAAAGGCGAGACTTTTGAATGATTAGCTTGTGAGTAAATGATGGTTAGGAATAAAAATTTATAACTGTGTTTTACCCTTGGTAATTCTTATTACTTTGAGCTGTTGTTCAAAAGTTACCTTTGGCTGTATAAAAATAACTAGGTGGTATTGTTTAACTAAGGTATCATTTGTGTTTTGTTTTTAAAAATCACACTCGTGTTTGTTGTTTTTATAAAACTAATATTACATGTCATTTTATAGATAGATTGTGTTTTGTTGCGCAGACAATTTTATTATCACTCACAGTATTATTTGAGAGTAAAATTTTTACTAGTTATCATAAGTCTATTGTTTTATAAATTTTTGAGCTACTAGCATTGTCTGTATTTGTGCGGATTGCTAAGCTAGAGTAAGCTTTGCATCAAGAGCGTACTTAGCTCATAGCCTAGTATGATTGTAGTTTGGAGCGCTAGTAGTTTTAATTTGCACTATTTTTCCTTATCAGCATTAGCTGGTAGAGTGTGTTTATTAGAGAACAACCATGTGTCTTGCGTGATGCGAAAATATTAGGTTAAGATAGTAGTATGTAATTAAGTACAGAAGCAATACTAATGGAGATAGCATTTATAGTGAGGAATTGATTTGAGGGCTAACCTATGCTCTTTCTAGTGTCTCAACTTCAACTCTTAGAAAACATGTATTTTATCTAAATTTTTGCATCTTAAAAAGTATAGTCATATGAGATATTTTAAAAATTTACTAGAAAAGTTTTATTTTTGTATTAGCCGCAGTCAAAAAAAGTGCATTCTGTTTTTTTGTGATGCTATTATTTTAACCCTTGCTTGTTATTTTGCTTTTTTTGTTCGTTTAGAGTTTTTTGTTGCTCTTTATAGTTTTTTTATAAATTGGCAGATAGTATTGTTTTTGATTGCTTGTCAAATGATTTTGCTATTTGTATTTGGCATTTATCGCTCTATACTTTCATATTCTTTCCATATAGTCATTGTCAAAATTTTTCAAGCAATCAGTCTTTCAATACCAATTTTACTGAGTTTCATTCTTGTTTATAGAAATTTTTACGAAGTCACTTTTCCTAGACTGATTTTATTTTTTGAATATTTTGCTGCTCTTTTTTTATTGAGTGCTTGGAGATTTTTAATTGTTAATTTAGTTGTTTTTATTAAACAACACAAGGAGCAAAGCAATGGTGAGATTATTATTTTTGGCGCTGGAGCTGCAGGTGCAAAATTTTTACAACTAGTTGCAGAAAAAGAAAAAATTGCTATTTTTATAGACGATAAGAAAGAATTACAACAACAAACTATTGGTGGTATTAAGATTGTTAGTTTAGAAAATTCTAAAGCTATTTTAAATAGCAGAAATATCCGTAAAGTAGTCATAGCTATTCCCTCTCTTAACAAACAAAGATTGACAGAGATTTTTCAATTTTTTTCTCCCTACACTGTGTCTATTCAAACAGTGGACAATATTATAGATACTTTTGGAGCACAAGCAGTAGAAGCTAGAAATATTAAGATTGAAGATTTGATTGGAAGGGTGGAAATTCAACCAAAACAAGAAATACTGCAACGCAGTATTCAAGAAAAAATAATTTTAATTACAGGTGCTGGTGGATCTATTGGAACCGCACTTTGCCAAATTATTATTCAATACAAACCAAAATTGTTAATTTTATTAGATAATAGTGAAATTGCTTTATATAAAGTTGAAAATTTGCTTACAGATCTAGGGTTTGTTAATTATAAGAGTTATCTTTGCGATATACTTGCAGAAAATAGGATAAAAGAAATTTTTGCTTGCTACCCTATTGACACTGTTTACCATACTGCAGCTTACAAACATGTTAATATAATAGAGCAAAATCCAGCAGAGGGAGTGTCGGTAAATGTTTTCGGTACTTGGAATATAGTGCAGCATTTTATCCAATCTGAAGCAAAGAATTTTGTATTGATCTCTACAGACAAAGCTGTTTTTCCTACAAGTATTATGGGTCAAAGCAAAAGAGTAGCAGAGATAGCTGTGCGCTATTTTGCTAAACTTGAGAAAAATAAGATTTTTACGATAGTTAGGTTTGGCAATGTGATCAATTCTAGCGGCTCTGTAATTCCTAGGTTTAAAAAGCTTATTCAAAATAAAAAAGATTTAGTAGTAACGCACAAAGAAGCTACTCGTTATTTTATGTCGTTATTAGAGGCAGCTTCTTTAGTCATACAAGCAGGAGAGATCTCTAATACTAATGAAATTTTTCATTTAGATATGGGTTATCCTGTTAAAATATACACTCTTGCTTATAATCTAATTCGTCTTTATGGCTATAGACCTAATCAAGATATAAAAATAAAAATAGGAAAATTGCACGCAGGAGAAAAAATCCATGAGGCAGATTTAATAGATGCAAAAAATTCTCAAAAAACAGAGCACCCCAAGATTTTTAAAATTCAAGAAGGACAGGTACCAGGAGAGATTTTAGATGAATATTTTTTAAAGTTGAGGTACTTTCTCAAAAGAAACGAATTAGAAAGAGTGCTAATGATAATGCAGGATATTCTAGCGCAAGGGAATAAGCATCAAGATCTTATACTATAAATAATGGTAGAAAAAAAAGAGTTAAATTGGAAAAAAATTGGATTTGGATACCATAAAACTGATTTTCGGTTTGTCTCAACATATAAAAACGGAAAATGGAGTGAAGGAAAGTTAATTCGTGATAATCAAATACAGTTACACGAAGGCTCAAGTGCTTTGCACTACGCGCAACAGTGCTTTGAGGGTATGAAGGCTCATTCTGCTGCAGATGGTAGAGTTTTATTATTTCGCCCGCTAGAAAATGCGAAAAGAATGCAAAATACAGCGAGGCGTTTGTTGATACCACCCGTACCTGATGCTTTATTTTTACGCGCAGTAGAAGAAGTGATCAGGGCGAATCTTGCTTGGTTGCCTCCCTACGGCTCAGGAGCTTCACTCTACATTCGTCCCCTACTTTTTGGTTCAGGGGCAATGTTAGGTCTCATGCCAGCACCCACTTATGAATTTCGGGTCTTTGCTTCTCCTGTTGGACCTTATTTTTCTGAGCAAAAACTTGCATTTATCAAACTTTATTTAACTACAAAGTTTGATAGAGCTGCTCCTTTGGGTATTGGTGCTTTTAAAGCTGGAGCTAATTATGCGGCTGGTTTGTTTGTTAAGGAAAAAGCGAAAGAAAAAGGTGCTGATGAGGCTTTATTTTTAGACGCTAGAGAGCATAAATACTTAGACGAGACAGGGGCATCTAATATAGTAATTTTTACTAAAGATCAAAGGTTAATTACCCCTAGTTCTGACACTATTTTACCGAGTATTACTAGAGAGTCAATTATGCAAATTGCCGCAGAAAAATTAGGTTTAAAAACACAAGAGCGAGCGATAGATTTTTTTGACGAAGCACAGACATTTGCAGAAATGGGCGCTTGCGGTACAGCTGCTGTGCTTACGCCTATCTCTGAGATCATCACAGATAAAACAAACTATGTTTTACAAAAAAACAATCCTGTGATGCAAAAAATTTATCAAGAATTAGTCAGTATTCAACAAGGACAAGGAGCAGATAGTTTTGACTGGGTGCACGAGGTTGCACTAAAATGTTAACTCTAGTTACCTATTTTTATTTTTATGATGCACCTAATAATAGGAGGCGCTAAAGAAGCAGGAAAATTTTTAGCAGCAGAATTTAGTAAAGAAGATCTAGAGCACAATTATTCTATTACTGTCATAGATGAAGATTATAAGGAAATTCAAAGTATCCACCAGCAATTCAATGTTGCTACAGTTTGTGCAAGTATTGCTGATTTTCAAATACTCAAACAAAACATTAAATCAGAAACTAGAGCTTTTGTAGCTTGTACGGAAAAAGAAGAAACCAATATCATCTCTTGTATACTAGCACATTCCCTAGGTATTAAAAATAATATCGCAGTAACCTATTCTGCAATTTATAACCAAGAAAAAATATTAGCAAAATACCAAAAATCTGGTGTTCGATATATTATTAACACTACTAAGGTTTTAAAAGAGGAAATCATCAAGCTTGCAAATTTTGCTTCTTCTATTCAAATCAATTATTTTGCAAAAGGCGAAGTGGTGCTCTACGGCTTTGTGGTAGATAAAAACTTTATTTTTTTAAATAAGTTTATTTATGAAATAACTCAAACGAGTTTTTTTTTGATAGGGGCAACATCTAGATCGGGATCTTCTTATATTCCTAGTGGAAATTGGAAAATAAAAGAAGGTGACACATTATTTGTGCTTTTTCCTAAAGCAAAACTCATAGAGTTTGAAGAAAAATTTATCGTCAAAAAAGAATATACAAAAAATATTGTTATTTTTGGAGAGCAAAATTTAACGAATGTTTTAGTTTGCAACTTATTACAAAAAAATTTTATCGTTGATGTAATTTGCAAAGACCAAGCAGAGCAAAATTTTATATCCCAAAATATTCCTAAAGAAAAATATCAGAATTGTCGGTTTCACATCAGCTCTGCACTAGATTTTGCCTTGCAAAAAAAAATAATAATAAGAAAAAATATTTTATTTATAGCTCTTTCTCAAAATGAACCGGATAATTTAACAGCTTGTATGCTTGCTAAATATTTGGGAGTAGAAAAAACTATTGCTTTGGTCAACCAACAAGATTTGCTTATTGTAGCACAAAAAATGGGTGTTGATGTTAGTTTGTCTAAAAAAGCTATAGTCAATCGTTTGGTACAACAACTTATTCATTATGGAGATTATTCTCCAGACTTTACTACAGTAGCCAACACCGATATCGAGGTGCTTTCTTTAAGTATTAAAAAACACTCTCCTTGGGTCAATTTATCTCTGCAAGAGATTCTATTTCCTCAAAATTCCCTAGTAGGAATTATTATTAACCATAAAAACAAAATTATTATTCCTAAGGGAGATACTATAATCAGGCAAAATGATAAATTGATTTTTTTTACTCTGCCTAGGAATGTACTTAAATTAAAGAAAATGGCTTTAGGAAGTTTGCAAAAAATTTGATTAGTAAATTGTTTTAGCTAGAGAGCCAGTTGTGCATAATCATTTTTCCATGTTCTGTCAAAATAGATTCTGGGTGGAATTGTAGCCCCTTGACAGCTAATGTGTTATGAGAAACACCCATTACTTGAGAGTCTTGGGACATAGCGGTTATAGTTAATTCTGGCGGTATAGAATCTTTAGCGACACTCCAAGAATGATATCTGCCCGTTAAAATTTTTGATGGAATTCCTGCGAATAGAGGCTCTGTTTTTTGAGTGATTTTAGTTAGAATGCTAAGTCCGTGGGTTACAATTTCCATATTAAATAACCTAGCACCAAAAACTTCACAAATTCCTTGGTGTCCTAGACAAATACCTAGAATATTCTTTTGAGCAGCGTAGTTTCGAATTAAATCTAACATAATACCAGATTCATGAGGTAGCCCTGGTCCTGGGGAGAGTAAAATTTTATCATATTGAGCTACTTCTTTGAGTAAAATTTGATCATTACGGTGCACCTCTAGGTTATCATAACCCAACTCTCTAATTAAGTGCACTAGGTTATAAACAAAAGAATCATAATTATCAAGAACTAGAATTTTCATAAGTATTTTTGTTAAATTCCTCATTCGCTTTCTCAATAGCAAATTTAAGAGCAGCTTTTTTATTATTCGCTTCTTGGAGCTCGCTGTGCTTGTTGGATAAACAAACAATACCACTCCCTGCTTGGTAGTGCAATATGCCATTACAGCTTAAAATTGTACGAATCATAATTGCATGGTTCAGTTCTCCTTTAAAACCTAGATACCCAATAGCTCCGCCATAAAATTCTCTATTGCTTGTTTCTAAATTGTCTATTATTTGCATTGCTTTATATTTTGGAGCGCCAGAAAGTGTGCCCGCTGGGAAAGTATCAGCAAAAAGCTGAATAGAGCTAATATTTTTAATTTTAGCTACTACTTTAGAGACCATATGAATTACATGAGAATAATATTGTATTTCTTTAAAAGTTACTACTTTGACTTGCCTACCTTGTTTACTAAGGTCGTTTCTTGCTAAATCTACTAGCATGCAATGCTCTGCGTTTTCTTTTTTATTATCAAACAATTGTTTTGCAAGTTTAGCATCTTGTTTGTCATCGCCAGAGCGTTTGAAGCAACCAGCAATAGGGTAAATAGCAGCTTCGTTTTTTTTGATTATGATTTGTGCTTCTGGCGAAGAGCCAAAAATTTTAAAACTTCCGTAATCAAAATAAAAAAGATAGGGTGAGGGGTTAATAGAGCGTAGCATACGATAGATATTCCACTCATCACCGTGAAACTTTTGATAAAATTTTCTTGATAGTACTACTTGAAACACATCGCCTCTTTGACAATGCCAAATACCTTTTTCAATAATTTTTATAAATTGTTGGTCGGTATAATTGGATTGCTCGACTCCCTCAGTCCAAAAAGGATAAGTGGTAAATTGCTTGTGTTGGATTTTAGTTAAGACATTTTTAATAATGGATGGTTGCTTGGGGATTTGATACTCAAAAATATGGAGTTTTTCTTGAAAATGTTCAAAAACTATCACAATACTAAAAAATTGATATAACATTTCTGGAATTTTTTGTGTTTTTTTAGTGATTGTTAAATTTTCAAAATTTTGTACAGCGTCGTAAGTGCTATAACCAAAAACTCCCCCTGTAGTAAAAGTGTAGTTTTGTTTTGTAGCTTGAAAGGCAAGGCAAAAATTCTCAAAAGCTGTTACGACTTGTTTTTGTTTTTTGATAGCTGTCTGCTCTTCTTGTTTTTTTGGGTACTGCGTACAAATATATCCTTGAGCTACTGTAAATTTTGCTATAGGACGGCAACAAATATAGGAGTAGTTGTCATCCTTGCTATGATAATCTGAGCTTTCCAAAAGCAGAGCATTGGGGTATTCATCTCTTAATTTGTTGTAGATAGCTACGGGAGTAAGGTTATCTGCTAGAATTGTTTTGGTATTAGTAATTAACTTTATTTTCATAAATTATCAATATTAGCATAAAAACAATTTATCAGTCTTTCTCTAGATCTTAACATTTTTATGTTTCAATAGAAAAAACATTTTTACAAAATTTATTTTGATTATTGTTTTTTTATGTATAAAATAAAACAGCAATATAGGGATTGTAGATACTAGCATTTTAGAATTATACAATATTTAACGATGAAAGTTATCTATATAAATTGCAAAGTGTGCTGATTTTGTAATCTTTAAAATAACATTGACTATGTATAGCAATTTTATAACAAACTCTTGGTATCAAAAAGTTATTTTTTTGTTGGTTTATAGTTGTTTTTTGTGGAGTTTGACTGCTACAGAAAAAATTACCTTTCAAAGCAGTAGCTCTCAGTCGCAACTTATAGAGCTTTTTACCTCTCAAGGTTGTAGTAGCTGCCCTCCAACAGAGCGCTGGTTGAATAGGTTTGTTACAAAGAAAGATCTGTGGACGAAGTTTGTACCTCTTGCTTTTCACGTGGACTATTGGGATTATATAGGTTGGAAAGATGTTTACGCTCAGAAGCAATTTACCAAAAGGCAAAGATTTTATAGGAAAAATAGAAATTTAAAAAGTGTTTATACACCAGCTTTGTTGATTAACGGAAAGGAGTGGCGTGGAGGCAAGTTTCCTCACACCACAAAACAAACAGGTATTTTAAGTGGCTCGTTGCGTAATAACCAAGTTGAAGTTTTTTATTCTGGCTTAGAAAATAATTTAGAATTGCATGTAGCTTTATTAGGTTTTGAAGTAAAAACACAAGTTTTAAGTGGAGAAAATTCTAATAAACTCTTAGAGCAAGAGTTTCTAGTTTTAAATCACCAAAAATTATTTACTACCAATCAGGCAAATAATAAATGGAATTTTGAGCTACCAAAAACTAGCAGACCTGAAATCAAGAAACTAGCCCTTGCTCTTTGGGTAAGTAATAAAAAAGATTTATTAGTACTACAAGCGACAGGGTTTTGGTTGTAAAAAATGGAATCACATAATTTAGAATTTGCGGGTTTTCGTATTAGGTTTTTGGCTATTATAATAGATGGTATTCTTTTTAATATTCTTTTTTATAGTATTTTTAGTAACAATTTTTCTTTTTTACCTAGCTTAAAAAATTTTAGTAATATTTCCTTTTTGGATATCCAGCAATCTTTATTGATTTGGGATGTTTATGGGTTATCTGATTTTTTTGTTTATTATTTAAAATTTTTTAAAAACAGCTTAATTCCTTTTGTAATGACTCTTCTTTTTTGGTTTGTTTTTGCTGCTACTCCGGGGAAAATGTTGTTTAGAGTAAAAATTGTTGATATGAAAACAGGTAAAAAACCTAGTAAGTTACAACTTGTTATACGTTATCTTTGCTATTTTCTCTCTAGTATTTTGATGCTTGGTTTTTTATGGGTAATTTTTGATAAGAAGAAACAAGGTTGGCACGATAAACTCTCCTGTACTGCTGTAGTTAGACAGAAGACTCAAAAAGTATTGTTTTATGGCACTACTGATTAATTTTTTTTATAAAAATCAATGTTGGCTGCTAAAATAATTCAAGCACAGCTCCAAGCTGTACAAAACAAAAGTATGCTAACTAAAGATTCTTGGAATAACTATTATTTAGAAAATAACCAGGAGCTTGTTGTATCACCAGATAAGAATTTTATAGCAGAGATTAAAAAACATTTTTCATTGCAATCCAAAGGTAGTGCGCTAGAGTTAGGAGCAGGAAGCGGTGCAGAGAGTATTTGGTTTGCTAAACAAGGATGGAGAATCACAGCGTTGGATTTTGCAGATAGCGCTATGCAAGAGCTTGCAAAAAATGCTGCCTTACAAAAACTAACGCTTAGCACTATCACAGCTGATGCTACTTGTTTGTCATCAGAGATCACAGAAAAATTTGATTTAGTTTATTCTTGCTATCTTCATTTACCAGCAGCTCAACGCTCTAGAATGTTGACGCAAATTAGTCAGTGTTTACGCAAACAAGGAGTATTTTTTTATCTAGGGATTGATGATAGTTTGGTAGATGCTAGATTTTTTGCAAGTCAAGCAATACTTTGTGCGGAATTAAAAGACAAGTGGTCCATACTTTGGCAAGAAACCAAGAAAGCTCGGGTTGCGATTAACAATAAAGAAAGTTTTTTAGCAGATATTGTAGTTATTTTAGCAAAAAAACTTACACGCTAATATTGTTAGTTATGGCTTTGCTAGCCAATCTTGGATTTGAAAATACTTTTGTGCTTCTTGCTCTTCGGTATTTTCTGCTACTTGGAAATCATAGAGCCATTTTGCTGTTGGAGGTAAAGAAAGAAAAATAGATTCTATGCTACCACCCGTTTGCAACCCAAAAGCGGTGCCTTTGTCATAGAGTAAGTTAAATTCTGTATAACGAGCCCTACGATGAGCTTGGTATTCTTTGTTATAATGACGAAAGGGACTATGCATTCTTTTTTGTAGAATAGGAATATAAGTTTCTATAAAAAATTTTGCTAGAGCTTGGGTAAAAGCAAAATCTTTTTTTGATGTTAAAGAATCAAAGAAAATACCACCAACTCCTCTTGTTTCTTGACGGTGGGGCAGATAAAAATATTCGTCGCATTTTTTTTTAAATTTAAGATAATAATCTTTATCAAAAATATCACAAGTTTTTTTGAGATTAGTATGAAAAGCAATTATATCTTCTGGCAGAGGGTAGTAAGGGTTCAAATCTACACCACCCCCAAACCAATATTGTTTTTGACCCTGAAAATAGCGAATATTGAAATGTACTGCTGGTACAAAAGGGTTGTACGGATGTAGTATCAGCGAAACACCGCATGCTTGGAAAGTTTCTGAGTCTGTGAAAGGTAGGTTAAATTTTTGAGTAATTTTCTTGTCTAATTTTCCTGTGATACTAGAAAAATTTATTCCTCCTTTTTCTATAATCTTACCTAGAAAAGCTCTAGTTTTACCTCCTCCTTTTCCTTTTTTATAATCCCAGCAATCTTCGCGATAATTTTCGTTTGTAACGGCTACTAATGCTTCACAAAGAGTATTCTGTATATCTTGAAAAACAGCTGATATTTTATCAAATTTTTGATGTTGATCCATTTTATGACAACAATGAAAATGTATAAATTATTCTTCTTTATACAAGATACAGTTTAGGTTGTATTTTTCTCCAAACAATCGGCATGTTTTTTCTCTAAAGGATTGTTTTTTATAAAAAGCTCTAATAATAGCTTCTTGTATGCCATTATGATTGAGTTTTTGTGAACCTCCGACGAATTCATCTCCTGCGTAGTAAATATAAGTTGATACTACATTAGTATAAACCGTAATAACTATTTTGAAATGACAAGCTTCGCTGGTAGGTTGTGTCTGAGTAATAATTTTTATATTGTCTATTGCAAACATATTTCCTATAGAATTGGTCAATGCATTGTTTATCTCTGGTTGAAGAAAGAATTTTTCTTTTTCTTCAACTATCACAGTGCATTCTATTGCCCACAGCTTAGCAAAACTGACGCAAACAAAAACAAAGATGAGAATGGTGTGTTTCAAAATAATTGTATATTTATAGTTTGTCAAAAATAGAATGTACTTCAGGAAAGAATAAGGCTTTATATACTCTTGTTAGATGCTTATCTGTCATTCCTGCAATATAGTCACAAAGAATTCTATTTGCTTGTTTTTGATCTTTTTTGATCTTTTCTTGATACTTGATTGGCAGCAGATTACTGTTATTTTGCAAACATTCAAATACTTTGACAATGATATTTTGCAATTTAAACTCTGAGATACAATTGCCTCTACTTTTGATAATTTTATTGTCTACCAGCTCTTTAAATTTTTGCAGTAATTCGCCCCAAGGTTTAGCTAAACAAACATCGTAATCTAATATAGGGTCATCAAAAAAGTTTTTTTTTTGCATTTGACAGTGGCAAATAAAAAAATGAACTATTTTACTAATTATTATTTTTCTTTGTTTTTTGGAAGGACAATCAAGATTGTTGATAATACTCTCAAATTCTTTTTGAAATGTTTTTTTACTCTCTGGTTTTAAACCTTGCCCAAACTCTTCCATTGTATTTTTTAGATCTACTACACTAACTAGATTTAGTGCTAGACCATCTTCCAGATCATGTACTCCGTAAGCAATATCGTCTGCTAAAGTCATAATAGAAGCAAAAAAATTCATCAAGAATTTTTGATTTTTTGGATTTTGATGGAGAATTTTTTGAGTATCTGCCTGATTAAAGGGCTCTAGCACCCAATCTAGATTGTTTTTTTCCTCATCAAATATACACTTAGGTGGTTTAAATTGAGAGAATTTTGGAAAATTTTTATTTTTTATTAGGTCTTGTGTTTTTGGAAAACTAGAATAGACTATAGGGTATTTTAAAATTCCTAGCATAGTAGCTCTAGTGAGGTTAAGCCCGAATTTATCTTCTTCTTCTTCGTCGATCTCTCCTTCTCCTAACTTACTGGCAATACGAAAAGTATGCGCGTTGCCCTCAAATCCTCCATCGTTCCTCATCAAATAATTTAAAGCATTTTCTCCTCCGTGTCCATTTGGAGGGTGTCCTAAATCGTGTGCTAGAGCAATTGCTTCAATGCAGAAAATAGAGGGTAAGTAATCTACTTTGTCGTGGTTGTTTTTTTTAAGAATATCACAAATACCTACAGAAATTTGTGCAACTTCCAAAGTATGAGTTAAGCGAGTGCGAATAAAATCATTGACATAATGGTCTAAAACTTGCTTTTTAGACTGCAGTCTACGGAAAAAAGCAGAGTGCAAAATACGAGCTTTATCTCTTAGGAATGGGTTGCGGTCTTGATCTTGATGAGGTGTAACTCTTCTTGCAGATAAGCAATTTTTATCTATCAAGCTCTCCTCCTATCATGTTAATGGAGCCAAAAATCGCAACTATATCTGCTAAAAAATGTCCTACGCACATTTGCTTCATAGCAGCTACAAAATTAAAACAAGGTGGACGACACCTACATTTTACAGGTGTGCCACTGCCGTCTGAAACTATATAAAAACCTAATTCTCCGTTTGCTCCTTCTATTGTAGAATAAACTTCTCCTGCAGGGGGGCAATGTCCATCCATAATAATTTTAAAATGGTCAATCAATCCTTCTATATTCCCGTAAACATCTTTTTTTTTTGGTAGAGTGGCTTTTCTATTGGCAAGTTGAAAATCTCCTGCTGGTATTTTTTTACTTGCTTGGCGTATGATAGAAATAGATTGTCTCATTTCCTCTAGTCTTACTAAGTATCTATCAAAACAATCTCCTACTTCTCCTACTGGAATATCAAAGTCTAGTTCTGGATAAATAGAATAGCCTCCTGCTGCTACCCGTAAGTCTTGTGGAATTCCACAAGCTCTTAACATAGGTCCACTAAAGCCAAAGGATAGTGCTTTTTCTTTAGAGATTACTCCAATATCTTTGACTCTATCTACAAAAATTTTATTTTTTGTAAGCAATTTATCGGCTTCATTGATTACCTCTTCGGTTTTATCTATGCGTTTTGCTAATTTTTCTAAAAAACCCTCTGGGAAATCATTAGCGTTACCACCAAAACGAGACCAAGAAGTAGTTAATCTTGCCCCCGTAAATTCTTCTATTAGTTCCCATAAATATTCTCTTGCTTTAATAAACCATAAAAAATAAGTGAAGGCACCTAATTCCATACCAGAAGCACCTAGGCATGTTAAGTGATCAGAAATACGGGAGATTTCCATCATAATTACTCTTGCGTATTCCGCTCTTTTAGTAGGTTTGATTTGAAACAGTTTTTCGACACCTTGAGAGTAGCCAACATTATTGATAATAGCAGAGCAGTAGTTGAGTCTGTCGGTATAAGGGAAAATTTGTAAGTAGCGAGCATTTTCACATTGTTTTTCAAAACCTCGATGTAAATAACCTATTTTTGCATCCATGTCTACAATTTTTTCTCCATCTAGTTTGATGCTTAAGCGTATAATGCCGTGCATTGCAGGGTGAGATGGACCCATTTCTAATTCAATAAAATCTTCTGTTCTTTTATTTTCTTCTAGGTTCATAAATTTGCTTTTGCATATAAGCTTTTCTTTCTTTAATATCTTTGAGTGGAATTCTTGGTTGTTCGTGTGTAATCGAATAATCTTTTCTAAGAGGATGTCCTTCAAATTCATCGTACATTAGAATTCTTCTTAAATCTGGATGCCCAACAAACTCTATTCCATACATATCATAACATTCTCTTTCGTACCAATTAGCACATTCCCAAAATTCGCAGAGGCTATCTATTTTAGTATCGTCTTCGTTGATTAAGCATTTGATTCTCACCCTATGTTGGTAAGTTATAGATAAAAAATGATATACCATTTGAAAGCGACTAGGTTTATCGTGGTAGAGAAAATCCACTGCGCTCAAATCTATTAGTTGCTCAAATTTTAGTCCTTCATTATCTTTTAAAACCAGAGCTACTTTTTTTAAATTTTGTTTTTTAATTAGCATAGTCGTCTCGCCTAAGGGCTCACTAATTTCTAGCAAGAGAGTCGGAAAAATTTCTTTGAGTTTTTGAATTAGCATCTTCTACGAGCTTTTGACTTGAGTATCGTTAAAATTATCTTCCCTAGGGTTAACGCCCGTAGTTCCTTTTGGTCCTTCTTCTTGGATCATTCTTTGTAGTTCTAAAAGTCCATCTAGTACGGCTTCTGGTCTTGGCGGGCAACCTGCAATGTAAACATCTACAGGAATAATTCTATCTATGCCTTGTACTGTGGCGTAGTTTTGATAAAAACCACCAGAAGAAGCGCAAGCACCAAAAGCAATCACCCATTTAGGCTCTGCCATTTGATCGTAAACTCTTTTTAAGATGGGAGCAATTTTATGCGTAATAGTACCTACCACAAATAATAAATCTGCTTGCCTTGGAGAGAATCTTGGAATTTCTGCACCAAATCTTGCAATATCGTAATGAGAGCAAGCAGTTGACATAAACTCTATACCACAACAAGAAGTGATAAATGGATATTGAAACAGAGAAAATTTTCTGCTCCAGTTTATCATAGATTCTAATTTTGTAGCAAAAAAGTTATTATTATTTTCTAATCCCATTCTAACCCTCCTTTTTTCCACTCATAAACTAGTCCAAAAATTAAAATACTCAAAAAAATCAGTATTGCTATAAACCCATACCATCCCAAACTGCGAAAATTTGCAGCCCACGGGTAGAGAAAAATAATTTCTACATCAAAAGCTAAAAACAACATAGCTACCAAGTGGTAATTGATATTGATGCTATATTTTTTTGATATTCCTTGTGATTCTATTCCCGATTCAAAGGGTGATTGTTTAACGAGGCTAGGTCTTTTTGGTCCTAAAAAATAAGCAATTAGTAAAAAAGCCAAGGACAAAAAACCGCCCAAAAAACACAAAATCAAGAATGGTAAGTATTGTAAGTTGATTGCCATTATTTGAATTACAATAAATGTTGTTTGTTTAGATAAATTTTAAAAAAAATTCTACCAACTTCCTATGTTTTTCATAGAAAGCCAAGGATCTTGTGTAACCAAAGCTGCGCCTTTTTGTAAAATCTCAATAGAGATATTATCTGGTGACTTAATAAACGCCATGTGCCCATCACGAGGTGGACGACAGATAAGTACATCTAGATCCATCAATCTTTGACAATAATCATAAATATTGTCTACCAAATAAGCAAGATGACCAAAATTCCTGCCATTATGATATTTTTCCTGATCCCAATTATAAGTTAATTCTAGCATAGGAGTCTTGTCATTTTTGGTGTCTGCTTCAGTAGCTAAAAAGACTAAAGTAAACCGACCTTGTTTTGATTCTTTTCTCCTAATTTCTATCAGACCTAATTTATGACAATAAAAATCTAGTGAGTCAGTCAAACTTGTTACCCGCAGCATTGTATGTAGGTATTCCATTTTTATAACAAACAGTGTATATCATAGCTAAGTCTAAATCAAAAAAAAAATTAAGTAAATATCTTATGAAAGTAATCATCTCACCCGCAAAATCTTTGAATTTTAAACAAGTTGTACCAACTAAGGAATATACAAAGCCACAATTTTTAGAAAAAACGCTCAAAATTCACAAAAAATTACAAAAACAGAGCGCTAAAAGTATTGCTAAATTGATGAATCTTTCTGATAAACTTGGTCAATTAAATTGGCAAAGGTACCAAGATTGGAGTGCAACAAAAGTAGAAAAAAATGCTAGACAAGCAATTTTTGCATTTTGGGGTGATGTTTACCTAGGGCTAGACGCCTATAGTTTAAGCAAAGATCAAATTTCTCTATTACAAGCAAAGGTAAGGATACTTTCTGGTTTTTATGGTCTGTTACGACCTTTGGATTTAATTCAAGCTCACCGCCTAACAATGGGAACGAATCTCAAAATTGGCAAGAATAATAATCTCTACCAATTTTGGGGAGAGGTTATTACTAAAGCTCTAGCACAAGAATTGCAGAAAAACGAACCTCTGATCAATTTAGCAAGCAACGAATATTTTAAGTTACTACAAAAGCAAAGCTTTGCTAGCTCTATTATCACTCCTATTTTTCAAGATTGTAAAAACGGGCAATATAAAGTGATTAGTTTCTTTGCAAAAAAGGCTAGGGGTATGATGGTTAGATTTTTACTAGATCACAACCTCCAAACTTTTACAGAATTAAAGAATTTTGATTATGGAGGTTATATTTTTACTCCTAAGCTATCTACCGCAGACATGTTTGTTTTTCAAAGAAAAGAATTATAGAATTTGTTTTGTAAAAAGCGTATATTTTTGGAAATGTGGCAGATGTCACTAGACTATGCTCATAGCAACAGTAGTAATGTGCGTACTAGTAATATAAACTACAAAATATTATTTCAGGTTATACACTACGACTAGCTATTTTGAGCTAGAATGGTAATGTTGGTGTGGAGCTCTTTGTTCTTTCAGGTTGAGTTTGACGAATTTTATAAGGTGTGAGTGCTTCTTGCCAAGAGACTGGTATTGGGGTGGCACTCCTCCTTTTTTCTTTGTAATTTTCGTAATAAATATATCCTTTTTCGAGACCGTGAAGATAGAGGTCTCTTGTAACCTTGACATCTTGCTGGCAGTAGGTTGCTATTTTTTCTAGGTAGGTTTCATCGGCTGTTTCTTGGTATTTTTTATACCAAGCTAAGGCGTCTAGTCCATCAGCAGATTTACCAATCTCAAGAGTAGCGCTAGCTACATTATCTAGCCTGACGCGCTTACCAATTTTTTTGTGGATTGCAATCAATAGATCTAAGTTTTTCTGAGATTCTAGTTTAGCTAACAGAGCCTCTTGTTCAGAGCCTTTATAATAACCTAATAATACTTCGTAATCAAAATAAAGATGGTTAAAACCTATTACCCGAGACCCACAACAAAGATGGTCAACTAATTCTTGTAGCTGACAACGTTGACGGTCGTGATAATAAGTAAAAAAATCATTCTTCTTGGAGTCCCAGACAACAGCTACAGAAAACTTCATATCTTTTATATTACTCCATCCACCTACTTCTTCGGCGCTTTTTTGAGTTTCTAAGTCAAAAACAAGAAAATCTTTTGTTGACATTTACAGATCAGCTGAGCGGCTATATCCAGTTTTCTTCACAGAAGCTCCTCCAAAGTAACTAGGTCTAACCGTAGTTTGTTTTGTATTGGCAGCTTTTCTACAAAAAACCATACCATCAAAACTATCTTCGTATGTTCTTAGAGGCTCACTAATAAGTGCTAGTTGAGGCACTCCATTAGCTCCCACTAGCACGAATTGACTCTCATCTGTTGGATCATAGGTTCCTTTAATTGTCATATATGCAGCTTTTTTACCCATAAGTATATTTTATAATAATTTATACAAATAATTTATTTGTTCATATGAGTATGTTAGCTTATTTTGAAAACAAAACAAGAATTTTTTTAAATCTTTAATGTTTTTTGTTTTCCAGTAAAAATTAAGATAAGGAGATTCTAGATTTGTGTCGTAATTGATTTTTATGCCAGTAGCTAATTTAAGTTTTTGTAATGCTGCTGCTCTTTTTTGTAAAATCTCGCTTGCAACAGGATTTTTAAGGTTAAATAGCGTATTTTGAAAGCTAGCCAAACTTGTTTTTGAATCAGTAATAGCAAACTCTAGCAAGGAAGAGATGGATTGTTTTTTTAACCTTTTTAAATCGTAGAGTGTTTCTAAAATTTGTTTATATTGGTTAAAATTTAGTTTAAATTTTTTAAATTTGTCGCCTATCAGTTTGAGTTCTTCGTTATTTAATTTTTGAAATACTTTATAGGTCTGCATAGTCCAAGATTCTAGCGGCAGGATTGATAGCAAAAAATCTTTTCTATGAAACATTTCCAAAATTATTTTTAAAAAATCACTATGAGGAATAATTTGCTGTAATTCGCTAATTGCTACAAGTTTCACTACAGATATTTGTTTATGTTTTGCCATTTTCTGTAACAATTCTCCTAAAAAGATCCAATTTGTTTTTCCATTTTGAAATTTATTTAATAATTTTGCAGACCATAGTTTTAAAAAATAAGAATTAGGAAAGACTAAGCATTTTTGTTTGTTTTGAGGGTAGTGTTTCCACCTTTGGTAGCCGTCCACTAGTAGATAGTGTTCTTGAGTTTGCACTACCTTTGGAGGCTCGTAGTAAGAGTTAGTTAACTGTGTCTTAGTTGCTGGGTATTCAAAAAGAGCGCAAGTTTTTATTTTTTCTGAGGCAATTATTTTGAGCTGCATAGATTTTTAGCTTAAGAGTTTTGATTTAAAAAATATTTTTAAGTACCAAAAAAGACATTGATATAAAACTTGACCAAAAGAAGTATGCCAAACACAGTAGTAATGTGCTGGTTGGTAAAAAGAAATCTTTAGCTCTTTTTGATACTTTGGAGGTAACAATTGTTTTATTTGGTATAAAATACCTAAGTAAGGAAAGTCATCCCAAGAAAGCAATAGTTCTATTTTTTTAATACGAAAACAACAACAAAGTTTTTTTGCAAGTTGCAATAATTCTGCTTTATCTATAGGTACTTTTTGTTTCTTTTTTGCGATAGTTTTTTTGCTACTAGTATGCTGTTTTTGAAGTTGTTGATTTTGTATTTTTTTAGCAGCAATTTTAGCATAAATTTTTTGGATAATTGCCTCTAAAAGTTGCTCAAAAGAACTTTGTTTTTTTAATCTAAAAAAAACAATTTTTATATCTAGCGAGGAGTTAAATTGAATTTGACATAATAAGAGCTGAATTTTACACAAAAAAGGAGTTCCTTGCACGGTAATTTTGAGAGTGGCAAAAAGCACTAGTAAAAAACAGAGCAAAACAAGCCCCAAGACTAGCAAAATAATTGTAAGAATCATTTTTAGTCTTTGATAATTTTTATATTCTTATTTTACAAAAAAATAGAGAAAAAATAGAATTTTTCTCTTTTTGTTACTATACTAGCATAAGGGTGTTTTATACAAAATAAAATTTATGAAGATATTTTTTTCTCGTTTACAAAGAAAACATAAGGTACTTTTTCCTTTAGGAGTTTTTTTTGTGCTCTTGTTGCTTATAGTTTTTATTAGAGAACTACAAACAATAAAACAGACTCAAGGAGTTGCAAAAATAGGCGTTATTCCTATTGAAACAGTTATATTTTCATCAGAGTTACTTTTAGAGCAAATCGATAATTTTATCAAAGATGAAGAAATTTTTGCTATTGTTTTAAAAATTAATTCTCCCGGTGGGGCGGTAGCTCCCGTACAAGATGTCTTTCAAAAACTCTTAAAAGCTAGGGAGCACAAAGCTATCTATACGTCTATTGGTGCTTTGGCTGCTTCGGGTGGTTATTATCTAGCAGCTGCAAGCGATAAAATTTTTGCTAATAAGGGCTCTATTGTAGGAAGTATTGGTGTTATTTTCCAGTATATTCGCTACGGAGATTTGTTAAAAAAAATAGGGGTTAGCCCTGTTGTAATTAAAGCGGGCAAACACAAAGATCTTATTAGTCCTTATCGTGAGCTTAGCCTTGAGGAAAGAAATTTTATCCAAGATATAGTAAATGAATCGCATGAGCAATTTATTGCTGATATTGCTTTGGGCAGGGGGGTAGCAAAAGCGGCAATTGTTTCTTTAGCAGATGGTAGAATTTTTAGCGGTACGCAAGCTAAAGGTCATGGATTGATTGATGAAATAGGAGGGCTGGATGATTTAGTAAATTATTTAATAGAAAAACATCAATTTAGAGATATCCAACTTGTTTATCCCGAAAAAGATTGGAAAAGTTACTGGAGCGATTTTGTAGTTTTGCTTGGGCTTAATCCACTAGAAAATTTACAACTCTCAGGACTCTTATCAATTTATACCCTTTAGACTATGACTACTTTGCTACAAAGAACACACCGCTGCGGAGAACTAGGTAAGCAAGATGTGAGCAATAAAATTATTCTTCAAGGATGGGTTAGTAATCGCAGGGACCACGGAGGGTTAATTTTTGTCAATTTAAGAGATATCTCTGGCATTATACAGTTAGTTTTTGACCCTCAGGTTAATCAAACTGCCCATGCTGTAGCAGAAAATATTCGCTCTGAGTATGTTTTACAAGTTTGCGGCAAGCTCAAACTCAGAGATGCGGTTAGCATTAACCCAAATATGAAAACGGGAAGAGTAGAGCTTTTTGTAGATTCGGCAGAAGTTTTGAATAGTAGCCTTACTACACCATTTTTAATCGGAGAAGATGTTAGTTTAAATGAAAAAATTTTATTGAATTATAGGTATTTAGATTTGCGCAGACCAAAACTACAGCAAAATATTATCACACGCTCTAAAGTTACACATTTAATCAGAAATTTTTTAGCAAGTCGCGATTTTATTGAAGTAGAAACACCTATTTTGACTAAATCAACTCCTGAGGGTGCTAGGGACTTTATTGTGCCCTCTAGAATACAGCAAGGAAGTTTTTACGCTCTACCTCAATCACCACAGCTTTTTAAACAGCTTCTTATGGTTAGCGGTCTAGATAGGTATTATCAAATAAGCCGTTGTTTTCGTGACGAAGATTTAAGAAACAATAGACAACCAGAATTTTCTCAAATTGATATTGAAATATCTTTTACTACTAGAGAGGTTATTTTTGTACTAGTAGAGCAAATGTTTCAAAAAATTTTCCAAGAAATCCTTAAAATTGATTGCCCTACGCCTTTTCGTATTTTGTCTTATGAAGAAGCAATGCAAAATTACGGTAGCGATACTCCTGATTTGCGTTTTGATATGTTGCTACATGATATTACAACAATTGTTAGAGCTAGTAACTTTCAAGTGTTTAGCAAGGTAGTAGCAAACAATGGGGTTGTCAAAGCTATGTGTATTCCAGATGGTGCAAAATTTTCTCGCAAAGAGCTAGAGCAGTTAACAAAGATAGCTATAGAAAACAAGGCAAAGGGTATGGCTTGGGTCAAACTTACGAAGCAAGGATGGCAATCTCCTATTGCTAAATTTTTTTCTAACCAGCAACAAGCACAGATTGTGACAGCTACTAGTGCCAACGAGGGAGACCTCATAATTTTTGGAGCAGATCAAGCGCCAATTGTGAATAATGTATTATCCTTGTTGCGGCAAACAATCGCTCAAACACACAATCTATGCAAGAAAGATGATTTTAAATTTTGTTGGGTGGTAGATTTTCCTTTATTTGAATATTCCGTAGCAGAGCAAAGACTAGTGAGTAGCCACCACCCCTTTACTGCGCC
This sequence comes from bacterium, assembly GCA_965261475.1. Lineage (GTDB taxonomy): Bacteria > SAR324 > SAR324 > XYD2-FULL-50-16. The sequence continues at coordinate 239,689 of OZ253454.1, forward strand.
TCACATAGCAGATTGGCAAAAATATCACGAATCTGAGCCTTTAAAAATTCGCTCTTTGTCTTATGATTTAGTGCTCAATGGAGTAGAGATTGGCGGTGGCAGTAGCAGAATTCACTCTAGAGAACTACAACAAAGTATTTTTGAAAAACTCAAGCTATCCCAAGAGCAAGTAGCAAAGAATTTTGCTTTTTTATTAGAAGCACTGGAGTTTGGAGCTCCTCCCCACAGTGGTATAGCTTTTGGTTTAGATAGAATTATGATGTTTTTAACTAGCGCAGAGTCTATTAGAGATGTGATTGCTTTTCCTAAAACGCAGAATGCTTCTTGCCTACTTAGTGACGCCCCTGCTCAAGTAGATGCTAAGCAACTACGCGAACTAGGTATTTTACTAAAGCAGGATTTAAAAAAATAAACTCGCTGATGGATTTTAAACAAAAATTATTAAATAACCCAGAGCAACTAAAAAAAATAGATGTAGATTTTAGAGTAGAGCTAGCTTCTAAAGAAATTGCTATGCAAGATGTTTTATCTCTACAAGAAGGTAGCGTCTTTGTTTTTGATGAAGACTTAGACCAACCTTTGAGTATAGTTATTCGTGGAGCAAAGATTGCAGAGGGTATTTTAGTTCAATGTGAGGGTGGCTACGGTATCAAAATTACCAAAACCTTGCTAGAGCTAGACCTCTAGCGCCTACTCAATAATGTTTGTTAAAATCAGATGAGCTATTTGTTATAAATAAGAGAGTAAAAGTAGGCTAGGTTTCTAGTGCAAGGTATATTTTATCTGATATTTAGCAGGTAGCAGAAAACAGTAGTTTAAAAAAAAAGAAATGAGAGTAGAAAAGATAGATTTTTTATGTTTTTTAGAGGCTAGTAAACATTTTGTAATTCCCATTTATCAACGAAATTATGATTGGAAAAAAGAGCATTGTGAGCAACTTTACAAAGATTTGGTAGGTTTATCAAAAAATAAACTGGTTGGTTTATCAAAAAATGATAAAACTCATTTTCTTGGCTCTATCGTTTCTATGTATCATGTCAATGGAGATGATAGGGAATTCCTAATAATAGATGGTCAACAAAGGCTAACAACAATCTCTATCTTGTTGCTTGCAATATATAACCTGATTGATGAGAAAAAAATGAAAGCAGAAATAACGAAAGAAAAAATCAGAGATAAATATTTAATAAATCAAAATTCTAAGAATGATAAAAAAATTAAACTAAAATCTGTGAAGAATGATAAGGCAGCTTTTGCTTGCCTTTTTAAAACAAAAGATAATTATCTACCAGACACAAACATTACTGCCAACTATCTTTATTTTTATAATAAAATACAAGAAGAAAGAATCTCAATAGATGAGTTGTTTTCAGCAATTAAACAATTAGTTATTATTGAAATTGAACTCATAAATGGTGAGGATGACCCGCAATTAATATTTGAGAGTTTAAATTCTACTGGGCTTGATTTAACAGAGGCTGATAAAGTCAGAAATTTTGTTTTAATGAAAGAAAATCCTACTGTCCAAGAAAGATTTTATAATGATTATTGGAATAAAATAGAGTTAAATACAAATTATAATGTAAGCGACTTTATTAGACATTATCTTACAATCAAAGAACGTAAGATTCCAAATAAAGGCAAGGTCTATTTTCATTTTAAAAATTATACTTATGAAAATAATTTGAATAACGAAGAGCTCTTATTAGATCTGTTGAAATATTCTAAATACTACAAGCAAATTATTACTACAAATAATGACAAGCCATTTTCTCGCCAATTAACTAAAATAAACAGACTTGAAACCGATGTATCCTACCCATTCCTGATGGAAGTTTTTGATGATTATACAAAAGGAATGCTTGAAGAAAAAGATTTAGTGGAGATATTAGAAATAGTTATTTCCTTTGTTTTTAGAAGATTGATTTGTGAAGCTCGTGCGAATGCTGGTCTAAATAAAATATTCATGGTACTAGGAAGAGATATTAAGAAACATAATGATTATACGAGTAATTATCTAGAAGTATTTAAACTGGTGATTACACAAAAAAGTCATTCTAGTCGTTTTCCCGACGATAAAGAATTTACATCTAAAATTTTAACCAAAGATATTTATAATATTAAAAATAAGTACAGAATATTCCTATTGGAACAATTAGAGAATTTTGAAAACAAAGAAAGAGTAAACATCGAAGAACTAGTATCAAGTAAGGAATTAACAATTGAGCATATAATGCCTCAAACTTTGAGCGCAGAATGGAAAAATAGTTTAGGTGAAGAGTGTGAGGAAATATATGAAGAGTACCTAAATTCTTTAGGTAATATCACTTTAACGGGCTATAATTCCAAAATGAGTAATAAATCGTTTATAGAAAAACGTGATATGAAGCAAGGTTTTAAAGAGAGTCGTCTATTTTTGAATAGAATGCTATCCGAATTTGATAAATGGGATAAAGATTCAATTATTAAAAGAGCCGCTATACTTAAGGACAAATCTCTAAGAATATGGAAATACCCACATAGTGAATACCAGTCAATTGAAAATAATATAAAAATAGGTGACTTAGTAAAACTCCATATCAAAGAAATTTTTTTGTATTGTGAGACTAATCCTGATGAGTTATCCAAGTTAATGGAGCTTGAATATTCAAAAAAGGTCTTTAACATCAATTATTTTTTTTGTGTAGAAGTTAGGAAAATTGATACAAATCATCCCGATGACAAGGTTGCTAAAAAATATGAATCGAAGCGATATTTGAAAGACCCCTACCCTGTCAGAGGAAAAACGGTTAGAGTAACCAGTCAATGGGTTGAAAGGGAAAGCCGCGAAGAATTTGAGCAATATCTAAGAGAAAAAGAAATTCCACAAAAAAGAGATTATAAACCCTGAGTAAAACACTACTGAAAATCTGGGGAAAAATGAAAGCAAAGTCATTTCTAAACTACAATATTGACTTAAAAAAACACGCGAAACATATCAAAGAGTTTCAGCAATTAGAATTATCAAAACAAAAAGAGTTGATTGAGTTATTAGACAAAAACCAACTCTATGTCAATTTATCTGCTATCAATGACCAGGATTTTGGGCTGAGCGAGGCAGAAAAACAGCTCACAAAAGATTTTTATAATACAGAATTGATAATTGAAAATAAAAAAAATAAAACTGCTACAAAACTATTTGAGCAATAACAAATAAGCAACAAACTTGGATGCGTTTGCTATTTAAATCACTATGTAAAATAAATATATGAAATTATTTGAAATATTAGCAAAACAACTCAAAAAAGAAAAGGACTTCATAGGCGGTAACAAAGAGATAAAAAAACGGGTTGTCATACATCAAGCACAAAATTTTGATGCTAGCTTGATTGAATTATTGCTTGATGACAAGGACTTAAAAGCAGAATTCTTTATTGAAGTTAAGGGAGTTTTAGTATTTAACCAAAATTTATTCGTGCAGTTTTTAGAACAGAAAAACTACCTGAACGACAGCTATACTCAATACAAAAATAAGGTCGGACTCACGATTGACGGAAAACACCTCAAACAATGCAACGAAGTGGCATTAGTATGGCCCTTTAAGGACTGTATTTTAGAAGGCGGACAAAGCAGGGAGTCAGACAAACGAGACGAGATATTTTTTAACGAAATCTTAGCACAAGATGAAATTACCCAATTACTAGAGCCCAAAGTTTTAACTGGTGCCAAGGTTTATAACAAAGACGGCAAACAAGATTTTAAGAAATTTAGTAGAGATGCAAAAATAAACGAAAAACGAGGATTGCCCGCAAATACCATTACCGATAACTTGATTATAAAAGGCAATAACCTCTTGGCACTGCATAGCCTCAAAAAAGAATTTGCCGGTAAAATCAAGCTAATTTATATAGACCCGCCTTATAATACGGGTAACGATGGCTTTAAGTACAATGATAATTTTAATCATAGCACTTGGCTTACCTTTATGAAAAACAGGCTGACGGTTGCTAGAGAATTACTAAAAGATGACGGTGTTATTTTTGTGCAGTGCGATGACAACGAGCAGGCTTATCTAAAAGTATTGATGGATGAGGTTTTTGATAGAGAGAATTTTTTAAATACAATTTTAGTCAAAGTTAAAGTTAATGCTGGTGTAGGCGGTAGTGGTGAAAATAAAAAACTGAGGAAAAACATAGAAAATTTAAATTTTTTTTGTAAGAATAAATCTCAATTTACATATAATCCACTCTACAAAAACGAACTAATTACCGAATACATTGCAGAACATAAAAGAAAAAATATTGGATTTTATTATACTAGAATTTTAATAAATGAGGGACAAAAAAGCTTTTACAAGGAAGTTGAGGGAATAAAAATTTATAAGCACACTGGTTATAAATTTGATACAATTGCCAAGATTGTAAAGAGAGAAAACCTATCTCTAATGCAAGTATATGTCAAATATTTTAATACAATATTTATGGTAACTAATGCCCAAACTCCAAAATTAGCAAAGGTGAATGATGAAGTAAAGGAAAAACAACAATTGATATCCTATAAATATATCTCTACTAAGAAAAATCAAAACAAAGAAACAACTAAATATATTTGGAATAAAACTTTAGTTGTGTGGTTTGCTGATTCTGCTATCTCAAAAAATGATACTGTCTTTAAAAAAAAAGAAATTGGCACTCTTTGGGATGATATTTCTTGGGGACGTTTAGATCTTGAGGGTTCAGTGAACCTCAAAAATGGTAAAAAGCCTGAAAAACTAATCCAAAGAATAGTTGAGTTGGCTACTAAAAAAGATGACCTAGTGCTAGACTACCACCTAGGCAGTGGTACTACTGCGGCGGTAGCACACAAAATGAGCAGGCAATATATTGGCATAGAGCAAATGGATTATATTGAAACCCATGCCGTAGTAAGATTAAAAACAGTCATAACTGGAAAGCAAGACGGAATCTCAAAATCTGCAGTTTGGAAAGGCGGCGGCGCATTTACTTATCTAGAGCTCAAAAAATACAACCAAACTTTTATCGAGCAAATAGAAAAAGCCAAAGACAGTCAAACACTTTTGAAAATCTGGGAAAAAATGAAAGCAAAGTCATTTTTACACTATAATGTTGACTTACAAAAACAAGAGGAACATATCAAAGAGTTACAGCAATTAGAATTATCACAACAAAAAGAGCATTTGATTGAGTTACTAGACAAAAACCAACTCTATGTTAACCTATCTGCTATCAATGACCAGGATTTTGGGCTGAGTGAGGCAGAAAAACAGCTAACAAAAGATTTTTATAATTGAAAATTGAGAATTGAGAATTGATAATGAAGAATTGAAAATTGATAATGGAGAATTGAAAATTGATAATGGAGAATTGAAAATTGATAATGGAGAATTGAGAATTGATAATGAAGAATTGAAAATTGAAAATGGAAAATAAAACTGCCATAAAACTGTTTGAACAACAACAAATACGCACGCACTGGGATGACAAGCAGGAAAAATGGTATTTTTCTATTGTTGATGTGGTGGCTATTTTGACCGAGAGCGTCAATCCTCAAGCCTACTGGAGAAAACTCAAAGAAAGGCTTAAAAAAGAAGGCAACGAAACCGTGACAAATTGTCACGGTTTGAAAATGAAAGCATCAGACGGCAAGATGAGAATTACAGATGTGGCAGACACAGAGCAATTATTTCGGTTAATACAATCTATTCCGTCACCTAAAGCAGAACCATTTAAGATATGGATAGCAAAAGTAGCCAGAGAGCGAGTTGACGAAATAGACGACCCTGAATTAAGCATTGATCGAGCAATGGAAACCTATCTGAAAAAAGGCTATTCCAAAGAATGGATAAATCAACGCTTAAAAAGCATAGAAGTACGCAAAGAATTGACAGACGAATGGGAGACAAGAGGTGTAAAAAAAGGTTTGGAATATGCTATTTTGAGCGATGAAATCACCAGGGGTTGGAGCGGTTTTTCAGTCAAAGGTTACAAAAAACTTAAAGACTTAAAAAAAGACAATCTCCGCGACAACATGAGTAATTTGGAATTAGTACTCAATATGCTTGCTGAAGCCACTACAACTGAAATTAGCAAGGAAAAGAAACCCAAAACATTTGCTCAAAATAAAACTATTGCCAAGCAAGGCGGTAGCATTGCAGGTAATGCCCGAAAAGAAATAGAGGAGAAAACAGGCAAGAAAGTAGTAACAAAACTTTCTGCTAAAAACTATTTAGTGCACCTAAAAAAAGATAAATAACAATGGAATTTTTATATAAAATATTTGATGGTCATTTTGCAATAGAAGCACTTCAAAAAGTGAGTGTTCCGAATTATATTGCTGATAATCTAAAATATGATATTCGTCCATATCAAGAAGAATCTTTTAAGCGATATATCCATGTACATACTAAAGATTTTGAAGGCAAGCCCAACAAACCTTTGCATTTGCTCTACAACATGGCAACCGGTAGCGGTAAAACCTTAGTAATGGCAGGCTTAATACTTTATCTCTATGAAAAAGGATTTCGTAATTTTTTGTTTTTTGTCAACTCAAACAACATTATCAATAAAACCAAAGATAATTTTGTAAACCCACAAGCATCAAAATATCTGTTTAAGAAAAAAATAGACTTTGATGGAAAAGAAGTTTTGATAAAAGAAGTTGGCAATTTTGAGGAAGCAGACGAGCAAAATATCAATATCAAATTTACTACTATTCAACAATTGCACTTGGACTTAAACAATACCAAAGAAAATAGCGTTACCTACGAAGATTTACAGGGTAAAAAAATTGTTTTAATTGCAGATGAAGCTCATCATTTAAGTTCAGCAACAAAAAGTAACGGAGGCTTGTTCGGTAGCTGGGAGACAACAGTAATGGAAATTCTAAAACAGAATTCTGAGCATATTCTTTTGGAGTTTACTGCTACATTGGATTACGAAAACCAAGAAATAACCGCAAAATATAAAAACAAAGTAATTTATAAATACGATTTGGCTCAATTTAGAATTGATAAATATTCAAAAGAAATTAACTTAATTCGTTCTTTGTATGACGAGCAAGAGCGGATTATTCAAGCTTTAGTACTAAATTTATATCGTCAGGAACTAGCCGCTTCGAAAGGAATTAACTTAAAACCCGTTATTTTATTTAAGGCAAAAAAAACTATACAAGAATCAGAAGCAAACAAGAGCAAATTCCATGAGTTGATTAGCAGTTTGAGCGTTAAAATGCTAGATCATATTCATCAGACATCAACTATTGAAATTGTTCAAAAAGCATTCAAATTTTTTGAAAGTCTAAACCTAACGCTAAACAAAATAGTAGAACGCATACAATTTAATTTTAAGGAAGAAAACTGTATCAGTGCCAATAGCGACAAAGAAGCAGAATCAAATCAAATTCGCCTAAACACACTAGAAGATGCAAATAATCCAATTAGAGCAGTCTTTGCAGTTCACAAATTAAATGAGGGTTGGGATGTTTTAAACCTGTTTGATATTGTTCGTTTGTATGAAGGGCAGAATACTGGTGGTTCAAATACCAAGATTGGTAAGACTACGCTCTCAGAGGCTCAATTGATTGGCAGAGGTGCTAGATATTTTCCTTTTGCATTAGAAGAAGGACAAGACAAATATAAGAGAAAATACGATGATAACATTGATGACGAATTGAAAGTGCTAGAAGAGCTTTACTATCATACCAAAGAGGATAACAGGTATATTTCGGAATTGAAAAAAGCATTGGTTGAATCTGGTATTTATGAAGATGAAGACAAACTGGTAACCAAAAAACTTACCCTGAAAAAGAAGTTTAAAACAACCAAGCTTTATAAAAAAGGTAGTATTTTCTACAATAGTAAAAAAAAGAAAAGTTATTTTAATGTCAAGTCATTTGCTGATTTAGGCGTTAAAAAACACAATATTACTTTTATGCTTTCGTCAGGTGCGGGGCAGGTATTAAATGTTTTTAACCAAGACCAACAAGAAACTAATATTGAGCCGACAGACCTAGAAGATATTGCTTTGTGTAAGATACCAAAGCATATCATTCGCTATGCTTTGTCTCAAAATCCATTTTTTTATTTTGATAGTTTAGAGAGATATTTTCCCAATGTTGCCTCCTTATCCAATTTTATTGATAGCAAGGATTATTTGGGTGGTTTAGCAATAACTTTTAACGGCTCAAAATCAAGGCTTGCCAATATATCCAACTTTGACTATTTGTTAGCGATCCAAAGGTTGATACAAGCCATAGCAGCTGAAATAAAAGCTAATCTAACCGAATATGAAGGCTCTGACTACTTTAGCAAAAAAATAAGCGAGGTATTTACAAACAAAAATATCAAAGTTCCCAAAGGTAGCGAACGAGCGAACGGACAAGAAAATTTTGTTGCCGAAAAATCTTGGTATGTTTACAACGCAAATTACGGCACAAGCGAGGAAAAAGAATTTGTCAAAATGTTTGCTAGATATTTTAAAGAATTACAGAAAACCCATAAGAATATTTATCTTATTCGTAGCGAAAGAGCATTTAAAATTATAGATAAACTAGGCAGAGCTTTTGAACCAGACTTTGTGCTTTTTTGCACACAGAAAGATGGTAAAAATCTAACTTATCAGGTATTTATTGAGCCAAAAGGCAAACATTTGAAAATTCACGATAAGTGGAAAGAAGACTTTTTAAAAGAAATAAGAGATAAAAAAACCATCAAAATCAGTTCTGAAAAATATCTAATAACGGGCGTTCCTTTTTACAATTATGAGGATGACGATAAATTTCAAAAAGTATTGAAATCAGTTCTTGACTAAATTGCACTATAAGTAATTTAATGCAATAAAAATCATACTGACCGCAATTATATAGCAAGGTTTAAAGTGAAATTCAAAGTCATTATTTATAGAGAATATTGAGGGCAACAGAGGTAAATTAGGGAAAGGTGAAGTATGGATATGTAGCCTAAAGAGTGATAATTATGGGAAAAAGAAAGTATAATTTACTCTGATGCTATTGAAGAAGTAATGATTGATAATGGTGGCTTTGCTAACTTAAAATATAGAAAAATATAGAACCCAAGAATATTTACATATACTAGAGAAAAAATAACCAAATATTCCCCGCATACATCATAAAAATGAGCTATACAGGGCTTGAGCAGTAAAATTAGCTTAACCATAAATTTTTAATTTAACTAGTCAATATCAAGGTTTTTGAAAGAAAATACTACAGCATACTAACTAAAAACACTATAGTATGTAAGAAGTAGAATTTTTTTTGAATGATTATTCGTTTGATTAGTTATAAGCAATGGGCAGCGCAGACTCTAGTAATATTTTTTCTTTTGAATTTACAGACGGCATCCACTTAATAGAAGCAAATGCGGGCACAGGTAAAACTTTTTCTATAGAAGTTATTTATCTTAAAGCTTTAGTGGAGTTAAAATTGGAAGTGCATCAAATTTTACTGGTAACCTACACCAAGGCAGTTACAGCTCAAATGAAACAGAGAATTTTGGAGGCTGTGCAAACTGCGTATGATTATTTAGATAGTAATTGTACTACTAGCACTCCCTTTAAATTTCTACTAGATTCGTTGCTAGCAAAGCAAGATGAGGCAAAAAATTTACTATATAGAGCTCTTGTAAATTTTAACGAAAATGTCATTTTTTCAATTCACGGGTTTGCTATGCAAATGAATAGCGAATTTTTTATTGAAAGCTCTCTGGGTCAATCTAGCACTTTAGATAATGAGCTCACAACTAAAGCACAAAAAGATATTATACATTCTTTTTGGATCAAAAATATTTTGCAAGATACCCCAGAAGCAGAGTTTTTTTACAATTTTTTCCAAAAAGCAGAAAAAACCGCGTATCAAAGATTTTTTAGTGCGCTTGTTACTAAAAGAGAGTTTATCAATGCTTGTTTTAGCACTGCCAAAGCAACAAAACCTTCTTTGCTAGCGAGTTATCAGCAATTAGTAAAAAATTTTTTATTAGATGATTTATTGACTCTGGCTACCACAATTAAGGCTAAAGGAATCAAAACAAAACAAATATCTGCCCTAAAAAGAAACTTTGTGGCAGCACACCAAAGCCTAGTAAATAAAGAGATAATTTATAACAACAAATGTTTTAAGTATTTTATTGGGTGGATCACAGAACTTGAGGAATGTGGGGCAGAGCTTTTTTTAAAAGAAAATACTGCCTTGCAATCTTTAAGATTGTGTATGAACGCAGAAAAACAATTGATAGAATATTACCGTCAAGAATTCTTGTTTTTTGCTGATGATGAACTTCAAATCTATAGAGAGCAAAAACAAGTTTATAGTTATGATGATATTATTTATTACTTTTATAAATTATCTAACATTATCCAATCAACAAAATTTCCACTAGTAATTATTGATGAATTCCAAGATACAGATTGGATCCAAAGTAGAACATTTTTACAACTATTTCAAAAACAGAAGACCAAGATGATTTTAGTAGGAGACCCCAAACAAACTATTTTTGGTTTTCGTGGTGGAGACGTCTTTGCTTATCTAACAATGAAAAAGGAATTTATTAAGAAAAACCTTTATAAACTAGATAAAAATTGGCGCTCTCAAAGAGAAATAGTAGAAAATGTAAATTTATTGTTTAGACAAGATAACAGTTTACTAATTCCTGACATAGAGTATTTTCCATCGCAGAGCGTTCTGGACTCTAAAGAAGGAGTTTACAAGGACGCAAAACAACAAAATGTTTGGAATATTTGGGATTTTTCTGACTCGCAAAAAAAACCTGTAATCGAAGATGCTGTTTTAACTCACCTTGCTTCAAAGGTAGCAAGTTTAGTAACCGACGGCAAGAGCGGTAGTTTGCAAATAGGAAGTAAACCCCTAGAGCCTCAAGATATTTGCATCTTGGTTCCCAATAATAAGGATGTTTTGCAAGTAAAAAACTATTTGGCTCGTGCGGGGCTTTCTGCTACAGCAAAAGTAAGATTTTCTATAGGACAAACACCAGAATTCCAAAATTGGTGGCATTTATTACAAGCGGTTTTGGAGCATAAAAATAAGCAACTTATCTCTAGTGTATTAATTTCTAATTTTTTTACTTATGATTTAACACAAATACAAAAGCTAGACGATGCCAAGTGGAAAGCGATTTTTCAAGATTTTGCGTCATTTTATGCTCTATGGCAAACTCAGGGTTTTGTCGCTATGGCAGAAAAAATTACTACTAAAATGAGAATTATTGAGCATCTTCTTCCTCAGGGTCATAGGGTGGTAACTAATTTTTATCAAAGTCTTAATTGGTTTTTAACAAGAGATTTAGCAAGGGGCTATAAGACAAAAAACAAGCCCGAAAACGAGTTTAGAATCTTTAGTGAGTATATTGCATACTTGAGTGAAGATGATGAGCTACAATTAGCATCGGATAAAAATACTGTCCAAATTATGACTATTCACAAAAGCAAAGGCTTAGAGTTCCCTATTGTATTTTGTCCTTACCTCTGGACAAAAAAAAGATGTGTTGCCAAATCAGATTTTTTTCATCTAAAAAAAAATTTTATTAAAGAAAATCAGCAAACAAATCAAAAAATGCTATTTTATGACATCAGTGTAGACAATATCTACAAAGATCAAATAGCACAAGAGCAAGAAGCAGAAGCTAGGAGGTTGCTTTATGTAACCCTAACTAGAGCAAAGCATCAAATTCATCTCTACACTAGCTCTAGTTATAAAATCTCTCAGCACAAAGAATATTGTGCTTTTCAGACTCTTTTTTCTCAATTAAAACAAGGCAAGTATAAAAGCGAGTTAGCAAAAATTTCTCAAGAACAAACATTTGTGGCACCGCCCTTTCAAAAACTATCTTATCTGAGTCAAGCTCAGACAATGTTGGAAGTACAAGAAAGAAAAAGAATTTATTTTCCACAAAAAAAAAATTATAGTTTTTCTAGTCTCAAAAACATTAGTCAATATAAGTTTCTTGATCAAGATTTACTAGCTCAAAGAGTAGCTAAACCAATAGTTGTTGGAGCTCAACCTTTGAGGTTTGCTAGTCTAGAAGCTACTTTGAGAGCTTTACCCTCTAGTATTGCTGTTGGTAATCTTTTTCATCAAATACTAGAATTTTGGGTAGCGGAGGATAAAGATTTAGCTGAACTAGAAGTATTTATCTCAAAAAATATTATTAAAACTTCGTTGGATACTAGTTGGATTTCTGTTTTGATTAAAACCTGCCAGAGCATAGTACAGCATCCATTGCCCTTAGTAAATGACAGTGTTTGTCTCTCACAAATAGCTCATCAGAATATAGTAAAAGAAATGGAGTTTTGTCTTTTGTTGAGTAAAAAAGAGCTAGTAGCAAAAATAACTGCTCTTTATAAAGACAATCCAAACAATCAAATTTTAAAAAGCAACTACTACTTTCTAACGCAAACAAAATTATCCGAATCTTATTTAGAAGATATCTGTGTAGGTTTTATTGATTTAGTTTTTTTTCATCAAAACAAATACTACATTTTGGATTGGAAAAGCAACAATCTAGGCAAAGAAGAAAATTATCACCAAGAAAATTTATTGCAAACTATGCAAACTTATGATTATTTTTTGCAATACCTAATTTATTACTTAGCTTTAGAAAAATTTTTACAAGTCAAACAGAGTAAGTTTAATATTGGAGGTGTTTTTTATATTTTTATACGAGGGTTAGCAGCAAATGATAGCTCTCGCGGAGTTTTCTTTGATTCTATGGATTACATGCACTTAAAATGAGTTGTGTACTCAAAATAGTTATTAGCTTCAAACTATCTACACTTTAAAAAGATAGACAGCTTGGCAAGACTCGTTTTAGCTTTGAGCAACTTTGATTGAAGTTTTTTATGATATTTGATATTTATTAAATAAAAGTTATTGCCCGTGTAGCTCAGTGGTAGAGCGTTTCCTTGGTAAGGAAGAGGTCGGCAGTTCAATTCTGCTCTCGGGCTAGTTTGTCTTTTTGACTATGAGTAGTAGCTACTATCAAAAGTAATAAAATATCGCACTAATGAGAATATGCTCAGAATTTGTGTTTTATTATACTTTTTTTGCCCTAACAGGAGGAGAAAAATAGTTGTTTTTATTCTTGTTTCTTTGTAGCATAATGAAGGTATTTAAATAACAAATTATGTTTGGTTTAGGTTTTACAGAAATTTTATTTATTTCTATGATAGGTTTGTTGGTTATAGGTCCAGAAAAATTACCTACCTTTATCAAAAAGTTCGCTGAAGTAATTACAAAGTTTCGTCGTATGTGGAATCAAGTTCAGTACGAGGTAGGACAGGAAGTAGCAACTTTAGTGGATAAAAAGGAAACAACCAGTATGAAGAATAAAATGAAAGATTTACAAAATATTGCTAATTCTAGTCAGTTTTCTTTAGAAAATATTTTAGGCAAAGAAACAAAAAATGGGTTGGTACAAACTATAGATAGTGTCAAGCAACATGTCTGCAAAAAAGAGAAAGCTATTAAAAAATTAACTAATCCAAAAAATAAATAAATATTTGTATTACCACTACTTGCCTTTCTAGCTTGCTAATGAGAGATAACAAAACTGGTTAAGTACAAAAATACTAACTGTTTTTAACTACAAATCCTATGTAGGCTATCTGATTTTCTACTAAGGAGCGTGAGAGGTTTAGTAAAATTAGGTTGCCCTAGGTAAAAATTATGATAAGTTTATGAGTAAAAACAAGCAATATGAATTATGGATATATTTGGTGATTTAAGCAGAGAGCAATTAAAAGCTACTAAAGAGATTGGTTATTCTCTAAAAGAAAAAAGGGAAAATCTAGGATATACATTAGATCATATATCTAGTATTATTCGTATCTCCGTTTACACCATCCAACAATTAGAAGAAGGAAACTACTCTTTTTTTAAGAATATGGTTTTTTTAAAGGGCTCTTTGAGGAATTATTGTAATTTTATGAAAGTGGATCCTACGCCGTTTTTAGAAAAAATAGATAAATTATTTATTGTTCCTTCTATTGCTACGGTAAAATTGAAGGGAAAAAATGTAGCTTCTCTAATCAATCCTTTTTTTGTGAATCTAGTTGTTTCTTTTTTTGTTGTCAGCTTAATTGCTGTGAGTATTTATTTTTTATTTTTTAATAATTTTGGTAAACAAGATGCTCTTGTTATACAAGATAGATCATTAAAGCCAGCAACACAAAAAGCTGTACCTGCTGTAGAAACAAAGTTAACTTTGTCTATCTCAGCTCACAAAGATGGCTGGGCTAGAATAACTACTAGTAAAAATAAAGTTTTTGAAATATATCTTAAAGAACAAGTAAGTTATAATTGGGTAGTAAAAGAAAATTTTACACTGGTGCTAGCAACAAGAGATTTAGCCTCTGTTTTTTTAAATGAAGCTCCTGCTATAGTGTTGCTAACGGACGAGCAAGATACTATAGCTACCTTTACTATTAAATCTTTTTAAAATGCGACAAACTTCTGCAAAATGGCATAGTTTGGCTAGTGCTATTGATAGTTTTCTCTCAAACAATAATATTCTTGCTTACTATTTTGAGTTAGTTTGCGATAATTGGAATGTTATTTTGGAGTATCCTATATGCGAGAAGATTGTTCCTTATTGTTGGAGGAGTAATACTTTGGTACTAGCAGTAGAAGACGAATCTTACACTATGTACGTAAAAATGCGTGAAGCTACTATAGCTAGTCAAGTTCGCGCAGTTATAGGCAACGATTATTGTCGCAATGTAGCTGTAAAAAAGGTAGATTTTGCTAATTTTGAAGGAATGCAAAAAAAGAATTAAAAGGATAGCTAGAGTAAACAGTAGCAGTATTTTAAAAGCAGAGATAGTTTTTTAACTTTAAGTATAAGAATAATGATTAACGTAGGTATTAATGGGTTTGGTAGAATTGGTAGGAATGTTTTTCGCGCTATTTCTAATACCGAAGATCTGAGGGTTGTTGCTATCAATGATCTCATAGATAGTGAGTACATGGCTTATATGCTTCAATACGACTCCACACACGGAATTTTTCCTAAAAAAGTGGATTTTGATAAACATCATTTGGTTATAGATGGTAAGCAAATAGCCATTTTTAATAAAATGAATCCTGAGCAAATTCCTTGGGGCAAGCACAAGGTAGATTTTGTAGTAGAAAGCACAGGGCTTTTTACTACGAAAGAAAAAGCTGCATTGCATTTACAAGCAGGAGCTAAGAAGGTTATTATTTCTGCACCTTCTGTAGATGCCCCTATGTTTGTAATGGGAGTCAATCATCAAACGTACAATTCGGATCTTAGAGTACTGTCTAATGCTTCTTGCACTACAAATTGTTTAGCTCCTTTAGCAAATGTTATTAACGATAATTTTACTATTTTAGAAGGTTTGATGACTACGGTACATGCTGTAACAGCAACTCAAAAAACAGTAGATAGTCCTTCTAAAAAAGATTGGAGAGGAGGTAGAGGTAGTTTGCAAAATATTATTCCAAGTAGCACAGGCGCAGCCAAAGCTGTAGGGAAAGTTATTCCTGAACTCAATGGGAAGCTGACAGGAGTTTCTTTTAGAATTCCTATAGCTAATGTTTCGGTAGTAGATCTCACTGTACGCGTTAAAAAATCTACTAGTTATGAAACTATCAAAGATACTCTCAAAGAGGCCAGTCAAAATAGTTTGCAAGGAATTTTAGCCTATACAGAAGATCTGGTCGTGTCTAGTGATTTTAACCAAAACACCCATTCTGCTATTTTTGATGCTGGTGCGGGGGTATCTTTGAATGATAATTTTCATAAGCTAGTTGCTTGGTATGACAACGAGTGGGGCTATTCTCACCGCATTGTAGATTTATTAAAATATATCGCTTAATTCTATGAATAGAAATTATTCTAAAGAAATTACCGATGGTATAGAAAAAGCTCCCGCTAGAAGTATGCTACGCGCGGTAGGTTATAAAGATGAAGACTTTAATAAGCCTATTGTAGGAGTATCTTCTGCTTGGAGTATGGTTACTCCTTGTAACATGCATCTAGATAAGCTAGCAGATGAAGTAGAAAAAGGAATATCTTTTTCTAAGTGTAAGTCGGTGCAGTTTCATACCATTACAGTGTCTGATGGTATTTCTATGGGAACTAGTGGTATGAGGTACTCCCTAGTTTCTAGGGAAGTTATTGCCGATTCTATAGAAACCGTAGCAGGAGCACAAGGTTTTGATGGACTAATTACTATTGGTGGTTGTGATAAAAATATGCCCGGATGTGTTATGGCTATGGCAAGGTTGAATAGACCGTCTATCTTTGTTTACGGAGGTAGCATTAAACCTGGCGCTGGAAAAACAGATATTGTGAGTGTTTTTGAAGCAGTTGGTAAATATTCGCAACAGAGCATTAACGAGCACGAATTAAAAGAGATTGAAAAAATAGCAATACCTGGAGCTGGGTCTTGCGGAGGAATGTATACTGCAAATTCTATGGCTATTGCTATTGAAGTACTTGGTCTGAGCCTACCGGGTAGTTCTGCTCAAGAGGCAGAATCAGTACAAAAAATTAGTGATTGTCAACGAGCAGGTCAAGCTATAGAACAATTATTAGAAAAAAATATTAGACCTTCGGATATTCTAACTAAACAAGCCTTTGAAAATGCCATTGTTGTTAGCATTGCTTGTGGTGGCTCTACTAATGTTGTGTTGCATTTATTAGCAATCGCTCACTCTATAGGTGTAGAGTTGGATTTAAATGATTTTACAAGAATTGGTAAAAATATTCCTGTACTAGTTGATGTCAAGCCTAGCGGTAAGTATTTAATGTCTGATCTCATAGCAATTGGTGGGGTTGTTCCTTTGATGAAAATTTTACTTGATGCGGGTCTCTTGCATCGTGATTGCCTAAGCGTCACAGGTAAAAGTCTTGCAGAAAATTTAGCAGATGCTCCTGATTATCTTGAAGGACAAGATATAGTTTACCCCTTAAGCAATCCGATAAAAAAAGATAGCCATTTACAAATTCTCTACGGCAATCTAGCAGTAGAAGGAGCTGTAGCAAAAATTAGCGGAAAAGAAGGTAAATTTTTTCGTGGTAGGGCTAGGGTTTTTGATACAGAAGAAGCTTCTCTAAAAGCTATTTTAAGCGATTTAATTCAAAAAGGAGATGTGATTGTTATACGTTATGAAGGACCCAAAGGAGGACCAGGAATGAGAGAAATGCTTTCACCTACTGCTGCTATTATGGGCAAAGGTTTAGGACAAGATGTTGCTTTGATTACAGATGGCAGGTTTTCTGGAGGAAGTCACGGCTTTGTGGTAGGACATATTAGCCCCGAAGCTTATCTAGGAGGTAATATTGCCCTAGTAGTAGAAGGAGATATGATCACCATTGACGCTCAAAATAACACTATAAATTTAGAAGTTGCCAATGAAGAGTTAAATCAGAGAAAAGAAAATTGGAGTCCTTTAGACAAAGTTCCAAAAAAAGGGGTGTTAGCAAAGTATTCTAGAAGTGTGACCTCTGCTTCATTGGGTGCTATTACAGATTTTGGTTTGTAATAACTTGTTGGTCTATTATTAACTAATATAAAAAGAGCTAAAACTGGAGTGTTAGAGTCAAAATGACGAAAAAGATCAAGAAAATTTTAAAAATTTATTTACTTGGTATCGCTTTTTTATTTTCTGCTTGTAGCTCTAATATTGATTATCGAATAGGGTTATTTTTACATCAAATTACCGGACAAATTTTTCTGGAAGCTCAAAGCTCACCTCAAGATTGTTTTGTACTCGTTATTGCATCTCAAAACATTGGTATAGCTCTAGAGCAAGAATATCTTTATCGAGAACAAGCCTATATTGTACGCCCTACGCAGCTAGGTAAGTATCAATTTACTACTACTAATAAAGGGCAGAAATTTCAGTTTTCTTTTTTTTGCCCTAGGTTTCAAATGCAAACTATCCAATTTTTACAAACTATAGGCTTGAGCAGGATCACATATAATCCTACATTAGCAAAAGATAAAGAATGGAAACATTCTTATAGTTTTATTGTACGCCCTTTATTAGATAATATTCTAGTAGAGCAACAGTATTTATTGCGTAAATCAGACCAATTATTTTTGTCTAGTTGGTTAGAAAAAATTGAAAGCAGTTTCTAGGCGAGTGTATTTTTTTTTTTGCACTAATTTTTTTGCACTAATTTTTTTGTTAGAGCTAGCTCTATTAGTTTATCTATGAGACTTGAGTATTCTATTTTTGTAGCCTGCCATAATTTTGGATACATACTAATTTTTGTAAATCCTGGTATAGTGTTTATTTCGTTTAAATAGATTTGATCTTTTGTAAGAAAAAAATCTATTCTCGCCATGCTAGAGCACTGTATTTTTTGGTAAACTTGGATTGCTATTTTTTGCATTTTTTGTAGAGTGGTTTTGGATAACTTGGCAGGAGCTAGTAGCTTTACTCCTTGTTTGTCTAAATATTTTGCTCTGTAAGAATAAAAATCGTATTTACCAAGTATAATTTCACCAGCTAAAGAAGCAGCTGCTTGCTCGTTGCCAAGCAGGGCAATTTCTATCTCTCGTCCTACAATTTTTTCTTCAATTAACACTTTGCTATCTATTTTCTGTAATTTTTGCCAAGCGGTTGCTAATTCTTGTTGATTACTACAAATATAAACGCCAACAGATGATCCTTGTGAGGCTGCTTTGAGCACAATTTCTGTAGTTTTGAGGGCTTGTTTGATTATAGAGAATTGGGGGGTGGCTTGTGCTAAAAAAAATACTAGATACTTTGCAGTTAGTACCTTTTCTTTTTCTAAAATAATTTTCATTAGTGTTTTATCCATACAAATTGCGGATGCCCGAATATCTGAGCCTACATAAGCAATACCAAGTGTCTCAAAGAAGCCTTGAATGCAACCATCTTCTCCGTAAGTGCCGTGCAAGACAGGAAAAACTACTTCTATCTTTTTATTTTGAATAAATTCTTCTAAAAAAATTTTTTTTAGCTGAGGGTTTAGGGAAGCTTGAGAAACTCCGTTTTCTAAAATAGGATTATCTCCATAAACCCAATTTCCATTTTTAGTAACACCTACAAAATAGGTTGTATATTTTTTCTTGCAGATATTTTGTAAGATATTTTTTGCAGAAACTAAAGAAACTTCGTGTTCTAAACTTTTCCCGCCTCCTAAAATTAGTATATTTTTTTTCATTTTATTCTTTTGATTTTTAGTAAATTTACACTACTATCGCGACAACGAGGTTGCAGACTATAATTTTTATTTTTTGTTTTAATTACTTGACGCTAGTGTTTTTTTTAAGCAGTAATTCTAGCAATAAATTTTGTAAAAAAAAATAAGATAAGAAAATCACTCCAATGACGGAGGCAAAAGAGAATTGGTAAGAAGACATTGCAGCAAAGATATATGTTGTTAGTGTGGAGAAGCTATGATCAGAAACCATCAATAAAATACTTAGTTCTCCAAAAGATAGTGCCATCACTAGAGAAAAATTTTGTAAAAATGGTTTTCTTAACCAAGGATATAGCACTGACCTACTAAAAGATAGCCAAGAATAACCGTATAAGACCTTGATCATTAGCCAATTTTTAGGTATAGACTCCAAACTTGGCAAGAAAATCTTTAACCAATATGCAAAAAATATCACAGAATGAATACAAATAATATAAAAGATAAGAGGAAAATTTATATCTTGTAAAAATTCTTGGTAAAATAAAAACCAACCTAAACCTAGGGCTATCAAAGAAGTAGACAAAGGAGTTAGAAAAACCACTTCTAAATTTTTTCTATATTTTGTCCATTGTAAGAAAAAAGGAAAAATTAACAATAACAATATAAAAGAAAGAGCGGCACTAGCAAAAGCAATTTGTAGAGATGTGAAGAAAATAGTAAGAAAAGTATTTTTCTGACCTTCCAAAAGTAAAGACCACCAATACAAAGACAATCCTTGTGGCGTTCTAAAACTATCTAACACTAGAGCGAATAAAGGTCCTATAATAAAAAGTAGCACTATAGCTAGCCAAACCATAATTAACCCGCCTTGGATAGGATGTTTTTGTAAAAAATAATAAAAGGATTTTTTTCTAACCGGCTCTTGTATAACATAATTAACTTGCAGGTGGTAAAAAATTTTTACAAACACTATTCCTAATAAAATTTGAAACAAAGCAAAAATTAAAACACTCTGGTAGTCTAAGTGAATTTTGGCAAATTCGTAAATTAGGGTTTCTAGTATTAAATTTTTACCTCCTCCTAAAATCCAAACTACCGCAAAACTATTCATACATAGTAAAAATATTAAGATGAATGCTGCAGAAATGGCAGGCAACAACAAAGGCAGCTCTATTTTCCAAAATGCTTTATAAACAGAAGCTCCTAAAATCAAGGTAGCTTCAGAATACTTAGATGTAATTTTTTGTTTAGCGTTACCTACAATTTGTAAAACTACTGGTAGGTTAAAAAAAATATGTGCAATTAAAATTCCTTTCAAAGAATAAAGTAATCTTAGAGGAGTATCTTGTAAGTGAAAAATTGTTTTTAAAAAAGAATTAACAATGCCTTGATGCCCCCAAAATTGAATTATAGATAAAACAACTAGAATAGTTGGCATAATAAAGGGTAGTAAAAATACAAAATATATTTTTTTAAAAAAACGTAAATTGAATTTTGCAAAAACAAAACTGGTAGGTATACCAACTAGCAGGGTAAAAAAAGCACTTAAAAATGCTTGCTGAAAAGTAAAGGCAAAAATAGATTGATACCAGCTATCTTTGACTATACTGAGGACAACTGAGTATGTTTCATAAAAATTGAAAAACAAAAATTTTTTCAACAAAGAAAAAAAAGGGAGCAAAAAAAAGAATAACCAAAATCCTAAACCTAAAAAAAATGCTATTTTCTTTTTCGTATTTGGGCAGACCAAAGTTTGAGCCATTGTTTTGTTTTTTGCGGTTTAGCCTCTTGCAAAAGAGGTAATGTTTTTATTGGTGATGAAGTTATAAAAGCTTCTGGTAATTCTTGATAGGAGATCGCAGGATACATCCAGTTTGCAGTTGGTATTATTTTTTGAAAAGACTCTGATAACATAAAATCTATAAAACTTTGTGCTAGTGCAGGGTTTTTGGTGCTTTGCAAGATAGTAGCAAACTCTATTTGTGGGTAATGTCCCTCAGCAAAAATTGCTGCACGGTATCTAGTGTTAGCATCTTCTGTTAAATGGTAGGCAGCACTAGTAACATAACTTAGCACTATTGGAGTTTCTCCCTTGGTAAACATTCCGTAAGCACTAGACCAATTACTTGTAATACTCAATATATTATCAGATAGTCTTTGCCAGTAATTCAAAAAATTATCCTCTGTATAGGCTTGAAGAGTCCAATAGAGAAAAGATAACCCTGGTGCACTCGTGCTAGCACTTTCTATAACTATACTATTTTTAAATCTCTTATGGGTTAAATCTTCCAAAGATTTTGGAGGATTTTTGATTTTCTTGCTATCGTAAATAAAGGCAAGATGACCGTAATCAAAGGGGATAAATCTCTGTTTTTTGTCCAATTGTAACTTTTTAGCAAGTTTTTGATAATGTTGACCTGTGTAACTTGCAAAAATATCTAGTTCTTTTAATTTTGCTAGATGTGTATCATTGAGACCTAGTAAAATATCTGCTTTGGGGCGCTCTTTTTCTAATAGAGCACGTGTAAGTAATTGACCTGTATCTTCTAAAGCAACAATCTTTAGCTTGCAAGAGCATTTTTTTTCAAATAAAGGGAAAACTTGGGGTCCAGGTCCCCATTGTGAATTAAAGGAGCTGTAAGTGTATATGGTTAAATCAGCAGCAAAAGCAGTAAAACTAATTACGCCAAGAGTGATTGACAAGATAAATTTTAACATAAATGAGTGGTAAGATTGTGTTTATATTGTGTAAGTGTAGTGCAGGTAATAAGTAATATCAAGAATAAAACAGTAAATAACGAAGTTAAGTTGTTTTTTTAGGTAAAACTTATAAATTTATAGTATCTTATTGACAATGAATAAAAAAAAATTAAAGTGTGCTGTTGTTGGAACTGGGTATTTTGGCAGCTTTCACGCAGAAAAATATGCTAGTATAGCTAACTGTGAGCTTGTAGGTGTTGTAGATATTTCTCCAGCATCCTGTAAGAAAGTGGCACAAAAGTATAACACAGAAGCATATTTTAATCATCTTGATTTAATAGGTAAAATTGATGCTGCTAGCATTGTGACGGCAACACCTTTCCATTATAAAATCGCTAAAGAATTACTACAACAGAATATTCATCTTTTGATTGAAAAACCTATCGCCTGTAGTGTAGTAGAAGCAGAAGAATTAATACAATTAGCAGCAGCAAAAAATTTAGTCTTGCAGGTTGGTCATATAGAAAGATTTAACCCTATTATCGTTTCACTACAAGATAAGATCGCAGAGCCTGAATTTATAGAAGTAGACCGTTTAGCACCTTATTCTCCAAGAAACAAGGATACAGATGTGATCTTAGATTTAATGATACACGATTTGGATTTAATTTTGAATTTTGTGAAGTCAGAAGTAAAAGACATACAGGCCAAAGGAATTGGGGTGTGGTCAAAAATAGATATTGCGAATGCTAGAATAGTTTTTAAAAATGACTGTGTTGTGAATATCACAGAAAGTAGATTTAGCCAAAAATCAGAAAGAAAATTTAGAATTTTTACTAAAGAACAATATTTTTCTATTGATATGAAAGAGTATACGGCTACTAGTTATTTTTTAGATGATGTCAAAAATATGCAATTACTTCCTAGAAAATATTCTACACAAGATGCCGATCCTCTAAAGGCAGAAATTAAGCATTTTTTGGATTGTATTAACAAAAAACAATCTCCTAGGGTAGACGGAGTGCAAGGCAAAAATGTATTGGCATTAGCGCAAGAAATAAAACAGATTATTGAATATGGACAAAAATAAATTTATACCACCAAGTAATCCTTTATTACAGCACTTTGAATTACAAGAGGAAATAGAGCAAGCGGTACTAGCTGTGATGCGAAGTGGAGATTATATTTTAGGCAAAGAGGTTAGTGCCCTAGAAAAAGAAATAGCTGATTATTTGGGAGTCAAAAACACTGTAGCTTGTGCTTCTGGTACAGATGCTCTACTTCTTGCTATGGTTGCTCTAGGCATTAAAGAAGGCGATGAAATCATTACCACAAGTTTTAGCTTTGTTTCTGTAGTAGAGGTAATCTGTTATTTGAAAGCTGTTCCTGTGTTAGTAGATGTAGTAGAAAAAACTTTTAATATTGACCCACAAGCTGTCAAAAAAGCTATTGGAAAAAAAACAAAGGCTATTGTTCCTGTCCATCTTTATGGACAATGTGCCAATATGGATGCTTTACAAAAAATAGCAAAGGAACATAAGTTGTTATTGATAGAAGATAGTGCTCAATCATTTGGTGCAAAGTATCAGCAGCAGCAATCAGGCAGCATGTCAGATGCTGGTTGTTTTAGTTTTTATCCTACTAAGAATTTGAGCTGCTACGGAGACGGGGGGTTGATTAGTTTACAAACAGATGATTTGCTTCAAGATTTGCAAGCACTCAGGAATCATGGCTCTTACGAAAGATATGCTTACAATAAAATAGGTTATAATAGTCGCTTAGATGAAATACAAGCTGCTATTTTACGAATTAAGTTAAGATATTTAGACGGTTGGAATGCACAAAGAAAACAAATTGCCTATCAATATGATTCTTTTTTAAAAAACAAGGTTACAATTCCCTTTCGTGATGAAGCTTGCGAGCATATTTTTCATCAGTATACTATACTTACAAAAAGGAGAGCAGAAATCGTACAAAAATTATTATCAGAAAAAATTATAGCAGGTATATATTATCCGTGTCCGCTACATTTACAACCTTCTCTACAAAATAAATGTAAAAGCTATCCTTGTCCTAATATAGAAAAAATATCCCAAGAATGCTTGTCTCTTCCTATTTATCCGGGGTTAAAAACAAATGAAATAGAAAAAATTGCTAAAATTATTCTTAAAAATTTATAAACATTTTTTACTAACCAGATAGATAAATTTGCATTGATTAAAATATTTGTAATTGCATAGCTAGGTTGTGAAATAGTGAATTTTGATAGCAAAATGCAAGCTCAACTTAAAAAAATCTAATAGTCTATGTTTCTCATGATAGCTTAAAATATTTGGTTGATTTTAAT
Organism: bacterium; assembly: GCA_965261475.1. GTDB lineage: Bacteria > SAR324 > SAR324 > XYD2-FULL-50-16. The sequence goes on from OZ253454.1 coordinate 263,904, forward strand.
TAGAGTTATTTTGCTTTTGGGATGTAAAAGAGCAGACTTGATGCTATGTTTTTATTGACTTTAGTTTTGTTTTCAGATAATTTTGGGCTCAGGGGAGAGTTGTTAGCAAGTTCTTTCTGATATGGTAAAATTTTATTTGACTACACAATTTTTTACTTCTGATTGATAAATATAATTATGAAAAATAAAGGTGTTGCGTATTTACTATGGTTCTTATCTTTCTTTGGTGCGTTAGGGTTTCATCGTTTTTACCAAGGTAAAATATGTACTGGTTTATTATGGATGTTTAGCGGCGGAGTTTTTGGCATTGGTGCTTTGATTGATTTATTTACTCTTGGTGGGCAAATAGAGGCTTATAATGTTAACTCTGAGCTTAAAACAATACGCAGCAATACTATCGCAGAACAAGAAATGCGAAAAAAGTAAAAATAGCTATTCAATGATAATTTTGTCTTTTGCTACAGTGTGCTGAGTATCAATTAGAATAACAGAAAGTTTGTGGTGGTACAGCAATAATGTATTGGCTGTTTTGATTATAGTTAAAACAAGAATTTCAAGATACTAATTAAAGCTATAAGACTACTGGTAGAAGCAGTTATAAACCACTGTAGTCGTCCAAACCTTTTATTGACATCATCAAACCTCTTGTCTATTTGAATCTGCATAGCTTCAAACCTCTTATCCATCTGAATCTGCATAGCTTCAAACCTTTTGTCCATTTGAATCTGCATAGCTTCAAACTTTTTATCAACATCATCAAACCTTTTATTGACATCATCAAACCTCTTATTAACATCATCAAACCTCTTATTAACATCATCAAACCTCTTATTAACATCATCAAACCTCTTGTCCATCTGAATCTGCATAGTTTCAAACCTCTTGTCCATTTGCTCAATAACGAGCATTTGTATATTAAGAGAAGAGCCTGAATCGTCAAAGGTTTGAACAGTGGTATTTTTTTTTTTGATTTGAGTAAAAATAAATTTTTCCAAGATAGGAAGTAGTGCATCTTGTACTTGCTTAATATCTGCTGTGTTCAACATAATTGATTTTGTATAACTTTTTTTAATAATAGTTTGCTAGACTAAATTAGTCAAGAGTGCTACTAGATCTTGCTTGTGATAAGAGCTCATATTAGACAACCATACCATCGCTTCAAAAGTAGCGTATAAATAGAGCCTCAATGGATGAAGAAGCACTCAAATCTACGCTTTGGCAGCGTTGGTTTAGCCAATGTTGTTTATCTGCGTATTCATTCTAGTTAAAAATTACCAGAAACAGACTAGCAACTAGTAGGTCTTTTACCAATTACAAAACTCCGACAACAATCTATGCCAACAGATATTCCTAAGTGTCTGTGTAGAAAGCACATCTGTAGAAGCGACTTGGTCAAAAAACAAACTCGCTTGTTTTTTACCTTGAGCGGTGTAGGCGCAGTTGATTTTTTTGTCGTCTTTCCACTCACCTTCTAGAATATTTGTAGGATATATTGACTACATCATGTTCCTTTGTAATCATCTCCTTATGCTCTTTATCAGCTCTAACCAGTTATGCTTGTTGGTATGCTTGAAATAGAACTAGCACAAGCTACTAGTAAACAAGCAAAAAGGCAAAAAAAATAAATTTTAAGGACAGTGAAATCGTAATTAGGGTTTCATAATTGAGATTGTCATCTGCTAGATCTTGCAGCACTGTTTATTCACAGTATCATATTTGTTTTGATATGTTAGCTTGTCAATAAAATCGTTACTAGAGATACTTTGTCTTCAAGCGCTCAATGAGTGAATTTTTTGGAAAAGAAGCATTTTTATCAAATTCAACACATCTTCCAAGTGCATTCCATAGATGAATCGCGTAGGAATTACGAAGCAATAATTTGGTGTCTTGAGCTAGGGGGGGGGGGGGTAGCATCATATATTGATAACCAATCTCTACAGTTAACGGGATAAAAATCAACTGGTGGTTTGGCTAAATCGATAAGTTGAAAATATTTAAGCGCTCTAGTAAACCCTGTCGGACCACCGGCTTCTCCCCACCCAATGCGGAATTTACGCTCATCGCACATTTTGATCTTAGCCTTAATCTTTCTTTTAATTTTCTCAATTCTTTGTTTCCTACTATCATAGAGAAGTAATTTATTAGGGCTCTTGCAAACAGACATTAATAATTTACACAATTTATGTTTAGGCAGAAACTTAAGAACACTTACTGCAACAAATTTATTATCTTCAAAACCATATACAAAATCTTCACTAAAGACAAATGGTTTGAGACAAATCACATCCAGATCAACCCAAAAGTTGCCTTTTTCGTACAACAAGCTCCAACGAAACCAATCTGCAAAAATAGCATAGCCATTATGAGCAGTAAAAATATTTTTTTAGGAATAATCTCATTGGCATCCATTAGTACAACTCCAGCTGGGACATTAGCTACTTTCTCATAAGTATAGAGGTGAAATACACAGCCATGGTAAATAAAAGAAGCTATACAAAGTTGTTCTATTTTCGATAACTCTTTACCAATCCAAAGTGATTGAATAATATTGCTCATTATTTAAGATAATATTTAAGTTTATAGTATCGGCTCTCATCAAAATTACCACAGCTACTTTTTGTAGTAGTGCTTGGTATTTCCCTCGTAGCTACTACCTCATCCACAATATCATATTTGTTTTGATATGCTAGCTTGTCAATAAAATCGTTACTAGAGATACTTTGTCTTCAAGCGCTCAATGAGTGAATTTTTTGGAAATTGCTACGATATTTTCGACCAACAGCAAAAAACGAACCTCTTTAGTGTAAGATAGCTCTAATTGAGGATGTTGTGCTAAATAATGGTACAGACTCGTAGTACCAGATTTCATAGCACCCGCTATCAGAAAATGCGGTAACATTTAAGATACGCAGTTGAGCGACTATAATAGCCAACGAAGATTTTGATGCCAATTCGTAAGTAATTCTTCTTAATCATTATGTCTTGTAAATTCTTAGTTTTTGCTACTAATTTATAGCAGCTACTAAAAATAATTGTTAATTATTGTAATTGATACAGCTAAACTTTTGCAAACTATTAGTTACTTAAAGTTTTTGTTGTTTTGATACTATTCTAAGTAAGCCAAAACTATTATTCATTAAAATCATCAAACCTCAATGTATAAAAACTTTGATACTTTTTAAACACTAGCTAAAACATCAAGTCGCTGGTTTGATAACTCAACCAAGTCAGATTGTAACTCAAACGCTATATAGTTTCGTCCATTTTTTTTGCAGACAAATGGACAAGTCCCAACACCGCAGAATGGATCAAGAACTAAATCACCAGGGTTTGAGCTCGCTAGAACAAGCCTCTCAATGAGCTTTTCTGGTTTTTGGATAGTATTTAGCGCGCTACGAGAAACTAATTCTTTAGACTTATAGGTTAATTGCTTGATGTCACCCCACACATCTCCAGGATTTTTTCCTTTTGTATTAAATTTCGTCTTGCCATACTGACCATTGGTAACGGAAGGTACATTTTCGCATCTTCTCCTGTGCTCTAGCTCAACTAATTGAGGCACGCGAATATCATCAAGATTGTAGCAACGAGCTTTCTTTCCTTTGACAAAATAACCTATAATGTCGTAGTTGTTTGTATAGCTCAACCGCCCCTGAGCCAAGCGACTTGGCTGATACCAAATTATCCTAGATTTAAGATGCAGATAAGCTCTATAGTCAATAAAATCCAAACAATCAGATTTCCCAAATAAATACAGTACACCTCCTTCTTTCAGCTTTGTAGCAAATATTTTAATCAGCTCAAGATTAAATTCTTGTATTGGTGCTACCTGATCCCAATCGTTATGAGTAACGCCATAAGGACCATCACAGATCACTAAATCAACAGATTCTTTTGCTACCTTTTCTAAGAGCTCTAAAGAATCGCCACAGTATATTTGGTTTATATTTAACATTATTTTTCTGTCTTTCTAGCAAATTCACTACTAAAGATATGTTTATATTACTTTAGTTATCAATTTTTTACTTTTATTTTAAAATTTTTTTTTTTACAACTTACCAGATTGACATTAATTTATAATGATGCTAGTTAGTCCACGATAATACCTATATCTAAATAAAATAATATTATGTCTTATAAAAAACCAGAATTTAAAAGCCAGTATGAAAATTATATTGGCGGACAATGGGTTGCTCCAATCGATGGAGAATATTTTGAAAATCTTTCTCCGGTTGATGGCAATCTCTTAACCAAAGTACCAAGATCTAATCACAAAGATATTGACTTTGCAGTTGCAGCTGCATCCAAAGCTGCTGCTGCGTGGGGCAAAACATCTGCTAGCGAACGTAGCAATATTTTATTTAAGATTGCAGAGCGTATTGAAACAAATTTAGAAAAACTAGCAATAGTAGAATCTTGGGATAACGGCAAAGCAATTAGAGAAACTCTAGCAGCTGATCTTCCATTAGTAGTAGATCATTTTCGTTACTTTGGTGGTGTTATTCGCTCTGAAGCTGGTGATATAGCAGATCTTGATGCCAATACAGTTTCTATGGAAGTTCACGAACCTCTAGGCGTTGTAGGTCAAATTATTCCTTGGAATTTTCCAATTTTAATGGCGACTTGGAAAGTAGCACCCGCATTAGCTGCTGGTAATTGTGTAATTCTTAAACCAGCAGAACAAACTCCTGTTTCCATACTTTTTGTAATTGAATTAATAGCAGATCTTTTACCAGATGGGGTACTGAATGTTGTCAATGGCTTTGGACCAGAAGCTGGCAAACCCTTAGTTCAACATCGTGATATTAGAAAAATTGCATTTACCGGTGAAACTACAACAGGACGTCTTATTTTACAGTACGCTTCTGAAAATATTATTCCAGTGACACTAGAGCTTGGAGGCAAATCTCCTAACATCTTTTTTCCGAGTATAATGGCTAGAGATGATAATTTTCTTGATAAAGCAATTGAGGGGTTAGTTTTGTTTGCTTTCAATCAAGGTGAAGTTTGTACTTGTCCATCACGAGCACTCATACACGAGGATATATATGATGAATTTATGACTCGATGCCTCAAGCGTATAGAGGCAATCACAATGGGTGATCCACTTGATAGCAGTACTATGATGGGAGCACAAGTTTCTAATGATCAATACGAAAAAATACTTAATTATATAGATATTGGCAAACAAGAAGGAGCAGAGCTACTAATTGGCGGTGAGAAGTTTAATAATGAATTTTATCCCAATGGTTATTATATCAAGCCTACTCTATTCAAAGGTCATAACAAGATGCGTATTTTTCAAGAAGAAATATTTGGACCTGTTGTCAGTGTCACTACATTCAAAAATGACGCTGAAGCTCTAGCAATAGCCAACGATACATTATATGGGCTAGGTGCGGGTGTATGGACACGAGACCTTCATCAAATGCAAACCTTTGTTAGAGGTATTGAAGCTGGTCGTATTTGGTGTAATTGCTTCCACACTTACCCTGCTCACGCATCATTTGGTGGCTATAAAAAATCTGGTATAGGGCGAGAAACTCATAAAATGATGCTTAATCATTATCGTCATACTAAAAATGTATTGATGTCTTATGATAAAAATCCTGTAGGTTTTTTCTAAGATTTGTAAAATAAAGTATTGATTATGATTATTGAAAGATTATCAGTTACAAATAAAGCAAAAATAGTTATAGAGCAATTGCAAAAAAAACACGGCGAACTTATGTTTCACCAAAGTGGCGGGTGTTGTGATGGCTCTGCTCCTATGTGTTTTAAAAAAACAGACTTTATAATTGGTGTTCGAGATGTTTGTTTAGGGGCAATCCATGGATGCAAATTTTTTATGGCATCTGATCAATTCGAATATTACAAAAATATGCATATTACCATTGATGTCTCACCTGGCAGAGGAGCGAGTTTTTCATTGGAAATACCATTGGGATTGCGTTTTATGGCAATCTCAAGAGTATTTACTAAAAATGAAATGAGTAGCCTCAAGCCAGTCCAACTAAATTTAAGCAATTATTAGAAAATACTCTCAAGCGTGCTGAAGACTGTGCATCGGATCCAATTTGTTATCACTCAGCAGGACAAGGAGTTGCTCAAATGAATTTAGCGGCGTGTTATTCTTGTGCTTTAGTTGCTGAAAATGCTTGCGAAGTTTTTAATTCGTTTTTAGATAGGAATATTTTAGCTAAACTGAAGCCGTGATTTGCACAAAGATGATTGAAGCGGGTTTGGGCGATTGCATTGCCAACCTACTAGTAAAGTGTTTTTTGAATAGGCAAATTCTAGCTTGTTTGTGGTTTATTTCTAGCAAACGACACAGCTACGAAGTGAGAGTAAAATGACAAAGAATAGTAACAAAAATAGTAACGAAATTGAAATCACCTCTTTAAACGAGTTCAGGAAAGCAATTTTAAAATTTAAGGACAAGAAAATTATATACCGTGGGCAATCCAATGCAGACTGGGAGGTAATATCCGGTGCTTATCGACGACTGAAACTTAAGCGTTCAAACAATACAAAATTATTAGAATACAACAAGGACTTGATTCAGCGAGCACGGCGCTACCCTGAGTGGACTAAAGAAACAATTACCGATATTAATTTGCTAGCAAAATTACAACACTACGACGCGGCAACCAGTTTGATTGACTTTACCAAATCCGCTTTAGTCGCGCTATGGTTTGCCTGCCAAGATAAAGACAAAGATGGAAAAGTATTCTGTTTAGATCTGAGCGACACTGCTAAATTTTTAGAAGTGTTACCAAAGGAAGAAAAAGAAGATATAGGCAAAATACTTGCCCTAAAATTTAGAGAAAAGCAACCTAACGACAGTGCCCTCAATCAATTAAGAAAAAGTACAGATAAAATATCTTCGCCTGACTACAATTCTCATAATCAATCAAAAGAAAGTAACAAAATTGCTAAATGGGAGCCGACTATCACAAACAACAGAATTCTAAAACAAGATAGTTTTTTTATATTTAATCAAGAAGGTAAATTAAAAGATGCATTGTTCAAAATATTCATTATTCGTAAGAAAAATAAAGAAGGGATACTGAAGGAATTAAAACAGTTATCTAATTTATCAGAAGAGACTCTTTTTTCTGATTTTTATGGCTTTGCTCAAAACAATGCTCACAGCAAACCTTATGGCTCACAAGATGCTGAATCGTATTTTCTACAAGGGAATAAAAACTTTGATTTGGGAAACTACAAAGAAGCCATAGCAGATTATAACAAAGCCATAGAACTCAATTCTAAATATACTCAAGCCTATAACAACCTGGGTAATGCAAAGTCTGCTTTGGGAAAACACAAAGAGGCAATAGAAGACTACAACAAAGCTATAGAACTTGATTCTCAAAATGCGTGGTACTATTACAACCGAGGTCTAGTAAATCAGGATTTAGAAAACTACAAAGAAGCAATAGCAGACTACAACAAAGCTATAGAACTTGATCCTCAAAATGCTGTCGCCTATAACAACCTGGGTAATGCAAAGTCTGCTTTGGGAAAACACCAAGAAGCCATAGCAGACTACAACAAAGCTATAAAACTCAATCCTCAAGATGCTGGATTATATAGCAATAGAGGTAATGCAAAGTCTGCTTTGGGAAAACACCAAGAAGCTATAGAAGATTACAACAAAGCTATAAAACTCAATCCTCAAGATGCTAAAAACTATAGTAACCGGGGTCATGCAAAGTCTGAGTTGGGAAAACACCAAGAAGCAATAGCAGATTTCAGCAAAGCCATAGAACTTGATCCTCAAGATACTGGATTATATAGCAATAGAGGTAATGCAAACTTTGTTTTTGGTAAACTAGAAGCAGCAATAAAGGATTGCAACAAAGCTATAGAACTTGATCCTCAAAATGCTGCCGCCTATAACAACAGGGGTAATGCAAAGTCTGAGTTGGGACAACACCAAGAAGCCATAGAAGACTACAACAAAGCCATAGAACTCAATCCTCAAAGGGCTAACTTCTATAACAACCGAGGTCTTACACACTCTGAGTTGGGAAAACAGCAAGAAGCAATAGCAGATTATAGCAAAGCCATAGAAGATTACAGCAAAGCCATAGCAGACTACAACAAAGCTATAGAACTTGATCCTAAATATACTCAAGTCTATAACAACCGTGGTCATGCAAAGTTTGCTTTGGGACAACACCAAGAAGCCATAGAAGATTACAGCAAAGCTATAAAACTCAATCCTCAAAATGCGTGGTACTATTACAACCGAGGTAATGCAAAGTCTGCTTTGGGAAAACACCAAGAAGCCATAGAAGATTACAGCAAAGCTATAAAACTCAATCCTCAAAGGGCTGACTTCTATAACAACCGAGGTCTTACACACTCTGAGTTGGGAAAACAGCAAGAAGCAATAGAAGACTACAATAAAGCTATAAAACTCAATCCTAAAAATGCGTGGTACTATTGCAACCGAGGTAATGCAAACTCTGCTTTGGGAAAACACCAAGAAGCAATAGCAGATTATAGCAAAGCCATAGAACTCAATCCTCAAGATGCTAGATTATATAGCAATAGAGGTAAGGCAAAGTCTGCTTTGGGAAAACACCAAGAAGCAATAGCAGATTATAGCAAAGCCATAGAACTCAATCCTCAAAATGCGTGGTACTATTACAACCGAGGTAATGCAAAGTCTGCTTTGGGAAAACACCAAGAAGCAATAAAGGACATCAGCAAAGCTAAAACATTATTTGCCAAAGCAGGGAATACGAAAATGGTAAAAGAATGTGAAGAGGAAATTGCACGCTTAAAAAAATTGCTAACACCGAAATAATGATAAAGCATACTTGATTGATTTTGAGAATCTACTCAATAACAATTGGTTTGTGTGTGCGCTCAATTTACCGTGAGCAATCACAATATCAATCGCCGAGCAGACATTGTACTTGTAGTTAGCAGTTTGTATTAGACTGAAGATATCTGCCAAGCTACGCGATGACATTAAATCCATTTTGCCCTCTGCGGTCTTTATAAATCCAGTAGTCTATTGTGGCTTTCAAAAACTCCAAAAGTCTCTGCTATCCGCAATTATTGCCATTGTCCTGATTTTGATTGCTTTTAGAAAAATGGGTCTGGTTGCTACTGTTATGCTAGGAAGCGTAGTCTACCTAGGTTTGGAGCATTATTTATAAAAAGCGGCTCTGACAGATAAAGCGAATATAGAATCAGAGCAGCATTGGCATTACTAGAAAAAACTCAAATGACAGACTTAAATTAAAAGTGCTAGAGATATTTTATCTTTCAATTATGATATAATAAAAACGAATATCATACTCCAAGAAATATTATGAAACATCTTTTAAGTCGTATTGTTGTTGTTGCTATTGTCATTGCTTTTGCTGGTGAAGCTCTCGCGGTGGAATGGAACGTCTCGCTCTGGGGCAAACGCCGAGCATTTACCGAGCATATAGAAAAGCTAGCAGAATTGGTAGCTAAAAAAACCAATGGCGAGTTTACGCTAAAGCTGTCGTATGGTGGATTATCCAAAAACAATAAAAATCTGGATGGAATTTCCATAGGTGCATTTGAAATGGCGCAGTTCTGCGCTGGGTATCACCGCGATAAAAACCCGTCAATTACCGTGCTAGAGCTACCATTTCTTGGTATCTCCTCGCTCGCTGAAGAGCGCAGAATTTCTCAAGCCGTTTACCGACACCCAGCGGTTCAGGCGGATATTGCACGCTGGAATGCAACTTTGCTGATGCCATCTCCACTACCACAATATAATTTGATTGGTGTTGGCGCTGAGCCCTTAACACTTGCCGATTACCAAGGCTTAGCGGTGCGTACCACTGGCGGGATTGGTAAAGCCTTAGCAGCAGTAGGCGCGAGCCCTGTTTTCACGACTGCTTCTGAGGTGCTGCAAGCTTTGAAGAGTGGAGCAGTCAAAGCGGTCGCTTTTGCGCCCCATGCGCATATGTCTTTTGGTACTACTAAGTCTGGAAAATGGTGGACGACTAATTTAAACCCGGGCACAGTGAATTGCCCAGTGGTAGCTAACACAGACGCACTGAACAAGTTGTCCAAGACGCACCGTAAGGCATTACTAGGCTCGATTGATGATGCCCTAGATTATTATATCGCCACTTACAACGGCAAAACTATGACTGAGTGGCACTCTGTTTTGAGAAAAAAAGGCATCAAGTCAATCACCTATGATGATGCCGAACTAGATGCTTTGCGCGCGGCAGTTGCCAGACCTGCTGCTGTTGCCTGGGTTACCGAAAATACCGCTAGAGGTTTACCAGCGCAAGAGCTGTATGATTTAGTAATCGGATTGGTTGGTCAATAAACCGAGTAGATTATGCAAAGCTCTCATTTAACCTGCGGGCACATTAATTTATTATGCCAGCCCTAGTAAAAACACTCTCGGCAACCAGCGGAGCAGGTTTAATGCTCAACATAGTAATAGGAGCGGGGCTTCTGGCGTTACCCGGTCTTGTTGTCGAAGCAGTGGGAAGCCATGCCCTGTGGGCATGGGCAGTGTGTGCAATAACGGCAATACCCTTATTGATTGTTTTTATCATTATGGGGAGACGGTTTCCTAATGCAGGGGGCATTGCTCATTTTTCCAAAATAGCCTTTGGCTCAGTTGCGTATATAGCTACTTCTTTTATTTTTCTGGGAGCAGTTGCATTTGGATTGCCCGCAATAGCTTTAATTGGCGGACACTATATATCTGAAATAGCGCCAGGTCATCCAGCACTTTATGCGGCTTTGTTTATTATGATAGCGGCTTCATCTCATCTCATCTCAACAGAGATCTCAGGAAAAATATCAACAATTATCGCATCAGGAATACTTGTATCTCTTTTATTGCTTATATTTATTGGGCTTTATACAGTAAATTGGGAAAACATAAACGACAAGATTGTACCAATCTCAGCAGTCAGGCTCGAACAAGCTTTTTTGCCATTTATGATGATTTTTTTCGCTTTCACGGGATGGGAGGTTGCAGCAAGCACGGCAGAAGAATTTAAAAATCCAGAGCGTGACTTTCCTCGTGCAATGGTAATGTCCTTTTTTGCCGCATGCCTTATATATTTTGCAATGGCTTTTGTTACTCAGAGCACAACAATCACAGGCTCCTATGAAGCTCCATTTGTTGTCATTGCAGGAATTGCTTTTGGCAATCATGGTAGATTTGTCATTGCCATACTTGCGACAATCATTGTCTTTGCGAATCTAATGGGGGCAATCTGGGCTGTATCTCGGATGGTTTTATCACTGAGTCGCGAGAATTATTTGCCATTGACATTGAAGACAAATAATAATGGATTGCCCGTTTCTTCTGTTATCATTACTGCTGCAATTCTTTTGGGAGTATTATCAGCAGGTCAGTTAGAAATATTGGATATAAATAGAATGCTTGCTCTAGCTGGTCAAAATTTTCTCATCTTGTACGGTATCACAGGACTAGCACTTTTTAAGCTATCGAAACATATTTTAGAAAAATTGCTCTCCGCAGTTACAATTTTAATTGTATTGACTCTATTATTTATACAGGGTGTTTTTGTTTTTTATCCTATATGCCTATCTATTATCGCAATCATAATTTGGTATATCAAAAAGGACTAAGACAGCGGTATTTTTGCATAATCTATAAATACTCGGCGCAACATTGGTATTATCAGTGCTAGAATGGAGGTTTTGAATTATGACAAAATCTCAGGATCTTCTAAAAGTAGATTGAAAATCAAAGCTAAACAAATAAAGAATAAATAACACAAGCTAGCATCAGCTAAAATACTCAAAGATAGTCATTATTAGCTTGCATTATCACTACAAACTAGGTTAATGCTTTACATAAACAAGTTTTACAAAAACAAATTAAATTAACTCAAAAAATTATGGCAAAGGCTAAAACAACCAAAAAAACTAGCAAAGCAAATCTAGAAGCCACTCTTTTCCAAGCCGCAGATATGCTACGCAATAACATTGACGCTGCTGAGTACAAGCACATAGTGCTAGGCTTAATGTTTTTGAAATATATTGCTGATTCCTTTGAGGTACTTCACGCACAACTCCAGCAAGACAAAGCACAAGGAGCAGACCCAGAAGACCCAGACGAATACATAGCAAAAAATATCTTTTGGGTGCCACAAGAAGCTCGCTGGTCTTATCTGCATGCGCACGCTAAACTCTCTAATATTGGCAAGGAACTAGATACGGCGATGGAAAAAATAGAAAAAGACAACCCTGCTCTTAAGGGTATTTTACCAAAAGTCTATGGAAAGTCAAACCTATCACACGACACTTTAGGCAAGCTAATTGATTTAATTGGAGATATCGAACTTGGCAGTGAAGCGGCAAAATCAAAAGATATACTAGGCAAGGTTTATGAATATTTTCTTGGTCAGTTTGCTCTAAAAGAAGGGCAAAAAGGAGGTCAGTTTTACACCCCTACTTCCATCGTCAAACTCCTAGTAGAAATGCTCGAGCCCTACCAAGGCAGAGTATTTGACCCTTGCTGTGGCAGTGGTGGGATGTTTGTTATGAGTGAAAAGTTTATCAAAAAACACCAGGGGCTAATTGGCAATATTTCTATCTATGGACAAGAGAGCAATCAGACAACCTACCGCCTCGCTCGTATGAATTTAGCTATTCGAGGCATAGACGGCTCACAGGTAAAATGGAACAACGAGGGCTCGTTTTTACGCAACGCCCACCCAGATTTAAAAGTCGATTTTGTAATTGCCAACCCACCTTTTAACAACAGCGACTGGAGTGGCGAGCTACTAAAAAGTGATGCACGCTGGAAATATGGCACACCACCACCAAGCAATGCCAATTTTGCCTGGGTACAGCATTTTTTGTATCACCTCTCGCCAACAGGCGTTGCTGGTTTTGTGCTATCCAAAGGCTCGCTTACCTCTAAAGCCCATAACGAAGATGTAATTCGTACAAAGATGATTGAAGCGGGGATAGTCGATTGCATTGTCAACCTACCAGCAAAACTTTTTTTGAATACGCAAATTCCAGCTTGTCTGTGGTTTGTCTCTAATAAACGCTACGGTTATAACGGCGAGCGCAAACGCAACGAAGAAGTGCTTTTTATAGATGCTAGCGCCCTAGGACACCTAATCAATCGTCGCACTAAAGAGTTTGCCGATAGCGATATTGCTCTGGTAGCAAACACCTACCACCAGTGGCGTCAAACAGATAACAAGGCTGGTAAATATCAAGACCAGCCCGGTTTTTGCGCTTCGGTCTCAATCCAGCAAATCAAAGAACGAGATTATGTTTTGAGCCCTGGGCGTTATGTTGGAGTAGCGCAAACAGTAGATGACTTTGACTTTGCTGAAAGGTTTGCCGAGTTAAAAGCCGAGTTTGCAGAGCAGTTAGCGCAAGAGCTCAAATTAAATAAGCGGGTACAAGCAAACTTAAATAAAATCAATATACAGTAAATAACCTTATTTATTAACAACGACTAGCAATAAAAAATGAAAACAGAAAAACAACGCTGGAAGTATCGCTTTGATAACTTCAAAAGGGCTTACATTCTGTTACAAGAAGCCGCCGATTTAAGTTATGAAAACAAACTGGATCAATTAGGTAAAGAAGGTATGATACAAAGGTTTGAGTACACCGCAGAGCTTGCATGGAAGACTATCAAAGATTATTTAGAAAGCCAGAATATCGTGTTTAAAATGCTCACCCCTAGAGCCGTCGTCAAAGAAGCTATCGCCGCAAAGTTTATTGCACGGGGCGAAGAGTGGATGAGCTTGATTGATGCACGCAATAAGATGAGCCATACCTATGATTTTAAGAAGTTTGAAGCCGTGATAGAGCAGATAAAAGAAAACTATCTTGCTTGTTTTGATGAACTGCACGAAAAATTATTAGTAAAATATAACGATGAAGCAGAATTTTGACCATGGACTCAGTGAGTCACAGTTGCAAACACTAAAAATAATTCTCAAGCAATGCCCGTCGGTTGTAGAAAAAGTATCTGTTTTTGGCTCCAGAGCAAGTGCAACCTATAAAGACTACTCTGATATTGATTTGGTAGTACACGGTAGCATCAGCGAGACAGATATTGATAGGCTCTGGACGCTTTTTAATGATTGCAACCTACCCTACAAAGTGGATATCAAGGCTTACCACCTGATCCATCATCTGCCACTGAAACGGCACATTGACCAATTTAGCAAGGTACTATTTACACAAGATGAACTTAATTACACAAATGAAAGCACCGAAACCCACACATAGCCAACAACCAAGCCTATTCGCAAAAACTTAGATAAAATAGAGCTATGAACAATCCATTAAGATGGAAGCAAAGATTACAGAATTTTGAAAAGGCGTTTGTCGTTTTTGAAAGACGCATAGACGAATATGAACAAAACACCGAGGAAGAGGCGTACCAGATGGCACTGGTGCAAGGTTTTGCAGTGATACAAGAGCTCAGCTGGAGGGTACTCAAAGATTACTTGGAAAACGAGGGATACGATAGTGTAGGAAACAGCAAGCAAGTTATAAAGCAGGCGTTTAGAGCTGAAATAATTACCAATGGGGAAGTGTGGATGGAGTCTATTGAAAATAGAAACCGTACAAGCCATATGTACGATGTGGCAGCACTTACAGAAATACTGGAGTTTATTCATCATAGCTTTTGTCCGGTCGTAGCAGATTTGTACCACAAGTTAAAAAAAGAGCTATGAAATACGGATTATCCGACAAGCAATTACAAGAGATTGCAGGGATTATATCCTCTTATTCGCAAATAGAGCAGGCACTTATTTTTGGCTCCCGTGCTATAGACACCTACAAAGAGGCGTCTGATGTGGATATTGCCATCAAAGGCAACAAAGCCGACAGCAAACTTGCTGCTGCGCTCAAAGACCAGCTGGAAGAAGAAACCTATCTCCCTTTTTTCTTTGATGTCATTGCCTATCACAGCGTACAGTCGGAAGCACTAAAAAAGCATATCCGCACCAAAGGAAAAAGTATTTATAGGAAGAGCTTGGAAGGCTGGCGGGAGGTAAAATTTTCTGACTTTGTGCAAATAAACCCACAAGTAAAACTGCAAATAGGGCAGGAATATTCCTTTGTTGAAATGAAAGACCTAAACGAAAACCAAAAAAAAGCATACTCAACACAAATACGAAAATTAAAAGGTGGTAGCAAGTTTATAAATGACGACACTCTGTTCGCTAGAATTACCCCTTGTCTCGAAAATGGAAAGATATGTCAGGTTAATAAACTTAAAAATAAACAAGGTTTTGGTTCTACAGAGTTTTTGGTGTTTAGAGAAAAAAATAGTGTTTCTAGTTCAAACTTTATTTACTATTTGTCAAGATGGCAAAAGGTACGGAGTTTTGCAGAATTAAACATGAGCGGTACTTCTGGACGACAAAGAGTATCAAAAGAGGCGTTTAATGAACTTGTGCTTGCTCTTCCTCCGCTACCAGAGCAAAAAGCCATTGCCGAGGTCTTATCCAGCCTCGACGATAAAATAGAGCTGCTCCACCGCCAAAACAAAACCCTAGAAGACATAGGTCAAACAATTTTTATGGAGCAGTTTGGAAAATATCAAATTGGTGATAAGCTACCTAAAGATTGGCGGGTTGGCAAGATTGGTGATTTTGTAGATATTTTGTCTGGCTTTGCTTTTAAGAGTAAAGATTTTATAGAAGGTGGAAAATTCGGTTTAGTTACTATAAAAAATGTTCAAAATGGTGTTTTTGTAGAAAAAATGAAAGATAAATTAAACTTTGTTCCCGAAAAAATGCCTGATTATTGTAATCTAAAAACTGGTGATATTCTATTATCATTAACTGGTAATGTCGGCAGAGTGTGTCATGTAATTGGTAAAAATTATCTTTTAAACCAACGCGTAGCAAAACTTGAAGCAAAAAATAAAACAGATTTTTCTTTTGTGTATCTATTTTTTAGACAAAAAGATATTTTAAATCTATTAGAAGGCATTGCTTCTGGAACAGCACAACAAAATTTAAGTCCAGTTAAAACAAAAGAATTGAAAATGATTGTTCCCAATGGAAAAATTTTAGATTATTTTGCAAAAATAACTAATCCAAATATTGAAAAAATATTGAAAAATAAACAGCAAATCAACACACTTGAAAACCTACGCGATACCCTCTTACCCAAGCTGATGAGTGGTGAAGCAAGAGTAAAACACTCACAGACAATAAAATGAAAACCCTACAAGAAAAAATACAAGAGATACTAGACAAATGCTCAAAAGGCAAGTATATCTTTCGTGGTGAAAACAAGAAGTACGAAAAAGTCTCCTCGGGTTTATACCGGCAGTATTGCCAGCGAGACGATAGCAAGCCCAATGATAGCAACCCCGTTATTGATAACGAGCATTTTTTTGTTTCCAGCATAGAACAGAATATTATTGAAGGGGCAAAAAAACACTTCCGTCTCGGCGCTCTCAATATAGAAGTTCTAACCGAATTACAGCACTACGGTGGTAAAACCACCTTGCTTGATTTTAGCAAAGACCTACATATCGCTTTGTTTTTTGCCTGCGATGGTAATGTTAAAAAGAACGGCAGGGTTATTCTTTTTAAAAGATCCGAGTTAACCGAAAGTGCAGAAATAGATTACGAACAGATAGACAAAACAAAATACACCCTAATATCGCCAACTGGGAAAAGTCCTAGAGTTATTTTCCAAAGCAGTATTTTTGTGCATGTCCCCAGGGGTTACCTAGAAAAAAGTAGATATGAGACTATTGAGATTGAAAAAGAGCTAAAAAAACCAATTTTGGACTATTTGAGACAGTATTTTGATATAAAAACGGAGACAGTTTATAACGATATTCAAGGCTTTATCCGCAACCAGCATAATCACCCTGCCGCAGAGATAGAATTTTATCGAGGTCTAGAAAACTCTAAGTTAGGAAAATACAACAAAGCCATAGAAAATTATACAAAATCTATAAAACTTAATCCTCAACATGCTATGACCTATAACAACCGAGGTCTAGCAAAGCATGCTTTAGAAAACTACAAAGAAGCCATAGAAGATTACAACAAAGCCGTAGAACTTGATTCTCAAGATGCTATATTCTATAACAGCCGAGGTGTTGCAAACTCTGCGTTAGGTGAATGCAACTCTGCGTTAGGTGAATACAACGCAGCCATAGCAGACTTCAGCAAAGCCATTGAACTCAATCCTCAATATGCTAACGCCTATAACAACCGGGGTAATATAAACTCTGCTTTAGGCAAACACCAAGAAGCCATAGCAGACTTCAGCAAAGCCATAGAGCTTAATTCCAAAGATGCTATAGCTTATTACAACCGAGGTCTAGCAAACTCTAAATTAAAAAAATACCAAGAAGCCATAGCAGACTTCAGCAAAGCCATAGAACTCAATCCTCAATATGCTAACGCCTATAACAACCGGGGTCTAGCAAACCATAAGCTAGAAAACTACAAAGAAGCAATAGCAGACTATAGCAAAGCCATAGAATTCAATCCTCAAGATGATGAGTACTATTACAATCGAGGTCTAGCAAACCATAAGCTAGAAAACTACAAAGAAGCCATAGCAGACTATAGCAAAGCCATAGAGCTCAATCCTCAAGATGCGTGGTACTATTACAACCGAGGTACTGCAAACCATAAGCTAGAAAACTACAACGAAGCAATAGCAGACTTCGACAAAGCCATAGAGCTCAATCCTCAAAATGCTGGATTCTATTGCATCCGAAGTCTTACACACTCTACTTGTAAAAACTACAAAGCAGCCATAGCAGACTACAGCGAAGCCAAACCATTGTTTGCCAAAGCAGGGAATATGGAAATGGTAAAAGAATGCGAAGAGGAAATTGTGCGCTTAAAAAAATTACTAAAACCCAAATCATAATGACTAAACTAACCGAAGCAACCCTGGAAACTTGTGTGATAAAATTACTCAAAGAGCAGGGCTATAACTACCTAACGCCTGAGCAACAAGGCAGAGACAATTTTGCCGATGTCGTGCTGCGCGCTCAGCTACAAAACGCGATAGCTAAACTAAATCCAGATATTCCCGCAGACGCCAAAGAGCAGGTCTGGCGCCAAGTTTTAAATCTACCAGCTCCAAACCTCATTGACAGCAATCAGGCATTCCATCAGATGCTAACCGATGGTCTCAGCGTAGAATATCAAAAAAACTCTAACACAGTCTACGATAAAGCATACTTGGTTGATTTTAAGAATCCACTTAATAACAGTTGGTCTGTGTGTAGTCAATTTACTCTGAGTAGTAATAATGTTACCCGCCGAGCAGACATTGTACTTTTCGTCAATGGCTTGCCTATAGTAGTGATTGAGCTTAAAAATCCACTAGATAAACACGCTACGCTTAAAAAAGCCTTTACCCAGCTACAAAATTACAAAAGTGCTATTCCTGCTTTGTTTTGCTACAACGGAGTTTTGGTTATCTCCGACGGACTAGACGCAAAAATGGGCTCACTAAGCGCTGGCTGGTCGCGTTTTATTGCGTGGAAAACCGTTGACGGCATTAACAAAGACCCAAGCACTACACCGCAGATAGAAACCCTTATCAAAGGAATGCTGCGCCCTGATGTACTGCTTGATTTAATGAAGCAATTTTCTGTATTTGAGAAAATCAAAAAAGAAGATACCAAAAACGGATTGATTTATACTAAAACAATTAAAAAAATTGCTGCTTATCATCAGTACTATGCCGTCAACAAGGCAGTAGCTTCTAGTATTCGTGCTATCAAGCCGTCTACCGACCAACCACAAACAAAACCTGCTAGCTCTGGCGCTCTATCAACAGTTGACAAGCAGCCAGCAGGAAATCAAAAAGTGGGTATTATCTGGCATACACAAGGCAGCGGCAAATCGCTCTCTATGTTGTTTTACGCGGGCAAGCTAGTTATCAATGAGCAATTAAGCAACCCTACCATCCTAGTGATTACCGACCGCAACGACCTCGATGACCAATTATTTGAGACTTTCGCTAGCAGCAAACAATTATTACGACAAACACCAGTGCAAGCAGACAGTCGCACTCACCTAAAAAAACTTTTAAAAACCACTGGGGGCGGTATAGTGTTTACCACCATACAAAAATTTTCCCCCGAAGATATCAATAAAAATGCTGGAAAGTTTGAGTTGCTTTCTAGTCGTAGCAATATCATTGTCATAGTAGATGAAGCGCACCGCTCTCAGTATGGTTTTGGGGCAAAAACCTTGATTAAAAACGAGCACGCACTTACAAAATATGGCTTTGCGAAATATCTTAGAGATGCGCTGCCTAGTGCATCATTTATTGGTTTTACTGCTACACCAATCGAACACAAAGGTGCGTCAACGACCGCTGTTTTTGGTAACTATATCGATATTTACGATATTGAACAGGCAATCAAAGACGGCTCTACAGTGCGTATTTATTACGAATCACGCCTAGTTAAACTACATTTAAAAGAGGAAGAAAAAGCAAAACTAGACGATGTAATAGAGCAAATAACAGAAAATGTAGAAGCGACTACCAAAGCAAAGTGGACGCAGGTTGAGGTCATTGTAGGGGATAAAGAGCGTCTGCAAACGGTTGCCAAGGATATTACCAGTCATTTTGCTCTAAGGCGTGAAATCTTTGACGGCAAAGCGATGATTGTTTGCATGAGTCGCCGTATAGCCGTTGCATTATATGCAGAAATTATCAAACTGCATACTGATTGGCATACAAAGGACAAAAGCCAGGGACAGCTCAAGGTGATTATGACTTCTAGCTCAGGTGACCCGTCAGATTGGCAGGTGCACCATACCAGCAAGCATGATAGAATAGCGCTTGGTGAGAGATTCAAAAATCCGAGTGACCCCCTAAAACTGGTCATAGTGTGCGATATGTGGCTCACTGGCTTTGACGCGCCTTGCTTGCATACTATGTATATTGATAAAGCTATGAGCGGGCATAATTTGATGCAGGCAATTTCTCGCGTTAACCGCGTTTATAAAGACAAGAGTGGCGGACTCATAGTTGATTATATTGGTATTGCTGCTAACCTACAACAAGCACTCCATACCTATACCCAAAGCGGTGGTGAGGGTACGCCTGTGCTGGATCAGTCAAAAGCTATTGAGTCTATGCTAGAAAAATACGCAATCGTAGCACAGATGTTTCATGGTTTTGATTATAAACGCTATTTTACTGCCGATACCAAAGAGAAGATGAATCTAATCTTATCCGCACAAGAGCATATTCTCAGCCTAGAAGATGGCAAAAACCGATTTACAAAAGAAGTAGTTTTACTAGGGCAAACCTTTGCACTGTCCGTACCCGCACCTGAAGCTATGAACCTCAAAGACGAGCTGGGGTTTTTTCAGGCGATAAAGGCACGCTTGGTAAAATTTGACGCTGACAAAAGTGGCAAACATGGCAAAAGCGATGCTGAAATAGATACAGCTGTGCGACAGATTATTGATAGTGCTATAGTTGTTGACGGTGTGATTGATATTTTTGATGCAGCTGGCATTAAAAAACCAGATGTCGCTATTCTTTCTGATGAGTTTTTAGAAGAAATACGCCAGATGCCACGAAAGAATCTAGCAATAGAACTACTCAATAAAATTCTCAGCGATGAAAAAAAAATCCGCACAAAAAGGAATTTAGTTCAAAGCAAGAAACTCTCTGCTATGCTGGATGCCGCAATTAAAAAATATCACAAGAATGTATTGAATACAGCAGAGGTTATCAATGATTTAGTTACGATTGCTAAAGTAATGAGAGACGCCGATGGACGCGGTGAGAATTTGGGCTTAACAGAAGCTGAAATTGCTTTTTACGATGCTCTTGTTGACAATAAAAACGCAGAAGAAGTGCTTGGTGATGACGCCCTATGCGAGCTTGCTAAAATATTAGTACAAAAAGTTAAAGCTGGCGCCACTATTGACTGGACAATCAAGGAAAACGTGCAAGCACACTTGCGTGTTACCGTCAAAAGAACTCTACACAAACACGGCTATTCACCGCAGCAGCGGCAACTAGCTACAACAAATATTTTGCAACAAGCCGAGCTTTTTGCCGATGAGTGGAGCACGCAACCTACCAGAGCAAATACCTCAGAATAGCCTAGTATAACGACAAAAAGCAAAATTGCTATAGCCTCGTGCTGGCTCTGGTAGGTAAAAAAATATGACTGTAGCTACAAAAGGGTTAGAAAGCACTACGCATTTTAAGAGCAAAATTGATTAGCATCAACAAATATTCGTAGCCTATTCACTTTAGCAGAAATTTTTATTTTGATGTTACTAGGCTCCTGCTAACTACTTTGATGATTGTTCTAGTAAATTTTTTAATAAAATATTTGATACCTTTTGCTTTGATAGCAAAAATACACTTATGAATGTTATAAATTAAATCATGAAATAGTCTTGGATAAAATAATCTATTGTGAGTGTATATATATTGCCTTGTGAGCTTTAGAGTGTGTTCTTTATCGTTTGAAAAGTAATGTTTAAAAAAGTAAGATACTCGCTGTTCTTTAGCTGGCACAAGCATATAATTATCATAATTCTTGGATAAATGAGCATCTGTATTGTGGGGGACAAAAAAATTATAACCTTCAAAGCTTAATTCTTTTAATGGGAATATATCAGCATATCTGTAGTAGGATTGTGAGTCATTATATGTTTTACCAAAAGAATAGATAGCTAAACTATGAGCTTCTTTTTTGTCGCAAGAGGGTAAATATTCGTAGTTAAAATAATCCATAAATTTTTGTTTTTTCTCTAGTGCTACTCGTAGACCTCCTTTTGTATATTGCATATCAAAATTTTTTGGGTCACATATATCACCTGACATAAAATAAGAAGCAATCTTTGTAATTCTTTCATCTTCTGCTCTTTGAGATTGATGGATAAATTTCATTGGAAAAATATCAATTCTACAGGCTACAGATTTACCCTGGTAGTAATGGTAGATAATCCTCTTTGAGCCAAAAAATTCACACCAATGCGATTCTTGTTGTTTGAAGTAATACAAGAAAACATTGTCATTCTTTTGTGATTCTTCGTGCAAAAGAGCTAATAGCTTGTAGTATTCACAGCATGGCACAGCAAGGTCAAGATCATAATCCCATGGTATAAAACCTTGATGCCTGACGCATCCCAAGAGGGTTCCACAATCAAGCCAGTAGTTTATGTTATGTTCTCGACAAACTCTATCTACTATCCGTAGCAAATAGAGCATTTCGTTTTGTATATCTTTGAGCGTAGCTAGCTTGCCTAGACTATTTTTTATTTTAAACTTGTGTTTCATTTATTTTGAGATCTATGATTGCTCTGATAGACTGCATTGAAGTTTGAGCAACACTAACAATTATATTTTGATGTTTGTAAAACACTCATTAGAGTATGCTCAAGCATTATTTTCTTGCTATCTTCAACTACTGTTGATTTTATGTAAATACTACTAGTTTCCTGCTAACGACTTTGATAATCATTTTAATGAATCATTTAATGCCTTTTGTTTTGACTAGAAAAATACCCTTACATATGTTATAAATATGAAATATTTTATGCTTTTTTTTATCAATCTAAATACTAGGTAGATGATACCACGAAGTAGCCCTGAGTAAAATAATCTATTGGAATTGTGTATATATTGACTTGTGAGCTTTAGAGTGTGTTCTTTGTCTTTTGAAAAGTAATGTTTAAAAGAGTAAGATACTCGCTGTTCTTTAGCTGGCACAAGCATATAATTACCATAATTCTTGGATAAATGAGCATCTGTATTGTGGGGGACAAAAAAATTATAACCTTCAAAGCTTAATTCTTTTAATGGGAATATATCAGCATATCTGTAGTAGGATTGTGAGTTATTATGAGTTTTACCAAAAGAATAGATAGCTAAACTATGAGCTTCTTTTTTGTCGCAAGAGGGCAAATATTCGTAGTTAAAATAATCCATAAATTTTTGTTTTTTCTCTAGTGCTACTCGTAGACCTCCTTTTGTATATTGCATATCAAAATTTTTTGGATCACATATATCACCTGACACAAAATAAAAAGCAATATTTGTAATTCTTTCGTCTTCTGCTCTTTGAGATTGATTGATAAATTTCATTGGGAAAATATCAATTTTACAGGCTAAAGATTTGCCCGGGTAGAAATGGTAGATAATCCTCTTTGAGCCAAAATGTTCATACAAATGCGATTCTTGTTGTTTGAAGTAATACAAGAAAACATTGTCATTCTTTTGTGATTCTTCGTGTAAAAGAGCTAATAGCTTGTAGTATTCCCAGATTGGTACAGCAAGGTCAATATCATAGTCCCATGGTATAAAACCTTGATGCCTAACACATCCCAAGAGTGTTCCGCAATCAAGCCAATATTGTATGTTATGTTCTCGACAAACTCTATCTACTATCCGTAGCAAATAGAGCATTTCATTTTGTACATCTTTGAGCGTAGCTAGCTTGCCTAGACTATTTTTTATTTTAAACTTGTGTTTCATTTATTTTGAGATCTATGATTTGCCCTGAGATTGGCAACAATAAAGATTGGATTGCAGTTTTAGCAACATCTTCGGGTTGCAGCAACATAGATTGATCTTCAATACCAAAATTTTTGACCCTCATTGGGGTTTTCGTTCTTTCTGGGTTAATGCAGTTTACCTTGATTTTGTAACAATCCCATTCGCTAGCAAGAGCTTGCGTAAGGTTGACAACAGCAGCTTTGCTAGAGGAGTAAACGCTATAATTTGCCCTCCCTCTAGTATAAGAACTTGAGGTAAAAAATAATAGACCGCCCTTACTTTCTTTCAAAAACTTAAATGATTCTTTAGCAATATTAATACAGCCAAAATAATTTACTGCAATTGCTTGCTCTATTGTTTTGTAATCCATATTGACTAGGGGCTCTTTATTCAAGAGCCCGGCGGTATTCACCACATAATCAATGCGACCTTCTTTAGAATATACCTGTTTTAAAGCACTCAGCGTGTGATCTTTGTTAGATATATCAGTATTGGTTGTTGTTCTACTAAAACCGTAAACTCTGCCACCATAATTTTTTGCTATTTTGATAATCTCACTACCTATGCCGTAGCTGCTGCCAAACAAAACTAAAACTTTGTTTTTTAATAAAAATATATTCTGTAGGTTAGGCAATTGTTTACTCTTAATTTGAAAGAGTTTATCTAATAGATGTAAATCTTCTTTGTGGGTAAGTTTGATATTAGACTGCTCACCACTGACAACATATATACTCTCTTTGGGTAAATATTTTTTGACTACCCCACAATCATCTGTAGCTTGAAAATTCTTGTCCTTTAGTCCAAGCTCATAAGCTTTTTGAAGAATACTTAATTTAAATGCTTGTGGAGTTTGACCTATTCTTAAGTTATTCCTATCAGGCATACTCTCGATAAAATTATCTTTGACCTTGATGATTGTATCAGTTGCCGCAATAGCAACATTAACAACATTATATTTTGCGAGTCCATTGAGACATTGGGTAATAATATTCTCACTGACCAGAGGTCTTACAGCATCATGAAAAATTAAATTTAGCTCTAAATCTCTATAGGCTGCTAGGGCACTGCAAGAAGACTCACTGCGTGTTTTACCACCGTTTAATATTTTTTTTACTTTATCAAAGGCGTTGTTATTTACCATATCCTCAACTAAGGAGATATAATTTTTGTGACAGACTATGGCAATCTCGTTGATATTTTGATGTTTTTGGAATACTTCTACAGTGTGTTCAATTATTAGTTTTCCTGCTATCTTCAAAAATTGCTTTGGTATCTCATAGCCTAACCTAGAGCCAATTCCTCCAGCTAATATAATAGCAATATTTTTTTCCATAATTTTAATAATTACAAAACACTAAAAACTAGCTATGTGACTAATTTTTATACAAAAGCAACGCGCATCCTCAAAAATATCTGTTGTATCAAAAACCATCGCATTCTCATAACTAATAAAATACTCATCATTGTTGATTGCAAGATAATTCTCAATAAAAAAAATAATAGCATTATATGTATAAATGTTTTACTAAATATTTTTATAAAGCTAGAGTTTGACGGGAGTGCTATCGTACTACTTGGTATGATAGTGCTCAAACCTCTGATGAGCTCAAATATTTTTGAGCTAGCTAGCACAAAATTATTCAACCAAAATAAAATGACTAAATATATTATTGCTTATCTAGGTGGCAACAAGCCAGCTAGCCCCAAAGAAGCTCAGCAACATATGTCGGAATATAGGGATTGGTTATCTGCGTTGGGTAGCTCAGCTATCTCTCCTGCTAACCCACTAAAAAATACACATACACTAAAGGCTGATAGCGTTACTCCTACTAGCACAACCTCAATGTCTGGTTTTACAATCATTGAAGCAGATTCTATGGAGGCAGCACTCTCCATTGCTAAAGACTGCCCTTTTCTTAATCTTGGCGGTGCACTGGAGGTCTCAGAATTAGTAAAAATGTCTAACTAAAAGCTCAAATTAACCGAGCATCTCAAACACTAAAACAAACAATATATTTTTGCTCTTTGCCACTAGAGCAACATTTATTCGCTACTCTCAACAAGCTCTAAAATTTCCTTGTTTGTATCTAGGTAAAGCAGCACATCAGCATACTGTCTAAATATTTTACCAAGCAATTCCTCACTACTTTGGTTGTCGCCCCAGGACTGAGCTTGTGATTGATTTTGTTGTCTTAATTTATCCAAAATAGAATATAAAAATAATCACTTTACCATTAGTGCTATTGATTTTATTTTTGATATTTTGCTCAGCTCTTATATAATAGGGCTTTTAATAGAACTCTATAGCATCAAAAAACATACTCCCAAAGCCAAGAATAACTAGACAATTTGTTTGGTATAAATTACTACTATTGGTAGTATATTATCTATTGATAATCTAAAATTATAATTCTAATAAAAATTAAAATGAAAATCATACAAAGTATCTTGTTAGTTGCACTTGTTGCGAGCCTGCTAACGATAAATGCGAAGCAACTACTCCAAACTAGCGTCTCGTGGAATGGCGGTAGTATATCTTACCCCAAAGGCAAACCAGAGGTTACAGCTATCAAGCGAGAATTAAAAGAAAATCAAGTTATAGATTTTCACTGCCACCTAGTACCAACTTTTGTCTACATTCTCAAAGGCAGCGTAGAAGTAGAAACAAAAAGCGGTAAGAAAGCCATCTTTAATGAGGGAGATTCTATGCTAGAGGTTATGAATACTATACATAAAGGAACCGCAATAGACGGACCAACAGACATCTTAGTCTTTTTTGCCGGCGTCAAATCTACACCGCATACTGTAGCTTTAGGTAGCAAAGAAGCTAAAAAACATTGCAATTAGCTTTACTAATGTTTGAGCAAACCCACAAAAAATTATGGTAACACACAAAAACCCGAAAAAATCAACTCAAAAACCGATTGAGTCCTACGACCACAAAGACAAAAAGCGGCTCAATAACCCGCCGGTTGGGCTGGTTACGCCGCAGAACGACCCGGACAAAGGCAAAAAGCAAACCTACGCCTATGACCCGCACCTTGAGCCGCAACTAGACTGGGCGGGCAAGACCGAGCATAGCAGTTTTTTGGTGCCGACAGTTTCTTTGCATGTGCACGAGCGCATAGACCCGCAAACCATTATCGAAGCGGTTAGCAAGGTAGCAGACGACGGAGGGCAACTCAGTCTTTTTGATGAGCCTGCACCCTTGCGCCAGGCGGTTGATTTTTATCAGCACAAAGCCGGCTGGAGCAATAGAATGGTAGCGGGCGACAGCTTGCTGGTGATGAACTCCTTGCTGGAAAAAGAAGCTATGGCGGGCAAGGTGCAGATGATTTATATCGACCCGCCCTATGGCATCAAGTACGGCTCCAACTTCCAGCCTTTCACCAACAAGCGCGATGTCAAGGACAGCACAGACGAGGATTTAACCCGCGAGCCAGAAACAATCAAAGCCTTTCGTGACACCTGGGAGCTAGGCATTCATTCTTACCTGACCTATATGCGCGACCGCCTGCTACTAGCGCGGGAGATGCTAACCGAGAGCGGCTCGTGTTTTGTGCAAATTGGTGATGAAAACGTGCATCATATTCGCGAGCTTATGGATGAGGTGTTTGGCGCGCATAACCGACTGACAACCATCTCTTTTGCGACTACAAGTGGTAGTTCCGCAAACTGCTTACCAGAAGTAGCAGATTATTTGCTCTGGTATGCTAAAGACAAGAAAAAGGCAAAATATCACCAATTATATGAACCGCTAACGCGGGCTGAAGTGGTTGATTTTTTTAGTTCTTATGTCATGGTGGAGCTTGCCGATGGCAGTTGTCGTAAACTAACTAACGAAGAACGTTTCAATCCCGATAAAAACCTACCTGATGGTGCACGTATCTACTGTCGTACAGGTCTGTATTCGCAAGGTGCATCTACTACAGGACGTTCTGAACCCTACGATTGGAATGGGCAAGTGTTTCCTTGTTATGCAAACCGCCATTGGTCTGTTTCCAGTGAGGGTATGGATCGCCTGGCGGAGTTGGGCAGACTTGAAGCCCTGGAAGGACAAACAACTTTGGGGTGGAAAAAATACGAGCACGAGGTGCCTGGGCGTCGTATCCACAACATCTGGTCAGCAAAAATGTACCCTAGTGATAAAAGATATGTAGTTGAGACTTCAGTCAAAGCAATTCGACGCTGCATACTCATGACTACCGACCCTGGCGATCTAGTGTTTGACCCCACCTGTGGCAGTGGTACTACAGCTTATGTTGCCGAGCAATGGGGACGCCGCTGGATTACCTGCGACACCTCACGGGTAGCCTTAACTCTCGCTAAACAGCGGCTGATGACGGCTAGTTTTGATTATTATAAACTCGCTTATCCTAGTGAGGGCGTAGGTAGTGGTTTTGTCTATAAAACAGTCAACAAGATAACACCTAAAGTTTTAGCCTATGATGAACCGCCCATCGCCGAAACCCTGTACGACCAGCCCTATAAAGACACAAAAAAAGCCCGTGTTACCGGTCCCTTCACCGTCGAGGCAGTGCCTGCACCCGCAGTACAATCATTAGACGATACGCAGTCTGATGCTGCCCCACCATCCGCCGATACCTCCATTGCGCGCTCGGGTGAAACCTTGCGCCAAAGCGAATGGCGCGATGAACTTAAAAAAACTGGCGTGCGTGGTAAAAATGCTCAGATAATAAAATTCTCTTATGTTGAACCGCTGTCTGCGACCCGTTGGCTCCATGCTAAAGCCGAAACCCTTCCGAGTGAAGCCGGTGTCAAAGGTGATGGCGTACCAGATACCGAGTCCACTGAGAATCCGCAGCACTTGGTCGTCTCGTTTGGTCCGCAACACGCGCCGCTGGAACAAAAACAGGTCGCTCTGGCTATCGAGGAAGCCCAACTTATGGTGCCTCAACCAAAATTAGTGATATTTGCTGCCTTCCAGTTTGACCCCGAAGCCGCCAAAGACATAGACCAGACTAACTGGGCAGGTGTTACCCTGCTCAAGGCGCAAATGAACGCCGACCTATTGACAGATGACCTGCGTAAAAAACGCAGTAGCAATGAGAGTTTTTGGCTGGTTGGTCAACCAGATGTCCAAGTCGAGACCATTACCGACGGCGAGCAAGTCGGCAAAATTCGCGTCTCGGTGCAGGGTTTTGATTACTACAATACCAAAACCGGTACGGTAGAATCTGGCAACATCAACAAAATTGCTATGTGGATGCTAGATACCGACTATGACGGGCGTAGCCTCTACCCACGCCAAGTATTCTTTCCGATGGCAAGCAACAAAGACGGCTGGAGCCGATTAGCAAAAAACCTGAGAGCCGAAATAGACGAGGAGCTAGTAGAAGCCTATCGCGGCTCGGTATCATTGCCCTTTAGTGCAGGGGAATACCAGCGAGTAGCAGTTAAAATCGTCGATGACCGAGGGATTGAGAGTTTACGGGTTATTAACATTACACAGCCAGAGGTAGGAAAATGAGCAGTCAAATCACATATCAAGGAGCTAAATTTTATAAATGTGCCTTACAGGTTAATCCGTATAGTTATACGAGCTATCGAGGCGGCACTCCCCTGCCCGAGAATGATTATAACGAGCAAATATTGGCACAATGCCGAGAAAACAACATCAAGGTGGTAGGGCTTGCAGACCACGGTAGCGTAGAACATTCGGAAGGGTTGCGGCAGTTGTTGCAAAAAAACGACATCGTTGTGTTCCCCGGGTTTGAAGTTTGTTCAAGTGAGAAAGTGCACTTTGTCTGTTTGTTCCCAGAATCATCATCTAAAAATGACTTGATTGGTTGTATTTCTAAGCTTGAAATTACCGCTAAGGACAAGACATATCCATCAACGCTCAATGCTGGGCAAATATTGAGTAAGGTGATTGACATGAGCGGTATTGCTTTTGCCGCACATTGTACTGATGACAACGGTGTTCTAAAACACAGACTGCATAATATATGGCAACATTCATCGCTTATGGTTGCACAAATAAAACACTCAGTAATGGACTTGAAAAACGTGGAAGGTGGATTCTACTATAGGGTTATTCTCAATAAAGAAGAGAATTACAAAAGAGATCATCTCATCGCCATTATCAACGCAAAGGATATTGTTAAGCCAGAGGACTTAGAAAATCCATCGGCTTCGTGTTTAATAAAAATGACCGACCCAACCTTTGGTGCATTTAAACAGGCATTTTTTGACCCTGAGTCGCGTATTCGTCTTAATTACCAAGTACCAAAATGCCCGTATTCTTTTATCAAATCCATAGAGTGGAAAGGCGCGGGTTTTTTTGAAAAGAACGCT
This sequence comes from bacterium, assembly GCA_965261475.1. Taxonomy (GTDB): domain Bacteria; phylum SAR324; class SAR324; order XYD2-FULL-50-16. The sequence continues at coordinate 293,739 of OZ253454.1, forward strand.
ATTGCTTTCTCGCAACATCTCAATGCTGTTATCGGCGGTCGTGGTACCGGCAAATCCACCTTGATAGAAGGCATACGCTATGCTTTAGCTCTGCCTGAGCGTGGAAACGATAGTAAGGCATTGGATGTTTTTCGTAAAAACACACTCAGTAATTCACAGATTATTTTGAAGGTCTCCTCAAAAGCACTGCAAGGAAATTGTTACACAATCAGCAGGCGTTATGGCGAAGCCCCTGTTGTTAAAAATGATCAAGAGCAGGTTTCTCATTTGACCCCCAAAGACATTCTGCCAGATATTGAACTGCTGGGTCACAATGAGATTTTAGCAATAGAAAAAAATGAGAATGCCAAATTAGCCCTTATCAATAACTTTTTGCCAGATAGCAATCAATTTGATGCAGACATGGCTGAAATCAAATACAGGTTAGCAACCAACAGAGAAAGATTGATAAAAGCCAATAAGGAATATGAACGATTAGATGAGGAGGTCAGCAAAGAAGATAAACTGAAAGAAAAAGCGGCGCAGTTTAAGAGTTTAGGCATTGTAGATAAATTAAAAAACGCTCAGTTGCTCGAAAAAGAAAAAACTATTCAAATAAAAAATAAAGAACAGTTTGACTTTCTTAAAAAATGGATGATGAACTATCAAGCTATATTTGATTTAGCGTTTTTGCAAGATATTTATCTGCAAGAACTGCCCAATAAGGCAAGCATTGTCGAAGTGCGGAAAATATTTGTGGATTTACAAACAACATTGAACAAGCTAGTTGAACAAGCCGAACAGGCACTGCAAAAAGCCAGGGGTGGCTATCAACGGATAGAATCAACCTGGCAAGAAGCATCGGGCAAGATTTTGGAAATCTTAAATACAGCGATAGCCCAATTGCCTGAGCAAGCGGGTAAAACTGGTAAAGCATTAGGGGAAGAATATACGACCATCATTAGGCAATTAACACTGATAGAAAAGCAAAGGCAGGAGCATAAGAATCAGCAAAAGATAGTTGCAGCCATTGAGTCAGAGAGAACCAACCTATTGGAAATATACCGCGATACCGCCTTCAAGCATTTTGAAGCTATGAACCAGCAGGTTAAAAGATTAAATAAGGATAGCTTAAAGGATAAGGTAAAAATCAGTGTTGTGCGTTGCGGGAACATTAAGTCGCTAAAAGACTTTCTGCTTAATATTGACGGTATTGGTCAATCCAAAATTCAATGGTTAGATAACGACGGTATAGAACTGGATTTAGTACAATGGTCACAGTGGATAAAGGAGAAAAACACCTCTGCTTTTATAGAAAAATACAAACAATACGGATTGACAAAAGGCTTTGCTGACAATCTAATTAGTTTAAGTTTGTCCAAACGACTGGAATTAGAAGAGATTGAGTTAAAGGATAAGGTTGGTATTGAGCTAAATACCGCCCACGAGAATAATGATGCGCGCTATGTACCACTTGACCATCTGTCCACCGGTCAAAAATGTACGGCTATCTTGAACTTATTATTGTTAAGCTGTTATGACCCGCTGATTATTGACCAGCCAGAAGATAATTTAGACAATGCTTTTATTGCCGAACGCATGGTGCAAAATTTAAGAAAGTTCAAAACCAAACGCCAATTTTTGTTTGCTACCCACAACGCCAATATTCCGGTGTTTGGTGACGCTGAGCTAATTGCTGTGTTAGATAGCGAACAGGGTAGGGGGTTGGTTAAAAATATTGGCTCTATTGATAAACCAGAAGTAGGCAAGGATGCAGCAGAAATATTAGAAGGCGGTAAAAAAGCTTTTAATATACGCAAAGACAAGTATGGTTTTTAAAGACACAAGCACAATATGTTAAAAAGCGAATTATTGGAGCTTCTTCACCAGGGAGAAGGTCCCAAACTTGAATATAAACAAGATAGCATTCGACCTGAGTCCTTAGCGAAGCAAATCGTTGGTTTTGCCAATATGAATGGCGGTCAAATTTTGATGGGGGTTGAAGATGATAGCAGTATCAGTGGGCTTCAAAGAGAAAATTTTCAAGCATGGTTGATGGATACGGTAATCTCAAGATATGTTCATCCGGCTATTTTGCCTGACTATGAAGAGATTGCTTATGCAGATAAAAAGATAGCCGTTATAACCGTGCCACAGGGTAGTACTAAACCATATACGCTCAGACTCAACGACTGTGAAGATGCCTATGTTCGCTATGGCAATACCTGTCAGTTGGCAACACGCGAACAACAATCCAGATTATTTGCAGCGGGTGGCTTGCTATCGGCAGAAAAACTCCCAGTATATGGCTCTACAATAGCGGACCTGGATGAGCGGCGTTACCAGGAATATTTCTATAATGTCCTGCAATATTCGCCAGAAGATGATTTGCAGAAACTGCTTATTGATCATAGTTTTCTAGTGGGCGAATTGCCCAATTTAAACTGTAGCTATTTTGCTTATGCCTTGTTTGCGAAAGCCCCCAAACTAAGATTGCCACAAGCTGGGCTGAGACTCACCGTTTATGATGGGAATGACAAGGATTACCATACTCGGTTTGACAGAGATTTTAATATTCCGATGCTGGCGTATCGTGGTTCTTCGACATCTAATCTGATTGAAACGGCGTTGCATGAAAATATACATATTCAAGAATATGTTAGCCACGAGGAACTGGAGGATATGACCCGCAAACGAGTATGGCATTACCCTCAAGCAGCAATACGGGAATTAGTCATCAACGCGCTCATTCACAGAGACTGGACTAAACAGGATTATGTGCGTGTGGTTGTTTACGCTAATCGATTTGAAATAACCAGCCCCGGTGCATTGCCCAATGGCATGACGGTGGAGAAAATAACAAGTGGCGTGTCTGTGCAACGCAATCCATTGTCAGGCAGAATTTTCAGAGATTACGGCTATCTGGAACAGCAGAGCATGGGACTTCGGCTCAAGGTCATTCCGTTGATGTTGCAACACAACGGCACAGCACCCGATTTTGAAGCCACTGCCGATTATTTTAAAGTAACATTATGGCAAAAAGCATAGACAACCTCATCATCAATAGACCCTACTCCGAGCCAAAATATCACTGGTATTACCAGCGCGATAGTAGAGATTTTTCTCTCAAAAAGGGTCGGAGACCAGCTGGGTATGTGATAGCAACACCTGGAACCAGAGGCTTTGATGACCCGGGTATTTTTGTTGAAATTAAACAAGTAAACAAAATCCGCCCGCGAGTCCAAAAGTGGCGAGAAGCAGGCTACCGCGGAGTTACGGGCATCACCAAACGCTTGCTGGAGCACTGGCAGGCACCAGAAACTCTGCCCGAACGGCGGTTTTTCTTTTGTCAGTTAGAGGCTATTGAAACCCTGATTTGGTTGACTGAAGCCCCGAGCTGTGAGCGTGTAGGCATTGATATTAAAGGTGATGGCAGTGACTATGAGCGCTGGTGTAGCAAGATGGCGACTGGCTCAGGCAAGACTATTATCATGGCGATGATTATTGCCTGGAATTTTTTAAATAAGGTAACTGACGCTAGGGATACAAGGTTTAGTAAAAATGTGCTAGTTGTCGCACCCGGCTTGACGGTAAAAAATCGCTTGCAGGTTTTACAGCCCACAAATAGTGAGAACTATTACGAGAAATTTAATATTGTTCCGTCGTCCTTGATGGATAAATTACGACAAGGCAAGGTACTAATTCAAAACTGGCATAAATTGGCTTGGGATACGCAGGAAAAACTAGATTATAAGGCTAAAAAAGGACAACTGCGCTCAGTCGATAAAAGAAAACACCTTGAAATCAGTGCTACAGCCTATACTCGACAAGTTTTAGGAGACATGGCAAAGACGCGCAATATTTTAGTGATTAACGATGAGGCACACCATGCTTGGCGTGAAAACCCTCAGGCGACAGGAAAATACCAACGCATCGGCTCAGATAAGGACAGCTCCGAAGTAGCGACTGTCTGGGTTGGGGGACTAGACAGGATACACCAACAAAATGGCATTCTGCGTTGCTTTGATCTTTCTGCTACGCCATTTTCACCGTCTGGAAAAAAGTCGGAGGAGGAGTCGTTATTCTCCTGGATTGTGTCTGATTTTGGTTTGAACGACGCTATTGAATCAGGATTGGTAAAAACACCAAGAGTAGTGGTTCGCGATGACAGCAAAGTCACCAAAGAGCTAAAATCCCGCCTTTACCATATTTATAATGACAAGGAAGTCAAAGATGACATCAACCGCAGAGCAGAGGCAACCGAGCCACTACCTGATTTAATTACTAACGCCTATTATTTGCTCGGTATGGACTGGCAAGCTACCAAGCAAGCGTGGCATAAAGAAAAGCACCCAGTACCACCGGTGATGATAACCGTTGCTAACAGAACTGAAACCTCAGCACGCATAAAATACGCTTTTGAGCATAACAAAATTTTAATCCCTGAACTATGCAACCCAGAGAAAACCTTGCAAATAGACAGTAAGGTATTAGGTGAGGCGGAGGCTGCAACAGAAGCGGCGGATATTGAGATAGTGGCGGCTGATGAGAGTGAGAAAGCCCACTCACTAACCAAGAAACAACAAGCGGAATTATTGCGACAAACTGTTGATACGGTCGGCAAAGTGGGTAAGCTCGGCGAACAGATTCAAAATGTGATCTCGGTAGGGATGCTATCAGAGGGCTGGGATGCGCAAACAGTAACCCATATTATGGGTATCAGAGCATTTTCCAGTCAATTATTGTGCGAGCAGGTGGTGGGTCGTGGTCTTAGACGGGTTAGTTATGAAGTCAACGCTGACAATTTTTTTGACCCAGAATATGTCAATATATTTGGCATTCCCTTTACTTTTTTGCCACACGAGGGAAACAACGAACTATCACCTACACCACCACTACCGAAAACAAGAATTGAAGTGATTAGTGAAAAACAAGCGCATGAAATTAGCTGGCCAAACATTATTCGCATCGAGCGAGTATATCGTCCGCTACTGACCCTAGATTGGGAGAAAGTTGAAACGCTGACAATAGATCCTTATGTATCTATTACCGAAGCAGAGTTGGATGCTATTGTTGCAGCAAAAGCACACCCGGCAGTTAGAGCCGCCATCGGTCTTGAGAAAATTGCAAAAGAGACCAGAGTACAAACAATTGTCTTTAGAATCGCCTCGGACATCTATAACGCCGAGCAAAAACCCGACCAGAGAGGCTCTAAAGAGGTATTTTTGATTCAGCTAGTCAAGTTGGTTGAGATATTTATAAAATCAGAAAAAATCACTATTAAAAATAATTCATTCCATCGACAAAACAGCAAGTGGAAAATACTGGTCATACTCAACATGAGTAAAATCATACAACACATCTGGTCGGCAATCAGAGTGGATAATAGCAAAAAATTAGCACCAGTATTTGAGCAGGAAAAACCTATCAAATCAACAGCTGAGATGAGAGAGTGGTTTACCAGCAAACCCTGTGAGTGGTTGCAAAAATCACATATTAGCCATTGCGTCTATGACAGTGGCTGGGAAGCGACCGAAGCTTATTTTCTGGAAAAATCTGACTTGGTCGAATCATTTGTAAAAAACGACCATTTGGGTTTTGTGATTTTATACCACTATCAAGGGGTTACTAAAAAATACTATCCTGATTTTATTATTCGCCTGAGTAATGGAGCCTATTTGATACTGGAGACCAAAGGTAGAGACAGCGAGCAAGACAAAACCAAGCGGAAATATTTGCGCGAATGGGTCAACGCAGTCAATGAGCACGGCGGTTTTGGTCGCTGGCACCAGCAAGTTTCGTTTGCACCCTCTGATGTAAAGAGCAAACTCATAAAATGTATATAATTAGTCTTTATTGTTTGGAGTGATAGAGGGTGCACTACATAAGTCAATTATTGGTAGTATATTATCTGTTGATAATCTAAAATTATAATTCTAATAAAAATTAAAATGAAAAACATACAAAGTATCTTGTTAATTGCACTTGTTATGAGCTTGTTGACGATAAAGTAGCAGTAGAAACAAAAAGCGCTAAAAAAGCCATCTTTAAAGAGGGAGATTCTATGCTATTTGAGCAAACCCACAAAAAATTATGCTAACACACAAAAATCCGAAAAAATCAACTCAAAAACCGATTGAGTCCTACGACTACAAGGACAAGCAGCGGCTCAATAACCCGCCGGTTGGACTAGTTACGCCGCAGAACGACCCGGACAAAGGCAAAAAGCAAACCTACGCCTATGATCTGCACCTTGAGCCGCAACTAGACTGGGTGGGTAAAACCGAGCATAGCAGTTTTTTGTTGCCGACAGTTTCTTTGCATGTGCACGAGCGCATTGACCCGCAAACCATTATTGAAGCGGTTAGCAAGGTAGCAGATGACGGAGGACAACTCAGTCTTTTAACAGTAAAAATAGTGGATGACTGGGGGATTGAGAGTTTACGAATTTTAGAGACAACTTGATTATGGCTAGAGCAGACCTATTGGTGCAATTAGCAAAACATGCTGTTAGCAATGATAACAATAAAGTATTGCAAGTTTTAGAGGGTATTATTGCTGAGGAGCATCAAAAAAATCACCGCATTCTAGCTGAACGCCTAACCCGTGTTATTCGAGATTCGGGTGAGCAAAAACGCACGGGCAGAATTTTACAAAACGGCATCGCCTTATTGGTGCATGAATTAATTCCAGAGCGTTCTTTTGCAGATATTTATTTGTCAAAACACAATATAAAATTGCTGAATGATTTAAAAGACGAGCACTTGCGCAAGGAACTTTTGCAATCTTATGGTGTATCGCCGCGTAATCGCTTAATGTTTTTAGGTTCCCCGGGGAACGGGAAAACAACCCTAGCTGAAGCCTTAGCCTATGAGCTAATGTTGCCCCTAGTGGTCGTTCGTTATGATGGATTGATTGGTAGTTTTCTTGGCGAAACAGCCAATCGCCTAAATAAAATATTTGAATACACTCGGACACGGCATTGCCTGCTATTTTTTGATGAATTTGATGTAATAGGCAAGGAGCGAGGAGACCGCAATGAAACAGGCGAGATTAAACGCATTGTCAGTTCACTCTTATTACAGATAGATGCACTGCCAAGCCGTACCGTAATTGTAGTTGCCAGCAATCATGCTTCGCTTATTGATTCGGCTGCATGGAGGCGTTTTCAAGTCCGCATTGAATTAGCCCCGCCCACACCCACAGAGTCGGTACAATATCTAATTGACTATCAGCGTAAAACCAAAATGAATTTTGGCATTGATTGTGTAAAAATTGTCCAATTGTTAAAACCGATATCTTATGCCGAATTAGAGGAATTTTGCCGAGATGTGTTGCGTAAAGCTATTTTGCACAAGCTGACCGAAAAAGCTACATCAATAACCAAACAAAAAATATCCGAGTGGAACAGTCGCGATAAATTAAAAAGTATAAATAAATAGATATGGATTCTACAAAACCGTTATTGATTTTTCCGCAACCTGAATTAGTGGACGCACCCAGAGGCTACGGCGGTGGCTCTTTGCCCCCACAACCTAGAGATTATTCGAAGCGTGCCGAACGCATTGTCAGCCGCTTTACGCAAGCAATTAACTATATTCAAGCCACCCCCGGTGACTCGAATCACGTTCTCGTGATTGAAACGGTCGGCAAACTTCAGAACTTTCATCAAGCTGTGGACAAGATTGATGGGTTAGAGTGGATTGCTGAATTTGAAGTGGATGAGGTGGATTTGGAGGAAATGTATGAACCAGAAAGTGATGACTATAAAAAAGCCCGTAAGCAAGGCGGCAAGTGGTATTTTTCATCGAGTAATCAGCGTGCTCTTAAAGAGCTGTTGAGCAGGTATCAAAGGTATAAAAAAGATGGTCACATAGAGTATGGGTTTGGTGACTGGAAAAACTTTTTTACCTACATCGTTGACTTGCACCTGTGGAATGAAAAAGATCGCTTGGAAAACACTGGAATTGTTGAGCAATGGCAAGAAGAAGTCAAGATTAAGAGAGTCACTGCTTCTGAATGTAACTTTGAGATAGAGTTGCATTACCGGCGCAATGATTCTGATGCTAACTCCGCACAAGAGAATTTAGTCAATCATATAAAAAAACTAAACGGGAAAATAGGTAAAGCCTATCGCAATACAAGAATCGCTTTTCATGCGCTTAAAGCAACTTTGCCCGTAGCTGCGGTTGAACATGTTTTGACTGCACATACAAGTGAACCAGATTATCCGCAATGGATTAGCTCAAGCTCAATAAAGTATTGTCGCCCAATAGCTCAACAATCCAGAGATGATATTGAGCCAGAAGTAAGCGAAGAGATCGCAGTTGAGCCACCTGGAGAAAACCCTCCTATAATCGCTTTGTTAGATGGTGTTCCGTTAACAAATCATCAACTTATCAGAGATTTCATCGTATTCGATGATCCTGATAGCTTTTCTAGTCATTACCAACCTTCGCAATACAAGCACGGCACGGCAATGACTTCGCTAATTTGTCATAATGATCTTTCTAGCCCAGAACGGAAGTCTACTCAACGAAAAATTTATGTGCGACCAATTATGCAACCGGATGATTTACGTCAATCTATTGAACAAATACCCAGTGTTGAGTTTGTAGAAGATTTAATTGAGCGTGCCGTGGTGCGGATGATAGAAGGTAGTGAATCATCTGAACCAGTATGTCCTTCTGTGAAGATTATCAATCTTTCAATCGGTAATATTGATCAACAGTTTGTGCGTGAAATGTCACCCTGGGCTAAGTTGCTGGACTGGCTGTCGTGGAAATACAAGGTGTTGTTTATTATAAGTGCAGGTAATTACACCGCCAAAAAAATTACTATTGCCGATGGCAAAAATGTCACTGCCGAATTTATTATTAAAATCAACCATCAGCATTTTTATAGAAAAATACTGTCTCCTGCTGAGTCAATGAATAGTTTGACGGTGGGTGCTATTCAACACGACCATTCTGATGACAGTGTGGATGGACTAAAAAATCCGTATGCAAATGAACGCCTACCAGCAGTATATAGTCGTGTTGGTCCAGGTTTTCGTTCTCAAATCAAGCCCGATATTTTAGTTGCAGGCGGCAAGCAGCTGTATCAAGTTGAGCAAAACGAATGGACTCCTCAATATAGGCGAAAAGGCATCGGACAAAAAGTTGCATCAGTGGGGTTCGTTGCGGAAGACATAGTACACACAACCCACACTTTCGGAACTAGCAATGCAACCGCAATAACAACCCATGCGGCGGCACACTTGTATGAGGTGATTGATTCATTAAATTACGAAGGCAATCAAATCCCCAAAGAGTCTTATGCACTTGTACTTAAATCACTTCTTGTGCACGGTGCAAGCTGGAATAATATGAGCGAACGCTATTTAGTGCCAAGCAACAAACAAAATAGCAGAAAAATTAAAAGGGTTTACGCCAGTAGTCACTTGGGCTACGGTGAGGCAGATTTTGAACGGGTAATGTCTTGCACGGCAAGGCGTGTAACCCTAATCGGTTTTGGTAGTCTTTCTCATAAGGAACGCCATTGTTTTCAATTACCCATACCTGATGACTTTAGAGATTTGCGTCTTAGGTTAACTGCTACATTGACATGGTTTACGCCTATCAATCCGTTTCGCTATGGCTGGCGACAAGCCAAATTATTTTTTGATATTCCCAGTTATACAACAGGCGGAGCAAGGCAAGAGGCGGATTGGCATCAAGTTAAAAAAGGCACAGTACAACACGAAATTTTTGATATTAGGTCATTTACTGGTGATATGATTAAGATATTTGTCCAGTGTGCTGCCGATGCTAGCGAAAATCTTGAGGATAATGTCCCCTATGCAATTAGTTTTACAGTTGAGTCAATGCAAGAGACAGCGGTGGACTTATATACTATGATCAGTGAATCAATAGGAGTCCGTGTATAAATGTTTAACTCTATCATCCAGATAATTATCAATAGCCCCTACGCCGAGCCGTAGCAGCACTGGTATTACCAGCACAAGAAAAAAAGTTTTTAATTATGGCAAAAATAAAAGATATTCCAAAAGTAGATAGACCACGAGAAAAATTTCTTAAAAAAGGTCACGAAGCACTTTCTAAAAGTGATCTTTTAGCAATTTTTCTTGGCAGCGGAATCAAAGGAAAAAATGTTCAGAGGTTATCGCAACAAATCATTCGAAAATTTGGAAAAAACTTTCTAAATGTAACAATTGATGATTTACAAGGAGTTTCTGGAATTGGAAAAGCAAAATCGTTACAAGTTGTAGCCGCAATTTCTTTGATCAAAAGATATTATGCAGAAGAAAACTCAAATGAACGACTCATCAAGAGCGTTCAAGATATTTTATCTCTCAATTATGATATAAGAAAAAAGAAGAAAGAATATCTTGTTTGCTTATATCTTAATGCAAGAAATATTTTGCTGAAAAAAGAAGTTATAAGTATCGGGCTTCTTGATAAAACATTACTTCATCCAAGAGAAATTTTTCACCCCGCAATAGAACTAAATGCCGCAAGTGTAATTTTGATACACAACCATCCCTCTGGAGATGCTTCACCAAGCAAAAAAGATAGTCAGGTTGTTAGGAGAATTACGTATGCCGGAACAATCATGGGAATCCCTGTTATTGATTTCTTGATTATTTCTGAAAATGGGCATTTTAGTTTCCATGAAAAACTAAAAGATAAGAGCACCTATTCAGATTATATATTAGAAGGAAAACAGAAAACACTTTTTGACTTATTAGAACCTGATAAACCTACATATGAAGCAAGCTCCCGCAAAATAAAAAGACACTATTTTCAACCACAAAAATCTAAATCTGGCTATTTCCAATTGCAAAACAGACGCTATTTAGGAAACAAATATAAATTGCTCGGATTTGTTGAAGATATTATTTCCGAAAAATGTGGTTCGATAAATTCACTTTGCGATATTTTTGCCGGCACTGGTGTTGTTGGCGAAAGATTTAACAATCCAGATATAAAAATCATTTCTAATGATTTTCTTTCTGCAAATTATGCTTGCCTGCAAGCATTCTTGGGGGTTGATCAAAATATACAGAAAAGTATTTTTGATAAAATAAAATATTTTAACAGTTTGGAAAATGGCGAAAATAATTATTTTGCAGAGCATTTTGGTGGAACATATTTTTCAGAAGAAAATGCAAGAAAAATTGGCATTATTCGTGAAGAAATAGAAAGTTTTACAAAAGATGAAAATGAAAAATATATTTTGATTTGCTCATTGCTTTATGCAGTGGATAAAGTAGCAAATACTGTTGGTCATTATGATGCTTTCCGTAAAAAATTAGATATGTTACGACCAATAAAACTTTTAATTCCTGATATAGATTATTCGTGTAATCAAAATAATAAAGTTTATAAAGAAGATGCAAATACACTTATAAAAAAGGTTTACTGTGATGTTTTGTATGTTGACCCTCCTTACAATTCACGACAATATTCCGATACTTATCATCTTTTAGAAAATTTGGCAGAATGGAAAAAACCAAAAGTTGTTGGTATCGGGAAAAAAATGAATCGCTTCCATATCAAAAGTGATTATTGTCTAAAAAGCGCAACAAAAGTATTTGCAGATTTAATCAGAGATGCAGACTGTAAGCATATTTTATTTTCCTATAATAATACAGGAGATTCAAAAGATGGTCGTTCAAATGCGCGAATGAGTGATGACGAAATTTTGCAAGTTTTAAATAACAAAGGGGATGTTGAAATATTTGAAAAAACTTACAAAGTATTCACAACGGGAAAAAGTAACGACAAAAATAATGTGGAACGCATTTTCTATTGTAAGGTAACAAAATAATCATGAAAAAACCTTAGTCAATTACAACGACATTACGAAACCCTGAGAGATTAAGAGATTTCTTGATTGTCTTGCAACAACTTGAAAATGTAGAATGGACTACTGATAATCAGAAAAAATATCAAATTCTATTGATAAAAAATAGAGTGTATGGCTTTGGGAATTCTCAATTCTACAACGGACTCTCTCCAGACCAGATTGATTTGGTTAACGATTCATCAAAAGAAATTTCTTTTGAACAAGCAGAAGAGATTTTTAATGCAAAAAATTATAAAGATCCTTCTATGCGTGGCAGACAATCAATAAACCCTCTCAAAAAATTTGGATTCGTTGCTATCAAAAATAGTAAAGTAAAAACAACAGATTTAGGAAAATTATTTTTGAAAGAAGATTTTGATTTTGGTGAAATATTTTTAAGAAGTTTTTTGAAATGGCAAATACCGAATCCTGATAGCCGAGATTATCCAGAAAATGGGATTTATAGCATTAAACCATTTGTCGGAGCACTCCACTTAATAAAAATTGTCAACAAAAAAGAACTTGCTTGTGGTAATAAGACAAAAGGTATTAGTAAAAAAGAGTTCTCAGTTTTTGTGCCAACATTGTTGCATTATCAAGATATTAAACAACATGCAGATAAAATCATATGTTTAAGAATAAAATTAAAAGGGAAAACAAAAAAAGATCAGAAAAAATTTTTTGATATTTATAAAAAGCAATTTGCTAGTGAATTTTTAAAAACCAAGGATAAAGATAAAATAAATAGTTTATTGAGCAATTTGCAAGATTACGGTGATAATGCAATTCGTTATTTCCGATTAACTCGATATATTAACATTCGTGGTGGAGGTTTCTATATTGATTTAGAACCAAGAAGAACGATTGAAATTGATTCTTTGCTTAACTTCGATAATGCAGAATCAAAATCGTTTGAATCTAAAAAGCAATACCTCGCTTACATTTCCGATATTTCAGAACCGCACTTACCTTGGGAAACAAAAGAAAAATATATTGAGATTATTGTAAAAATTATCGATGAAATTGAAATATACGAAACTGATTTAGAAAAAGAAAATATTAAAATCAAAGAATTTAAAAATATGCAAAGTGATAAGTTAAAAGATTATATTGCAGAATTACGAACATATAGAAAATTATTACAAAATGAATTGAACCGCAGAGACTCTCAAAAGACCGAACAAATAGAATCATACATACAAGAGCTTGAAAATATTTTTGATTATGATGACCGCCCCATACTCCTAGAAAAGTTATCCGCACTTGGTTTACACGCACTGAATGACGCCATAAAGGTGCAACCGAATTACCCAGTTGGAGATGATAATGAGCCAACTTTTACTGCTCCCGCAAATACGCCAGATATTGAGTGTTTTTATGAAGCGTTTAATGCTATTTGTGAAGTTACAATGTTGAAAGGGCGAGATCAGTGGTATAACGAAGGACAACCAGTGATGAGGCATTTGCGCGATTTTGAAAACAAATACGCAAATAAACCGTCATATTGTCTATTCATAGCTCCAACACTTCACAGAGATACAGTAAATACTTTTTGGACTGCGATAAAATATGAGTACGAAGGAAAGAAGCAAAGAATAGTGCCATTATCAATTAAGCAGTTTGTTTCTATTTTGAAAATCTTGCTTCAAATAAAAAGAGACAATAAGTTTTTACAGCACAGCGAAATTTCTCGTTTGTATGATATGATTATAGACTCTTCCAATTCTTTTGACATTTCAGGCGAATGGCTGAATAGTATCCCCGATACTATTTCTTCATGGCAAGCAAGTATTATCCACGTTAAAAAATGAAAAGAAATATTATTTATAATGGAGATTGCGGGGAAATACTCGACACAAAAGTTGATAGAAGTTCCATTGACCTTATTTTTGCCGATCCACCTTATAATTTATCTGGCAATGGTTTAAAATGGGAAGGGAACAAAACCGGCGGTGATTGGTACATGGTGAATGAATGTTGGGATAAAATGACTGCCCCAGAATATATTCAATTTACACGAAAATGGATTGGCGCTTGTGATAAAGCATTAAAAAACACTGCTTCTTTTTATATCGCTTGTAGTTACCACAACATTGGAGAAGTGATGATTGTTCTGAAACAACTTAACTTTAAAATCAATAACATTATCACTTGGCATAAAACCAATGCAATGCCAAATATGACAAGACGTGTTTTTACACACTCAACAGAGTTTGTTATTTGGGCAGTAAAAGGAAAGGGTTGGACTTTTAATTACAACAAAACAAAAGAAATAAATCCTGATAAACAGAAAAACGGCAATCAAAAACAAATGCGTGATTTCTGGGAGATGCCTTTGGTGCAAGGAAAAGAGAGATTGTGTGGAGAAAATGGAAAAGCATTGCACCCAACACAAAAACCAGAAGAAATGTTGAAACGAATTATTTTAGCAAGTTCTAATGAAGGTGATCTTGTTCTCGACCCGTTTTTAGGGAGTGGAACAACAACCTATGTCGCAAAAAAGTATGGGCGTGACTGGATTGGTATTGAGCAGGATAAAGATTATATACAAATTTCTAAGCAAAGAATGGAGCAAGGTGAATGAGTAGCTAAAACACACAACAGGAACACGCTTTACAAATGCACCTTACAGGTTATCTGTAGGTCATCTCAACTGCCTTTTCTGTGCTTGCTGGGAGCACTGGCAAGCGCTAGAAACACTGCAAAGCGACGATTTTTTTGTCAGTTAGAGGCTATTAAAACCCTTATTTGATTGACTGAAGCTTCACCATCGCTGTATTAGCAGCAAAGATTACGGCAGCAAAGCGCAAATTGGCTTTCATGATTTTTATGCTACAATAACGAATAACAAAATGTGTAAAAAACAACAACCCGATTTCTGGAATCCCGCACTCTATAAAAAGCAGCACGCTTTTGTCCATGAGTACGGCAAAGATTTACTGCAACTTTTAGCGCCACAACAGCAAGAGCATATTCTTGATGTGGGTTGTGGAACTGGCGAATTAACAAAGCAAATTTCGACAAGTTGCGCCTCCGTATCTGGCATTGACAGCTCTTTGGAAATGATTAAGGCGGCACGCAAAGCTTACCCTGAAATCAACTTTGAGCATCAGGATGTCCGCTATCTGGATTGCACAGAGGTGTATGATGCGATTTTTTCCAACGCAGCTTTGCATTGGATCAAAGAAGCCGACAGGGTAATTCACGCGCTGTCTGGAGCACTCAAATTCGGCGGGCGCTTGGTTGTGGAAATGGGTGGTAAAGGAAATGTCAGGCGTATTGTTACAACACTACAGGCGACTTTAGCAGAGCTTGGATTCGTAGCGCAATCGAAATTCAACCCTTGTTATTTCCCCAGCATTGCGGAATATGCTTCCATTCTTGAAAAACACCAATTAACCGTAACCCATGCGTGGTATTTTGAACGACCGACAAAACTCGCGGGCGAACTAGGATTAACCCACTGGCTCAGCCAGTTTGCGATGCCTTTTTTTCAGGGTATCAACGAAAAAGAGTGGCACAATATCATCAATATAACGACCGATAAACTGAAAGCCGAGTTATATGTCAATGGCAAATGGCATGCCGATTATAAACGCCTGCGATTTATTTGCACTAAATAGCAACGCTTTCACAACACAGCAGATAAGCATATCCGTGAGTTTATCGCGAAATGTGGGTGTATCCTTGCAGTGGTTGCTCGTGCTCTGAGACGGGTTAGTTATGAAGTCAACACTAACGATATTAGCTTAATTGAGCCGTCCAAAGAGCCGATTGATTACCTCAAAAAAACTCTGCTACCTTTTTAGCGTACCTTGCTCTGAGCTATAAAACCTGCTCTCAAAGCCAAGAATAACTAGACAATTTGTTTGGTATAAATTACTACTACTGGTAGTATATTATCTGTTGATAATCTAAAATTATAATTCTAATAAAAATTAAAATGAAAATTATACAAAGTATCTTGTTAGTTGCACTTGTTGCGAGCCTGCTGACGATAAATGCGAAGCAACTACTCCAAACTAGCGTCTCGTGGAATGGTGATAGTATATCTTATCCCAAAGGCAAACCAGAGGTTACAGCTATTAAGCAAGAATTAAAAGAAAATCAAGTTATAGATTTTCACTGCCACCTAGTACCAACCTTTGTCTATATTCTCAAAGGCAGCGTAGCAGTAGAAACAAAAAGCGGTAAAAAAGCCATCTTTACAGAGGGAGATTCTATGCTCGAGGTTATGAATACTATACATAAAGGAACCGCAATAGACGGACCAACAGACATCTTAGTTTTTTTTGCCGGCGTCAAATCTACACCACATACTGTAGCTGTAGGTAGCAAAGAAGCTAAAAAACATTGCAACTAACTTATCATTAGTGTTTGAGCAAACTTTAAAAAATATAGACGATATACTGCATAAAGATGCTGGTTGTAGCAGTGAGCTAGACTATGTAGAGCAAACCTCGTGGGTCTTGTTTCTAAAATATCTAGACGACCTAGAAAAGGACAAAAACGCAGAAGCCGAGCTTAGTGGTAAAGCCCATATTCAGATTATTGCAGCAGAGTACCAGTGGAGCATATGGGCAGCGCCGAGGCTAGAAAATGGAAAAATAGACCATAACGCCTTAAGCGGAGATGACCTCTGTAATTTTGTAGATAGGAAACTTTTTCCCTACTTCAAAAAATTTAAGGTAGACGCTGCTAGTGCCGATAGCATCGAATATAAAATTGGCGAGATTTTTAGCGAGTTAAAAAACAAAATACAAAGTGGCTACAACTTACGCGAAGTGCTCAATTTAATTGACGAATTGCGTTTCCGCACACATGAAGAAAAGCACGAAATGAGCCATTTGTATGAGAGTAAGATTCAAAACATGGGCAACGCGGGTCGTAACGGTGGCGAATACTACACCCCGAGACCGCTGATTAAAACCATCGTCAAAGTCGTAGCACCAAAAATAGGCAATAGCATTTATGATGGCGCGGCGGGCTCCGCTGGTTTCTTGTGTGAAGCCTTCGAGTACTTAAATACAAGCAAAGAGCGATCAACAAGCGATGTTGACACCTTACAAACAAAAACTTTTTACGGCAAAGAGAAAAAATCGCTTGCCTATATTATTGGTATTATGAATATGATTTTACACGGAGTCGAAGCTCCCAATATTATACATACCAACACCCTATCCGAAAACCTGACCGATATCCAAGACAAAGACCGTTTTGATGTAGTGCTGGCAAACCCGCCCTTTGGTGGCAAAGAGCGCGCCGAAGTACAGCAAAACTTCCCTATAAAAACTGGTGAAACTGCCAGTCTTTTCTTGCAACATTTTATCAAAATACTTAAGCGCGGTGGTAGGGCAGGCATGGTCATCAAAAATACTTTTTTAAGCAACACCGACAGCGCTACTATCACCCTGCGTCAAGAATTATTAACCACTTGCAATCTGCATACGGTGCTAGACCTACCCGGTGGTACCTTTAGCGGTGCGGGCGTTAAAACCATTGTATTGTTTTTTGATAAGGGTAGCGCAACTAAAAAAATATGGTTTTACCAGCTCAAGCTAGAGCGAAATCTAGGTAAAACTAACCCTCTCAATGAAAAGGATCTAGCCGATTTTATTGCCTTGCAAAAAACTAGAAAAAGTAGCCCAAACTCATGGACGCTAGAGCTCACAGCTATAGACCAAAAAACTTTTGATTTGTCTGTCAAAAATCCCAATACGCCGCAACAAGCTCCCTTGCGACAACCAGCAGAGCTACTCAAAGAAATGGCGGAATTAGACCAGGCGAGTAGTTTGATAATTGATAGCTTAAAATTAAAAATTAAAAATTGAGAATTGAAAATTGAAAATTGAGAATGGAGAATTGAGAATTGAGAATTGAAAATGGAGAATGGAGAATGGAGAATTGAGAATTGAGAATTGAGAATTGAGAATTGAAAATGGAGAATGAAAGAAAATATCATTGCTTCTAAATCTTATGCTTTTGCACTGCGAATAATAAAGCTGTATAAGTTTCTTGTTTCAGAGAAAAAAGAATATGTACTCTCTAAACAAATTTTAAGAAGTGGAACAAGTGTTGGCGCATTGGTAAAAGAAGCAGAGCATGCCCAATCAAAAGCTGACTTTGTTCACAAGATGAATATCGCATTAAAAGAAGCTAATGAAACAGAATATTGGCTTATGTTACTAAAAGACAGTGATTATATTGATAAAAACAGTTTTAATTCCATCCACCCAGAAAACATTGAACTCATCAAATTATTGGTAAGCATAGTTAAAACGTCAAGATTAAATAATAAAAAATAATTTTCAATTCTCAATTCTCAATTTTCAATTAACAAATAATTTTCAATTCTCAATTCTCAATTTTCAATTAACAAATAATTTTCAATTTTCAATTCTCAATTCTCAATTAACAAATAATTTTCAATTCTCAATTCTCAATTTTCAATTAACAAAATGAAAAATAATTTTCAATTCTCAATTTTCAATTCTCAATTAACAAAATGAAAAATAATTTTCAATTCTCAATTTTCAATTCTCAATTAACAACTATCAATTAACAAAATGAAAAATAATTTTCAATTCTCAATTTTCAATTCTCAATTAACAACTATCAATTAACAAAATGAAAAATAATTTTCAATTTTCAATTCTCAATTCTCAATTAACAAATAATTTTCAATTTTCAATTCTCAATTTTCAATTAACAACAGGTAACAGCGCAAAAAAACTTTTACAGGATTCCAACAATGACTGAACCCAACAAGGCATCCCGCACCGTCGCGGAGTTAATCAAAGAATTACAACAATTTCCGCCAGATATGCGGGTTGTGGTGAGTGGCTATGAAGAGGGCTATGAAAATATGCTTACCCCGAAAATAGAAAAACTGGAACAGAACCCAGAAAATCCCTATTGGGAGGGTGAGTTTCAAGCGCCAGGGCAATTGGAGGGTGGACAACTGATAGAGGCGGTTGTTATGCAGAGGGTGTTAAGAGATGTGTAGTTTGCCGCAGGGGTGGGAGGTTAAGAAGCTGGGGGAGGTTTGTGAGATAAAAACAGGAAAATCTAATGCAAATCAAGCAATACCAAATGGGCAGTATATGTTTTTTGATAGGTCTAAAAAAACAAAAAAGAGCAATCGTTATCTTTTTGATTGTGACGCTTTAATAATTCCTGGAGAAGGCTCGACTTTTTTGCCTAAACATTATTCTGGAAAATTTGATTTACATCAAAGAGCATATGCAATTTTTAATTTTGAAAAATATATCAACATAAATTTCGTAGAAAATTATTTGAATTTCAATCATAAATATTTTGAAAGAGTAGCTGTTGGAGCCACAGTAAAATCATTGCGACTTAGACATTTTCAAGAACTACAAATCCCGCTCCCACCACTCCCCGAGCAAAAACGCATTGTAGCCATCTTAGAGAAAGCCTTTACTGCCATAGACCAAGCCAAAGCCAATACCGAAAAAAACCTGAAAAACGCCCGCGAGCTTTTCCAATCAAAATTACAGGAAACTTTTGCTAATGGAAAATTGAAAATTGACAGTGGAGAATGGGAGGAAAAGAAACTGGGGGATGTTATTTCAATAACCCATGGATACGCATTTAAAAGTCAAGATTTTGAAACAAATTACGAAGGAGTTAACCCTATAGTTCTTACTCCGGGTAATTTCTCTGAAGATTCTAAACTACATTTTACCCAGAAAAACACGAAAAGATGTGTTTCAAGACTCCCAATTGGATTTAATTTTAATAAAGGCGACCTTGTAATTGTAATGACTGACTTGTCTAGCAAAATGAAAATACTGGGAAAATCTGCTGTGATAGAATCTGGAAATATATTACATAACCAGAGAATTGGTAGAGTGGTTTTGAATAAACATAATATTGAAACAGGCTTGCTTTACTATTTCTTTCAAACAAGTTCATATTTATCCAAAATAAAATTGACAGCGACAGGGACGATGGTTCGTCATACGGCTCCAAAAAGGATTTTGAAAAATAATATTCCATTCCCTAAATCGTTAAAAGAACAAAAACAGATAGTTAAAAACCTAGATGCCGTATCCACCGAAACGAAAAAACTGGAAACCATCTACCAGCGAAAAATAACTTGTTTAGATGAGCTAAAAAAGAGCATACTACAAAAAGCATTTAACGGAGAGCTATAATTATGAGTGAAGAAAATAAAATAAATTTCTGGCAAGGACAAACTGATTTATTGTGTGATAAGGATCAGAATAATAAGAGCGCACAGAACAATAAAATAAAGCAGATAAAAGAAAAAATAGTAGAACTTTCGAATATTAAAAATATTAATTTTTTATTAGGTGCAGGAGCAAGCTTTGACGCAATACCTACCACGAAAGAAATGAAAAAAAGTCTAATAAAAGAAATGAAATTACAAAGCCTTGTTGACCCGGGTAAAGAATTTTTAAATAACGATAACAATGATGAAAAAGATAACTTAGAGCATTTGCTAAGCGTTATGTATGCTAAACAATATTATCTACAAAATACAAATACATCAGATGATACGCATCATATAGATAATTTAATAAAATATATAGAAAAACATATCTACAAAAAAATTAATATTGATCTAACTATTACTCCAGAAGAATCAGAGCAAGCAAAGAAAATCAGAAATAAACTACAGTTATACAAAGATTTTTATCAAAAAATAGTGTTAAGAAATAAAGACCTTGCAAGAGTCAATATATTTACAACTAATAGTGATTTATTTAGTGAAAAAGCATTAGATGATTTAAATATAAATTACAACAACGGTTTTGGCGGAGGGCTTGAAAGAGTATTTAATCCCGCAAGGTTTCGTTATACTTTTTCGCAAAAAATTGATGCAAATTTAGAAAAATTTGAACCACTAGAAAATATGGTTTATTTATATAAGTTACATGGCTCAATTAGCTGGATTGAAAAAGAAGGTAACTCATTATTTAATATTCAGGAAATTGCCGTCAAGGGCGGCGAAGAAAGACCAGAAAAATCTGTTTTGATTTATCCAACACCCCTAAAACAAGGGCAAAGTTTAGGCTTGCCTTACGCTGATTTGATTAGAGAATTTCAAACAAAGTTATGTCAGTCAAATTCTGTATTATTTGTTATTGGCTATAGTTTTAGTGATGAGCATATAAACAACATTATTTACCAGTCATTGACCTCTAATGCTTCGCTTTCAATTGTTATATTTGGTGAATATGAAAAGTGCCCTCTGACAAAAATTGGCGATAGTAGAGTTTATAGAATATTTGGTGAAGATAACGAAGATCAAAAGAATAAGATACATTATTTTGAATATATTGTTAAAAATTTATTACCTGATTTAGATGAAAACAAAGAGAAAAATCTATTGGATACATTTGTCAAAAAGCTAAAAGAACAAAATGGAAAGAAATGAAAATAGGAAAATTAATAAGTATTGATTACAGCCAACTCAAGGTTAAAATTTCTTCTGAGATACGAGGCAGTTCGGTAAATTTGCAAGGTAATGTTTATTATTTTGGAAATATCGGCAGTTATCTGAAAATTAACAATGCTGTGAGTGAAGTAATTATTTGCGAAATAATATCTATTTTTGACTCCGATACCTATAAAGAAAAATTATCTTTTGATATTGAAAGTAATAGAGAGCTCTTGCTAAAGCCAATTGGCACTATAAGCAAGGATGATAAATTAAACAAGGATGATAAATTAAACAAGGATGATAAATTAAACAAGGATGATAAATTAAACAAGGATGATAAATTAAACAAGGATGATAAATTAAACAAGGATGATAAATTAACCAAGGATGATAAATTAACCAAGGATGATAAATTAACCAAGGATGATAAATTAACCAAGGATGATAAATTAACCAAGGATGATAAATTAACCAAGGATAAAAAATTTACATTAGGTGTTGGTATATTCCCTGCTCTTTATAGTGATGTCAGCATTGTTACTTACGATGATATGAAAATAATTTTAAACATACCAGAAGATGAAAATGGGAATGAGGGAAATAAAATTCACGATTCATTTTCTTTAGGCATTAGCAAAAATCTAATAAATTATCAAATTAAGATAAATATAGATAATTTTTTTAATATTCATTCTGCTGTTTTAGGAAATTCTGGTAGTGGAAAATCAAACACCATAGCCCATATTATTCAAGAGATACACAAGAAGAGAGATTATTCTGCAATAGGTTCTAGAATTTTGGTTTTTGATGTTAATGGGGAGTATAAACAGGCTTTCGCAAGTGACAGTGATATTAGTGACAGTGATATTTCTGTTAAATATTACAAGCCAAACATTGAAAAAGATACAGATGGTTATAAAGTATTTTATTTACCACATTTTTTATTGTCATTGGATGAATGGAGTGCTTTTTTATTAGCAACCGATGCAACACAAAGACCCTTCTGGCATAAGGTATTACAAGAAAGTTATAGGTTTTATAAGATCGGCAACTCTGATGAGGAAGAAAAAAAGAAATTTGTGCACTACCTGAGATATAAAATATGTACTTTGGTTTATAGTGCATTAAGACAAGCTGATAGCGATACGGCAAGAATAACTACAGCAGCGAGTATGATGGGTACCATATTAGATATTATTAGTAACAATATAAAGAAACCTGCCCAAGATTTAATTAAAGATATTGAAAAACTACAGGGTGCTTGCACTCTTTCATATGGGCAAAATAGCAACGAATTAGAAAAAATTACTGAGGAAGTGGCAAAAAAAATTGAACAAAACCAAGTTCAAGAAGTAATAAATTTTAAAATTAAAGATGGCGAATTTTTTGATTATCGCTTCTTGAAAATAGCCTGTGATTTGGTTTTATTAGAAGAAGAAGCCCGAGGAAATAGACAAGTTAGAGGTTTCGTAGCAACAATGCTAACAAGGCTTGATTATTTTTTAGAAAATCCAGATTGTCAATTTATGAGACAATCAAAAAATGACAACGACACTGCTAAAAAATACAGAGAAAATTTTTGGGGTAAAAATGACACAAAAACTCAATTAGTTATTATTGACACCAGCGAGTTAAGCCCTGATATTTTAGAAACACTTACAAGCGTTGTCTCAAGACTTCTTTTTGATGAGAGAAGAACATTATTTGGTGATGAGAGGAGGAAAAAACCAATCCATTTAATTTTAGATGAGGCTCACAGATATATAAAAAAAGATTACAAATATATTTTAAAAGAAAATATTTTTGAAAAAATTGCAAGAGAAGGTCGAAAGTTTGCTTTTTATTTGCTTGTATCTTCTCAAAGACCATCAGAATTATCAGAAACAGTGCTTTCACAATGTGCTAATTTTATAATTCATAGAATCCAAAATCAAAATGATATGCGTTATATTCAAGCTATACTTCCATATTTTTCAGAAGATTTTGCAGAAAAAATTAAACAGTCCATACCGGGCGAGGCGTTAGTCTTTGGTAATTGTGTTTCAATGCCTTTGCACTTAAAAGTTCATAAATCAGACCCTGAGCCAAATAGCGAAAATTGTGAAGTTTCAAAAGAGTGGTTCAAAAATAAAGAAACAACGCCAACCATGAGTAATAAAAACACAAAAATCGAAACCAGAGCAGAGCTCATTAGTGCCTTGACAAAGAAAGATATAAACCAAAGTTTACTTACATCTTTAACCGAAGAAACATAAAAAATAGTATGATGAACGAAGCCCAAACCAGAGCAGAATTGATTGAGCCCAGGCTCAAAGCTAGCGGTTGGGGCGTTGTTGCTGGTGCTAAGATTCTGCGTGAGCATAACATTACCGCTGGTAGAATACAGATAGGTGGTAGTAGAGGCAAGGCACTAAAAGCAGATTATGTACTAGTGTATAAGGCTATCAAACTAGCAGTAGTGGAAGCGAAAAGGGTGAGCTTAGCAGTGAGTGAGGGCATACAACAAGCAAAAAACTATGCCAAAAGATTAAATGCAGTGATTGCCTACGCTACCAACGGTAGTGAGATTTATAGTATCTGTATGCAAACAGGTGTGGAGGCTCTAGTGGAGGGTTTTCTAAGTCCAGATGAAATGTGGCACAAGGCATATTCTCAAGACATCCTAAGCAAGCAAGCCGAGTATTGGCAAGACAAATTTACAGCAGTACCTTTTGAGAATAAACGAGGTACCTGGCAACCGCGATACTACCAGGAGGTTGCTATTAGAAATACTCTACAAGCTATAGCACAAGGCAAAAAGCGTATCTTGCTAACCCTTGCCACTGGAACCGGTAAAACAGCGATTGCTTTTCAAATTGCTTGGGTTTTGTTTCATACGCGCTGGAGTCTGTCAGCAATTGAAAATGGAAAATTGAAAATGGCAAATGAGGAGAGCAATTATCAGCCAAGACAACCTAGGATTTTGTTTTTAGCGGATCGTAATATTCTAGCAAACCAAGCATTTAATGTTTTTTCTGCTTTTCCAGACGATGCAATGGTGCGTATAACTCCCAAAGAAATCAAAAAAGGCGGGAAAGTACCAACTGGCGGTAGTATCTTTTTTACTATTTTCCAATCATTTATGTCTGGTAAAGATAAAACTGGCAATCCCACTCCCTATTTTGGTGAGTATCCACCCGATTATTTTGATTTTATTATTATTGACGAGTGCCATAGAGGTGGCGCGAACGACGAGGGGAATTGGCACGGCATTTTAAATTACTTCTCACCTGCTGTGCAGTTGGGCTTAACCGCGACGCCAAAGCGTGCTGATAATGTAGATACTTATCACTATTTTGGCGAGCCAGTTTATACCTACGCGCTCAAAGAAGGAATTAACGATGGTTTTCTTACCCCCTTTAAGGTGCATCGTATCAAGACCGATAAAGATAAATATATTTACGAGAGTGATGATGATGTGATTGACGGGGAGATAGAACCAGGCAAAGAATACACCGAAAAGGATTTTAATAGAATTATTGTGATGAAAGAGCGCGAAAATAAACTTGTTAAAATCTTTATGGAAGCTGCCTATGAAAACGAAAAAACCATTATTTTTTGTGCTAATCAAGAGCACGCTGCACTGATTCGTGATTTGGTAAATCAAAACAAAAAAAGCACTGAGCCTAATTACTGTGTCCGTGTTACTGCTAATGATGGCGAACTAGGAGAGCAGTTTTTACGCGAATTTCAAGACAACGAAAAATCGGTACCTATCGTGCTGACGACCTCGCAAAAACTCTCAACCGGTGTGGATGCGCGCAACATTCGTAACATTGTTTTGCTGCGTTCAGTAAAGCAGATGATTGAATTTAAGCAGATTATTGGTCGGGGCACACGGCTTTTTGACGGCAAATATTTTTTTACTATTTATGATTTTGTTGGTGCCTCTCAACGCTTCGCGGACCCAGAATGGGACGGAGAGCCACTTATACAAACTATTTGTGAAGTTTGCACTCAAACTCCATGTATTTGTGCGGTAGAGCCACTGCAACCTTGTGCTAGATGTGGTAAAATGCCTTGTATTTGCATTATCGTAGCGCCCCTGCTCTGTGAGAAATGCGGACAAACTCCCTGCGTCTGCAACAATAAAATCAAAATAAAAATAAAACTAGCAGATGGCAAGGAGCGTAGGATACGCCATAATATGACAACCTCGTTCCTAAATGCTGACGGCAAACTCATGTCAGTAGAGCAGTTTTTAGCTCATCTGTTTGGCGAATTGCATAACTCTATCAAAAGTGAAGCAGAATTACGCCGTCTTTGGAGCACGCCGAAAACAAGAGAAATATTGCTTGAGCAATTAACTCAAAACGGCTTTGATAAAACAGCATTGCTAACCTTGCAAAAACTGATTTACGCAGAAAAAAGCGATTTATTTGATGTGCTGGGATATGTCTTTGACAGTGCTTTACGCCCAATCACTAGAAAAGCACGCGTTGTTACCGCCCAAAATACGATTTATACCTCTTGCGATGCACAACAAAAAGAATTTATAGATTTTGTGTTGCGTAAATATATCCAAAGCGGTGTGGGCGAATTAGCCCTAGATAAGTTGCCCACTCTGCTAGCAATCAAATACAAAACAATCGCAGATGCCGAGCAAATACTAGGAAAATTAAAAAATATCAGCTCATTGTTTATAGGGTTTCAGCGATACCTATACCTCAAACCAGTAACAATCTCATAGGTTATTGCTAAAATACAAACCAACAACAGTTAAATTTTCTACTTTGGTGAAGGTATGAGTTTTAGCTTACAACAAGCGACAATTCATATCATCGCTGGTATTGATTTTGATGAAAGTTACAAGGAATTACAAAAACGCATCCATAACCTATACAACGAGGGGCGTGTAAAAGAACCAAAACTATTTACAGATGATATACGCTTAAGTCCCGAAAAACTGTGTAGCATAGTAAGTTACTTGGAAAGCATCCATTTAGGAAAAACCGACCTTGATAGCAAGGGCAGGGCTTTTGAAGCCTTTATGGGCTCATATTTCGCGGGGACTTTGGGCAATACTTCACCCCTCGCCCGATTGTGAAGTTTATTGTTGATACTCTACTGCTTCATCGACTTGCAAACAACATCTTTTAGCTTCTCTAATTTGTTATTGGATAATCTCTTTGATTGTACGATTTTATTTCCCCGATTTTGTTCTATTACAATTTTTACATAACATTTGACAATTTTCTTCCATCGTCTTTCCTCCTTTGTGCCACGGTGTTATGTGGTCAGCCTCCATTTCTGATATTTCAAAATGCTTTTTACAAAATTTACAAAACCCCTTTTGCTTTTCATAAACTTTTTGTTTCATAGCATCAGTAAAGGCACGAACCGAAAGATATTTTTCATCGCGAGTTAGGATATATGGATAAATACCGCTCTTTTTTGTCACATCATCATCAAGTATCAGTTTTGCTGTTTCTGCTTCAATTTTTTTCGCATCGTATATTTCATCTTTATATTCATTATAAAGCACACCCCAATCAACACCTTTCATAAACTTCCTTTTTTTGGTAAAAGTAGTCCCTACCCATGTAATCACAGATTGAAAATATATCCATAAATCAATGCCATCCTGCTCATGCTGATGCTGTGACATATAATCTTCTATCTTTTCGTCAGAAATCCACTTGATAGCGGTTTCTAAATACTCTTGTCTGATTGGTGAACCCTTTAAATAATTACTACCTATACCATAGGCTGGGCATCCGTTTTTACTAAAATATCTTTTTACATCTGAAACCCACGAACCAGAATAAACTGCATTGCGTAATTCTTGGTCTGTTAGTTTTGCTCCAGCAATGTTAATTATTTTAAACCATGCTAGTTTTTCGCTATCTTCCCCATCACACAAATACACCATCAATTTATAATTCAAAATCTTATCTTTTTCGTCTTGTTGCAGATTATGAAAAGCCAGTTTATTTACTGAAAAATCACCTTCTACATACTGACAAACTGATATTGTTCTTTGTTGCCCGTCTATAACTTCAAAATCCCCATCTTTTATTACTGCCCAGTACATTACATTGAGAGGGAAGCCCTTTGTTATCGTGTCAATAACGGCATCGCGTTGCTCGTCCTTGTAGATAAACTCTCGCTGGTATGGTGGGCGTATATCTAATTTACCACCATAGCCAATCACGCCTTGCTCGTCATTGTCTTGGTAACCTTTGGTTAGTTCTCGTACTGTAATTTCTTCGAGTTTTATTTTCATAGCTTTTTGTTTCTAATTAAAATTCTTTTATATAGTCCTTTTCCATTAACAACAGGGGCATCGTATCTAGCATGTGGTAATTTAATCTGTTCCAACATTCCGTCTCCACCCCTATCTGTGGTCCATATTATCTCAAATTGTTTGGGGTTGTATTTGTCCATAAAAGTAATAGGCACGCCCATCACCCCTTTATAATCCATTGGAATATTTTTTGTTATATCAATATTTATAGCATCATAGTTGTCATATTGTGGATATTCATCGGGAGCATACTTTTTGTAGAGGATTAAATATTCGTGACGTTTGGTTGTATCTATGTTCGTGTACCAAGTAATGCTTCCTTTGCTAAAATACTTTACGCCGTTTTCTATTTTTTTCCTTGATTCTGTTTTTATGTCGTAATCATCTGGTACTTGAAACCATTTGGTACCCCCGTTATCGTATCCTAGCCATACCTTGTTCTGTTTAACTAATTTAAATATTTCTTTATAAGTTATAGCATTTTGATCCCCTATGATTAAAAACTTTTTGTCATACTCAATCAGTTGAGCGATATACTCTCTGAACAAAGAAAAAGGCGGATTGGTTACTACAATGTCAACTTGTTTCAAAAGATCAACACACTCTTCGCTTCTAAAATCCCCATCACCTTTCAAATGAATAATACCTATTTCTTCGGTATCAGGAACTCTATTTCCATTTTTGTCGCCCTCGTATTCAAGGTAAATCGCGTGTTCGCAGTCATGTTGGCTAAACAAATCTCTATTTTGGTTTTTATAGCAGGTTGTAATTAATTTTCTAAGCCCTAACTTTTCAAAATTGTATGAAAAATAATGAAAGAAGTTACTTATTCTTGGGTCATCGCAATTACAATAAACAATTTTGTCTTTAAAGTATTTTTTGTAATTTTTTAGCTCTCTTTCAATGTCGGAAAGTTGAGTATAAAACTCATCATTCTTTGAGTTTTTTGCCTTATGTAAATTACTATTGAGCGAGGTTGAAGCCATTAGTTTATCAGTTCATTATTAAGTCAGTGTTTTACCAAACAAGTCACAAGTCAAAAACTGCATCCTATCTAGCGTATGTCTGCTTACATTTAATCTTAGTATAAATTCATTAACAGTTAAGTACAACGCTTAACTTATGTCAGCTCAAGAAGTACGCTCGTACTCTTTTGAACTGATTCGAAAAAGAAGTAAAACATGAACAGATTACTCGCTTTTACCAAACACAAAAACTACCATATTGACTTTATAAATGCAACATTGTATACAGAAAAAAATCTCTAAAACCATTGGAGAAGTAAGTCAAGCGTCAGTTGTAAAATTAAACGCAATATAAGAACTAAGGATATAAACTAGATAGTGTCTCTGCTGAAGCCAAAAAACTAGCAACAATCTACCAGCGAAAAATATCTTGCTTGGACGAGCTAAAAAAGAGCATACTACAAAAAGCATTTAACGTAGAGTTATGAACAAGGAAAAGAAAATTGTAACAGGTTTTTTGCAATGGGTCAAGTCGCAGAGATTTTAGTAGCCAGACCAAGTGCCTTGTTTAGCTTCAATATTAATTTAATTGAGCCGTCCAAACGACAGATTGATTACCTTAAAAAAACTCTGCTATCTTTTTAGCTTGCCTTGCTCTGAGCTATAAAATCTGCTCTCAAAGCCAAGAATAACTAGACAATTTGTTTGGTATAAATTACTACTATTGGTAGTATATTATCTATTGATAATCTAAAATTGTGATTCTAATCAAAAAATTAAAATAAACATTATGAGCGTTGAACAAGAGCATTTATTGAAATTAACAGAAAAAAGACGCAAGCATCTTCAGTCTTGTCATGAAAACGAGGATAAATCACATAAACTAGTTACCAATTTATATTCAGATAAATCCAACTTTATCTACGAGCTTTTGCAAAATGCCGATGATGTTCAAGCATCAGAGATTAGCTTTACTCTAAGACCTGAAGCCCTTGAAATAAGGCACAACGGGAAGTTATTTGACTATAATGACGTTTGCTCTATAACAACCATAGGCTCATCAACAAAAGCAGAAGATATTAATTTGATTGGTAAATTCGGCGCTGGATTTAAGTCTGTTTTTGCAGTAACAAATACACCCTATATTCACTCAGGAGCTTACCATTTTAAGATTGTCGATTATATTGTTCCAGAACAAGTGGAGCCTTTAGATATTGAAGGGCAATATACAAGCATAAAACTGCCATTCAATCACGATGAGATCTCTCCAGACAAATCTTACGCGGGAATAGCAAAGATACTAGAAAAAGAATTAAAGTCAGAATCATTATTGTTTCTGAGAAAAATAGAAAAGATTATTTGGCAGACAGCATCAAATACTGGTGACTACTCTTCTAAAATTAACGGAGCTAGGGCAAGCCTGATTGCGAGGCTTAACCAACAGGAGCACGTGACGAATTATCTGCTGTTTGAAAAGGGCATCAAAATAGCTGACGAGAAGCTGAAAATCGTGATTGCTTACCAAATTTTTAAAGGTGCTATCACTCCAACAGTTGATGATAAATTATTTGTATTTTTTCCTACAAAAGAAACAATAGGATTAAATTTTTTAGTTCATGCCCCCTATAAGATGACTGCAAGCCGAGAGACTATTGATTTCATAGACGAACAAAATCAGACTATTACGGAGGCATTGTCAACACTCATAGCCGAGAGCATACAAGCAACTAAAGAAGCAGGCTTCTTAAGCGTTGATTTTTTGAATTTATTACCGATAAATTCGTCAACCAAGAATCCTTTGTATGCCTCGGCGTTCAAAAAAGTTAAATTAGCCTTAACAACCAATGAACTATTGCCAACAGCAGATGGAGGCTATGTGAATGCGGAAAAGGCTTTGCTAGCGCGCGGGAAAAGTCTAACTACCTTATTGAAGCGGTCGGATTGTGCTGCATTATTTGAAAAAGAAGCTTGGCTCAGCACAGCAATAACGTTTGATAGAACAAGAGAATTAAGAAGTTATTTGACGAAAACATTAGAAATTCCTGAAGTTAATATGGAAAAATTTTGTACTAAAATTACGGGAGATTTTATGGCAACCAAAGCAGATGAATGGGTTGTAGAATTTTATTCAAGTCTCTTGTTGAACAATGAAAATTTATACCACATCCATAGAGGAATTCTATACAACTGCCCAATTATTCGATTAGAGGACGGCTCGCATATTAACCCGAAAGAAAATGATAAAGACGAAGGGTTGCAAGTATATCTACCGTACAAGGAGGAGGAGATGGAGTCTGAATTCAAAACGGTTAAAAAAATCTTTGTTGAGAATAAAAAATCACTTGAGTTTCTGAAAGGTTTAGGTCTGATAATACCAGATCAGATAGCCGAGATTAAAGAATTTATTGTACCAAAATATGAAGGCAGTGATATTGATATTGCTATAGACAAGTATCAAAAAGATTTTGAAAAAGTACGAGGAATTTGGCAAGACTCCGATGAGTCAGATAGTAAAAAGATTATAGAGCTGTTGAAAGAACTATATTTTGTACGATGTATAAACCAATGTGGGGACAGCTCTTATCAAAAACCCGCTGATGTATATTTTCGCACAAAGAAATTATTGGCTTGGTATGAAGGCAATCACAAGGACAATATCTATTTCCTCGAAGAAGATACTTATTCCCTTGAAGCGGAGCCACCATTAACAGCCAGTAATAAAGCAAGTAACAAGGAGTTTCTGCGTAGCTTAGGTGTCCGAGATGAGTTAAAAATGACTAATACTGAACGTTTTACGAAGGATAGTCATGGACGACATGAGCGAGGAGTTAATGGGTTTAATCCAGAATTTAACATAGATGGATTGGAGTATGCTATTGACAATATGACGCCTAAGAAATCTGTGTTTTTGTGGTCAATCATGCTTAGATATACCAACAGGTTAAAGGGGTGCATAGAAACAAGAACGAATGAAAATCATCAATACGAGAAAGGCAAAGAGCAATCATCACAGACGATGACGACGTTAAGCGGTGAGTCATGGCTCTATGATAAAAGCAACAGGTTATGGCTCTATAACAAAGCTGGAGAATTGATAGTTTCGCAGATAGCAGACATTAAGCTTGATGCTTTGCATGATGATTACAAAACAACAGATGAAAACAGCGAAAAACTCGCCAAGATACTTGGAATGAAGCTGGATAAAGCGGCAAAGTTTATACAAGAAAATCCTGACAAAACAGTGCTCTCAAAAGAACGCCTTGAAGAACTTGAAGCCAAGGCAAAACTTTTGAAGCAGTATCAGGAGAAAGAACGTAGAGAAGTGCTGTCAAAAGAACGCAGAGAAAATGAATCCGATGCTACAAGTACTACAGCACAGTGGCAACCAGTAGTAAGCCCAGAAGATGCTAATATCACTGAGGTCGAATTTCCTCTTAGGCAGCATGAATCAAAGGATTTATCTAATCAAAGCCCATCAGGAAACACGGGTAAACATATCCACTCCTATCTTGCTACTGAAAAAGGAGAAAGCTCAAGCCCTGCATCCAGCTCCGCAGGCAATAAAGCAATAGGTGATTGGGGGGAGCAATATGCCCTAAAGTGCTTGAAGAAAACATACCCGCAAAACGAAGTGATCTTGCTTAATAAAGGAGGGAGTGAAGCGGAAGGCTATGATATTGTAATGAAAGAAAAGGGCGAAGAGATTGCCTACTTTGAGGTAAAATCTACAACAGAAAGTAGCCGAACACAATTTCAAATGACCAGAACACAATGGGGCTGGGCAAGGGATTTGTACCACAAAGGCAAAGGCGATATGTATGTGATCCTAGTGGTTTTCAATACTGGCAAAAAGGATACGAAAATCATACCGATAAAAAACCCCTTTGAGCGTTGGCTATTGGGTGAATTACAGGCGAACCCGGTGAATATTATGATTGTGAGACCTTTGCATAATTAAAAATCTGGGTTATATCTCCACTGAAGCCAACAAACCAGCAACAATCTACCAGCAAAAAATAAATTGTTTCAATGAACTAAAAAAGAGCATACTACAAAAAGCATTTAACGTAGAGTTATGAACAAGGAAAACAAAATTGAAGCAATTGATTTGTTCTGTGGTATTGGCGAATTAGCCCTAGGGAAGTTACCTACTCTGCTAGCAATCAAATACAAAACAATCAAAGATGCCGAGCAAATACTAGGCAAATTAAAAAATATCAGCTCATTGTTTATAGGGTTTCAGCGATACCTATACCTCAAACCAGTAACAATCTCATAGGTTATTGCTAAAATAAAATAGCAGCGTCCATTCTGAGCCTACGAATTGGTTAAACCGTTATTTTGATGCCAATTTTGGAGTTCTACATCGGGTAAAAAAATCGTATTTCTTACTTATCCCATAAATTCCAGTAAATAACGCCCTGCCTGATACATCATTAAATGTTTTTTATCATATAATGTGTATATCTTTTGATGTTTGGTTTTAATTATTGCTAAAGAACTTACTTTTAGATTCAACACAATAAACTGTATTTCTTTTATAGGTTGTTGAGACTAATTTTAATTAAAGAAATGGTCATAAATTATTTTTAAAAAATCAACCTCTTTTTTGTTTATCCCTTCATTTTTGGATCCCTCGTGTGCTAATTGATTTCTGTGTGAATTAAAAAGCGAAATCCATTTTAAAACTTCCTTTTTGTTTTTTCCTTCTCCTATGTCAATTGCAAAAATTTTATCAAATGCAACAAAATCATCTTTCACTGGCTCTGGTTTTTTTGACCAATACTTTTCAATGATAGTTTTGTAATCTGTAATATTGAACATTTCAGTCCACTCTACTTTTCCTAGTGTTTCTAGTATTCCTTCTTTATATTTTTTTGTATTTTCATCATTAGCTCTATTTTGACAATCAGTTTTTATTTTATTTATTTCTAATTCCCAATTATCTTTAAATAAAACTTTAAGATTTTTGAGGATTGTTTCTTTCATAAACTTTTCAACTTTTTTGATGTATTTTCTTCCATCACTTTGATATACCTCATTTTGACGCTCTTTCCAATCTATCAATTCTGGTGGATTATAATTTGAGTGTTTAGAATTTATGATGGTTTGAAAAAAACGCAACCATTTAGTTTCCACTCCAGCACCAAGCAAAGTTGTCTGTTTAGATTCTTCTTCTTTCGATAAATTATTTAAACCATCAAATAAACTTTTTAAATATTTTTTAATTTGCGTGAGCCTGTCGTCTGAACTGGATTGTTTATTTAAATTATTATTCTCTGTAGCAAATTTGTTTAATTTCCCAATTATTGAAATAAAAGGGAAAGTACCTCTATTTGACATTATAAAGGATGTATTTTTGTATACTTCAGAGTAATTTGATTCTGCATAATCGTAGCATATAATGATGAAATCGACAATTTTCTTTTTTGCCTTCTCCATTTCATCATTATGATTTTGATTATTTGTATCATACAAGGATCCTATTACAGACTCCTCAATATATTTGTTTCCTTTCGCAACTGGTAAAAGCGTAGATTTTGATAAAGCATCTATAAAAGGTTTAAACTTAAGTTCGGCTTTATCTTCTGCAACGGTAATTTTGTTATATAAAGGGCTAGATTGATAGTTCCCTAATTTTTTTGTAATTGAAGATCTTAATGCTTTTAATCTTAAATCCGCTCTGTCAGAATCCCAATACAAATCCTCTTCTAGATCCAATCTCAAGTTTGGACTAACAGCTTTTTGATTTTGGTTGATATCCATAAATATTTCAAGTTGCTCAATAGAATTAAGATCATTAAAGGCGACCACTGGTATTGTGTTGTTTTCTACATATTCAGAATTGGCATAGCCATATACTCTATGCTGACCATCAATTATATATGCAATTCCGTAAGCGTTTGGAATCTTTAATGTTCCTGTCCTTGAATTTGAACTACTATCTTTTGAATGAGATTCAAATATAATATTATTCTTTTTTGTATTGAAGCTTATAATTATTGAATTAGGAAAATAACCTCCATCATCAATAAATTTTGTAATCCCTTTCAGACGACTTGGGACTAATAAACGTTGATATGTTGGAGATTCAGATTCATTTGCTCTTGCTCTATGCAGGATAAATCCTATTTTCAATAGCAAAGACGGTTCTATTGAAAATATATAATAATCTTTTTTCCCCATTTTCCCGCTAACTGCAGGGATTGTAATCTTGTTTCGATTAATGGTTTGATTTTTAAATACTAAACCTAAAAACTGATAAAAAGATGCTTTTTTGTAGTTTCTTATTAGATTATTAACATATTCGTAAGTATTATCGTTATAATAAAAATAGTTAATATTTTTAAGTCTTTTTAAGTCTTCACTATCTCGGTTGAGTCTTAAATTTCTTGTCGCAAAAATGAATTTAATTTTTTTATCATTTCCAAAAATTTGTTTTAATGCTTTTATAAAGCCTGCCATTCTATGACCTAAAGCATCAAATTCATCTTTAAAAGATGGTGCTTTTTTTAATTTATCACTTGATTTACACTCTACCAATAAAATGGTTTCATCATTTATAGCAATAATATCAACTTGTTTTTTATCCCCTTCGCTTTTTGAAAACGGTAAAACGAAATTTTCGTCATTGTTTAGTGTTCTATATCCTAAGTTGTAGAATTGACACCAAATATCATCTTCAAACTTTTTAGAATGGATTTTTGGTTTTTTAATTTTAGTTTTAGTTTTTAAAGTTTTTCCTTCCGTTTCCCAACCTTCTTTTAAATAATCATCAACCAATGAATGTTCTACGCTTAAATGTTGATATTCACTTTTTTTTGCCTTGTGTAATTTTCCTAGCATAGAAAGATCACTCACAAGTTGATCTTTTATTTCCTTAACTTGGAATTTTTCTAAAAATGTCATAAATTAAATAATATTTTTTATTAATAGCTCTGTCAATTTTCCTCTTTTATTAGGGTTTGCGTTAATACTTCTACGGGCATTTACTCTTAAAATCTTAAAAGATGAATATAAATCGTCAAAAAAGTTATTGTTTGGGTTTTTGCCTTTAACATCTGAATTACTTACAATCCACTGATGATTTTGTTTATTTAGTATATCGCAGAATTCTTTAAATCTAACTTGTTCGGCGTCATCAAAATCATATTTTGAGTAAGAATTGAAAGCGGAAGTTTCGCTCAATGGTTTGTAAGGCGGATCGAAATAAAAAAATGTATTTTTACTTGAGTATTGCAGTGCCTCAGAATAATCTTTATTCAGTATTTTTACCCTTTGCAAGGCTTTCGAAACTGCTAATAAATTTTGTTCGTTACAGATTTGAGGTTTTTTATAACTTCCAACTGGCACGTTAAATTCATTTTTTTTATTCACTCTAAAAAGTCCATTAAAACAGGTTCTATTTAAAAAAATAAATAATGCACTTTGTATAGTTTGATTAGATTTTCTGTTATTAAAGGCTGTTCTTTTTTTGTAGTAATATTCTTTTTTTAGTTCTTTGTTATCCGCCAAATTATGATATTCAATTTCCCATTCTTTAAGAATTTCTATCAAGTTTTGTACCTTATTTTTAATTGTCAAATATGAGTTTGTTAAATCGGTGTTTATGTCATTGATTACCGCTTGTGATAAATTTGGAAATTGGTTTAACATCCAGAATAAAACTGCCCCACTGCCAACAAAAGGCTCAATGTAAGTGAATGGTTTTCTTGAGATACTTGCAGGTAACTGCTTTTTAATTTGCTGGATTAATTGAGTTTTCCCTCCTGCCCATTTTAAAAAAGGTTTTGCTATCATTAGATTCATACTCTACTTTATCAAGTCTTATCCCACAAGGGTATAAAATTCAATTTATTTATATGACATTGTGAATTTTGCAAATACATCAAAACAATAATGCTGGTTGTTTGTCTTTGCTAGATGCAATATCTCCTTCTTTTGTTTGCAAAAATTTAGTTATTATTCTGTTTTAATTTTCCTGATGCCAGCACTCAAAACGAAGAGCCCGGCTGCTTCAGGAAAGCGAGTTCTTCCTCGGTTGAGGCTCGTCCTAGAACTAAGTTACGATGTGGGAAACGCCCGAAGCGCTTGATGATCTCGTAATGTTTGTAGGCAAACTTGAGATAAGTGTTAAATAATTCGGCTTCATTTGGAGCTGCGTTTTTTACTAGCATCTGATACAAGGCAACCGAGCGTTGTTGCTCACCTAGGTCTTCGCTGTGTTCAAACGGCAAGTAGGCAAATACCTGCTCGATAGGTTTTAGATGCCGCGTTGTACCACTATTTACACCTTGTTTAGCATAAGTCAGCGCCACAGTATCGTAGGCAAATGCTTGCTCTGTATTGCGGTGCATATTGCGCGGAAACTGGTCGGTGCATATAATCAGCGCAAGCAGTCCCCTCGGAGATTCGCTCCAAAGAGTGAATTCGCCGTTGGCAGCAGCTGCGCTAGTGAGAGCAAAACGATTTATGATAGCGCGATCAATTTGGTCGTTTTTAGACCACCAAAAGGCACTCTTTTCAGCAGAAACCTCACTAGCAGTTTGAGCCTTCCCAAACCAAAAATCGAGAATTTCGTCAATGCTTGCAGATGAGCTATTTTCAGGTACTATCATAATGTTTAGTATTTGCACAAATTAACCTAGTTGTAAAATTTTTTGATTTTGCAAAACTCTAACAAAACACTAAAATATATTGACTTTGATTTAAAAAACAAAGATTATTTAGATAAAAAAGCAACTAAATACTAAACAATAATTACGACAATGAAGATTGCTTATCTTATTCTAGCTCACAATAATCCTAAACACTTACAAAGACTAATTACCTCATTGTCTTCTAGTGCATCTAGTTTTTTTATACACCTAGATCAAAAATCTGATTGTGCTGATTTTTCTAGCATCAAAGGAGACAATATTTATTTTATTAAAAAAAACATAGCTGTTTTTTGGGGTGATTTTTCTATAGTTGAGGCTACACTAATTTTGCTAAGAACAGCATTGTTAGCTCAACACAACTTTGAGCGTTTTGTATTGTTAAGCGGAGCTGATTATCCAATACGCTCTACAGCACATATAGAATCATTCTTTGAGGCTAGAAAAACAGAAGAATTTATAGATTTGCAATCTAGTGGTAAGTGGTACAAAGAAACTGTATGTGTTAGACTTGCAAACTACTACATACGTCTAACATATTACAATGCTATAGCAGTAAACATGATAAACAAAATCATAAAACTATCTAGGATTTATCGGAGAGATTACAAAATGCATCTTGGAACTCTTCTTCCTTACGGTGGCTCTGCTTGGTGGGCGCTTTCACGCGAGGCTTGTGATTTTATCTTAAATTTTGTCAAAAATAACACAAAAATAGTAAATTTTTTTAAAAATACCTTGATTCCTGATGAGTCATTTTTTCAAATTATACTTGGTAATTCCAGCTTCAAGTCCAAAATAGTGAGCTCTGTGACCTATGTAGATTGGACTAACCCTAGTAAACCAGCGTGTATCACAAACAAACATCTTGCGTTGTTTAACAAAGCATCGTCATTTACTAAAGATGGATTTTTTGGCGGTGAGAAACTCTTTGCTAGAAAATTTCCAGCTAACTCATCGGACTTAATAGCAAAACTGCTACGAGTTTAGATTGTTAATAAAAAATAAAATACAAAATAGCTTATCAATTTTTAAAAATACTAAAAATATAATGAAGATTGCTTATCTTATTCTAGCTCACAATAACCCCAAACACTTACAAAGACTAATTACCTCATTGTCTTCTAGTGCATCTAGTTTTTTTATACACCTAGATCAAAAATCTGATTGTGCTGATTTTTCTAGCATCAAAGGAGACAATATTTATTTTATTAAAAAAAACATAGCTGTTTTTTGGGGTGATTTTTCTATAGTTGAGGCTACACTAATTTTGCTAAGAACAGCATTGTTAGCTCAACACAACTTTGAGCGTTTTGTATTGTTAAGCGGAGCTGATTATCCAATACGCTCTACAGCACATATAGAATCATTCTTTGAGGCTAGAAAAACAGAAGAATTTATAGATTTGCAATCTAGTGGTAAGTGGTACAAAGAAGAAGTATGTGTTAGACTTGCAAGCTACCGTATACGTCCAAAACATAGCAATGTTGTGGTAATGAAAGTTATAAAGAAAATAAACAAAATCATAAAGACATCTAAGTTTCAAAGAGATTACAAAATATATCTTGGAGCTCTTCTTCCTTACGGTGGCTCTGATTGGTGGGCACTTTCACGCGAGGCTTGTGCTTTTGTCTTAAATTTTGTCAAAAATAACACAAAAATAGTAAATTTTTTTAAAAATACCGTGGTTCCTAGCGAGTCATTTTTTCACATTATTCTTGGTAATTCTAATTTTAAATCAAAAATAGCTAGACCTCTGACCTATGCAGATTGGACTAACCACAATAAACCCGATCATCCGGCATATATCACAAACAAACATCTTGTGTTGTTTAACAAAGCATCGTCATTTACTAAAGATGGATTTTTTGGCGGTGAGAGACTCTTTGCTAGAAAATTTCCAGCTAACTCATCGGACTTAATAGCAAAACTGCTACGAGTTTAGATTGTTAATAAAAAATAAAATACAAAATAGCTTATCAATTTTTAAAAATACTAAAAATATAATGAAGATTGCTTATCTTATTCTAGCTCACAATAACCCTAAACACTTACAAAGACTAATTACTTCATTGTCTTCTAGTGCATCTAGTTTTTTTATACACCTAGATCAAAAATCTGATTGTGCTGATTTTTCTAGCATCAAAGGAGAAAATATTTATTTTATTAAAAAAAACATAGCTGTTTTTTGGGGTGATTTTTCTATAGTTGAGGCTACACTAATTTTGCTAAGAGCAGCATTGTTAGCTCAACACAACTTTGAGCGTTTTGTATTGTTAAGCGGAGCTGATTATCCAATATGCTCTACAGCACATATAGAATCATTCTTTGAGGCTAGAAAAACCGAAGAATTTATAGCTTTAAAAACTCCATCTAACTTAACTTATAGACTTGCAAGCTACCGTATATGTCCAAAACATAGCAATGTTGTGGTAATGAAAGTTATAAACAAAATAAATAAAATCATAGAGCCATATAAGTTTCGCAGAGATTACAAAATATATCTTGGCGCTCTTCTTCCTTACGGTGGCTCTGCTTGGTGGGCGCTGTCACGCGAGGCTTGTGATTTTATCTTAAATTTTGTCAAAAACAACAAAAAAATAGTAAATTTTTTTAAAAATACCTTGGTTCCTGATGAATCATTTTTTCAAATTATTCTTGGTAATTCTAATTTTAAATCAAAAATAGCTAGACCTCTGACCTATGTAGATTGGTATAACCACAAACCAGTATGTATCACAGATAAACATATTGCGTTGTTTAACAAAGCTTCATCATTTACTAAAGATGGATTTTTTGGCGATGAGAAGCTCTTTGCTAGAAAATTTCCAGCCAACTCATCGGACTTAATAGCAAAATTGCTACGAGTTTAGATTTTTATAAAAAATAAAATACAAAATAGCTTATAGATTTTTAACAAAACACGAAAATATATTGACTTTGATTTAAAAAACAAAGATTTTAGATAAAGGAGTAATATGTTTTAAATTTACTAATTACAGCTAAATACTAAACAATAACCAATAACTACGACAATGAAGATTGCTTATCTTATTCTAGCTCACAATAATCCTAAACACTTACAAAGACTAATTACCTCATTGTCTTCTAGTGCGTCTAGTTTTTTTATACACCTAGATCAAAAATCTAATGTTGCTGATTTTTCTAGCATCAAAGGAGAAAATATTTATTTTATTAAAAACAACATAGCTGTTTTTTGGGGTGATTTTTCTATAGTTGAGGCTACACTAATTTTGCTAAGAACAGCATTGTTAGCTCAACACAACTTTGAGCGTTTTGTATTGTTAAGCGGCACTGATTATCCAATACGCTCTACAGCACATATAGAATCATTCTTTGAGGCTAGAAAAACAGAAGAATTTATAGCTTTAAAAACTCCATCTAACTTAACTTATAGACTTACAAGCTACCATATACGTCCAACACATAAAAATGTTGTAGTAATGAAAGTTATAAACAAAATAAATAAAATCATAGAGCAATATAAGTTTCGCAGAGATTACAAAACATATCTTGGCGCTCTTCTTCCTTACGGCGGCTCTGATTGGTGGGCGCTTTCACGCGAGGCTTGTGATTTTGTCTTAAATTTTGTCAAAAACAACAAAAAAATAGTAAATTTTTTTAAAAATACCTCGATTCCTAGCGAGGCATTTTTTCATATCATTCTTGGTAATTCTAATTTTAAATCAAAAATAGCTAGACCTCTGACCTATGTAGATTGGCATAACTGCAAACCAGTATGTATCACAGATAAACATATTGCTTTGTTTAATAAATCATCGTCATTTACTAAAGATGGATTTTTTGGCGGTGAGAGACTCTTTGCTAGAAAATTTCCAGCTAACTCATCGGACTTAATAGCAAAACTGCTACGAGTTTAGATTGTTAATAAAAAATAAAATACAAAATAGCTTATAAATTTTTAAAAATACTAAAAATATATTGACTTTGATTTAAAAAACAAATACATATCTAATGATGTTGATGGTAGGAAGGAATTGGTTGTTTTTACCATCAAACTTGTTGATAAAAATAACCTAAATTTAATCTAAAATGCAAAACACTACAAAATCTAGTATATTTGATACTCATAGTTCTAGTCAACAAACCAACAAGTTTGTTGCTAACACTAAACAATTTGCCAAAGACATAAAGTTGACCCAGAGTAAATGGTTATTTTTATTAGCTATAATAGCTGCTCTTGCCATCTTCCTTTTTAGCTTTCAAACAGAAGCTCAAGCTGGAGAAAAAACCAAAAAATCAAAAATCAAAAATGTTATTGTCTTGATTGGTGATGGAATGGGAGTTCAGCAAATGGGGCTGTTAAGAGCCTACGCTAAAAATGCTGCTAATTCTATATATCTTGGCAGAAAAACAGGAATTACCAAATTGATGGAAGCAGGAGTAATAGGTTTATCTATGCATAACCCAGCAGGGCATATTGTTGTTGATTCTGCTGCCTCTGCTACTCAACTTTCTACAGCAAAAAGCTCAGGCTCTGAAATGATTGGTGTAGATGCCGATGGTAATTCAGCAGAAACTATTTTAGAAAAAGCAGCTAAAATGGGAAAATCAA
Source organism: bacterium (assembly GCA_965261475.1). Lineage (GTDB taxonomy): Bacteria > SAR324 > SAR324 > XYD2-FULL-50-16. The sequence continues at coordinate 335,506 of OZ253454.1, forward strand.
CAGGGTTAGTATCTGATACTAGGATTACTCATGCTACTCCTGCAGCCTTTGCTGCGCACCAACCTCATCGCTCTTTAGAAAATGAAATTGCAGTAGACTTGCTAAATAACGATGTAGATGTGATGTTGTCTGGCGGTCTGCGTTATTGGATACCTAAATCAGCTAATAATAAAGATGGAGCTGTCTATCAAAAATTAGTCAAAATGAGCGAGGGCAATGTGCGGATTAAATCCAAAAGAAAAGATGAGCGTAACTTACTAAACGAAGCACAAAAAAAGGGTTACAAATTGGCTTTTAATAAAAAGCAAATGAAAAAAGCTAAAAATGGCAAACTCCTAGGTTTATTTGCTTACTCTGGAATGCCAGATGGAATTATAAATACTCAAACCAAAAACGACCCTAACCGTACCTCACCAACTCTAACTGAAATGACTAAAAAAGCAGTAGAGCTTTTGAGTAAGAATAAAAAAGGATTCTTTCTAATGGTTGAAGGAGGACAAATTGATTGGGCAGGTCACGATAACGATACTGGAACTATGTTGCACGAGATGATCAAGTTTGATAACGCAGTAAAATACATTTATAACTGGGCAAAAGACAGAGAAGATACTTTGGTTATCCTAACAGCTGACCACGAAACAGGCTCTTTTGGGTTTAGTTATTCTATTCGTAACCTTCCAAAAGGTAAAACTTTAGCAGGTAACGCTTTCAAAAACCGCGAATTTAAACCTAATTATAACTTTGGAAGCAATGATATTTTAGATAAAATTTACGCTCAAAAAGCAAGTTTTGTTTCAATATTTGGCGAATTTGATAGTTTGCCTAAAACAGAGCAAACTGCAAAAAGCTTGATGATAATTGTTAATAAAAATAATGAGTTTAAAATCACACAAAAGGACGCTGAGCGAGTTTTAGAAACAGGTGAAAACGAGTATTATGTGAAAGGACACGCTTACCTTGATAGCAAGGTTTTACCTAAAGTATATGATTTTAAAGCATTTTATGCGTATGGAAGCTACATTCGTCATAGCAATCTAGGTCGTGTGCTAGCTAAACATCAAAACACTGTTTGGGGAACTGGCACTCATACTAATGCACCTGTGGTTGTAGTTGCTATGGGTCCGTCTTATATTACTTCTCAATTTAGCGGTTTTATTCACCACACTAAATTGGCGAAATATGCTATCAGGGCTCTCAGCAACAAAAGAGTGCAACGCTAGTATAAGCAATAGTTAGTATTAAATTTGTGTTGTATATTTTGAGATTGATAACAAAATCATAAAATGCAGGCAAATAATTCACAAACGAGCAATGATAAGTTTTCTACATTGCTCGTTTTTGTATTTTAATTGTTGAGCATCAATGAAAAACAAAATACTAATAGCAATCTTAAGCACAGTGCTAAGTGGCTGTGTGAGCAACAACCAACCTACAGACAAAATCGTTAGTACCAATAAACTAGGTCAAATAACCTTTGAAAGGAATTGTGCTGTATGCCATGGACAAAAAGCTCAAGGTCTCACTGAGAACTGGAAAATCAAGGTCAATGGCAAGTATCCGGCGCCACCGCTGAATGGTACAGCGCATACTTGGCACCACTCACCCGCGGTATTACTTCGTATTATTAACGAAGGAGGCACTACTATGGTAGGTTTTAAAAACCAATTAAGCACCAAGCAAAAACAAGCAGTTTTGGAATATCTACATAGTTTGTGGCCCCTAAAAATTCAAAAAGCATACAATAAAAGGTTTAACCTATGATACTAGTTTTGTGCTCTATAGTTAGCATTTGACTTGTATGCTTGTCTGAGACTTACACACAATGATGATAGCAATTATTGTCTGAGAGCTTTGATTTGCCTACGATTTGCGTGCAAGATTTGCTCGGTATAGCCATTGAGACTTTTGCGTCCCTCAAACACAAGCTCTAGTGCCGTTTGAAAGGCTATACTAGTCTTAAAATCATCGCTCATCGCTTGATAGCTAGGTTCACTCGAGTTTTGTCTGTCAACCACGCCAGCCATTTTTTCAAAGACCTTGCGTACTTGTTGTGCCGTAGTCAATCCATGATGCAACCAATTAGCAATATGTTGACTAGATATTCTCAGTGTAGCCCTATCTTCCATGAGTGCTACATCGTTTAAATTAGCAACTTTAGAGCAACCAATACCATAGTTAATCCATTTCACTACATAACCTAGTATTCCTTGTGCATTATTTTCTAATTCTCTAACCAATTCGCTATGATGGAGCTTGCGAGAGCCAAGCAGTGGAATTGTCAAAATATCATAGATATTTGCATGCACGCACGCTTGAAGCTCGCTTTGGCGCATAGTGACACTGACCTGGTGGTAATGCATCGCATGCAATGTTGCCGCCGTAGGCGATGGTACCCACGCAGTATTTGCACCTGCTCTAGGGTGAGCGATTTTTTGCTCCATCATTGTCATCATGTTATCTGGTGCTGCCCACATGCCCTTGCCAATTTGTCCATGTCCTGGAATACCAACATCTAACCCTACATCTACATTCCAATCTTCGTAAGCTAGCAACCAGGGCGCTAACTTCATATCATTTTTTGGAATAACTGCTCCGGCTTCCATACAACTATGAATTTCATCACCTGTTCTATCTAAAAATCCAGTGTTGATAAATACCACGCGCTCGCTTGCAACACGGATACATTCTTTTAAATTAATTGTTGTTCTGCGTTCTTCGTCCATAATACCAATTTTGATCGTATTTCTTTTAAGACCAAGTACATCCTCTACCAGTGAGAATAATTCTACAGCAGCAGCACTTTCAGCTGGTCCATGCATCTTGGGTTTGACAACATAAATACTACCTGCGCGGCTATTACGGCACCTACCTTGAGCGCGTAAATCAAGCATAGCAGCGGTAACAGTAACCATAGCGTCTAAAAATGTTTCAGGAATTTCTTCCTCCTTATAAGTAACAATATCAGTATACATATGAGTGCCAACATGACGAATAAACATTACACTGCGTCCGTGCAGTACAAGTGGTTTGCCATCGGGAGCTAGATACTCCTTATCTAACTCTAATTTCCGTTCTAAAACCTCTCCAGCTTTTTTAATCTTGGCTTTTAGATTGCCACGCATTAGCCCAGCCCAATTTCTATAAACACGCACCTTATCTTCTGCATCTACGGCGGCAACAGAATCTTCACAATCCATAATACTAGTCAATGCCGATTCAATTCTCACATCGTAAACACTAGCAAGGTCGCCCCGCCCAATAAAAAACCCCTCACCAATACAAATATCAATATGCAAATTATTATGCTTTAATAAAATATTAGTTGGTGATTGCTGAGTGCCACGATACCCAACAAAACGCTCTTTCCAACCCAATCCAGCCTCACTGCCGTCTCCCATTACTACAACTAAATTTCCAGATTTAACCTTATATTTTACAGCATAGGCATGGCTACCTACAGACAAAGGCACAGCTCTATCTAAAAACTCCCGTACATAACGAATAACTTGAGCACCACGAACTGGATTATATTTTGTAGTTTTTTTACAACCTGCTACTTCTAAAATAATATCAGTGCCGTACAGCGCGTCATACAAACTACCCCATCTTGCGTTTGCTGCATTCAAGGCATATCTTGCATTATCAACTGGGACTACTAATTGTGGCGCAGCAATAGTGGATATTTCTTCATCTACATTCTCACTCACAACTTTAAATGGAGCCCCAACTGGTAACAAATATCCAATATCTCTAAGAAAAGTTTCGTATTCTTTGATATTCATAGATTGTTTGTGATTTTTGTGCCACTGATCTAATTTTTGTTGAAACTCATTGCGTTTTTCGAGCAGCATTTTGTTCTTGCTACCTAATTGCTCTATGATTTTTGCGAGTCCACCCCAAAACTTTTCGCTGTCAACCCCAGTATCTGGTAGAATATCTGTGGCTATTAACTCGTAAAGCGATGTATCTATGCTTAAATTATTTATTTTGATTCTCTTTGTCATATTTATATTTAATCTTCGTATTAGTTCTCATAAACTCTAGTGTAGCATTGCAATTATAAATCTAGTATACACAAACCCCTATAGTTTTAAAATGATGATAATCTTGTTTTTTACAAGTAGTATACTCATAACATTTTACTACCTACAACCCTTTTGTCTTTGTTAAAATATTTTAAATCTAGCCGTTAAATAATCACTAGTAGTGCAAGGCTAGGGGGTAGGGAGTAAGGATTATATTTTTTACTCTTATAGCTAAAAAACTGCAATTTTTATCAAAAATATAAAAAAAATCCAAATAATTTTTATTTTTCTTGCTTGGTTTTTTGTTTACCTGTAAAATGCGGACTTATCATATTTTTTTTTGCTTTTAGTAAAAGACTTGTGATAAATCAAAGCCCTAGTGCTTTGTTTTTTTTTAATTTAATTTTAATAAAATATATGAAAACTACAAATATTGGTTGTTTGTTTACTGCAATTACCCCCCCCCCCTACCTTTTTACACTTTCACTCGTATAAGCTCAAGGCTCTCTTTGTAGGCTTATTACTCTTTGCTAGTGGGAGCTCCTTATGTTTGGCACAGGAGAATTCTACTAGGACTAAAACACTCTCTGTTGTTCTTGGCAATGCCAAGTTATCGCCTGCTGCTGTATTTGATGGAACAAATACTCAAAGTACTAGCGGTTTGATGTTTGATATTGCACTCAGTGATAATCCACTCAGGCTAGCGCTAGGTTATTTCTCAGGTAAGTCAGATCATATGACTAAGGAAACTATTCCAATTTTTACTGGTGGTGTAGTCGTTAAGAATGAAACTATTGTAACAGTTAGCGAGACAACATTAGGTGCTCGTTACTATTTTGAGGATCTATCGCCAGCTGTAGATTTTTATGCAGGCGCAGGTTTGGTTTCAGTGAATTTCAAATTTACGAACAAATCATTAACTGAGACAGGATTTTCGTCTACTTCAGTTTCAACTTCAACTTCAGGATCTGGTAGCGGCACCTATTTAGGTCTCGGTGCTAGGCGCATTTTTGAGAATGGTTTCACCCTAGGGCTAGACTACCACAATGCTAATGCTGAGGAGATTAAAGTGTTTGATGGTGGTGTTAAATTGAATTACGGTCTTACCAGAACAAGCCTCACACTCGGCTATAGCTGGTAGTCACAACCAAGTTACTAGAGCGTACTACCTACTAGCGAGGCAGTACGCTTCAGCAATCCGTAAAAGTTATTATTGATAACAAAACAAACATTAACAATTACAATACTAATCTCTTAAAAAATATGAAAGCAATTAAAGTTTTAGCTATTTTCCTCATAACAATTTTATTTTTAGCTTGCGCTGCTGATAGTGGCAGTGGTGGTAGTAGTCATAACTTGGATAACTTACAAATTGTTACTTTAGCTTCCAAAGATGCTACAAGTACCCCGATTATAGCAGCAAAAGATAAAGACAATTCTGATATGCTAGTAGTTCTCGGTGATACTAATGCCAGTGGAGATGTTACAAATGTTAACGGGGTTATGTTTAGTGATGCTAATGGTAATTCTATGAGAATCTCTATAGATAATACTGGTTTGCCTACCAAAGTAGAACTAAGAAATGGTTTTTATTATACTTTGAACAACTATCAGGGCAATACAGCTTTGATGAGTGTTTATGATGCCTCTGATAATGCGCTCTTTAGTGATAGAATTACTTTTGCTAATGGAGAGATTGCTCAACTACAATCTTTTTTTACTCCTTCTGGTCAGAATACACAAAATTTAAATTCACCGCAAAATTTCCAATTACCATCAATTAAACGATTTTCTGATCCCGCTTTTTTATTAAGTTTGGGTAGTACTGTTACAAATATACTAGCTTGTAGCGTATCAATAAAAATTGCGTTAGCATCTGCAGCCGTTACCGCAGGAAGCGCCAGTCCTTTGTCTATTGCTGTGGCTATTTTGGGTTGTGGTTCGTATTTAGCTTCTTTATTGTCAACACTAGATCCAGATAGTGTAACGCTGAATGTTATTTCTACTACATTAGATGGCATTGGATGTGCTACTGTTTTATTAACCAAGAATATTCAAGATTTAATATCTTGTGTTGCCTTAGCTTTAGATCTAGGAGCTTTCTTAGTAAGAAAATTCAATAATAACCCAGATTTACAAGTATTTGCGATAAGACAACTTGACGGAAGAGCAAGAGTTTTTTCAGGAGATGAGATTACCTTGCTTACTTCAACTAGAAATATAGATTCTGGAGCTAGTGAGCCTACAACTTTGGGACTGTATTTATCTGAAGATGGTAATATTAATGGAGATGATATCTATTTAGAAGATATTGTTACTATTAGAGCGCTAGCAGGGCAAGGCTTTGATAACAATGAAATTGCAGGACAAAATCAAAGACATAGCTTTAGTGCTCCTTCTACTCCAGGGGTCTATTACTATGGAGTTTGCGTTATTCCTGTACCAGGAGAAAAAGAAACAGAAAATAACTGCTCTGATAGAATTCGTATAGAAGTCAACAATGATCCAGATTTAGTAGTCTCTGCTTTTACTAGTGGTAATGATTTTGTTACTGATTATGCTTTTTCTTTATCAACAGTAATTGGCAATATAGGTACAAGTAGTAGCGCAGCAAGTAATGTGCGTTTTTATGGGTCTCACGATCGAAATATTAGCCCCCGAGATACTCAAATTGGAGAAGCACAACCTCTAGATTCTTTGGCTGGTGGTGGTGTATTAGAAAATAATGCTCAGCTTGTTATTACTCCCAATACACCAGGAACCTACTACTACGGAGCTTGTGTGGATAGAGTTGCCAGTGAGTACTCCACTAGCAACAATTGCTCTTTAGGAGTAGCAGTAAGAGTACGCGCTAGTAGTGGTGGTGGGAATAATAACCCACCAGATTTAATTATCTCCTCTTTTACAGCTAGTCCAACCACTATAAGTGCCAACCAAGATATTACTTTGCGTGCAGTAGTAGAAAATTCTGGTGGGCAGCGATCTAGTCGCACTAATTTGCGCTATTACCTCTCTAGCAATAGCAAAATCAGTCCTAGCGATAGCGAAATCACAAATTTAATTACCCATATTCCTAACCTTGATCCAAACGAACGCAGCAATGAAAGCGCACAAACACAAGGGCATAGCTCTGGTACAGCCTATTATGGGGTATGTGTAGATAGCATTAGCGGAGAACCTAATACAAGTAACAATTGCTCTCGTGGAGTAGCAATTACCGTTACTAACTCGGTAGCTGGAGCAAGTTGGACGCAGACGCAGACAACGACAACTTGGTCTGCTCGTAGTAATCATAGCTCCGTAGTTTTTGATGACAAGCTCTGGGTACTAGGTGGTAACGACAAAAACGATGTCTGGTACAGTGAAGACGGAAGTACTTGGACTCAGGCGACTAGCTCTGCGGCTTGGTCTGCTCGCAATGAACATACCTCCGTAGTTTTTGATGACAAGCTCTGGGTGCTAGGTGGTGGTTTTTATTTGAGAGAAAAAAACGATGTCTGGTTCAGTACAGACGGAGTAACTTGGACCCAAGCGACCAGCAATGCTGATTGGTCTGTTAGAAGGTGGCATAGCTCCGTAGTTTTTGATGACAAGCTCTGGGTGCTAGGTGGTGATGATGGTGGTAGCAGAAAAAACGATGTCTGGTTCAGCGAAAACGGAGCAACTTGGACCCAGGCTACTAGCTCTGCTGCTTGGTCTGTTAGAGGGGCACACACCTCCGTAGTTTTTGATAACAAGCTCTGGGTGCTAGGTGGTTATGATGGTGGTAGCTACAAAAATGATGTCTGGTTCAGCGAGGACGGGATCACCTGGACGCAAACAACTAGCTCTGCTGCTTGGTCTGCTCGTGATGTTCATACATCCGTAGTTTTTGATGACAAGCTCTGGGTGCTAGGTGGTAAGGACACTGGTGGCAGAAAAAACGATGTCTGGTTCAGCGAGGACGGGATTACTTGGACCCAGGAGACTAGCTCTGCTGCTTGGTCTGCTAGGTGGGGGCATAGCTCCGTAGTTTTTGATAACAAAATCTGGATACTAGGTGGCAATGATGGTAGCAACAAAAACGATGTCTGGTATCTAGATTAACTTTTTTTATAAATACCCACTCCGCTAGCAGATTGATAATAAAATAAACATCAGTAATTAAAATACTAATCTAATAAAAAATATGAAAGCAATTAAAATTTTAGCTATTTTCCTCATAACAATTTTATTTTTAGCTTGCGCTACTGATAGTAGTGATAACTCGGTAGCTGGAGCGACTTGGACCCAGGCGACTAGCTCTGCGGCTTGGTCTGCTCGTTATTATCATAGCTCCGTAGTTTATGATGACAAAATCTGGGTGCTAGGTGGTATTAATGATAAAGATGTTGATGATGATGGTAGTAATATTGACACCAAAAACGATGTCTGGTTCAGCGCAGACGGGATTACTTGGACTCTGGCGACTAGCGATGCGGCTTGGTCTGCTAGGTGGGGGCATAGCTCCGTAGTTTTTGATCATAAGATGTGGGTGTTAGGTGGTATTGATGATAGCACTAAAAACGATGTCTGGTTCAGCGAGGACGGAAGTACTTGGACTCAAGCTACGAGCTCTGCTGCTTGGTCTGCTCGAATTTGGTACAGCTCCGTAGTTTTTGATAACAAAATCTGGATACTAGGTGGTGTTTTTGATGATGATGATGATGGTAATATTAGTGACACCAAAAACGATGTCTGGTTCAGCGAAGACGGAAGTACTTGGACGCAGGCTACTAGCTCTGCAGCTTGGTCTGTTAGAGGGGCACACACCTCCGTAGTTTTTGATAACAAAATCTGGGTGCTAGGTGGTGTTGACGATGATGATGATGATGATAATCTTAGTGACACCAAAAACGATGTCTGGTTCAGCGAAGACGGAAGTACTTGGACGCAGGCTACTAGCTCTGCAGCTTGGTCTGCTCGCGCTTTGCATAGCTCCGTAGTTTTTGATAACAAAATCTGGGTGCTAGGTGGTTTTGACGATGATGATAATAATCCTAGTAGTAGTAGAAAAAACGATGTCTGGTACAGTGAAGACGGAGCAACTTGGACCCAGGAGACTAGCTCTGCGGCTTGGTCTGCTCGCGGTGGACATAGCTCCGTAGTTTTTGATAACAAAATCTGGGTGCTAGGTGGCAATGATGGTAGCGACAAAAACGATGTCTGGTATCTAGATTAACTTTCTTTCTAAACGCCTCACTTTGTTAGCAGCGGGAATTTTGATAAGCGAAGCTAAGCGAGTAAAAAACCGAGCGTAGCAAAGCAATAAAATATCGCTTAAGAGCTATTAGCTCTCTCATTACCAGAATAACGAGTTTCTCACAGGTTCTAGCTGCTAGCTGAGAGATTTTATCATTCTCATCCCTTTATTTTTAAGGAATTTTAGAGATTTTTTTAATTTATAGCTAAAATCATACTTTTTTCTCGGATTAGTATAATGCTAACTACTGGTGCTTTGTGGCACTCAAATAAACAATAACTTCACACTTTTGCTAGTTACTTATGTTAAGTATATAAGTATAATACGAGTTGTAATACAAAAGAAAACTTAAAAAAAATGCAAAGCTTAATGAGCATCAAGGAAGCTAGTGTTTGGGCAAGTAAATACCTAGGTAAAAATGTAACCGCATCAAATATATCTTATTTAATTCAATACGGCAGAATCCCTAAGCAGGGCAATAATGGCAGCGTTGTCGTTGATAAATTGGACTTGGAGACCTACTACAAAGCACACCATAAAACACAAGCAGACAGCTGGAGGCAACAACTAGGCAATGAGCTCAACTGGGATTTATCATTTTCTCGGTATAAGGAATCAGAGACCACAAAACATGTCCATCGGCTACACCCCTATAAGGGTAAATTTATTCCGCAGTTGGTCGAATATTTTTTAGATTGCCATACCGATAGCTTTAAGGAAAAATCTTTTTTTAAAAAAGGAGATATTATTTTAGACCCTTTTTGTGGCAGTGGCACGATGCTGGTGCAAGCCAATGAGCTGGGATTAAATGCTGTAGGTATTGATATTTCAGCGTTTAACTCCTTTATAAGCAATGTAAAAATTGGATGCTATCAGGTTGATGATGTTAGAGACACAACACTTCGTATTACCAGCAGGCTGAAAGATTTTCAAAAGGGAAAAAATAATATCGATTTTGAAAAAAGATTATTGGGTGAGCTGAAAACATTTAATAAAGAGTTTTTCCCATCTCCAGAATTCAAATCTAAGCTTAGGCAAGAGCAAATTAACGAAACACAATACAGCAAGCAAAAAGTTGACGAGTTTCTTGGTGTCTATAATCACCTTATTGATGAGTATAAAATTGAGTTAGAGCAAAATACAACAGGCTCGTTTATCGATTACTGGTTTTTAGGGGTGGTTAGAGCTGAGATAGACTTTGTTTTGAATGAGGTGAAACGCATCAAAAATCCAGCAACAAAAAAACTGCTATTTTTAATCTTAAGCCGCACAATTCGCTCATGTCGGGCGACTACGCACGCTGATTTGGGGACGCTAAAAAAACCGGTTAGCACGATTTATTACTGTAAAAAACACGGCAAAATATGCAAGCCATTGTTTTCTATTTTAAGTTGGTGGCAAAGATACGCACAAGACACAATGAAAAGAATAGAGCAGTTTAATATGCTGAGGTCTAACACCTATCAAATATGCTTAAGCGGAGATAGCAGAAAAATAAATATGATTGATATGCTAGCAGAAAAAGCACCTCAATTATCGTGTTTGGTTAAAAATCAAAAAATAGCTGGAATTTTTTCAAGCCCGCCTTATGTGGGATTGATCGACTACCACGAGCAACATGCCTATGCTTATGATTTATTTGATTTTGCAAGAAACGATGAGCTGGAAATAGGTCCACTTTGCAAAGGGCAGGGCTTGCAAGCACAAAAAGCCTATACGCAAGGCGTAGCCGATGTTTTAAGTAATTGTAAAGCATATTTGCAAGCAGATTTTGATATATTCTTGGTCGCCAATGACAAGTATGGACTGTATCCACACATTGCTGAGCGGTCAAATATGAAAATTGTTAATCGCTATCACAGACCGGTTTTGAATCGTGTTGAAAAAGGTAGCTCGGCGTATTCTGAAACCATTTTTCATTTGCAAGGAAAATAGCAATGGCATTGTCTCAAGAGCAACTCGAAGCGATTAAGCAGACGATTAAAAGTCGCCTGCAAGATAAATTTAACGCTTATAATCCAGAGCCGGCAGTGATGCCATTTCATACTCGATTGCTCGGCAAAGACCGACTAGCACTTTATTCTTTCATACATTCCTTGAATACTAATTTTGGCACAAGCATTTTTGAACCGGTTGCGGTGCTATTAGCTACGAATAGGTTTCAGGTTGTAAAGTCGCAAGCAAAATCTGGTACACAAATTAGCATTGATGCTCAAGCTGAAATCCAGAAAATAATGGATGGCTTGACGAGTGCAACTCAAACCCCTGATAAAACAGCAGAAATAGAAAGTATTAGACAAGTTTGTCAAGCAGGAGAGATTAGAACAGTTAGCCCAACCAGAGTCGATGTCTATCTTGAAAGCAATGCCGGAGAAACATACCTCATTGATCTAAAAACTGCCAAACCAAACAAAGGTGGGTTTAAAGAATATAAGCGGACACTTTTAGAATGGGTCGCAACTGCTTTGTTTCAAAATCCAGCAGCAAAAATTCATACCCTGATTGCCATACCATACAATCCCTATGCACCAAAACCATATAGTCGCTGGACTATGGCTGGCATGCTTGATTTGAATAATGAATTAAAAGTTGCCGACGAGTTTTGGGATTTTCTCGGTGGCAACGGAGCTTATAATGACTTGTTAGCTTGTTTTGAGTGTGTTGGGATTGAGCTGCGCACTGAAATTGATGCCTATTTTAAACGATTTAATTATATTTAAAGAGATTGCCTTATGCAAATTGTTAGCATTAGAAATGATTTTTTATATTTTGTACTTTTTGTAGCTTATTGACAGAGTGCTTAAAAAATAATGTAAAAAATAGCTCTTCTTTTTTTGCTTTGATAAATTTACCCTGCATCACATTATATTTTACGCTATTTGGACTCTGTTATGCTAGAATAGACTGAGTATAATATACAAGGCTTAAGTAGTAAAAATATAAAATGATAATTTACACTTATTTAATGGGTGGTTTAGGAAATCAAATGTTTCAAGCAGCCGCTGGACTCTCTTACGCTATTGATCATTGCAGCAAAGCTTATTTTTTAACAAAAGATTTACCAGCTTGCAAAGACTACAAAACAACAATATTTAAGTACTTGCCTAGATGTAAGAAACCATTGTTTTATTATCTGTACAATGAACCAGAGTGTTCTTACATTAAAATTCCATATGCTCCAAAAATAAAGATATACGGATATTTCCAATCAGAGAAGTATTTCATAAATAATAAAGATGCTATTATTAAATTTTTTAAAACATGCTCACTAAGAGCCGATACTCAAAAAAAGATCTCTGATAATTTAGCAAAAATTAACCATACTAAAACAATTTCAATTCATGTTCGTCGTGGTGATTATTTGCATTTACAAGATCATCACCCAGTTCAAAATGAGCAATATTATGATCTTGCCCTAACTACCATTGCTCATAAATTAGGTTTTACTTCTACTAATGCCAAAATAATACTCAACTCCAAATACAAATTTGTTATTTATTCAGATGATATTGACTGGTGTCGTAACAGTAAATTTTTTGCTAGTTTTAATTGTCATTTTATGGAAGGTAATGAGGATTATATAGATATGTATGTAATGTCAATGTGTACTCACCATATTATTGCTAATAGCTCTTTTAGTTGGTGGGGTGCGTACTTAAATGAAAAAAGCGATAAATTAGTTGTGGCTCCTAAAATTTGGTTTGGACCAAGTGTATCTGCTATATGGGAGGATCTTTATTGTGATAATTGGCTCAGAGTTTAACTATTATAAACTATTTATGAAACACTAAATATTTGATATGTGTAATAGTTACAATAAAAATAATTCTCACTGTTGTCAAGTTGATAATATTTGTAGAATTATGTAGAATAAATTTTGTAAATTGTTAGTGTTAATTAGAATATAGCTAGCATAACGAGTTAGTAGTAACAACGCAGATATGAAGAAAGCACTCATCACTGGTATTACCGGGCAAGATGGCTCTTACGCGGCTGAATTTCTCCTTGCTAAAGGCTACGAAGTGCATGGTATTAAACGCCGTTCGTCGTCTCTAAACACCCAACGCATTGACCATATCTACGAAGATCCACTGTTTAACAAAACGAATTTTCATCTTCATTATGGTGATCTATCCGATTCCTCAAACATCACTCGTATTGTGAGTGAGGTACAACCCGATGAAATTTATAATTTAGCAGCTCAATCTCATGTTGCGGTATCTTTTGAGTCTCCAGAATATACAGCAGATATTGATGGTTTAGGAGCTTTGCGTATTTTAGAAGCAATTCGCTTTTTAGGTTTGGAACAAAAGACGCGTTTTTATCAAGCATCAACCTCTGAGCTATACGGGTTGGTACGAGCAATACCACAATCCGAAACAACAGCTTTTTATCCACGCTCTCCCTACGCCGTTGCCAAGCTCTACGCCTATTGGATTACCATCAATTATCGCGAATCTTATGACATGTATGCCTGCAATGGTATTTTGTTTAACCACGAATCCAGCCGTCGTGGTGAGACTTTTGTAACGCGCAAAATTACCCGCGGTCTAGCACATATTGCTCAGGGGCTAGAGCCATGTTTGTATTTAGGTAATATGGATGCACTGCGCGACTGGGGTCATGCTAAAGATTATGTACAGATGCAGTGGCTGATGTTGCAACAAGATACACCGAAAGATTTTGTGATTGCTACAGGAAAGCAGCTATCAGTGCGTGATTTCTTGCGTTTAGCAGCACTAGAGATTGGTATTGAACTTATCTTTGAGGGCAAAGGAGCAGGTGAGTTTGCTCGTGTTAGTGCAATAACTAGCGATAAGGCACCAGCCCTTAGTGTAGATGATATTATAGTGCGCGTTAACCCGTGCTATTTTCGCCCCGCAGAAGTTGATACACTACTAGGAGACGCGAGTAAAGCTAGGCAATTATTAGGCTGGAGACCCCAAGTAAGTGTACAGCAAATGTGTGCTGAGATGGTTGCCTACGATCTCGATCAAGCATGTCAAAAGTCATTATTAAGACAGCACGGTTATAGTGTACCAGTTTCACGTGAGCACTGATAATGACAAGTGGATATGTATTTATTGCCGGTCATAAAGGCATGGTAGGCTCTGCCCTTATGCGTCTGTTACAAACCAATTCCAAAGTTAAACTATTGCTAGCGTCCCGAGATGAATTGGATTTATTTGACGCAGTAGCAGTATCACGGTTTTTTGCTAAGTATAAACCCGAGCAAGTCTATCTAGCTGCTGCCAAAGTCGGTGGTATTTATGCCAACAACACCTATCCAGCAGAGTTTATTAGTGAGAATATTCAGATTCAATGCAATGTCATTAACGCCGCACATCAAAACAATGTACGAAAACTGTTGTTTTTAGGTAGCTCCTGTATTTATCCCAAACTAGCTACTCAGCCCATCGTTGAAACAGCTCTGATGAGCGGTATGCTTGAAGCTACCAATGAGCCTTATGCGGTTGCTAAGATTGCTGGCATCAAAATGTGCGAGTCGTTTAACCGTCAACATGGACACGATTACCGCTCTGTTATGCCAACCAATTTGTATGGTGTCGGCGATCACTTTCATCAGCACAATGCTCATGTTATACCAGCTATGATGCAACGCTTTCACCAAGCGGTTAAAAGTGGCGCAAAAGAAGTCATTATTTGGGGTAGCGGCAAACAAATGCGTGAATTTTTGCATGTTGACGACATGGCGTCGGCTTGCGTGCATATCATGAATTTGAATCAGGATAAATTCCTAGCCGCAGTAGCTAACCCTATGTGCTCACATATTAACATTGGCACTGGAATTGACCTAAGTATTGCTTCACTAGCACAAATGATAGCTAAAATAGTTGGTTTTACCGGTCGTTTGGTATTTGATACAAGCAAACCAGATGGCGCACCTCGTAAGCTCTTAGATGTTTCGCGCTTACAACTACTAGGTTGGGTTTGTAGCATTGGCTTACAACAAGGTCTAACAAGCACTTATGAGTGGTTTTTGACGCATCAAAATAGCCTGCGCAAATAAAAAAATAGTGTTAGTTGATAGTATATTTTGCTAACGAGATACAAGGGGATTACAATTTTTAACTTGTAATTGATAGCGCTTGCTGGTAGCATTTATTTTGATAGAGACTTATTGATGATGTAGATAATGTATCAAAAAATAATAAACCTATTGAGATATCTGCAGTATTTAAAAGGATTTAAGATTTTGAAAGCTACTTATGGACAAAGATTTTCTGTTAAAAATAGTGCCATCAAAGAACAATTTGAATATACAAAAATATGGATGTGGTTGTTTTTATTTAAGAAAAAAGGGTAAATCATGTGCGCGAATTTAAGAGGAAAAAAATGAAGACTCTACTAAAAAAATACTACCATAAATTATTATCTAATATTAAGGAAATATTAACTCTTAGAGAATGGAAAAAGCGCGGATATCTCAAGACGGAAATAATGAACAAAAAACTATGATGCAAAGATATCGAAAATGATTATCGAATACAAACCTACCTGGGTTAAACTACCAGCTGGACTTAAAAGAGAATTTATTATTAGAATTAATAACCAGAATAAGCTGATTCCAAAAGCAGAAGTTCCAAATTATGATGATTATTCTCTGTTTTACGATGTTTTCTTTAGCCTTGATAAAAAATACATTTGGACTGTAGGTCCTCAGCTACTTTCTGTGAAGGAAAAACTTTTGCCTATCAAAATCCTTTATAAAGGGACGCCTCTTAAATACGAATATTGTGATTACGTTGGAGCATCGCCAACTTCTTCTTCTTCGTGTTTTAAGATTACAGCTACGAGTATCAAAGAAAAAACCCCAACCTTAACTTTTAGAGGCAAGGATTGGAAAATAGATATTAAAGTCAATAGTTTTCCTTCTGTTAATAATCATGAATACGAGCTTGTCCTTTCTACTTTGCAAAAAAATTATGCTACCAGCCATGTTATAGATTGGATATTATGGCACCACCGTTTGCACCATTTTGAGCGATTTTTATTTTATGATAACGGCTCTGATAATGTGATTGAGGTCAAAACAGCGTTGCAAAACTTAAATATCCCAAACCTAAAAATAGTTTTTATCGATTGGAGTTACTACTACGGTGGGGTTAATTCTGGTTATGATCTTCATTCTGGTCATGATCTTCTTGCTCAAAATACCCAATTTAATCACACTTTGAGATTGTATGGTGATCAAAAGTATTTTATAGCTAGTTGGGATTTAGATGAATTTCTAATCAATACTAATTCTATGACTCTACAGCATTCAATGAAAAAAAAGCCTTATCAAATATTTGAACGCTATGATGTTGTAGATATAGCAAAAGAGCCTTTAAGTAGCATTGCAGAATGTAGAGTAATAAAAAAGAAACCTTGTATTTGTGGCAAATATCTGTATCGTAGTGACATTGTTGAATATCTTTGTAACCCCCACAGTATTTTGGATAGGTGCTCTCGTTTTGTGCACCGATTTCTTTTTGCCTTTATCAAAATTTTTGGAAACCGTTGTAGTAACATTTTCCTTTCTATCCTCCATCAAATTATTAGAAAAAATTTTATCAAGCATTCTCGTATGCACCAAGTTCTTATTGCCTTTACCAATATTCTGAGAAGTAAGAGGATCGGAATTATAAATCAAGATTTTTACCTTGTCCACACTACCCCCATTAAAGTTGTTTGGAAAAAACACGACTTTGATAAGGGTGAGCGTCCATTTAAGAAGGTTTTTGATCCACGCATCCACATCAAGGACGATAATATTCAAAAAAATCTCAAAAAAGCAAAACTCAGATGTTCAAGTTGAATGTAAATGCTTTTCGAAAATACCTTTGACAAAGATATGCACTTGAGTGATTTAATATTGATGCTGAATTAGCCCTGTACAAGAAGTTGCTAAATACAAAAGGACAAGATTACTTTAAAAACTAATGAGAATAAGGTATGTACTGTCATATTGATATTATGAAGAACCGCATTTTCATTTTGATGAAAACGCATTGAACATTAAGGGAAACGTTTATTTTTAAGGTTATTGGCAGAGTAAAAAATATTTCAAAGCGTATAGGCAAAAGAACCATTGCTTCGCTAGCACAAATAATAGCTAAAATAGTCGGTTTTACCGGTCGTTTGGTATTTGATACAAGCAAACCAGATGGCACACTTCGTAAGCTCTTAGATGTTTTGTGCTTAATAACGACTAGGTTGGGCATATAGTATTGGCTTACAACAAGGTCTGACAAGCACTTATGAGTGGTTTTGACGCATCAAAATAGCTTACGCAAATAAAAAATAGTGTTAGTTGATAGTATATTTTCTAACAATATAAAGACGATTTACAATTTTTAACTTGTAGTTGATAGTGCATATATGATACTACTTATTTTTGTTAAAACCTTATACGACGATTTAGATAATGTATCAAAAGATAATGGATAAGTTGAGATATCTCCAGTATTTAAAAGAATTTAAGATTTTTAAAGCTACTCATGGACAAAGATTTTCTGTTAAAAATAAAGATAAATATATTTGTTTGAATGATAAAGGACAGACTACAAGTTTTGACCCACATTATGTATATCATACAGCATGGGCTGCAAGAAAACTAAAGCAAATATTGCCAAAAGAGCATGTCGATATATCTTCCTTAACTTATTTTTCAACATTGATTTCTGCATTTATACCAATAAAATTTTATGAATATAATCCCGCAAAAATTGACCTTGATAACTTTGAGCACAAGCACATAGATGTAACACATTTGTTTTTTGATGATAATTCTATAGAATCATTATCTTGTATGCATGTAATTGAACATATAGGGCTTGGTAGATATGGAGATCCACTTGATGTAGATGGTGATTTAAAAGCAATATCAGAATTAAAGCGAGTAGTCGTTATTGGCGGTTACTTGTTGTTTGTGGTACCTATTGGTGGCGTAGCAAAAGTTATGTTTAATGCCCATAGAATCTACAACTATGAGCAGATAAGATCTTATTTTCAAGGTTTTGAATTGCTAGAATTTTCATTGATTCCAGACCAATCAAACGAAGGTATTATTATAAATGCCACCAAAGAACAATCTGATATCCAAATATATGGCTGTGGTTGTTTTTTATTTAAGAAAAAAGAATAAGTCGTATTTTATAGATATTATAAAACGATATTTTTGAAAAATAAAATTTTCAATAGAATCATTTTAATAATGTATGAATTGATACACAAACTTTATTCCAAACACTTAGTTTATTTATGAGCAATCCACTCATATCTGTGTTGATGTCTGCTTATAATGCAGAAAAATTTGTTGCAAGAGCTATTCAATCAATCCTCAATCAATCCTACACCAATTTTGAATTTATCATTATCAATGATGGTTCTACGGATAAAACAAGTAAAATTATTAAAAGTTTTACTGATAACAGAATTATTTTTATAGATAAACAACAAAATTCGGGGCTTATTCCTGCTCTAAATCATGGTTTGAAGATTGCAAAAGGAGAATATATTACTAGAATGGATGCCGATGATGAAAGTTTAGAAAGGTTTAAAGTACAGATTGATTTTATGCAGAAGCATCAAGATATTGATGTATTAGGCACAGCGATGTTTCTTGTTAATGGCGTCAAGAGCAGCATAATAACCTATCCAGAAAAACATTATCAGTGTTTAGATGAATTAGTTATAGGTCCGTGTGTCTCACACCCTACTGTAATGATAAAAAAATTTATTTTAATTGGTATGAAGTATAATAAAAATTATCCACACGCTGAAGATTATAAATTGTGGGTAGACTTAGCAAAGAATGGAGCAAAATTTGCTAATTTACAAACACCATTACTGAAGTACTATTGGCACGGAGATAATATGTCAATTGTAGAAAATGACACTCAAAGAAAGTCTGCTTTGATGGTACAAAGAGAGTATCTAACATATTTTTTAGGTGATAGCATCACAAACTCTTTGCAAAAAACATTAGAGTTATTATGTAATACGAATAACACAGCATCTCTAGGAGAGTTAAGTAGATTTTACACTTGCCTAGACCAGAGTAAAAAACACGCAATATTAAGATGGTTTAGAAAATACATAAAACAAAATGTCAGTGCAATTGATTATAAGTTTAATCACCGCGTCAATATTGCTTTGTTTGCCTACTATTTAAAATATAAAATTAAAAAACATCTTAGAAAAGATAAGAATCTAGTTTGATATATTGCAAATATCTTAACTGGACGCCTTTGACTTGGTAATTATTAGAATAAATAATCAATTACAAATACAAAAAATAATTGTGGTAATTTTGATGAGAGCCGATACTATAAACTTAAATATTATCTTAAATAATGAGTAATATTATTCAAGCACTTTGGATTGGTAAAGAGTTATCGAAGATAGAACAACTTTGTATAGCTTCTTTTATTTACCATGGCTGTGAATTGCATCTCTATACTTATGAGAAAGTAGCTAATGTCCCAGCTGGGGTTGTACTAATGGATGCCAATGAGATTATTCCTAAAAAAAATATTTTTACTGCTCATAATGGCTATGCTATTTTTGCAGATTGGTTTCGTTGGAGCTTGTTGTACGAAAAAGGCAACTTTTGGGTTGATCTGGATGTGATTTGTCTCAAACCATTTGTCTTTAGTGAAGATTTTGTATATGGTTTTGAAGATAATAAATTTGTTGCAGTAAGTGTTCTTAAGTTTCCGCCTCGGCATAAATTGTGTAAACTATTAATGTCTGTTTGCAAGAGCCCTAATAAATTACTTCCCTATGACAGTGCTAGGCGTAAAATTGAGAAAGTTAAAAGAAAGATTAAGGCTAAGATCAAAATGTGCGATGAGCGTAAATTCCACACTGGGTGGGGAGAAGCCGGTGGTCCAAAAGGGTTTACTAGAGCGCTTAAATATTTTCAACTTATCGATTTAGCCAAACCACCAGTTGATTTTTATCCCGTTAAATGTAGAGATTGGTTATTAATATTTGATGGCACACTAGTTAAATATGACGAATTATTGCGTAATTCCTACACGATTCATCTATGGAATGCACTTGGAAGATGTGTTGAATTTGATAAAAATGCTTCTTTTCCAAAAAATTCACTCATTGAGCGCTTGAAGACAAAGTATCTCTAGTAACGATTTTATTGACAAGCTAACATATCAAAACAAATATGATACTGTGAATAAACAGTGCTGCAAGATCTAGCAGATGACAATCTCAATTATGAAACCCTAATTACGATTTCACTGTCCTTAAAATTTATTTTTTTTTGCCTTTTTGCTTGTTTACTAGTAGCTTGTGCTAGTTCTATTTCAAGCATACCAACAAGCATAACTGGTTAGAGCTGATAAAGAGCATAAGGAGATGATTACAAAGGAACATGATGTAGTCAATATATCCTACAAATATTCTAGAAGGTGAGTGGAAAGACGACAAAAAAATCAACTGCGCCTACACCGCTCAAGGTAAAAAACAAGCGAGTTTGTTTTTTTACCAAGCCGTTTCTATAAATGCGCCTTCTACACAGGCACTTAGAAATATCTGTTAACATAATTGTTGTTGGAGTTTTGCGATTGGTAAAAGACCTACTAGTTGCTAGTCTGTTTCTAGTAATTTTTAGCTAGAATGAATACGCAGATAAACAACATTGATAAACCAGCACTGTTCAGGCGTAGATTTGAGCATTTTTCAGCTATTGAGGCTTCATTTATACGATACTTTGAAGCTAGGGCACGCTACCTAGTATGCAAATAGAAATTTTATTTTATTATTTATTATAAAATTGAAGATAGTATATCGTTAATAATTCATACTTTAGCAAATATTGCGGTAGCTATTACTGGAGTTATGTATAGTCAAAAATGTTTAATTGATATTTTGATTGACATTATTTTTTAACTCAATTACAACTAAATCAGTATCTAATTACTAAGGCAAGTCACTATTAAGATATTGATTTTGTCTTGACCAACTACTCAAACTGGTATTGTTTCAAATACCTAATTTAAGGATATTATTTATGGGCTCTGTGAGCTCTTCGTGGAGGCTTAGCAAGACTTTTTTTGTTTTATTTTACCTCTACTTTTTTAAAGAAAAATTATAAAAAAAATAAATTATGAAAAAATCAATCATTATACTAACTATTTTAATATGTTTTACCGCAGTAACTACAGTTGTTTTAGCTGTATCCAATACTAGTGTTGAGGTGCCTGGTATCTCAAATATCGCAGATAAAATAAATACTATCACAACAGCTTTATCATCAACCCTAGCGCGTGTGGTCACAAGCATTACCACAGTTGTTTGTTTTAGTCTAGGCTTTATCGGGTATATTAGTTGGAAACGAGCAATTACGATTTCTGTTTTAGCTATACTTTTAAATGTCGTAGGAACTTTGGTTGAGTTTATTTACTAAGGCTAAAATTATAATAATGAATAGCAAAATTTAAATGGAATTAGAATAGCAGCAATTTTAGCGGTAGAAAATCAAATATACCAACCAGTCGCACAGGTTACAATTTACAATTATCTTGTTGTCAAATCCATCCACAAACATTTAGTTTTGATTTAGTAAGCTACGAAGAGGATGAACAGCAACAAAAAGAGTGGTAAGATATTATTATAGAGTATAAAACAGTCAATTCACTGGTTTTAGCAGAGAGAATTTACTGCGAGAGTATATGATTACCAGAGTGTTATAAACTAAAATAGTATCAGAGTTAGTCAACACATATTTTCAGCTTCTGGAAATAATATTTTAATCCCAATGGGGCTCCTCGGATTGCTACAATATCAACAAAATGGGGTTGCTAAACAAAGCCGACTGGCTATGGAAATAGTTAGAATTACGATGCCTAATAAGCTTACAATAGTTTTTTTCGTAAATAATACTGCTAATATTTTAAGCTCTCAAGCCATCCAAGAAATTTTTGGTACTTCTAACGAAACAGATATAGCAGATGCCATAGGTAATTTTTAGATAGTGTCGAAGATCAAAAGATGTTTTTTGGTTGTGATTTGAGGACAAAGCTTGTAGATTGTTAGTTGGATGTTGATGCCGATGATAAAAAGAGCCTAGAAGACCCGCAGGTTAAGTAATTTATGCTCGATAAAATTGCCCAACAACTAACCTAATTCCCGGGTTACGCATTCATCAGACAGGTTACTCTGAGTAATGATGTGTGGAGCGTGAGTGATGGTGCTATTACCCTGACCCTAAAACTCAAACGAGCGGTACTGATGCAACGATTTGACACCGACATTGAGCAGATGTACAACGAATATGGATAGATCGTATCGGAAGTATGTCTTGAAAGTAGAGAAACTGAAACAACATGAATTCACCTCCTTCACTTATACATAGCATGATAAAGACGCTAAAAACTTTCTTAAAAACTTTCTGGATATATCGTTTTTTCAAAAAATATTGTTTTTACATTATTACCTATCCCCGACGTGCAGACAACCTGGTTTGTCTCATCGGTATTGAATTGTTGTGATATGAGGACAAATCTTGTAGATTGTTAGTTTGTTTCCATACCTTGATCCAAGATATACAATATTCTTAGAATAAAGACATCTTATTATAACATCTTCTTTTTGATGTATTGTACCGTTTTTTTCTTGTATAATATAGGGAAGTAAATATTTTTGCTCTTCTGGAGTCAGTAAGTGGAGTATTTTATTTCTATTTTTTATATTTTTTACAAAGAAAATTGAAATAATGTGTAAGTATTACTGTTACAAAGAATATAAATAATATTAATATATAAACTTTATACTCATCTAATAATAAATTGAGCCTAAGTATCTCTTTAAAACTCAATAATATTAAAATTATTCCAAAGAAAATAGAAAAAAAGATGCTAATTAAAAAACAATCCTTTTTGAGTAAAGAATATATTTTTTCAAATAATTGAATAAAAATAATACTCATTAATTTATTTAATTTTGCAATTACCCTGTATTCTAGGTAGTTATTATGATTTTTTATATTATAATTGCTTATTATAACTTTTACCTACGAGATGAGAATCTTTTTTGTCTTTGATCTTCTACTCGAGGCATTTACCAGAAGGAAAAATAATCTATTTAAAAAAATCAATAGCACTATTGATTTTATCCCTATCTTTTTTAAGATGATTAAATAAACCTGATAAAACCATATCTCTAATTGGAAGAGGTACTACAAGAGGAGCTAGGTTTGTATATAATGGAAATTTAGAATCACTACCATTGTCAAAATAAAAACCTAATTCTTTCTTACCTTTTCCTGTTTTATCAAGATTTTTATGATTATACCAACCATAAATAATTTTAAAATTACCATCATCATAAATTGTCTTTGTTTCTTGCCAAGCTTGAATAAATGTCATAATTTAATATTTGTTATTTTTGTAATATAATAAAAAACTATTTTTAGCAAGTTTTTATATTACTTGAATTACCATGCAAAAAATATAAATATTTTTTACTTGACAATAAAAAATAATATACTATAACATGTTATATGACATATTATGGGTATGTGTAAACCGATTGCATAGATCGGTATATTAAAAGTATGAAACAATAAGGATTATGAGACAAAAAATGATAGGGGTAATTCCTATAATTTTAGTGCTAATTCTATTTGGTTTTATGATTTTCTATCCTTTAGGAAAATAGTAAACCAATTTTTAATTAAATATAGCTAGCGATATCCTAAAATTGCTTGCTAAATTTAAATGATATTGATGTTAATATTTATATTTTTAATAATAAGATGGATAAAATAGAAGCGTTATTGTCGGTTTATGAGCTAATTTTGGGTTTTCTCATAATTGCTATATTTGGTATAGCTAGTTTGATATATAAAAATTATTCAGATTCTAAGAAAATAGTAGTAATTGAAGTCATTGCTTTTTTGATTTTGACTGCCTTTGTTGTTGCAGTTTTCTTCAAAATTCACAATCTGATCCTTGGCTTGTGATTACCCTGCATACTAGGTAGCTTGCTAGCCGAATCGCCGTAGGCTCGTTGCCAATTATCCTTGTGATTACCCTGTATACTAGGTAGTCAGCCACCGTATTGTTTTTTTATTTTTATCTTTCTTGGGTCCAGTCGGATTGGGAGTTATCCCAGCTCCAGATGTCGTTCAAAAGGGTAAGATTTGCAATAGTTATGTTATTAAATAAATTACCATCGTAGTAGCCTCCGCCTAGTAGCCAGATTTTATTGTCAAAAACTACTGATGCTTGACCATAACGCTGATGCCAGTTGGGTGTGAAGGTCTGAGTATCGCTAGTATTATCAGGGCTAAAACTGATGAGTTCCCTATTGTAATTATTACCGGGCGGGATCCGCCCACCTAGGAGCCAGATTTTGTTTTGAAAAGCTACAACAGAAAAAAAATTTCGAGTATTGAGATGAGATTTGGTGTAGTTGATACCATCGCTAGAATACCAAACATAAGCATTCAATCTATTACCGCTTTCATCTGTCAGAATATTACCACTTTCATCTGTGTAATTTTGTTCGAAAACCCAAACTTTTTTTCAAAAACAACAGCCTCACTGCCACCTTCAAAAGATTTGTTGCTTCTGCCCTCTAGATACCAATCTTTGCCATTGCCACTACTAAAAATATCTCCATCAATATTTCCTAGACCAATTATCCACATTTTACTTTTAAAAACAAAGGGATTAGATCCTGCGTATTCCCAAGGAGTATCACTAGTAACAAGATTCCAGTCTCTACCGTTGGTAGAATCCCAGACATCATTAAGAAAAGTATAATCATCACCATCGGAAGTAACACCACCTAGTAGCCACATTTTATCGTTAAAAACAACAGTGCCAAAAGCAGTTCTAGGTTTCCAGCTAGCATCAGAAGTAGCCTGCTGCCAAGCTCTGCCATCATCGCTAAACCAAACATCGTTGAGATTCACGCCAGTAGCATCTTTAACAATAACTCCTCCGATAACCCAGATCTTATCGTCAAAACTGAGTGTTTGATGAGCAAATCTAGGTGTAAAGATTTCGTTAGTAGCAGGAGCAGGCAAGGGTGGCTGATTATCACTAGGACTACTAGGACTACTACTAGGGCTAGCACAAGCTACTAGCAAAACTAAAACAAGAAAAAAAAATACTGATTGTTTCATATACTTACCTAAAATTTTTTTAAGATCTTGAAAAAACATATTAAATATCGATTAAGGTTTCATAATTTATATTATCGTGCGCTAGGTCTTTGCGGGCAGTTTCATCTGCTGTCTCGTATTCATCTATTTTGTAGTAGATTCTTCGATTATCTAGGCGTTGCCATTTTTCTAGCTCTATTATCATATGGTTAACAATTGTAGTAGCAGTATAATATTTTTTATATCTTCTTTTATAGGAGTGTCCTTGATAATAATTATCTCTGCAATTAACTGCAATCCCAAATTTACGATCGCATCCCCTGCTCTGCCAATAAAAAGTTTGACTGCTTAAATCAATTTCAGTTTGTAAAGTCCAAACAAAAGTAGTAGTAGCGCCATCTCTATTGATTTGTGTTGTTGCCGGCTCAGGAGGATTTGTCGAAAATGATGCAGGACCATTACCAACACCGCCCCACTCTCCATAAATCGCTTCATTGATGGTGCTAGCAGTGCCAGTGCCACCCCTTAATGCACTTTTATTATACTTTTTTGATGCTAAAAAGACATAGGGAATAGGAAAATTTTTTATTCTTTCAGTACCAATAGCAACATCAATTTCTGCCGGCATTGTGCCTAGCTCATAGTTCAGCGCTTCAGGCTGTACGCCCGCTATACCTGTATTGATTTCGGTAGCTTTTTCAAACACTCGCTCCATATTTGCGGTAAAATGATCTTGATATTTCGCTTTTTGATGTTTGAGATTATCATAGAATTCATAGCCTGTAAAGCGTCCAGTAATTATAAAGGAGCCATACTCAATTCGCGGGCTACAAGATTCTCCTACCTGCCATTCCTGATTAGAATTTTTAAATATTTTTTTAGCATTTATCAAAGCGTAATTTTCTTCTGAGTACAGAGTAAAAAATAGATTATTTCTATCACCATTGGCGTTGATTTGCGGTTTACCACCTACAAGAATTATGCGGTCTAGGTCTCCATAGATACAAGTAAAATCGTCTATTAGGTTTGAGCTACCGGTAGCCTCAAGGCTACAACTAGAGAAAGGGTAAACTGTTTCATCGTTAAAAGTATATTTATATTGATAGTAGCGATGTACCTTGTCGTTAATAAATTTCTGATTTGGGTTACAATTTCCATATTCTTTGGTAAGCGTTATTTGCTCTTGCGTAGTAGCGCACCTATTAAATATTCGCTCGTCGCCATCCTCATCAATAAAATATATTTTTGCTCGTAGAGTCACGCTATTCGTAGCTATATCAACATTGGGCGCACAAGCAGCAAAATCTTTTAATAAATTTAAATTTTGCGCTGTATCAGGTCGGCAATTTTGCATCGTGTGGACTGGTCCATTTGGTATTTGTAATAGTTTTCTAAAATTTCTGGTACCAACGGTAAAATCAGCATTGACCGTTATAGAACAAAAGCTGTAGTCTTTCACAAAATAAGGAGTTAGCTCTCTGGTCTCGCCGTTAAATTCACATCCACCTACATTGACACTCTCGCCGTTTAGATTTGTATAAAACTTTTGAGCATAGACTTTTAGTAGGTCCCTATCTGCATTTAAGCGCATCACACAGTTGGCAGTTTCTTCGTTTAGCACAAGAGTAGTTTGCCCGTTAACTTGCCTGCACTCACCCACGAAAAAGATATCATCTCCGTCGGAATAGGTAAATCTGATAGTAGGCGTGACTATTTTTTGTGTAAAATCTATATTTGCGGGGCAAGATTCTGATGTGGTAGTAAGCGGATAAAAGCTAGTTGATTGCTTACAATCTGAGACGGTAACAAAATTACCACCTATGGGATAGGTGTCTTTATACTGCGGGGTTACTCGCATATTGTGATAATCAATCATAGGTAGGCACCCACTAAAATCTTTTACTATTTTTGCTGGATCCTGTGCTAATTCTCTCTGGGTGGGGCTACAAGGAGCCACCACTACTATAGAATCGTTGCTATCTCTAAAATATGTCTGTTGTCTCTCAAAAATTCTCTGATTGATATAAACAGGGGTGCAAAAAAGTGTATCTGTGATGTGGGCGTAGCTGAGTGATTCATCGATAGCACATTGTGAAACAGAGATGGGGTTGCCACCTTCTTTTCTGTATGCCCAGCGAAAAAGCTTGTAGCTAATGTTATCTGTAGGGCGATGTTCGTAATTACAAGCTCCATATTCTTTAGTGACAGGGTAAAAATTATCTTCATCTACTATGACTTCGCTAGTATAGTGAAAATCACCGTCAATTAGAAAATATTTGCGGTAGGTTTGGTAGGCTTTTTTCTCAGAAAAATTTATTTTCTCGCCGCGCTGGGTTTCTCGCAACTCCTGTGAAAGTGGCAATACTCTGGGGTTCAAAGCTGAAATAAAACAATCAGTGATAAATCTAATACTGCCTTCATTATTGATAAAAGTTTTTAGTTGCTGATATAGAGTTCTGGTCGATTCGTCAAAAAAAGAGCTACATTCAGCTTTGATATTGTGGTGTAAGTAAAAAATGCTGGTATCAGAGCAATTTTTGAGCGTATTTTTTTCGCCATCGTCGTCATAAAAAAAGAATTCTGCTTGTTTGTAGCTTTTTTTAGCGTGAAAGTCGTGCCTGATGGTGCATCTATCAAAATTTTTGACAATCGGGAATTGGCTGGTGGTGCTACAAGGTAGTATTTTTTTAGTGCCATCTGTGTAGCTAATTTCAGTACGAGATTTTACTGTTACAGATAAGCTATTAAAATTAGGGCTAGTGGTGCAAGCGACTAATCTTTGTGATGCGATAATTTTTTCTTTTTCTACTGGTTCTTCTGGTGGTGCGCCACCATTTCCACCATCACCGCTACCGGGGACGCTACCACCACCATTTCCACCACCACCGCTACTGGGATCACTTCCACCACCACCATTGCCGGGACCGGGAGTAGGGGTAGTAGGAGTAGTATCAAATTCTTCGGAGCGAGAGGTAAAAGTAGCTATATCTGATGCAGCAGAATCAAACGCTTGGGTACTAGTAGTATAAAATGTTGCTAGTCCGCTCTCGGCTAGGTAGGTTGCAGTTTCGGTTGTAATATAGATTTTTTCGCCATCAACTGCTATATATGGCTCACCATCTGGGTCATAATAAATAATAGCATCGCCGTTTAGGATTAAATCACTGATCTCTGGCGGAATGTGATAAGTGATACCTGCTGCGTCAACTAGATATAATTCGCCATTGGTGTCGTAATAGACTCTATCGCCATTTGCTGCAATAACGAATTGTCTGCCGTCGCTATCGTAACGGATGATATCTCCATTTTCTGCAATGATAAATCCCCTATTTTCGGCGTTATAGTAAATTTTATCTCCGTTTTCTGAAAAAATAAATTGTCTGCCGTCGGCGTCGTAGTAAAAAACCTCAGCATCTTCGAAATCTAGGTCTTCCAGCGAGCCACTATATATAACAGCACTACCGGACGAGATAAGCTCCTCTGCTGCTACTTTTGGTATGTATATTTTTTCATTATCAATCAATAAAAAAGGTTCACCCTCAGAATCGTAGTAAATCGTAACAGGATCTTCTGGGTTAAATTCACCATTTTTACGCTCAATACGAGCGATGATAGAGTCAGCAACTCCTGCTAATAAACCTTTTTGTTTCTTTTTAAAAGTTACAGCTTCTTGTTTTTGTTTATTTTCTTTTTCATTTTCTGCAGAGTTTGTCTTTGTTTTCTTGCTTTTATCTGCTTTTTTCTTTTTTTCAGCTACTAAATCCTGTAAAGGAATTAAATCAAAAATAGTCCCTTTAGCTATAAAACTATCTGTTGTTGCTAGTTTTGAAACATAATCAATTCCGTTTATCTGATTCCATTTGATAAACTGTTTTGAAATTGTGCCGATGCGGCTTTGTGAGTTTTTTGTTTTTTCATTTAGGATTTTACCAATTACTATTTCACCAGAGATATTTTGTGTTTGGTATTGTGTTTTTATTTTTAAATTTTTAGCTAATAAAAAACTTGATAAAATTAAACTAAAAATTAAAACCGAAGATACTAGATATTTTTTCATAATTCATTTTAGGAATAAACAGAAGGGAAAAAATAAAACAAGTGTAGTTTCTACACTATTTTAGTTCTTCTCTTTTTTTTAATATCTGTAAATTAGGTATTTGAAACAATACCCGTTAAGTAGTTGGTAAGAGTAGAATCAATATTTTAAATAGTGATCCTTGCTCTAAAAATTGGATACTATTTTTGTTTTACTAGAAGTAAAAAATAATGTCAAGAAGAAATATATCAATGAAATAGTTTTTAATATACTATGTATACTATGTATACTATGTATACTATGTATACTATGTATACTATGTATACTATGTATACTATGTATATCTATAGTATGACAATAGTGTGTAATTAAAAAAAATAAAATAACTATGAATAATTTACTTTTTTTTCTCAGTCAATATGAAATCCCAATTTTTGTGATTTTTGTTATTTGGGCAACTTGGAAAGTGGGACGGTTTTTTAAGGCTTTAGAAAATACAGAAAATAAACAAAGTGATGATATAAAAAATTTAGGAAAAATAACAGAAAAACAAAACACTGAGTTAAATAAACAGAGTTATGATATAAAAAATTTAGACACTAAGTTAAATAAACAAGGTATTGAGTTAAATAAACATGGTAATGATATAATTGAAATCAAAACTAAACTGAATTTAATTTTATCAAAATTAATATCTCATTCTATTCTTAAATCTACTAGTCCAATCAATTTAACAGATTCAGGTAAAAGAATTGCTAAAATGATGAAAGCAGATGATATTATCAATAAAAATTTAAAACAATTTAAAAAATTTATAGATAAAGATGATCCTAAAACACCCTACGATTTACAACAAACTTGTTTCTTTGTAGTTGATAAAAATATTAAAGATATACTAACCACACCTGAAATAAATATTGCAAAACAAGAATCAGTAAAAAATGGAATACCACTGGATCATACTTTATCGCTATTTGCAATTCTATTAAGAGATAAATTACTAGCAGAAAAAGGCTGGAAAATTAAATAAAAATCTTTATATTTTTTTTCCTTCTGTTTATTTTCTGCTGAGCCAATAGGCTCAGGTATGCAAGCTTTAGCTTGCTAATGCGATTGTTGAGCGAAGCGAAAACAATATATCTTTGTTTTAATTTCCTAATATTTTTATCTTTTTGATGATTTTTCTACTCACTAGTATCATTAGTTTCATTAGTATATAAGCAGTATCTATAGTAGATAATTTGTTTTAAGCATATAAAGCAAGGTAATTTTTGATATTATGGTGGAGTATCTGATAGGTTAAGTGGAGTAATATGATAGATAGAGTGGAGTAATCTGATAAGAAAATCTTTGATTTTGAGTTTTTAGCCTTTTTGCCCCTTACAGAGAGAATTACTTTTAGAGTAGATTGTCATAATTCTTAGATAACATAAGGTTTTAGTGGTGGAGTAATCTGATAGATAGATAATTTTAGTTAATTTTTGAAGGATGATTTAATGGTTGTGATTTGAGGACAAATCTTGTAGCTTGTTAGTAATTACTGGATCTTTGACGCAGGAAAGGTGGTTGTGATTTGAGGACAAATTTTGTAGCTTGTTAGTTGATGCTTTTGAGGAATTCCTTAATAGTAAACTCAAAAAAATATAAAGGTTGCATAATATTAAACATAAATAATAAATAATATGGAATATACACATAACGATTATTTACTAGGCTACAGACCTACAGAGATGCTACAAATAAACGATTTAAGTTTAATAAATGAGGCAAAACAAGCAGTAGAAGCTGAGGGCAAAGAGCTATATGTAGAAAATGAACTACTCAAAAAATATTGCAAGAGCGTTTTGAAAGTAGCACAGCAAAAAATAAATTCTTACCTTGTATATGGTCAGCATTGGTACGCTATGAAAAGAGTACTAGCAGAGCAAGGCTTCCTTGACCCAGACGAGGTACAAGAAACCGAATATACTACACTAGCTAATTTATTTACACGACAAAAACCTATAGCTACTATGATTGCTGGAATAAAATACGCAAACGAGGTAGGTAATAACTTCTTTTTAGGTGAGAGTACTAGCAGAATTGTTGCTATAGAATTTACTAAAAGAGGCGATGATGAAGATACACGACATTTTGATTTTGTTGTTGAGGACTTACTAGAATTTTAAGTTTATCTTTAGCTATCTATGGCAACTACTACAGAAACTACAAATAATAAGATTACTACAGAGCAAAATATCTTTCAAAAAACACTAGATTTTTTAAGAAAGGCACGGAGCAAAATAGTAATATTATAGATAACCTTGATAGTCATGACCCTCGCTCTCCTTACAATCTACATTACTTTGGCGGTCATACTAAACAACAACTAGTACAGTTTAATAGGTATTTAGCAGATAATGCTAGAATATTACCTGTTTCTAGGCGTTTTAGTATGTATGCGTTAGAGGCAATGTCTGTTGACCCGCTAATTTATTCTGCAATGGCAATACATATTAACAATGTCTTAAATCCGAACGAGGAAGGCAAGTTGTGATTTGAGGACAAATCTTGTAGCTTGTTAGTGCACCTTTATTTAACTATATTCAAAGCATACAGGAGACAAAAAATGAACAAAGACGAACAAATGATATACGGAGGATGGGGGGGGGTAAGCCTATTAAACCACATAATACGGGAATTTCCTCAAACTTACAAGTATCTCAAAACAAGCGGACAAACAGTAAAAGTGATGTTAATGATTTTGAAAGAACTAAATACAGTAGCCAACGGGATGGACATACAAGATCCTCGCAGACCAGAGATAATAAACAAATATATCCACATATCAGAAACAGATTTGAAAAAGTATATCAAGTATTAGAAGTTACAGGTTAAATACACGAAGGTGTTGTGATTTGAGGACAAATCTTGTAGATTGTTAGTTAATTTTTATTTTGTATCACTTGCCACTGGGTTGTGATTTGAGGACAAATCTTGTAGATTGTTAGTAGTAAAGCTAGTACTGACCCCATAATAATTGTTGTGATTTGAGGACAAATCTTGTAGATTGTTAGTTGTATACCTTGACATAGATACAAATCACCAAATAGATAACCTAATGCAATATAGTGAAATTAAAGAACAAGTTGATTTTCAAGAAATTCTCGAGAAAATTCCAGAGTTTTTAAAAAGACTAAAAACAAGTATTAAAGAATTAACAAAATTATTCGAAGAGAGTATTTATGATGATACTAATGATGAGTTAGCAGAAGAACAAGAATTTAACGAATCTAATGCAATAAATTGCGCCAATATGATTTTAGAGGAAATATATGCTGAAATTTTTGAGGGGCTTGATAGTTTTCAAGTTGATAAAAAATATCCAGAAATTAAAAAAATAATAGAACCAATCTCTGCTATTTGTTTTGAGCTTAAAACTTGCATCACAAAATTACATGGTGTGCCTTGGACTTATGAAGAATGTTATTAGCAGCATAAAAATTTTACAAATATCAAAATAAATATAATGAAAGTAATTAGTTTTTATAATGAAAAAGGTGGTGTTGGTAAATCAACAATAATCATCAATACTGCTATAGAGCTTGCCAAACATCAAAAAAAAGTGTTGTTGATAGATTGTGATCCACAAGCAAATACAACCGCTTTCTTTGTTAAAAGAAGCGGTAAAAATTATGATGAATTAAAACCATTTTTAGAACAAGAAAGCGTTAATGTTGTGATTTGAGGACAAATCTTGTAGATTGTTAGTGATAATAATTACCTCCTCATAAGCTACCTCGTTGTGATTTGAGGACAAATCTTGTAGATTGTTAGTGAGTAATGAATAGTAATATAGACACAGGTAGTTGTGATTTGAGGACAAATCTTGTAGATTGTTAGTAGACCAGTCTATAGCACTAGCAAAGTACCTGTTGTGATTTGAGGACAAATCTTGTAGATTGTTAGTAAATTCTTGTACTGCATCACTTGCTCTTTTGTTGTGATTTGAGGACAAATCTTGTAGATTGTTAGTCTATAAAAAATACAATTATGCTTAAAGTAAGTTGTGATTTGAGGACAAATCTTGTAGA
This sequence comes from bacterium, assembly GCA_965261475.1. Lineage (GTDB taxonomy): Bacteria > SAR324 > SAR324 > XYD2-FULL-50-16. Next base: position 369,002 of record OZ253454.1, read on the forward strand.
TTGTTAGTTTTCATTTTTGTTTATGTTTGATTTTTAGTGTTGTGATTTGAGGACAAATCTTGTAGATTGTTAGTCACGAAGCAGAGGAGCTATACTACAAAGAAGTTGTGATTTGAGGACAAATCTTGTAGATTGTTAGTCACGAAGCAGAGGAGCTATACTACAAAGAAGTTGTGATTTGAGGACAAATCTTGTAGATTGTTAGTCACGAAGCAGAGGAGCTATACTACAAAGAAGTTGTGATTTGAGGACAAATCTTGTAGATTGTTAGTAGGCTTAAAAAATAAAAGAATAACAAATAGGTTGTGATTTGAGGACAAATCTTGTAGATTGTTAGTTATCTCTTTGAAATAGTATTTTTCTTTATTGTTGTGATTTGAGGACAAATCTTGTAGATTGTTAGTACATTTAATTTGTACGCCTTTAGTTTCAAAGTTGTGATTTGAGGACAAATCTTGTAGATTGTTAGTTGCGATTGCTTTTTATCGCTGGATAGATGGGTTGTGATTTGAGGACAAATCTTGTAGATTGTTAGTAGTTAAGCCACAAAGAGTAGCTGTTAGATAGTTGTGATTTGAGGACAAATCTTGTAGATTGTTAGTTAAAAATATTGCACCCCTTTATCGTTCCAAGTTGTGATTTGAGGACAAATCTTGTAGATTGTTAGTTAGCTCAAGATGCAATACCAGCAGTACCAGGTTGTGATTTGAGGACAAATCTTGTAGATTGTTAGTTTTGTTTGTTATCTATGTATTAGTATGGGTGTTGTGATTTGAGGACAAATCTTGTAGATTGTTAGTAGTTTCGTAACGAACAAGTAGTGTCTATTTGTTGTGATTTGAGGACAAATCTTGTAGATTGTTAGTTCTTATTTGTAGGGCAAGACATTGACGACAGTTGTGATTTGAGGACAAATCTTGTAGATTGTTAGTGCTCAGGAGCATAGGAGAGTACAAAGACGGGTTGTGATTTGAGGACAAATCTTGTAGATTGTTAGTCATACTTTTAGCTATATTGATTTATCTAATGTTGTGATTTGAGGACAAATCTTGTAGATTGTTAGTCTTAAATATAAAATTAAGCTTGCTAAACTTGTTGTGATTTGAGGACAAATCTTGTAGATTGTTAGTCATACTTTTAGCTATATTGATTTATCTAATGTTGTGATTTGAGGACAAATCTTGTAGATTGTTAGTCTTAAATATAAAATTAAGCTTGCTAAACTTGTTGTGATTTGAGGACAAATCTTGTAGATTGTTAGTTATCAAAAAGATAGTATAGCGAGATTATCCGTTGTGATTTGAGGACAAATCTTGTAGATTGTTAGTAAACATCATAAAACCTGATTCTAAACATCAGTTGTGATTTGAGGACAAATCTTGTAGATTGTTAGTTTTATATTTTTATTAGAGACGAATTTATAAGTTGTGATTTGAGGACAAATCTTGTAGATTGTTAGTGGTTTCTTCCCCCTTCCGTTGGAATAATTAGTTGTGATTTGAGGACAAATCTTGTAGATTGTTAGTTTTCTATTATATCATCAATAGTTATTTCTGGTTGTGATTTGAGGACAAATCTTGTAGATTGTTAGTTTGGTTGGAGTTTACCCGCTCTACCTTTGGGTTGTGATTTGAGGACAAATCTTGTAGATTGTTAGTTTAAAGGCTTTGGCGAGGATGTAACTTCTAGTTGTGATTTGAGGACAAATCTTGTAGATTGTTAGTTGCAGAGAGGTTCTCCAGTTTATTTTGATAGTTGTGATTTGAGGACAAATCTTGTAGATTGTTAGTAGAATTTTTATACTTAAGATTGCAAGAGGCGTTGTGATTTGAGGACAAATCTTGTAGATTGTTAGTGACGGGAGAAAAGTATGTTAAGAACCCAGAGTTGTGATTTGAGGACAAATCTTGTAGATTGTTAGTCTACAACATTTGGAGTAATTGAAGGCTTTAGTTGTGATTTGAGGACAAATCTTGTAGATTGTTAGTTCTTATTCTCATTTACTCTGTCGTCATTGTGTTGTGATTTGAGGACAAATCTTGTAGATTGTTAGTCTGCGACTTTTCATTACACAACCAAAAAGAGTTGTGATTTGAGGACAAATCTTGTAGATTGTTAGTAAATTAAAATAGCACTCAAACCAGACCAACGTTGTGATTTGAGGACAAATCTTGTAGATTGTTAGTTTAAGGTTTTGATTACAATATTGACACCTGGTTGTGATTTGAGGACAAATCTTGTAGATTGTTAGTGTTTGTTATTATCAGTAGGCGATGACTTTGGTTGTGATTTGAGGACAAATCTTGTAGATTGTTAGTAATTGATGAAAGTTATACTATACACCCTATGTTGTGATTTGAGGACAAATCTTGTAGATTGTTAGTTCTTGTATGCTCTTGAGCTTGCCGTTCTCAGTTGTGATTTGAGGACAAATCTTGTAGATTGTTAGTACTTCTAATAGCCATTTATGATCATTGTAAGTTGTGATTTGAGGACAAATCTTGTAGATTGTTAGTTTGGCAGAGATAGAAGTGTTATAACTATAGGTTGTGATTTGAGGACAAATCTTGTAGATTGTTAGTTATAAGAAACAACTTGTCATTGTACTTGACGTTGTGATTTGAGGACAAATCTTGTAGATTGTTAGTGTGTGAAGGTGTGTTGTCTGGTATGTATATGTTGTGATTTGAGGACAAATCTTGTAGATTGTTAGTCTATATGTAAGAAAAAGCTGACACTCTATAGGGATTTAAAACTTTTTTTTCTAAAAAAGGACAAGCTGTTGTGTGGGTTTTTCTGGTTTTTTTCTCATTTTTCCAAAAAAAACCAGCATTTTTGAAAATTGTTTATCTGTAAATTTGAGGATACGAATGTGTCCTTCTTCTGGTATGGCTCGTTTTATTCTTTGGATATGCACTTGTGCGTTTTCCTCGCTAGCTGTGTGACGAGCATAGACAGAAAACTGCATCATATCAAAACCATTTTGTAGTAAATTTTTTCTAAAATTAGTATATCTAATCTTAGCCTTTGGTGTATCTGTCGGCAAATCAAACATAACCATAATCCACATAGTTCTATAGCCTCCAAAAATTTTTGTTTGCTTCATTTTGCAAGAAATTTTGGTATCAAAAAATCTTTGCTTTGTTTTAAAAGTCTCTTCTTAAAAGATGCTACATAAATTTGCACGCCTGTAAATAGTAGGTAGGAAGTTTCTGCTAATTGGCAGTAGTTAGTTAACAGCCCTAAAATCTTTTTTTTAATCTCTGGGGTGAGCTCGCTGGGAATTTCTTTGGAGCAAATTTGAAAAACTTGGCGATCGACCATAGGTCGTAAGGGCTCCATCAAATCGTCTGCTAGGCAAAAAACATTATACTGATTGCTGTGGTGGATGCCTATTGCAGGGTGTAATCCTGTAGCAGCAATAGCACGAGCAACTAAACCTCGCATAATAGCGTAACCATAATTTAATAAAGAGTTGATTCCTATTTGTTGAAAATTTCTACAAAATGTTTTTCCAAAGAGTTTTTTCCAGTAGATTTTTGCTGCTTGCCCCTCCAAATTAGAAGTATCACCGCTGAGAATTCTTTGAGATATTTGTTGCAAACCAAAATTTTTGTGACAGCAGAGCTCTAGATTTTGAGCTTGCTCTTTGATTTTTGCTTGTATAATGGATTGCCATAGCCTTTTTTGTAATGCTTTGCTTGCGCTAAATTGCTGATGAATGATTTTGTGGTGTAGTGTATTGCTAGAGGTTGGGTAGAGAATAGCGTGTGGCAGGTGCTGATTATTACACAGAATGACACAGGTATTGTTTGCTAAACACTGGTTTAGCAAGGACTGGCTATAGCTCAAAGCTGGGTTATCTAGCACTAAAACCCCGATGTCTTCTATAGGTATAGAGCTCCTTGCTCCTTGCTCTTTTTTGAAGTAAAGTTGACGATTTCTAGTAAAAAGATAGCCCGCAGAGCTAATCTCTACAATTCTTTTAATCATATTTAAACACTCCTAGTGCTTAAATAGCAATTTTTGTGCTAAACTTCAGAGTTTATAGCTTCTCCTAGAGAATTTAATTTTAGTTTTTGAGGCGAGTATTTAAGTAGACTAGTTTCTGTTAGCCGCAGTATACCTTTTGTACCCTCTCCTTGATCGCCTGTCTCTGCTCTGGTATGCTGCCTAAATGTAATTTTTGCAATTTTATCTTTTCCTTGAGAGAGTTTTTGCACTCTATAGTAATCATCTATGAGCTCACCCTTATCGGTTTTACCCTTCAAATAAAACATATCGTTAATCTTGAGGTGCAACAGGTACTTATATCCTGCTCTTTCTTTTTGAATAATGCTCTGTTTTTTTGCTTTTCTAGTAGCTGCTGTAAAAGTAGCTACCACTTGTGATTCTATTTTTTTGGTTTGAAGATTCTCAAAAATAATCAAATGGTGGTTGCTTCCTAGCTGGTAGTACTTATAAGGTACGCCTTGAGAGTTGCGAACTGGCATAACATTAGTCAATTGTTCTAAAACCCTGACCTTGCGAATAGCATTTTTATTTTGATGTATGAGACCTTGAGAGCATAATTCTTTCCGTTTTGTTTCAAACTTCTTATTACCAGTAATTTTTGCTATTTGCTCTGTTATAAGCTCTCTGACATACTTATCGGTAATTTTTGCTAATTGAGCCTCGGTTAAATTTTCTAGGGCTACCCTATGAGTGTAGGAATACTCTTTATCTTTGATTTTTATAGGCTTTGGCATTTTACCGTAAGCAGTTTCTTTGTGTAGGGCACCTTTGAGATACTGATCTGGACACTTGTAGTGGGATACTACAATTTTCGCTAGTTTTTCGTCTAATTGGTTTTTGCTAAAAGTATTTTTGATGTCCTCTGGGATTCTTAATCCCTTTTTTATACCTATAATACTATTATTTTGATATTCCACAGAATCTTTGCTAATTTGCTGTACTAGTTTTATCTCTGTTAATCCTACCATAATAGCGTCTATGGCGTGGTGCCTGTGATCGTTTCTGTCTTTTTTAAAACCTAAAATTCCTCTTAAATTGGCTGTGAGGGTGCCATTGGCTACCTCAACTTTTGTACCTAAACATTTTAAATATTCTTTTTTTGTACCTAAACATTTTAAATATTCTTTTTTTGTACCTAAACATTTTAAATATTCTTTTGCTAGCTTTGAGATATAACGAGTGTCGTTTAAATGTCTAGTGGTAAATCTAGCAAGCAATTCTTTTACTTCTTGCTCTTTGAGAAAGAATTTCTTTTCTTTGTATGTTGGCATTGTTTTCATTGTACGCAACCTTGTTTCTATTTGATTTAATTTATCTTTGGTGTAGCTCTCATCTGGTGTTTTATTTTTTTTGACTTCTCTGTTTTCTTTTGTGCAGCAGAGTGTTTTGTTTAAGTAAGAATTGTCTAGACTGCGAGAATAAGGAATAATATGCTCTACTTCAAATTGACCAGAAAATAAATTTTCAAAGCTAATAGTTTTTCCAGTATAAGGGCACATCTTTTCACACTCCTTCCAAAGTCGGTATTTTAAAATATCTGCACTCGTAGGCTGCTTGATTTGAGAATTTGCTACTAAATCTTCTTTTGCATCCTTTTTTTCTTTTGCTATTTTTCTATTTTTTTTGTCAATTTCCTCCCTTCTTTGTTTTCCGTTTTTGAGATCTCTAGCTAGCTCAACCCTGATATAATCAAATTTTTCATATTTGTCTAGTAGAGCGTTGATGACTTTTCTTAATTCTACGAGGGCTTTGACTACCACAGGGTTACGAATATCTTGGTTTTTAGCCTTTTTGGCTTTGTTTTTAGGGTTTTTTTCGTTGCATTGCGGGATATATGGCAACCTAGTTAAAATTTTTCTGGTCCTCTGGTCCTCTCTTTGGTAACCCACTTCCTGGCAAGCATCGTGGTAATTTTTGCCCTGACTTAGAGGTACGAGTAATTTGTTAATGGCTTTGAGAGAAACACTAGCATAACCCTGACGAGCAAGCCCTAGCTTAATAAATTCAAAGGCGTCCTTTGGTGTAAACTCGTATTGTTTTTTTAATCTTTGATAGAGGGCTGTAGTTTTAACAATAGATACGCAATCTTTGATAAAAGCACTTTGCTCGTCGTATGTTTTGAGCTTTTTCCAAAATACAGGGAATTTGCTTCTTATGTCGCAGGCGGTACTATTGCCTGATAGTGCTTTTTTGGTTTTTCTCTCTCCTTCAAGATTGATGGAGGTATTTCCTAGTTTTAAGAGGTTACGAAACGAGCTCCAAGATAAGGATTTAACCTCTTGTAATTTTTGAAAAACTTTTTGTTTTTCTGCTAGATTCAAGTTTTTATACCCTGGAAGCTCAGGGTCATAATATTGGATATTATTGATATCTTGCCATATGCGGTATTGTTGAAACTCAAGCAAAGCCTTATTGCAACGTTTTTTGGTGGGCTCTAGGCTACATTTTCCTACCAAAAACTTTTGTATTTTTAGTGGGTTTTGAAAAAAAAGATTCTTACTAATTTCTTTTTTGAGGCTATCGTTGAGTAGTTTTGGGTGGTAGTATTTTTGTTTTTCCCACAGTGTTTCAAATTCTTGTTCGTACATCTCTCTAGATGTATGTCTTCCTCTTTTTTTACTTCCCTTAGGCAAGCTATAAAGATATGCCCCTAGAGTTGATCCTTTGATTTGATGTTCTAAACTAGCAATATTTGCTAAAATTTTCTTTTCGTCTTTATCGTCTGTCTTTTTGTTTTTATCGTCTGTCTTTTCGTCTTTATCGTCTGTTTGTTGTCTTTTGACTTGTTTTGATAATGCTGCTTCTTCTGCTGCCAAAAGCTCTTTGATTTCTGGAGCACATTTATGATCTTTGAGTAAATCAGCAAATTCTGTTTTACGGTTACTACGAAAACCTCTTCTTTTGCTCAAGTGTAAAAATACTCTTGCTAACTCGTTAAGGTCTAACTCCTTTGTTAGACCTTAACTTCTAAATTTGTAGGGATCACTTTGGTAGAATTCATCTTTTGCTTTTTGTTTTTCTGGTAGCATTCCTTCTCTTTGGAGCAATTTGACTATTTTTTTAACTCGAGACGCTTTTCTTTGTATAAGCCTTCTCGCTCCCCTAGCTTCCCTGCGTTGTTGGTTTTTCATTTTTTCTTGTTCGCCACCTGTCTTGCTGGTAACTCCTTGGAAAATCCTGACCCCGCAAGCTACTAATTTATGAGCTTTGTTGTTTTTGCCGTCTAGTACTGCCCAGCCTATGGAGTTTGTGCCTAGGTCTAGCCCTAAAATTTTTGTACCCATATTTTTTTTTAAGTAATTTTTGTTAAATAATTTGACACTGGTCTTACTATCAGTATAAGATAAAAATGAGTTTGTCAATTTTTATCCTCACATCACAACAAGGCATCTTAATGATGCCGTAAGTTGTATAGCCCGTCTCGTGCTGAGTAAGCAATGGCGGGCTTTTTTGTTTGCTATTATGACAATATAGAATTGCAGTTGCGTAATTGTTGCTACAGTTTAGGTTGTAGAGGAGGCTAGGTAGTGAGTGCAAGCAGAGTAGGTTTGGTGATGAGGTTGACTACTTCGTAAAATTTTATTAAGAAGCAGTTATGAAATGGTTTATATTAGCATTATTTAGAATTTTCGACTATAGGGGAAGAAGCAGGAGGAAAGAATTTTGGTATTTTTATTTGCTGTATATTATTTTTTCTGTGCTACTGACTACGCTAGAGCTATTGTATCCAAACGGTGTAGTGAAGTTTTTGGTTGGTACTATATTTTTTATTTTAGCTATTGTTTACTTGCCATTACATATAAGGAGACTGCACGACCTCAATAAAAGTTGGTGGTGGATTTTAACTGTAATTCCTGCATTCGTATTTATGTTTTTTGATAGCTATCAAGGAGCTAATAAATGGGGCAAATATCCTAAAAATGAAAACGGAGATTTAAAATCACTTTGTCGTTTTTATGGAGTAAAAAAATTCTGTTAGCAGATTAGATTTATCAAATAACACACTATAGTGCTGCTTTGGTTACTGAGGTGATTTACCAAATAACACACTTAATTATCGCCTTGGTTACTGGACTGATGAGCAAAAGCTACCGCCGACGACTTGTAAGCAGAATTGTTGAAGCAAGACAGAGGCATTTTTACCTGCGTATTTGATAGCAAGATCATTTTTTTGTAAAAATAACAAAATATTTTCTACTTCTTCTGCACTAAATAGTTTGGCTTTCTGGATACTTTTGTTGATTAACCAATTTGGTGCTTTTAAGTAAGCTGTTGTTTTGTGTGGGTGTCCGCTACTTGCAAGCCATTTTATTTTGAGTATTCGACGAAACTCTAGGCAAAACAGAGCAAAGAGTTTTTGCATTTTTTCGATTGATTGCTTTTGGAAAAAAATAGCAAGATTTTTTTGTAAGAATGGTTTATTTTTGCTCATTATACCCTCTAAAAATACAATAACAGGAATTTCTGACATTTCTACCATTTTGTGAATATTTGCTGTAGTTAGCGGCTGCTCAAGTAATTTTAATTTTGTTATTTCTTGAGTAATTCTGGCTTTATTTGCTCCGCAGAGCTCTAGCAGAGTTTGCACTATTTTGGTTTCGTGATTGAGGTTGTTTTGCTGGAGTTGCGTAGTAATCCAATAAAAGAGATTTTGTCTTCTTACTTCTTTGCCAAAGCTATAGGTTTTGGTTTGGGTTTTGAGTACTGAGAGTAAACAATTATCCCACAGTAATTTATCGGAGTCACTTTCTAACAATAGTAGATGTTCTTTGGGTTTGTATTGTAAAGCTTTAATTAAAAATATAACTAGATGCACCCAAATATTGTTTGTAATTTGTGAGAGCTCTTTGAGGGTTAATTCTTTTTTTTGCTTGGTGATAAATTTTTTTTTTAAGGTAGCTAAAATATCTAGGTTTTTTAAATGAAAAATATATTTTTGTTGCTGGAAGTTTTGTGTTAAAAATTGCTCTTTGAGTAGCGCAAAGGTTTCTGGATTTTCTAGGCAATCAGCTAGAGAAAAAACTACCCGCTGAAAATTATTTTGGGTTTGAGTGATTTTTAGAAACTTTTGAACCGCTTGGGTTTTTTCAAAGGAATTTGCCCCGTAGAATAAATGGTGCTGAAGTTCTGCTTGCATTAGTTGGGTTGTGAATGTTTTTTGGCATTATACTTCCTCTGGTTTGTAGTAAGGGTTAGTGCCTGATGCATGGTCTGTAGTATCTAAAATATGATTGATTTCAGCAACATTATCTTTGATAGCTGTTTCTACTCCTTTTTTAAGGGTTACTGTAGACATACCACAGCCTTGACAGCCTCCTCCCATTTCAATATAAACTGTATCGTCTACTACATCAATTAAATTGATCACACCGCCGTGTGCTTCTACCATAGGGTTTATTTGCTCATCTAGTATTTTTTGTATTCTTTCTTTGATAGTGCCTTGCAGTCTAGGCTCGTGCATCCTAGGGTGATCTATTTGTAGGCTAGCTTCTTGAAAATCTAGCTTGCTTCCTTGTAGTAGTCTTTGAGACTCAGGGTCAATGTATAAACTAAAGTCCGTAAACTCTAAGCAATACAAATTTTCTAAATCTTTTTTGTTTGCTAGAGGTACGAGGTTGTAATCTTGTCCTTTCACTTCTACTTTGATAGCGCCTATTTTTGAGGCTGTTTGAATGTATTTTTTAGCTTGGGTTTGTGCTTCTTTGCTGACTTCAAAAAGCCCTGACATTAGCGATTCAAAACCACCGTCTATGTAAAAAATCTCTGTAAAGCCATTTTCCCATAGCAAATACATATTATCTTTAATATCTGTATTGTCTTTGTCAGAATACAAAATAATGGTACCAAAAGGTGGAAGTTGGATAAGTCTTTCGTTAAACATCTCAGCAGGTAAGCTATAAGAGCCGTCTATGCTCATCGCTGATGAGATATCTAGGGGACGAATATCTAAAACTATAGGACGCGAGCCGTCTTTTTTTTTCTTGTAAAATTCTGCTGTAGTAATTTTGTACGATGTTAAATAAAAATCATTTTGATTGATGAATTTCATAATTTAATAGATATAGGCAACTATTTTAGATACTATATGTATAGCAGAAAATTTATTTTTTTCAAAATTTTTTATGAAGGATTCTGTAATTTTAGCTAACCTCAAGGAAGTACTTGCTATTGAGTTATCTTGTCTGCAGAGGCTGTTAGGGAGCATAGACAACAATTATATTGAAGTTGTCAAAGCAATTTATAGCAGCAGAGGCAAGCTAGTCATAGTTGGAATGGGAAAATCTGGGTATATTGCTAAGAAAATTGTTGCAACTATGGTGTCTGTAGGCACGAAAGCTAGTTTTTTGCATCCTAGCGAGGCTTGTCATGGAGATTTAGGAATACTCACAAGTCAAGACCTTGTAATGTTGATTAGTAATTCTGGAGAAACAGAAGAGGTGTTGAACTTACTTCCTTTTCTAAAATGTTTAAAAATACCTTTGATTGCTGTTTCTGCTCGTAAAAATTCTAGTCTTGTTCGTAATTGTCATCATTTTTTGTGGCTACCAGTTGAAAAAGAAGCTTGCTCTATGGATTTAGTGCCTACTTCGTCAACATTATTATCTCTAGCGTTAGGTGATGCTTTGGCTATTGTTTTGATGAAAATGAAAAACTTCCACAAGAAAGAGTTTGCGCAATTTCACCCAGCTGGTAGTCTAGGAAAACGACTGTCGTTGAATGTAGCAGATTTAATGTTGCAAGGCTCTAAGATGCCCGTTGTTACTTCTAAACAAAAATTTGAGGAGGTGGTTTGTTCTATCTCTCAGGGGATGATCAATGCTACAGCCGTAGTAGGTGATCATATGGAATTATTAGGGCTGATTACTAGCTACAACCTGAGAAGTATTTTTGCAGAGCAAAGAAAAGATATTTATAGCGTAACAGCTAAAGAAATGATGAATAATAAACCTGTAACTTTTCGAATAGATGCTAAAGCTTACGATGCGTTGAGTTTTATGAAGAGTAGCGAGCAAATTTTGAATGTACTACCCATTGTTGATGCTTGCAAACTTGTTGGCATTTTAAGCCTGCAATCTTTGATTAAGGCTGGACTATGAGAGGGTTATTTGTTAGTTTTGAGGGAGTTGATGGAGTAGGAAAAAGCAGTATTATGCAGGAGCTTGTCTTTTTTTTGCAGCAGTCTTATAGGCTAAAACTTTTTTTAACCAAAGAGCCCACTGATAATAGAATTGGTAGTTATATTAAAAAAACTATATTTGATAGAGCTGATTTTGAAGAAACATACCAATCTTATTTGTTTTTAGCAGATAGATTGCATCACTTGCAAGCAGAAATTAACCCTGCTATCCAAGAGGGTAAGTTGGTGCTGTGTGATAGGTACCATGACTCTACTATTGCTTATCAAGGCACAACAAAAGAAAAAAGAGATTTTTTTTACAACATGTATAACTGGCAAATCCTACGAGTTCCAGATTTAACTATTTGGATAGATGCAAAAATAGATATTTTACAAAAACGTCTTGAGAGTAGAAAACAAAAAAATTCTTTTGACCAAGAATCTGCAGATTTTTTTTTACAAGTACAACAAAATTACCGTTGGTTATTTACACAGGAATCAAAAAGGATTGTGCTTGTAGAGAATAATGCAGAAAAAAAGAAAGCTGTAGCAGCAGCAAAAGCAGCAATTATAGATTTTATGGCTCTAAGCTAGGTTATAAAAATAAAAAAATTTGATATAGTGAAAGGATTGCATATTGTAGTGAAGGGTAGGGTACAAGGAGTTGGGTTTCGTTATCATACCAAAAATAGGGCGGATAATCTTGCGATTAGTGGCACTGTAGAAAATAAATACGACGGCACTGTAGAAATTTTTGCTTTTGGAGAAAAAAAAAATTTAGCAGTTTTTAGACAGTGGTGCCAGACAGGTCCAGCGCACTCTTATGTTAAATGTTTGAGCTCACAAGAAATCAACCATCAAAATTATAGGGATTTTAATATCTTATAAAGACATAAAATAAAATTTATTTTACATTGTTGACAATGCTTTTTATCTATGACATTAGGTAGAGTATTGTATGGCTAGCGAAGTAAGATAGCTAGCTGTGAGCCTAAGCATAGTCGAAAATTGTATAAGTACAGTTTATATTTATAGCAATGGCGTTAACGCAAAATATGCTAGCAAGCTAATTTTAAAAATTTATCATCAAAAATTATGAGTAAAATAAAATATATTTTATTTGTTTTATTCTCAGCTCCTACTTTTTTAATAGCAGCAGTAGATGAAAAAATAGCAAGTTATCAAAAACAATCTGGCGTTAGTGGTGTATTAAATTCTGTCGGCTCTGATACTTTAAATAATTTAATGGCTTTATGGACAGAAGGTTTTCGGAAGTTTTATTCCAGTGTTCAAACGCAAGTAGAGGGTAAAGGCTCCAGCACAGCGCCACCTGCTCTCACAGAGGGCACAGCTCAATTAGGTCCTATGTCTCGTGCTATGAAACGAAGTGAAATAGAGAAATTTGAAAAAAAATATGGGTTTGCTCCTACTCGTTTTATTGTCGCTCTAGATGCTATAGTGGTTATAGTGAATCAAGATAACCCTATCAAAGAGCTCAGCTTGCCCCAAGTAGATGCTATTTTTTCTAGCACTCTCAAAGGAGGATCTTTGCAAACTATTACAAAATGGGGAGATTTAGGTTTAGCGGGAGTGTGGAAAAATCGCTATATTAGTCTTTACGGTAGAAACTCTGCTTCTGGTACCTATGGGTATTTTAAAAAGGTAGCTCTTTTTAAAGGTGATTATAATAAAACAGTGAAAGAACAACCGGGCTCTGCTTCTGTCGTACAAAGCATTGGTGTAGATAAATATGCCATTGGTTACTCGGGAATTGGCTTTTTAACTAGTTATGTCAAAGTAGTAAATATTGCTAAAAAAGAAGGCGGTCAATATTATTCTCCTTTGGAGTACAACAATATACTAAAAGGTAAGTATGCTTTAGCTAGGGGTTTAAATATTTATGTACTACGTGACCCCGTGCGAGGCATAGATCCGCTGGTCAAAGAATTTTTAAGGTATGTATTTTCTAAAGAAGGTCAAGAAGTTACCATCAAAGATGGATATTTACCGTTGAGCTACGAGTTGACACAAAAGTATAGTAAGCTATTGCAGTAACTATGGGATTGTAGGTGCGTTGGAGTAAAAACGAGTTTAGCTAAAAAATATTTAGTTAATAGTAATATATACAGGTAAAACTTGAGTGGGATTAGATACCGATAAGGAGTTCTAGTTGCCTCAAAATAACGACTTGCTAAAATTTGAATAGGAAAAATTGAGATTATTAGCAAGGGTTTAATTGTTGGACGATTGTTTTTGCAGCAATATCATAGCTGTAATGATTTTTTATTTAAAAATGCTGAGTAATAAATCACAAAATAGAAAGGTCTATCTGTTAGATACATTGTTTCGCCGTACTATTGTACTAGCTGGAATAGGTACTATTTTGTGTGTTTTAGCTATTTTGTGGAGTATTCTCAAAGTAATATTTCCGCTTTTTTACGAGAATAAATTAGTAAATACTCCTTTTACCTTACCTCATAAAGCGCCTTTGCTTTATTTAATTCCAGATAACCACCTAGAAACCTTAGTTGGTATTAGTCAAACCGGAGAGTTATTTTTGCAAGATCTCGCATCACAAAAAATTGTAGTACAAACCCAACTTCCTTTTTCAAAAATTACTTATTTTGATAATACTCTTCCTGAGTATTTTTTTATTCATACCGCTAAAAATACTTCTTTTTGGAATATCAAAAGCGAAAAATTTTTTTCTCACACAGGACAAAAGCAATTTCGCTTAAAAAAGGAATTGTTAGTAGAGTTTCCTAAGGTTATAACTCCTCATAAAATACTCTACGATACGGTAAGGCAGCTCAAAGTAAAAAATTTTTTAAGAGTAAGCGTTTTAGCAAATAAAACAATACTTCTCTCTACAGCAGGTGTTGAAATTGATTTTTTAGGACAAGAGCAAAGCTCGACAGAAAATTTGCGATTACAATCAAAATTATCAGGTAAAATAGTTGCTGTATTTTTAGCAAGAGATGGTAAGAATCTTTATCTTGCAAATAATCTAGGAGAGATCGAAAATTTTGTTCTGAATGATTTAGCAGAGATTACTGCTAGTATTTTTGCTATAGAAAATACTACCAAAAAAATAACTACTTTGAATAGTATTTTTGGAGATACTAGTTTGCTGGTAGGCTTTAGCGATGGCTCTATAGAAACTTTTTCTTATACTAGACAAAAACTTATCAAAAACAATGAGATACAATCTGGTAATGGTAGCATTTTGGCTCTTGTTCCATCGCTCAGAAATAAATCTTTCTTTAGCATCAGCCAGCAAGGAAGTACTTTTTGGTATTTAACAAATACCAATAAAATTTTGAGTAGTCAGTGGCTCGAGCAACCAGAAAAATTATTTTTTAACGCCAACGGCAGTGCTGTAGTGAGCCTCAACAAAGGCAATGTGGAGGTATGGCAAATTAAAGCACAACATTCAGATTTTAGCCTAGCGAGTATTTTTAAAAAAACCCAATACGAAGGCTATACTAGCAAAGAATATATTTGGCAATCCTCTTCTAGTAGCGATGATTTTGAGCCAAAGTATAGCTTTATACCTCTGATTATTGGCAGTATCAAGGGTACGCTCTACGCTATGATTTTTGCCTTACCTTTGGCGATTTTTGGAGCTATCTATATCAATCAATTTGCCAAGCCTTGGCTACGGAATATTGTCAAACCTAGCATAGAAATTATGGCTGCAATTCCTTCTGTAGTTATTGGTTTTTTAGCAGCTTTGTGGTTAGCACCTCTAGTTAGAGAACATTTGTTTAGCATTTTATTTTATCTAATTGCATATCCTTTCTTTTTTCTATTTTTATTTTTTCTATTCCATAAACCTTTCAAAAAAATTACTCAGAAGTATTGCGAAGCAGGGACAGAATTTTTATCTGTGATACCTTCTTTGATTATCTGTTTTTTATTTACTATCTGGGCTTCTACGCTACTACAAGAGTCCTTTTTTGGTGGAGATTTTATTTTTTGGCTAGCTGATAATTTTGATATAGCCTATGAGCAAAGAAACGCAATTATTATTTCGTTTGCTTTAGGTTTTGCTGTAATTCCCATTATTTTTACTATGACAGATGAAGCTTTGAGTAGTTTTCCTAGAAATTTAACTGTGGCATCTTTTGCTCTAGGGGCGAACCATTGGCAAACTCTAGCTAGGGTGATTATACCCACCACAGCTAGCGGTATTTTTGCAGGTTTTATTATTGGCTTTGGAAGGGCTATTGGAGAAACTATGATTGTTTTGATGGCAACTGGTAACTCTCCAATAACTAGTTGGAGTTTATTTAACGGTATGAGAACTATTGCTGCTAATATCGCGGTAGAAATTCCAGAAGCTCCATTAGATGACACGCTTTATCGACTGCTATTTTTATCTGCTGTGTTGCTATTTTTGTTAACTTTTACATTAAATTTAGTTGCGGAGTTGATTAGAAATCGTTTACGAAAAAAATACAGATTTTAAAGCATTAATGATTCAATTAAACAATAAATCTAAAGAATTGCTTTGTATTTGGACTACAGCTGTGTGTTTTAGTGTGGTTTTGTTGATTGTAGTTAGTTTAATTTTTATCATTGTTATCAATAGTGTAGGTCATTTTTGGACTCCTACTTTGCAGTTAGTAGAGCTCAAAAATGGTGAGAAGATTTTGGGTGTCATACAAAAAGAAACAGATAGCTTGCAAGGGGTTAGCAAAGTTCAGCTCAAAGTCGGAAATAGAGATTTTTACAAGTTTGATTTTCGTTGGATTAACAAAGCAGATATTCTACAAGTTTCTGCTCCAGAGCAAGTTTTTATTTTAGAAAGGGCAGAATACGGAGATTTTTACGGTAATTTTTTTCAAAATAATTTAGCAGAACAACAAATTAAGCAAGATTTTATTTTGGTGCAATCTTTGTTGGTTAAGAAAAAAAAAATAGCTAAAACTATTGATAAGTTAAATTATTCAATTAGAAAAAAAGAGCTACAAATTCTTAAGAAAGAATTTAATAAGCTCAAAGAATCCTCTGCTATTTTAGATTTAAAAAAAGAAAAACATAATTTAGAAGAAAAATTTAAAAAAATAAGAATAACTCAAGATGATTTGTTAAGGCAGTTGCAAGAGTTTCGTGTTGTCTTGCAAGAAATAGGAGGTCAGCAAAAAGAATTATTGATTGAAAATATTGTACGTTATTACGCCCCTAACAAAATGAATCTACTAGCTAAAATGTTTCTTTATATTGAGAAATTTTGGGAATTTGTATCTAGTGAGCCACGAGAAGCTAATACAGAAGGTGGTATTTTGCCTATTATTTTTGGCACGGTAATGCTGGTGATGATTATGAGTATTTTTTGCTACCCTTTTGGTCTAGCAGCTGCTATTTATTTGAGTGAATATGCTAGTAATAATTGGATTACTTATAGCGTTCGTATTGCTGTCAATAACCTTGCTGGTGTGCCATCTATTGTTTATGGTATCTTTGGGTTAAGTTTTTTTATATATGGAGTAGGTGGTTTTTTTGATAAAATTTTTTATCCAGAAAGATTGCCTACGCCTACTTTTGGTACTGGAGGTATTTTGTGGGCAAGTTTGACGCTTGCAGTACTTACGCTGCCTGTAGTCATTGTAGCCACAGAAGAAGCTCTAAACACTGTTCCTAAAAGCTTAAAAGAAGGATCACTAGCTTTGGGCTCTACTCCTACGCAAACTCTATGGCGGGTTTCACTCCCTATTGCTTTACCCGGAATTATTACAGGGTTTATTTTAGCGATTGCTAGAGCAGCTGGTGAAGTAGCTCCGCTCTTGATTACAGGAGTGGTAAAATTAGCACCTGCACTTCCTATAGATGGTAATTTTCCTTATCTTCATCTTGATAGAAAATTTATGCATTTGGGTTTTCATATTTTTGATATTGCGTTTCAATCACCTAATGTTGAAGTATCTAGATCTATTGTTTTTGTTTCTACTTTTATCTTGCTAGCAATTGTTATTTTGCTTTGTAGTTTTGCTATGGTACTAAGAGAGAAAATGCGTAAAAAATATAAACACCAACAAATATAAATTATGAAAGAACCAGTATTGTCTGTCAAAAACCTTAATTTTTATTATGGAGACAACCAAGTTCTCTATGATTTAAATTTTGCAATACTCCCTAAACAAGTTACTGCTTTTATAGGTCCTTCTGGGTGTGGTAAATCTACTTTTTTGCGATGTATTAACCGCATGAATGATCTAATTGACGATACAAAAGTGGAGGGTCAAATTATTTATAGAAAAAAAAATATTTGTGATAAAACACTAGATGTCATTGAGCTTCGCAAAAAAATTGGCATGGTTTTTCAAAAATCTAATCCTTTTCCTAAATCTATCTTTGAGAATGTGGTTTATGGTTTACGAATTTCTGGCATCAAAGATAAGTCAATACTACACGAAATAGCACAAACTAGTTTGCAAGGAGCTGGGCTCTGGAGTGAGGTTAAGGATAGGTTACAAGATTCTGCAATGGGACTTTCTGGAGGACAGATGCAAAGATTATGTATTGCTCGCACTATAGCTATTGAACCCGAAGTTATTTTAATGGATGAGCCTTGCTCTGCTTTGGACCCTAGATCTTCTGCGAAGATCGAAGAATTAATTTATTACCTAAAAAAGAAGTACACAATTATTATTGTAACTCACAATATGCAGCAAGCATCTCGTGTTTCTAAAAAAACTGCTTTTTTTTATGAGGGAAAGCTGGTAGAGTTTGGAAGTACAATGAAGATATTTACAAAACCTAAAAACAAACAAACAGAAAATTATATTACCGGGAGGTTTGGATAGCATGACAGACAGAATCACTACTTATTTTGAGAAAGAGTTATCAAAGCTCTGGGGCGTTTTTCAAGGCTATACTAGGCTAGTGCAATTAAATTTTCGTAACAGTATTCAAAGTTTGGAAACAGTTGACGAAGAGTTTGTACGTGAGATTATTAACAAAGATCTAAAAATAGATGCTCAAGAAAAAGAAATAGAAGAATCTTGCTTGCAAATTCTTGCTCTTTACCAGCCAGTAGCTAAAGATTTACGATATATTATTGCTATTTTAAAAATTAATGATGAATTAGAAAGAATTGCAGATTTGGGTTGTAATATAGCTACTAGATCTTTAAATTTAACAGCAAATAAACCGTTAGAGCTACTAAAGAATTTACCTCCAATGGTAGAAGTAATGGAAGAGATGCTGATAAAAAGCGTGGATGCTGTTTTTAGTAAAGATATAGACCTTGCCAAAGAAGTTATTGCTTTGGACGATAAGATAGATAAGATGCATAAGGAAAATTATAAAAAAGCAGAAATTCTTTATAACCAGGGAGACTACCCTATGCAGGATATTTTTAGTTTAATATCTGTTTCTCGTTTTATCGAAAGAGCTGCAGACCACACTGAAAATATTGCTGAGAATGTAATTTATTTTCTCACGGGTAATATTTATCGTTACAAAACTTTTCATTAGGAAAGTATAGAGTATTAAAACTATAGTAGTTTTGTTTTGTGTTAATTTTTTAAAAAGCTACTTGACAAGTTTTTTTTTATGATATCTAATTATAACATTTATTTATATAAATTTTTATGACGGTAATGATTCGTCTTTCTCGTGGTGGTAGAAAGAAACATCCTTTTTATACTGTAGTTGCTGTAGATAAGAGGGTAAAAAGAGATGGAAGATTTTTAGATAAGATTGGGACTTACAACCCTTTAACCAAGGATTTGCATATTAAGAAGGAGCTACTAGAAAAGTGGCTAGGTTTTGGAGCGCAATTATCTAGTAGAGTTGCTAGTTTATTAAAAAGGGAAGAAAAAGACATAACTAAAACTTAGGTTATGGACTCGATTTAATTCCAAGTCTCAAAAATACTTAAAAAAATGTTATTGACGCTTTAGTGCGAGGTATGATCAAAGTTTTTTTTTGATGGAGCTAGTTACTATAGGTAAGGTGATTAAACCTAGGGGCGTGCGAGGAGAGATTAAAGTCTACCCTTATACAGAGGGCTATTGCATGGAGCATTATTGCTCCCTACCATCTTTGTTGCTAGGAATAAACGAGCAAGAGCTCCAAGAATATATGCTTGTTCAAGCAAGAGTTTTTCAAAAATATTTTTTGTTTATTTTTGATGGAGTTAGTAGTTTTGAGGGTGCGTTTGCTCTAAGGCATAATTTTGTTTTTGTCTCTAGTAAGCAAAGAGCTGAGGTATCGAAAGACGAGGTTTTGGTCACAGACCTTGTAGGTAGTGAAGTTTTTCAAAAGGACGGAAAAAAACTAGGTGTAGTTATAGATTTTTTTCACAACGGAGCTAATGGTGTTTGCGAAGTTCAAATGCTAGAGAGTGATTTTGTGGAGAATAAAAATACTACTAGTAAAAAAAATAGTTTTTTATTCCCTACTACTAAGGAAGTTTTGGTAGAAGTGTGCAAAGCGGAAAAAAAATTGATTATTGTTCCGCTAGAAGGTATGTTGTAAGTTTATTAGGCGATGATATTTCATGTTTTAGGTCTGTTTCCGGAGCTTTTTGATTCTTTTAAAAAGTGCAGTTTGTTTGGTAAGGCTCTAAGAGATAAAAGAATATTATTGTATTTGCATAATTTAAGGGATTTTGGTATAGGTAAGCATCAGAGAGTAGATGATAAGCCTTATGGAGTTAGTGAAGGAATGTTATTAAAACCAGAGCCCATTTATTATGGTTTGGAGTATATAGAAAAAAACTACCACAATAGTTATAAGATTTTACTAGATCCTAAAGGCGGGCTTTTTACGGATAAAAGGGCTGTGGGTCTTGCTAAAAAAAAAGCTATTACTTTTGTTTGTGGTAGGTACCAAGGTTTTGATGCGAGAGTCTCTTATTTTGTAGATGAGAAGATTAGTATAGGAGATTATGTTCTTTTTGGAGGAGAGCTAGCAGCTATGGTTTTGATGGAAGCGATTTCTAGGAAAATTGATGGTGTTGTAGGTAACTCTAACTCCTTAGAAGCAGAGTCTCATCAAAAGGGTTTTTTGGAAGCTGATAAATATACGAGACCGAAGAGTTTTTTTGGATGGGAAGTCCCAGAGGTTTTAAGAGGTGGGCATCACGCAAAAATTGAGAAGTGGGGCAAAGAAAGTAGAAAAAAGAAATGATTATTTAAGCACTTAATTAAGTATGATTGATTTATTGACAAAATTTTCTAGTCAGTGGATTAGAAAGGATTTACCAAGGTTTGAAGTAGGCAATACTGTTCAAATAGATTATCGTATTGTAGAGGAAGACAAAGAAAGAATTCAGCCTTTTGTAGGACTAGTGATTGCTTTCCACAGAGGGTTTAACAATTTAGATGCTACTTTTACAGTTAGAAAAGAAGTTAGAGAATTTGCTGTAGAAAGAAAGTTTGCTTTGCATTCTCCTAGGATTGATAAGATTACTGTGTTAAAAAAAGGCTATGTTAGGAGAGCAAAACTTTATTATATGCGTAAGCTATCTGGTAAAGCGGCGAGATTGAGTGAAAAAAAATAGTAAGTTTTACTTTTCAAGTAAGCAAAAGGGCAAGTGGACCGAAAAAATTGCTTGTGGCTATTTAAGGTTGAAAGGATATACTATTATAGATAGGAATTTTGAAACTAATTTTGGCGAATTAGATATTATTGCCAAGAAGCGTGGTGTTGTTATTGTAGTTGAGGTTAAATCTCGGTTTCAAAAACATAGCTGGCACCCTTTGACGGCAATTGGAGCTAGAAAGAAGAAAAAGATAAACCAATTAGTACAATATTATATTCAAAGAAACAATCTTTTTGACTATAATATTAGGATTGATGCTATTACTCTAGAGAGAAATTTTTTTTGGTTTACTATTAAGCATTATAAAAACATTTTTTAAGAAACAATAACTATGGCAAATCATATTTCTGCTTTAAAAAGAATTAAGCAAAATAAAAAAAAGAACATTAGGAATAGAGCTGTGCGCTCTAAATTGAGAACAGAATTGAAGAAGTTCTGGCTTTTAATTTCTCAAAAGAAAGTAGAAGAGGGGCAAAAACAGCTTCCTTTGATACACAGTATTATTGATAAAGCTAGGACGAAAGGAGTAATTAACAAAAACTTATCATCTCGTAAGAAATCTCAAGTACATAGTTGGTTGCAGGAATTATTGACAAGTACGAACAAAGTTTAGCTTGATAAATACTAGCTAAAAAATTGAATACTTTTAGATATGTATTTTTGCGTAATATTTTGCTGAGCTCACAATTACTCTAAACTTTTATTTGATGACGAATTAATTTTAAGGGAATTATACGCTTAAAAAACCAAAACAAGCAAAAACCTCTTGACAAATAAGGGTTTTTATGCTATCGTATAAGTATAAATTAAATAAGGGAGAAAATCAAATGAAAACTAAAAAAAGAATAGCAAACACTTTGTCAGTATGGGAATTTATGAAACAATTCCCGACTGAAAATAGTGCTAGAAAATACCTAGAAAATAAACTTTGGAATGGCAAACCAACCTGCCCTTTTTGTAAGCAAGATGATAAAAAAAGAATTTGGAAATCTGCAACACAAAAAGGTTTATACAAATGCAAAGATTGTCGCAAAAATTTTACAGTAACAAAAGGTACTGTATTTGAAAGTAGTAAAATTGATTTAAAGAGTTGGTTATACACACAATATTTAGTAGTGACTGCAAGAAAAGGTATTTCTTCCTTACAATTATCAAAAGAAATAGGGGTTAGACAAGCTACAGCGTGGTTTATGCTACAAAGATTGCGTGAGGCATGTAATTCTCAAAGTGGTATGCTTTCTGGAGTGATAGAAATGGACGAAACCTATATCGGTGGTAAAGAAAAGAATAAGCATTCTAATAAAAGAATAACAGGAACACAAGGTAGGAGTACAAAAACAAAAGCAGTAGTGGTAGGAATGCGAGAGCGAGGTGGTAAATTTAGAGCTGGTAAGATGGAGATTGTAAACAAAAAAACAATTCAAGAAAAGATTGACAAAAACATAGAAAAAGGTAGCATTATATGTACAGACGAAGCCAGACACTACAAACAAATAAGAGGCTATCATCATAAACTAGTCAATCATAGCGTAGGCGAATTTGTAAAAGGAATGGCAAGTACAAATGGAATAGAAAGTATGTGGGCGTTGCTAAAGCGAGGTTATCACGGCACTTTTCATCACTTTAGCAAAAAACACATAGACCGCTATGTTGATGAATTTAGTTTTAGATTAAATTTTTGTAGTTGTGAGCTAGATACTATGGATAGAATACAAAATTTATGTCAAGCTACACAAGGTAAGAGATTAACTTATAAAAGATTGATAAAATGAATGAGACTTTATCAACCATTAATATAAATAGCCAATTAGTAAATTTAGGTTGGTGTATCACTGGCAATAAGAGGAATGTTTTTGTAGAGGGGGAATGTAAGACGAAAGAACAAAAAAATCAACTTCAAAAAAAAAGACCTGATTATATCCTATATGAAAGTAATTCTATTAATCCGCTAGGTATTATAGAAGCAAAGAAACCAAATGGAGATTTAGACAAAGCATTAAAGCAAGGTTTTGATTATGCTAAAAAAATAGGAGCTAAAATTATATTTGCATCAGATGGTTTTATAGTTAAAGCAATGAATATTTACAAAAAAACATTAACTATTGATGAAGAAAGAATAGAAGGATTTGTAAGTGAAAATATTTTAAAGAAATTAGTTTTAACTCCAAATTTGGAAACAGACAGTAATATTATAAAAAACAGAAATGAACTTATTAAATTATTTGATAAAGCTAATAATAGTTTAAGAGCTGATGGTGTAGATGTAGGCATTGATAGTATTTATGAATTTTGTAGTATTCTTTTTATAAAATTAAAATCTGAAACTGATAAAAAAATAGAAGAATATTATAGCTGGAATAATTTGGTGCAGAATAGTGGCCAGAACCTTTACAAAAAATATACAGAAATTATTGGTTATTTTAAAAAAAAGTATAAAGGGATTTTTAGAGAAATAAAAATACAAAATCCAGCTACGCTTGAGAAAATTGTAATTAGTTTAAAAGCTCTAAATATTTCTAATACAAATATTGATATAAAAGGAGGCTCTTATGAATATTTTCTTAAAAGATATTCGTCCAAAAATAAAAGCGTTTTGGGTCAATATTTTACTCCTAGACATATTACACAAATGTTAACTATTTTATTAAATCCTAAAATAGATGAAAAAATATATGATCCTTTTTGTGGAACTGGTGGGATGCTAACAGAATGCTATAAGTTTATTAGAAAAAATATTACTCAAAATAACCAAATAAAAAAACTTAATTTAAAAACACTGTTTGGGAATGATATTACACTTGGAGCATCTCAATTAGCTAAAATGAATATGGTTTTGTTAGGCGACGGACACTCTAATATCCAAAAATTAGATAGTTTAAATAATCCCGTAAATAATAAATATGATTGTGTAATTACCAATATACCATTTAATTTACCGCAAACAGACAAAGGTCGTTTATATAATTCAGGTGATACTAACTCTAATAATATTTGTTTGAGACATTGTATTCAATCTATAAAAAAGGGAGGGAGAGCTTGTATTATTATTCCAGAAAATATTTGTTATGATAACCATTATCAAAGTATAAGGAAATTTTTATCAGAGAATGGGAATATAAAAGCAGTTATAAGATTACCACGAGAAACATTCAAAACTTACACTACAGCTAGAACTTGTATTTTATATATTACAGACATAAAACAAAGTAAAACAAAGAATTATTCTTATATAGAAATAAAAAATGACGGATACTCCAAAACTGCTTGGAGAGAACCTACATTAAAAAATGATATTCCAAAGATTTTAGAATACAGAGAAGAATTAGGTAAAAAATCTATTAGAAAATTAAATTCTAATTATCATTTTATTGTGGAAAGAAAATGCTCTGTTAAAACTACTAAAAAGAGACAGGGGGGGGGGGGTATTATTTACGAGATGTTCTTGAATTAAAAGAAAATAAACAAAAATTAAAAGAAAATAAAATTTATTACGAACCTAGATTATCCTCTGCTACAAATACTATTACAAAAAGAGGAAGTGGAAGATTAGGTAAGAATATAAAGAAAGATAAAATAATTATAAAACCAGGAGATTTAGTTATTGGGACTTTACATACTCAAAGCGGAAATGGACTTTTTGGGATTAGCGATGATTATTATATTGCTACATCTCAAATAGTAGGTAGAATAAACGAAAATGTTATAAATAAGGAATATTTGATACTCCAATTAAAAAAAATACTTCCAGAATTAAAGTCAAACGATTTGGTAGGTAGAGAAACATATAGACCAGAAAAAATATTATCATTAACAATACCTAGACAGCCCGACAATTTTATAAAAGATTTACAAGAAATTAAAAAATTAAAAGATAAAAAAGAAGAAACAGAAAAACAAATTAGGAAATTAGAAAATAAATATTAACTAAATAATAATAAAACAGAAATAAGAATGTATAGAACACAACCAGAATTAGGACAATAAATTATGAAAAAGAATAAAACAACAATCCCAGTTAAAAAGAAAAAAAGATATTATAATTATACAGGAGGAATGTCTGCTGATTGTATGGACGGAGATGAAATGGCAAAAGCAAAGCATTATTGTTTAGATTGTGAAAAATATTTTAGTAGATGTAGAAGTTTCACTTGCCCTTGTTGTGGAGCAGAAATGCAGGAGCTATAAAATAGAAAAAAATTGATTTTCGCTTAATAAAAGAAATAGTAAAAATAATCAATGAAAAAACAAAAAAAGACTAGCTGGGGTGAGGGAAGTATGCACCTTACAGAAAAACAAAGGGAAAGGGCAGAAAAAGCAATAGGAAAAGAAAATATGAAAGCAATAGATGAGGCTTTAACAGAAGGTTTTCAAAAGATGGGACTTATTAAAGATAAAAAATAAAATTTTTTTCATAAATGGTTTTTTAAGCGTATAATTCCCAATTTTAATATAATGTATTCTAAGGAACAAATTAGATTTATAGTGCATGGTGTAGATTTAGTTACTCTGATTGGACAGCGTGTCCATTTAAAGAAAACTGGGAAAAGCTATTTGGGGTTGTGTCCTTTCCATCAAGAAAAAACACCTTCTTTCCATGTAGATCCAGTAAAAAAATTTTATCATTGTTTTGGTTGTAAAAAACACGGAGATGCTTTGCAGTTTTTGGTGGATGATGGCAATAGCACTTTTTTAGAAGCAATAGAACAACTAGCTGTAATGCAAGGTATAGCTTTGCAAGCTAATAAAAAAAATTTTCATCCTAGTAGAAAAATTTTGGAGGTAGCACAAAATTTTTTTTTAGAAAATGCACGAAATTTGCCTGTTGAAGTTAGAGCGTACTTAGAGAGTAGAAAGTTTCATTTAGATAGTATCAAAAAGTTTGAAATAGGTTATGCTCCTAACGCTTGGGACGGTTTGAAGAATTATTTACCTCAGGATTCTTTTTTAGACGCTCAAAAGGTTGGGTTATTAAGAAAATCTGATAAAAACAAGAATCATTATTATGATTTTTTTCGACATAGAATTATGTTTCCGTTTAGAGATTATCAGGGAGCTTTGATTGGTTTTGCTGGCAGAAGTGTAAAAGCAGAAGATCAGCCTAAATACTTAAATTCACCAGAGATCGAATTATTTCAAAAAAATTCTTTTTTCTATGGGTTATATCAAGCAAAACAAGCGATTCAAAAAAAAAAGCGTGTAGTAGTGGTAGAAGGATATACAGATGTTATGAGAATGTCAGAAAAAGGGGTAGAAGAAGTAATTGCTGTTGCTGGTACTGCAATTACAGAAAAGCATATTTATGCCCTAAAACAAAAAATGACAGAAGTAATTTTTTTATTTGACGCAGATTCGGCAGGGAACAAGGCAGCTATGAGGGCAACTCGTATGTCTCTCAGTTATGGTTTGGATGCTAAAATTGCTATTTTACCTGCTAATAGTGACCCAGATAGTTTTTTGTTAACTCACAGCCTAGATGCAATGTGTGAGCTATTGACGAGGGCAGAAGATGTATTGCAATATATTTTGACTCAGCAAAAGAATTTGTATCAAGCCAGCGGTTTGTCGCAAAAGAATAAAATTTTGAATGATTTATTAGAGTTTGGAGGTAGTATAGTAGAAACTAGCAAGCAGAGTATTTTTTTATCAGAGGTTGCTAAACACTTTGAAATAGATGTGCGAGTATTGCAACAAAAATTTTATCCTACTGTTGAAAGTGAAAAGCAAAAAATAAATTTTAACAGGGTAGAGAATACAGAAACTAAATTGCTCAAAGCTGTTTTACAAAATTTAGAGACTTTTCCTTTGTTAAGAAAATATTTACAACCTCAAGATTTTTCCAATCAACTAATTCAGAGGTTACTACAAAGGCTGTTTTCTATACAGGATCAGGAGATTATGGCTTCTAGTATATCAGAGTTTTTACAAATCTTTTGTGATGATCAGAAGATTGTATCTTTACTTTTATTTTGTAGCAAACACGAAGATCTTACGCAACCACAAGGCAAACTAGAGCAATGGGTTTATGATATCAAGAAAAAAAGTATTTACCAAAATTATGCTAGTAGCATTTACGCTCATTATTCTAGAGCAAAGCAAAAAGAGTTATGGCAAGTCTATAAAGCAAAATTAAAAAAAATTGAGCATTTAGCATCAAACACAGAGTATAAGAGGGTAGCCTCTTTTACAAATTATAAACAAAATATATAAAAAATATGATACAAAAAAAAAATACTCGGATGAGTGTGATTACACAAAAGGTAATGAATATTGTCAATAATAAAGAATCTATTATAGACGGCAATGCACTTAATAAAATATTGGAAGGACATTGTAGCGACGATGAGATTCAAATGATTTATGTTACTTTATCCAAAAAAAATATAGAGGTAGTAGATAATTTTGATCTTCAAGGATCAGCTGCTAGCATAGAGAAAGCGTTAGATGAAAACGATACTAAGGATGACGCCGAAGAAAAAAAGAATTTTAAAGATCATGTCAAGGTTTATTTAAAAGAGATGGGCAATATCAAATTACTTACTAGAGAGGGCGAAGTTGAAATTGCACAAAAAATAGAAGAAAACCAACAAGAAATGCTCAGCATTCTTTTTTGCTCTGATTTAGTCTTAAACTATCTATTTAATTTTTTAAATACATTTGATCAAAAAGAAGTACGCATCAAGGATGTTGTCTCTGGAATGGACGAATACGATAATGTAATTGAAGACGACCAAGGCTCTTTGAATGGTGTAATAGCTAAGTTGAGCAAAATCAAAAAACTACAAAAAAAGAAAAAATCAATTACTAATAAAATCGTTGCTACTGTAGAGACAGAAGCCAAAAAAGTGCTAGAGCAAGAGCAAAGAGAACTAGACCAAAAAATATTGGCATTACTCAAATTGATCAATTTTAATACTAAACAGATTGAGATTTTTTTAAAAGTTATCCTAGATCACAATGATAAAATTGATAAAGTTTTACAAGATCTTAGTCAATACCAAAAAGGTCTTGTTATTTCTCCTAAATTGGCAAAGGAATTTGTAGATAGCTATGAGCAAAAAGATCAAAAACATTTTAACAAAATACAAAAACAAGTTGCTAAAGAAACTCCAAGCAGTTTTTTTATTATTAGAAGGTATCTAGAAAAGATTCAGTTAGGAGAGGAAAAGTTTCATAGAATGTTAACAGAAACCAATTCTTCTTTGATAGTATTTCGTGATACTATTAAGACACTCAAGAAAGTTCAACGCAAAGTACAAGCAGCAAAGGGCAAATTGATTGAGGCTAATTTAAGATTGGTAATTAGTTTATCAAAAAAATACATGAACAGAGGGTTGCAATTTTTAGATTTAATTCAAGAAGGCAATCTAGGTTTGATGCGTGCAGTAGATAAGTTTGAGTATCGCAGGGGGTATAAATTTTCTACCTATGCTACTTGGTGGATTAGACAGTCTATTACCCGCGCTATTGCCGATCAAGCAAGAATTATTAGAATACCTGTGCATATGCTAGAAACTATTAACAAGCTCAAAAAGGCAATTCGTAGTCTCTCGCAAGAGTATGGTAGGGAGCCTTTTCCAGATGAACTTGCAGAGGTTATGGAAATGCCAGTTGGAAAAATTAAAAAAATATTAAAAATAGCAAAAGATCCTATTTCGTTAGAAGCACCTGTAGGTGATGAAGAAAATTCTCATTTTGGTGATTTTATTCAAGACAACAGCTCTCCACTTCCTTCTGATGTGGTAGCTAGTGTTTATTTAGGAGATGTGATACACAATGTGTTAGATACACTAACTACTAGAGAAGCTAAAGTGCTAAAAATGAGGTTTGGTATAGGCGAAAAAAAAGATCATACACTAGAAGAAGTTGGGCAAGATTTTGATGTTACTAGGGAAAGGATTCGTCAAATTGAAGCCAAAGCTCTAAGAAAGTTGCGTCACCCAACAAGAAGTAAGCATTTAAAAAGTTTTTACGAGTAAGATTCGTAAAATGGAAAAGTTGAACAATCATTCTGTTTTTCCTAAAGAAGCTAGCCTCAGACCGCGAAAGCTAGATGATTTTATTGGACAAGAGTTGCTGAAGAAGAATTTAAAAGTTTTTCTTCAAGCTGCGTTTAATAGAGGAGATAATTTAGATCATATTCTGTTAGGCGGACCTCCTGGCTTGGGTAAAACCTCTTTAGCACAAATTATAGCGAACGAATTTCAAAAACCATTATTTAAAACCTCAGGTCCTGTTTTAGAACGACAAGGTGATATTGCCTCTATTTTGACTTCTTTAGATGAACCACACGGGTTTCTTTTTATAGATGAGATTCATCGTATGAATCATTCTGTAGAGGAGATGCTCTATCCTGCTATGGAAGATTTTTATTTAGACGTTGTTGTCGGACAAGGTATTGGAGCTAAGTCAGTTAAAGTTGACTTAGAGCGTTTTACCTTGATCGGAGCAACTACTCGTGTTGGCTTATTAAGCTCTCCGCTAAGAGATAGGTTTGGTATTTTTTTTCATTTAGATTTTTATAGTGCTACAGAATTGTCTAAAATTATTTTTAATTCTGCTCAAATTTTAAATTTATCAATAGAGCAAAGTGCAGCTATAGAAATAGGCAAACGCTCAAGAGGTACTCCTCGTATTGCTAATAGGTTATTAAAAAGAGTATCAGATTTTAGTTCTGTAGAAAATCAGCCTGTAATTACCTTGCAATTAGCAAAAACTGCATTGCAAAAATTACGGATTGATTTTGAAGGTTTGGACGAATTAGATCAGAAAATTTTGCGGGTTATTGTAGATCTATACCAAGGAGGACCTGTTGGTATTCAAAATCTTTGCACTGTGCTCTCTGAAGAGCAAGACATTATCGAAAATTACAAAGAGCCATTTTTGATTAGACAGGGTTTCTTACAAAGAACTAACAGAGGCAGAGTGATTACCAAAAAGGGTAGAAAACATTTATCTCAGATTTAATGACCTCTACCTTTTTGGTACTCTTTATTTTCTTGTATTTCTAACATTTTGATATATTTAGCAAAGGTATGAAAGCTGATAGTTATACTACTCATTAACCCATTCTTGCCTTTCCATAATCCTCCTTGTAGTATTAGTTTTTTAATTAAAGTAGCTAGACTATGACCTATGATAGTAGCGTATGTTATGCGTTTGCCTTTTCTATAAATAATTTGATGCTCTGCTTCTTTGGTAGAATAAAAGTTGAGTTTTGCAATCCAATCTGTATAGTTTACAAATGTTTGGTGAATAATATCTATAGGCAGGTTTTGTCTTTTAGCAGAGTGAACCCTAGAGTGTATCATACTATCATCGTAGCTAGAGAATTTTCTATGATACAGGCGAATTTTGTAGTCAGGGTAAATATTTTGGAGCCATTTTGTCCCTAAAAAATTTTTTCTTCTAAAAGCATAGCCTATTTTTTTATTTGGTAGTGCTAGCTTTTTAAGATAGTTAATAGTAGTTTGCGTTAGTTTTTCATCAGCATCTATAGATAGAATCCAATCATTTTTTGCTAGACTTGCTGATTTTTTTTTTTGCGGACCATCGCCTAAAAAGGTTTGAGTATAGACTGTAGCGCCTAGTTCTTTTGCTATTTTTATAGTATGATCTGTACTTTGAGAATCTAAAATTAAAATTTCATCGCAAATTAGTTGTAAGCTTAAGATACAATCTTTGATTGTTTTTTCTTCATTTAAAGTAATAATTGTAGCGCTAATTGGTTGCATTAGAAAAAAGTTGTTTTTTTTATTATTTTTTACTAAAATCTACCTTGTTGTACTTTTAAGTTTATGTTTAATAATTTTTTTGATATTGCTATTATCTTTGTTCTTATTATTACCACTCTTTGGGGTTTTACGCTAGGCTTTATTGCTTCGCTGCTCTTTTTGGGTATAATTTTTTTTGGTGGATTATTTTTTAATTTTATAGCAGCACAAGTCTCTTTATTTTTTGCTTCGTCAAATTTTGATTCTTTAGTTCAGATACTTTTTACTTTAGGTATGATTGTATTGATCGCAAAAATTTGTCAAATGCTATTTAGTATGTTTTTGACTAATGCTATTTTTAGCAAAGTAGCAGGAGGATTGTTGGGTTTTTTGACGGGAATAGTTATTAGCATTTTTGCAGTTAAGTATCTAAAGCAATTTTATTTTTTTCAAGATGAAATTGCACGCTCTACTGTTATTCCGTATATTGTTCAAATTTCTCAATTTTTTTCGTTATGAACAAAAAGCAAACGGGGTTTACTCTGATTGAGATTTCAGTTGTTATTGTCATTTTAGCTATTATTGCGAGCCTAGTGTTTCCTAGTTACCGAAAATTAATAGGCAAAGCAAAACAATCAGAGGCAAAAGTAATTCTACAATCCATTTATACCGCACAAAATCTGTATTTTGCAGAAAACAATAGCTACGCAGATGAGCTGCAAAAATTAGATATAGAAATTCCAGCAGATGCTAGATATCAATACACGATGAATATTGATCATAACAGCTATCTTGCTACTGCCAAAGCTAATATTGATACTGATGAAGAATTGGATACTTGGACTATTGACGAGCATAAAGCATTAAGTAATGTTATCAACGATATTTATGAATAGGTGTTACCTAATTGTCTTTTTTCTTTTTTCTTTTTTACAGCCCATTTTTGCTAGTTTGATTGGAGAGGGAAGGGCGTATATTTTTAGAAATCAGGTACATGAAGCTAGGAAGCAGGCATTCGAAAATGCTAAAAATGATATTTTACTACAATCAATCCGCAAAAAGTTAGCAACAGAAACTATTGAGCGTAATTGGGTAGTACTGAGGCAAGATATTTTAGCCAACACTAATAAATATTTGAGAAGGATTAAGGTTTTATCGGATCAAAGACAAGAATATTCTTATTTTTTTAAAATCCGAGCAGAAGTTTTAACTAAAAATATTGATAGTTATCTACAAAAACAAAATTTTATTGAAGCGAATAATCATAAAAAAGTTTTTGTTATTTATTTTCCTAACCGTAACTCTTACTCTATCAATACTCCTGAGGTGAGGTATTTTTTTAAAAATCTACAAAGTAATTATACAAAAATTAGCCTCACACAAGATATTGGACTAAATAAACCTTGGAGTGATAAAAAATTATTTTTAGATAAATTAGCAATCTTTGAGGCAACAAGAGATTTAGCTCAAGTTGCAGACAAGAGTAAACTTTTTTTAGATTCCATTTTGGCAGATTTAAGACAGCGAGGCTATCAAGCCGCCGTCTTTATAGATTTGACATTATCAAAAGACAATTCGCATCATGGTAATAAGTTTGTTTTTAGCAAAAAGAATCTAGCATTAAATATTAAAATATACGATTTAGATATTGGGCTTGTGCAAGCAAAAAATATTCGTTTGCCCTTTTTTTCTAACAATAAGAAGAATGACATGGGTGTAGCACTCACAAATATCATCACAGAGGGTAAGGATTTTTTTGTATCTTTTCTAGATGACTATTTTGGAAGTTATTATTTTCAATGGGATAATAAAAAGTACTACATTACCTTTAATAATTTTAATCAACTAGAGGAGCAAAGTATCAAAGATATATTAGTAAATCTGAGAGGTTATAAAAATCTTTTTTCTCAACGAAGCAGGAATAAATTAAAAATTTCTTACTACTCTAGCCTTTCTTCTGAGAGAATCTACCAACTAATGAGTGCAGCTTTGAAAGAAGCTCAAATAGATATCCAGTTGCAAAGTCAAAATTCTGATACTATTAGCTTTAATAAAATCTCAAATGTTAAAAGATAAAAAAAATGGTAGTTGGACGCACAGCATTAGCAGAGTAATTAGCAAGTTACTAAAATGTAAAAAGGTACAAGCAGAAAACAATACTCATATTCCAAATTTGCTACAAAGTTTTTTTGGTAAGAAAAAGATCCATCAAGTGTCTGTTCCTCGTGCTAAAATGGATTGCTTACCAGAAGATAAATTCTTAAAAGACATTATTAAAACTATCATCAAATCAGGTCGTTCTAGATTCCCTGTACTTAACAAACAATATCAAGTTGTAGGAGTTTTATTCGTTAAAGATATTTTTTCTTATATCTCTAAGCTGTCCTCTAAGAAAGTAAAAAACATAATGAAACCAGTGGTTAAAATTTCTTATACTGCTTCTATACAAAGCGTGTTGCAAGAAATGAAAAAAACAAAATGTCATATGCTGATGGTGGTAGATGAATATGGCAGTGTAGATGGTATTGTAACTATGGAGGATATTGTAGAGGAACTTATTGGAGATATTGAAGACGAATTTGATACAATCAAACCTCAATATATCAAACAAGGTAGTAGTGCTATTATCAATTCTGATATGCCTTTAGCAGAGTTTAACAAAGTTTTTGAATTTTCTTTGCATAAGGATCACGTAGACACTATAGGAGGTTATATCTGTTTTTTAGAAGGCAGAATTCCATCTAGCAAAGAAATTATTGCTCTTGAAGGAAGAAAAGTAGAAATTATTAAGGCAAGTAAAAAACAGCTAAAACAAATTAAACTTTTGCCTTATCAGAAATAAATTCTTAGCCAACATGCCTTTTTTTTGCCCTAAAATTTATGCTAAATTACAAGCAAAACAGCAAGAATTAGCGAAAACAACAATTGCTACACTGTTTGACAAAGATGCTAGGAGGGAAGTAAATTTTAGCCTAGAGAATGATGGACTTTTGTATGATTTTTCCAAGAATATATTGGACGCGGAGACTTTGTTATTGCTAGAGCAACAATCCAATCAAATTGACTTAAGACAGAAAATAGCAGAGCTTTGTGCTGGGAAAACAACCAATCCTACAGAACAGAACAGCATCTCGCACATTCAAGCTAGAAACACCCATCAAAATAAGCAAGAATTAGCAAAACTCAACAGTTTTGTGAGCGACTTACATCAAAAAAAATGTATTGGAAGCACCGGTAAACCAATAGATACTATTGTTAATTTGGGTATAGGAGGCTCTCAGTTAGGGGTACAAATGACTCAGTTTGCACTTAGTTTTTTTAGGGTTACTACAGAATTAAATTTTTTTTTTGCATCTGATTATTCTGCTGTGGACTTACATGAAATTTTACAGCAGTGTAACTGTGAGACCTGTATGTTTTTGGTGTGCTCTAAGAGTTTTACAACTCCCGAAACTCTGAGTAATGCTCACCTAGCAAAAAAATGGCTTGCTTGTAAATTAGGTGATAATTTTGCTATGCAAAATCATTTTGTTGCAATTACAGCTAATTTTGCGCAAGCGAGAGCTTTTGGTATTGTAGAGCAAAATATTTTTACTATTGGCAAAGGAGTAGGAGGTAGGTTTTCCATTGCTTCTAGTATGGGTTTAAGTCTAGTTTGTTTGATAGGCATAGCAAATTATCAACAATTTATAGCTGGGTTTCAATTAGCAGATAAAAATTTTTTAACCAAGCCGCTCAGAGAAAATATTCCCGTTGTGATGGCTTGGATAGGTATTTGGTATAGGAATTTTTTTGGACTATCCAATTATGCTATCCTACCTTATGCTGCACAGTTAGCACATCTACCTTCTTACCTACAACAGTTAGAAATGGAAAGCAACGGCAAAACTTTTAATTTGCAAGGAGATAAGATTGATTACGATACAGCGCCAGTTATTTTTGGACAAAGATGCACTGATGCTCAGCATTCTTTTTTTCAGTTGTTGCATCAAGGTAGTATCAAAATTCCTATTGATTTTATTGGTTTTGCTAAAATTCCTAGTAAACTCAAAGAGCTTACATTCCACCATCAAAAACTTATTGCTAACTTATTTGCACAGCAGCAAATATTAGCTTTTGGACGAGTAGCCGGTGAGCTGCATAATTTTCAAAAACTAGAGGGTAGTAAACCTAGCAGTTGCTTGTTATTTGATGAGTTATCTCCACAAAGACTAGGACAACTGATAGCTACTTACGAGCACAAGGTAGCCGTACAAGGAATGCTTTGGAATATCTGCTCTTTTGACCAATGGGGAGTAGAGTACGGCAAGCAAATAGCAAAAACTATTTTGCCTTCATTAACACCTAGCGCAGCAAAGAAATTGCGGGGACTTACAAGACAACAAGAATTTTGGTATGCTCAAGGAAACTTTGAGGCATCGAGCTAGATTGGTCTTTATACAAGAATTGTGAAGAGAGTTTATTTGTACTCTTTGTAGGTTACGTGTTTTCTAACTACGGGGTCGTATTTTTTAAGCTCTAGCT
Organism: bacterium; assembly: GCA_965261475.1. Lineage (GTDB taxonomy): Bacteria > SAR324 > SAR324 > XYD2-FULL-50-16. The sequence goes on from OZ253454.1 coordinate 403,923, forward strand.
TGTCTAGAGTATTTTTCTTGTTTTTCATACTGTAGTAAATATGTGGGCTCTGTGAGCTTTTTAGTTTTACTTGTACTCTATCTGTTTTTTTTGCCATTTTACCATCTAAAAGAAATTTTTTGTTAAAATATAATTCTCCTTTTTAGGAGAATTAGACAAGAAAACTATAGGGGATTTTAATTCTTTTTGCAAGAACTTTATGTAATTTTTGCAGTTCTTTGGTAGCTCTGCTAGAGTTTTAATTTTTGAAGTATCTTGTTGCCACCCTGTAAATGTTTGATATTGAGGTTGTAGGTACTGCCACAAACTAGTATTATTGGGTGGCGTAGTAATGTTTTTGCCTTGTAATTTATAGTGTGTACAAACCTTGATTTGTCCTAGAAAATCTAGGACATCTAGTTTCATAATTCCTAAATAACTTACTCCGTTAATCAGCATTGTTTTTCTAAGCAAGCATAAATCTAACCAACCACATCTACGATTTCTTCCTGTAGTGGCACCGTATTCGTTGCCTGTGTTTTGTAAAAATTTACCGTCTTTGTTATTTAATTCTGTAGGAAAAGGTCCTTGACCCACTCTAGTAGTGTAAGCCTTAAACAAACCTAAGACGCCGTCAATATCTCTGATAGACAGACCACTTCCAATAGCTGCACCTCCTGCTATAGTGTTCGATGAAGTTACAAAAGGATAGCTACCATAATCTAGATCTAGTAGGCTGCCCTGTGCTCCTTCTAGGAGAATTTTTGCACCAGTTTTTTTTCTCTCTTGTACGAATTCTAGAGGATCTCGTAGGTTATTTTTTAGTTTTTGATAGTTGAGCATTAACTGCTGGTAGCTCTGCTCAATGTTTGGGAGTTTGAGCTTGAAGTTTTGGCAATCTGATTCTATCTCTAGGTATGTTTTTTCCATTTTTGCAATAAATTTTTTATAAAATTCTGTGTCTTCTGCTAGTTCACATACTCTTATTCCTTGTCTGCATACTTTATCTACGTAGGCAGGTCCTATACCTTTTTTAGTAGTACCTATAGAATTTTTACCTAATTTATTTTCTGAAACTGCATCTTTAATTTTATGAATTGGTAGAATTAAATGTGCTAATTCGCTAATAAAAATTCTTTCCTTGCAAGAAATTTTTTGCTGTTGTAGCTCAGCAATCTCTTTGTTTAACTCCCATAAATCTATCACCATACCACTGCCTAAAAAAACTTGGCACTGAGGGTTAAGAATACCAGACGGCACTTGATGCAGTACAAATTTTTTATCATCAAATTCTATAGTATGCCCTGCGTTGCTGCCACCTTGAAAACGAATTACCAGGTCTGCTCTGCTAGATAAAATATCTACTACCTTGCCTTTACCTTCATCGCCCCATTGTAATCCCACTAAAACAAGAGTTTGCATATATTCGTAAATATTCGTTTTAATAACATTGCAAGCAATGTCATTGACTAGTTTTGAGTAAAACCGTAATTTTACTCGATAATCAAAATTTTGATATTTTTATTTTGTATTGTCATAATACAAGTATTTTGCTTAGTAAGCAAAAATTTTATCAGCAAATTATGAAAATTATTGGACTAACAGGTAGTATGTGTAGCGGCAAGAGCACTATTGCTAGATTCTTTTGGGAGCTAGACTACATTATTGTTTCTGCAGATTGTTTAGCAAAACTAATTTTAAAAGAGCCTAGTATTATACAAGCAATTAAGCAGAATTTTGGTACAGAAGTTTTGGAGCAAGGGCAGGTTTGTTTTGCGAAACTTGCGACGCAAAGTTTTGCTAGCAAAGAGAATATTGCTAGGCTGAACTCTATTATGCACCCTAGAATCTCACAAAGATTTGCTATTGAGCTCGCAAAAGCAAAGCAACACAATCCTCAAGCTAGCGTCATCTATGATGCTCCCTTGCTCTTTGAAAGCAATGCCTACCAAGCGGTAGATAAAATCATTTTAGTAGTTACCGCCTATGAGGTTATTACGCAAAGATGGCGACAAAAAATATCTCAAAAAAATACCCATTTTAAAGAGTCTGATTTAAAAACTAGAATTAAATATCAAATACCACAACACAAAGCTCAAAAAATGGCAGATTTTATTATTGATGGCAATCAAGAGCTCCCACAAGTCAAAAAACAGGTATTTAAAATTCATCAACAAATTAGTAAGGGAGTTGAATAAATTCCCAGAGTATATTTGTTTGTTTTGCTAATAATTTTTTGATATTTTTGTACTGTTACTAAACGACAATTTTTATCGTACGATTAAGTTTGTTATGAGAAGCAACCTCAAAAATACTGCTATTGTTTTAGCACTATTTGAGCTAAAACTAGTTACTACTAGCAATATTACTTGCTTGATTTGTGATAGCAGAGTTTGAGAGTTTTTTGATTTCTTGACGGGCTAATTGATCGCATAGCTCGTTTTCTACTATTTTGCTATGCGCTTTAACCCAGTGCCATGTTATATTTTTCTTATTTTTTTGTTGGTCTAATTTCATCCACAATTCTTGGTTGAGCACAGGTTTACCATCTGTTTTTTTCCAGTTTTTTTTCTTCCAACCTACAATCCACTCTGTCATACCTCTTTTAAGATATTGACTATCTGTGTAAAGATGCACTTTTGCTCCTTGAGGAATTTTTTGCAGTGCTTCAATAGCAGCGGTTAGTTCCATAATGTTATTGGTAGTATTTGTGGAGCTACCAGAAATTTTAGTATCTGATACTTGTTTGTTGTCTTGCCTACTACGAATTAAAGCAGCCCAGCCACCTACGCCCGGGTTGCGGGAGCAAGCACCATCAGTCCAAACTTGATAGCAGTCAATTTTTATATTTTCTGCTGCAATTTTTGCTAAAAACTCAGACCTACTTGTTTTGATAAGATCAATTTGTTTGTTTAAATTTGTGATAGCTTCTTGGAGTTCATCTATATTGCCAAGATCTATATTTTTGAGTGCTGCTAAATTTTTTTCAATAACTTCTTTGTTTATTGCCATTTTTTATTTGCTTAAGTAAACATAATACCAACTACATAAAATGTAGCATTTTTACAAAAAATTGCAAGCTACAATCTAGTACAAACAGTAGCAGCCACCACTCTATTTACAATGTTTTGATAAATTGATAGCTTGCGGGTTTAAGTTGTAATTATTTTTTTTATTATTATGCTACATTTAGTTGGTATAAAATCAAGTAAAATATTGATAGCTAGTTTTGATTGACAGCTAGCTAATTGGCAGTTGATAATATACTCTAAGTAAGGTTTTTATAGTTATATTTTGAAATTTATATTTTTAGTAGATGCTCCTCAAAGTATGCAAATAGCAAAGGATACTAGCTTTGCTATGATGCTAGAGTCTCAACTTCGCTCTCACAAAATTTATTATTTACCGCGTGGTGGGATGTTTTTTCAAAAGGGAGTATTTTTTTGCGTACAAGAAATTGTGCTCACTCGGCGCAAAACAAATTTTATTACTTTTGCAAAGACGGAGATTCTTAGTTGTAGCGAGGTTGACGCAATTTTTGTACGCCTTGAGCCGCCTTTTAATGAGGAGTACTTACAACAAACTTGGCTCTTGGACTTAGCAAAGAAAGATTGTTTTATCATCAATGATCCTCAAGGCATTAGAAATGCCAACGAAAAACTATGGGCTCTGAGGTTTACAGATTTACTACCAAAAACACTTGTGAGCCGTAGCAAAGCTAAGTTTTTAGATTTTCTACAAGCAAACAAAACAATCATTGCTAAACCCCTAGATGGGTTTGGGGGCAGCTCTATTTTTAAACTTGCTATAGGAGATAGCAATGCTAATGTTGCCCTAGAAGTTTTAAGCCAAAATTTTACTAAAGAAATTATGCTACAAGAATATATTGCTGCTGCTAGCAAGGGAGATAAAAGAATTTTACTACTAGATGGGGAGATTTTAGGAGCAGTGCTCAGGGTGCAACAAGGAGCAGAGCATCGCAATAATTTTTTTGCAGGAGGCAAGCCACAACAAACTACAATAACCGCTAGAGACCAAGTGATAGTTCAGCGTCTCAAACCCTACCTCCAAAAAGAAGGTCTTTATTTTACCGGCATAGATATTATTGGGGAGTATTTAATAGAGGTAAATGTTACTTCTCCTACTTGCATACAAGAGGCTAGCTCGTTTCTCAAAGAAAATTTAAGCTCTCAGGTGATAGATTTTGTAGAACAGAGAGTACAAAAAATAGCTAAACTCTCTATTTGACAATATTTTATTTACTACACATAACTTAAAATTATGAATTTTTTACTAGATGACCCGATTATTAACATATTCTTTGCTATTATTGCTGGAGTGTTTATTTTGTGTATCTGTGTTTTTCACTATTTTCCTCAAAATAGATTGTATTCTATAGCTAATCAAGGCTCTTCCTTGCTGGTTACTCTAGGTATTTTGGGTACTTTCGTAGGAATCAGTATAGCTCTTACTAACTTTGATACTTCAAATATCAACCAAGCTATCCCTCTACTATTATCTGGGCTAAAAACTGCATTTTATACTAGTGTTGCTGGTTTATTAGCGTCTCTTATATTTAGGGTAATAAAATCTTGCTTAAGCAAGGATAAGTCAGCTGGCGATTCGCATGCAGTACTAGTGCAGATTAGTGATAATATTGTTGATGTTAGAGACGCTCTGATAGGAGAAGGCGATGCTAGTCTCTCTACACAAATGAGCAAAGTTAGAGACGCTCTGATAGGAGAAGGCGATGCTAGTCTCTCTACACAAATAGGAAAATTAAGGCTAGATTTTCAAAGTTTTGCAGAAAAAATAACCAAAGATAGCTCAAAGGCACTGATTGAAGCACTAGAGAATGTAATTAAAGATTTTAATGCCAAAATTAATGAGCAATTTGGAGAGAATTTTAAACGTTTAAATGAAGCGGTTGGTAAGCTTTTAGCTTGGCAAATAGAATACAAACAGCAAGTTCAAGAACTCACGGCAATTTTTGAGGAAGCAAAAACAGGCATTGTGGTAGCACAAGAAAGCATCACAAAAATTGAAAAATCAAGTTCTAAAATTCCCGAGCAAATGGCAAAAATAGCAGAAGTTTTTGAGCTCACAGATACACGCATGAAAGAGCTATATAATGGTTTGTCTAGTCTAGCTGAGCTACGCCTGCAAGCAGAAGCAGCAGTGCCTTTTCTCCAAAAGCAGTTTGAAACTATGACAGGTAATTTTAAAACTATAGCAGATGATTTTCAAGCTAGTGTAGCAGAGCAATTAACAGCTATCCAAACTACACAATCAGAATTCCAAGATAACAATAAGGCAGAGCTTGAAAAAATAACAGAAGGTTTTGCTACTACAAACAAAGATATACAAGGTATGCTCTCAAAATCTACTACAGATACCAGTGAGATGCTCAATAAATCTGTAGCGTCTCTAGATCAGATTATCAAAGATAAATTAACAGTTATCCAAACTACACAATCAGAATTCCAAGATAACAATAAGGCAGAGCTTGAAAAAATAACAGAAGGCTTTGCTACTACAAACAAAGATATACAAGGTATGCTCAATAAATCTGTAGCGTCTCTAGATCAGATTATCAAAGATAAATTAACAGCTATCCAAACTACACAATCAGAATTCCAAGATAACAATAAGGCAGAGCTTGAAAAAATAACAGAAGGTTTTGCTACTACAAACAAAGATATACAAGGTATGCTCTCAAAATCTACTACAGATACCAGTGAGATGCTCAATAAATCTGTAGCGTCTCTAGATCAGATTATCAAAGAGCAATTAACAGCTATCCAAGCTACACAATCAGAATTCCAAGATAACAATAAGGCAGAGCTTAAAAAAATAACAGAAGGTTTTGCTACTACAAACAAAGATATACAAGGTATGCTCTCAAAATCTACTACAGATACCAGTGAGATGCTCACTGGCTCAATATTGGAGTTATCGGAAAAAATAGAAGGTCAGATTTCAAAATCTACTCAAACAACCAGTGAGATGCTCAATCAATCCATCCAGCAGCTAGATAGTAGTATGGAAAAAGAATTAGAAAGGGCGTTAAACAGACTAGGGAATAGTTTGATTGCGATTACAACAAAATTAGTAAAGAGCTATGAAGAGCATTCTGAGCATATTAGCAGCCAATTAGACAAGCGTCAATCTTAGCAATGGCAACTAACAAAATCTTAACTCCACAAACTAGCGAGGAGGATTCTTGGATGTCTATTTCGGATATGATGGCAGGGCTAATGTTAGTTTTTTTGTTTATTGCTATTGTTTATATTCGCAACATTGGTCAACATGCCAATGAAATCAATGATACACAAGAGAAAATTTGTAATGAGCTCAAACAAGAATTTAGAGAAGTTGAAACAGCATGGAGAATGTCTATTTGTGAGAATGGACTAGTAATAAAATTTAGGAATGAAGCTATTTTTACACAGGGCAATGATAGAATCGCACCAGAATTTCAAGTTATACTTCGTGATTTTTATCCAAGATTTATGAAAATAATTTGGCTAAATCAAGCAAAAATTAGCGAGCTTCGTATTGAGGGGAATACCTCAAGCGAGGGGGCAAGAGGTATGGATCAGTTTGATGCTTATCTCTACAATACTCAATTATCGCAAAATAGATCAATCAATGTGATGTATTTTGTTTTAAATATAGCAAAAATAAAAACAAACTCAGATTATCTTATCTGGTCGTATCAGAATTTAACTGCTCATGGTTTGTCCTCGTCTAATTTGGTAATTAGTCAAAATCTTGAAGATAGAGTGAACTCTAGAAGAGTTGAGTTTAGGCTAAAAACAACAGCACAAGACGAGCTCTTGCAACTCATTAAAACTATTCAGTGAAGCTGTTTATAAATTCGTTTATCGAGCTCGACAAACTTCGTCAAAGGCTTGGAGCACCTAAAACGAGCTATGAGTTTAGCACTCCATTAGATAAGACAGCAAAAATAAAAATTGAGCTTAAAAACAGCGGTATTGAAGTTAGCGCAGACGAATTGGAAAAAGTTGGTCCTTTTTTGTCTTATAAAGATAATCTAGTAATGCATTATATTAAAGACAGTAGATACTCACGCGAAGATTTATTAAATACTACAGTAAACAAGCGCGCTCCAAAATTTCACTTTTACAACCAGTGTCGTACTCTAGTAGAGATGGAACAAAAAGGCAAAAAAAATCGGTATGTAGCCTTTACATCTACAACTAATAAATTTAAGGTCAAAGATAGTGATAATAAGGAAATACCAGATGTTATACTCTATGTTTGTCAAAATTGTTTAAATGGCTCTGGTTATAGAGGATTTTCTTACAAGTTTTTAAAAGATAAACGCATTCAAGCAGTTAAAGATTTTGATATTCCAACTTTTTTAGCAGAAAATCACAGCACCTATGGTGATCTGCTGAATATTAAACCTAGTGAGAGAGATGAGTATCCTGCTGATTGGATGGAAGTTTCTAGGAAAACTAGGCAAAATGCAAAATGGAAATGCTCAAAGTGCTATGTAGATATGTCAAAAAGAATGGATGGGTTGCATACACACCACATAGATAAAGATAAAACAAATAATAGAGATGATAATTTACAAGTGCTATGTGCTCTATGCCATCAAAAACACCATCCAACAATGAATGTAACAAAAAGAATTCAAAGACATATTCTACAGCAACGCCAATAGTTTTGCTGGTGGCTCTAGGTATTTTGGTTGGTAGTGTACTTTGCGAAGCTCACTTGAAAATACTATGCAAAACAAGTACAGGGCACTAGTAAAACTAATTATAGCCTTTGAGCTCGCACCAAGCATCACTCATACAAGACAAGAGGTCGCTAGCTAGCACAGATTCTGCTGCTTTTTTGGCAATACTAAGCTCACCGCATAGTCCGTGTAAATAAACACCAATTAAACAGGTATTTTTTGGGGTATAGCCTTGTGCTAGCAGGGCTACTAAAATTCCTGTTAAGAGGTCTCCGCTACCACCTTTTGCCATAGTATGGCTACCTGTAGAATTAAAATAAATTTTTCCATCAGGGCTCGCAATGCTAGTATAGGCTCCTTTGAGTACTAGGTATACTTGGTATTGTTTGGCAAACTTTATTTGTTTTGCTAGTTTATCAAAATCATCTGTATATACACCAGCTAGCCTTTGAAATTCTTTCGGGTGCGGCGTTAAAATACTGTCTTTGGGAAGTTCTAAAAGCCATTTGGGGTGTTTAGCTAGGATATTCAAAGCATCGGCGTCTAGTACCAAAGGTTTATTTGCTCTTTTGATGAGAGTATAAACAAATCTTTGGGTTTCTTTTGCTAGTCCAATACCGCAACCTATGCCAATAGCTGAGTATTCCCCTCGCACTGCTCCTTTGAGATAATACTCCCCAGCGTTCAGCTCTACTATAGCCTCTGGGAGTGATATTTGAGCTATTTGATAGCCACAAGCTGGTATATGCAGTGTTGTTAAGCCCACTCCTGAGCGTAGGCTAGCTGCCGCACATAGTACAGCTGCCCCCATTTTACCTAGCATACCAGCTACAATCAAGCAGTGTCCGTAAGTACCCTTATGAGAAAATTTTGTTCTTTTTTTGATTAAAGGACGAATGTCTGTGAGTGTTACAAACTCGTAAGATGTATTTTGTTTGGAGATAAAATTATCATTTAACCCTATAGGCAGCAAGTGCCAGTCTCCTACAAAAATATTGTTCTCAGGCAATAAAAAAGCAATTTTTGGCAGTTGAAACGCTAGGGTATAATTTGCTTTGATAGCACTAGCAGTTGTTTTTGTCTCGCAGTATAGACCAGATGGAATATCTATTGCCACAATGGTTTTGTTTGTTTGGTTTAGCTGTTTAATTAGCTCTGCAAGCCATCCTATTATTGGGCGATTTAACCCTGAACCAAAAATAGCGTCAATTATAATATATGCTTTATCACAAACAAAATGCTCTTTTACCAACATTGGTAAATTTGTAGCACTTGTTATTTTCTGCCTTGTGATGCCTAGCTTAAGCAATCTTTGTTTGTTGGTCTCAAACTCTAAAGAATTGCTCTTAGAGCTTGCAACTAGGTAGCAACAAACGCTATATCCGCTCTCAAATAGCAAACGACTAATAGCTAGTCCGTCACCTCCATTATTTCCTGTGCCACAAAAAACATAAAATTTATATTTTTTATCAAACCTCTTTTGCAACCATTCGCTACAGCGACTAGCTGCTCGCTCCATTAAATCTATAGCAGCAATAGGCTCATTATCAATGGTAAATTTATCAGCATTGCGAATTTGCTCAGAGCTCAAAATTTTCATATTATAACTAGCTTTAGACTAGTGTGCTGCGTTCCAATTATTACCTTTTTTTATTTCTACTTTGAGAGGTACTAGTAGCTGATAGGCTGTTTGCATTTGCTCTTTGATAAGTAGCATCTTACTGTCTGCGGTCGGGAGAGGTGTTTCAAAAACTAACTCGTCGTGAATTTGCATTATCATCTGGTTTGCTAGGCGTGCTTCTTTGTCAATTTTAATCATAGCAAGTTTTATTAAATCTGCTGCGCTTCCTTGAATTTTTGTATTGACAGCAATTCTTTCCATAGCAGAGCGAAGCATTGCATTTTTATCGTTGATAGCTTTTACTCTTCTAATTCTTCCTAAAATAGTAGTAACAACTTCTTGTTTTCTAGCGCATATAATAGTATTTTCGATAAACTCTTGAATTTTGGGGTATTTAGCAAAGTAGGTTGCTATAAATTCGCTTGCTTCTTTTCTACTAACTTTGATTTCTTGAGCAAGTTTTGTTGCTCCCATACCATAAATAATACCGAAGTTGATTGCTTTAGCTACTGAGCGCATCTCTTTATCTACCTTGTCTTGTGGAATTTTAAAAATAGCACTAGCAGTTTCGCTATGAATATCTTTTTGCTCTTGGAAAGCTCTGATGAGTTTCTCGTCTTTGCAAAAATGCGCAAGTAGTCGCAATTCTATTTGAGAATAGTCCGCACATATCAAACAATAACCTTCTTGGGCAATAAAAGCTGTTCTAATACGCTCGCCGTCTTCGCCTCTAATAGGAATATTTTGTAAATTTGGGTCTTTAGAGCTTAGCCTACCGGTTGCTGTGATACTTTGCTGGTAGGAAGTATGAATTCTCCCTGTTTGAGCTCGCACTAGATGAGGCAGTACCTCTAAGTAACTATTTATAAGTTTTTGTTTGCTACGATAAATATGTATTTTTTTAGCAATGGGGTATTTAAAAGAGAGTTTTTCTAAAATATCGGCGCTGGTAGCATAACCTGTTTTTGTTCTTTTACAGTGCTCTGTAATAGCCATTTTTTCAAATAAAACCTCTCCTAGCTGTTTGGGAGAATTGATATTAAATTCGCCTCCTGTTTCTTTATAGATTGCTTTTGCTATTTGCTCTGCTTGGGTTTTGATTGTTTTTGATAAATCATACAAAATTTGCTTGTTGATTTTCACTCCTTTGCTTTCTATTTTAGCTAAAATTAGACACAAAGGAATTTCTACTTCTTTGTAGAGTTTAGTTAAATTTTTTTTTGCTAGAGCTAAGGTAAAAATGTTATAGAGCTGCAAAGTAACATCTGCATCTTCTGCTGCGTAAATATAGGCTTCTTTGATTGGTACTTCGTCAAACTGTGCTCTATTTTTGTTGGTGACTACCCTCTCAAAAGGAATACACTGGTAGTTCAAAAAAATATCTGCTAGCCTAGTGAGCCCGTGCTGATGAGTATCTGAGTACAATAGATAAGATTGCAACATAGTATCTTCTAATTGATTGCGAGGCTCTATATTATAATTCTTCAACACAGCAACTTCGTATTTTAGATTGTGGGCAATTAGTGTAATTTGAGGATTATCAAAAATTTTTTGCAGAGCTCGCAGAGTTTCTGTGAGCTCTAATTGTGGGCTATCTTCTTGATGGCTAATAGGTATATATCCAGCAGGTAGCCCTGCTACAGCCAGAGCAATTCCGACAATTTTTGCCTCTGGTACTACTAGTGAGGTCGTCTCTAAATCAAAGGCAAAATATTTTTTATCCTCGATGTGTTCAAGATAGTTTTGTAGTATTGCTTTAGTGTTGATGAGCCTATAATCTCTTTTGATTTCTTTTTGAGCTTGTGCTTCTTGGGAAGAGCCATTTAGCAGAGAATCCTCAGCAAACCCGTAGTTGTAGTAAAATTTTCTTAAACTTGTTTGCTCAGGAGTGCCTAAAATACAGTCTGTGAGCTGACAGTCTAAATTTAATTGATGGTTGAGCTTTGTAAGTTTAAGACTAAGATCAACATTTTGTTTGGCATCTACTAATTTTTTACTCACAGATTTTTTGATATTTGCTAGGTTTTGATAGATATTTGCTAGACTCTGGTATTCGTCTAGCAGAGCCCCTGCTGTTTTTGGACCTATGCCCCTAGCGCCGGGAATATTATCAGCACTATCACCAATCAAGGCTAAATATTCTGCTATTTGCTCGGGGTAAACTCCGTGTTTTTGCTTGACCTCTTCTTTGCGGTATTTAATATTTTTCATACTATCGTACATTGAAACCTTGTCATTGATTAGCTGGGTTAAATCCTTATCACCAGAAACTATCACGACCTCGTCCACCTCTCTTGCAAATTTTCTGGAAAGCTCAGCAATCAAATCATCTGCTTCCCAGCCATCTTTTTTAATGGATGCAATATTCAAAACCCGTACTAATTCAAAAATAGGTTGAAACTGTTGCTTTAAATCTTCTGGAGCAGCTTGCCTGTTTGCTTTGTATGCAGGATAAATATCACTACGAAAAGTCTTGCTATCAGCGTCAAAAACTAGCAATAGATATTGCAATTCTTTTTGCTCCAAAATTCTGCGTAACATATTCTTAAAACCGTAGATTGCATTGGTAGGAAAGCCTTCTTTGTTTGTTAAACTACTATTAAAACTATAGTAGGCACGAAAAACATAGGACATAGCGTCTATGAGGTATATTTTTTTTGTCATTGGTATTTTGATGCGGTTGAGTTCTTAAAATAGCTATATTTTTATTAAAATACAAGCAATTTTACCAAGCTGATTATTTGCTATCAAAAGCTATTCTCCGCCAAAATCTTGGCTGCTATGAGTTAAGAGAGTGCTATAGAGAATGCAGTATTTATGTGTTATGCTAAGCATAAAATTTATAAAAACATCAAGTTTGATATTTTATTTATCATTTTTGTATATTTATGATATTTTTACTCACGAGCAAGATATTTTTTGCTATTATTTTTCTAAAACAAAATTATTTATCAAGGATAAATGCTAAAACTAAGCGAGCAAGAAAAAGCAGAGATACTCCGCTATTTAAATGAGAATAAGGAATTACCAGAGAAATATCGTTTTTTGTTGTTTGGTGATAAACAAGAGATAGAGTTAGTGTGGCGTGAGAAGAGCAATGAAGTATGCAATGTGGTACTTCCTTTTCAAATCATTGAAAATATAGACGAGCCTAGAGCAGAAAAAGTAGAAGCACCACAGCTAGATTTTGGTTGCGATACGCGCGGTCGCCAGCTTCAAGGTTGGACTAACAAACTAATCTGGGGTGATAACAAGTTGATTCTCTCCTCCCTTAAAAATGGCGCTTTGCGTGAGGAAATCGAGGAACAAGGTGGTATCAAACTTATCTATATTGACCCACCTTTTGATGTAGGGGCAGATTTTAGTATGGATATTGAGATTGGAGATGATACTTTCACCAAAAAGCCAAATATTCTAGAGGAGATTGCCTACCGTGATACCTGGGGCAAGGGTGCGGATTCGTTTATTGCTATGATCTATGAACGGCTGGTGTTGATGCGCGACCTACTGGCTGAGAATGGCAGCATTTATGTGCATTGCGACTGGCGGGTGAATAGTTATCTGCGGTTGGTACTGGATGAGGTTTTTGGGAGAGATAATTTTAGGAATGAGATTATATGGGGCTATGCTACTGGAGGAATAGGAAAAACAACTTTTGCAAAGAAGCATGACACTATATTATTTTTTTCAAATAATGATAGTTATCAATTTTATCAAAAGAAAATACCATCAAAAGACCCTAAAAGATTTAATTTGATTGATGAAGATAGTAGGAAATATTATATTAAGGCTGGAAATAAATATTATTTAGATGAAGGGGTTGCTATGTCTGATGTATGGGTTGATATTTATCCAGTTAGAAATGTATCAAAAGAAAAAGCTGGCTATCCCACCCAAAAACCCGAAGCTCTACTGGAGCGCATTATCAAAGCCTCCTCCAACGAGGGCGATCTAGTAGCTGATTTTTTCTGTGGCTCTGGCACTACCGCTGCTGTAGCTGAAAAGCTCGGGCGTCAGTGGATTGCTAGTGATCTGGGTAAATTTGCTATCCACACCACCCGCAAGCGTATGATTGGCGTCCAACGAGAGCTTAAAAAAGCAGACTCCAACTACCGTGCTTTTGAGATTTTGAACCTTGGTAAATACGAGCGCCAGCGCTACTTGGAAGTTAATCCAAATTTGAGAGAGCAAGAGCAGCAAAAACAATTGCAAACCAAAGAGCAAGATTTTGTGAAGCTAATTTTATGTGCTTACCGCGCTGAGGCTATAACAAACCATTCTCACTTTCAAGGCAAGAAAAATCAGCGGTTTATCGCAGTGGGACCTATTAACTTGCAAGTAACAAGAGCTTTGGTAGCAGAGATTATTGCAGTATGCTGCACGGAGCGAATTACTAAAGTAGATATACTAGGTTTTGAGTTTGAGATGGGTTTGTTTCCTAATTTAATAGACGAGGCGCGCAGCAAAGGCATTGACCTTGCTCCAAAATATATTCCAGTAGAGGTTTTTGATCAAAAAGCTGTAGCTAACAACCAAGTAGTATTTTATGATGTAGCCTATATTGAAGCTGAAGCTATTATCAATCAAGAAAAAGAACAAAAACCTACAATCAAGGTACAGCTCACAGATTTTTCAGTATTTTATTCACAAGATGCTAAAGCTTACACAGAGCAAACCCTCAAAAAAAATAGTGCTAAAATCGTAGTTGACGAGGGTCAGGTAGTCAAGCTCAGCAAAGACTATGATGGCAAAATTACCCGCGACATCCTCACCAAAAAATGGACTGATTGGATTGACTACTGGTCGGTGGATTTTGATTTTGAGAGCAAGCGCGAGATGATTCGCGTACAAAACTCAAATAGCGGTGAGTGGGAAGAACAGTGGAGCGGTGAGTATGTCTTTGAGAACGAATGGCAGAGCTTTCGCAGCAAAAAAAACCGAACTCTAGAGTTAACCAGCATTGCCCACGAATGCCAACTAGGAGAGCGCAAGATTGCCGTTAAGGTGATAGATATTTTTGGCAACGATACAATGCGTATTGTAAAAGTAAAAGTTTAGAGCTATGGAAATACAAAAAAGCTTCAACTGCTTCAACCGATCAATAGGTCTGCAATATAAGCTATGAATTATCAGCGAAGGAATTTATATTTTTATCATAAACCAGAAACTACTATAGTATATATCAAATGAAACTAGGCAAAGATTTGCCAAAATCTCCTTATGACATCTTGGATCCAGCGGTGCGTTTGTTTTCAGCAGATGACGGACAAGGCAATATGGCAAGCTTATTACCTCCACTGGTAGTAAAACTGCGTCAAAAAGTTAAAGAATTTAGAGATAGTAATTATCAAAAGGCAAGTAAAACTAGCAGAGCTTTGCTTTGTTGGTGGTTTCAAAATCATAATTCATCGCCTGAAGGAGCAAATAACACAAATTTTCAGTATTATTTTGCTCAAAGAGAAGCTATGGAGACGATTATTTATTTATACGATGTAGTAAAAGCTAGGAGTAAATACCACCTCTCAAAGCTTGCCGCTACAGGTAATGAGGATTGGCTGCGGTTTGTCATAAAAATGGCAACTGGTAGCGGCAAAACCAAAGTAATGAGTCTAGTATTGGCTTGGAGTTTTTTTCATAAGCTCTACGAGGAAGGCTCTTTGCTCGCTAGAAATTTTTTGATGATTGCTCCTAATATTATTGTGCTTGATCGTCTTTATAATGATTTTCAGGGACTAAATATTTTCTCTAAAGATCCAGTATTGCCAGATAACGGGTTTGAGGGGCACAATTGGAGAGATGATTTTCAACTTACTTTGCATAAACAAGATGAGATAAGGGTTATACGCCCTACTGGTAATATATTTTTAACCAATATCCATCGAGTATATACTGGAGAGTCAAAACCTGCCTCACCACAAGACAAGAACACAATGGAGTATTTTCTAGGTAAAAAACCTGTTGGTAAAACTACTGATTCTAAGGTAGATCTAGGCGTGATTGTGCGAGCTGTTTCAGAATTGATGATTTTAAACGACGAGGCTCATCATATACACGATGAAAAACTAGCGTGGTTTCAGTCTATTCAAGATATTCATAACCACCTAGTACAAAAGGGTAAAACACTAAGTCTACAAATAGATGTTACTGCTACCCCTAGGCACAATAATGGCGCTATTTTCGTACAAACTATTTCTGATTATCCATTAGTAGAGGCTATTAAACAAAATGTAGTCAAGCACCCTGTGATTCCAGACAGTGCTAGTCTTAGCAAATTAAAAGAAAAACAAAGCACTAGCTTTACACAGAGGTATGCAGATTATATTAACCTAGGGGTAATAGAGTGGCGCAAAACATATCAGGAATATCTCAAATTAGGTAAAAAAACAATTTTATTTGTAATGACTACTGATACTAGGCAGTGCGATGAGGTAGCTGAGTATTTACCAAAAATTTGTGCTGAGCTCAAAGATGCTGTGCTCGTTATTCACACCAATAACAATGGAGATATTTCTGAGGCTGCTACTGGAAAAAAACAAGCAGAATTAGATAAGCTGAGAAAACTAGCCGCAACAATTGATAATTATGATAACCCTTACAAAGCAGTAGTTTCAGTAATGATGCTCAAAGAAGGTTGGGACGTACGCAATGTTACTACTATTGTCGGTTTACGCCCCTACAGCGCTAAAAGTAACATCCTACCAGAGCAAACCCTAGGCAGAGGTTTAAGAAGAATATGTGCTGACAAGATAATTGAAAAAGTAAGCGTTATAGGTACTCAGGCTTTTATGGAGTTTATAAAAACTATTAACAACGAAGGAGTAGTTTTGGGACGCCAAGCTATGGGTGATACTACACCTCCAACTGCTCCACTTGTTGTAGAAGTAGATACAAAGAACTCCAGCAAGGATCTAGCAAAATTAGATATAGAAATACCTGTGTTGAGCCCTAGATATCAACGAGAATATAAAAATTTAACAAAACTTGAGCTCACAGAATTTAATTATAAAAAAATTAAATACCAAAAATTTAATAAAGAACAACAGACAAATATTGTTTTTAACACCATTCCTGATAACAAATATGACCATAGCACAAGGTTAGATGGAGTAAGAGGCGATGATTATCGCCTAGTAATCGGATTCTTTGCAAATTATATTATGCGAGATTTAGGATTGATTGGTGGTTATGATATTCTCTACGGGAAGCTCAAGGAGTTTATACTAGATCATTTATTTACAGATAAAATCAAGCTAGATGATCCTAACACTATCAGAAATTTATCAGAAATAGAAGCTACCAATAGCATTATTGAAACCTTCAAAATAGCTATTAACAAACTTACAGTGCAATACACAGGAAGTACAAAAATTATTAGCAGTATTAAACTTAGTGAGGTAGGTCCCTTTGCGCTCAAACACCAAAACTTTATTGTCCCCAAAAAAAGCGTTTTTAACCTTATTTGTGGAGATAGCCATTTTGAATTAGATTTTGCTAAGTTTTTAGAAAGATGTGAGGATGTGCTATCTTACGCCAAGAATTATTTGCAAGTGCATTTTAAATTAGATTATGTAAGCAAAGACGGTAATCTTGCTAATTATTATCCAGATTTTATTGTGAGGCAACCTGGTAATAAAGTTACCATTGTTGAAACCAAGGGATTGGAGGATTTAGATGTACCTAGTAAAATGCGACGGCTACAACAATGGTGCAAAGATGTTAATAATGCATCAAATGGAGTTTTTTATGACTTTGTTTTTGTAGATGATAAGGGTTTTAGAGAATACAACCCACAAAGCTTTAGAGAGCTACTTGCTATATTTACAAAGTATAAAAATACTGACAATATGAGTTAGTTTGTCACAGCTATTGCCAAAAAACCTCAGAGTGCCGTTAGTTAGTATATTGTGAATTTATCTATCATTGTTTTTATAGTAGTAAACCAAAAAAACAGCACTAG
Organism: bacterium; assembly: GCA_965261475.1. Classification (GTDB taxonomy): domain Bacteria; phylum SAR324; class SAR324; order XYD2-FULL-50-16. The sequence continues at coordinate 421,194 of OZ253454.1, forward strand.
CTACAATAATTAGCATCATATTACCTACAAGCCACATAATCAAGCCGCCAATTTTTTGATCGTTGAGGGCTGTGAGCAGTAGCTCTTTGTTTGTTTGTCCGTACTGGTAGTACGCCCTAGGAGTAAACACAATCAAAGCAGAAAGTGCAGAGTTTGCTATAGTTAGTAAAAATACCCATAAAATTCTCAGTAGATGGAAGAATTTTGATTTTTGAGGGCGTGGATCAATAATAGACCACCATAAAAAGATGGCAGAGCTAAAAAATGTAAAATGTTGTAGGTAGTGCACTTTTTCAGATTGTAGAGCAGAGTCATAAAAAAAAGGTAGATGCCAGCCCCAGAATATTGCGAGATAGACTAAAATAGCGATTGTTGGCTTAGTAAAAAATCGTAAAATACTGCGGTAGCTCTTCCATCTTAGTAGTCCTTTCGCAATTTTAGGGAATTGTTTATTGACTCCGCTAATTACCGGCGTACTAGGGGCACCAAGCAAAATAGCTGGAGCCGCTAGCATTACAATTAGCAGGTGCTGTATCATATGGAATAAAAAATAATTATCTGCTAGATGATTGATAGGAGAGCACAAACCTAGCACTAAAAAAACTATACCTAGAATTAAAAATACAATATTGAAAGGAGAATAATTTTTTCTGTATTTTTTTAATCCACGAAAATAAAAATAAACAAGAACTATAATGAGTATCAAACTAGGATCAAAATTCCAAGCTAGCCAAATATTGTGAGCTACAGTGTGTGAAGTTGGGTGCATAATCAGCTAAAATTTTTGATACTAATACTTCCGTGAAACAAACTCTCAATCTGGTTATCTGCTTTTTTTACTAGTAGGTTACCTGTTTGATAATCAATTCCTTGAATTCTTCCTGCTTGTGTTTGACCTGTTTGTTGGTTAGTGTAAAAAATATTTTTATAAGAACTAGAATAGCTTTTCCATTGTGCTAGCACTTCTTTTGTGCGCCCTGCTTCTAGTGCTAATAAAATTTTATCTAAAATCAAAGTGCAGACTTCTAAAACTAAAAAATTATTTATGCTATTGCCTAGTGCTAAAAACAAGGAGCTAGCTTTGGCTTGAATCTCTTTGGGGAAGTCAGTTATTTTTTGATTGACATTGATACCTACCCCGATTACTACTCCTTTAGGGAATGACTCACACAGAATACCTCCAATTTTCTTTTTATCTAGTAAAATATCGTTTGGCCATTTGAGAGTAATGCCTGCTATTTCCCAATTACGCAGTGCTTCGCAGATTGCTACTCCTACTCCTAAACTTATCAAGTGCAAAGGAAAATTTTCTGGGGGGCGGTAGAGTACAGAAAACATAGTGCTTAAGCCTTTTTTTGCTTGCCATTTTTTGCCTAAGCGCCCTTTGCCTTGAGTTTGAAACTCTGTACTGATAATGCTACCTTGCACGCAATTATCTTGAGCATTACAAGCTAGCCAATTATTAGTAGAGTCTATGCAGGAGCAGTGTAGCACATAATTTTGTAGAATTTTTCTTTTTCCTGTGAGCCATTTTTTTTCAAAAGATAATTCTTTCATTGCTGATAGCTTAAAACTAAGTGCGGTAATCGGCGTTAATCGCAACATATTCTCGTGATAGGTCGCAACCCCAACCTCTCAGGTTATGCTGACCGCTCAGCAAATCTATTGTTAAATTAACTTGAAAGTTTTGCATTTTTTTTTGTAGTAGTGTCTCATCAAATACCGCAGGCTGATTTTGATTAAAAACAGTGATACCTTGCATTTTGATTATAACAGGTGTAAATATTGCTTGCTTGTTTTGCGCTAATCCATTGCCTAGAGCTACCAATATTCTACCCCAATTAGGGTCCTCACCGTTGATAGCACACTTCAGCAAAGGAGAATTTAGCACTCTTTGTAGTATGGTTTTTGCTAATTTTTTGCTAGTTGCTCTTTGTATTGTGAGCTCTATGATGTGCTCTGCTCCTTCTGCGTCAGCTGCAATTTGTTTTGCTAGGTCTTGCGCTACTAGCAGTATATTTGCGATTGCTACTTTTTTTGCTATTCGAGGTTTTTTTTTGCTAGGGGCGCTTAGTAGGTAAAAACTATCGTTAGTAGAAGTATCAAAATCAACGCTGAGGCAATTAAAACTTTGTTGCGACACCCCTTGAGCTATTTTTTGTAGTTTATCAGTAGTAAAAGGGTAGTCTGTTAAAATATAGCTCAACATTGTAGCCATATTGGGCGCAATCATACCTGAGCCTTTACAAATACCTATCACAAAATATTTTTCTGCTGCAGATGAAAAAAAACCAATAGAGGTTTTTATTTTACTGTCTGTTGTTAAAATAGCTTCTGCAAAATCTCTAAAGTCTGTATTTAAATTATTTTTTAAGCTAGTTATAGCTTTTTGTATGGCACTTACAGATGGTATATCACCTACCTTGCCTGTAGCAGAGGTTAGTATAGCCGCTGGGTTTAATTCTAGTTTTTTGGCTGTTGCTGCTATGATTTGTGCGTTTGCTTTGATCCCGTTTTTGCCTGTTCCTGCCATAGCTTGCCCTGAGTTGACTATAATAGCTTGAATATTCTCACTAGGTAAAAGTTTTTTAGCGTAAATTATATGGGGGGCAGGGTAGTTGTTTTGTGTAAAAACTGCTGCTGCTGTGCAAGGCTGAATGCAATAGATTAGCCCTAAATCTTTTTTTTTACTTTCTTTTAATCCAGCAGAGATACCTGAGAATAAAAATTTATTTTGATTTAGCATTGTCATTGATTTTGAGCTAATTGTGACGCTTTTCCCAGTTAAAGAATTTTCTTAAAAAACCACTAGTACTATCTTGATTTTGCTCTATATAAAATTTTTCTAAAATAGCTCTGATTTGTTTTGTTGTTTTGCCTCTAGGCTCATAGACAACAATAGGCTCTCTTTCTTGGATAGCTCGCTTGATTTGAGGGTTTGTTTCCACATATCCTAGATATTTTAGCTCAAAATCTATCTGACTGACATTTTTTGCTACGTGGAGCAAGTTATCAAATAGTAGTAGAGAATCGTTTTTATAACAACGGTTATAAATAATACTAAACTTTTTGATATGGTAGTGGATATACATAGTTTTCATCAAGGCAAAGGCATCTGTAATGGAAGTTGGCTCTGGGTTCATAATGATAATAATTTCATCTGCAGACGCGTTCATTCTTAATACAGAATTATGAATACCCGCACCTGTATCTATAAACAAAAAATCGTAATTTGGTAAAATTTCTCCAATTTTGTCCATCAAATGTAGTAATTGACTCTTAGTTAATTCTGTAATTTCTTTAATACCAGAGACGCCGGGAATAATATGAAAATAATCTTCTAAACCCGTAAATTTATGAATAATATCCTGAATGTCTGTAGTAGATAAAAAAAGATCTAACAGTGTTTTTTTTACCTCAAGGTTAATGACAATATCTATATTTGCGAGACCAAAATCTGCATCAAATAATAAAACTTTTTTTTGTGAGAGTGCTAGCAACAAAGCCATATTGGCGGCTATATTTGTTTTTCCAACACCTCCTTTTCCCGAGCTAAAACTAATTGTTTTATACATTATAAATTGAATTATACTTTAGTGTAGTTATTATTTTTATGTTATATTTGTTGTTTGTGATGTCGTTTTAAGAGTACTGACTTACTTTTGGTAAAAGAAAGCAATTTTATAACCTACTCTTGTTATAGATAAACTTTTATTTAGAATGTTTCAAATAAAACATCGTTTGCAATTTTCTTACTGTGCCGATACAGATATTGCGAGTATTTGTCTCAAAGATAAAAAAAGAAATCCTGCTATTGCTCCGGTTCCAATCCATACTTTGCATTTGATTAGTAGCGTTAGAGCAAAATTAAATCTTATTAGAAAAAAAGAAATAGTGTTAAAAAGTAGCACACAAAAAAAATTAGCGATTTTTATTCCCTATAGAAATCGTCTAGAGCACCTCAAAATTTTTATTCCTAAAATAACTAAATTTTTTGAGAAAACAAAAATACACTTTCGTATTTTCGTGATAGAGCAACAAGATCATAGTTTTTTTAACAGAGCTGCTTTGCTAAACCTAGGTGTCAGAGAATTTGGAGATAATTTTGATTACTACTGTTTTCACGATGTAGATTTAATTCCGCTCAAAGCTGATTATGCCTGTTATAATCAGCCTTTGCGTCTAGTTTCTGCTATTGCAGATGCTAAAAATAAAATTCCAAAACAACCGGGCAAAGGAATTTATAATCACCATTTTGCTAGTGTGGTCAGTATTACTAAAGAGGCTTTTTTGGATATTAACGGCTTTAGCAACCTATATCACCACTACGGACTAGAAGATGACGATTTTTTTTTTAGACTACTACTAAAAAAATATATTCCTTGTGTTAATTTATCAGGCTATTACCTGAGTTTACCTCACAGTGCAAGCCAGAAAATATTGCCTGATGGAAAAGTGTCTCGCACTTTTTTAGAAAAACGACAACTTAAAAATCAAATAAAAAAAAACAAAAAACTTTTTTCTTCGGTAAAAAGAGGGTTAAAAAATCCTTTTACAGAGGGCTTAAATACACTAGAATATAAAATAATGAGCGTGCAAGATAATAAAGATTATGTTTTTTGCTCTGCTTATCTTTTGGCTAGTGCCAATTCTAATTCAAAATAACTATGGACCCTCTAGAAAGCAAAATACGCACTCAGCTTGCCAAGCTTAAAATAGCCGATAAGAGTGTTTTGCAAAGCGGAGTTATTGACTCTCTAGAAGTCAAAGATACTACAGCCTACATTCATTTATTGTTGCCTGATAAATTAAAGCAGCACGCTCAAAGCGTGCAAAAAGATATTGCATCTAGCCTACAAGGGCTCATAGAGATTAAAGAGGTAAAATTTAGCGTCAGCACACAAAAAGAAGAGGCAAAAGCTCAAAGACAAACTGCTCCTGCTGTGTTAGCAGCAAACCCCAAAAATAGTAGTTTATTGCAAAACTATAAGCATATTATTGTGATAGCTAGCGGCAAGGGTGGTGTTGGCAAATCTACTGTAGCTCTCAATTTAGCTCTGGCATTAAAAAAGTTAAAATTTATTGTAGCTCTTTTTGATGCTGATATTTATGGTCCTTCTATTCCTATGATGATGGGAATGAGGAATCATAAACCAGAGACTGTTGGTGAAAATCTTGTCCCTTTAAATAATTTTGGTATAGAATATATTTCAATGGGGAATTTAGTTGCTGAGGGAGATTCTATTGTGTGGCGAGGACCTATGGTGCATCAAGCAGTGCAGCAATTACTAAGAGATACTAGTTGGTCGGGAGGTGATTTTATGATTATTGACCTACCTCCCGGTACAGGCGATATACAGATTTCTATTTCACAAATTACTGCTATTACTGGTGCTGTCATTGTTTGTACTCCGCAAGATTTAGCACTAATTGATGCTAGAAGAGCTATGGCAATGTTTGAGAAGGTGAATATTCCTATTTTAGGAATGGTTGAAAATATGAGTTATTTTATTTGCCCTAGCTGCAAGCAACAAACAGCTATTTTTGGCACAGGAGGTGCTCAGCAAGAAAGTAAAAATTTAGGATTTACTTTTTTAGGTAAGATACCTCTTGATTTAAAAATACGAGAAGGAGGTGATAGGGGAGTACCAGTGATGATTGAAGAGCATAGTTATTTAACTTCTTCTTATCAAAGCATAGCAGGTGAGTTATTAAAAACACTATAAAATAGCATATCAATTTTTGTACTGCTTTAATTTTTAAAAATGAGCTACTCTTTTAGAGATATTTTTTTTGACAAAGGTTTTTTGCATATAGATTGGAAAGATGGAGGTAGTAGGCAGTATGCTTATCGTTTGCTGCGTATTTGTTGTCCTTGTGCTAGTTGTATAGACGAGTGGAGCGGTCAAAAAATACTAGATGAAACAACAATACCGACGAATATTATTCCTAGAAAAAGTAATTTTGTAGGTAATTATGCTATTCAAATTGAGTGGAGTGACGGTCATAATACAGGTATTTATTCTTGGAAACTTCTGTATAAGATAAATAATTAAAACCTTTGCTTGTAATAGTTAGTTTTAAATTCGAAAATTCATAATAATTTTTTAGAGAGCAAAAATGTTGCTTAGTGTAAAGTTGTTAGAAAAAAAATGGAAAGCATCGCAAATAGTAAAACTCAAATTTACGCAACAAGCTTCAGCCTTTAGTAAAGATAGAGGTCGTACAGAATTACCACATACCGTACAAGCTTGGTTTTTTAATCTTTATCAAAAAGGAGCAAAGATTTGGAACGAATTTTTCGAATTCAATATCAAAAACAAGGATCCTATTTGTGTTGATTTTTCTTATTTTCAGTTTTTATCTAGTGTAGATTTTTCAGGTTACTTGCTTGTAGGAGTAGATTTTTCTTATTGCAGATTTCAGAAGTCTGTTAAATTCGATAATATTAAAGGAGCTTCTGTTAATTTTTTTAATGCAAATTTTTTAAAAGATTTATCTTTTACTTCTAGTATTTTCGAAAATATCAATTTTACTAAAGCTACTTTTCACCAACAAACAAATTTTTTTGCAACACATTTCAAAACAGCCGATTTTAGTCAAGCAAAATTTTTAAAGCAAGTAAAATTTGAGAAAACAACATTTCATAGCCCATTGCTCTTTGATAGAAAAATTTTTGCAGAATGTGATTTAACCTTTAGTGGCGTCAGTTTTATGCAAGATGTTATTTTTAAAAATTGTGCTTTTGATAGTATAAAATTGTTAAATACAGCATTTCAAAAAGATTGTTATTTTCAAGAATCTTGCTTTTATAATGATGTTGATTTTTTTAACACTAAATTTTTAGGCAATGTGAGTTTTGCTAATTCCGTGTTTCAAAGTAAAACAGATTTTTATAAAGTCGTTTTTGCAAAGGGAATAAATTTTATTGCTAGTAAGTTTAAAAAAGAGGTCAGTTTTTACGAGGTAGAGCTAGCCTCTTTAAAAGGAATGAATTTTTACCAAACCTATTTTGCTGATAAAAATGTCTTTCAAATAAATCAATCTGATGCTAGGACAAGTTTTCATAATGTTGTTTTTAAAAACATTCCAGAATTTGATTTAAATGTTATTCAAGACTCAAAATTTTTGCAATTTTGTGCAGTTGAGTTTGTATTGCTAAACAAAAGCACTAGTTGGTTGGTAGAAAATAATATTCTCAATAAGATTATACAATTAAGTTTGATTGCTGAAACTCTTCAAGATAAAGATTTAATCAAGAAAATTTTTGATTTGAAGAAAACAATAAATACCAAAATTCAATTTTATTTTTTGTTGCAATCATTGTCTGTGAGCTGGTCTACTAGCGATTTTAATTTATTTATAAAATTACTATTATTGCCTCTATTTGTTATTTTTTGGGTTTTTCAGATGATTTCTTGGACTCTAAAGCAGCTGTTTGGTTTTATTTGGGATTATGGTTTTAGTTGTGGGAGAAGCTATCTTAAGCCAATGCTTTATCTAACCTCTCTTTATCCACTATTTTATTTTCTCTATAGTAAAATCGGCAAGTTTGGAGTTTGTACAACGGCAGAAACACAAAATTTTCTACTTTCTCACTACATACCATTTAGTAGTAATTTTGCATTTTTTCAGAATATCCAAGCTAAGTGTTTTCAATATACACAAAATCTATCTGTTTTTTATTTATCTTTTTTACAAACAGTTCTTAGTGTAACTTTGCTGATACTGACTATGATTGCACTATACAATAGATTTTTTGTCTTAATTACCAAATACAAGCTATGGCATAGTACTAATTTATCTCAAACAAAGAATTTAGCTCCATTACAATTAACAACAAGCATAGAAGCAGAAAGTCAAAAAACTCAAAATACAAAAACTACAAGCATAGAAGCAGAAAGTCAAAAAACTCAAAATACAAAAACTAATAATGCGAGTATTGTCTTATCTGCTAGTCAAAAAACTCCAAAAGAGACAGAGCCTATGCTAGATTCAAAGCAGAAAATTACAAAACAACCAGTTTCACCAACAATTCAAGCTGATTGTAATATATTCCTTGAAAGAAAAAGAAAAGCTACACAAGCTGTAGTACGCAACTTACGCAATACACAAAACAATCAAAACCAAGCTATTGATTCTAGGGCGCCCATGGATCAACAAGGAATTACAGCTTTGCAACAAAGAATAGAAAAATATATAAAGAATATCTCACCTCAACCATCTACTAAAAAGTTTTCTACTAATTGGCCATTTACTCAAATTAGCGGCGCAAACACTGTATCCAGCTCTGATAGCTTGCAACAAGATGTGCCCGCGCTTAGCAAACAAGCAGATAAAAACCAAGAAAATTTATCTTCTTCGTCCACACAAGCTAGCTTGATAGATAAAAATATTGCTACAGAAAACAAGCAACAAAAAAATACAGATTTGAAAGAGCAAGAAGTTGTCAAACAAACACCAGACAACAAGCAAGCTATAACTAACACTCCAGACAACAAGCAAGCTATAGCTAACACTCCAGACAACAAGCAAGCTCTAACTAACACTCCAGACAACAAGCAAGCTATGACTAACACTCCAGACAACAAGCAAGCTATGACTAACACTCCAGACAACAAGCAAGCTATGACTAACACTCCAGACAACAAGCAAGCTATGACTAACACTCCAGACAACAAGCAAGCTATGACTAACACTCCAGACAACAAGCAAGCTATGACTAACACTCCAGACAACAAGCAAGCTATGACTAACACTCCAGACAACAAGCAAGCTATGACTAACACTCCAGACAACAAGCAAGCTATGACTAACACTCCAGACAACAAGCAAGCTATGACTAATATTTTTGATCTTGACGAGTGCTAGCCTTATGGTATTTTTTTACTAGCTATTAGAGATAGATAATTCAATCTTGCTCTTACTAACTACAATTTAACCTCTCTTGTGGAACATAATCTTTACTGTCAGCTTCAAGCATACCTCCAATATTATTTTAGCAAACAAAATTTTATTCCTCTTGCTCAGGACAAAGTAGAAAAAAAAGAATTCATTCTACCGAGCATAAAGGAGTCCGACATTACCCAGAAACCAGCAGCTCAAGTAGCTATTAACCCGAATATAACTCGTCAAAATTTTATTCCTCTTGCTCAGGACAAAGTAGAAAAAAAAGAATTCATTCTACCGAGCATAAAGGAGTCCGACATTACCCAGAAACCAGCAGCTCAAGTAGCTATTAACCCTAATATCACTCGTCAAAATTTTAAGAATTTATCTCTTAGAGCTAACAAGAGCTATGATGCAAAACAAGTTAGCATCTCAGAATCACTCGATTCGCTCAGATTAAGAATACACGAGTGCCAAGAATGTAATTTGTGTTTAGGTAGAAAAAATATAGTCTATGGACAAGGAAACCAAAGAGCAAATTTACTTATTATTGGAGAAGCGCCAGGCGCAGAAGAAGATAAAAAAGGAATTCCGTTTGTAGGCAAAGCAGGACAACTCTTAGATAAGATGTTGCTAGCTATTGCGGTTGCTAGAGAAGCAGTTTATGTTACCAACCTTGTAAAATGCCGACCACCAAATAATAGAAATCCATACTTTGATGAAATGCAAACATGTTTTACAATTTTAAAAAAACAAATTCATTTTATCTCACCTCAACTTATTGTGCTTTTAGGCTCTGTGGCATTTAAATGGATTTTTCCTCAAGAAGGAGGAATTATCAAAAATCATGGCAAGTTATTCTCTTATACTTGCAAAGATATAAAAATTCCAACAATTGCTACTTTTCACCCTGCCTATCTTTTAAGGAAACCGGAGGAACTTCCTGTAGCGTGGCAGGATTTTCGTAAAATTAGACAATTAATTCTTCGTTTAGGGATTGTATAGTAAGACTCTACGAAAATATAGTTTTTTAGGAACATAATAAAAATCAAAAATAATAGGATCACCAGAAACATCTTGTGCTCTTTTATGAATTTTCCACCTTTGCTTTTTATCTACGCTCAGAGGTAAAAAGTTTTCTATTTCTACTGCTACTTGTTTTGGGCTCAGACTTGCTAATCTTTTTCGTAATTCTATTAAAATAGAATCTATTTCTAAAAATAAAACTCTTCTTTGTAGCCAAGATTTATTTAAATTATCTACATAAATTGTTTTATAAAAAATTAAACCCGCGATACTCAAAAGCAAAAAACTCAAGATAGTAACGCTAATCAAGATAAAACCTCTGTGGGTTTTTTTAATTTTACTACAATTACTAGATATTTTTTGCGTAAGAAAGCAATGTTTGAGTGGACGCATTAGCAAATTTTGTAGTAGTGTAACAAAAAATTTCTCCTAAGTACTCTTTTTGTTCTATTCTAATCCAGTGCAGGCGACAAAGCTCTAGCATTAAAATCAAAGCAGCTATTTTCTCTTGCAAAAGGTAAAATAAACAAAATAATTCTTGTAAGCTGAAAGAGTTTTTTTGCTTGAAGTTTGCTAGTATTTTGCTAAAAATATTTTCGCTATTTACACGGAATTCAGGAAGGTTAAATTTGGGAGGTTCTTTTTTTGTTTGCTCTTTGATATTTTTATAGATACTCAGTAAATCTGGAATATTGAGCTCTACTTCATCTTTTTGTTTGTGAGTTTTTGCTCTTGGAAAAGTGTCTGTATAAAGCCACTTCATTTTTGCAAGCAAATTGCTTATTTTTTTGATTTTATCATATTCTATTAACTGTTTTCTTAGTGTTTCTTCGGTCTCAATTTCTTCTTCATCTTTGATTTTTGTATGAGGGAGCAGGCTTCTAGTTTTCATAGCAACCAAACTAGCAGCTATAGAAACAAAATGCCCTACATTTTCTAAATTAAATTTTTTTGCTTCTTTTATATACTCTAAGAATGGTACGCAAAGCTCTACTAGAGGCACTGTTTGGATATCTAATTTTTTTTTTTTGATGAGATGCAATAAAACATCTAGAGGTCCCTGAAAGATTTTGATGCTAACTTGTAGTGGATTGAATAATTCGGTATTATAGAAGTTTTTATTCATCCTTTAGAATATTATCAATATCAACTTTGATGTTTTTACGCAGATCTTTTAGAGGAGTGTTTATTTGTTCTATTGCTTTTTTATTGATATTCGCTTGGTCCTCTGCGGTTCTAACAATGGTAGGGGTAATAAAAATCACTAAATTTACTTTCCTAGAGCTACTAGTTTTGGTTTTAAATAAATAACCTAGGAATGGAATATCACCTAAGCAAGGCACTTTCCTCTCTATTGTTTGTTTTTCGTCATTCACTAACCCTCCTAAAGCAAGTGTTTCTCCGCTTTTGACTATTACTTCTGTTGTTAGTGCTCTTTTGAGCGTAGTTGGTAGAGTATCATCGTCATTATTGGTACCTGCAACACTAGTATTTTCTTGAGATATTTCCAGAGTAATATAATCACCAGAGTTAATGTGTGGTAAAATTTCTATTTTTACACCTATGTCTTTGTAATCATAATTTGGAGTTACAGTGCCATTACTACTAATAGAAGTAGAAGTCAAGATTGGTCTATTTTCACCAACATTAATGACTGCCTTTTTGTTGTTGAGTGTGATGATTTTAGGGTTAGAGAGGATATTTACCTCTGTGTCTGTAGCTAGTGCTCTAATAAAAGAAGAGTATCCCACATAATCAGCACCGCCATAGCTAAATACATCTCCAAAGACCCCCGCTATAGCTCCTGTACCTAAACCTGCGATACCTCCCGCTCCCGCTTCTGCGGTCCCTGTTTGCACCCCTCCTATCGTAGAAGGCAGAGGTCTCGCGCCACTATTACCAGGAGTAGTAAAGTTAAAAACTCCTGTAGGCTTATTTTCACTGCCTACAATTCCAGACCTACTATAGTTCAAACCCAGATCTAGTGTTTTATTCAAAGAAACTTCTACAATTAGAGCTTCTACAAATACCTGAGGTCTCACTATATCTAAATCTTTAATTGCATTGATTATAATATTATATTGTGCTTGGTTAGCGTAAATAATTAAAGAATTTGTTTCATCATCTGCTACAATAGAAAGCTGGTTTTCTTTACCTGCTTCCTTGTTAGTAGTTTTGATTGGAGTAGCTACCGCTTTTTTGTTTTTTTTTGTTTTAATAAGCTGTTCTGTTTTTGCTTCTGCTATTGATGATACAGCTTGTTTAGTGATATTAGAGCTAATGTTGCTTAAAATAGCAGCTATATTTGTTGCTCTTGCGTGCTTGACGGGATAAAAATAAAATTTAAATCCTTGAGAATCTGTTACAGTTCTAGGCTTATCAAACTGCAGCACAAAATTTCTAATTTTTTCAATAGTTTTGGCGGTCCCTAAGAGGATCAAAGAATTAGTGCCGCTTTCTACAAAAGTTTTTAATTTCAAAGGAGACGCCGCAGCTACTCTACTTTGAAAGACTTGGTTAACTAGTTTGGAGACTGTATTAGCATCGCTGTGTAAAATAGGAATTACTTCCAAAACAATATTTTCTGTTGCTTGGTCTATTTTTTTGACATAGCGGACTAGTTTTTCAATGGTTTTGTCTGGTCCATAAGCAATAAAACTATTGGTATCCTCAATAGGTATAATGATACTACCTTCTATAGTAATAGTTCCTCCTTTCTTAGGAGCTGCAGTTTTGAATACTTTTTGCAAAAAATTAATTACATCGTTTACTTTTAGATATTGAATCGCAATGAATTGTATCTTAAAACCTGCGATTTCAAGATCCGCAACACTAACATCGAGTTTTTTAATTAAATCTTCTAAAATTTTAATTTCATTCGCTCTAGCTACAGCAATAATTTCATTTTTCTCTTTATTGTAAGAAAAAAACTGCTCTCTACTAGTTGTAGTGTTTTTGTTAATTACTTTTTGTAAAACAACTTTTAATTGGTTGACAGGTATATATTTGAGGGGATATTTTTTGACTTGATAATCTGTTTTGGTATCAAAGACCTTGACTAACTCTGCGATGCGTTTTGTATTCTCAAGTGTATCTTTGATAATAAAAGAATTGGTTGGGTCAAATCTGATGATGGTTCCAGATTTAGAAAGAAAAGGGTTGATTGCCTTAAAAACCGTATTGATATTAGTATTTTCTACTAAAATAACGCGAGTAACTATAATATTAGAGCCAAAATCAGCACTATCCTTTGATTCTGTATTACTAATCAAAGCTTTTTTAGCGTCATTCACATTGACAACTCTGATAATATTATTTGCTTCTTGAATCAATCTTAAATCATTTACTACTAATATTTTTTCAAAAATATCGTAAGCCTCTTCAATAGAATATTTTTTAGGAGAAATGAGGGTGATGCGACGATTTTTTAAATCTCTTTCGTGGAAAAGAAAAGATTTTCTTGTAAATTGACTAATCACATCTAGTAAGGTGCGTACTTCTATATTTTGAAAGTTTAACTCTACTAGCTCTCCTGCTTCAGGCGCACTTCCTTTTTGGGGGATTATTAACTCAGTCCCTTTTTCTCTAGTTTGAGCTATGACATCTGTTATTACTAGCATAGATATTATCACACATAGTAAAATACAAATTTTTTTAAAATTTTGATTCATTGTTTACTCCAAATTTTTTTTCAAATAACCGTATAAAAATTTTTTTTTCTTTTGTCAGTATCTCTTGGTTATATTTTTCTGCTTGCTCTTTTGCTCCTCTCATACCTCCTAAATAAAATTGATACTCAAAAAAGAAGGTTAAATAAGATATAGCATATTGCTCAGCTTCCCAAGTTTCTATTATATAATAAATAAGACTTGTATTCAATAAAAAACTAGCAAAAGCCAATATGTAATTATTACTATACGCAAATCCTAAACCAGGGACTATAGATAGCAGCAAGGCTTTTTCAGGGTCTAATAATTCTATATTTTTTGAAGTATAAAAATTATCTTTTATTTTTGCAGCCTCCCAATAAAATTGTGCATTATTTAAATTGTTAAGTTGTAAATATGCTAGTGAGGTTAACCCTAAAATTTCAATATTCTTGTTTTGGGCAATTTGTTTGTTTCCAAGTTTTATGAGTTTATTATAATCTCTAATCAAATAGTAATTTTTTGCCAAGAACTTATCTAGCGCTAAACTTCTTTGGTGATAATAGAACTTCAATCTATTTAACTCTGAAATAGAGCGGTAATAGTCTTTTTGTAAAAAAAAAGATTCCGCTAAACTCCAATGAAACTCCAATTCTTCTGTAGAAAATGCTTTTGTTTGAGCAAAAAGAATATTAGCCCAACAAATACACAAAACAAACAGCAACAATATTTTGTGGTAATTACTAAGTTGTCTCAAAAGTAGGTTTGCAGTATAAAAAAGCTTATGGTTTACAAGTATTAGCTAGTAATATGATATTAGGTTGCAAACTACACCTGCAATTATTTAAACAATTTTTATACTTTTAAGGAATAGGAATATTTTGCTTTCCTTCTCTTAGAGAAAAAATTAAATTTGTGTCGTCTAGCCATTGCAGTGAAACCCTAGAGCTTTTACTTTCAAAAGATTTTGGAATTTTAATAATTACATTGCTGTTGTCTTTCAACAGACTAACTCTAAAAACAAATGTAGAATATTCTTTGCCTTCGTCGTAATTTTCGGGGTCATAGCTAACAATACGGTAAAAAGCTAAAGTATCTTTTTGATTATGCACAAAACCTGCAGCACTGAGATAAGGAATATCAATTTTTTCTAGCTTACTTTCTTGCTCTTGATATCTAACAAGATGCTTATCTTCTTCGAGAGTAAATTGAAAGTATGTTGGTGCAATGAATTGAAACTCTTTAGCATTTGGATTTTGATAAGTGATTTCTTTTTGATTTTTTTGATTTTTGCTGATGAGTAGTAGGTGGTCTGCGTAGTCAAATGCTGCGATAATAGTTCTATCAGGTAATTTGTGCAATAATTTATTATTTGCTCCATATAAGCCATTATCTATACGATTCTCAGGGAAAATTTGATACCCAGTCGGCAGCTCAACTACTCCTTTATGTTCTTTATCTACTTTGAGAGCTTGTGCGAAAAGCTCAGTGCTTGCTAGGAGTAAAAAACAAATAATAATTTTTTTCATTTAATAATTTGTGTTCCTTTGCTTGGTACAAATTGAAACATACCTTTTTTAAACACTTTATTTACTACAAAATTCTGTAAATAAAATCTATTTTCTCCCGTACCATCAACAACTAAAAATGCTTGTATTTGGTAATCTTTTTTCGTTATTCCTAAGTGAAGTTCTTGAATAGAAGTATTTTTATCCCTAGGAGCTAAACAAATTTCTAATAAATTGCGTTTTTTGTATAGCTTGCGTTTACACTCTAGCTTAGAGAGTATCTGAAAATAGGTAGAAAGTCCATTTTTTTGTGATAAATAAAAAAACACATTGTTTTGGAATACTTCTTTTTTTTTGCTAATACTTACGCTATTTAATAGTATATCGTAAATCCATACTTGTTGTTCACCTACTATGACCAATTGTTGATCTGGTGTTTCATATTCCCAGCGCATAAGAGATGGTTTGCTAAAATAGACAATTCCTTTAGCGAATACCTCTTCGCCAGTAATACCTTTGGTATATTGCTGAAAATTTGCTCTAAAACTAGAGAGCCCATTCCATTTATCTTGCGTTTTTTGCAGTAAAAAACTCTGGTTAGCTAGGAGATTGACGCTAGAGATAATCCATAGAGAGCAAAAGAATAGTTTTTGGTACATATTTACTTGTTGTTATTTTTGTCTTTGACTAATATTATACAACTATACAATTTTTAAAAAATTTTATGCAAATAGACTTACATATGCATTCGACCTATTCTGATGGTAGTTTGCAACCTCAAGAAATTTTAAACCTAGCAATCAAAAACTCCGTACAAGTTATCTCCTTAACTGATCACGATACAATACTAGGAGTCAAGAAAATGTTGGAGTTGGATTTATCAAAAATACATCTTATCAAAGGCATAGAATTAGATTCTTACCTAAAAGTCCATAAAAGATCCTTGCATATTCTAGGCTATGGTTTTACTCAAGATTTGAGCGAAGTGCAAAAAAAAATACAAAAGATCAGAGCAAACAGAGGAGCAAGAAACCTTGCTATTTTGGAAAAAATGCAAAAACTTGGTGTGCATATCAATCAAGAAGAATTACTAGCTAGTATTCACTCTCAAAGAGCAACTTCTATCCAAGAAATAGGTAGACCGCATTTTGCAAATTATCTAATAAAGAAAGGAATTGTTGGTAGTTTTGTCGCAGCTTTTGATGAGTATTTATCAGCAGAAACAGGAAAAGCATTTGTTGCTAGGGAAATAATTACACCGCAGGACATTATCACGATAATACACGAAATTGGTGGCAAGGCGTTTATTGCTCACCCTAATACTTTGAATCTTGACAAAGAGCAATTCGTTAAACTTGTAGTAGAACTCAAAGAAGCAGGGTTGGACGGTATAGAAATTTTGAATGCATCTATCAAAACTCATGCTTATAGTTTCTTTCTTAAGCAGGTAGCAGATAAATATAAGCTACTTTATTCTGCTGGCTCTGATTTTCATGGCGCATTAAAATCAAACGTGAATTTAGGTCAAGTCAAACAAAATGGTAAAATCAAGAAGCTCACTTCACAAGATATTAGCCCTTGGTTTTTAAAAATCTTAAATTAGTTTATGGAAAAACCTATTTTGCCATTTGATGAACAAGTAGAAAAAGCCGTTTTAGGTGCTATTCTTCAAAGAAACGATGATTTGATAGAACTAGCGTCGTCTCTCAAAGAGAATGACTTTTATATCCCGAAGCACAAGTATATCTATCGGGCGATGCTAGAGTACTTAGAGCAATCCAAAAGCATAGATGAGGTTACTATTGCGCATAATCTAGATCAAAAGAATCTTCTTGCAGAATGTGGTGGTTTACTTTATCTCACAGAATTACTAGATGCCTCTCCAGCACCTGAGAATATAGGCTATTACAGCAGTATCTTAAAGGAACATTCTATATCCCGTGAAGTTATTCGTATTTCTTCAGAAATTTCCAATAATATCAAAGCTCCTAATCAAAGTATAGAAGCTGTTTTATCTCAAGCACAAAAACGTCTGGACGAATTAGCTCACCAGAGAATAGAAAAACTTTATTATCCCCTAGGTGAGGTACTTCAAACTAGTGAGCTAGACATCAAACAAATTATAGAACAAAAAAAAGAATTAACAGGCTTGTCATCTGGTTTTAGATTTTTAGATAAAATTACTTCTGGGTTACAAAACTCTGATTTAATTGTTATTGCTGCTAGACCCTCAGTAGGTAAAACTGCTCTTTCTTTAGATATAGCGTATAATGTAGCTGTGAGGGAAAAAAAAGGTGTTGCTTTTTTTAGTTTAGAAATGTCTAAGGAGCAAATTGCCAAAAGAATTATTAGCTCTAGCGCAACAATTAATAATAACAGGCTTCGCACAGGAAATTTAGAAAGAGTAGATTATCAAAAAATCACCAAAACGGTCGCAGAGCTCAAGAATATCCCTTTTTGTATTTGCGATCAACCGGGAATCACTAGTTTTGAGGTACAAACTTTGAGTAATCAAATAAATCGTGACCTGAAAGGTAATCTAGGGCTGATTGTTGTAGATTATCTACAACTAATGGGCTCTGTTGGAAAATATAACAATCGCCAAGAAGCAATTGCAGAAATCTCTCGTAGCCTAAAGTTAATAGCAAAAAAATTCAATGTGCCTGTGATAGCTAATGCCCAACTCAATAGAGATTTAGCAAAAAGAAAAGAGAAACGACCGGTTCTATCTGACCTCAGGGATTCTGGAACTATAGAGCAAGATGCAGATATTGTAATGTTTATTTATCGTGATGTAATGCATGATGTCCATACCAAGCATAAAGATGATGCAGAAATTTTGGTTAGTAAGTTTAGAAACGGAGAAACTGGTAAGCATTATCTTAGATTTATGGGAGGATATACACAATTTGTTGATCTTAGTGAAGAAGAAGAGCAACAGCGTAAAATGGAAGATTTAGAAGATGTCTCTCCTATATAAACACAAGTGTATCTTGATTTAATCAGCTTAAAAATGCAAAACTTTGCGTTTTTAAACTACTTGTCAAAATTATAAACATGGATAATGTGATTATAATCACAAAGAGCAAGTTTTGAGCAGTATTGTTAAAAAAATAGCAAGAGTGAAGGATCTTGCAGGTAGCAAGCTAGAAAAATTATTTTTTTCTAGGGTAGGCATAACTGCCAATTTTACTTGTACTTAGACCTGCTCCGATAATTGCTTCGCACATTTTGACAGCACAAACTACTCCATCTATGACAGGTATTTTGCATTCTTTACTAAGAGCAGAGGTTAAGTCTGCCATGCCTGCGCATCCTAGTATAATAGCTTCGCAATTATCCTGCTGAATAGCAGTTAGAATTTTGTGTTTTATTTCTTGTTTTGCTACCTTCAAGTTGTGTTCTAAATCTAATACTGGAATATTTGCGGCGTGAACTTTTCTACAAAAATTAGTCATACCGTAGAGTAAAACTAATTTTTCAATGATAGGCACAGAGCGAGCTAGAGTCGTGATAACGCTAAAAGAGCTAGCAATAGTAGTTGCAAAATGCATAGCTGCTTCACAAATACCTATTACAGGTCCAGCTACAAGCTCGCGACAAGCGTCTAAGCCGGGATCATCAAAACAAGCAATAACATAGCCATCTGCTCCACGCTCTTGAGCTTTTTTGACTTCTGCTATCAACCCCGCTAAAGACATGACCTCATCATAGTGACCTTCAATACTAACAGGAGTATTTTTTGGATTGCTTGCTAAAATTTGTGTGTTTGGAAAAGCAAACTCTTGTGCTACTATGCCAGCTTTTTGAGTCATACTAGCAGTAGAATTGGGATTTATCAGCGCTATTTTCATTTAAGTTATTTCTCCTGATAGATAAAGTTTTTGAATAGTGTCGTTTTTACGCAATTCTTCCGAATTACCACTAATAGCAATTTTACCAGTGCTAAAGGCGTAAGCTCTATGAGAAATTTTAAGAGCCATTCTAGAGTTTTGCTCTACTAGAACTATAGAAACCTTATCTTCTTGATTGATAGCTAAAATAGATTTAGCAATATCTTGGATTAACTTTGGTGCTATACCTAAAGAAGGCTCATCCATCAATAGTAGCTTAGGGCGAGACATTAAAGCTCTTCCTATTACTAGCATTTGTTGTTCTCCTCCGCTCATAGTAGCAGCAGATTGGTAAAATCTTTCTCTCAAACGGGGGAACTTTTGCAACACTTTTTCTAAATCATTTTGTACTTGTTTTTTATTTTTACGAGTAAAAGCACCTATAAGCAAATTATCTTTGACGCTCATATAAGGAAAAACACGCCTACCTTCTGGTACCATAGAAATGCCTTTTTTGACAATCTCAAATGGCTCTTTGTTATCAATAGGCTCACCAAGATAACGAATTTCACCTTGTTGAATTTTTCGTAATCCTGTAATTGCACGTAAAACAGATGACTTTCCTGCACCATTGGCTCCAATTAACGCAATAATCTCACCTTCTATGATATTGAAAGAAATATTTTTTAAAGCGTGAATACGGTCGTAAAACAAGGAAACATTTTTTATAGTAAGTAATTCATTCATAATTTTAGTTTAAGTGCTCGGGCGTAATTTATTTTTAATAACCAATGCTATCATCTTCAACTCCTAAATATGCTTCTATTACTTTTTCGTTATTTTGAATTTCTTTTGGCGTGCCTTCTGCTATTTTTTTTCCAAAATTTAGCACTACAATACGATCAGATATTGCCATTACAGCTTGCATGTCGTGCTCTACTATCAATACAGTGATACCTCTCTTTCTTACTTCACTAATCATAGCTACAGCTTGAGCAGTTTCTTCTGGGTTCATTCCTGTAAAAGGCTCATCTAATAGTAAAACAGTAGGATTGGTAGCAAGTCCAATAGCTATTCCTAAAGCTCTCAAATGCCCGTGGGGTAGGTTGAGGGCAATTTCGTCTTTTATACTAGTTAATTTTAAAAATTCTAAAATCTCATCAGCAGAACTTTTAAAGTCTGATTCATCACTGATTGCTTGTGGAGAATTTATAAAAAATCCAAACAAACTTGCTTTAGAGCGTAAGTGATGGGATATGATAACATTGTCTCTTACACTCATATTGCGAAAAATTGTAGTCTCTTGAAAGGTGCGTACCACACCCATTCTTGCTACAGTGTGAGGATTAAGACCTGATATTCTTTGACTTTGAAACAAAACTTTGCCCTTATTTGGTCTGATAAAGGAAGAGATCAATTTAAATAAAGTAGATTTACCAGCGCCGTTAGGTCCAATCACAGATAATATTTCTTTTTCTTTTACTTGAAACGAAACATCATTCACAGCTATTAAGCCGCCAAAGCGACATGTAAGATTTTTGATTTCTAAGATCTGGTCTGTCATGAGTTTAATTTATTTTTTTTAAAACGAAGACTCAGCAGACCATTAGGTAAAGCTAGCATCAAAATAATAAGTATGCTAGAGAAAATAAGCAATTGGTAAGCCCCTGTTTTGAACAGAAAATCCCATCCAAAGTATAGTATTAAGGTCCCTATTATTGGTCCAAAGATATAATTTAATCCTCCTAAAAAACAATAAAGCATAAAATTTATTGAATCAGCAATAGCAAAACTAGAAGGATAAACTGATTGCGAGATAGCAGAAAAAATAGCTCCCCCTAGTCCTCCTAGGAAGGAAGAAATAGCATAAGTTAATATACGTAGATAAACGATATTAACTCCAATAGAAGATGCAAGCTCTTCATTTTGCTGCAAGGATCTACATAAGATGCCCCATCTGGAATGGACTAGTCTATAGAGCATAGCAAAGCTGATTAACATTAAAATTACAGCTAGATAATAAAAACCTAAATTTAAATTTTCTAAATTATTAAAATCTGGTATAAGGGTAATCCCAAAAATTTTTAGAGCACCGGGTAAAGGAATATTGACAATTCCGCGAGCACCATTAGTAATGGAAAGTGCTTGAGAAAACAATCTTGCTACTTCGGTTAATGTCAGAGTTACCATCGCAAAATAGACGCCTTTCAAACGCAGAATAGGTAGTCCAATCAAAACACTCACTAAAGCACAAAACAAGCCTGCTAGCGGCAAGGTATACCAAAAAAGAATGTTATACTTTACAACTAATATAGCGGATACATAACCACCTGCTAGTGCATAAGCACCTTGACCTATGTTGATACGTCCGATAAAAAAAGTTAACCATACTCCCGCACTAATGATGCTAAGTAAGGCTATAGAAGTAAAATTATAAAATAAATCTCCTCTATCAAAAATTGTTAACAGCCAAGGAGTGATAACTAATAAAATAAATAAAACACCAATAATAAATAGCTTTTTTTTCATTTTATCCCCAAGGTTTTCCCATCAATCCTTGTGGTCTGATACTTAGAAATATCATTAAACTAGCAAAAATAACTAGGTAGGTGATATCCCCATAACTACGCAGAACGCTTAATCCTACAGACTCTAGCATACCTAAAATAAATCCTCCTGCGATTGCTCCTGGGACCACGCCTGCTCCTCCAATCATTACCATTAAGAAAGCTTTAATAGAAATAGGTCCGCCGATACCTGAGTTTACTCCCGTAATACTAACTAACAAACCACCTACTACACCAGCTAGCATAGCTCCTAATGCAAAACCTAGCATGCCATATTTTTTGACACTAATACCCATCAATTGTGCAGCTACCTTATCCTGAGCTAATGCTCTCATTGCTCTTCCTGGTTTTGTGTATTGCATAAATAGCATAAAGCTTATAATCATTAAAATTGCTAAAATCGCAATCAAGATGCGATCATTTGGGATGACTACATTGCCCCATTCAAAAATACCGTCAATAATTTTAGGTACACCTCGTTGTTTTTCCCCAAATAATAGCAAAATAATGCTATCCAAAAAGAAGGCTATACCTGCTGCAAGTAACATTGAGCTTTCTTCACGCACACTGCGATTTAGTACGGTACGAAATAAAAATTTTTCTATCAAAATCCCTACTATAAATAGTGTCACAGCAGAAGCAAATAGTGCTACTATAAAAGGAAATTGAAGTTGTCCGTATATAGTGTAAGTTACAAAACCTCCTAACACATACATTTGACCGTGTGCAAAGTTTAGCACATTCATCAGTGCAAAGATTAATGTTAGCCCTAAAGCAATTAGAGCATATTGTACGCCAAGGTATAAGCCGTTAACAATAACTTGTTCCATAAATTTTTGAGTTTTAAAAAGTATCACCCTAGGCACAAAGCCTAGGGTTATCTTTTTAGTCTACTTTTGCGATAAATAAAGTGCGGAATTTCCCATTGTAGTATTCGTTAACTACCAAAGGAACAGATATTTGTCGCTTTTGGCCAAAAGAGCTTTGCCCAACATAACTAAGGTATTCATCACCTTTCAAATAAGGATTTTTTACTCTGAAAGTTTCCATAGTTTTTTTGAACTCTTTCACAGATTTAATTGCTTTAGGATTAACCTTTAGAGTTTCAATGATATAGTCTAAAGCATAGACTTTAGTATTCGACTCATCATTATACTCTCCGTATTTTTTTGTATAACGAGCGATGAATTCTTCCATAGCCTTGGTGCGTATCTCTGGAGTAGAAGCTCCACCAACAGAAATAAACCCATTAGCTAAATCTCCAGCTCCTTCTTTTAAAACATTGGCATCTTGAGCAGTTTCTGTAGAAATAAACCCTTTATAACCTAATTCTCTAGCAGAGCGTATAAGAAGTGGTGCATTGCCCGGTGCTACTCCAGATAAAACAAGTAAATCTGGTTTTAGGCGCACAATAGGGGTTAAGACAGGTGTAAAATCCCTAGTATCATTTTGATAGGTATCTTTTTCTGCAATAACTTTTAGTCCAATAGCTTTTGCTGCTTCTACTCCTCCGTCTCTTTGAGAGAGTGGATCAGATTCATTTGCTGCTACAAAGGCTACGGTTTTAACACCTTTATTTTTTTTGAGATACTTATAAATAGCAGGTCCCGATTGATAATTAGCTACCATACCTAGCACTGCATTAGATGCTGGCTTTTGGTATAGTGATTTTGGAAAAGCGTACGGGAAATAAATAATATCATTTCTTTCTGCGACTGAACGCACAGCAGCAGCTCCATCGTCCACATTAGGTCCAACGACATAATGTATACCTTGTTGAGCCATTTTTTTCATACCTGCAATTGCTCTTTTTGGATCTTTTTGATCGTCAAATGTTACAATTTTTACATTGTAAGTTTTACTGCCAATTTTTACCCCACCGAGCTCATTGATCCAATCTGCTCTAACTTGCATGGAGCGAACGTTAGAAATACCCCAAGCAGCAGCAGGTCCACTAGTTACGCCCACAAAACCTATTTTTAAGGTCTTATTTGCACTAAACGCAGGACTAACTGCTAAAAGATTAAGCAAAATTACCGACAAAGTAAATAATGCTTTATTAAACCATTTATTTTTCATTTTTTTTTTTCTTATTCAATTGTATTAGTCTACGCGAAGCTAGGTAGAGTTAGCACTTTACTCAAACAATAAAGATAGAATGAAACATAGAACAAAAAAAAATAAAAAGCAATAATATTTTTTTAAAACTCTTTAGTTTTAGAGATTTGCAATTTTTAAAAAAATATTTTTATAGAAAAATTTAGCTTCATTTGTTACAATCATCCCGTATGATACTACTGAAAGTTTCTATTGAAAAAATATTTTGTGTCTTTTTAAAAAACAACCCTAATCCAACTACAGAGCTCAAGTATCAAAATAACTTTGAATTACTGGTAGCTGTAATGCTGAGCGCACAAAGCACAGATAAAGCCGTTAATCTTGCTACTCCTAAACTTTTCGCAGCTGCAAATACGCCCCACGCTATGTGTGTTTTGGGACTCAAGAAAATTACAGGGTTTATTAAAACTATTGGTTTATTTAACACCAAAGCAAAAAATATCTTGTTAACTAGTCAAATTTTATTAACAAATTACAATAGCCACATACCATCATCAAGGAAGCAGTTAGAGGGATTACCAGGAGTAGGTGTTAAAACTGCTGCAGTAGTTTTGAATGTTGCCTATAAACAAGCTACAATTCCTGTAGATACTCATGTTTTTAGAGTGTCAAAGCGTCTGGGGCTGAGTAATGCCAAATATCCCGAGAAAACAGAAAAAGAGCTTTTGAGAGTAATACCTACATGGGCTTTGAGTAGAGCGCATCACTGGTTAATTTTACACGGAAGATATATTTGTAAAGCTAGAAAACCACTTTGTCTGGAGTGTCCTATTTCTCAGCATTGTAATTATTTTTTTAGAGAAAACAATGCTCCAAATTCATAAGCAAAAATTCTCAAATATTTTTGGGAGTTCTTTTGCCTTTTGGTTTGCGCGTAGGTTTGCTAAAGGCTCTACGACTAAAATTATTTTTACTGCATCTGCTCACTCTGCGGAAAATCTACATAAAGAGCTTTCTTTTTTATTACCAGCAGAAAATATAGCTTATTTACCCAGCTACGATGCTTTTGCTTATCAAGCAGTGAGACCTAATGCGGAATTAGTAGCTTGCAGGATAGATGCGTTTTTAAAAATTAAGCAAAAAAAACCTCTAGTTATTATCAGTCAAATACAATCTTTGGCTGATAAACTTCCTATTTTTGAACAAACAGAGCCCCTAAAAATAGTTTTACATAAAGAATATAGTAGAGTAGATTTAGCGCAAAAATTAGTGTCACTGGGCTATGTTCGGATGGACCTTGTAGAAGAAAAAGGAGAGTTTGCTTGGAGAGGGGAAGTTTTAGATATTTTTCCTATTCAACAACAAGAGGCATATCGCATTAATTTTTTTGGTGATAAAATAGATCGAATCAAATTACTACATACGCAGACTCAGCTCAGCAAACAGGAAGTTACAGAATTTATAATTTTTCCTGCTAGAGAAATTATTCCTAGTGAACAAAATATTGCGCAAGCTAGAGATTGTTTTAGACAAAATAGACAAAAATTTACATTAGATAGTTATCAAGAATCTTTATCTTATTTGGAACAAGGAGATTTTTTAGCTATCAATAAATATCGTGGCTATTTTTCTTCACACCTTATTTCTTGGATTTTACTTTTAGCTGCTAACACAGAGCTTTTTTTGTGGGAAGCTGAGCAATTAGATTTTGCTTTACAAAATTTTTTAGTAGAGCTCTCACAAGAGTATCAAAATATTGCAACACAAGAGAATCTTCCTGCATTAAAAGAACTTTATTGGCAGTCAAAAGAAATAGCTGATTTTCTTGCTTCCTTCAACAGCGTAGAAATTTTTCAAGATTCGGAGCAAGGAGCTAGTGATTGCTCTTTTTATAGTTTAGCAGATTTATTTAGCAAAGCGAAGATGAGTTGGCAGGAAAAACTGGCAATACTTAGAGAGAAAACACAAGAAGGTAGCAAAGTAATTTTTTGTGTAGCGCACCAAAAGCGACTAACTCATCTACATGATATTTTGGTAGACTCTGGATTTTTGGAGGTTACGACCAGAGAAAATGCACTAGAGTTTTTTCAAGCAAATACCTCTACAAAAAATGTATGGAATTTTTCAAATTCGGCTACAGAAGTGTTAGATTTTCCTCTACAAAAAAGTTTTTTTCAAAATTCGTCAACGACAAATAACTACTATTTTGTAACGGAAAAGGATCTATGGCAAAAAAGGAATGCTTTTCAAAAAACAAAAAAAATTAACGCTCTTAAAACAAAAATTACAGATTTAAAGATAGGTAATTTTGTTGTGCATATTGAATACGGAATAGGCAAATATCTTGGATTGCAAAGTTTAGCAAGTAATAATCAAAGGGAAGATTTTTTGGTTTTAGAATATGCTCTCGCAGCTAAACTTTATGTTAGAATAGACGAAATAAATTACAAAATTCAAAAATACAATATTGTAGGTGATTTAAAACCACAGCTAGATAAATTAGGAAGCAAGCGTTGGTCTACTAGTAGAAAAAAAGTAGAGCAAGGAGTCTACGAGATAGCAGAAGGTTTGATTCGTATTCAAGCTGAAAGAATGTCAAATAAACGCAGCGCTTTTTGTCCTGACCAGAAAGATATAAGTGCTTTTGCTGATGATTTTACTTTTGTAGAAACCGAGGATCAATTACAAGCTATTGAAGATATTTATAAAGATTTGAGTAGTGAGCAACCAATGGATAGGCTGGTTTGTGGTGATGCTGGTTTTGGAAAAACAGAAGTAGCTATGCGAGCTGCTTTTCAAGTGGCAATTACAGGATTTCAGGTTCTTGTTCTTGCACCTACTACTGTTTTGGTCAAACAGCATTTTCATAGTTTTTGTCGAAGATTTAAAAATTTTCCTGTTAGAATAGAATTTATTAGTAGCTTCTTAAGCCCATCTCAAGCTGCAAAAAATGTTACCGCTTTTCATCAAAAAAAGATTGAAATTTTAATAGGCACGCACGCTCTACTACACAAAAATTTTTCTGGAGATGCTATAGGGTTGCTGATTATTGATGAGGAGCATCGTTTCGGTGTCAAGCAAAAAGAAAAATTAAGAGAATTTAGGGCATCTGTTGATCTTTTGTCTTTGAGTGCTACTCCTATTCCTAGAACGCTCAATATATCTTTGCTAGGAATTCGGGATATTTCACTTATTACCACTCCTCCGCAAGACAGAAAGCAAATAAAAACTAAAGTGCTCTACTACGAAGAAGCAATTATCCAAGAAGCTGTTAGACGGGAAGTCAATCGCGGAGGGCAAGTGTTTATCTTATACAACGAAGTAGCAAGCATTGAAAGTTTTTTAGCTCATTTACAAACTATTATTCCACAATATAAAATTGGCTTAGCGCACGGTCAAATACCAAAAGAGCAACTGGAGAAAATTATGCTAGAGTTTTCAGAAAATAAGTTTCCAATTTTGTTGTGTAGCACTATTATAGAATCTGGGTTGGATCTACCCAATGCTAATAGTCTAATTGTATATAATGCTGCTTGTTTTGGTTTATCGCAACTTTATCAAATTAGAGGCAGGGTAGGTAGATCTAACAGGCATGCCTATGCCTATTTTCTTTTAATCAAGGAAAAAGAAATCACGCAAAAAGCAAAACAAAGATTAAGTATTTTGCAAGAAATTCAAGGCAGACAGGGCTATAAGATTGCTACACAAGATCTAGAGTTAAGAGGGGTTGGTAACCTTGTAGGGGTAGAACAATCAGGGCATATACAAACAGTAGGCTATGATCTTTTTATGGCAATGATTGAAGAGAGTATTCAACGAATTAGACAAGAAACAGATTCTATCAACAGGAATGATATTCGTATTTTTTCTTATCTCAATGGCTATATTCCAGAAAAATTTATAGAAAATATGAGTTTAAGACTATACACTTACCAAACAATGAATCAGTGTTATGACGAGCAAAAAATAGCTGATTTTCAAGAAGAATTAACAGACAGATTTGGAGTTATTCCTACAGAAGTTTGTAATCTTTTTGAAATTATTCGCCTAAAAAATTTAGCTCATAAACATCAAGTGGTAGAAATAAATTTAGCACCTGATAACATAAAAATTAAATTGGCTGCTAGTTTTCCAATCAAAACAAGAAATTTATTGCAACTTGCTAAGAATCCAGCTATAAAATTCTTACCTAGTAACTGTATTTTATTGCAAAAAGAGGTTAAAATTTTGGCAGATGCAAATACAGAGATACAAGAGTTTTTGAAGGTTTTAAGGTAAAAATAAATATGAAGATTTTTTTTCTTTGCGTTTTCTTTGCGTTAGTTTTTGGGATAGGAGGTTATTTCTATTTGCAAAAGCAGAAAGATTTATTTAATAACACAAACTTTGCCGCTAAAGTAAATCAGAAAATAATTAGTTTAGAGGAATTTGAAGAAAGGCTAAACTTAATCGTTAAAATTGCAAATATTCCCTATAAAAATAAAAATTTTGATAGAAAGAATTTTCGTAGGTTAATAATGGATACTTTGATTGAGGAGACGCTTATTTTGGAAGAAGTAGAAAATATAAATTTTAATATCAACGATAAATTGTTTTGGAAGAATCTCCCTATTTCTTTAACTCCTTTTCTTGATTATGAGGCTAGTTATAGTTTGCAAGCACAGAATCTGACTATAGATTTTTGGAAAGCAAGGAGCAAGGAAGTTGCTCTAAAAAACTATTTTTTTCAGCATTTGAAAGGCTCTATTGCTGTTTCTCAAGAAGAAATGACTAGCTACTATACTCGTCATTTACAAGATTTTGTAATTCCAGAGCATTACGAAATTTTGCATATTCAAGTAGAATCTCGAGAAGTAGCAGAATTTTTGATGAAAGAAATTTTAAAGGGCGCTAGTTTTACTAGGTTAGTTAGTCAATACTCGATAGGAGAACAAGATTTTCTAGGGGAAGATAAAAGCTTTATTGTTAAAAAAGGTCAATTACCTCAAAATTTTGAAAGGGCTATTTTAAATCTGAAAGCAAAAAAAAATAAAGTATCTTTAGTAGAATCGGATTATGGTTTTCATATTTTTAGACTTAAAAAAATTATTCCAAAAAAAAAATTAACTATCAAAGAAGCTCGAGAGCAAGTAATTGCAATAGTTAAAAGAGAAAAATTACCTGTTGTTTTTAAAGATTGGTTAAAAAAAAAAAAAAAAAATTCTTTTGTGCTAGTTAACCAACAGCTAATAGCAAATGAAAGCAGTATTTAGTGAAAGAAAAACTACTAATATTGTACTAACTGGTTTTATGGGAGTTGGTAAGAGTGCTATTGCCAAAATTCTTGCAACCTCTTTACAAATACACACAATAGATTCTGATAAAATCATAGAGCAAACTTGTCAAAAATCTATTGTAGAAATTTTTAGACAATCTGAGGACTACTTTCGTGAGCAAGAAACAAAGTTTTTACAAGAGCATTTACAAAAAGAAAAAACTATTTTTTCTTTGGGTGGTGGCATTGTTGAGAAAGCGATAAACAGGAAACTGTTGAAACAATTAGGAATTATTTTTTTTCTCAAAGCTCCTTTTGATGATTTGTGGGAGAGAATTAAAGATTGTAAACATCGCCCTAAGATTATTGATAATACCTCAAAACAGAGGATTGTTTTGCAAAGACTTTATCAAAAAAGAATTCCTCACTACCAAGAAGTAGCAGATTTTACAATCTCTACAGTAGCAAAGATAACTAGTAGTACTCAAGAAATTGAGCGCATCTACCACTATATCAATGGAAAAAATAACTATTGCCAAACTAAATAGTAGTGTTTTTATAGGTAGTAATATTGCCTCTAACATTTTGCAAGATATTTTAAAAAAATATCAGCTTCAAACAAGTTTTGTTGTCAGTGATGCAAATGTCTATCAACTCTATAGGAGCTGGTTAGTGCAATTTTTCCCAGCACAAAACATATTTTGTGTACCAGCAGGAGAAAAAACCAAAAGTTTTGCCTACTTGCAAAAAATTTACGATTTTTTATTGAAACAAAAAGCCCATAGGAATTCCTTGTTAGTGGCGTTTGGCGGTGGAGTAATTGGAGATTTAGTGGGGTTTGCTGCGGCTAGTTTTATGCGAGGAATTGCACTTGTGCAAGTTCCGACTACTTTGCTAGCACAAGTAGATAGTAGTATTGGTGGTAAAACAGCTATTAACCATCCAGCAGCAAAAAATACTATTGGTGCATTTTATCAACCTTGTTGCTCCATTATTGATACTTGTTTTCTTGATACCTTAGCTCCTAGAGAATTTCTTTCGGGCTATGCTGAAATACTCAAACATTCTCTAATACGAGATGCTAATTTATTTACTACCCTAGAGCAAATAAAAAATATCAATAGTTTACAAAAAAATAGTAAATTTATTGCAGACTTGATTAGTTTATCTTGTAAAATAAAACTTGCAGTGGTGGAGGCTGATGAAAAAGAAAAAGGACTCAGAGCAATTTTAAATTTTGGACATACTCTTGCTCACTGGATCGAAGCACATACCGAATATAAGCAATATTTACACGGAGAAGCAGTCTTAGCAGGTATGGATTTTGCCTTATGGTGGTCTCAAAAGCACCTTATGCTTCAAGAGCAAGATTATCAAAGAGCACGTCAACACTTACTTTATTTAGCGCCTCAAATAGTGCTCAAGAATGTAGAAAAAGCAAATTTTTGTAGTATTTTAGCTAAAGATAAAAAAAATTATAACAGGGGTCTGAATTTTATTGGTATCAATAAAATCGGACAAGCTACCATTGACTCTCAAGTTTCAATAGCTGATCTTTGGCAAGAATTTTTAATTTATACAAAAATTACAGATGCTGTTATTGTTATTAAATAAGTTGCTCAACTTGCATTTTATGCTTTAGTCTCCTAGTAGCTCAAAATTGCAACCTACTTCTGCAATGCTATGAGCGTCTGAGCCGTACACTAGTGGAATTTGTAATTCTTGGCATTTAGCCGTAATTTCTGAGTACCAATAAATCTTTTGACAGTATGTTTTATGTAATCCTGCTACATTCCAATCTAAACTATAACCTCTTTGAGCGATTAGGGGCAGTATGTTGGTTTGAATAAAATTGATCCATTTGTTTCTAGTGGTATTAGGAATAGGGAATTTTTTGTGATATTTTTCAATTAGGGCTAGATGAGCTAATCTCACAGGTTTAGAGAATTGCCATTTTTTAACTAGCATTTTTTCCATAGTTTTCCAGTATACTTCCCATATTTTTTCTGTAGAGTAGTTAGCAAAAAAAATTTTCCAATCTTTATCAGATCTATCTATGATTTTTAAGCTGCCTTCTTTGTTAGGTAAAAAATGCAAAGAGTAGACAATCTCATCTAAAAATTTTTCATTTTCTGTAAGTAACTTTTGAGTAAAATCTTCCATACCTAATAAGTAATCTACTTCTAATCCTATGAGAATCTCTATTTTTGATGCATAGGTATTTTTTAATTTTTGTAGTAGTGTAAAATAGTTTGGTAGTTGTTCTTGTATCATAGAAGCATTATTAGGAGTTGTAGACTCTGCTAGTAACTTTGGAGGTAGCGGAGCATGCTCGGTAATAGAGTATTTTTTAAATCCTAGTGATATTGCTTTTTCTATCATTAAAGATGTTTGCTCTTTGTTACCATGCGGACAAAATTCGCTGTGTGTATGTCCGTCCCATTTTTTTTGTAGCAAAAAAATATTCGCAGAATTTGTCATAAATAATAATTTTTTTGTAAAAACTCAAAATACAATGTAGCATAACCTAATATATACAAATTATAAACAGAAGTAAAAACGCTATGATAAATCAGAATCAATATAAAGCCGATTCTATAGAAAAATTAGAAGGATTAGAAGGTGTGAGATTGCGACCTGGGATGTATATTGGCGGTATTGATACTAAAGCATTGCATCATCTAGTCTATGAAATTATTGACAATAGTGTAGATGAAGCTCTAGGAGGTTATTGTAATTATATAAAAATTACCATTTATCAAAATGGTAGTATTAAAATTCAAGATAATGGCAGAGGAATTCCTGTTGATATCCATAAAGAAACAAAAATTCCAGCAGCACAGCTAGTATTAACCTCTTTGCACGCAGGTGGTAAATTTAATTCCAATAATTACAAAATTTCTGGTGGATTAAATGGTGTCGGCGCTTCTGTAGTTAACGCGTTGAGCTCTAGGTTAGAATTAGAAATTTGTCGCGACGGAGGAGTTTATCGCCAGAGCTATGCTAAAGGTTTGCCGACATCTGAGTTGGTAAAGGTAGCTAACAGTGATAAAACAGGCACTGATATTTGTTTTTTCCCTGATGCTAGTATTTTTGAAGATACAACTTTTCGCTCCGAATTATTACTTGGTAGAACTAGGGAATTGGCTTTTTTGAATAAAGGTTTGAGGCTAGTACTAGAAGACGAAAAAGACAATATAGTTAAGGAATTTTATTTTGAAGGCGGTATTAAAACTTTTGTAGAAAATATAAATATTGCAAAAGTTACACTACTACCCGAAGTTTTTTATCTAGCACAAGAGGAGAATGATATTATTTTAGAAATTTGCTTTCAATATAACGAAACCTATAACAGTCAAATTTTAAGTTATGCTAATAATATTTGTACTGTAGAAGGAGGAACGCACGAGCAAGGTTTTCGTCAGGGTCTGCTAAAGACAATCCAACAATACGGATTGCAAAACAAAATGATTGCCGCAGATCTGAAACTAATGCAAGATGACATTTTAGAAGGTATTACTGCCATTGTTAATATCAAACTCCCCAATCCGCAATACGAATCACAGAAAAAAATTAAATTAACTAATACAGAAGTACGCAGATTAGTAGATCATTTGGTTAGCACTAATTTAGGTCATTACTTAGAAGAAAATCCCGAACAGGCAAAAAAAATTCTGTATAAAGCACTTGCGGCTCAGCAAGCAAGAATTGCTGCTAAAAAAGCTAGAGAGCTGACTCGTAGAAAAAATGCACTAGATGGAAATTTTTTACCAGGTAAATTAGCAGATTGTCAAGAAAGAGATCCAGCTAAAAGTGAGATTTTCTTGGTAGAGGGCGATTCTGCTGGTGGCTCTGCTAAACAAGGTCGTGATAGACATTTTCAAGCTATTCTCCCTTTAAAAGGCAAAATTTTGAATGTAGAAAAAGCAAGGTTTGATAAAATGCTCAGCAGCGAAGAAATTAGAAATTTAATTACTGCTCTAGGCACTGGTATTGGCAAAGAAGAATTTAATATAGAAAAAATAAGATACCACAAAATTATTATTATGACGGATGCAGATGTAGACGGTAGTCATATTTTAACTTTGGTACTCACTTTTTTTTACCGCCAATTTTTTAAAATTATTGAGGGAGGTTATCTTTATATAGCTCAACCGCCTTTGTATAGAGTTAAAAAGGGTAAAGCAGAGTATTATTT
This sequence comes from bacterium, assembly GCA_965261475.1. GTDB lineage: Bacteria > SAR324 > SAR324 > XYD2-FULL-50-16. The sequence continues at coordinate 454,174 of OZ253454.1, forward strand.
ACAAAACGAGGAAGATTTACTGCCAAAGGTTTTTGAACTCAACAAACAAACTTATTCTTTGCAAGGGTTGAGTCAAGATGTATTTGATCAGTTTTTAAATGAGCTTTTACCATTTTATAATAATTTATTAAAATTAAAGCAACATTCTAAACTCAACTTTTTGTATGATCTTCTTTTGGACTACTCTTTGCAATTAGAAACTTTAGAGCTGTCACAAATCCAAGCTAAGATTAAGCAAATTCAAATTTTGGACCAAGATAGTTCTGCAAATTGCATAATCTTAGATGGAGAGGAATCTTTGAGAATTAGCTACAAAGGAATTTTTTATTTTTTTAGCAAAGAGCAATTACAAGATTTCAATTTAAACAGCTTTAATGATTTAGTACGCAGCACTTTGGAGTTTAATAAATATAAAAAAGAAGGTTATTTTTTATTACGAAGCTCTAAAGAAGAAAATAAAATTGCTAATGTTATGGAATTGATTTCTTTCATTCTTGCAGACTCTAAGAAAAATCTTTATATTCAACGATACAAAGGTCTAGGAGAAATGAATCCTGACCAACTTTGGTATACCACTATGGAGCCAACAAAAAGAACAATGATACAAGTTAGTGTAGGCGATGCTGTAGAAGCAGATAATATTTTTAGTGTGCTTATGGGAGATCAAGTAGAACCTAGAAAAGCATTTATTCAAAAAAGAGCCGCAGAAGTTTTAAATTTAGATATCTAGCATAATTTTAGATTTTAGGTCAAAATACTTACTCTAAGTAGCAGAATAATTTTTGAGCTCTGTTAAATTTTTTATTCCTAATTGACACATATTGATTTTTAAATCATCTAGTAAAATCTCTGTTACTAAGTCTCCACCATATTTGCCAAAAGCAGCAATGCCGTAAAGATAGGCTCTACCTAGTAATACAAAATCTGCACCTAAAATTAGAGCTTTCATAATATCTAAACCTGTGCGTACGCCACTATCAAAAATAATAGTAGTTTTGCCTTTTAGCACTCTTAGGATATCTTGCAATGCTTGAATAGAAGAAGGAGCGCCATCAAATTGCCTAGCTCCGTGATTGGAAATATATACACCATCTAAGCCAAGATCTACCGCTTGTTGAGCATCTTGTGGATGTAGCACACCTTTTAAGAGTAGCTTGCCTTTCCAGGAATCTCTAATCTCTTTTAAGTATTCCCAAGAAAAAGAGCCTTCAATTGCTCCTTCCATAAAATCAGCAAGTTTTGCGAGCCCTTTGGTGTTAGCGTATTTTTCCATAGTCTTTAGTCTAGGTAATCCATTTTTTAAAGTTTGTAGAGTCCAGGAAGGATTTTTGAGAGCCTGTCCTATAAATCTTAAATTGATTTTTGGAGGCATTTGTAATCCTGCTTTATTAGTTCTTTCTCTTTTTGCTTGCGATGGGACATCAGCTGTTACTAGCATAGTTTTAAATCCATTATTCCAAGCTCTAGTTAATAAATCATCTCGCATTTTCTTGCCTTTTGGGGGGTATAACTGAAAAAAACTATCTCCATTAGTTAGCGGACCTATAGCCTCAGGTGTTGTAGTTGATAATGTACTTAAGCTGTAGGGGATGCCATAGCGAGTAGACATTGCAGCTAGAAATTGTTCTGCTTGAGGCCACATCAAACTTGACAGACCTACTGGAGCTACTCCAAAAGGAGCTGAGTATTGTTTTCCAAGAAATGTAGTGCTAATATCTGGTGTAAAACTACCTTTGACAAAACTAGGCACTAAAGTAATTTTTTGTAAGTCTTGGTAGTTGCGCTTTAGAGCATTTTCTTGACCTGTGCCGCTATCTAGATATTCCCAGGCTACGAAGGGAATAGATTGTTTTGCTTTTTTTTGCAAGTCAAAAACAGATGGATATTTTTCCATCCATCTTTGTAGTTTTTCTTTTTTAATCATTTTTTATTGCATAGTATCATAATCTTAGTAAGGCACAATGGTACTGTACTACAGTAGTAGTAATTTTAAAACTGCAATTTTTTATTATAATTGGTAATTAAAAAGAATAAATAAAATATTTTGTATCTTACAAAAGCAATGTTTGAATATTAAGTATTATTTTTCCTTTGTATTGTTGACATTACAGGCTTGTTTATATTACAATTTATTCGTTGAGGGGCCTGTAGCTCAGTTGGTTAGAGTACATCTCTGATAAGGATGGGGTCGATGGTTCAAATCCATCCAGGCCCATATCAGCTAAGGAGTTTACTGCTAAAATTTTGGGGGATTAGCTCAGATTGGTAGAGCGTCTGCTTTGCAAGCAGAGGGTCAGCGGTTCGACTCCGCTATCCTCCACAAGTAGTATTTCAAAGAGCTAGTTTTTATTGTTTTGCAGATATGTTATAACTTATGAAGTACAATGAGTGTGTTTTTACTAGCTGTATGTCAGTTCAGAGAGTTTGTAGTGGGAAGAATTAAAATATTTAGATTATTTTAATATTCATGATAAGAAATTTTAGGGCGTGTAACTCAGCGGTAGAGTGCTAGCTCGACAAGCTAGTGGTCGGTGGTTCGAAACCGCCCACGCCCAAGGTCTATGAAGAATTATGCTTAAAAAGTGCTTGATATTTATTTTATATTTATTATACTTATAAGCTTTTATTATTTATTTAATTTTGAGAAGAGAGTTCAAAAGAGCGGATAGGCGAGTTGGCAGGAAGAAAATTAATAGTGAGATTATTGCATCTAAAGTTCGGCTGGTAGATGACGAAGGCAATCAACTCGGTATTGTAGATTTAGCAATTGCTTTGCAAAGAGCGCGAGTCAAAAATCTTGATTTAGTGGAAATTGGCAAGGAACATAATCCGCCAGTTTGTCGTATTATGGATTATGGTAAGTTTCAGTATAAAAAGAAAAAAAGCCAAAAGAAAAAAGTTGAAGTAACCTCTATCAAGGAGATAAAATTTAGACCTAAGATTGAAACCCACGATTATAGATTTAAATTAAAAAATGGACAACAATTTTTAGAAAATGGTCATAAGTTAAAAATTAGCTTGATTTTTCGTGGAAGAGAGCTACAATTTAAAGAGACTGGTTTGGATCTTTTTCAAAAGGTGTTGCAAGATTTAGAGGAGTTTGGTCAAACTACAGACGAAGTCAAGATTACTGGGAGGGTTAATTCTATAGTTTTATCGCCCAAGGTACAAAACAAAAAAACAAAGAAAAGGAATGAAGGTAAAGATTAAAACAAAGAAATCTGCATCAAAAAGATTTAGTTTTACGAAAAGTGGTAAAATCAAAAGAAAAAAAGCCTTTTTGAGACATATTCTAACTAAAAAAAGCAGTTCTGTGAAACGACGCTTGAGAAAGTCTGGGCTTGTTAGTGCAGCTGATGTTATCGCGGTTCGAAGAATGCTTCCTTATCAATAAAAAAAATGAGTAGAATTAAAAGAGCGGTTCATAGTAAAAAAAAGAAAAGAAAGTATTTTCAAGCTGCTAAAGGTTTTCGTGGCGGTAGAAGAAAACTGTTGCGCACAGTGATAGAAGCTGTAGATAGGGCTAGATGCTATGCGTATCGAGATCGAAAGAATCGTAAAAGAGAATTTCGTAAACTATGGATCTTAAGAATTAATGCCGCTGCTAGACAGTGTGGATTGAGCTATTCTCGATTCGTCTACGGACTAAAGAAAATTAATATAGAGCTAGATCGTAAGGAATTAGCAGATATTGCGTACAGGGACTTTGAAAGTTTTGCAAAGATTGCAGAAAAAGTAAAGCTTGCAGTCTAACTTAAAGAAACAATGAATAATATAAAAATTTCTTCTAAATACAAATTTGCACGGAAGCTTCAACAAGGCTTTAGTTTCCTTGAAGTTATGATAGTTGTTGCTATCTTAGCTGGGTTAGCTGCTATTGTTGGACCTGCTATTTTTCAAAGACTAGATAGCGCGAAAGTAGATCAAACAAAAATTCAAATTCGTTCTATAGAAAATGCTTTAGAGCTTTACTACTTAGATAATGGAAAATATCCAGATACTGCTGATGGATTGAGTGCTTTGATTGAGCAACCAAGCGGCTCAAGTAGTTGGAACGGTCCTTATTTGAAAGGAGGGAAAGTTCCTACTGATTCCTGGAAACAAAGTTTTCAATATTCATTAGATACTAATTCTTTTACTATTACTTCATTTGGTAATGATGGGCAAGCGGGTGGTTCTGAGGCTGCAGCCGATATTACAAACAAAGAATAGAGCTTTTTCTTTATTAGAAGTATCCTTAATTCTATTTTTGTTAGCGCTAGTTTTTAGCCTGAGTATTCCTTTATTTTCTACAGCAAATCGCAACCAATTAAAAAACCTATCTTCTAGATTTATTAATTTGGTAAGTTATGTTAGAGATCAAGCGAGTACTAGTAATCAGCCATACTTTCTTTATCTAAATGCTAAATCTGATGAAATTTTTGTTTATCAACAAGATTCAGAATTGGCATCTTTTTTAGCTAGAGACAAAGAGCAAAAAGTTTCTCACGACCAAGAAAATAGCATTATATTGAAACAAATTAATTCTTACTTAAGTATCTCTGCTATTATTTATGATAAACTAGAAACAATGTCTGTTTCTATTCGTTTTGATCCTAGTGGTTTTTCTGAAATATTCCAAATTACTTTCACAGACAACAAAAATTTTATGCGCTATGAACAAACTTCTGTTTTAGGTAGTTTTTATGTCCATACCACAAAATAAAACAAAATCAGCTTTTACATTGTTAGAAGTACTTGTAACTTTAGCAATTTTATCCATAGTTTTTATTGCTTTGATACAAGGTCAAGGTGATAATCTGTATATCATCAATACTATTCAAAAAAGACAGTTAGCTCAAAAATATATTCGTGCTAAGCTTTACGCTATTGAAAGGCAAGAAGAGCCTGTTATCAATGGCGCTGGTGTTTTTTCTTCCTCTCACGAACTAGTAGGTCAAAAATGGAATCTTTCTGTATTTAATCAGGAAGTTTTTGGTATTCCCTTAAGAAGATTAGAATATACTATTGAAATTACAAAAAGAGGACAAAAAAGCAAAGTTATAGGGGTTATTTATGTGGAATAAAACACAAGGATTTAGTCTCATAGAGGTTTTGGTCGCTATTAGTTTATTGGCATTGATACTAACATTTATTTTTCGTGAATTTATCAATTTTTCTAGCAATAGTCAAAAATCTGAAAATATACTTTATTTAAGTCGCGAATTAAATATTTTAAAGAAACTTATAGAAGAAGATTTACGCTCTGTAGTTTTTTTATCTTCATATACTAATGACTTTGAAACTACTTCTATAAGAAATGTTTCTGGCATACAAGGTGATAATAAAGTTATTGGACCTCATAACACAGATCAAATCTTTATGCATTTACATAAGCCAGCTATCAGTTTTAATGAAATTTTATCTTCTGAAGATCCCAGGCTACACGAAGTGGGTTATTTTATTGCTTTAAATGACACAGATGCTTACGACTTATATAGGGTAGAGCAGTATTATATAGACAATAAGTTTAATTCTTATATTGGATTGATTTCTAAGGATAATATTGCTAAAGCTGCTAATGCAAAGAATTCTTTGGTTACCTCAAATATTTTAGATTTTAATCTTAGCTATCTTTCTCATAATTTTATTTGGCTAGATAGTTGGAATTCTATTAGTAATCAAAATCAGCGGAATATAAAAACCAATAGAAGCAGAATTCCGCAAGCAGTAAAAATTGAGTTAACTTTGCAAAGGAATAACGAAGTTTTAAAAGATGAATTTCAAATCAATCTACGCCCTAATTTAGGAGAAAATATTTATTGGGGTAATTTTTAGCGATGAATAAACAACAAGGTGTAGCTTTGCTGATAGCTTTATCTGTAACTTTAATTTTAGGAATTTTTTTAACAAATAATTTTGAAAGAAACCGCACAAACTTAAAATTGCTTTCTAATGCGGAGAGTCAATTTTCTCTTAACACAATTAATTTTTCTATTCTAAGGGCGGTGACTTTAGCTATCAAGAAAAATGGAGCCAATTATGTTTATGATTTTATTTCCATTCTAGGCTCTATTCCAGATTTTCCTATTAATATTACACAAGCACCTAATATCAATATTTATAATCCCAAAGTTTGGTCTATGGAGCATTATTATTATCTTAATAGGGATTATAAAAATTCTGCAGAAGAGCGTTTGTTTAATGGAATTCTTAATCAAAATTTAGCTAAATCTATTTTTTTAACCGGTAACGGTAATATTGCCCTGACAGATAAATCTATCATAGGCGAGTTAAAAAATTGGCATACAAACTCACAAAATAGCAATTTTGTTGCTCAGTTTCCAATTTATCGCCGTGGTAGCTATTTTGATTTGGAATCAGAATTTTATTTTTTGATTAAGCAAATGCTAAAAAAAAAGAAGGCTCGCCTTGATAAAGATTTGAACAACGAACTTACTTTTCGTATTTATTCTACTGAGGGTCAAAAAAATACCAAGCTGAACAAAGATTTATCCAGCAAGAGTGAGTGCTCTCTTTCTCCTTTGAACCTGAACATGCTGCCCAAAAATTCTAAGCGTAAAGCTGAAACAATCATCACAGATTATCTAGCATGGTTTTCGTTCCATACTAGTAACAAATGCAAAAATATACAAAAGAACAAAAAAATAATTTTGGATTCCATAAACAGACGGTTTTATGCTGATAGAGATGGGGTATATTTGATTACGGATATAGGGAAAAACAATTTTAATAATAAACTGCACGGATTTCAAGCAGATAACGCAGCAAAAGTACATTTTACTTATAGGTCGCATTTAATAGGCGTGAGCTACGAGGTAGCAAACCGTGCAACTTATATCAAGGTCAACATACATTTTTATTTAGAATACAAATCTAATAATTCTACTGATCTACCAGATTCTATTCATATTCTTTATTACAATATTAGTTAGTTATTTTTTATTTTCAATCTCCTATAATTCTCCTAGAGTAATCTCCAAAAAATAAATTAGAGCGAATTCTTCTAAAGTATTCTAAACTCATAGCTCCATTAGCAAGCGCTACTCCCATAGCTAGTATATCAATGATAGCTAAGAAACCATAACGAGATGAAGAAGGTTTATAGTTGTTATCGTCTTCTTCTAATTCTAAATCAATACTGACATTGGTGAGCTTGCTCAAAGTGCTATTTTTTTTAGTAATGCTAATTGTTTTTGCTTGATATTGTGTAGCAATATTGACGCTATCTACAATATCTTTAACTTCTCCTGAAGCAGAAATAGCGAGCAGTATATCTTTTTCGCTCAGGACAGATGCTGCCATTCTTTGTAGATAGCCATCGCAGTAGGCTCTACTTGCAATACCAAGCCGAAAAAATCTATTTTCTGCAATAACAGCTAGAGAGCTAGATTGTCCCCCTAAGCCTATAATGGCTAATTTTTGAGTTTTGGATATAAATTGAATAGCTTTTTGAATTTTTTTTGAATCCAACTGAAATGCAGTTTTTTGTAAAATATCCAAAGCAAAACTAATAACATCGGATATGATAAAATTTTCTTTATTTGGGTTATTTTCTGTGAAATATTGTTTTCCTATTGCTAGGTTGCGAGCTAGCTTTATTTTAAAATCTTGAAAATTTTTACAACCAATGGTTTTACAAAATCTAGTTAGGGTTGGCTCACTAACACGGGCTTTGGTAGCTATGATTTTATTCGTTGAGGTAGATGCAAATTCTAGATTGGATAAAATAGTATCTAGCACTCTTTGCTCTGATTTAGTGAGGCTACCTGTTATGCCTCTTAATTTATTGATAATATCTATGACCTCTGACATAAGGCAATATAATGTAATTTGATTGATAGTCAAAATATAAACCAAAAAAGAATATAAATCAAAATTTATGTAATAAAATTACTAAAAACTCAAACTATAACGCTCTAATTTATCTTTAGCTAAGATAAAATTTGTTATTTAAAATATTTTTTAAATTTTTTATTTTATTAAATATGCTTATTTTATTGGGATTTTTAGTAATATTTGGTTATTGTTAAAATAATTATTGACAAAATAAATAAAATAAATAAAATTACTAGAACTAACGCAAATATTGAATTTTTGTGTTAGCTAACAATAATCTCAATCATATTTAAAATGAAAAAAACTATCATAATATTGCTATTAGCAATTATTGCAGGTTTTCCAGCTATGGCACAAAGTAATATTTTACGATATGCCACAATCGGAGAGCCACCAAGTCTAGACCAGCAAGTGTTAACTTCTGATTTAGCAACTACTATTGCTCAACATCTTTTTGAAGGGCTTTATACTTTTAATTCAAGTTACTCGCCTGTACCTATGTTAGCAAAAGGCGAGAAAATTACCAATAACGGCAAAACTATTGATATTGAGTTAAGAAAGAATGTGCGTTTTCATAATGGTAAAAAGATGACAGCAACAGATGTTGTTGCTTCTTTGAGACGCTGGGGAAAATACGGCTCTAGAGGTAAAGTGCTTTTTGATAATGTTAAATCTGTGACAGCACGCAGCAAATATGTAGTGAGGATTCAGTTTAAAAGTGTTTTTGGACCTTGGAAAAGTTTACTTGCATTTATAAACGGAGGTCCTGTTATTTACCCCTCAGAGATAATGAAAAATGCTGATAAAAAACCTTTAGATATCAAAAATTATATAGGTACTGGTCCCTACAAAATGGGTGCTTGGAAAGCTAACCGCTACCTAGAAATCGTGAAGTTTGATAAATATAGCTCGCTTAAATCTCCAAGTGATGGCTACGCAGGTCAAAGAAAAGCAATTTTTGATAAGATTCGTTTTATTCCTGTGCCAGATGTTAATACTCGTGTGAGTGGAGTGCAAGCTGGAGATTATGATTATGCAGAGCAAATCTCAGGTGATTTATTTGCTCAGTTAAAAAACGACCGTAGTGTCAAAGTGGTAGTTAGTCAAGGGGCTATTTTTGGATTAGTTTTTGTAAATTCTAAACATGGACTATTCAAAAATAACTACGCACTTAGAAGAGCACTACTTGCAGCAATTGATATGAAGCCAGCATTAAAAGCAGCAATAGGAGATGATGAGCTATGGCAAACTAATAGCTCTTTTATGCCAAAAACTAGTGTTTGGAATTCTGTGAGCGGAGCAAAGTCTTATAGTCAAGGTGATGCTCAAAAATCAAAAGCATTAGCGAAAGCTGCTGGTTATAAAGGAGAAATTATAAATTTTATGGTTTCTACTAACTATATCCATCATTATGATACCGCAGTAGTTATGGTTAAACAATTACTCGAAGCTGGTTTTAAGGTAGATTTAAAAGTGTACGATTGGGCAACTTTGATTAGCAAAAGAGGCGATGCAACCCAATGGGATTTATTTTTTACGCACCATGGATTTGTTCCAGATCCTATTTTAATTAGTGTAATGAATGATAATTATCCTGGATGGTGGGCAACAGATAAAAAAACAAAGCTTAAAAATGCTTTTATCAATACTACAGATCAAAATCAAAGGAAGAAGCTTTGGGATCAGCTACAAGCTTTGATTTATGAGGAAGTTCCTACTATGAAAACAGGAGATATTTTTACATACAATATTGCATCTCCTAAATTAAAAGGAATTCAGAATAGTTCATTAATTTGGCCAAGATTTTGGGGTATTTCTAAATAAGAATTATACTTAAAACAAATTAATGTTTTATTTTACTTGTAAAAGAGTGGCAAGCATGGTGGTTTCCATGCTTGTAGCTTCAGCTTTAATTTTTTCTTTTATTCATTTGATTCCCGGAGACCCAGCATCTGTGATGCTAGGTGACCAAGCTACACCAGAGGAAATTCAGGAATTAAAAGGGCAACTAGGTCTAAATGAGCCTATTTATTTACAGTATATCTTTTGGTTAACTAAGGTATTCCAAGGAGATTTTGGAGAATCAGTTTTTTTTCAAACGCCCGTTTTGCAAATTATTGCAGAAAATAGCGAGGCTAGTTTACTACTGACTTTATTTTCTTTTCTATTGATTTTGTTTATTGGTATTCCTATAGGAATTTTGAGTGTTGCAAATTACAACAAAACAATCGATAAGATTGCTTCTACTGTTACTATTTTTCTTGCCTCTGTCCCTACTTTTTGGGTGGGTTTATATTTGATTTATATTTTTGCGGTCAATCTTCATTGGCTGCCAACCTCTGGATTTCCTTCGCTTTTGGAGAGCAAAGATTTAAGCTCTCTTAAGTATTTAATTTTACCTGCGATAACTTTAGCTTTTCCTAACTCTGCTTTGATTATTCGTTTAGTGCGTTCTAGTATGTTAGATAACTTAAAAGAAGATTTTGTCCGTACTGCTAGGGCAAAGGGTATTTCTAGTTACGATATCTATTTTAAGCATGTTTTTCGTTGTGCAATTTTGACAGTTATTACTGCACTAGGTTTTACTTTTGTAGCTTTGGTTTCTGGAGCAGTAGTTACAGAAACCGTATTTGCTTTACCGGGTATAGGTAGATTGATAGTGCAGTCGGTACTTCGTAGGGATTACCCCGTAATTCAAGGAATTATTTTGGTAGTAGTTTTGACTTATTTGCTGATTAATTTTTTGGTTGATTTGCTCTATACCTTTTTGGATCCTCGTATCAAACTTCAATAGCTAGTATGAAAAAATTTTTAATTTCACTTTATCGCAAAAAAATTATTCTAACGGCAGTATTGGTGTTATTAGTAACCGCTATTGCTGGTATGTTTTCTTCTTTTATCGCACCTTATGACCCCTTAAGTATTACCCCTGAGGTGCGCTTACTTTCTCCAAATCGCACTTATTTTTTGGGTACTGATAATTTTGGCAGAGATATTTTTAGTCGAATTATTTATGGAGCTAAAGCTACTTATTTAGCAGGTACAGGGGTAGTGATTTTTTCTTTAGTAGGTGGAATTTTATTCGGTATGATTTCAGCTTATTTTTCTAAAATTGGTTTGGTACTGATGCGTATTGTAGATATTATTTTAGGTTTTCCTTCTTTACTTCTTGCTCTTGCTTTAATTGCTATTTTAGAGCGTAGTTTTTTAAATACAGTGATAGCTGTTGGAGCTACTTATATGGCTACTACTGCTAGAATTGTGTATGGGTTGAGCTTAAAAATTATTGCAGAAACCTATATTGAATCAGCTCAATCTTTAGGTGCTTCTAATTTTAGAATATTGTTTTCGCATATACTGCCAAATTTAATCTCTCCTCTAATTGTTCAAATGACTTTTATTTTTGCTTTTTCTCAATTACAAATAGCTTCATTAGATTTTTTAGGATTAGGACTACCTCCGGAGATTCCTAGCTGGGGTAATATGCTGAGTGAAGCAAAAATTTATATAGTTAGAGCGCCTTGGTTACTCTGGTTTCCCGGAGGAATGATTGTAATTACAGTGCTATCTCTCAATTTATTTGGTGATTTTCTACGAGATAAGCTAGATCCTAAATTTAGAAACGAAGTATAATGAATAATAAACTCTTATCAATTAAAAATTTAAGTTTGGCTTATTTATCAGATGGAAAAGAATTTCAAATTTTAGATGATGTGTCTTTAGATTTAATGGAAGGTGAAATTTTAGGTTTGGTTGGAGAATCAGGATGCGGCAAAAGTATGACTGCTATGAGTATTATGCAGTTATTTGATAAATCACAAATTAAAATACAAAGTGGGTCAATTTTATTTAATAACCAGAATCTGGTAGAATTTTCTGACAAGCAAATGAGAAAAATTAGAACAAATCAAATAGCTATAATTTTTCAAGATCCTATGACTTCGCTTAATCCTGTCTACACAGTAGGGCAGCAAATTGCAGAATCCTTAAAAGAACATAAAAATCTTTCTCATAAAGAAGCTTTGCAAGAAGCAGTGCATCATATTGAAACGGTAGGTATTCCAGACCCACAAAAGAGTGCTTTTAAATATCCGCATCAATTAAGCGGAGGAATGAGGCAAAGAATAATGATAGCTATAGCTCTTTGTTGTGGACCAAAATTACTGATTGCAGATGAGCCTACCACTGCTTTAGATGTTACAGTCCAGCATCAAATTTTAAGTTTAATTTTGGAGCTTAAAAAAAAATACAAAATGTCGGTTATTCTAATTACGCACGATTTAGGCGTTCTCGCAGAAACAGTTAATAAAGTCTGCGTGATGTATGCGGGCAATATAGTAGAGAGCGCTAGTGTTCAAACAATTTTTACGAACCCCCTACATCCTTATACTAAGGGTTTGATGAAATGCATACCTAAACTTAGTGGTAATCAAAGTAAACTAGAAGTTATTACAGGCAATGTTCCTGCTTTGCAGAGTACAAGAAAGGGGTGTTTATTTGCTTCTAGGTGCTCTCAAAAAATGGATATTTGTACTCAAAAAAAACCAGAGTTGTTGCAAATTCATAAAAATCACAAAAGCGCTTGTTGGTTGTATCATAAAGAATTATGAAACAAATACTAGAAGTTAAAAATTTAAAAAAATATTTTCCGATTCTTTCTCCTATATTACGAAGGAATTTAGGAGATATTAAAGCAGTAGATGGCATTAGTTTTTCTCTAGCAACAGGAAAAACTTTAGGATTGGTAGGAGAATCTGGCTGTGGTAAAACAACAGCTGGTAGAAGTATTATGCAAATTCTATCTCCTACTAGTGGCAGTATTATTTTTGATGGGCAAGATTTTACTCGCTCTGCTCTACGTCAAACTTCAAATAAGATGCAAATGATTTTTCAAGACCCCTACTCTTCTTTGAACCCTAGGCATTCTATTCGAAAAATTATAGAAGAGCCACTCAAAATTCATCACAAGGAGCTATGTGCCAAAGTAAGAATGGAAAAAGTAGTAGCAATTTTAGAGCAAACAGGTCTGTCTAGCGAAGTGTTAGATAAATATCCCCATGAGTTTAGCGGCGGACAAAGGCAAAGAATTGCAATTGCTAGAACTTTAATTTTAAAACCTAAGTTGATTATTGCAGATGAACCTGTTTCTGCTTTAGATGTTTCTATCCAAGCACAAATTATTAACTTGCTTAAAAGCTTACAAATATCTTTGAAGATAGCGTTTTTATTTATCTCACACGATTTGAGTGTTGTACAACATATCTCAGATTTTGTAGCTGTGATGTATTTAGGCAAAATAGTAGAAATTGGTAGCAAAAAACAAATTTTCGCTAATCCACTACATCCCTACGCACAAAGGTTAATTGAGTCTATTCCGCTTGCTAACCCTAAGCGCAAAAGAAAAAAGATTGTGATTACAGGAGAAGTTCCTAGTCCTCAATTTTGCCCTAGTGGTTGCTACTTTCATCCACGTTGTCCTTTGGCAGAAAATATTTGTATAAAACAGGAGCCTTTTTTAAGACAAATTAAAAATAAACAACAAAGTGCTTGTCACTTACTATAAGCATATTATGACTAAAATTACTAAATTACATTTTACCGAAGTTGTGGTGCCAGCTAACAAGGACAGTATCAATAGTAGAGGAATTGTGAAGCCACTTCATATGCTGCCTGTGGCTAAAACAGGAAAAAATGGCTGGCAGACGCAGTTTGATGAGTTACCTAAACTAATACTAGAGTTACATCTTGAAAACGGTATGGTTGGCTTAGGAGAATTTTATCGAGATCATAATTGGGATATAGTCCAAAATATAGCCCGTTCTTTTTTGTCTCAAGATATAGAGCAAATAACACTTAGCAAATTACCTATTGGCTTATTTCGGGAATACGATGGATTTGAGTGTGCTATTTGGGATGCTTTTTGTAAAGTAAAAAAAATGCGAATGGTGCAAATGCTAGGTGGACAATTGCAATCAAAAATTAAAGTAGGAGCCTGGTCTAGTTTTCGTCACCTTCAAGAAATGGGACACTTAGCAAAAAAGTTTCAAGACGCAGGGTTTGACACCTTGAAATTAAAATGCAGCCTCACAGATGATGTTGTAGGATGGTCGGAGAAAATAGCAAAACACGCTCCTAAAATACAAGTAATTTTGGACCCGAATCAAAGATGGGAAAATATCGGAGAAACTAGGAAGATAGTTCAAGCACTAGAAAAAGTAGGTAATGTATTTTGTATAGAAGATCCTTTCCCTTTTTGGATGATAGAGGAATATACCAAGTTAAAAAATTTTACTACTATTCGTTTGGTCAGGCATATTTCTATACCTTATATCTATCAAGGACAAAGAGAGCATCAGCTACTAGAGTTTTTGAGAGCCTCAGCTTGTGATGGGTTTAATTTTAACGGTGGACTAGCAGCTTTTGCTAGGTTAGCACAAACCGCAACTATGGCAAACCTTTACTTTTGGCATGGCTCTGAAGTAGATTTAGGAATTTTAGAAGCAAGATATTTGCATTCTGTAGCTGCTTCTACAAACTGTATTTGGGCTAGTGATATTTTTGGGAGAATGATACGTAGTCACGACTTACTCAAAACTCCTTTAGATATCAAACCACCTTTTGCATATTTACCTATTGGTATGGGGCTAGGTGTAGAGTTAGATAAAAAAGCGTTGCAAAAGTTTAAGAAATTAGATGTTCTAGTAGAATAATTATGATGTGAGTAATATTGAAAATTCTATGCTAAATACAAATTTTTACTAGATTTTTGTATTTGGAATAGAGCTAATAGTTTGACTATAGATAGTGTAAAAATAACGGATTTACTTACATAGATAAAAATATTTACGACAAACAAACTGTAGTGAGACTAGATAAAAAATAATTGTCAAAATTACAATCAAATAGCAGTGTTTGCTAAATTAAAACATTACAAAAACGACTGATGAAAATTCAAAATACAGGAAAAATATTGCCAGCTGGCAGTACTCAACATAAAACTGCAGGTCCCTATTCTCCTGTGTTGGAGGTAGATGCTAGTCGCATTGTTGTTATTTCGGGGCAAGCTCCGATTGACAAAGCAGGCAATGTAGTTGGAAGCACGATTGAAGAGCAAACCATTTGTACTCTACAAAATTGCAAGGAGCAGTTACAAAGTGCAAAAGTTGGTTTTGCAAATGTTTTTAAGGTAAATGTTTATCTTACAAATTTAGCTCTTTGGCAAAGGTTTAACAAGGTTTATGAGCAAAGAATGCCTAAACCTTTTCCAGTGAGGACTGCAGTGCAAGCTGGTTTGTTGTTGTCTTTCTTAGTAGAAATAGAAATGTGGGCTAGCAAACCAAATATTTAAAATGTATTGGAGCAATCTTACTAGACTAGAGCTGAGCAAGTTTGATAAAAAAACTCCTGTATTACTTCTTATAGCTGCTATAGAGCAGCACGGGGAGCATTTACCACTAAATACAGATTTACTTATAGGCGAGTATTTTTGTAAAAACTTGAGTGCAATACTCAAAGATAGAGTGCTGATTGCTCCTTCTGTAGCTGTAGCTTGTTCAGGGCATCATATGGATTTTACGGGAACTTTGAGTGTAACTCATTCTGTATTTTTTAACTATCTACAAGATCTTCTTAAATCTATTCTTAGCCAAGGCTTTACTAAAATTATAATTTTTAACTCACACGGAGGAAACCAAGCTATTGGACAAACCCTAGTAGAAAGCACAGGGTTGCTGTATCCTCAAAGTCATTTATTGATGGTAAGTTGGTGGAAACTTGCTAGTGAAAAACTAAGACTACTTAATCAATCTGGTTTTGGTGGCGTAGGACACGCTTGTGAGTTTGAAACTTCTATAGTAGCCGCTATTGATGAGAAACTTGTCAGAGCACATAAAATTAAAAATACCGGTTTACAACCTATGCCAGATTGGGCAAGAGGAGATTTACTCAAGGCACCTGCGGTTGTTTATCACAGGAGTATGCGAGAATTGACAGGGGATGGTGTATTTGGTAACCCAGAGTGTTTTTCAATCAAAAAAGGTCAACAAATTACAAAAATAGTCGTCGCAGAGTTGCAAAGAATAGTTTTAGATATTACAAATTGGTAGTTTATGGATAGCAAAAATTTGTCAGTTACTGATTATTCACCACAGATTGTTGCTGTAGGTGATTGCCTAGTCTTGATGAATCCTAACAAAACTGGTTCTCTGAGATATGTGAGAAGTTTTGAGACAGAATGGGCAGGAGCAGAGGCTAACTTTTTAGTTGGCTGTGCGAGGTTAGGACTGGAAACAGGTTTTCTTTCTGCTTTTAGTTGTGATCCTTTTGGAAAAATGATTTATCATAGTTTAAAAGGCGAGCAAGTAGATCTCTTACAGATTCAATGGGATAGCGAGCGTAGCACTCCGTTATTTTTTAAAGAAAGACATCCAAATGGAGATTTTTGTGTGTATTACTATCGTAGTAATACCGCAGGAGTGTTTGTAGATTTGCAACTAATTCAGCAAAATTATTTTGCGCTGACTAAAATATTTTTTTTTACAGGAATTTTTCCTGCTCTTTCTAAAGCCAACGAAGAATTTTTGCATAACTTGCTACCAACACTAAAAAAACAAGGGGTTAGTATTTGTTTTGACCCTAATATTCGTCTTAAGCTCTTCCAAAATACAAAACAAGTTAAAAAACTAATATTGCCGTTTTTACAGTTTGTAGATTTGTTATTGATTAGTCATAACGAAGCAGAGATACTTTTTGATACTCAAGAGCCAAAGAAAGTTTTTGAGCAAGCAGCTAAGTATGCTATAGATCAAGCAGTACTTAAAATGGGTAAAAATGGTGCTTCTGGGTGGGACGGAAAAAATATTTTTACCCAAAAAGCGATACCAACTACAGTACTAGATACCTGCGGAGCTGGTGATGCTTTTAATGCGGGGTTTGTCTATGGATATCTAAAAAACTTACCTTTTGCAGATACACTAGATTTAGCCGCTTATGTTGCTTCTTTTGCTGTTAGCTCTTATAGTGATAATGAAAATTATCCTAGTTTAAAAGAATTGTTTGATGCTAGAAAAAATAAAAAATCTATTACAAGGTAAGTAAAAATGAAAGAATTTACAAGAAGTAGTCTTCCTCAAAGCAATTCCTTTGTAGCTATTCTAAGAGGTGTATCTCCTAGTCTCTGCCTCCAAATGGCAGCAGCAATATATGCTCAAGGAGTAGAGTTGATAGAGCTACCTATCAATCTTGGTAAAAAAGCTGCTTTTACTTGTGTTGAAAAACTAGCCCATAGCTTTCCTGAGAAAAAAATAGGCATAGGTACCGTTTTAGAGGTAGCAGATGTAGTTAGTGGTTACCAAGCTGGCGCTACATTTATTGTAGCTCCAAATTTTAATTTTAATGTAGTCAGCAAAACAAAAGAATTAGGTATGTTTTCGATTCCCGGAATTCTAACACCTAGCGAAGCTATTAGTGCACTAGCAGCAGGGGCAGATGCCTTAAAAATTTTTCCTATTTCGGCTTTTCCTCCTAGTGCTATGCAAGGTATGCTGGGTGTTTTACCACCTCACACTATAATAATGCCTACTGGTAATCCTACTCCTCAAGTAGCTATAGATTATTTAAAAGCTGGTGCTAGTAAAATAGGTTTGGGCTCTACAATTTACAAAGTAGGAGATAGCGTACAAAGCGTAGCACAAAATCTGAGAGATTTTTTAGCTATTATCAATAATTAATGTAGTTATATTTTAAATCAAATAATGTTTGCTGCATACTTAATAATTAAAAAGAATCTAGCCTAAAAAGTTCTATGCTTTTAACAGATGAAAATAAAGTTTACAATAGTATTGTAAAAGAGGTTATGTACAGTGCTTTCTACCACTTTAGCAAAATGCACTTGCAAAAATATATTGACGAATTTTCTTTTCGTTTCAATAAAAGCAGTTGTAAAATTGATAAGATGGATAAAATAGGGTTACTGATAGTTAAAAGTCACTGCTGGCAAAAGACTAACTTAATAAAAGATTGATTATAGAATAATGGAACAAAAAGAACTAAAAAATCGCAGTATTTTTTGCAGTGATAATTTAGAAGTTTTAGAAAATATAAATAGCAATACAATAGATTTGATTTATCTTGATCCGCCTTTCAATAAAAAAAAAATATTTACTGCTCCGATTGGTAGTCAAGCAGAAGGTGCAGAATTTAGGGATATTTTTAGAGCAGAGGATGTAAAAGATGAGTGGCTGCAAACTATCAAGGAAGACAACGAAAAATTGTATAATTTTTTGAATGGAATAAAAAATATAGATGGCGTAAATTCTTACAATTATTGCTATTTATGCTATATGGCAATTCGTTTGATAGAATGTCACCGCATACTCAAAGACACTGGAAGTTTGTATTTACACTGCGACCCTACAATAAGCCACTATCTAAAGCTAGTTTTGGGGTGTATTTTTGACGAGAAAAATTTTAGAAATGAGATTGTTTGGTATTATACAAATTCAGGAGGTAGAAGTAAAAAATATTATTCTAAAAAGCACGATATTATATTTTGGTATTCTAAAAGTGAAAATTATTTTTTTGACGGCAAGCAAGACGGGGAAAAAAGACAAGCTGGCATTACTTCTAAAGGAGGTAAAATCTACTATGAGAATGGTAAAAAATATCAACAAATTTGGTCAAATGGAAAATCTTACACTTATTGTTTAGACGATGATAGAATAGCAGACGATGTTTGGAAAATTCAACCAATACCTCCCCATTCAGCAGAAAGAACAGGATATCCCACACAAAAACCGCTCGCATTACTAGAAAGAATAATAAAAAATAGTAGCAACGAGGGAGATATGGTATTAGACCCATTTTGTGGTTGTGCTACTACCTGTATTGCTGCCGAGAAATTAGGAAGGCAGTGGATAGGTATTGATGTAAGCAAAAAAGCGTTTGAGTTAGTAAAAGAAAGACTACCAAAAGAAATTCCTAGCGAATTATGGAGCGATAAAACTATTTATTTTCAAAAAACAAAAAAACTAAAAAGAACAGATGGAGGAGGTAAGTACGCTATTAAAAAATATGTTTATATTGTCTCAAACCCAAGTGAAGCTCCTTACTTGAAAGTAGGAATTGCAAAAAATCTAAAATCCAGATTAAGTAGCTATCAAACGAGTGATAAAGATAGAGCTTATAAATTAGAATATTCTTATCATACTGAGAATTTTAGAGAAATTGAAAAATACATCCATCAGAGTTTTAATTCTTTAAAAGAATGGGTTAACGCAGAAAAGGAAATGATAATTTTTGCAATAGAAAACTACAAAAAAGGAATGAAACCGTCTAAAATTACAGGTTTTGGAGCAAGTGCTATGCCGAAAAAAATAGGTAAATTGGCAGGCAAGAAGTTAACAAAAGCACAAAAAGACGCAATAAAAAAAGATTTAGGCTCTACTGCTCAAATTAATGATCATAAAAAGTGATTTTTATGGTTGTTTTTGAGAATTTTTGTGCTGTTTAGCCTATAATGACAGTTGATGTAAATGTATATTTTAGCAAAATTATTTGTTAATTTATATTTTTGTAAAGTTTTGTGTATTCTATCCCTCAAAAATATTGTTTTTGATGCGAGCAATAGCTTTTGAGTGCAATCAGTAATAAGAATATTTAACTTGCTTTTATTTTGAATAGTTTGGACAATATTTCATAAACTATTGCGATAAGAGTTAAAAAATATATGATGGATTTTTTGTTAAATACCGACAAAGTTTACAAGGTACAAGAAGACCCTAATACCACTGTGCTGGAATATTTAAGAAAGCATAGACTTTGTGGCACGAAGGAAGGCTGTGCTAGTGGAGATTGTGGAGCTTGCACTGTGGTAGTTGCATCTTTGTGTAGTGATGCTAAAAAATTACATTATCAAAGTGTTAACTCTTGTATTTGCTTGCTAGGTGATTTAGCAGGTAAACAGCTCATTAGCGTAGAAGCTCTACGAGATAAAAATAAATTACATTGCGTACAACAAGCTATGGTAGAGGCTCATGCCTCACAGTGTGGCTATTGTACTCCTGGTTTTATTATGTCTCTTTTTGCTCTTTTTAAAAATTCTATCAAGATTAGCAAAGAGCAAGTGCTAGTAGCTCTAGGAGGCAATCTTTGCCGTTGTACGGGATATCGCCCTATTATTGATGCTGCTTTGAGTATCAAACCAGCAAAAGATAAATTTACAGAACAATCAACACAAACTATAGAATTCCTCAAAAAAATTCAAAAACAAACTCTGGAGTTTCATCCTAGAACTGTAGCAGAATTATCAGCTTGCTGGAGGAAATATCCTAAATCAAAATTGGTCTGTGGAGGCACTGATCTAGTATTGCTGATAACTCAAAGATACGAGGAATTCAATTCCTTTATTTATTTGAAGTCGGTTAAAGAATTGAATGATATTCAAGAATCTTCAAAAAGTATTTTGATTGGTGCTGCGGTTTCTTTGAGTAAACTTTATTTTTTATTTCAAAAATATTTTCCTAGTTTAGCCGACTTTTTACACAGATTTGCTTCTTTACAAATTCGTAATCAAGCTAGCCTAGGAGGCAACCTTGCTAATGCTTCTGCTATTGCAGATACTCCTCCTGCTCTGATTGTTTTAGGAGCAAATATTATTTTGAGAAAGGAAAATAAAAGTAGAAAAATAGCGCTACAAGATTTTTTTATTGGCTATAAGCAAACCGTGCTACATTCTCAAGAATTTATTGAGCAAATAGAGATACCAAAACCGAATAATAGTAGTATCTTTAAAATTTATAAAGTTTCCAAAAGAGAAGAAGATGATATTTCTACTTTGTGTGGTGCTTTTTCTTTAGAGTTAGATAATTTAAAAAAAGTACAAAAAATTACTATTGCTTTTTGTGGTATGAGTGCGTTTGTTAAATGTGCTCAAAAAACACAAAATTTTCTACAAGGTCAAAAATGGGATGAACAGTTAGTTGTAAAAGCTTGTTGTTTTTTGGAGCAAGATTATATTCCTATGAGCGATTTTCGTGCTACCAAAAATTATAGAATGCAGGTTTGTAAAAATCTACTAACAAAATTTTATTTAGATACCAAGTGAAGAATTTATCTTTAGAAAATTGTAATGTGCTAGGCAAAGAGGTAGTCCATGATAGTGCTATTAAGCATACTACAGGACAAGCTATTTATGTAGATGACATTTGTGATTATCCTCATCAACTCTATGCTTGTTTTTTGTTGAGTAAAGAAGCTCACGCTCTCATTATTGAGATAGATACCACAGCAGCTAAAAAAATGGCAGGTGTTGTAGATGTAATTTGTGCTAAAGATGTGGTAGGCAAGTTAGATATAGGAGCTGTTTTTGGTGGAGATCCCTTATTAGCAGATAAGAAAGTCGAATTTGTTGGGCAACCCCTAGCCGCTGTAGCTGCTAAATCTATGAAAATTGCTAGAAATGCTGTTCAAACAATCAAAGTAAAATACCAACCATTATCAGCTGTCTTAAGTATCAAAGAAGCACTTGCGAAAAAATCTTTTGTGCTAGAGTCCCAAAAGATACAAACAGGAGACGCTAATCAAGCTATCAAAAATGCCAAACATACACTGAGCGGAGCTTTGAGTATTGGAGGTCAAGATCATTTTTATTTGGAGACACAAGTATCTTTATCTGTGCCTCAAGAAGACGGAATTTTAGTTTATTCCTCGACTCAAAATCCTACAGAAACACAAAAAATGGTAGCAAGTGTACTCAATTTATCTATGAAGCAAGTAGTAGTAGAAACCAGAAGGATGGGTGGGGGTTTTGGTGGCAAGGAAACTCAATCATCGGGGGCAGCTTGTATTTCTGCTCTTTTTGCTTATCGCAATCAGATGCCTGTTAAGATGAGATTATCTCGCTTTGATGATATGACTACAACAGGGAAAAGACATAGTTTTGAAAATTCTTACCTAGTAGGTTTTGATGATAATGGGGTCATACAAGGCATCAAAATTAAATTGTCTGCAGACTGTGGTTATTCTCCAGATCTATCTGCTGCTATTATGCATCGTGCTATCTTACACTCTGATAATTGTTATTATTTAAAAAATATAGAAGTAGTCGGTTATTTATGCAAGACAAATAAGGTTTCTAATACTGCTTTTCGTGGGTTTGGCGGACCACAAGGTATGCTTACTATAGAACAAGTTATAGATGAAATTGCACGCTACTTAGAAAAAGATGCTGTAGATGTTCGTCTAGCAAATATTTATCTTAAAAATCACACCACCCATTACGGGCAAAAAATAACAGAAAATACAGCTAAAAAACTTATTACACAAATTTTGGTCAGCTCTGATTACAAGCAAAGAAGGAAAAAAATTCAAGTATTTAACCAAAAAAATAATTATCAAAAAAAAGGCATAGCTCTTTCTCCTGTTAAGTTTGGAATTTCTTTTACAGTTAAATTTTTGAATCAAGCTGGGGCTTTGATCCATATCTATGCCGATGGTAGCATACATTTAAATCACGGTGGTACAGAGATGGGTCAAGGTTTATTGGTAAAGGTCGCACAAGTAGTCGCAAGCGAATTCCAAGTGCCATTATCTGCTATTCAAATTACAGCGACTAGAACAGATAAGGTGCCTAATACCTCTGCTACCGCAGCATCTAGTGGCAGTGATTTAAATGCTGCTGCAGCACAAATAGCAGCACAAACCATTAAAAAAAAACTTATCTCCTTTGCAGCAGAATATTTTCAAGTATCTCCTCAGAGTATTTATTTTGAGAATGCAATGCTAGTGGCAGGAAGTAAGAAAATTCCTTTTAATGAGTTTATTTTGTTAGCTTATGAGAATCGTATTGCCCTTTCTAGCACAGGGTTTTATACAACACCGAAAATTTATTTTGACGAAAAAAAAGCAAAAGGCAGACCTTTTTTTTATTTTTCTTATGGAGTAGCCGTGAGCGAAGTGATAGTAGATATACTGACTGGAGAATATCAAATTTTACGAGTTGATATTTTGCATGATGTGGGGAATTCTATCAATCCTGCAATGGATTTAGGTCAAGTGGAAGGAGGTTTTATACAAGGTTTAGGGTGGCTGACTACCGAAGAATTGTCTTGGAATGAAAATGGTAAATTACATACTGCAGGACCTGACACTTATAAAATTCCTACTATTGGCAATTTACCTGAAGATTTTCGGGTTACTTTGTATAGAGCAAAAAATCAAGAAGACACTATCTATCGCTCTAAGGCTGTAGGTGAGCCTCCTTTGATGCTAGCTAATTCTACTTGGTTGGCAATCAAAGATGTTGTTTCAAATTTTGCTAATGGGAAAAGAGTGGATTTAAAAACTCCTGCTACTCCAGTCGAGGTGCTACGAGCAATCACCAAGTTAAAAACCGAGTAAAATTTCAAAATACAAAATAACTATTTTTGTATAGACAAGCAAGCATCAAGCTAGCTCAGTGATTATGAATAATATGTGCTGGAATAAAGAATAATAATGATACAAAGAGTTATAGGAGATAGTGGTATTTTAGTCTCTGCTATGGGGATGGGTACTACAAAGTTTGGCAGGACAGAGCAAGTAAAATATTCTCATAAATTTTCTTTGCCTAGCGAAAAGCAAATTTTACGACTATTAAAGACTGCCTCGCAACAAGGCATAAATTTGATTGATACAGCTCCAGCTTACGGGATGAGTGAGCAAATATTAGGAAAATTGCTGCAAGGTTGGCGGAAAGATTGGCTAATCTGCACTAAAGTAGGAGAGGAGTTTCAAGATGGTAAATCTTCCTATGATTTTTCAAAAGCAGCTATTTGGCGCTCTTTAGAAAGAAGTTTAAAGAACCTCCAAACAGATTACCTAGATATAGTTTTACTGCACTCCAATGGAAAAGATCAAGCTATCTTACCTAGTTTAGAATTTTTATCAGCAGCAAAGCAAAGTGGTATGATTCGTTTGTTTGGTATGTCTAGTAAAACAGTAGCAGGAGGCATAAAAGCGTTAAAATACTCTGATGTAGCTATGGTGCATTATAATTTAGCACATCAAGAATGCGCGGCTGTCATTCGTTTTGCTGAGAGTATCAATAAAGGTATTTTAATCAAGAAGGCGCTAGAAAGCGGTCATCTTGTAGCTCAAGATGTTGCTAAAAATTTAAAAAACAATATAGATTTTATCTTATCTCAAAAGGCTGTTTCTAGTGTAGTTTTAGGCACTATTAGCCATCAGCATCTATTAGAAAATATACTTCTTTTTTGAATGTATTATCTTTGAAATTGATTTTTTAAAAACGGACGAAAAACCACTCTGAGTACACGGTGTAGCAAGAAAAATATTGCACGAATAACAAAAGGATAACGGTAGGGATAATAAATAGTGATTAGCCAAAACAATATTAGGTAGCAGAGTCGTTGCACTCCTACGACCTTTCTTCTAGCTAGAGTTTTTTTTTGTATGTTATAGTGGTTTTGCATTCCTACGCTTCTATTTTTTTTATTATGTGTTGCAGATTGTGGGACGGTACGATATTTGTAGAGTACTTTAGGAATAAATCCACACTCTCCTTGTTCTTCTAATTTATAAATTAAATCTTTATCTTCGGCAAAATATAGTTTAGAGTTTATCGGCGTGATTTGCTTGTAGGTTGCATTCTTAAAACTAAGTAGGTGCGTAATATTTCCAAAAGCTAAAAAGGAAAGATGAGAGGGGATATGTTTTCCTCTAATTTTTAGAATTTTTGTTAGGTTTTCGTTCATCTCTTGGTAGTGACTATGCGTCCATTTGGCTTGAGGATTTTTATAATAAAAATTTAAAACTTCTTTTGTAGCATTTGGCATTAAATAATCATCTGGGTCAAAAATAGCTAGTATCTCAGTAGTCGCTTTACTAATAAGCAGGTTAAGTCCATAAAATTTACCTTTATTTTTTGTTTGTTTGTAGAGTTTTATTTTTTTTATAGGGAATTTTGGTAACAATTCTTGGATAATTTTGACCGAATCGTCTGTGCTAGCGTCGTCATAAATTAGTGCTTGCCAGTGAGGATTGGTTTGTTTTTGTAAAGAGTGCAAGCAATCTGTTAGATATTTTGCATTGTTATAGTTAGCTATTAAATAAGTAATCTTCTGTTGCATTTTAGCAGTACAATATAATATTCTAGCATGATAGCATCTATATATTTTTTATCAAAGGCTAGAATAAAAGGTGAATTTTAGTGTATTACTTCCTGTATATTACAAAGACAAGGCAGAGTGGTTGTCTGTAGCTCTAGATAGTATTCTACAGCAAACAATTTTACCTACAGAAATTATTGTGATACAAGATGGACAAATTCCTTCTAGTCTTAGCAAAAAAATTACAGAGTTTCAACAACAAAGCGGATGCAAGTGGATCGAATTATCTAAAAATCAAGGTTTGGCAAACTCACTGAATGTAGGCATAAAAAATGCTAGCTATGAGTGGATAACTAGACTAGATGCTGATGATATTAATGTATCTGATAGATATCAAAAACAAATTAAATTTTTAACTCAAAACCCCGAAGTAGATTTAGTTGGGGGCTATAGTTTAGAATTTGCAAATAATCCACAAGGACCCTATATGATGAGGAAACTGCCTCTAACCGCCAAAGATGTACGCTCCTTGTTAAAAAAACGAAATCCCATCAATCATGGTAGTATTTTTTATCGTAAATCTGCTGTCCTAGAAGCAGGGGGCTACGAGCATTATGATGGTATGGAGGATTATCATCTGTGGGTCAAAATGATTTTAAAAGGTTTTTGTTTGAGGAATATGCCAGAAAAACTTGTTCTGGCAAGAGCAGGTGCAGGAATGTTGATGCGAAGAGGAGGATGGGGTTATTTTAAAACAGAATTACGTTTACAATATTTTTTTCTTACTAAAGGATTTATTAACATATGGGAGTTTTGTCGTAATATAGCTATTCGTGCAGTAGTAAGAATGACACCTAAATTTTTTCGTAAAATATTTTACAAGGTTACTAGAATGTATTCTGTTTAAAAAAGTAATGTTGCTACTAAAATAATTTGTGTCTTATTAGTTTTGCACTAATTTACTAAGATATGGTTTGAGATTTTTGCTGATGCACACAAGAAACTTTTATCCTATTGCATAATATTTGCCTCCCATCTCTACTCTAATTGCTTCTTGCAATTCTAGTGTGGTTACTAATTGCATCACCTTAGCCGCACAAAGTTTTGAGCCTGTAGTAATTTCTTCTATGGTAGCTGGTTGTTTTTGAATGATTGTGAAAATAAGTTCTTCTTCTTTGGTCAATGTTCTCTCAAGAGAAGTTTTTTCTTTTTCTAAAGTAGGGATAATTTTTTGCAAGGCAAAATATTCTAAAATATCATCACCGCTAGTAATAATGTTAGCTCCTTGTTTCAACAATTGATTGCTACCACGATAAGAGATAGAGTCCACATTACCAGGTAGCACAAAAATTTCTCTATTTTGCTCTAACGCCATCTTTGCTGTAATCAAAGCTCCACTTTTTTGGGCTGCTTCCATTACTACTGTAGCTGAAGATAATCCGCTAATAATACGGTTACGTATGGGAAAGTTTTGTGGTACAGGAGCAGTCATTGTACGAAACTCTGAGAGTATAGCGCCTTTTTTTTGCACAATTTCTCGTGCTAAAGACAGGTGCACCTTGGGGTAGATCTGAGCTAAACCAGAACCTAGTACAGCGATAGTTTTTACTCCTAAGTCTAAAGCTGTTCTATGGGCGATGGCGTCTATACCGTAGGCTAAACCACTGACTACTACAAAATCCTCATAATTTTTAGCAATTTCTGTAATAATTCTGCGTGTTTGCTGCATTCCGTAGCTTGAAGCTCTACGAGAGCCTACGAAAGATACAAAAAAATGTTTGCTACTAGGTAGCTCGCCGTAATAAAAAAGCAAAGGAGGAAAATCGTAAATCTCTTTTAAGAGAGTGGGATAATTTTGTTCTTTAAAATTAACTACACGAATGTTTCTTTTTTGAATTTCTTCAATTTCTTGTGCTACTTGATTTTGTACTACAGTACTTTGCCATTCAGAGAATTTTGTTTGATTAACTGCTATTCTACACAAAAACTCTCTATCTTTTGCTATTTCTGATAAACCATTATTGTTTTTTTCTAAAATCTGTACGATTTTTTTGATACCAACTCCTTTAAGTAAAGACAGTGTCAGTATTTTTTCCAAATCGCTCATTGAACCTAAGGTAGTTTTTGAAGTAAGTTTTGAGCTATTTTACTAGCTTCGCTTTGAGGATAAAATTCAATTACTTTTTGATAATATTGCTTAGCGTCCTCAGGTGATTTTTGTTGACTAATTTTACCTAATTTAATCATAGCATCTGCTGTTTTTCCGCCTTTATTTGTAGGAGTAAACTTGAAACTTTGTAGAATATAAGCAAAATATTTTTGGGCAATCTCTGTATTTTTTTGATGCCAGTAGGCAACACCGATCCAGTAAAAGGCATTGTCTGTTGCAGTGTCTTTTGGATATTCCTCAATATATCTATGAAACTCGTCAATTGCATTTGTATAATTTTTTTGCACAAAACTACTATAAGCCTTTTTGTATAGGTTATGAGCACCAGAGACGCGAGTTAAGATTATGGGGTTAGCTGGTGGGGTTAGTAAAAGATGTGGTTGAATTGCAGTTAATGGAATATTCAAAATTTGTTGTGTAATAGAAAATTGCTGAGTAGTTGGTGTTTTAATTTGCAATATTTGTTGGCGAATCAGATCTTTTTGAGGTTCTGCTTGTGTGTTTTTGTTTGCTCCAATTTCAAAATTTAGCGGTTGAGTGTTAATACGGAATGTTTGTGTTAAGTCTTTTTCGATAGCTTGTGCAATTAATTTGTTTTGTGTAGTTAATTGTTTTTGTTCTTGTTTTTCTGTATTGGTTAGTGGCTGTCTTTGCTCTTTTTCTTGTACTAATGCAATTTTTTGTTGATTCTTCTTCAAAGTTGTAATTTCTTGCTCTTTTGCTTGTAAAATATTTTCTAGTTTTTGTAATTTTGTATCTAAAAGACGTACAATTTCATCTTGCAGAGCTAATTTTTTTTGAAGCTCAGGCTCTAGCGTTGTTGGAGTGTTTGTTTTAAAATCAGAGGAAAAATTAGGTGTTTGTTCTTCTTGAAAATCCAAAGTAGTAGGCGGAATAATCCTATTCAGAGCACACCCACCCACTAAAACTATTAAATATAAATATATAATTTTCACAATTTTTGATTTTTAAGTTCACTAAGTTCTTTTGCTTTTACGAATAAATTTGCTTTTTTGTAGGATTCTACTAGTTTGGTAAAAGCTTCCTGTTTTTTTGTGAAGTTTGTGTAGTTTTTAAGAAGATAATTGTATCGTAGGATAGCCGAGTAGTATAGTTTTTTAGAAAAATACCAATTTGCTACTTCAAATTCGTGATTAGCTAGATAATTGGTAGCAATTTTATAATAGTTTGTGGCATTCGCAAAGTAAGCACTTTGGGGATAGAATAAGGCAAACCTGTAGTAATCATCTATGATATTTTGAAAGTAAGAGTTTGCTCTATCAGAGCGAAGACGAGGGGTAAAAATCTGATTGGCGTTATTTTTAAGAGAGATAAGCATAAAATTTTCAAAAATATAAGGTATGTAGCTTTTGTTTGTTTCTTGCTCTAAGTATGTTTGATAAAAAGCACGGCTTTTGCCTAAGGAATCGCGTACTCTAGAACGCAAATGGTTATCTGCTAGAGCTAGATAAGCAAAATTTTGGTATTCTGAGTTATTAAAGTTTGATCTTATTTTTAATAGCTCTATTTCTGCTGTATTATACTTTCCGCTATAGTAAGCACTTATACCTTTTTGATATTGTCCTTTGGCGCTAGTATAACTAAGCACTTGCCTAGTACAATTTGACAAAAAAAAACAAATTAGTAATAATGCAAGTATATTGCTTCGTTTCATAGAGTTTAAAAATTAGAGTCTCTAACCTTAGATTTAGATGATATTTGTTTTCAATCCTAACTAATAATAACCAAAAATGCAAACAAAGAAATTAACTATCAACAATCAAAGTAGGCAATATTATTCTTTAGAAGATTTAGAAAAACAAGGTTGGGGCAATATAAATTCACTTCCTTTTTCTATCAAAATACTACTAGAGCAAGTTGTACGAAAATTGGATAACTTCAAAGTTACTAAAGAAAATATTCAAGATTTAGCTAGTTGGACTAAAACAAAAGGAAAGGCAGGAGCACAAATTCCTTTTTGTCCCTCTCGTATTGTTTTGCAAGATTTTACGGGAGTACCCAGTTTAGTAGATTTAGCATCACTAAGAAGCTCTATGTTAAACTTTAGAGTTAACCCAGAGGTTATTAACCCTCAAGTTCCTGTAGATTTAATTATAGATCATTCTGTCCAAGTAGATTTTGCTGGTAGCCTAGACTCTGCTAACAAAAATATTGATCTAGAGTTTCAAAGAAATCAAGAAAGATATCAGTTTTTAAAATGGGGAGAAAAAGCTTTCAAAAATTTACGAATTTATCCGCCAGGAGCAGGTATTATTCATCAAATTAACTTGGAGCATTTGGCTTCTGTAGTGCAAGAAAAAGACGGCATTTGTTATCCAGATACAGTGGTTGGGACTGATTCGCATACTACTATGATCAACGGAGTAGGGGTTGTAGGTTGGGGGGTAGGAGGTATAGAAGCAGAATCTGCAATGCTCGGGCAACCTATCTATATGAAAATTCCAGAAGTGATTGGCTTTGAAATTAAGGGAGAATTAGCAGCAGGAGTTACATCTACTGATCTTGTACTTAGAATTACTGAGATTCTTCGTCAAAAAGGAGTAGTAGAAAAATTTGTAGAATTTTATGGTAAGGGACTTACTAATTTAGGTGTAGCAGACAGGGCAACTATCTCTAATATGTCTCCAGAATATGGCGCTACTATGGGTTATTTTCCAGTAGATATAAGAACATTAGAGTATTTAAGAAAAACAGGTAGAAGCCAGCAACTTATAAATAGAGTAGAGACTTACTCCAAAGCGCAAGGATTATTTAGAGACGATTGTACGCTTGAGCCTGTGTTTAGTGATAAGGTAGAGTTAGATCTTGGTACTGTCAGACCTTCTCTAGCTGGTCCGAAAAGACCTCAAGATAGAATTTTGGGTAGAGATTTATATCAAGAGTGGGATAGGATTTTAACTAGACCTATTGCAGATAGAGGTTATCAGTTAAGTAAGCAAGAAAAGCAAAAGACTGCAAAAATTGCTGCTAGTGAGCATTTGCTTCGGCATGGATCTATTGTAATTGCGGCGATTACTTCTTGCACTAATACTAGCAATCCTTCTGTGATGATAGCAGCAGGAATTGTTGCTAAAAAAGCTGTGGCGCTTGGGCTAGAGAAAAAAGAATGGGTCAAAGCTTCACTAGCACCAGGCTCGAGAGTAGTGACGGATTACTTGAAAGCAGCAGGTTTGCAAAAACATTTGGATCAACTAGGATTTAATGTTGTAGGCTATGGTTGCACTACTTGCATAGGGAATTCAGGACCATTAGAGCAAAAAATAGTAGATGCTATTCGAAGTGAAAATTTAATTATTACCTCTATTTTATCTGGTAATAGGAATTTTGAAGGCAGGATACACGCAGAAGTCAAAGCTAATTTTTTAGCTAGTCCACCTTTGGTAGTTGCTTATTCTATAGCAGGTAAGATTGACATTAATTTTGAAAAAGAGCCGCTAGGACAAGATACCAATGGTAAAGATATTTTTCTTAGAGATATTTGGCCAAGCAAAGATGAGATTATGGAACTAGAAGCTGTCATTACTCCTGAAATGTATCGTGCTAGGTACCAATCAGCCCAAAATTATTCTGCAAATTGGAACAAACTGCAAGATGCTATGCAGCAAAAGGTTTACAGCTGGGATAAAAATTCTACTTACATTCAAAATCCTCCTTTCTTTAGTGGGCTGATAAAGGAGTTACCAGATATTAAGCCAATTAGAGATGCTAGAGTGTTGCTAAAATTAGGAGATTCTATAACTACAGATCATATTTCACCAGCTGGTGCTTTTACATCTGATACCCCTGCTGGAAAGTTTTTGTTATCCAAAGGTATAGCCGCAGAAAATTTTAATTCTTATGGCTCTCGTAGAGGCAATGACCAAGTAATGGTGCGTGGTACTTTTGCTAATGTGCGAATTAAAAATCAATTAGTAGCTGGTTGTGAAGGTGGAATTACTAGATACTTGCCTACGGGAGAGCAGATGAGTGTTTTTGATGCTGCTTTAAAATACAAAGAAAATAATATTCCACTGATTGTAATTGCGGGCAAGGAATACGGTTCAGGGTCCTCAAGAGATTGGGCTGCGAAAGGCGTTTTGCTTTTAGGAGTAAAAACAGTGATTGCTAGTAGCTATGAGAGAATACACCGCTCTAATTTGATTGGCATGGGAGTACTGCCTTTGCAGTTTAAAGATGGCAAAACAGCAGAAGATTATGCTCTTAGCGGCGAGGAAACTTTTTCCGTTATTGGACTAGGTAATCAGCTCCATCCTAAACAAGATTTGGTATTGCAAGCAGATCACAAAGCAATACCTGTGCTTTGTCGTTTAGATACTCCAGTAGAGATAGACTACTACCGTAATGGAGGAATTTTGCATACGGTACTTAGGAGTTTTATTAAAGAAGTAGCCTAGTTATACAATAACTCAGTGTTATAAAAATGTATTTTTATCCTTGGTAGTCTGTTAGTATTTGATGTTTTTTTACTACTACTATGATTTCTAAGAGTGGATTTTGGGAATTAATTTTGATTCTAGTTGGAAGTTTAGTAGCAAGATTTGCTACACTCTTTCCCCAAGCTAGGTAGTTGATGATGATAGTATTATTGGTACTTTTTTTGAGTATGAACTTAGGCTCATCTACTAGTGAGAATATTAAATTTTTGGTTTTATCAGTTTGTTTGCCCCACAAAATAGCATAAAATTCTGCACTATTTAAATCTAAACCTAGTATTTTTTGTTTTGTTTCTTTATTATTTGGCAATTCTTTTGTTTTACCATTTTTGGTGATGGTAATTTTTTCTTGATTTAAGCTCAAGCGTAGTACAGGGCGAAAAAACGCATCTTTAGCAGTAAGTAAAAATTGCTCTGGGTTAGAATAAATTTCTACAGCACCTAAAAAATTAGTTTGTTTGTTTTTAATAGCAATTCTACCTTTTAAATAGAGAGTTTGTTTAGTATTTTTAGCTAAAGGTAGAGTATTTTGGATTTGATAAGTGCATCCACAAAAAATCAATAAAATTACAATGACTACTTGTCCTTGTTTGCTAATTCTTGCCATTCTTTTTTGTAAAGATGTTGGTAGATGCGGTAACTTCTAATAACTTTTTTGACATAATTTTTGGTTTCCAAGAACGGAATGTATTCTAACCAGTAGTCAAAATCTTTGTGTGCAATTTTTTGCCATTTTTTTACATTGCCTCCGCCTCCGTTATAAGCTGCAAGAGCGTAAGGAATATTTTGTTTAAATCTTTTTAATTCCCAAGAGAGGTAGAATGTGCCCAACTCTAAATTTATGTCAATATCTTTGATTTTATTATTTTTTAAGGATATTTGTTTTTTTTGAGCAACGCTTTTCGCTGTTAGTGGCATTAATTGCATCAATCCTGTAGCTCCTGCCGAAGAGATTGCCTGTGGGTTAAAATGAGATTCTTCACGAATTAGTGCTAGCACTAGCGCTGGTTCCAAGTTATTTATCTTACAAAAATTGATAATTTTTTTTAAATAAGCTAGAGGGAATAAGGTGCGTAGCCACTCTGTCAAAAAAGGCGAATCTTTTAGTTGTTGAAAACTATAATAACTATTTGCTAGTAATATCAGCTTTGGATATCTTTGATATTTTTGTAACAGATAGGTTGCTTTTTGAAAAGTTTCTGTAGTTTTGAGTTTAGCTATGCGGTTTATGACAAGAGAATCACCAAAATTTTCATTTTGAAGTTGGTAAATTTTTTCTATAAGTAAAATATCTTTGTTTTGTAGAAAATTTTGCTTCTTTGGTATGTATTTTTTGGAGAGCTGTAAAAAATCTATTTTTTGATTTTTCACACTTTGCCAACCGTAGTAATGTAAAAGATAATTAGGAAAGCAAGATTCTAGCTTTGTATTTTTTAATTTTTTTTTAAATTCCCAATAGCAAATACTAGCGGCATATTTTTGAAAATTAAATTTTTCGTTTTTAATTTTATCTCGTATTTTAGCTATTTTTGGCTGGTAGTGAATAGCACTATATAATTGATTCCAGAGTGCTCTTTCCTTTTTTTTTTTAGAAAGGTATCGCCAATTTATTTTAGAGTAACGTTTGAGGCTGTCTTGATATTCTCTGCGTAAGTAGTGGTGCCTAGCAAAGCGAAAGCGTAGTTCGTTGATAATTTGCTTAGAGACTTTTGACTTGAGGTGATTGATAAAGTTATGAGCTCGATTATTTTCTTCTAAGACCAAGTACAAATCAAACTGCAAAATAATGTTGTTTTTATCTAGCACGGTAGGTTGTAAATTTTGTAGTGCTTGTTGGTATCTACCTGTTTTTTTTAAAAGCTTTGAGTATTGGTATAAAAAGGTATGATAATTTTGTGTATCTTTTTGAAACCTCTTTTTTATTTTAGGGTATTGTTTTAATAAATAGGTATATTCTCTTTTTTTGTATAAATTTTTTAAATGAACTAGATACTCTTCGTTAGTATTTTTAAAATCATTTTTTTTACCAATCTCTATGCTTTTTAACTCTCCTAGTAACCAGAGTTGTTTATATATTCTTTGATTATAGGTTGCAGCAAGTTTTTCTTTGACAAACTGCAAGAGGAGAATATTTTTTAAAAAATAAGGAAATAAGTCTATCATAGTAATTAGCTCTGTTTTAGTGTACTTCTCAGGGTAGGCTAAAATCTCCTCAATAAAATTTTGTTGAAGTATTTTTTGGAGATTTTGAGATAACTTGTGCGTTATAAGAGCAGAATTTTGATAGTCTTTGAGTAAAAAGAAGCTTTTTGCTTGATAAAAATAAAAAACTTCTTTTTCTATTGCAGTAAGTATTTTCGTTTTTTGAGTAGTAACTATTTGATATTTTTTATTTTGAAAATTATCTAAAAAAAAAAAAATATCTCCTCCAAAGCTATTGAATACAAATAAGAAGCTAGTAAAAAATAAAAAACAACCTCGTAAAAGCATAATGTTATGATTTCTTTGTTGATTATGGCTGCTGGAGAGTCTATCAGATACAAGCATAGTAAACAACTAGACAAGTTATATCAAGGTTATAGTTTGATGGATTTTTCTATTTACGATGCTCAAGCAGCAGGGTTTCAAAAAATAGTATTGATTATTAGAGAAGCTCAAAAGGATATTTTCGCTCAAAAATATCAAAAATTTATAAAACAAGGAAAGATTTGTTTAAAAATACAAGACTTAACTATTTTACCAAAAGAGCATAGCTATCAAGGCACAAGAACAAAACCATGGGGTACCGCACACTGCGTTTATTGTGCTAAAGATATTGTGAAAGATAAATTTGCTGTTATTAATTGTGATGATTTTTATGGTAGGAAGTCTTTTGAGCAGATGTATGCTAGTTTAAAAGCACCAAGACAAGAAAATGTATTTTTTACGATGGGCTATCAGCTTGCAAAAACTTTGAGTGCTAGTGGACCTGTATCTCGTGGTGTTTGTCAGATAGCGCATAAAAGATTAGTTAGCATTGAAGAAGTTAGCAAAATAATCAAAACAAAAAATAAAATAATGTCAGATGATAGAGTGCTTGATAAAGATGCTTTTGTGTCTATGAATTTTTGGGGTTTTACTCCTTTTGTACAAACACTAATAGCAGAATATTTTCTAGAATTTTTACAACAAAAAAATTTGAGTGAGGTCCAAGAGTTTTATCTGCCAGCAGTGATACAACGTGCTATAGACACCAAGCAAATTGTAGTAGAATTGTTGCCTACAAACCAAACATGGTTTGGTCTAACCTATTTTGAAGATAGAAAAATAGCAGTAGACAAGCTAGGTTCTTTGGTTTATCATTGTCAGTATCCTAGTGATTTATTTTTAGTATGAAAAGAAGTATTCTCTTTTTTTTTATTTTACCTTGTATTTTTTGTTTACAATTAGCAGCTCAAGAGATTAAGATTGTATCTACTACTGGTATGATTGCGGATCTTGTTAGCAACTTGGTTGCAGATGACATACTTGCTCATCAGATGATGTCATCTGGGATAGATCCTCACACTTATAAACCTTCTGCTAGAGATTTAAAGAGAATACAGCAAGCAAAAGTGATCCTGTATAATGGGTTTCATTTGGAAGCAAATCTAACTAGAATCTTTGAAAAGCTTCCTAAAGCTATGTCTATTTGTGAAAAGATTGACGAAGTGCATCTACTCGCTGGAGATTATGGTATCACAGACCCCCACCTTTGGATGAGTGTTGCTTTGTGGCAATATTGTGTAGATGAAGCGTCAAAGATTTTACAAAATGAGTTTCCAAAGTTTTCTCAAAAAATTTTCACCAATACTAAAATTTATCAAGCACAGCTCAGCAAATTAGTAGAATGGTCGCTACAACAAGTAGCAAGAGTTCCCAAAGCAAAAAGAATTTTGGTTACAGCGCATGATGCTTTTCGTTATTTTGGTAAAGCCTACGATTTTGATGTGAGGGGAATTCAAGGCATTAGCACAGTCAGTGAAGCTGGAATTAAAGATATTAAGAATATGGCAGATTTTGTAGCTACAGAAAAAGTGCCTGTAATTTTTGTAGAATCTTCTGTAGCTTGGCACAATGTCATAGCTTTGCAGCAAGCTGTAATTGCTAGGGGGTTTCAAGTAAAAATTGGTGAGAGTTTATATTCTGATTCTATGGGGGCAAAAGGTAGTGGTAAAGATACCTATGTCACAATGATGAAACATAATATTTCAACAATTATTGAAGCACTAGTAAAAAAACAATGAAACAAGCAATTCAAATAGAAGATTTAACTGTTGCCTATGGAGATAAACCTGCTTTGTGGGATGTAGATTTGAGCATAGATAGAGGCTCGTTAAGTGCAGTAGTAGGTCCAAACGGAGCTGGAAAATCTACACTTATTAAGGCGATTGCAGGTTTGTTAAAGCCTTTAGCTGGTTCAATAAAAATTCATCATCAAACTTCTAAGCGTGTTAATTTAGGCTATGTACCTCAGAAACAAGCTATTAATTGGGATTTTCCTATTGATGTTTTGGATGTAGTTTTGATGGGATTGTATAGGAAAATTGGCTGGTGTCGTTGGGTAGGCAAAGCAGATAAAAAACTAGCTCTACAAGCTTTAGAAATGGTAGATATGCACGAGATGTATAAAGCTCAAATTGCTGATTTATCTGGAGGTCAACAGCAAAGGGTATTTTTGGCAAGGGCGTTGGTACAACAGCCTGAGATTTTTTTGATGGATGAGCCTTTCCAAGGAGTAGATACTACTACCGAAAATACTATATTTCAAATTCTTCAAGATTTAAAAAAAGATAACAAGACAATCATTGTTGTACACCATGACCTCCACAGTATAGTTAAAAACTTTGATAGTCTTGTTATGCTAAATGTGCGCCTAATAGCTAGTGGTAAAGTATCTCAAGTTTTTAATGAACAAAATTTAAAACTTGCTTACGGTGGCAAAATTTCTTATCTTACTCCTGTTTTGGAGCAATAAATACTGCAAACAATGTATTTTGATTATACTACTTTTTATGTTGTCCTAGGCTCTTTGTCAATTGGTGCTTTGAGTGGTTTGATGAGTGTATATATTGTATTTCGTGGTAGGAGTTTGATTGGTGATGTTATTTCTCATGCCGCATTGCCTGGCATTGCAGCGATATTTTTGATTTTAGGTACAAAAAAGATTTACTGGTTACTGTTAGGGGCTATGGGCTCTAGTTTTTTTTCTCTTTGGTTTATACATCAAATCATATCTCATAAAAAAGTACAGTTGGACGCTGCCTTTGCTCTAACTTTATCAGTATTTTTTGGCGTAGGCGTATTGCTTTTGAGCTACGCCCAAAAAATAGAAACTTTAGATCAAGCTGGAATACAAATTTTTCTTTTTGGACAAGCTAGTAGCTTGCTACAATCAGATGTATTCGTGATGATAGGTATTAGCGTTTTTGTGGCAATAGTTATTTTTCTTTTTTGGAAAGAATGGAAGTTATTGAGTTTTGATACAGAGTATATGACTAGCCAAAGGTTTCCTGTGAGCACTATGAGTTTTTTATTGGATTGTTTGCTTATTATATCTATTGTAGTTGGCTTAAAAACTGTAGGTGTGATTTTAATGGCAGCTATGGTGATTGCTCCTGCAGCAGCAGCTAGGCAATGGAGCTCTTCTTTTTTGTTAGTAACTTTACTAGCAATTCTTTTTGGCGGTTTCGCTGGTGGCACTGGTGCTTTGCTTAGTAGTTTTTGGATCAACACTCCCACAGGTCCTATGATTATTTTAATACTCACTCTACTAGTAGTGATTTCTGTATTTTTTGCTCCACATAGAGGGATTTTAGACAAATGGCTCAAACAACAAAAGAAAAAGAATTTACTTTTGATGCAAATTATTTTACGCAATTTTTACGCTTTATCTTTGCATCATAAAGGTAGATACCATGCACATTCTGAGAAAGTTGTTGAAAATATGAGTGAGCTTGGACCTTTAAAAAAAGAATTAGAAACTATGCAAAACCTAGGCTGGATCGAACATGTAGAAAAAGAAGAATGGAAGCTGACAAAAAAGGGCATACAAATCGCCACAAAAAACACTTTTTCATAGTATGCAGTTATTTACTATACCTTTAGACATAGAAGCTTTATTGATAGCTATTCTTGTTTCTAGTTGTTGTGCTATCATTGGAACTTTTGTTGTTGCCAAAAAAATGTCTATGCTTTCAGATGGCATTAGTCACGCTATTTTATTAGGCATTGTGTTGTCTTTTTTATTAACTAAAAACCTATCTTCTCCATTTTTATTTGTGGGTGCTGTGTTGAGTGGAGTTATTTTATCTTTTTTGGTAGAATTTTTTCGTGCTACTAAACTTTTGAGTTATGACACAGCGTTAGGGTTATTTTTTCCTTTTTTCTTTAGTGTAGGAGTTTTGCTTATTGCTCGTTATGCTAATAGCGTACATTTAGATATAGATGCAGTAATTTTAGGAGAGCTAGCCTATGCACCTTTCCAAAGATTAGAGGTTTTTGGCTATGATATAGGGTCTAAATCTCTTATTTTTATGATGATTATTTTTATTATTTTAATTGTAGTACTTTGTTTTTTTTATAAAGAATTTTTTCTTTTTTGTTTTGATAGCAACCTAGCTAAAATACTCGGATTCCCACCACAAGTTTTTCGTTATGCGTTAGTATTACTACTTTCTATTACTGTTGTAGGCTCTTTTGAAGCTGTAGGCTCTATTTTGGTAGTGGCTTTGCTAGTGGTTCCTCCCGTTAGTGCTGTAATGTTGACAGAATCTTTTCGCTCTGTTTTGATTTTATCTACAATCATTGGTATTGTTTTTTCTATTTTAGGTTTTTATGCAGCTTTTTATTTTGATGTGATTATTTCTGGTATGATTAGCAGTTTATTAGGGTTGTTTTTCTTTTTTGTGCTACTCTTTAACCCTCGCTCTGGTATCATTTTTCGTCTGTTGCAAAATAAACAAAGAAAAATAAATAATAATATATTTTTAATGTTAGTCCATCTTTCTCAACATGCTGGTACTAGTAGAGAAAACGAGGAGTGCAATCAAAAAAAAATTGCCAAGCATTTATTCTGGAAAAAAAGCGAAGTTAGAAAAATTATTCGCTTAGCTATTCAAAAAAAATTCCTTTATTTAAAAGGCAATGTTTTGAACTTAAGTGAACATGGAAAACAAAAAGCCAAAGAGCTTACAGAATTTTAATCACAAACTATTCGCCCCAGCTGATCTACAAACTATTCAAAAACTCGCTTTTCATAGGGTATTTGAGCCGTTTGAAATTAGCATGGCACTCACATTAGTTAAGAAAACAAAGGTTAAAATAGAAGAACAAATTACTCCTGTTTTTAAAAAAACTGCTTTTATTAG
The DNA here is from genome assembly GCA_965261475.1 of bacterium. Taxonomy (GTDB): domain Bacteria; phylum SAR324; class SAR324; order XYD2-FULL-50-16. The sequence continues at coordinate 493,130 of OZ253454.1, forward strand.
AAAAGGACTATTAGCGAGTAAAGATAAAATTCAATTAGCCTTCCACAAGACAAAAAATCAGTTATTACATCGGACGACCTATGCTAAACAGGATAGAGGTAAAACTTTTGATCATTTAAAAAAAAATTATTATCAAGCAGAAGTCAAAGTAAGAGATATTTTTTTTATACAGTTTGATAAAGTACTTTCTTTAGTTTTCGAAAGAAAGTTTGAAACCTTAATAATTGCTAGAGCAAAAAAAGTTTTAGGTATTAATTTAAAAAATATCGTAGATATTCAAAGGTTAAATCGTAATCAAAGGGCTATTCTTTTAAATAATATGTATCCTTTTGATCTCAATAGTATTGGAAAAATTAAAAAAAATATTAACCAAGTATCTAATATTTTGTTAGGATTAGTGGTCGCAAGCAACATTCCCTTAACAGGCATGACGGTCAATATGATTACCACCATTAAAACCATCGTGTATTTGTCTAATAGGTTACATCTACTCTCTAGTATTTACGGATATCCTATTATCTGCAAAGAAGCTGTATTTGTAGTTTCTACAAAAATTATTAGCTCTATTATAGATTATGAGAATAACAAAGAGCACCAACCTTTAAATCCGGCAGTGATCAGAGAGCTGTACATATACACTATGAACTCTGATCTCTTAACACTACTCAAAAAATCAACTATTAAAGACCTCTATATTTCTGTACCTTTTGTAGGAAGTTTATCTTTAGCAAAGATTACTCTAGACGAGCAAAGTATTACTAAACTAACTCTGCAATTGGTTTGTGATTATTTTGATTTTTGCGAGTTAGCTACAAAATACACTCTTACAAAACTAGAGCAAGAATTAAAAATTTGGAGCACTATTTATAGCGTACAAAAAAAACAAGGACAACTAGCAAAGGAGTTAAAAAAAATTACTGAAACAGATGACAAAGATCCTCAAAATTTTATAAATAAAATGTGGAAAAAGTTCAAAAACTTTGAGATGAAAGAGCAACTTGTTTTAGAAAAAATCCATAACAAAGCACAAAAAATGTATTATTGGTGGGTAGCAAATCCAATGAAAGATTTAGCAGAATATCCAAACTCCGATTCTGATGAAAAATAATTTTAATATCAAAGTCCGTATTTATTACGAAGACACTGACTCTGGAGGTGTGGTGTACCATGCAAATTATTTAAAATTTTTAGAAAGAGCTAGAACAGAATGGTTTCGTAAAGCTGGTATTACACAATCTGTTTTACGAAAAGCACAAAATATTGTTTTTGTAGTTAGTAGTTTAAAAATTCAGTATCATAAGCCAGCTAGTTTAGACGACGAATTAATTGTTGATTTTAGAGTTGTAAAGCTCAGGAACTGCTCTATTCTTTGCAAGCAAGAAATACAAAAAGAACAAGAGCGATTGGTGAGTAGTGAAATTTTAATTGCTTGTATTGATCTTAAAAATCATTTACCACAAAAAATACCTCAAAAAATTTTACAAGCATTTGGTATGTTTGAAAATATCTAGTTCAATACCTTATTGCACTAGTAATTCTCTTGTCAACATTTTGTAAAATTATCTATAATGTTTATAGATATCAAGCTCTTTAGTTTGACTACGTATAAAAATATCGAGTAGTATTGATTTATTTTTTATATTAGTACGCAGATATTATACATTTTTTTTGTTGTATTTTTGTTAAAATATTTTAAATTGAAAATTTTTTTATAAAAAATATTTGCTTTTTTTAAAAGAATTGTATACATTTTCCCATTTAGAAAATTAATCTTATAAATTAAAATTATGAAAATAAAAACATCGGAGTCTGGATTTTTATCTATTCAGCCCACAGTCTTCTGGTTTTCTGCTATTGTGATTGTGATTTTTGTTATCTTTGGAGTAATAGCTAGTAAATCTGTAGGAGGATTGTTTGGTAGTATGCTGGGTTTGTTAACAAAACAAATTGGTTGGTTTTTTATAGCAGCTGCTAATGTATTTTTGATCTATTCTGTTTATCTATTTTTTAGTCGTTTTGGCTCTATTAGATTAGGAGGAAAAGATGCAAAACCAGAATTTTCGACACTAACTTGGTTCACAATGCTTTTTAGTGCGGGAATGGGTATTGGTTTAGTGTTTTGGAGTGTAGGAGAGCCTATGTGGCATTTTATTGGTCCTCCCAAACTTTTTGATGGAGTGCTCGCAAACTCTCCGCAAGCTGCACAAACAGCTATGACTATTACTATTTTTCACTGGGGTTTTCATGCATGGGCAATTTACGCTATTATGGGACTGTCTTTGGCTTATTTTTGCTTTAATAAAGGCTTGCCTTTGACGCCTCGCTCTGCATTTTATCCGCTACTTGGAGATGCTATTTATGGATTTTGGGGTCATTTGATAGATATTTTAGCTGTCTTTGCTACTTTATTTGGCTTAGCTACTTCTTTAGGATTGGGGGCACAACAAGTCAATGCAGGTCTAACTTACCTTTTTGGTGTACCTAAAGGGGTATCGGTGCAGATAGTAATTATTGCTGTCATAACTCTAATTGCTATTGTGTCTGTTGTTACGGGGCTAACTAAGGGGATTAAACTTTTAAGTCAATTCAATACTGCGTTAGCTTTTTTACTTGTAATTTTTGTTTTTCTTATAGGTCCTAGTTTATTTTTATTTGATTCTTTAGGACAAAATATTGGCTCTTATCTAGGTAATATTATACCATTAGGTACTTGGACAGAGTCCTACGGAGGAGATGGAGATAGCTGGCAACATAGCTGGACTGTATTTTATTGGGCTTGGTGGATTGCCTGGTCACCTTTTGTAGGCTTATTTATAGCTCGTATTTCTAAGGGTAGAACTATTAAACAGTTTATAGGTGGAGTGCTTTTTGCACCAACTTTGGCAAGCATAGTTTGGTTAACCGCTTTTGGAGGTACTGCGTTATTCCAAGAGTTAAATGGAGCAGGCATTGTAGATGCTGTCAAATCAGATGTTTCAACCGCTATGTATGAACTCTTGAGTAATTTACCCTTATCAGGACTGACTTCTTTTCTAGTAATGATAGTGGTAGTTACTTTTTTTGTTACTTCTTCTGATTCTGGTTCTTTGGTTGTAGATACTATTACATCAGGTGGTAATTTACATGCTCCAGTAGTACAAAGAGTATTTTGGGCTAGTGTAGAGGGTGTAGTAGCTGCGATTTTGCTTGTATCAGGCGGGCTAGGCGCATTGCAGTCAGGTTCTGTTGTTACTGGTTTCCCTTTTGCTATTATCTTGCTTTTGATGATAGTATCTTTACATAAGGGATTGTCTTCGGAAGTACCAAACTAATAAAAAGCTCAAAAAACCCCCTTTCTTTTTAGGAAGGGGTGTCTCTCAAACTATGCTAAGAGCTGAGAGCTCTTTTTCAGCACGGTAACATATCAGGGCGTATTCCAAATATTGCCATACATAAATGGCACACTTATCAATAGCGCTAGCATAACACATGGTAAGAAAACAAGTAATGATTCCAAGCTCTAGGGTTGGTTTTTTGTGGAATTGTTTTACTCGCTACAAGTATTACTACCTATTAGGTATGTTTTGTATTTTTCTTACCAATTACGGGCTAGCCTCTATACCATTATATATTAAGGAGTTTATAGATTTAATAGAAAAAGAAGTATCCTCAGTAGATATTGCATTGTTAAAAAATTTTTTTTGTGCTTTATCTTTAGTTATTTTTGTGGCGATAACTCGCACTTTATCGCGTATTTTATTCTTTAATACAGCAAGAAAGGTGGAGTTTGAACTTAAAAATCAGCTTTTTAACAAAGTTACAAAGCTTGCTAGGAATTACTTTCTAGAAAACCAAACGGGGAAAATCATCTCTCAAATCAATAATGATACTCTCTGGGTACGGTTGCTTTGTGGTTTTGGAATTATGCAAGTAACCAATGTTATCTTTGCGTTTTCGTTAATTCCTTATAAAATGTGGCAACTTTCTGCTAGTATCACTTTTTATATCATACTTTCTTTGTTACTAATTTTCTCCTTTATTTATAAAGGGATCTTGCAATCTATGAAATATTATTTAAAGAGAATGCAGGTCTTGCAATCCCTCTCTAGTAATATTCTCTCTACTTTGAATGGACTAGATATTATTCGCTCTTGTTGTGTGCAAGATTGGAGCAAGCAACAATTCCAAGATAAAAATGAGGCATTATATCAGTACTCTATCAAAGCTGCTTTTTGTAGAGCGTTATTTTCTCCTTTGCTGAATAATACAGAGACTGTGCTCAAGGTGTTAATTTTTTATATGAGTGCAATAATATTTTTTAGAGGAGAGTTTAGTATTGGAGAAATTACCGCTATGATTAGTTATACTGCTTTTCTTACCCCTCCTTTGATGAGTCTAGGGTGGTTGCTTAATGTTATTTTACAAGGCAGATTAGGATTGCAAAGTGTTATGAGTATTTTAAATCAACCAGATGGTCATCAAAAAATAGAGTTTCAAAAATTAGATGAGATCAAAGCACAAATGTCTAAGGGAATTTTTATTAAAGATTTATTTTTTGCTTATCCAGAAGCTAGACATAAACAAGTGTTAAAGAAGATCAATATTACTATCAAAAAGGGTAAAGTGATAGGTATTTTAGGCTCGGTAGGCTCTGGTAAAACCAGCATTGTTCGTTGTTTGAATAAATATTTAGATGCACCAAGAGGGAGTATTTTTTTCGGCGATTTAGATATCTGCGATATAGATTATCAAATTTTAAGAAAGTTAGTACGCACTGTCAGTCAAGATGCCTTTTTATTTTCTGATACAATTGCTAATAATATTCTTTTTGGAGCAGATGAAGGCAAAGACCTGACACCAAAGCTGTGGCGACAAGTTTTTAAAAAATCTGCTCTAAATGAAGAAATAAAAATTTTTTCTAAAGGAAAAGAAACTCTTATAGGTGAAAAGGGGGTAATGCTTTCTGGAGGTCAGAAACAAAGAATTTCTTTTGCTCGCTCTATGATGAAAAATTGTGAATTTTTAATACTGGATAATATTATGTCCGCCTTAGATTATGAAACCGAAGATATTTTACTCAAGCAAATTATGAATAAGGAGCAATCTCAAACTGTACTAATTATTTCGCATAGAGTGAGAGTATTATCACAAACAGACGAGATTTTTGTATTAGAAAATGGCGAGATTGTAGAGCATGGGAGTTACGAGAGCTTGATGCAAAACAAAAGTTATTTTTATCGCACTTGGAAAATACAAAATGGCTAAATTTATTGCTACGTCTTTGGATAAAGAAAAAAAAAGTGTGCAGCAAATTCGTGCTTACTCAAAAACCGATAAAACAATTAGCGATTGGAATATTTTAACCCGTTTTTTTTCTTATAGTCTGCATTACAAAAAGAGTTTATCATTAGCAATTTTTGCAATCCCTATTATCACTATTGCTTCTGTAGCGGTGCCTTGGATTATTGTTAGAATTAGTGATGAAATCATTATTCATTATAATTTTGAGAAAGCGAAGTTTTGGATCTTGGTATTACTTGGTGCTGTATGCCTAAACATTGTTTTTGATTTTTTATATTCTTTTAGCTTACAGTATAACGCTCAAAAAAGTATTCTTGATATACGCATGGATTTGTTTGCTAGAATTCTTACTTTCCCTAAAAATTTTTTTGATAAAGAGCCATTAGGAAAAATTTTATCTCGTTTAACTAGTGATTTTGAGAATATACAAGAATCTTTAGCTATTGGGGTTTTATCTTTTATTACCGATCTAATCAAAACTTCATTTTTATTGGCATTGCTTTACTTTTTAAATTTTCGTTTGGCTATTATTGTTACTTTATTTTTTCCTATTATTTTTTTTGTAACTAAGATTATTAGAGGGTTGATGAAAAAATCTTATATTATAGCTAGAGCTGCGTTGGCTTCTGCTGCGGGTTATTTAGGGGAGTGCATTCAAGGGATACAAACTATACAACTTTATCTAGCAGAAGAAAAAGTACTTACAACTTATAGAAAAAAGAATAATGATTTTTTTTATCAGCAAAAAAAAATTAACTTATGCGAATCTAGTTTGTTTTCTTTTGTAGAAGCAACTTCTATAATTTGTTTGCTTTGTGTGCTTTGGTATGCTGCTGCTTTGTCTGTTAGAAACTTGGTAACTATTAGTGTCATTCTTGCTTTTATGAATGCTTTACAGAAGTGTTTTATTCCATTAAGGGAGCTTTTTCAGCAAATTTCTATTATCCAAAGAGCATTGTCTTCATTGCATCAAATTGAAATACTTTTTTTAGAAGAAACAGAGGTAGAGCCTCCTTTTTTACACCATCAGCAGTTACGAAGTTTAGAGAGTATTCGTTTTACCAATGTTTATTTTCGTTACCCTTTGCAAGAAAATTATGTACTAAAAAATATTTCTTTTGAGCTTAAAGCAAAAGAAAAACTCGCTTTAGTTGGGTCTACCGGTTCTGGAAAAAGCACAATACTGCGTATTCTAACCAAGCAATATACTTCTTACGAAGGATCTATACAAATCAACGGTATTGAGCTTTCTCAAATTCCTAGAGATGTTTTGATGGGAATTACTTCTGTGTTATTTCAAGATGTATTTTTATTTAATGAAACTATAGAGTTTAATGTCTCGCTAGGTAGGAAGCCACTTCAGAAGGTTAAAGACGCTTTAGAGTATGTAGATACATTGGATTTTATTGATAAACTAGAGGAGAAAGAGCAGTTTTTGATTGTTGATAATGGAAAAAATATTTCTACAGGTCAAGGACAACTTTTGAGTTTGGCTAGGATTGTATCTCAAGAAAAAGAATTGTTTTTATTGGATGAGGCGACTAGCTCTATAGACACAGTCACTGCAAATAAAATTTCTCAGGCAATAGCAAAAATATTTTCGCAAAAAACTGTCATTGCTATTGCTCATCAACTTAGTACTATTAGACAGTCAGATAAAATTTTAGTGTTAGAAAATGGCATAATTATAGAAGAAGGCAATCATAAAATACTACTAGAGAAAAAAGGGGTTTATGCAAGATTGGTTAATAGTGAATGATAAAAATTTTAAAAAAAATAATCTATTATCAAATATTTGACTGTTTCTCCTCATCGATGATAGAATTTTAGTTTTTTGCTACAAACAACAAGTTATAATAATTATGAAAATCAAAAATATAGTTTCTGTTTTGATTGCTTTGTTAGTTACGTTTTCATTAGTTGCAGGTCAGTTACCAAATTTAAATGGTAGAAAAGTGATAGTTGTCACAGAAAATGCTTATACTCCGTTAAATTTTGTAGATCCTAAGACAGGCAAAGGAATTGGCTGGGAATACGATGCAGTAAAAGAAATTGCTCGCAGGTTAAATCTGATAATTGATTGGAAGCTTTCTAGCTGGGACGCTATGATTATTGCTGTACGTGACGGTCAGTTTGATATAGGTATGGACGGCATCAGCATTACTGATAAAAGAAAAAAACTGGTAGATTTTTCTGATCCTTATTTGGTATCACAACAGTTTATGTTAGTTCGAAAAAATGAAAATAATTTTTCTAATGTAGCAGAATTTAGAGAGAACAATAAGTTGTTGGTTGGAGCACAAACTGGAACTACAGGGTTTTATGTATCAGTTTATGATGTGCTAGATGGCAATGAAAAAAACAAGCGCATCAAACTTTTTGAAACCTTTGGAGCTATCGTACAAGCCTTAAAAACAAAAGATATTGATATGGTGTTGATGGACTCTGTTTCTAGTAGAGGATATATTGGCGCTAACCCTGGTAGTTTTAAAAGTATCGGTGATCCACTAGGGACTGATTATTTTGGGTTTATCTTTACTCCAAAATCTAATTTAGTAGTGCCTTTTAATCAAGCTCTAGAAGCTATGAAAAAAGACGGTTTTATTGGTAAATTAAACAAAAAATGGTTTTTTGACTACAAAAATAAATAAAAAAGTAACGAGTAGAAAACTTTTTATTTTTAACAACCCTCCTTATTGGCTACTTGCTTGTTTTTTGTGTTTTATACTGATGTCGTGGTTTATCGTCAATGACGGTAATTATAATCAGATATTTTTTGCTCTAATACAAGGTGTAGTTGTAACGCTGTGTGTTTCTCTCGTTGCTTTTATTTTTGCTTTTATTTTTGGTTTTGTTCTTGCTTTGGGCAGGTTATCTAATAACCCTGTTTTTAGACATTTTGCTTCCTTTTACATAGAAATCATTCGAGGGGTGCCTACGCTGGTATTGCTTTATTATGTTGCATTTGTAGGCGCCCCAGAGCTAGTAAGATTATTTAACTTAATTTTTAGTCCTCTAATTAAGATAAATATTATTAACGCCTTGAATGTAAGAAATTTAGACTTCACTTGTAGAGCTATTTTAGCATTAACTATCGGCTATAGTGCATTTATTGCAGAAATTTTTCGTGCAGGTATTGAATCTATTTCTGTTGGACAAAAGGAAGCTTGTCAATCTTTGGGGCTAACTCGCTGGCAAACTATGAGATTTGTGATTTTACCGCAAGCTTTTCGTAATGTGCTGCCAGCTCTAGGCAATGACTTTATAGCTATACTCAAAGATTCTGCTCTAGTTTCTGCGGTAGGAGTGCAAGATATTACTCAGCTAGGTAAAGTTTATTCGGCTTCTACTTTTTTGTTCCTGGAAACTTATAATGTGGTCGTTTTTCTTTACCTAGTAATGACTATTGGTCTTTCTTTATTGGTTAGGTTGTTAGAAAATTATTTAAAAAAATATAAATTTAATAACAACTAAAATTTAATAATCTTGATTTTTGGGGTTATGATTACCACACAGAAGCTACAGAAAGTTGTAAAACCTTGTTTCTTTGAGATTGTGCGTATACAACCTTGTAAGTTAAATCTGCTGGTAGATGAAAACGATATTCTAACCCGTTGCTAGTAACGAAGAGTTGTTTTTGTTTGCTACTATCTTTATCAAATGCTCTACCTCGTTCCCAAAAAATAACTGGTTCCATAAGGAGTGTATTTTTTTTCCAAAGATAGCGGACTTCTAGAGATTGGTATTCTGTATGAGCTCCTTTGTAGCGCAAGAAGCTTTCGCTACGCAGTTTACTTATACCTCCTAGTGGACTAGCTGTTCCATAACGGTTATGACTAGCTAGGTTTGTTGTGAGATTATCTTCTAAAGATTGACAATTTTGCGTTGTCTGCACAAGAGAATTCTTACATTTTATATCAAAGATTTTTGCTAGTTCTTGTTTATTACTTTCTTTTTTTTTTATAACTTTTGCATTAGAATAAAAAATACGTGGTACAAAATAGATAGAGTAGAGAGGAATGTAGATCGCTGTGTCTAGATCTGTTACTAGTGTATCACTATAGACTGTAGTAGTTGTCTGTAAATTTTGTTTTACTTCAATAAAGAATTGCCATCCTCTTTCTTGATAGTTGCTTTGTGGTTGTTCTTGATATTCGTATTTTAAAGAAAATTGTTGTAAGATAGAAGCGAATGTACCTACATAAATTGACTGTAAATCTAGCAGCGTTTGATACTCCTCATCTAAAAATTGATGAAATTTTTGCTCTGTGTTTATTAAATTAAAAGAGAGCTGCCATTTATTTTTTTGTAAAAATTTTTTAGTAAATTTTCCTCCTATTTGTAATCCTTGCAAAGAGATATCGCTAAAGTATAACGGAGCAAATTTTGTACCCCTTGTATATGTAGCCGGTATTTTTAAGCGAGTTGCTTGGAAAATTGATGTAGTTAATTCTAGATTTTTATTGATTTTTTGCTTAGCATTTACTCCAGCAATTTGTTGAACTCTTTGTATGACAGCGCCTCCCACTAATAACTCTTGATTTTTCGAGGTTTGTATTTGATAACCGCCTACTAAAATGTTTCCAAACCCCTCAATACGCAAAGGAGCTATTAGCCAACCAGCTTGCAAGAAAGGACAAATAAAAAAAATAATAAGAATACAAAAAAATTTTTTCTTTTTTTTAGTAAAATAATATGACAACTTATTTGAGGAAAGAAGTTTTAGGTATACAATTTTATTTATGAAATTAACATTAAATTCCGCTAGTGCCTTTAATAAATTTAGTTGGTTTTTCCTCATTGCTATCTTTTGCTTAGGAGTTTTGTTTCACGCTAATATTGCTACTAAATTACATATTTTTTTTAGAGATCATACAAATTTATTTGATCTATTAGGAGGTTTTTATTTTACAATACCTTCTGCTCAATGGTTCTACAATCACCCAGCAAACAATGCGATGTTGCTTACAATGATGAGTTTTGCCGCTTTGTTTATAGCGCCATTAAATTCTATTAGCAACACTATCAAAGATGGTAATTTATTACAAGTTAGTTATGTCAAAGAAAGATTTAATTATACTATAGTTAGTAGGTATATCATCGTTTTAGTAGCAGCTATTTTTGTTAGGAATTTTGTGTTTAGTGCTGGTTGTTTAATTTTTATGGTGTTTGATATTTTAATTTTTTATAAAAGATACACAAATTTTATTTTTCATAATAGAAGCGTATTGGTGAATTTTTTAGCACAAAAAATACGTAACGAAAATAAAACTAGCAAAATTTTTTTGACAACTTTTAATGAAATGAAAGCAGTGCTTAATAGGTTTGAACAAAAATATCGTAGCCATGATCAAGCCTATAATACTTCCTTGACTGTTAAAAGCAGAGTAAGAGCACAAGAATTAGAGAAAGGCAAGTTTCGTAATTTTCTTTATTTAACTAATAGAATCTTAAATTATACCAAACAAGACGCAAAGAAAAAAAATAGAAATTTTCGTTCTAGGTTGTTTTTTAATCTTAAAGATTTTCAATTTTATTTTAGTATTGATTTTACTAATAACAAAGAACCAACCGAGCAAACTGTAGAACAGTTAAGGCAAAAGCTAGAAAAATGGTTTATAGATTGTTTTGAATATTTACCAGATGATAAAAAAGGATTTATACTGCCGTACTTAATAGAAGATTTAGATATTCATTTTTTTGATCTTTATCAAAAAAATGAGTTTAAGATATTATTTTCGAATATAGATTTAGTAAAGGAAGCTATAGCTAGAGCAGATTTAAAAATAGGATATGGTGCTTATGATGTGCTTTATTTTTTTTCTAAAATTTTCTTGCAGTATCCAGAAATGAATAAGGTCGTTTCTTTTAGCGATAAGCTTTATCATCTTTGGTTAGTTGTTTTTGAAAAAATAGTAGAATTAGATAATTCTATTGTGGAGTTTGCTTTTAAGAATCTTGCTTTTGCTGTCAAACAAGAGTTTGTTAGTGAGTTTTATATTCGTCATAACCTTACTAAAGATTTGCATGCTGTTTTACAGAAAAAATCAAAAGTAATTGGAGATGATTTTTTGTTTTATTTTTTTTATAGTTTAGTGCAAGTAGTGCTTTATTTACAAAAAAAAAATATTCCTGCCTATACAGCTTTTTTAGAAATGATAAATTTTTTTAATAAAGAATTATCTTCTGCTGAAGGTAAAATTTATTGTAAAGATGGTGCAGAAAAAAATGCTACAGTATATGCCAAAGAAAGTTTATTGTTACTCACTTCTTATTATTTTCATCAAAATAAAAAAAAATTAGCCAAACTAATTTTTGGATATTTAGACCAAGATGTTGCTGCGATTTTTTTTTCTTTGATTAGGAATGATAATAAGGTACGCAGATGGAGTTGGGCGGAGTGGTTTCGCAGTGAATATTTTGAAGGAATCTCTTTAGAAAGAATTAGCCTCAGAGATTGTACTTTAAATTTTGTATTAAGTAGCTTGATAAAACAAAAAAGTTATCAAAACCTTACTGCATTGAATTATCAAGAAGAAGATGTAGAATGCCTGCAAAAAATGATACAACTTTTAGAGAACAAGAATGATAAGTTAAAATCTGTTTTGCTTGATTGTCTTTATAAGGCGATTAGAAAAGAAAAAAATCCTCTAGAAGAGAAGAGAATTACAGAATTTTACCACTGTTGTGATTTAGGTTATGAATTGGCAATGAAGCTATCTGATTTGTGGAAATTTCAATTACAAGATAAAAGAGGCACAAAAATTGGTTACGATTTGTTAATGAAGAAGCAAGTATTTTTGCAGAAAGAGCCGCTCAAGCTAGAAGATTTTGAAAGCTACGGTGAAGATTTAGCAAAAATAGAAAATACAACTTTGAAGGAGCAGCTTATGCGCAGATTTTCTGTTAGCGATCTTTCCTATCAAAAAATTTTTCAGAAAATTTTGCCAGAAGCTATACAACAACCAGAGGTAGAAGTTATTTTTTTCGGTAATTCTTATGAGATAACTAAATTTTTTATTGGGGAGGAGCAAATAAATTCTTTTGAAAAACATTTAACACTTTCAATAGATAGAAAAAAAAAAAATATATTTTCTGATATGTATGCTCTTGGTGCTACTCAAAATATTTATGCGTTTCATTATAAACAACAGAAAAAAAATTTTTATTTTTTACCTGATAATAATAAGCAAAATGTACATTTACTATTATTTTCTAAACTAGATAAATTACAACTTCGCTATAGTAAGATTGAAGCAGGCAATAATTACACAGCAAATTACAGTAGTTATAGACTCACTTTACCTAGTACCGACCCTAAATTTATACAAACATTTTTAAAAAATAAAAAAATAAACACTGAACAAGAAGGGGATGTATTGCTTTCTACAAGAATAAATTTTGAAGCATATGTTGCTCCTGAAATTATTTTTTCTCAAAAAAAATATTTATCTTGCCTTTACTATATAAAAAATTAAATCTATCACAAGATACATTTTCTGTAGTATATTATTTTTGATAAAATATGTTGTTTTATTTACTTGACAAATAGTTTGTTGTTTATTATCATTCAAGATGATACTGGTTTAACTTTAAAATAGAGAATTTATGAGTACAGAATTTACACAAGGACCCAATGTAGCGCATCCTGAAAAGGCTAGTGCAGTTGGCTCTAGGAATAGTATAAATCGCAATGCTAGAGATGAGTACAAAGAGTCAAAACTTGTTGTTGATGAAGAAGTAGATAAAATTTTGAATCATTTAAACTCTAAACTTCCTCCTGAGGTTTTAAGTAAATTGCATATTAGTTCTACAGTTAAAGAACTTTTGCATTCTTATTTTAATCAAGGCATGCAAAATATGCTTAGTCGTTATCTTACCACTGTAGAAGATGAAATGGCGAAAAAATTTAGGGATTTTATTGATAATACAGAGCAAGAAGGTTTAAATAAATATACTCCAGCAGGTATTCCGAAATTGCTGGATGAGGTAGGAGGCAAGGATAAATTTAATACAGCAGAGGTAGAAAAATCTGTTGTAAATATTTACGGTCATCTCCAAGGACATGTGCAAAGGGGTCAATTTGAATTAGAACAAGATACAAACGATATCTTAAGACAAAGAGCAGATGTTGGAGCATTTATTAGAGGAGATAATGTACATTCTATCGTTAAATGTGCTTTTATAGATTCGCTGGATAGACCAAAGAATGTCACAGATATTTCTTTATCTGTAAATGTTTTGGACGCTGAACTAGTTAGCCCTATATATCATCATCTGACTTCTGCGGATAGCATTATAGGTCAGTTAGTTTCTGATGTAGTAATGAGACATATAGACGATGAAGTTAAAAAAGTTGATGTTTCTTTGCTAGATGAGGGTAAAGAGTCTTTGACAAACAACGAAGCTTTTTTTGAGAGAATAAAAATGATGGGTAACATAGCGGATCCTGAAGTAACAGTGGATGATTTGCCGCCAGAGCTACAGAATTCTAATGCAAGGTCAATGTTTCAAATGGGAAAAAAATTGGTTAAAATAGTTGAAGGAGTTCCTAGTGATATTAGTAAGCTTTACTCTAATCCACTTGCTGTAAAAAGAAATATTACACAATTACTAAGCGAAGATGCTGTTAGAAGCAGAGGGTTTAATACAGCAGTAAATACTATTACGGCAATATTAGATACTTCTAGAATGGGCTATCAGTATATTGAAAATAACAAAAATGCAAGACATTTAATTATTAGAGAATATCAAGACACTGAAAACTTACCAGATGAAAGCTATGAAATTAATATGTCGTATCTAGATGTTGATCAGCTTCGTGAGTTACGCATTGCTTATTTACAGCAATTTGAGGATTTTGAACGTCAGTTTCAAAAAATCTGGGATGTTTGTTATCAAATGTATTTAGATGCAAAGCAAGGGCTAAAGTTTATAGATTATGATGATGTAAAAGCGGAATTTCTTGAGAAGAAGCAAAAAGGAGTATTTAGTAGTTTACTACATTTTATAGGGATTAACGGTGATAGCGAAGATGAAGACGCAGAAGGAATAGATAGAGTGTGGGATGAAATTACATTTATTACACCTACAGAAACTGATGTTGAGAAGTCAAATAATACTTTTCAAGCGAAAGAAAAAACAATTATATCACTTATAAATATTACAGAAGACAAGTTGAGAATAATTTTTAAAGGAAGTTATCCTATAGAAAGAATTTGCATAGAAGATAGAATGTTTGATTTAAAGCGCCTTTTCCATGCCTTTACTAAAGGCTATAATCCATTTCATTGTCAATCTGGATTGAATATTCAAATGAATATTCGAACTATTAAAAGAAAAAAAACTACGATGAAATCAATGTCTAATGTATTAAATGAATTTTTATTTGGTATTTCTACCCAGTTTCAAGATCAAGCATTTGCAGATTTTAAACGCAGAAGATCTACAGATACCACTGTGTTTTATGAAAAATTTGCTACTGCTGAACTAGAGAGCGAATAGGATTTAGTGATCTCAATGAAACAAAATTTTAATAAAAATAGAAAATTGATGATCTATTTTACAGTGAATGTCGGTGATAACTTGGTTGGCAGGGTGATTAGTAGAGTAGAATTTTTGCGAGTAGTTAATTATGATAAATAATATATTTCATCTTTTTGAGAGTAAAGGATTAAAGGGAGTGTCTACCCACTTAAAAGTAGTTGGTACAGTGAATCAGTATTTGTCGGCTGGTTGTAGTTTTTCTGATATTATTAACGCTTTATCAAGTAAAATTACAAAAGAACAAATACCGTATTTGTTAAGATTTTTTCTAGTAGAAAAATTACAGTATCAGGTTTTATCTTTTAATCTATCAAATAGAGTTAATGATTTTACTTTTTTATTAAATACATTAAAAACACGCAATCAGTTTAACTCAAACATTGTTTATTATAACTCTTATTTAGGATTTGTTTGTTTGAATCCACAATCCTCAGCAGGGTGGAATAATTTGACTTTGGAAAAAGATAGTTTGATTTCTGTTTATGCTACCGCAAGTAGCAAGCTTCAACCTGAACTTAATCGATATTTAAAGGATATAAAAATGATGTTGGATGGAGTAGCAGATATCAACGGTAAAGATATTTATACTGGTAAAGACAGTGTTATCAAAAACATCAAAACTGCAAAGATGGAAATACAAGCTAAAACAACGACACCTATTGGGGTTCAAAATAAGGATGAAAGGCAAACTCAAAATGTAGTACGCTCTACTGAAAAAACAAATCAAACTCATAATAACACCTTAAAGAAAAAAATTACACCTAAATATAGTGTGCAAGTAACAAATGAACTTTTTCATAATGGTAATGTTGAGGCTTGGAAAAATATTATAGAAGCTTATAACACTACTTACCCTGACATAGAACTGGTTATTTATCACCAAGGGCGTAAAATTGTTAATATCAATACTCTTTTTAAATGGGGCAAAGTGAAGAATGGTGATGTGATTTTGTTTTGTTTAGTTGGTAACGAATTTAAGTCTATTGCAAAATTACAAAGGTATTTTTTTGAAGGAGCTAGTAATAGATTTAATCGTTATTTAAAAAAAGATCTTAATAAACCATTAAATTTATTTTAATTATGGAAATTTTTTGCTTTAATAAAAATCAAGGATATAAAGGAGAAAGAAAATCTGAGATTCTTGGCAAGAATGGTCATTCTGTTAATGTACTTGCTGATCTTGGAGTAAATATTGTGCCCAGTTTTTTTATTGGGTCTGATGATTTTAAAAATTTAGATGTTGGTACTCCTAAGGATTTACTAAAGATTGGGGTAAATTCTATTGAAGAAATAACAAAAAAAAAATTTGGGGCAAAAAAAGATCCGCTGTTTTTAGAAGTTTTTCTTTCTCCGAGCATAGAAATAGAGATCGAAAAATCTATTCTAGGTATTGGATATAATAATGAATCGGTCAAATGTTTAGCGGAGAAGACTTCCAATGATTTTGCTTATCTACAGTATAGAAGTTTTCTCTTAAATTTTGCTAAGTGTCATCCTAATTTAAAAAGTATTAGTGATTTGACATTGAAGGAAGTTAAAAAACTGCCATTTGATAAAGCTTGCTCCTCTATACTGGATATTTTGAAATCTGGATTTCCTGCTGATCCATATGAACAATTACAAAGGGTCTTATTTTATTTCAAAGACAGTTTTTATAAAAATGTTCTCAATAAAAATATTGCTTGTGCTGTAGGAGTGAGGGCTATGGTTTTTGGTAATTATTCTGACAGCTCTTGCATTGGTAGTTTTCATACAAGAAATGTATTTTCTGGAGATGCAGAATTACAAGGTGAGTTTAGCAAAAATAGCTTTATCAAAAACAAAAAAACAGAAATTATTAAAAATTTATCTCAGGCATATTTTAAAAATTTAGAAAAAATAGCTTATGTATTAGATAGTTATTTTAAAGAAATAATAACAATCAATTTTATTATTGAACAAAAAGGCATTTGGATAGTAGATGCATTTCGTACCGAGGGCAAATCTGTCAAAGCTAGTGTAAGAGTTTTAATTGATTTGCATACCAGAGGCGCCATAGATGATGACTATTTTTTAAAGAACATTGGATTAAATGAGATTACAAGTCTTTTACATCCTGGAATTTCTTCAAGTACTCGCAATGTATTAGAATATATTGATATTGGTGAGATTGGCTCTATAGGGGTTGCTAGAGGAAGAGTTTATTTTTCTACAGATACATTATTGAGAGCCTATAAAGATGCGGTGGTACGCAAAGAAGATTCTGATGTTATTTTATGTATGGCGGCAACTTATGCTTCAGATGTAAAAGCCATAGAGATAGGTAATGGTGTTGTTTGTAGCGAGGGAGGATATGCTTCTCATGCTCCTGTGGTAGCTAGGTCTTTGGGCAAGCCTGCAATTTTAGGAAAAGAATTAAATATAGGCATAGATAGTGTTATGATAGGTAAGACTTTGGTAAAAGAAGGAGATTATATTTCTATAGAAGTTCCAATTGTAGGATCTCCAAGAATTTATTTTGGTAGAGTGGAGTTAGAATTTGTAGATGCTAAAACAAGTGGTTTAAACAAAATCATGGAAATTGTTTCTAGAAAAATTCAGATACATCAAAAAAAACATCAATTTAAATTTGATGTTCTAGCTAATGCTGATAATGCAAATGATATAGAAACAGCTTTGCAGTTTGGTGCTAGTGGCGTTGGTCTTTGTCGCACAGAGCACATGTTTTTTGAAAAAGAACGAATAAATTATTTTCGTTTATTGTTTGTTAGTGATTTACATAAAATAAGAAAGGTAATTTTAAACAAGTTGAAAGAAATTCAGAAGGAGGATTTTGCAAAGATGCTAAAAGTTTTGAAAGGTAAACCTTTAACAGTTCGTCTATTAGATGCTCCTCTTCATGAATTTATTCCAAAAACAAAGCAAGATATTGCAGAAGTTGAAAAAATTTTATTGAAACATGATCCTCAATTTAAAGAGGATATTAATGTTAAATTTGGACGGTTACGAGAGTCTAATCCTATGCTTGGCATGAGAGGATGTAGGTTTGGAATTTCATTTCCTGATGTCTACGAGATGCAAGAACAAGCATTGCTGGAAGCTGCTATTGAGTATTACAATGCAAATGATGCAAAGAATGAGGTCAATCTTAAAATAATGTTTCCGCTGATTAGTTGCTTAGAAGAATTAGATTTTTTGAAGAATGGAATAAATATTGAAGGGGATATTATTTTAGGATTGAAAGGAGTTGAACAGTCTATTTGCAACAAGTATAATATAGCTACTTTACCTTTTACGGTTGAGACTGGGGTTATGGTCGAAGTACCTTCCGCAGCGTTGTTATCGAGTAAACTTTCTGAAAAGGCTAGTTTTTTTAGTTTTGGTACGAATGATTTAGTGCAAATGATGTATGGAATGTCAAGAGATGATATTAATTCTTTTTATCCTGCTTATACGCAATATGATATTGTTAAAGATAATCCTTTTATGGTTTTATCAGATGTTGTAAAACGTTTGATATTATATTCTATCAATGAAGGTAGGTTGACTAGACCTGATCTTTATGCTAGTATTTGTGGTGAGCACGCTGCAGATCCTGATGTTGTAAAATTTTGTATTCAGAATAAGATTGATGCTGTGTCTTGTTCTGTGTTTTGTATACCCTTAATAAGGATGATAGTTGCACAGTATTTTATTGATTAGTTTTGTATTAACCAAATTAAGGAGTTAGAAATATGGCTAGAGATATAATTGTCAGGGGACCTAATTTTATTCACCCTGAGAAACCGAGTGCTGTTGGATCAAGAAATAGCTTGAATCGACATAATAGAGATGAGTATAAGGAAGCTAAACTTATGATTGATGAGGAAGTTGATAAGATTTTAAATCATATCCAAGCAAAACTTCCTCCTGAAGTTTTAGAAAAATTGGATGTTATGGGCTCTGTGAAGTCTAAGCTTCATAATTATTATAATCAGGAATTTCAGAATATGTTAAACCGTTACATTGTAACTATGGAAGATGAAATGGGAAAAAAAGTTCGTGATTTAGTAGATAAAGAAGAGTATAAAATACTTAACAAATATACTCCTAGGGAAATCAGTGATATCCTTGATAAAATTGGAGGAATGGAGAAGTTCAATACTGGTGAGATAGAAAAATCTATTGTCAATATGTATGGGCATTTGCATGGACATATCCAAAGAGGAATGTATGAAATTGAAAGTCATACTAATATGTTATTAAGGGAAAAAACGGATGTTGGGTCTTTTGTGAGGGGTGAAAATGCTTATTCTATCGTAAAATGTTCTTTTAAAGATAGTTCTAAAAAACCAAAAACTGTTCAAGATATTAAACTGTCTGTTAATATTCTTGATTCTGAGTTAATTAGTCCAATTTATCATTATCAAGTAGCTACTAGTGTTTTGATTAAAGATGTAATTTCGAATTATGTTCAGGATTTAATAGACAAAGAAATTCAGTCTTTAAATGCTAATTTGTTAGATTCTGGAAAAACAGAATTAAATCCATCTGAAATCATTTTTGAAAAATTTAGAATGCTTGATAATTATTTTTGTACAGACGATACCAGCGATGAAAACTCAAAGTGTTATCAATTTTTAGCAAAAAAATTCTTGGATGCAGTAGAAGGCGTTGAAGCAGAAATATCATCTTCTGATTTTGATCCTCTGGCATTAAGGGAATCTGTCAAAAAAATTATTGATAGTGAAAATGTAAGAAATAGAGGCTTTAATACTGCGAATAATAAACTTACGAATATATTAGATAGCAGTAAAATGGGTTATCAGTATGTAGAAAATTTTAAAAACTCTAGAGAATGTGTGATTAGAGAATACGAAGACCAAGATATAAATAATCTACCAGATGAAAGGTATAAAATTAGAATGATTTATCTTGATCTTGATCAAATTAATTCTATCAGGAAAGCCTATTCTTTGCAGTTAGATGAACTAGAGTCTCATATTAACGAAATTTATGATGTTTGTTTTAATCTTTATATTAGAGATAGAGATAAAAAGGGTAAACAAGATTGGGAAACTATAAGTGATAAATATTCTATGAAGACCGAGGACTCTGAAGATGATGAAATGGAAAAACTTTGGGATGAAGTAGTTTTTTTAGAGCCTAAGGACACACAGGTGTTTCGCAATAATCCGACTTATGAGATCAGAAGAGAGAATATTGATAAGAAATTTAATTTGATACATAAATTTATTCAACAGATTTATGGCTTTCAAGTATCTGAGGTTCGCTCTGCAATAGAAAAAAGGATTAAATTTATCAGTGACACTTATAAAGAATTTGAAGCTTTGATTAATCCTTTTCAACTTCAACCTGGGTTACTGCTAGATATTGATATAGTAAGTATTAAAAGAAAAAGAACTACTATGCTAGGCATGGCGAATGTATTAAATGAGTTTTTGTATTCTCTGAGCAAAGGATTTTCTGATACAGCTTTTGCAAGTTTTTCTAGGAGAAGATCTACAGAAAGAGATGATATTGATAGAGAATATTCAGCTACTTCTGATGATGAGGGCGATAGTCAGATATGATAATATGATAAGATTAATTGCTGTCTTATTGTTATTTTTTGCGTTTATCTCTATTATATTTGCGGATGGAAAAGAGCTGTATATTGTAAAGGGGTGCGTTAGTTGTCATGGAGAAAGTGGAGGCAAGGCTTTATTACCTAATTATCCTACACTGAAAGGTCAGAATTCTGATTATCTTCTACAGCAAATTAGAGATATAAAATCTGGTGTTAGAGCCAATGGGCAATCTGCAGTTATGAAGCCGTTTACTTTGATACTAAGTGAGGGTGAAATGAAGCAAATTTCTGATTATCTTGCTAGACAAAAATAGTAATAACCAAATTTTGATAAAACCTGCTAGGTATAGCAGGTTTTATGTATTTTTCGTGTGTTGGAGAGGTATGAATTTTATATGATTTTTGACTAAATTTAATTGATAAGCTCCTTCTGCTAGGTCTCCTTGGATAATTTTTTTTGCTACTGGTACTGTTACATATTTGCTAAAAGTAGATTTTAGTGGTCTTGCTCCATAGTTATCGTTGAAACCCTCTGTGATAATTTTATCTTGTAGTTTATTTTCTAATTCTATTTGGAGTTTTTTGTCTTTAATTTTTTGATTGAGTTGCCCTAGCTCTTTAATCACTAATGTACGAATATCTTCATGATTTAGGTTTTTATAGTACAAGATATGATCTATTCTTCCAATAACCTCTGGCTTTAGATAACTAGCAGGGTTTGTGAGGTTAGAAGTGATAAAAATTATTGTATTTTGAAAATTTGCAATATTACCTTGAGTATCTGTTAATTTACCTTCATCTAAAATTTGTAGTAAAATATCTGAAAAATTAGGATGGGCTTTATCTATTTCATCGAATAAAATAGCAGAATAGTTTTTTTTTCTAATAGCTTCTGTCAGCAAACCTCCTTTTTCATAACCTATGTATCCTGGAGGAGAGCCAATCAGCTTTGATACCGAATGAGGTTCACTATATTCGCTCAAATCAATCCTTACCAGATTCTTTTCTGAGTAGAATAAGTATTGCGCAACTGCTTTAGCAGTTTCTGTTTTTCCTATTCCGCTTGGACCTAGTAGTAAAAAACTACCTAATGGCTTACGAGGATCCGATAAACCAACATAGGAAGTAAGTAAAAAATTAGTAATTTCTATCAATGCTTTTTCTTGCCCTATGATTCTTTTTTGTAAATACTTCAATAAGTTTTTTATATTTTCATTATTTGTTCTTAGAATATTTTTAATAGGAATTCCTGTAATTCTAGAAGTTACTTTTGCAATGTGTTTTTTTTCTAACTTCCAAGAAATCTCTAAAGAATCTAATTTTTTTTTAATTTGTGGAATTTCTCCATGTCTAATTTTTGCTGCTAAATCTAAGTTTCCTTCTTGTTCTGCCTTTTGCAGTTGAAATGAAAATTCGTCTAATTTTTTCTTATATTGAGCTACTTCTTTTAAGCGAATGTTTTGTTCTTGCCATTTTTGTTCTTTTTCTTGAAAAAGTTTTTCTAAATTCTTTATTTCTTGCTCTAAAATTTTACTAGGTTGAGATTTGTTAAGAATTTTTTTACTGCGAATATAATCTTTCATTCTTTCCATTTCAGGAGGCATAGAGTCTGCGTTCAACTTTAATCCGGCTGCTGCTTCATCAATCAAATCAATTGCTTTATCTGGTAAAAACCTTTCTGTGATATATTGGATGGCATATTGTACAGCAAAAATCACTGCCTCATCTGTAATTTCTATGCCATGATGAATTTCTAATTTTTCTTTTAATCCAAGTATAATTTGAATGGTATCTTCTTTAGAAGGTTCTTCAACTAGTATCTTGTGAAACCTACGCTCTAATGCTGGGTCTGTTTCAATATATTTTTTGTATTCAATGAGAGTAGTACTACCTACGCAATTGATTTCTCCTCTCGCTAAAGAAGGTTTTAGTAAATTAGCTGCATCTAAAGCACCATCAGATTTTCCTGTACCAATTAATAAGTGTATTTCATCAATAAAAAGAATAGATTTTCCAGCTTGATTTTTAAAAAACTGTATCATATTCTTTATTTTTTCTTCAAATTCACCACGAAACTTAGTACCAGTCATCAAACTACCTACATCTAAAGAATAAACTATCTTGTTTTTAATAATATCTGGGACTTTTCCAGTTTGAATTAACCCCGCTAATCCTTCTACAATTGCAGTTTTCCCTACTCCTGGTAATCCTACAAGAACAGGGTTATTCTTTGTTCTCCTACAAAGTATTTTTTGTATTTGTAAAATTTCTTCGGCTCTACCTATCACGGGATCTAATTTGCCTTTTTCTGCTAATTTATTTAAATTTATTAAAAAATATGGAGCTTTTGTAGAAGCTTGTTGTATATCAGCATTGTCAAGGTCTAGTTTTATATTAGGAAAAATTTTTTGAAAGTATTTTAAAAAATCATACTCCTGGATTGATTTTCTTTTGGATTCGATGGCATTAGAAGAAGCAAGTGTAATCCATTCTTGAAATTTTTTAGAAGGCTTGATATTTTCTAAGTCAATATTGTTTAGTTGAGCATCATTTTCTATGATACCTTCTAGTAGATTCTTTTCACTTTGTAGGTATTGGGAAGAAATGCTTGCAGGATTATTGATTAACCCTAAAAGGAAATGAATTTCTGTCATTTGAGTGCTTTTTTTTTCTAACACTAACTTACGTGCTAGTTCAAAAGAGCCTCTGACTATATTGTCAAATTGATACATATATTATTTTTGTATACCTCCCTTAGTTAATTTGGTTGGATTTAAGAGTTCTGTTAGTTTTTTTCTTGAAATATTACAATTTTTTTCCGCTATATCTAAAACTGTTTGTCCAGTTTTGTAAGCTTCTTTAGCAATATTACTTGCTTGGGCGTAACCTATGATAGGATTTAACGCAGTTACTAAAATTGGATTCTTAGACAAAGATTTGTTTAGGTTTTTTTCTTGTACTATAAAAGAGCAGATTGCCTTGCTTGCTAAAGTTATTATAACATTAGATAAAATTTCTATGCTTTGTAAGATATTGTAGGCTATTATTGGTAGCATCACATTTAATTGAAACGATCCACTTTGTCCTGCCACAGTAATTGTAGTATCGTTACCTATTACCTGTGCTGAGACCATAGCTACAGCTTCTGGAATAACAGGGTTGATTTTACCCGGCATAATGCTACTACCAGGTTGTAGTGCTTGGAGTTTAATTTCACCTAAACCAGAGAGTGGTCCACTATTCATCCAGCGTAAATCATTAGCAATTTTCATTAAAGCAACAGCTAGTGTTTTCAAGGAGCCAGATAGTTCTACAATGGTATCTTGAGTGCTCAGTGCTTCAAAGAAAGATTTACTGGGGATGAATTTTATTTTTAAATCTTTAGATAAACTTTTTGTTATTTCATTTGCAAATTCTGGATGTGCATTAATTCCGCTACCTACGGCAGTTCCTCCTTGTGCTAATTGTTGTAATCTTGGTATTGTAGCTTGTAATCTTTCTTTACTATTTTTTATTTGTTGTCCCCAACCTTGTAGTTCTTGTTCCATACGAATCGGCATGGCGTCCATTAAATGAGTTCTACCTGTTTTACAAATTTTTTTTAGTTTTTTTGCTTTTGTGGCAATAGTTTGTTCTAAATAACTTATGGCAGGCAGTAGTTTTTGGTGTAAGCTAATATTAGCACTCAGGTGGATTGTAGTAGGAATGACATCGTTACTACTTTGTCCCATATTAACGTGGTCATTGGGATGAACTTCTATTCCTAATTTTTTGGAAGCTAAGCTTGCTAGTACTTCATTCATATTCATATTAGTACTAGTACCAGAGCCAGTTTGAAAGATATCTACAGGAAATTGATCTAGGTGATTTCCTGCAATAATTTCTTTTGTAGAATCTATAATTGCTTTGGCAATTTTTTTATCTAATAATTTTAATTTACTATTTACAATAGCGGCATGTTTTTTGATTTCTGCTAAAGCGGTGATAAAACCACTAGGCAGTGGAATGTTGCTAATTTTAAAATTCTCTATAGCTCTTTGAGTTTGTGCGCCGTAGAGTGCGTTTTCAGGGACTTTAATCTTGCCTAAGCTATCTTCTTTGATTTTGTATTTCATATTTTTTTAATAGTTACTAAACACACTGACATTATATTATTACTATAAATATTATCACAATATAAATTGTGTAAGATGAATAAAATAAATGCTAAAAATTACTTAAAAATTATAAGTAAATTGCAGCAATTGCTTTATCATTTTAAATACCTTAAACTGAGATAGCTCTAGTATAGAATATAAAATGGAATATTTAATAAGACGACCCAGAAGAAATCGCCAAAATGAGCGGCTTCGTTCTTTAATAAGAGAAAATTCCTTAAATATTAACGATTTAATTTTACCGCTTTTTGTGAACGAAGATAAAACTTATTCTATTGCTTCTATGCCGAATATATTTTGTTATAACATAGAAGATTTATTAAAGATATGTGCCACAGCAATAGAACTTGGTATTTTGGCTATAGCTTTATTCCCAGCAGTAAAACAAGAACAGAAGAACAAAAAAGCAAGCTACTCTATTTTAGAAGATAATTTTTATTTACAAGCTATTGAACAAATAAAAAGGAAATACCCTAGTTTATTAGTAATCACTGATATAGCTATGGATCCTTATAATTTAGATGGACACGACGGGTTAATGGACGAAGAAGGTGTAATACTCAATGATGAAACACTAGAAATTCTTTCGCAGATGGCACTTTTGCAAGCTGCGGTAGGCTCTGATATTCTTGGAGCTTCCGATATGATGGATGGCAGAATTGGTTTTTTAAGAAAAAGATTGGATGCACAAGGCTATGAGAATGTTTTATTAATGTCTTATGCGGTGAAATATGCGTCTTCTTTTTATAGACCTTTTAGAGATGCGCTGAATAGCTTCCCAGGAATAGGAGATAAAAAAACATATCAAATGGATACTGCAAATTCTAAAGAAGCAGAATTAGAAGCTAATTTAGATTTTCAGCAAGGAGCAGATATTTTAATGGTTAAGCCGGGGTTAGCCTATTTGGATATTATTCAAAAACTTTCTCATAAGTTTCTTATTCCTATTGCGGCTTATAATGTTTCAGGGGAGTACGCTATGGTGCAAGCTGCAGCTCAGAATGGATGGTTAAATTATCAACAGGTGGTATGTGAGATACTTTTAAGTTTTAAAAGAGCAGGAAGCAATATGATACTAACCTACCATGCTATGGATATGGCAAAGTTTCTAAAAAATATTAATTAAATACACAAACTATTAATGTTTGAGTGGGTTTTTCGCAAGGATCTTGGCGGTAGAAAAGAACAACAAGATAGTGGATGTATACTTAGAAAAAATTCTTGTCTATTAGCAGCAGTGGCTGATGGATTAGGAGGGCATAGTGGAGGAAAAATAGCTTCAGAAACTGTAATAAAGCAAATAAGAGAATTGTTTAGAATAGATTTATTGGCTATTACTAATATAGAAGATTGGATAAAGAAAGTATATACTGCTATGGAGCGTGCAATTACAAGGAGTGCATATCTTTATAAATGTGATGCTATGACAACTGTAGTTTTTGTATTTGTGACAGGAGAGCAAGCTTATTGGTTTCATTTAGGAGATAGTAGGCTGTATTTTTTTTCTAAGAACGGTATTATTACTCGCACTAAAGATCATTCGCAAGTTCAAAAACTATTTGATTTAGGTATGATTAAGGAAGAAGCAATGGCTCAGCATATAGATCAGAATATTCTTTTGGGGTGCTTGGGCTCTAGTATGAGCGTAGCACCCAGTTATGAAAAACATAGTTTTGTTGCAGGGGATGCTATTTTGCTTTGTACAGATGGATTCTGGGAGTATTTTACCAAAGCAGAGATGCAGCGTTTAGTCAAAGCCCGTGACATTAAAACAGCAGCTAATCGCGCCCTTGACCTAGTAAAAAAGAGAGGAGGTCTGAGAGGAGATAATATTTCCTTTATTGTAGTAAAAAAATTACATGCTTAAAAATTCACTTTATTCTCTTTTTCTAATATTTAGTAAAATTCCTATGGAAGATAAGGTGGTAATAATAGATGAGCCACCGTAACTTATCAAAGGAAGAGGCAAACCAACTACAGGCAACAAGCCTGTAACCATACTAATGTTAATTATAACTTGGGAACTAATGATAGTAGTAATGCCTAGTGTTAACATAATAGTCGCTCTATTTTGATAGCTATTGATTTTTCTTAAGATACAAAAGATTAATAGGCAGTAACTTAGCACTACTATTAAAGACCCTAGGAAACCCCATTCTTCGCTCAATACAGAAAAAATAAAATCTGTATGCCTAGCAGGTAAAAAGTTGAGTTGAGCTTGCTTTCCTTGCAACAACCCTTTGCCCCAAAAGGTACCACTACCAATAGCTATTTTTGATTGTATAATATGATAACCTGTGCCTAATGGATCTCTTTGTGGGTTAAAAAGGATCAAAATTCTTTCTTTTTGATAATCTTTGAGAATATGAATCCAAATCAAAGGTATAGAAAGAAAAAGAAAGATCAAAGTAAAAATTATCCATTTCCAATTTATACCTGCTAAAAAAATCATAATAGCTACCACAATTGCTAACACTATACTTGTACCTAAATCTGGTTGTGTAAAAATAAGTAAAAAAGGTACTAATAAAATAAGCAAAGGAATTATTGGGGTAGTCATATTTCCTATTCTTTTTTCGCCTTGAAAATACTTTGTTAACACACAAACTACTGCAATTTTTGCAAACTCAGAAGGCTGAATAGTCAAGCCAAAAATACTAATCCAACGACTAACATCACTTCCCTTGCTTCCAAATCCTTTGTAATGCGTATATACCAACATTAAAACAACAACAATATAGAAAAATTGAGAGTATTTTAAAATAATTCTAAAATCTAAAAAACTAAAAAAAAACATGCATGTCAAACCTATTGCTATCCAAATTAGCTGTTTTTTAAAAAAATTATTCTCAAATTGGTAGCCAATAGAAGCAGAATAAATAGAAACTAAACCAATTATTAAGATAAAAAAGATTGATATACAAAGATACCAATCCAAATTTTCAAAAAATTCTGGTTTTTGCATTATAATAATTTTTGTAAATAATTTAATATTTTACTAACTTTGTAAATTATTAAATATTATATATTGTAAAGTTAAAAACATTCTTGTACGGCTGGCAGTAATTTTTAGCACGAATACCCGTTATACTCTATATTTTTTATATAAAAACTACAATGAAAACTCTGTTTTTATCTTGTTGCTTGATTTTTTATCTCTTTTATCAAAGTTGTATTTTTGGAAAAGAATCACAAAACAGTATAAAATTTCTTATTACGTCTAACCTACAAGGTTGGTTTGATGCTAAAGATTTATATATTAAAAACAAACAAGCTGGTTTATATTATTTGTGGAATGATATTGCCAATATAAAAAAACAATTTCCTCAGAGTTTGTTAATAGATTCGGGAGATTTTTTTTACGGATCACCAAGAAGTTTTTATGCTTTAGGTAAAACAGAGAATATATTTTTGCAATATTTTTTCCAACTTCCTTACGATGTACTAACTTTAGGTAACAGGGATTTAGAGCAAATATCTGTATTAGAAAATATTTTAAATAGACAGGTAGCTATTTCTAGCAATTTATTAGGTGATTTTACTCAGCCTTATATTATTTTTAATCGTGCAGGCAAGAAAATTTTTATCACTAGTTTATCTTATTTAGAAAGTTATTTTAAACGCGATGGATGGCAAAAATATCATTGGAAACAATCTATTTCTAAAATAAAAAAAAAAATTCAGCAAGAAAAACCAGATTTAGTCATAGGTATTTTTCATCTAAGTTTATTTTACTCAAAAAATTTTTATACCCCTAGTGTAGAGCAAGTAATTTTAGAATTCCCTATTTGGGATTTAGTAATAGCAGGACAAGCTTTTAATGCACTACCTTACAATAATAAATTTATAACTCGTATTGCTGGTACTCCAATTGTTCGAGCAGCAGGGCGAGCTCAAAGTTGGTTAGAGGTGGATGTTAGCTTTAAAAACGAGCAAAAAGAATTTAATTTTTATCAGCACTATTCCCAAATAAAAACTAAAAATAATTTTTCAAATGATTTTTTACAATACTTACAAGAATCTACAAGCTGGAAGTATCAAGAAAGAAAAACAAAAATAAAACTTTGTTTACAAAATTCTTTACACCTTGCTTTACAAGAAAATTTCACTCTACATCCAAAACTTTATTTAAAATCTTTTTTTCTTAAATACGGGGAACAAGTACAAAGGAGACATCTTTTTTATTGGCTTCCTTACTTTAATCAAAAATCTACAGCTTTATTTTCTGCTTATGATTTTAAGAAAATACAGCAAAATTATTTTAATAAAGATTATTTTTTTGATAGACGGGTAGCTATCCCTACAGAGAATAGTTTTTTTCAAAAATACAAAAAGCAATATACTGTTGCTCTGAATAGTTATGAGCTTAGAGAAAATTATTTTATAGTAAAAAGCTTGCTTTTAAAACCAGATCAAATCAATCACACTGATGAATATATTCACTCTCTTTGGTTTAGTTATCTTAAAAACAATACTCCTAGTATTTATTGCCAAATGTTTCGTAAAGAAGAAGATCTTTAACCAATAAAATAGACAGTATGTTACTATTTGCTTTTATTTAGTTTTTGTTAACTGCTCTTTTTAGTTTATATATTAAGTTTTTTTAGGAAATTTTTTTCTTTATGCAAAGTCAAAATGTGGCAGTAGAAATTATTTTTGTAGGAATAATCTTATCAGTTGTTACTTATGCTTTACAAATTAAAGTATAAAATATTTACACCTTGTTTATGCTCCTTTAGTTCAAGTAGCAATCTTTGCTTCTTTTTTTTGCTTATTATTTTTTAGTAGAAAGAATTACTGCAAGAAAAATTTTTGGATATTTTTGTCAAATTCTAATTAAGAAGAAACTCCCTGCGTAACAAAGTGAGAAAATAAAAATTATTAAGCACTGTGTTTTGAGATAGCTGTTGTATCGTTCTTTTGGGACATTTAATGAAAAATTGATCCAAAACAATGGTAAAAAAAGTAAGAATACTAGCCACTGTGATGCTGTATTTACTCTTAGCCAACTAGCTATTAAAAAAAGAAAAAAACTACTCAAAATTAAACATTGTTGATAAATTTTTGCTTTTTTTTCTCCCAACCGAATAGCAACAGTTTTTCTTCCGCTTTGTGTATCTGTTATTAAATCGCGAATGTTATTGATGTTTAGTACAGAAACACATAAAAGCCCTATAGCAGATGATTCTAATAATAAATTATACGGTGGCAACTGATTATTTACAAAGAAATAACTACCTAATACCGCTACTAAACCAAAAAAAATAAATACAGAAATATCACCTAGACCGCTTGTAGCGTGTGGATTCTTGCCTAAACTATACTTTAGAGCAGCAAAAATACAAAATAAACCTATAACTCCCCAAAAAAGCATAGTTAAAGAAAATTGTTTAAAGCTAGTATAGATTAGTGAGACACCAAGTAACACAGCAAGTGCTATAAATAACTTTAAAACTAGCAAGATCTTTTTTTCTGGAATTTTACTCCATTGCGCTTTCCTATCTTGACCTTCTATATGGTGTTTATCTACACCGCGTAACCCATCTCCATAATCATTTGCAATATTGACTATAATTTGTAAACTAAAGGCGGTTAAAAAAATTAGCAGTATTCTAGATGCAGAAACTGCAGAAAACGAAGATAAATCATACAAAGACAACAACACCCCCATAGCAACAGAAGAGGATGCCAAAAGTAACGTATGAATTCTCAATAATTTAAGATAAACCATACTTGATTACTTAGTTAAGTAAAAATAAATATAATCTAAAAAAATTATAAATACTAGATTTCCTCAAAATAAGAATCATCATCTAGAGATAGATCGTCTTCTATAGCGATATCTTGAGTTTCTAACTCTTCGCCCATTGTTTGTTGTTCTATAGAGTGACTCATATTACTGATATCTTCTACTCCAGCTACAGGAGGTATATGTGTATCGTTTTTTGAGATGATAATGTCATCAAACCCATCAATTGTTTGATTAGCAGTGCTATCTGCTATTCTAAAATTAAATGTATCATAAAGTGCTTTAGAACGATCGCTAGCTATTATTAAATCTTCAGTGTCAATCTGATTGATAGTATCATAAATATAGTCTCCAGAAAGTTCTCCATATCTTTTTACAGAATCATTAGTCAAAGTAGTAGAATATTTTATATTATGAACGATTTTCTTGCGAACATTTTCTTTGTTCTTTGCTCTTCTTAACAAGGCATGCATTTCTTTCATAATTAAATTATTAGAAAGTCTTAAATACCCATGATCTGCTGTATCATCGTAAGCAACAAAATTATGCTGCAGAATTATTTCAATGTTATTATAAATTTGTTGTAAAATTCCGTTATCGTTAGTTACAGGGATAAAGAAAGATTGACTATTTATTCTTTCACCGTACAGTGTGACTCTATACCCTAGATGCAAATCTAACCTTTTTTGCAAAATACTAGAAAATGCAAATTTTTTATTTGCTACAAATTTTGTCTCTTCAAAACGTACCTTACTAATTGCTCTGCCAGCAATATCTGCTCTAGATGCTATGTTTTGGCAAATCAATTCTAATTCCCTTCTTAAAGCGGCAGAATTAAAACCTTCTAAAATAGTGTTGGAGATTCCATAATGATTTATTTTAGGATTACCGACACTATAGTAAGAGGTTATATTTGTAAAAATTAATTCTACAAAATTATCAATAATTCCAGTGGCATCTGCTAACAAAGGAACAGAAATAACTAGTCTTTCTGGCTCAGAATCCTGACTATCTATAGTAATCCTTACAGCAGAATCAATCAAAATATATTCTAGGACATTTTCTTTGATAAGTTTCTTTATCTTTGCGGTATCTACATACCTTGTATAAATATTACTTCCCAACAAATAGGACCGTCCATCACCACAAAATTGACGATGAAACTCTGATTTCATTTTCATAATTTTAAACGTTAAGCTTTCTAAGTTAGAAGTTAAACTACCTTGTAAAATAAATCAAGTTTTTTCATTAAAAATAAAAACAATTTACCCTTTAAAAAGTTTTTTACTTTTTTGATAGGATTCATTTATACATTGCTGCATTATACTATCAAGGTTATTCTTCTTAAAAACTAAAATACCAGCTTCTGTTGTGCCGCCTTTAGTGCAAACTTGTTCTACTAGTTTTTGAATAGTGTGTGTAGAATTTTTGGCTAAGAAACTAGAATTCTCAAAAATTTCTAAAGAGATTTTTTTCGCTGTTTCTTCCGTGAGACCTATTTTTTTTGCAGCTTTAAAATAGGCTTTTATTATGTATAATACAAAGCCAACTCCGCTCCCTAAAACTGCAGTGCAAATATCTAGCTCTTCTTCTGATGATACTTCTAATAATTCGCTATCTTGCTGGAATATTTTAAAAAATATTTGTTTATGCTCTGTAGGTAAATTGGCAGGTAGTAAGTAAGCCGTTAATCCTCTTTGCTCTTTTAAGAGTAAATTAGGTATGCAACGTATAATCCTAGCATTAGGCTGTAATTTTGTCATAGATGAAATTGCGTACCCTGCCATAATGCTGATAAGTAAATTAGTGGAATTGAGGTTTAAGCTTTGCAACCATTTGCTAGCTGCTTGTGGTGGTACAGCAAAAATCAAAATATCTTTATCATTGATTTGAGGCTTGGTAGTGAGATCAATTTTGTAAGGAAATCTCACTTCTTTTTTTGTGTCTCTGCTTACAATAACTATTTGTTTTTTATCGTAGATTTTTTTTTGTAATAGAGAATTTAAAATAGCTCCTCCCATTTCTCCACAACCAAAAAGAAAAATTTTTTGCATTATCAATGGGATATAAGCTATTTTGTAGAAAATTTTTTTAAAAAGGAAAAAGCATTTTTACCTGCAAATTTTGTTTGATTTGGTAAATTATTTTCTATGCGTAGCAGTTGGTTATATTTGGCAAGTCTTTCGCTGCGACAAGTAGAGCCACTTTTAATTTGTTTTGCACTTGTAGCTACAGCAAAATTTGCAATGAATACATCTTCTGTTTCCCCCGAACGGTGAGAAATAATACACCCATAATTAGCTTTTTTTGCTAACTCTACTGTTTCTAAAGTTTCGCTAAAAGTGCCAATTTGGTTTGGTTTAATCAAGATAGCATTACTTGATTGTTCATCAATTGCTCTAATCAATCTTTTTTTATTTGTTGCAAAAAAATCATCACCTACTAGTTGGCAAGTATGTCCTATTTTTTGAGTAAGTTGCTTCCAACCATCCCAGTCATTTTCGTCTAATCCGTCTTCAATAGAAATAATAGGAAATTTTTGCAATAAATTTTGGTAAAATTCTATCATCTCTTTGAGATTGAGTTTCTTTCCATTTGATGCAAAATAATACTTGCCATCTTGGTAAAATGCACTGGCGGCTACATCTAGTGCGATAAATATATCTTGACCTGCTTGGTATTGAGATTTTGAGATAGCTTCTATTATTAGTTCTAAAGCTTGTTCATTAGATGATAAATTTGGCGCAAAACCTCCTTCGTCTCCTACTGCTGTGCTATAACCTCTTTGTAATAAAATCTTCTTTAAAATTTGAAAAATTTCACATGATGCTTGTAGTGCTTTATAGAAACTGTTAAGCCCCAAAGGGACTATCATAAATTCCTGAATATCTATGTTATTATCTGCGTGCATTCCTCCGTTTAAAATATTTAACATAGGTACAGGTAGATAAAAAGTTTTTTCTTTACCAAGTAAGGCAAAAGGTGGTTTTTTGAAAAATTGGTTACAAGCATTATAATAGGCTAGTGAAACACCTAAAATAGCATTAGCTCCAAGGTTAGATTTATTTTCTGTGCCATCTAATTCTATTAACACCTGGTCCAATTCTTTTTGCGATAAATTTTTTTTGCCTACTAATTTAGCAGCTATGAGCTGGTTAACATTTTGCACTGCTTTTTGAACACCTTTGCCTGCAAAATATTTATTATCTTGATCCCTTAGCTCCAAAACTTCAAATTTGCCAGTTGAAGCTCCAGAAGGTACAGCCACCCTACCCATCACGTTATTTTGTAAAAATAAATCTACTTCTATGGTAGGGTTGCCTCTAGAGTCTATAATTTCTCTTGCTTTGATGGCTTCAATATTTGGTAAATTTTTCATAATATTAAAGTGGAATTATTCTTGCTAGGTTAAAATTAACACAAAATAATTGCAATAACAATGAGATACGCTAGCATACTATGTTTTTTATTTTTTATGTTCCAAAATGCTTTGGCATTTGGAATGCTTACAAAAAAAATAGAAACTTCTTTACAAGAGCAAAATTTGAATAAAAATTTTGTAAATTTAAGCTTGCTTTTTGAAGATAGTTCCATAGGAGATGAAGTAAATAAAATTAAATTAAAAAAGACTATTGCTAATGACTTACTCCAAAATTTTCATATTATAGACCCTGTTATTACACAGCGCATTGCAAAAAATAGTTATTTACGAAAAACAAGTTTTACAGATAAAAATACTAGTCAAGAATTTTTCAAGAAAACAAACTCTGAGATACTTGTTTATACAGAATTATTTGAAAGATCAGATAGGTTGTTTGCTTCTCATACTATCTTTCAAAGAGATGGATTAGTGGTAGGAGAATTGCACCAATCTTTTGCCAAAGAAATATTTTTAAAATTAAATATACCACAAAAAAAAGCTTTAGAAAAAAACTCCTTGCTTGTTGCTGCCAAAGATAATTTTTGGAGTCAAAGTAACTTAGATGATTTTTTCCCTATCAGTGAACAAAAGGCACAAGATGATATTTTCTCACAGCTAATTAACTATTCTACGAATAAGAATGACAATTCTTGGGTTATTTACCAACCTACTGCTTATTTTCCGACAAAACGCCACACTGTTAATGCTAGTTTTGTTATAGAAGACATAGAGTTTGTAAAACTTCAATCCGATTCTTTTCGTTATTCTCTAGGTTTTAGTGCATTTGAGTTGTCTTTGAATTTTATGGCTTACAAAGGATCTTTAGATCACGGTCATATTAGAATAAAAACAGCTTTGTATAACGATAATGATCAAGCTATTTTTGCTCTTTCTGGAGGGTTGAGGGCTAGGGTTTATCGTCAGAATCAAGAAGAACAAATACAAATAGATCAAAGAAGGGAGCAATTATCATTTTTTTTAGTTTCTAGTGGTTATATTAATTCTTTTAATTTTTTCTATAATTTTTATTTTGATAATTACTCTACAGGGTTAGGTGGAAAATTCTTTTTACCGCATCAGATTATTTTATTAGTAGATTCTAGGTTGGATTATCAAAGTGAAATTCAAGAAAGGTATTATACATTAGGTATAGAGCATTTTCCTTCTACAAATTTTGGCTACAATTTTAGTTTGAGTTTTGATGATCTTCAAAGAGACGAGCAAAGAGAAAAAATCGTAGGACAAACAAAACTAGGTATTAGAGTTACTTTTTAAATTTCAAAATACTATTCAAAAGAGTCTTGTAACGCAATGTGTTGTTTTCTTTTTTTACTTATAAAATATTCTATAGTACCAGCTGTGACTAACTCGTAAAGATAAGCTTTTTTACCTTGTTGTTTTCTTAAAATTCTACCTAGTCTTTGTACTTGTTCTCTAATAGTGCTATTACCAGAAATAATAATTGCTACATTAGCTGATGGTAAATCTACTCCTTCATTTAAAACTCTAGTGCTAATTAAAATTCTCCACTCCCCAGAGTGAAATTTTTCTAGTATTTTTTTTCTTTCAGAGTTCTTAATTTCGTGAGTAATAACTGGCAATAAAAGATAATTGCTGAGTGTATATGTGGTTTTATTGTCGTTGGTAAAAATCAAAATTCTATCTTTTTGATGTTGATATAAAAGCTCTATTAACTTCAATAATTTGTTTTGTGTAAAATAAGCAATTTGCTTTTGAATAGCAAAACTTTCTAATGCTTTTCTTCCCTTTGCATTTTTAGATGCATGAAAAACAAAATCTTGCCAATTTTGGAGGTAACCTAATGATTTTTTATAATTACTATAGATACTTCTGTGGTAAAAATATTGATCTTGTTCTTTTGGAGTAAGTTCTACTAATAATGTTTTTAATTTATAGTCAGCTAGATAATTCCCAGATAAATCTACAATCATCTTCTCATATAATATTTCTCCTAAAACATCTCTGATAAGTTCGGTGCGCTCAATCTCTTCGTTTGGAGTAGC
Source organism: bacterium (assembly GCA_965261475.1). Lineage (GTDB taxonomy): Bacteria > SAR324 > SAR324 > XYD2-FULL-50-16. The sequence continues at coordinate 528,855 of OZ253454.1, forward strand.
TGTGAGACCTAGTCTGTAGGGAGCAATAAAAGATTTTGCCATTTGATACGAAGCATTTGACCCTAGATGATGACACTCGTCAAACACCATCAAGCAAAACTTGTTACCAATTTGATTTTGGTAAATTATAGCAGATTCATAAGTACTGACAGTAATGGGTAGTATATTTTTGTTACCACCACCCAAGATGCCTATTTGACAATTAAAAAATTGTTTTAAATTTTGATGCCATTGGTTTAAAAGCTCAATAGTTGGGACTATCACAATAGTTGAGCGTTGAATTTTATCAATAATCATTGCTGCTAACACACTTTTACCAGATCCTGTGGGTAACACTAAAATACCCCTTTTTTGTTTACTCCAGGCATACATGGCTTCTTTTTGGTAATAGTATGGCTCAAAAGGCAAGTTTAAGATTAGCTTTAAATTTTGGTAATTTTTGACATTGTCTTCATAATCGTATTTTTTTTGAAAATTGAGAATTAATTCTTTGTAGTGATAAGCGCATACACGGTAGGACTCTAATCTTTGATCAAAAATTATCCAATTTGCTAAAAAAGAAAATTTGGTAGGAGTTTTAAGTAGAATATTTCCATGATAAAAGTTGAGCTGTATTTTTTTCATAAGATTTTTTTTAATAATGCAAGTTTAAAAAACTATATTTTATCTTGGTTATTTATACCAATTATTCTACAGTATGTACTAGGAGTTGGAAAGGAAGTCGCTTAGCTTTTTAAGCTAAGAGGAAAGTCCGAGCTTCAAAGAGCAGAGTGCTGGGTAATACCCAGTAAGAGCAATCTTCAGGAAAGTGCCACAGAAAAGATACCGCCGATGGCTTTTGCACAGGCAAGGTTGAAAAGGTGGGGGAGCAATCCTTAATGTAAGAGCCCACCACAAAAATGGTGACATTTTTGGTAAGGCAAACCCCACTTGAAGCAAGTTTTAGTATTTTGCGTAGGTAGCTCGCTTAGCAAAAGGGTAAAATGCAAGATTTTATAGGTAACTATAAAACTAGATGAATGACTTCCACTTTATTATTAAAGACAGAACTCGGCTTATTGACAACTCCTTTTTTTACCTTAGTTCAATTATATTGTATTTAGTTCAGCATATGTTTTATTTATTGTGATAGTTTTCTTTCCCGTTGATTTGTATTTATCAATTTTTGGTTTATAGATAGTTTATTTTTTGTATTTTTCTTTTTTCTTCTCTTTGTTTTATAGCTTGTCTTTTATCAAAAAGTTTTTTGCCTCTACCTACCCCTAGTTCAATTTTTGCTAATCCTTTTTTTAAATAAATAGCTAACACTACAATGGATAGAGATTTTTCTTTCTGTTCTTGGTAGAGTTTTTTAATTTCTTTTTTTTTGAGCAAGAGTTTTTTTATTCTTTCGGGGTTATGATTAAAAAAGACATTTCTTTGGTGCGCATAGGCGCTAATGTGAAGGTTAAAAACTTCTGCTTCTAGTTTTGTAGAAATTTGTACAAAGGCATCCTTAATATTGACTTTATTTTGCTTGATACTTTTGATTTCTGTGCCTTTTAATATAATACCTGCTTCTAGTTTTTTTAAAATTTCATATTGAAAAAAAGCAGATTTATTTTTTTGAATCATTTTGATAGAATCTTTCAAGGAAGTTGGTGTTTTTCTTTGCTTCATTAAGAATTTGACAAACCAAGGATAATAGGTTACAATTACTACGTATCAGAAAAAGTAAATAGACTTTTTTGAGAAAAAATTCAAGTTATTTGTTATTGTTATGGGCTCTCATGAAATCATGGTTTTATCAACGATAGGAATTATTATTTTTGTATACCTTTTGTTGTTTTTTCTTTATGAAAAATTTTTTATTAAGGCAAAATGAAGAGAATTACGTTTGGTTTTTTTTTTGGTTTTTTCTTTAGTATTTTGCTGTATCTTTTGGTAATCAGAAATCAGGAAAAAGTATTAGAAATTGCAAAAAATTTGCCTTATCCTTTGGAATTGGATAAAATAGGTCCCTTCAATAAAAGTAAAAATTAAGCGGTGTCTTCCATCTTGTATAGAGTTTAGATAGTAGGAGCAATGTCTTGAGAGTCTAGATATTTTGGATTCTTGACGCGGTGTTTAGATGAGTTGTTGGCAGAGCTAAAGGTAATAGTGTGTCTGCAAAAGAAGGGTTTTATTCAAGCCCGAAGATTTAATAGTTGTGATTTAGTAAAAATTTTATGTCTTTATTTGATAGTATTTCTATAGGAAAGATTCAGTTTAAAAATCGTTTGCTGGTCAATGTTTCTGTGTATTCTAACGCCAGAGACAGCGGTAATCTTTCTATATCTATTGTAGAAAATATAATGCATTTAGCAAATATGGGAGTAGGTACGATTATCTTAGACTCAGCATATACTGTTTCGCAAGGTAAATCTCATTCTCAGCAGCTTGGCATAGCAGAAACAGCTCTAATGAATTATAAAAAACTTATTGAATATACCAAAAACCAAGGTGTAGTATTGGGTATCAGGCTAACACACTGCGGCGCTAGGACTAATGAGATAATTTGTGGAGAACAGCCTATTTCTTCTAGCGACAACATTAATTTTGGTAAAGACTATACTGCTAGTAGATCATTTAATAAGAATGATATAGAAGAATTAATAATGCATTTTAAACATGGAGCAGAGTTGGCAGAAGAAGCAGGGTTTGAAATTGTAGAAATTAACGGAGGCAAGCAGGAGTTATTAGATCAATGTTTTCACCCTAAATTTAATCATAGAGAAGATAAGTACGGAGGAGTTTTAAAAAATCGTCTTCGTTTATTGAGAAAAATTATTAAAGAAATTAAAACAAGAGCAAGAAAATCCCTCATAGGTTATTATTTTCCTGTTTATGAAAGACAAGATGGTGTATATAATCCTAAAATTTTACAAGAAATTTATAGTTCTTTAGAAAAAGAAGGCATTGATATTATCCACCCCACAAGCGTACAAATTCTTAATCCAATGTTTGAAAGCAATGATAACATTTTGCATTGGACTAAAAGAATGACAAATAAAGAAATAATTGCTGATGGCAATATAAAATCATTTAATGTATTAGGTACGGCTGTAGACTTGAACATTGCTTCCTTGTTTTCTATCAATAGCAGTATTTATAATCTTCCTAATTGGTACCACACCTTGCAAAAAAAATTGTGTAAGTAAATTGCCAAAACTTTGAGTGTTAAAGAATATAAAAATTGCAATTATTTGAGTTCAGCATACACTTAAGCACTGACAAAAAATCTAATTTTGATTGATATTTATTGTTTTAATGGGAATAAGGATGTATAGCAAAATTGTAGTTTGTTCTTGATAACTAGAGTGATATTAAATTTTTTTTGTTGGTAAGAAGACTGTGGTATTAAAATAATTTGAGATACAAGAAATGAAACAAGAAAAAAATCCTTATAAATTACTAGGGCTAGATATCCAAGCGTCTATGGAGGTTATTAAAGCTGCTTATAAAGCTTTGATGAAGTCTAGTGGACATCCTGATTTGGGGGGAGAGAAAGATTTTGCACAAAAACTCAATGAAGCTTATCAAATTTTATCGGATAAAGATAAAAAGAGAGAATTAGATTTAACATTAAAGTCACAAGCCAACAATAGTTGTTATATTCTTTGCGTACATTGTCAGGCGTTGAATAGCTTACAGAATCCTCAATCTGCTAGGCAAGCAAAGTGCTATCAATGCAACAATCCTTTTATTGGAGAATTTGTAAAAGAGAGAAAAACATATAACAGAAACAAACGAAGTACATCTAGTAGGAAGGAGCTAATTGACGAGAAAATGGCTTACGAGTTTTATACTCGCAGAATGTATTATCGCGCTGTTAGAGAATATAGATATCTTGCTTCTCAGAATATTAAAGAAGCTTATTACTATTATTATATGGTAGGAAATTGCTATTATAAACAAAGCCAGTTTAGAGAGAGTTTGGCTAATTCTCTAAAATCATTAGATAGAAACAGAGATTACTGGGAGGCTAGTTTGCAAGCAGGTAGGGCGTTAATGCAAATGTCACAGTATGCAGAAGCTCTGATTCATTTTGAAAATATTTTAGATAAAGTAGATAAACCCTATCAAGCACAAGCACATGTTGGTATTTGTAGGTATAAAATGGGAATGTTTACTAAAGCAATCAAAGAACTCATAGAAGTTATTGAGATTGACCCTACCTTTGAACAAGCAGTATATTTTTTAGCTCTATCTTTTTATCAAATGCATGATTTTAATCGTGCAAAAAAATATTTTATGATTGCAAAGTTTCATTATACCAATAACCCTAAAATAATAGAAATGATTGACTATTGTAACAGTAGGCTCATTCGTATGCGAAAAAGATGAATAATAAAAAATTATATTTGATATTTTTTTTTTGTTTATTTTTTTTACAGTCTTTTGCTTTAGAAAAATCAAAAAAACTAATACAGAAGGAAAATGTAGAAAAAAAGATTGTGCGCTTGTCGCAAGGAGGTGGGGTATTGTTGCACACACCAAAAGAACAAGTCCTTTTTCAATATCAAGCAAACAACGCTTTTATTCCTGCATCTGTTTTAAAGATAATTATTGTATCTGCTGCTTTTGATTTATTAGGAGAAAATTTTTTTTTCTCTACATCGTTTTATAGAGACAAAAACCAGAATTTACTTGTTAAAGGCGGTGGAGATCCTTTTTTGATTTCCGAAGAAATAGACAAAATTGCTATAAGTGTCAAAAAAAGAGGTTTTTTGCAATTTAATTCTATTTTTTTAGATGATTCTTTGATAGAGACTTCTATAGTTCCAGGGTTAGGAAAAAGTAATAATTCTTATAATGCTTTGAGCGGTGCTTTGGTAGTTAATTTTAACTCTCTTTACTTAGAAAAAACAGTGGCAGGGAAAGTACTTTCTGCAGAAGCTTGGACTCCGTTAACACCCTTTGCAAAACGTAAAGGAGTGGCTATTGCTAAAGGAAAAAAAAAAAGAATTAAAATTAGTAATAGTTATAATGACACCTTGCAATACACTGCGGAGTTAATTGAGGCTATTTTTGAGAATCATGGAATCAATGTAGTAAACAGTGGATATCAAAAAACTCTACATAATCAAAATTGGGATTTGATTCTGAACTATCAGAATTCAAGAAAATTAAAAGAGTTAATTTCATCATTTTTACTTTACTCTAATAACTATATTGCTAATCAGATTTACTTTCGCCTAGCAGACCAAGATTACGGAGTGCCTTACAATTTAGCAAAATCTAATCTTACAATCAGTAATTATATGCAAAAACAAGGAATTGCTAAAGATGATTTTTTTATAGAAGAAGGCTCTGGATTATCTAGAAAAAACAAGGTAACTCCACAAGCTATATTATATTTTTTACACAAAATTAAACCTTATAGAGAAATGTTCCCTAGAGAAAATGGGATTTTAGCAAAAACAGGTACATTAACAGGTATTTATAATTTAGCAGGATATATTCCTTACAAAGGAAAATTTTATCCTTTTTGTATTTTTACTAATAATCAAAATAATTATAGGATAGAGATTTTGGAATTACTCAAAGAGTGGTTGAATCTCACTTATTCTTAAATAATTTTATACTGCAATGTTCTTAAAAACATATCGTCAAACAAAAAGACTTTATAATAAGAAATTTGTTATTCCTATTATGAGAAGTCAGAAATCTCTCAAAGAGGTAGCGTTGGGTGTACAAATTGGACTTTTTTGGGCATTTACTCCAACTATAGGACTTCAAATTTATATTGTACTGTTACAATGGGTCATACAAAAATATATTTTACAAAGAAAGTTTGATGTTACTATAGCACTTACATTGATTTGGATTAGCAATCCCATTACAATTGTTCCCCTTTATCTGTTATTTTATAATACAGGTATTTTTTTGTTTAAAGTATTTAAAATTTCACTAACAGAGGTTGTATTTGCTGATGTTATTTATAATCTAAATAGTATTTTTTCTGCAAGTAATTTAAATTTTATGGAAAAATTATTTGATTTATTAGCGTTTTTGTTTAATAGTTGGGGAATAGTGTTGTTTGCAGGTGCAATGGTTTATGCCGTACCAATTTCTATTTTAGGTTATTTTTTTACAAAAAGGATTTTGTTAGTGCTCAAAGAAACAAGAAACACAAGAAAAAAACATTTATAAAAAATATTTACTGGTGCAAATATATTATTATTTATCGTTAAAGTAGCGACAGAACTTTATGCAAAAAAAATTTTCATTTTTTACAGATTATTTTACCTTAATGATTACTTTCCAAAGTGAGTTTGGAATGAAGAAATTTAAAATATATAAACTTTTTATTTATGCATTGTTTATTGTTTTTATTGGTTTGTTGATGTTTTTAAGTTACGTTTACTATAACTACTATCAAACGAGAAAACTCTACACTAATTACAGAGAATTAAAAAAAATTTTTTTGCAGCAAAATATTAATTATAAAGAAAATCAAGAAAAATTGAGATCTTTTAGTCAGCAGTTACAGTCTTTTCAAATTTTTGATACTAAAATTAGGAGAATTACAAATAAAAGGCAATACAACAAAGCAAACAGTATAAGACAAATTTTCTTAGATGATCAATTGCAGGAAAAAAATTTTTATTCTGATTTAGAATTACAAGGAAGAAGTATCAATAAGCAAATCAGCAATATTAAGTTAGCCTATAAAATTAGAAAAGGAAGTTTTTTAGAACTAGAAGTAATTATCAGAGATAACCTAGAAAGATTGGTTAGAACACCTTCTTTTGAGCCTGTAAATAATGCTAGATTAACGTCTGGTTATGGAGAGCGTAAGGATCCTTTTGACGGCAGCTTACAATTTCACAAAGGAGTAGATTGGTCAGCTCCTATGTATACACCTGTTATTGTTGCTGCTAATGGCAGGATAGCTTATGCTTACTATGAAGAATCTTATGGCAATTTAATGGCAGTTAATCACGGTTATGGTATGATTACTCGCTATGCTCATTTGAGCAAATTTGAAAAAAAAGTAGGGCAAATAGTAAAAAGAGGTGATATTATTGCTAGAGTAGGGAATTCTGGTAAAAGGACAACAGGTGCACATTTACACTATGAGATTATGGTTAATGGAAAACATATTAATCCCTTGACTTATATTATTAACAATGATACAGTCGCTAATATCAACGAAAAATAGTTATGACAAATGAGAACCCTTGGGGTGGCGGTGAAAATTCTGGTCTTGATAAAATCGTTAATGATTTTAAGCAAGCTTTTGCTAGAAGTAGCAAAACAGGTAAAAAAAATTCAGGTCCTGGGGGACTAGGATTGAGTAAGTTATTTTTTATTCTTATTCCTGTTTTGGTTGTTTTTTTAATATTTAAATCGTTTTATCAAATCCAAGCTGGCGAGAAAGGTATTATTTTGAAATTTGGCAAATACTCTAAAACTACTAATTCTGGGTTAAACTTTCTACTTCCTTTTGTAGAAGAAGTAATTGTAGTGGATGTAGAAACAATTAGAAAAGAAGAATTTGGGTTTCGTAGTAGCTCTGTGCAAAGAGGATTTCCCGACGCTTCTCGTTCTACGAGAACCTTAGATGTCGAATCATTAATTCTTACAGGAGATAGAAATGTTATTAACCTCAACTGGGTAGTTCAGTATAAAATTAGCAATCCTAAAGATTTTGTTTTTAATATTAAAGACGGCAGGGCTACTATTCGTGATTTATCAGAAATGGTAATTAGAAGGTTAGCGGGAAATAGAGATTTTGATTATTTGTTAGACCAGAGGGAAGAATTGGCTTTGGAAACAAAAATAGAGATGCAAGAAAAACTTAATTCTTATAGTTCTGGTGTTGATCTAGTAGCTGTCCAATTACAAGATGTTACTCCTCCTGAGGCTGTTCGCCCTTCTTTTAATGAGGTAAATGAAGCAGATCAGGATAAAACGAGATTAGTAAATGAAGCGCAAAAAATTTACAATGAAAAAATTCCTAAAGCAAGAGGAAATGCTAAAAAGGACATAGCAGAAGCGGAGGGGTATGCTATTCAACGTATTAACGAAGCAGTAGGAGATACTATAAAGTTTAATGCGTTGCTGAGAGAATATAGAAAGTATAAGATAGTTACAAAAACTAGACTCTACATAGAAGCTATGAAGAACATTTTACCTAATGTTAGCGAAGTAACAGTTATTGATCAAGAAAGTCAAATTTTTCCACTTTACAATATAAATAAAGATCAAAAATGAGTTTAAAAACCCTTATTCTGATTCCTATCATAGCTTTAATATTATTAGGTTATAACAGTTTTTTTATTATTCAAGAGGTACAGCAGGTAGTTGTTACGGAGTTTGGTAAACCTGTGACATCTATTAATGATGCCGGTGTTTATTTCAAATTTCCTTGGTATAAGGTGCGTTATTTTGATAAACGTTTATTAACAATAGCTGGTGAACCAAATGAGATACCAACAAATGATAAAACTTTTATTTGGGTAGATACTACAGCTAGGTGGAAAATTATCGATCCTCTTATATATTTTCAAAGATTAAATAATGAAAGAAGAGCTGCTGGCGTTTTGAGTGATTTAATTGAAGGAATCATTAGAGATTTAGTTACAAAGAATGATTTAAATGAAATTATTATTAGCTCTGACTGGAAAGAAAAATATTCTGTGAGCACAGAAAGAGAAGAAAAAGCCAATAGATCTGTCAAATTTGGTAGAGATGGCATTACAAAATTTATTATCCAAAATTTAAATCAATCAGAGAAAGAATACGGAATTGAGATTGTAGATATTTTAATTAAAAGAATTAATTACACAGACAAAGTGAGGCAAAAGGTTTATGAAAGGATGATTTCAGAAAGAAAAAGAATAGCCGCTAAAAAAAGATCGGAAGGAGAAGGCGAAAAAGCAGAAATTTTAGGTAAATTATCTAAGGAACTTAGTGAGATCACTTCTGTAGCTTCTAGAGAAGCAAAAAAAATTAGAGGTATCTCAGATGCTAGAGCTACTCAAATCTATGGAATAGCTTATAGCCAAGATGCAGAATTTTATCGTTTTTATGAAACATTAACAAGTTACGGACAAACAATAGGAGATAACACTAAACTAGTTATTGACGCAAATTCTCCGTTATATAAGTATTTTTCTTCAAGTTACGATTTATAATTGAAAAAATATTTACACAGCTAAAAATTTTACTTAATTCTAGTAAAAATTAATCAATCAATTAAAATATGAATACGAATAATATAGATGATAGGGTCCACATTTATGTAGGCAATCTTTCCTTTGAAATATCAAGCAGAGAGTTAAGAGAGACATTTGAAAAATATGGCGAGGTAGCTTTTGCAAAAATTGTTAAGGACAGAGAAACAAAGCGCTCCAAAGGGTTTGGTTTTGTAGAAATGCCTAATGAAGAAGAAGCTTTGACAGCAATAGAAGCTTTGAATAAAACTCTTCTTAAAGGTAGGGAATTGACAGTCAACAAGGCTAGACCTAGACCGACTAGAGATTAGCTTGTTAATGAAGGTTTGAATTAAGAATAATTCTTTGCTTATTTTTTTAAGGTTTTGATTTGTCCGTGCTCTAGAGATAGTTGTTGCAATCCAAAAGTTTCAACTTCCTTTTTTGAATGACTTACATATACTATAGCAAGTTTGTGCTTTTTTTGAACTTCTACTAAGATATTTATTAGTTGTTTTTTTGTTTTTTCATCTAAGGAAGAAAAAGGTTCATCTAATAATAATAAATTAGGGCAGCTAAACAAAGCTTGCAGCAGGCAAACTTTTTGTTTTTCACCACCAGATAATTCTTCTGGAGTTTTATTAAGTAATTTTTGAACACCACAAAGATCTATCAGGTGATTTTTTTTTGGAAAAAATTTTGCTGCTGGGGCGACGGATAAGTTTTGCATTACATTAAAATGTGGAAATAAAGTGGCTTCTTGCCATAGATAAACAATTCTTCTTTGATGCAGAGGTATGAATTTTTTTTTTTTGCTATTTGTGAGCTCTATTCCATCAAAAATTATATGACATTGTTGGGGTTTTAGAATTCCTGCGATTGTTTTAAGTAAGCAGGTTTTACCGCTTCCTACTTTACCAAAGACACTAAGACGTGAAATCTTCATATCTAGTGTTATTTTGGAATGAAAAATAATAGTATTTTTTTTTTTAAAAGTTAAATCATAATTAATTTTTAATATTTTTTTGCTAGTAGTTGCATCCATTGTATAAGAATAATAAAAAAGAAAGAAATTAAGAGAGAAGTAAAAATCAACAACTGCACTCTATTTTCTTGTCCTGGTATATTTAAACTTCTAAAAATACCAGAAGCCAAAGTTTCTGTTTTTTGAGGAATAATTCCTACTACAATTACTGTAGCACCAAACTCTCCCATGTTCCTAGCGAACGCTAGTAAAGCGCTTCTAATAATTCCAAACTTAGATAGAGGCAATATAACTTTAAAAAATGTTTGACTAGAGGTATTGCCTAAAGATAAAGAGAGCTGCTGTAATTTTCTTGGTACAGCAGCGAACGCAATTTGTGATCCTTGAATATAAAGAGGAAGACTTACCAAAGAAACCGCCAGCACTGCTCCTTTCCAATTAAAAATTATTTCTATATCTAAACTTTGCAGAATCCTGCCAGAGATACTATTTTTTTGGAAAAAATATAAAATAAAATAACCAATAGCTAGAGGAGTTACTACCAAGGGCAACATAGATAAAGCATTGAGGAGGACAGCTAATTTTCCCTTGCGTGTTGCTAGATAATATCCACAGTAGATAGCAGGTATAGTTTGTAATAAAACAGCTAAAAAACTGATTTTTAGCGATAAGAGCGTAGTTTGCAAAATATCCATTAGCATTTGTTATGCGAGTATTTTACAATTTTTATTTATCAATTTTGTTTAATAGAATATTTTCTTTTTCTAAGCAAAGTTGTTTTTTAAACTCATCAACCCATTCTATTTGATTGTTATTAGCCCATTGTGCTAGGGCAAAGAAAATTTCTCCTAGTAAACTAGATAGTTTGTGATTATTATTTGTTTTTTTTGTTAATAATTCTATTTTTTTTTGCAATTTAGTAAGATCAGTAGATTTATGATAGTTGTTTTGTTTTTTAAAAGTTGTAATTTTTTGAAAAAGATACTCCAAAGAGGCAGATTGTGGGACTCTTTCTAAGGGATGATATTTTTTACCTATTTCCTTTTCTTTGATTTTATCCCATTCCTTTTCAATATTAAAATCTTTTGCAACGTTTTTTTTATCAAAAACGTGAGGATGTCTACGAATTAGTTTTTCGTTCAAATAAGTCACCACGTCGTAAAAATCGAAGTTATCTTTTTCTTTAGCAATTTGTGAGTGCATCACCACTTGCAATAAAATATCTCCGAGCTCTTCTTTTAGTTCTAGGTTTACTCCGCCTTTATCTATAGCGTCTATCACTTCCCAAACTTCTTCTTCTAAATATTTTGTTAAACTTTGATGTGTTTGTTTCTGATCCCAAGGACAACCTTTATTTGATCTTAAAACACTAACAATACGTAATAACTCTTGAGTAACCTTTTCTTTTTTACTTTTCATTTTTTAAAGATAGTAGTTTTTTCTTAGCTAATAATTTATCAAATTCATAAGCATAATTAAGAATGCTTTACGTAAAAATTTGCTATACAATAACTCAAGTGCAATAGTGATTTGTATATTGTATAATTAAATAAAGTAAAATTATTTGATAGCAAAAGCAGATAAAATTACGAGGTCAAGATAAATCATTGACATGATTGTTTCATTATTGCCAATCATTCAAAGACCAATCATAATCATATTTTATTTTTCCTTTATAATTTTGTAATTTTATGATGGTTTCTTGATTTGCGTATTTTTGTAAATGCTGTATTATTCCTTGAGTTGAGTTGTCAAAATCTTCTATAAACCACTCATAGATACTAGAGAGAATTAATTTATTTTTTTGAAAATTTACACCTCTTTTATTCCTAATATATTCTCTTGCTCCTTTCTCTAGTAGCTGCTCTGTGTTCTTTTGAGTAAAGGCTTGGTTTTGTAAGTTCGGACAACCAATACTAGCACAATTTACTGAGTAATGCACTCTATTGTCTGTCCAAATAGGACGGAGTATATTATGTTCTATATTATCTAAAGACAGCATCTTATCATCTATTGTAACTAATTTTTTTTTCCAAGGACCAGCAATAAAAAACCCTGAGAGTTTAATGTTACGGATAGAATCTACAGGATAGTGCTCTAAAATAATATGTATAGTTAGAGCATTGTAAAGATTAATCCAAAAGGCTTTTTGCGCTTTTGAGTTATAATTAGTAATTAGAATAGATTGTAAATAATCAATATAGTTTTTTAATTGTTGTTTTTCTTGTATACTCACATTGGTATAGTCAATTAAATTGATATTATTTTGAGGGCGAATATTTATTTGCAGGAAATTATTCCAAACTTGATGATTGATTGATTTTGCAGAGTGAGGATTATTAGTTTTCCAGTAATCAAAATCTTGTGCTTGCGAGTTTACCGTTAGCAAGAAAAATACAGACAATATAATTATTTTTTTCATTAAGTTAAAAAGTTTAGTCTCTTGAAAAAGAGGGTAAGTAATTTTTATAAATTATACAATTTTTTGTTTATTAGATTTTATCTATCAAAATTCTTTCTAATAATTTATACACTTAATGCTAGCACATTCAATTCTACTAGGTATTTTTGAGCAAAATTTTTATTTACCGCTCAACAAATATTCCATTAAATCTTTTTCAGTATAAAGTCCTGACTCTTTTTGCATAATCCAATCAGCAGCTATCAGTGAGCCTTTAGCAAAACCTATTCTATTTTTAGCTGTGTGCTTTAATTCTATACTATCAAATGTTGAGTCAAAACCTACGCAGTGAGTACCTACTATATCTCCCCCTCTTAGAGAGGAAAAGTGCAATTCTTCTTTTGCTATTTTTCCATTTATTTTATGGTAGATTGCCCTTGTTTTTCTACTAGTATTTTCTAGTAATAACCTGACAATAGTCTTAGCTGTTCCAGAAGGAGAATCTAATTTTCTATTATGGTGCATTTCCCAGCCAAAGAGGTCGTAGTCTGTAAATTGATCAATCACTTTAGTTGCTTGTAGAATTATTTGAAAAAATATATTAACACCAACAGAAAAATTAGAAGAATAGATCATAGTAGTATTATGTTTTGCTACAACTACTCTTGCTTGTTCTAGTTTGTCTTCCCATCCTGTAGTCGCCATCACAATTTTTTTTTTACAAGCTGCTATTTGCTCAATATTTTCAAATGCAACTTGTGGTTTGGTAAAGCAAATACAAACATCGGAGTTTTTGAGAGAGTTTGCGTTAATTTGAGAAAAATCTGCTTGTTTGTTTATAGGATCTATGGTAGATATAATTTGAATACCTAATTCTTTGCTTGCTTGTAAAACTAATTGACCCATTTTACCTAGCCCAACAATGCTAACTTTCATTTTGAGTCGTTAGGAGCTGTAGTTTTAGTGGTAGAAATTTCGGTTTGTTTAGCTACTTGTTGCAGTGTTTTTTTATTAGACATTGGTTGTTTGCTAGGCAGTTTTTTGATTAAGTGTAGCAATTCTTTTTTTTTGTAGATAGCGTTCTCAATTTCTAAAAGAAGTTCTGGATTGTCTTTTAAGAATAGTTTCGCATTTTCTCTTCCATGTCCAATTTTTGTATTTTTGTAGGAAAACCAAGCACCGCTTTTTTCTATAATTTTATTTTCGGTTGCTAGGTCAATCACTGACCCTAAATGAGAAATACCTTTATTAAACATAATATCTATTTCTGTACTACCAAATGGGGGTGCCATTTTATTTTTGATGACTTTGACTCTAACTTTATTGCCTACAATATTTTCTCCTTGTTTGATGCTGCTAATGCGGCGAATATCTAATCTAATGCTAGTATAAAATTTGAGGGCGTTTCCTCCTGTAGTAACCTCAGGATTACCAAAGAAAACTCCTATTTTTTGTCTGAGTTGGTTAATAAAAATAACTATACAAGATGATTTTGAGCAAAGAGCAGTGATTTTACGAAGGGCTTGAGACATTAATCTTGCTTGCAATGCCATATGAGAGTCTCCCATTTCTCCATCAATTTCTGCTTTAGGTACAAGAGCTGCTACTGAATCAATGACAATCATATTGACGGCACTACTTCTAATTAAAATTTCTGTGATTTCTAAGGCTTGCTCACCATTATCTGGCTGGGAGACCATTAGATCGTCTACTTCAACACCTAGTTTTTTAGCGTATTTCAGATCTATAGCGTGTTCTGCATCAATAAAAGCAGCAATACCACCTGTTTTTTGTACTTCTGCGATGGCGTGTAATGCTAGGGTTGTTTTACCAGAAGATTCCGGTCCAAAAACTTCAATAATTCTTCCTTGCGGATATCCTCCTATACCCAAGGCAATGTTTAAAGATATATTTCCTGAGCTAGTGACTGGAATAATACTTTGTATTTTATCCCCCATTTTTATAATGGATCCTTTTCCAAATTGCTTTTCTATTTGCTGCAAAGCTGTGTCTAAAACTTTTTTTTTCTCTGGAGACCACATAATCAATTTATTAAATAATTCAGTTCACTCAAAAAATTATAATTATTTAGTGCTTGTTTTTGGTGAATTTTATCCTAATACAATAGGGCTTTTTGTTTTTAAATTCAATAAAATAAGATTTGATTTTTTTATTTATTTATTTTATTTAAATGGAATGTTTAATTTTTTCAATGGCACTCATCTATGAGCATTAAAAGAATAAATTCTGCTAGAGTAGCACCTGCTATTGGTCCTTACTCTCACGCTAGTATAGTAGAAAAAACTATCTATTTATCAGGGCAATTAGGCTTAAATTATGATGGTAGTTTTGTTATTGGTGGTATAGAAAGTGAAACTAGGCAAATTTTTGAAAATATTCAGAAAATTTTAGAAGATTGTCATAGCAGTCTAAGCAATGTTATCAAAGTTACTATTTTTTTAAAGAATATAGAGGATTTTCAAACTGTTAATGAAATTTATGAAGAGTATTTTTCCAAGACACGACCGGCAAGAAGTTGCGTAGAGGTTAGTTGTTTACCAAAAAACGCACAAATAGAAATAGAACTTATTGCTTATGAAGACTAGTCTAACATTGTTTTTACTGCTAGCACCTAGCTTTGTTTTAGCAACAGCTCAAAGCGGAGCACAGTTAGCTTTTCCATTAAGTTTAGCTACTTACCAAGATCAAGGTGAGGGTTTAATAGAGATTCTGAGGTCTAGAATTGTGTTTGAGCCTTTTAATATTGTTGTTAGTCTGATTTTTCTATGTGCTATTATTCACGCCCTTTTAGCGAATAAAATTACTCAAATTTCCCGTAGAATTGCCAAGAGACACAAAGCTAAGCATTTCAAAGAAGGTCATAATGTTAGTATTTTATCAGAGTTTTTACATTTTTTTGGCGAAGTGGAAGCTGTTTTTGGTATTTGGGTGTTAGTTTTAGCAGTGTTTTTTATTTTATCTAAAGGATGGCATAGTTTTGTGGATTATATCTCTAATGTTAATTATACAGAGCCAGTTTTTGTAGTAGTAATTATGGCGCTGGCTGCTACCAAACCCATTATTAGTTTTGCTGAAAATAATCTTAAATTTTTTGCATCTTTATTTGGTGGAGGGACAGCTGCTTATTGGTTTTGCATTTTAACTTTAGCGCCTTTGTTGGGTTCATTTATCACAGAGCCAGCTGCTATGACTATAGCGGCACTTCTTTTAGGTAAACAATTTTACGATAAGAAACCTTCTAGGAATTTTGCTTATGCAACAATAGGTTTGTTATTTGTTAATATTTCTGTAGGTGGTACTCTCACGCATTTTGCTGCTCCCCCTGTCTTGATAGTTGCAAATATTTGGAATTGGGGTAGCATTTACATGGCAACAAATTTTGGTTGGAAAGCTATACTCGGTATTCTTACTTCGAATATTATTTATTTTCTAATTTTTAGAAAAGAATTTAAAAAAATGAGTGCTGTTTCTGAAGCAGACATAACAGTAAGAAGTCCTTTTATTATAACTTTGATCCACATTTTATTTATTGTCTGGACTGTATTTACTTCTCATCATATTCCTTTGTTTACAGGAGGTTTTTTGTTTTTTCTTGCTTTTGCAGTAGCTACTAAAGAATTTCAAGCTGAGATTAATTTAAAATCACCTCTTTTGGTAGGATTTTTTCTCTCAGGATTAGTGATACACGGAGGTTTACAAGGTTGGTGGTTAGTGCCTATACTTACTAGATTAACGGAAACTCAACTTTTTTTTGGTGCTATGTTACTGACAGCTTTTAATGATAATGCGGCTATTACTTATCTTAGTTCTTTAGTTCCTAATTTTGCAGACACTATGAAATATGCAGTTTTAGCTGGTGCTCTCGCAGGTGGTGGGTTGACTGTAATTGCAAATGCTCCTAATCCTGCAGGACAATCTATTTTAAGTAAATACTTCAAAAATGGCGTATCTCCTGTAGGTTTAATGTTAGGAGCTATTTTACCAACTCTTGTTGTTTCTTTTTATTTTTTAGTATTTTCTTAAAATTTATGAAAAAATTTGAGGTTGACCAAATTAAAAAAATAAGCTATCCTTTTTAGGAAGAATTGCTTATCTGGGTTATTTTATTTGATTGTTAAGAAAAATACATTGGTTTGACGTAGCAGTAACTGAGTTTGTTGTGGGAAAAAGTTGCTTGTGCGAGAATAGCTCAGTGGTAGAGCACAACCTTGCCAAGGTTGGGGTCGCGGGTTCAAATCCCGTTTCTCGCTCATGTATTTGGCGACGTAGCCAAGCGGTCAGGCATGGGTCTGCAAAACCCCGAACGTCGGTTCGAATCCGACCGTCGCCTGGTGAGTGTTTAATTTTTTGTATTATTAAGTTCTTACTATTAAAAGTTATTATGTTGCAATTTTTACTTGTTATTCATTTGATTATTTCTCTTTTTTTGATACTGATAGTGCTTTTGCAAACAGGCACTGGAGCACAACTAGGGGCTGCTTTTGGAGGATCTGGGCAAGTCAATCAAATTAAAACTCCAGAAAATTTTATAGGAAAATTAACTACGATTTTTGCAGTTGTATTTATTGTTTCTTCTATTTTTCTAGCTATTTTTTCTTCTAATGAAACCTCTGTTTTTAAGGAGCCTGCTCCTGTAGAAACCCAGCAGCAGCAATAAACTATTTTTGCAGTGTAATATATTCGGGGGTGTTTCTTAGTATTATGAAAAAGATTTGTTCTATCTTGTTTTTTTGTTGTTTTCTTTTTCAAGAAGCTATTGCTACTGGTATTAGCTATAAACAAGTTATACTCAATGTACTTTATTCTCAAAATAGAGTAGTACAATTTTTTGCTAAATTAAAAACAACTACCTACAATATCCAAGAGGAAAAATTTACTATAGAAAATACTTACAAACAAGATATTTTGTGGGTAAGAAATGAATTTTTGTCCGTAGAGATTTTTTCTGAAAAAGAACAATTACTATACTTATCCTTAAATGACTCTCAAAAACAAACTGTCAAAAATTTTGCACAGCATCTCTCTTTTTTTGAGTTAGATGTAGAAAATTTATTTACTGGTTTTTACGCTAAGACAGAAGCAAAACTTTTAAAATACTACGAGAGCTTGGGAGTTAATTATTTTTATTTTAGTATAGTAGAAGAGGATGGAAAATTTTATTACAAACTAGGTAAGAATTTTGCTTATGTTCTTTTAAACAAAGAAAATTATAGAACAGAGAAATTAGTGCGCTCTATTTATTATAATGGTAAAAAACTTATTTTGACGGTAGTATTCAAAGATTGGCATCCTCAAAAAGACAAGGTTCCTCAAGGTATAGAGTACTATCTCAATGGCAAACTTTTTAAACAAGATCGTATATTCTTTTTACAGTTTAAGAAACTAGTTCCTATCAGGGACGAGATAAAATTGAAATATGTAAAATATTTTTGATAAATGAAGCAGCTCTTTTTTGTATTTTTGTTTTGTATTTTTTACACTAGTATTCTCTTTGGTACTAGTATTTTTGATGGCATTATTGTCACTGTAGGTAAACAAAGTTTGACAAAAAGAGAGCTTGCGTTATCTTACAAACAGTTAGCACAAGAGAATTTACTCAAAAATATAGCTGCGCCTAATCAAGAGCAAAGAGCAATGCATTTAAGAGATTTGATTTATGAATTACTTTTTGTCACAGACGCTAATCAAAATAAAATATTTGTTACTCTCAAAGAAATTAATGCAGCAATAGAAAAATTTAAAGAAAATAACAAGTTCAGTGAAGAAGATTTTGCAAAACTACTGGTTACCTTAGGAATGGATTTAAATTACTTTCAAAAACAATTTAGAAATAAAATTTTATCAGAAAAAGTAATTCAAAGCCAAATTGTACAAAAAATAAACATAGGACAACAAGATATTCAAGAAAGATTTCAAGCACAATATCAAAAACAAGAAACTTTTTATTATTTACAACACATATTTAAAAATAATACTTCTGAGCAAACAAAAACAGAGTTAGCAATTATTAGAAAACTTGCTATTGCAAACAAAAATTTTGGAGAAATTGCAGCTAAGCATTCCGAAGATGCAGCAACTGCGAGTAATAAAGGTATTTTGCCTGCTTTGAGAAAAAAAGATATGCTTTTAGTAATGGAGCAAGCAGTAATAAATCTGCAAGAAGGTGGAATTAGTCTTCCTATACGAATAGCATCTGGCTATCATTTGTTCTACCTAGATCGCATAGAGAGCAAACAAACAGGAGCAAGTCTCACTGAGGTAGAAGATAAAATTTATCGGGAGCTTTACGCAGAAGAATACAAAAATAGTTTGCAAAAATATATACAAAATTTACAAAATAAATATTTAGTTGTTGTGAAAGATCAATCTTTAAAGCAAATACTCATAGATTATGCGCATTTTGAATTTTAAGCAGTATTTTTTGTGTATTTTTTTTTTTGTTACACCAGGTCTTTTTGCACAATCTTTACTGAGTGAAACCATTGAAGATATATCTACTACAGATTTTTATCTACATTCCAAACTAGAAAAAATAGCAGAACTTTTGCAAGATAGAGTTGATTTGAAAGAACAAGATGATTTAGCAAATCAAAAGTTAATTTTACTCCTAGACGCAGCAACTAAACTTTTAGCTAAATCTAAGACTCAAGAAGCACTAGCCCTATTAAGAAGTTTTTCCACTACTCCTATACAAAAAAATGCTATTTTTGAGTCTTATCTATTTTTGACTTCCTATCTTAGTTTTATTTTAAATCAATACCAAGAAAACTATATTTTTAGCAAAAAATACTTAGAGAATTTTGGAGATTATACGGAGTCTTATACTATTTTATATTTTCATCTTTATTCCTCTTTAAAAACAGATCAAGATTTTGTGTTTGAATCTGTGCTAAGAAATAAAGATTTTATTTCTCAGGTGCCTGTTATTTTCAATCAACCTATTAGAAGGTTAATTATTAAGTATGCTCAAGTTAGCAGAAAATATGATTTAGGAATTCAATATATCCTCAAAGAGGAGCAAGAGGCATTGCTTTTAGCAATTATTGCCAAAACCTATGATTCTAGATTACTCAAAAAATATAATAAAGTTTTTACAAGTCCAAAAATAAAAAATGAAATTTTTTTTCGTCAAACAGAGTTATTATATTTGAACAAAGATCTAGCACAAGTAACGCAAAATTTATTGGAAGTGTCTCAAAACCAAGGAAGATATCAAGCAAAATTATTAAAAAAATTTTCTGATTTAGAGAAAAAAATACAAACAAAAAAGAATCTTATCAAAATAGGGATTTTAATGCCATTTTCTATTTTTAATCCTACCGTCAAAAAGATTGTCTTGCAGATACAAACTAGTATCAATATTTTTTTTCAAGAGCATCAAGAAGATTATGAGTTTTTATTTGTTGACACAGCCTTAAATCCAGAAACAACAAAAGAGGGCTATAAAAAATTAGTGGATGCAGGCGTGATGGCTATTATTGGTCCAATTTCTAGGTTGAACTCTGAGGTTATCTTAGCATCAAGTACCTTCAATCAAATACCTGTGTTTTCTTTAACTACTAACGAAAATATAGGAAAGAATTATCCTTATTTTTACCGTTATCAAAGGAATAAATTGAAAGAAAATAGGCTCCTAGCCAATTATGTTGTGGATTATTTGCAAAATACAAATATTATAGCTTTTTACGATTCAAAAAAAACTTTAGCTAATGTTTTGAGCTTTCAAGATGAATTAAAAAAAAGGGGGATCAATTTAATAACTATAGAAAAAGTAGAATTTGATAATCTCAATATACAAAATAGTTTTAGGAAAGTTACTGGTATTTATAGGTATCTTAATCGCTATGAAGAAAAAATATACAAAGTTTTAGAGGAGCAAAATACAACACCTCTAAGAATTGATGCGATTTATTTACCTTTTACTGCAGATAAAATTAACCTGATTAGTTCTTTTTTAGCTTCTTATAATCTGCAAGATGTTAATCTACTGACCAATGCAGTAGTTAATACTCCCGATATTTATAATTATTCTTTTCGTAATCTTTATTTTGCTGATAATTTTTATTTTCAACAAAAAGGAGAATTATTAGCAAAATATACAAGATACCATCGGCTGACTGATGCTGGCACACAGCCACTAATTTATGGGACTATTGTATATGAATTATTAAAAATGTTAGATGAGATCTTTTATAGGTTTGAAATCAAAAGAGCAGATGATTTAAAATATCGTTTAGATCAAATCAACTCTTTTTCTTTTTTAGAGACTCCGCTTAACATAGATAAAATAGGGGAGCTCAGTAAGGAATATAATATTTATCGTTTTTCTAGGAACAAAATATTCCCCGTTTTTTAAATAATTATATTTTTAATTGTAGCTAATTCTGTCAATGTCAAGGCTAGAGTTCTACAAGTTAAGTATTGCTAGTCTTAAAACTTGGTTTATAATGAGCTTGGATAAATAAAATTGTATTTTTTTTATAAAGCTGGTTAAATAATTTTTACCTTATAAAAATAACAATTAATTTTTTTTAAAAATTATGAATAATAAAATGATTTATACTCTAAAGGATAAGCCTCCTTTTCGTTTGGCATTAGTTGGTGCAATACAGCATGTATTGGCTAGTTTTGTGGGGGTCATTACTCCTACCCTAATTATTGGTGGTGTATTAGGGCTTGGCAGTGAAATTCCTTATTTAATTAGCATGGCTTTGATAGTATCTGGTGTTGCTACTTTTATTCAAGTCCGTAGAGTAGGTCCTATTGGCTCGGGGCTACTCAGTATTCAAGGTACTAGCTTTGCTTTTTTGAGCTCTGTGCTAGCAGCAGGATTTATTGCTAAATCTAAAGGTGGAGGACCTAATGAAATTATGGCACTTATTGTAGGTGTTTGTTTTTTTGGTGCCTTTATAGAGATTGCATTAAGCCAAGTATTGCCTTATTTAAAAAAAATTGTTAACACCACAGTCACTGGCGTTGTTATTCTTACCATTGGGCTCTCTTTAATAAAAGTAGGCATTACAGATTTTGCAGGAGGTGTAGGAAGTGATGATCTAGGAAGTTATAGCAACTTATTTTTGGGATTTATAGTTTTAATAGTGATTTTATCGCTTACTTTAGTTAAAAACAATACTCTAAAAATATCTTCTATATTTATAGGCATGCTGGTAGGTTATATTGTGGCAATTTTTATGGGAAAAGTCAGTTTTGCTGCATTTGGTGCACAAGAATTGATTGCTATACCTATTCCATTTAAATATGGGTTTGCTTTTGATTTAGCTGCTTTTATACCTATTGCGTTTATTTATTTCATAACAGCTATTGAAAGCATGGGAGACTTGACTGCAACTTCCTTGCTATCTGACGAACCTGTAGCAGGTGATGTCTATATGAAAAGAATTAAAGGCGGTATTTTAGGAGATGGAGTAAATTCTTTGATTGCATCTGTGTTTAATACTTTTCCTAACACAACGTTTAGTCAAAACAATGGAGTAATACAAATGACGGGTATTGCTAGTCGTTATGTAGGCTATTTTATTGCTGCTATTTTTGTAATTTTAGGGTTGTTTCCTGTTATTGGAGGAGTAATGCAAACTTTGCCAAAATCTGTTTTAGGAGGAGCAACGATAGTGCTTTTTGGCTCTATTGCTGTTGCAGGAATTAGAATTTTAGTTACTGAAAAAATAGATAAAAGAAAAGCAATTATTATTGCTACTTCTTTAGGGTTTGGTATAGGTGTTTCTGTTGTTCCTGATATTTTTAATGTTATTAAAGAAGCGGGCGTAGTAGGAAAACTGATCTATTCTGTTTTTAGCTCAGCTATTACTACATCTGGCATTACTGCTATTATTTTGAATTTGTTTTTACCACAAATTACAGAATAAAAGATAGTATAAGTCAATCTTTTTAATTGAACTTAAATTAACTCAAGTCAAATATATTTTTTTTGAGTATTGTTATATTGACTCTTGTTTGTGTATCGCAAGATACAAAATAGATAAAAATACAAATGCTACTTTCTTTTAATCAATCTAAAAAAACAGCAATGACAAGGTTTCTTGATTGTTGTGCTTGTAAAAAATGGGCGCAAAAAATGCTTATCCATTTGCCATTTGCTAGTTTAGATGAGTTATGCGAGGTAGCAGAATCTGAGTGGTTTGCACTAGAGCAAACAGATTGGCTTGAAGTTTTTAAAACACACCCCCAAATAGGTGAGGTCAAAAGTAGTGCTCAAAAATCGGTTTCTACAACCCATATTAGATGGAGTAGGGATGAACAAGCGCAGTTAAAACAATCTCATAGGTTAGTGCTCGCTGAGCTAACAAAACTAAATCAAGAATATTTAAAAAAATTTAGTTTTATTTTTATTGTTTGCGCTACTGGTAAAAACGCCAAAGAAATGCTGAGTATTTTAAAACTCAGATTAAAAAATTCTTATCAAACAGAAATCCAAAATGCTGCTGTGGAGCAGCATAAAATAACTATAATACGTCTTAAAAAATTGATACTATGAGAAGTCAAATTACTACACATATTTTAGATATTGCTGTTGGCAAACCAGCCTCAGGAGTAAAAGTTATACTCTTTATTAAGCAAGAAGAGTCTTGGAAAGAATTAGCTCATAGTTTTTCTGATATCAATGGAAGAATAGAAGATTTATTGAGTAGTGACATTCAAATATTATCTGCTACCTATAAACTAGTATTTTTTCCAGGAGATTATTTTCAAAAGAACAATAGAAAATGTTTTTACCCGAGTATTAGTGTTTGTTTTGAAATTATAAACACTAAACAACATTACCATATACCTCTACTATTGAGTGGATTTGGCTATAGCACTTATAGGGGTACTTAACAAGTTTTACAAAGAAAAACAAAATAATGTTAGATTTATTGGTAGTAGATTGGGCAAGTTGGCTCAATTTAGCTCTTCGTTGGTTTCATATTATAGCTGGCATTGCTTGGATAGGAGGATCTTTTTATTTTATTTGGCTAGATCATAGCCTACTACTTCCAGAAGAAAAAAACGAGCAAGAAAAAGGAATTTTAGGGGAAGTTTGGTCTGTGCATGGAGGTGGTTTTTATCGCTCTGTTAAGTTTTTAAAAACACCAAAAGAATTACCAGAAAAGCTGCATTGGTTTAAATGGGAAGCATATACTACCTGGATTAGCGGTTTTTTACTTTTTATTCTAATTTATTATTTAAACGCACAAATTTATTTAATAGATCTAGATAAATTCCAACTTACTTCTAGTCAAGCTATTTTGATTAGTTTGGCATTATTGATTATTAGTTATTTGATTTATGATTTGTTATGTAGGTTTGTACAAGAAAAATTTCCTATTATTTTCGGTGTAAGCTGTTTTTTCTTTATTACAGCACTAGCTTATGCTTTAGTACAAGTTTTTTCAGATAGAGCTGCGTTTTTACATTTTGGTGTAGTTATTGGCAGTATTATGGTTGGCAATGTATTTTTTATCATTATTCCTAACCAAAAAAAAATTATGAATGCACTTTTAAAAGGAGTCACTCCTGATAGTTTGTTAGGAAAAATGGGAAAAAATCGCTCTGTCCATAATAATTATCTTACGCTTCCTGTTATTTTTACTATGATTAGCGGGCATTATCCGCTAACTTTTTCTCATCCTTTTAATTGGGTTTTGTTAGTGACTATTACTTTTTTTGGAGCTTTTATTAGGCATTATTTTAATCTCAAGCACCAAAGAAAAAAATCTCTTTGGGTCCTTGTTATTTCTTTTTTTACAATGCTTGTTGGTATTTATCTAATAGAAACCACTAGAGACGAAGAAACAGTAGCAGGATCAGAGATTATAAAAATAGAACAGGTGCAAACAATTTTTGCTAACAGATGTCTAACTTGCCACCGCGCCAATCCTACTTTTACGGGATTGAGTGAACCTCCCGGAGGAATTAGTTTTGAAAAATATGCAGAAATCCAAAAGAGAACAAAGGAAATTTACGAACAAGTTGTGCTCGCTAAAGTTATGCCATTAGGGAATATCACAGGAATGAGCGATGAAGAAAGAAAAGTTATTGCTAAATGGATAAATCAAACCAATCAAACAAAGTAAATTATGAAAGATTACGATAGAGATCTGAGAGGCTACGGTCAAACACCACCTAAAATAGAGTTGCCCAAACAAGCACGTATTGCAGTGCAATTTGTGCTTAATTACGAAGAAGGAGGTGAGAATTGTATTTTACATGGAGACCAAGCATCAGAAAAATTCTTGTCTGAAATTGTAGGGGCAGATGCTAGAGATGCTGTTCGTCATATGAACATAGAATCCATTTATGAATATGGTAGTAGGGTAGGATTTTGGAGAATTTTACATATGTTCCAAGAAAGAGGATTACTTGCTACTATTTTTGGAGTTGCTATGGCAATGGAAAGAAATTCTAGAGCAATAGAAGCTGCTATGAAACAAGATTGGGAGATAGCATCTCACGGCTATAGATGGATAGAGTATCAATATTTTAGCAGAGCAGAAGAAAAAGAGCATTTAGAAAAAGCCATCGAGATTCATACGAAAATCACAGGAAGCGCACCTCAGGGGTGGTACACGGGTCGCACTAGCCCCTATTCTAGAGAGTTAACTGCAGAAAATGGTAGTTTTTTGTATAATTCTGATAGTTATGCTGATGAGCTTCCTTACTGGGAAAAAATAAAGAATTTACCACCACAGCTTATTGTACCTTATACTTTAGATGCCAATGATATGAGGTTTGCTACTCCTCAAGGATTTAATAGTGGGGAACAATTTTATCAATATTTAAAGGATTCTTTTGATTATCTTTGGATGGAAGGAGCAACAATACCTAAAATACTCTCTGTTGGTTTGCACTGTCGTTTAATTGGAAGACCGGGAAGAGCATTGGCATTGGCTCGTTTTTTGGACTATATTACAGCTAAAGAGAAAGTATGGGTTTGTAGGCGTGTAGATATTGCTAAATTATGGCGGACACAATTTCCTTATCAAAATCAGGATGAATTTTCTAAATTTTAAAATATGAAAACACTAAAAAAAGATTATTGGATGCCTTTTACGGCAAATAGAGATTTTAAACAAAATCCTAGATTGATTAAAAGAGCCCAAGGGGTTTATCTTTGGACTCAAGATGATAGAAAGATTATTGACGCATCTTCTGGGTTATTTTGTGTAGGATTAGGTCATTGTCGCCCAGAAATTTTAGAAGCCGTTACAAAACAAATGCAAATTTTAGATTATTCCTCTCCTTTCCAAGCAGGGCATAATATATCTTTTGAATTTGCAGAAAAACTAGTGGCAAAATTACCAGAAGGCATTGAAAATGTATTTTTTACAAATTCTGGCTCTGAATCTATTGATACAGCTATTAAACTTGCCACTGCTTATCATAGAGCAAATAAAGAACCTGAAAGAACTCAGCTAGTTAGCAGAGAAAGAGCCTATCATGGTGTTAACATTGGCGGAACCTCTTTAGCTGGTATTACTAAAAATAGAGAGGTTTTTAGTGGCATTACTCTTTCTGTTTCTTTCTTGCGGCACACTCTAACTAACGAAGAGCCTTTTTGTGTTGGGGAACCACAAAAAGGAGTAGAATTGGCAGATGATTTAGAAAGAATTGTTAGTGTAGTTGGTGGCAAAAATATTTCAGCGGTTTTTGTAGAACCAGTAGCAGGCTCTACAGGATTTTTGATACCTCCGAAAGGTTATTTACAAAAATTACGTCAAATTTGTGATAAATATGGTATTTTACTGGTTTTTGATGAAGTAATTACAGGTTTTGGACGCCTTGGTAGTTTTTTTGCTGCTGAAACTTTTGATGTTATACCAGATATTATGATTATGGCAAAAACCTTGACTAACGCTGCGATTCCTATGGGAGCTGTTGCTTGTAAAAAAGAAATTTATGATTGTTTGATAGAGCAAGGAAAAGGAGCGATTGAGTTCTTTCATGGTTATACTTATTCTGGACACCCTGCTGCTTGTGCTGCTGGTTTAGCAACTTTAGAAATTTTTGAAAAGGACAATATATTAGCAAATGTGAGAGATATTTCTCCATATTTTATAGAAAAAATTATGAATCTTAAGTCATTATCTGCAATTCAAGGCATACGCACTATGGGTTTAGTGGCTGGTATAGATTTTCGTTCAGACGGTAGCCCAGGGCAGTTTGGATTGGCTATTTTAAAAAAGTTCTTTCAAGCTGGGATGCATATTAAATTTACTGGCGATACAGCATTGATTGCGCCGCCCTTGATAAGCAAAAAAGAACATATTGATGAAATATGTGATATATTTTTCCGTGTGCTTAGCTAGGGTAATAAAATTAGCGCTACAAAAATTTTGAGCTCTGTTCTCTAAAATTCGCAAAACCCATGCTCTTATGCTGCCTCAGACCTAATGTAAAAGAAAGCTATTTTGTTGTTTGTATCCTAACAATCGCTGTTTGATATTGACGGTGAAAAATAATATTCAATATTTTAGTGCTTAAATCAAGGTTAGCATAAGGCTAAATTTTTGAGTTAGCTCATCAGAGTTGCTGTTTTTTTTTGCAGGTATGGAATAAGAAAAAAATTTAATTTTTTAAGTAATTCGGTAAATTTAGTTTCAAACTCTTTTTCTCCTCTTAAATACAAAGATACTTTATCCTCTGTGCCTGAGTTTCTAACAAAAATAGCTCCTTTGATTTTTTCTTCCTTTTTTAAAAACCAGTATTGCAGGTCAGGACTATGTGTAATTTGTTTTTTTTCAAGGCTAAAACTTGTATCTAGTAAGTTTTTGGTAGTTTTTTCCATAAAATCTGTTAATTTTTTGATAAAATTTTTGTTTAATAAAACAAACTTATCCACATTGTAGATAGCCAAATCTTGAAAAATTCCATCGAGATATTGGCTTGTTAATTTTTGAAAGAATTGTTTATCAGGTTTTTTACCACAATTCTTAAAAATACTTTCTAAACTTTTTAGCGATGCTAGAATACCGTCTCCTGTAAAAAAAATATCTTTTTTTGAGATTATATAATTTTTAGAGCCTATTTTACCGCTTCTAATTTTTATTTTTGTAGGAAAAATAAAATGCCCTGATGCTTCATAACCCAAAGAAAAATTTTTTTTTGTTTCTATAGCTTTTTTTAGCAACCATCTATCGCCTATAGGTATAATATCGTGTTTCCAACCCATTTGCTCTGCGTAAATTTTTATTTGTAAATCGCTTTCTATCGTATGATAAAATTGAATATGTTTGTTTTTACTGTTCAAGGCATTAAGAAAATGAATAGCTAGCGTATCACCACTAAGACAGTAAATTTTTTCTTCTAAGTGGTTGTACTCTAATCTCATAAACCTGTCACCATCTCCGTCAAAAACAAATCCGCTCAAAAAAAGTTCTCCACAAATTACTTGAGGATTGTTTTTGCCTTCTCGAAACATTGAATTTAGTATTCTGTTTTTGTTTAAGTTGTCATTGATTAACATATCTTTGCTAGCGATTGTTTTGATTCCTGCTAATTCTGTAATTCCGCAATGATCGTTGATTGTACCTTGAGTATTTAATAAATTAACTTTTTTAAATTTTATTTGTTTAATAAGATGTTTTAAGGTTTGGGATACAGCACCATTTGCGCAGTCCACCATCAAAATTGTTTTAGGAAATTTTTTGGTAGAAATATTTTTTAGAATATGCCTAGAGTATTTTTTGATTGCTTTGGTATTCAGGTCCTTGTAATTTACTGCATTGATATTTTCTTTGATAGGGTAAGGGGTATTATAAAGTAGTGTTGTTAGTTCTTGCTCTTGTATTGGTAATAATTTTGCTCCATAGGGAGGCAAAAATAGTTTGATACCGTTTTGATTATGAGGGTTATGAGAAGCAGTGATCATTAAAGCACCAGATCTATTTCTTTTAACTAAGTAAAAGGAGACTAAAGGGCTCGGCACTATATTCAAAAAACGAAGTTTCATACCTGCTTTAACAATTCCATTGAGCAGAGCCGTAGTATAACGCAAGGAAGAGTCTCTAGTGTCTTTACCTATCATAATGTAATCGCCTTCTTTTGCTAATTTATTTTTCTTTAAAAAAATGCAAAAAGCATAGGCATAAAGTTCAAAAAATTCTGGAATCAGAATATTTTGTTCTTCAAAGATTTTTACCGGATCCCTTTTTGTTTTGATGCTTTTAACTTCTATATATCCTCTGATGCCATCAGTGCCTTGTAATATTTGTTTCATTTTTTATATTTATTTTGTTTGAAATTCTTGCTCTATTAAAATCAATAAATCGCCTTTATCCCATGATAAAAATACATTTTTTTGGATATTTTCATTAGAAATACTTACTAAACCCGCTAGAGATAAATTTTTTTTCTGTATCTCATATTTTAAACCACAGCTACTAATATTTTTGATATTCCCATAGAATGGGAATAATGAAATACGAGTTCCTAGAGGTAATACAAATTTTTTTTGTCTATCACTTGTCAATATTATTTTTTCTGTAGGGCTAAAGCAATTTATTTTTTGAAATTTTTTTTGATACTTTTTGATCAAGTTTAGATTCCAAAATAAATGATCTACGCGTGAGCCCACTAACCCTATAATCTTTACTCTAAAGATTGAATTTTCTAGCAAATAAACCAATGCTTTTTCAGCATCTGTGGTATTTTGATCCTCTAATTTGATGAATTTTGTTTTAGGGGAGTTAGGTATACTTTGGAAAGCATCTAAATCTCCAATAACAATATCAGGGTCTAAGTTGTGTTCTTTGACCCAATGATAGCTACCATCAACGCAAATACATAAATCACACTTCTTCCAAAAAAAATTCAAGTAATCTTTGTTTAATTGATAGCCATCAAGAATTACCAAAGCAGTTTCTTGTCTTTTCAATGTACTTTTTACTTAAAATATTGTCTACTTATGATAGATTGTCTTGCTATAAAAATAAAGCATAAATTATGAGAAGTTATAGACCACAAGAAATTTTGGTAGAAACAGAAGTTTTGCATACAGATTACGTACAGAAAATTTTAGCTAAGTTTCCTCAAATTAACCCACAAGTTATTACCAATAATAATTGGAAAGAAAGATTTTTAACAAATAAAACTTCTCTAACAAAAGGAAAAAAAATTCTTTATCTAAAAAATTTTTTGGGCGTCCCCATCAAACTTTGTCCTGGATTTTCTTTAGATGCTGTTTGTTGTAATTACTATGTTTTAGATTTTATAGAAAATTGTCCTTTAGAATGCAGCTATTGTATTTTACAAGCAATTCATAATCAGCCCACTATTGTAGTGCATGCCAATGTAGAAGAAATTTTACAAAAAATTGGTTTGGTTTGCACTAAAAGACCAAATACCAATTTTTCTATCGGCACAGGAGAGCATTCTGATAGTTTAGCTATGGACGATATTTTAGAACTTAATCCTATGTTGGTAGAATTTTTCTCCCAATTACCAAATGCTAAGCTAGAACTAAAAACTAAAACAAATAAAATAGAACCTCTGTTGGCACTTCAACACAAAGGCAATACTATTGTTTCTTGGTCTTTGAATACAGAATATCTTTCCAAGACACAAGAGCACAAAACAGCAAGTGCTAAACAAAGAGTGTTAGCTGCTAAAGAGCTTATAAAGGTTGGCTATAAGGTAGCTTTTCATTTTGATCCTATGATTTATTATAACGATTGGCAAAGAGGTTATAGTGAAATGGTAGATTTTATTAGGGAGCAAATTTTACCACAAACTATCGCTTGGATTAGCATTGGCACTCTACGCTATGTTCCTTCTTTAAAAAAAATTGCAGAAGAGAGATTTCGTAAATTAGATTTATTTTGTGGTGAGTTTACTAAAACTGCAGATGGTAAAATGAAGTATATTCGCCCTATTAGAGAAATGCTTTATCGATATATGTCCAAACAATTACAACAAAAATTACCACAAGTCCCAAGGTATCTTTGCATGGAACAAAGTAATGTTTGGGAAAATGTTATGAAGTATATTCCGTCTTCTCCTCAAAAAATGGAAACTGACATTCGTGCTAGAGTGTTCGAGAGTTAACTAATGGAATTAGATTTATCAGGAATTCGTTTTCTTTTTATTTCAAAGGATATTGTTTTTTTAAGAACTAAAAAGAATGAGCTAAAGAATAACTATAATGCAGAAGTTTTAGTTAGCAATGATTTTGAACAAGGCGCATCTATTTTAGAAACAGAAAATCCTCAAGTTGTAGTTTGTCTTTTTACGAACAAACAAGAAACATTATCTTTTATTCGTATATTTCAAAAACTAATACCGCAAGGAATACTTTATTTTTATTTTGAAGACGATACTAGAGCAGATATTTTGTCGACTCCAGAGTTTATTTTTTATAAAAATAAGATAGGTTTTTTAACTACCCCAATTCAATGGGAAAAAGTTTTTGCAAAGATCCATCAAAAACTTTCCTATAGGTTAACAGGTGTAGCTAATTTAACTCCAGAAATTAAACAGTTGCAGTATTTTCTCTTGTTTCGCTCCCATAAGATGCAAAGAGGATTAAAATTTTTACCCAAGATGGCTAGTACAGAGTATAGTGTCTTGATTACAGGAGAAACGGGTACAGGTAAAGAAATGGTAGCTCGTGCTATACATTCGCTAAGCAGTAGAAAGAACAAGCCATTTGTTGCAATTAATTGTGGCGCTATTCCAGAAAATTTAGTAGAAAGCGAATTATTTGGTTACGAAAAAGGAGCATTTACAGGTGCTACAGCTACTAAAAAAGGCAAGTTTGAATTAGCAAATAAAGGTACTCTTTTACTAGATGAAATTGGTGATATGCCCTTGTCTTTACAAACAAAGTTACTGAGAATTTTAGAAGATGGTCAAGTTTTTCGTATAGGTAGTGAAAAGTGCTTTAGTGTAGATGTGAGAGTTCTAGCCGCAACTAATGTGAATTTACAACAAAAGATTGAAGAAAAATTATTTAGAGAAGATTTATTTTATCGCCTTAATATACTTCGTATCAATATTCCCCCTTTACGCGCAAGAAAAGAAGATATTAGTCTATTAGGTTGGCATTTTTTACAAAGAGCACTTTCAGAAATCAACTATCTAGCACCTTATCCTTATTTAACAGCAGATGGAGTTGTAGCACTACAAGAATACGATTGGTATGGTAATGTGAGGGAATTAAAAAATTTTATGACACAATTAGCTGTGTTGCTTCCATCGCAAACAAGAAAAATTGATGGTGAAATGGTGAGTGAAGCTCTAGCACAATTTTCTTCTAGCTTTAAAAATACTTCTGAGAACATAACCCAAAATACGACAGAATATTTTCAAACTCCATTAAATAAAAGTTTAGCGCAAGTACAAAATCTTTATATTGATAAAGTGCTAGAATTACATAATAATAACAAAACAAAAGCAGCGAATTCTTTAGGGATTAGCTTACGCTCTCTCAGACAAAAACAAAATAGCTAAAATAAACATTTAAATTATTATTAGACCAACCAAAAATATCACTTCAATATTATTTTAGAGTGCATTGTAATTATGTGAGGTATAAAATCTTGTATCAAAAACAATATCAAGTTATTAAGAATGAAAACAAACTATTCTCTTTGCTATGCAGCAGCTGGACACGCTCTGATGCATATGTTTGCAGCTTTTTATTTTGTGATTGTATTAGCAATAGAAAAATCTTGGAATATTCCTTATGAAATATTGCTTAAACTTTGGTTTCTTGGCTCTTTGATGATAGGGATAGCTGCTATTCCTGCGGGGCTGTTGAGTGATAAATGGAGTAGATCTGGAATGATTGTAATTATGTTTTTTGGTATGGGTGTGTCGTCTATATTTTGTGGATTGAGTTCGAATACTACTATGCTCTTTATTTCTTTGAGTTTTTTGGGTTTATTTTGTGCTATTTATCACCCTGTTGCAATTGCTTGGATTGTAAATAGCTCTACTAAAAGAGGTATGGCACTAGGTATAAATGGAATTTTTGGCACCGCTGGTGTAGGTTTAGGAGGACTGGTAGCAGGAAGTTTGCTAGAACTTGGAAACTGGCAAACAGCTTTTATAGTTCCTGCTATTTTTTCAATTTTGGCAGGGTGTGGTTTGTTATATCACATACTTACTAACAAAATTGCCTACAAGAATATTCAAAACCCTAGAGAAAAAAAACAAACAAAAGATTTCAGCACATTCAAGATAGTTATTATTTTTTTGATAAGTATTTTTTGCCTTGGTTTAATTTTTCAAATTACACAAACCTCTGCTCCTAAATTATTAGAGATGCGTTTTGCAGAAAAATTACAATTGAAAGTTTCTCAAATAGGGATTTTAGTAGCAGTTATTTATGGATTTAGCGGCATAGCCTCTTTACTAGGAGGCTATCTCGCAGATAGATATAATTTAAAAAAAATTTATATTACAGGGATTATTTTGCAGGCACCTTTTTTATTTTTAGTTTCTCAAACTTTTAATTTTTCTATTGTAGTGTTTTTACTTTTTATTGTAACTTTTAATACTATGATTTTACCCGCAGAAAATATGCTTTTAGCTAATTTTTCACCACAAAAATACCATGGGCTAATTTATGGTTTTAAATTTATTTTGGCGTTTGGCTCTGCACCTGTAGCTATTTTATTTGTTGCTACATTTTTTAAAATATACCAAGATTTTTCTTATTTATTTATTCTTAGCGGGTGTTTAATGGCTATGATTTTTTTAGTTGCTTTATTTTTGCCAAATAAAAAATTAATCTGAATTAGAATTTTAAATTTTTATGAAGTATGAGTAAAAAAAAATATTTATTATTGGTTTTAACCTTTATTTTGTTTTCCAATTTAATTGCACAACAAATTGTTATTCCCAAAAATGATACTAGAGAGTATAAATCTATTTTACTAAAAAATGGGATTCAAGCTATTTTGATCTCGGATAAAAATACACAGCAAGCAGCAGCTGCTATAGATATTGGAATAGGTAGTTTTGAGAATCCTAACAACATGGAAGGATTGGCTCATTTTTTAGAGCATATGTTATTTTTAGGTAATAAAAAATATCCAAAAACTAATGAATTCTCTGATTTTTTATCGCAACACGGAGGCTACACTAATGCGTATACTAGCTCTAAAAATACCAATTATCATTTTAGTGTGCATTATGATTATTTAGCAGAATCTTTAGATAGGCTAGCAGAGTTTTTTATATCCCCTTTATTTAACGAAGACTATTTGCAAAAAGAAATACAAGCAGTGCATTCTGAATACCAAAAAAATCTTTTGTTTGAAGACAAAAGAGCTTTTGCTGTGCTCAAAACAATTAGTAACCCAGACCATCCTTTTGCTAAATTCCACACTGGTAACTTGCAAACTTTATCTGCTATTTCTAATATTCGTGAGCAGGTCTTACTTTTTTATAAAAAATATTATATTCCAGATTTAATGAAAGTAGCAGTTATAGGCAGGGAAAGCTTGGCTGATTTAGAAAAACTAGTAAAAGTAAAATTCGGTAAAATACCTCAGAGTCAAAGTAAAATTAAATTGCCTCTTAAGCGTTACAATAAAAGAGTCTACAACAAGGAAAATACTCCAGCATTTGTACAAATTCAATCTTTGAAGAATATTCGTAAACTGAATTTGATCTTTGAAATAGATTCTACAAAAAAATTTTTTGATAAAAAAGCAACCTATTATGTAGCGAGCCTTGCAGGTAATGAAAGCAAAGGAACAATACTCTCTTTTCTCAAAGAAAAAGGATGGGCGGTATCCCTGACAGCTGGTGTGTCTATAGAACATATTAAAACTGATTTTTTTAGCTTAGATATAGAATTAACTCTTGAAGGAGAAAAAAATATTAAGCAAATTATCAAGGTTGTTTTTGACTATTTAGCTTTGATCAAAGAAGCAGGTGTAGTAAAATGGCGGTTTGAAGAAATGAAAGAAATTGCGAATTTAAATTTTCATCATAAAGATATTTTTTCTCCTTTATCTTTGGTGAGCTATCTTTCTGCTCAAGCCCAGTATTATAAACCTAAAAATCTTCTGAATGCTAGTTGGAAGTTTGGGAAGTTTGACAAGCAAGCTATCTATCAAGTTTTAGACCAACTAGTAGTAGATAATTTAAAAGTTATTTATACAACACCACACAACATTCCATTACCTAAAAAAGATAAATGGTATAGTACTTCTTACAGAATTTATCCTATTACCCCTAGTGATAAATTTTATTGGAAAACAAGCAAAAACAAAAATAAGAATTTATTTTTGCCAATAAAAAATACCTACTTGCTGTCTAAAATTCCTCGTATTTCTCAAGGAGGTCTAAAAGGTGTATTGCAAAAATTGCCTTTTAAAAAAGTAGCAGCCTATCATGTCAAAGATACTAGTTTTCAAGTACCAAAAATTAAGTTATATTTAGATATTTTAACTCCCGATGCTTATTCTAACCCCAAAAATTCAAGTTTTACTAGAATTTATGCTAGTCTCCTGCGAGATACTTTTGCTCAAGAATTATATCTAGCGTCTCTACTAGATTATAGCGTCAAAATTCATTCTGGCGTTACAGGATTGTCTTTAGAGTTAACAGGATACCCTGAAAAAATGGAATTTTTTACTTTGCAAGTATTGAAAATTCTTACTAAAACTAAATTTACAAACGAGCACTTTAATTTATTTCGACAAAAAATCAAGGAGTATTGGGAAAACCTCAATCTTTCTCCAGCTTATAGGTTAGCAACCTATGAGTTTCAGCAATTTACTAAAAAACCATTCTGGTATTACGAAGATTATCTATCGGTTTTAGATACCCTATCTTATCAAGAATTTGTTGATTTTCAGAGCAATTTTTTTCGTTCTTTAGCAATAGAATTTTTTGTTTATGGCAATATACAAAAAAAAGAGGCTACATATTTTATAAAAAAAATTTTAGCAAATATAGAATTTATTCCTTTGAGCACAAAACCTACAGAAAGCATTATTCAGTTACCTCGAGGTGCTAATTATTTTTTTCAAAGACAATCTCAAGACATCAATTCAGCTATTATTACTTCGTACCAAGCTCAAGAAAAGACAGCAAGTGTTGAGGTTAAGATGAATTTATTAGAAAATATTATTAAAAGTAAATTTTATGATTTTATTCGTACTAAACGTCAACTAGGCTATTTGGTTTGGTCGTACTATACAGGTATCAGACAAAGCAATTCTTTTTTATTTGTTGTACAATCTGCTGTAGCTAATCCCTCGAGCTTGCAAGGTCAAATTAACGAATTTTTAAATAGTTTTGAGCAAGAACTAACAGATTTAAATAAGCAAGAATTTACGAACATTGTAACCGGCTTGCATCAAATCTATGAGCAAAAACCAGAAAATTTTGCAGATTCTAGTAATTTTTATTATAGTGCTATTCAACAAAAAGATTATCTGTTGAAAAGAAAAAAAATTTTACAAAAGGAACTACAAACAATCAAGAAGCATGATTTATTAGAGTTTTATAGAGCATTATTCCTTGATCAGAATACTAGATTTTTTGCGATACATATTTTAGGGAAGGATACAAGCAATACAAACAATCTGATTGATAGTAAAGAAATTATTGATAGAAGTATTTTTAAAAGTAGTCAAAAATATATCTCTATTCCTTAAAATCTCTGTAGAATTTAACCAAAATTTGCTCCCATAATAACACAACTTTTTTTGTTAATTGCTCTTTGCTAGGAGTATCAGAGAAACGATAATAATTATTTGCAAACCAAACAAGCTCTTTGTTTTTTATATCTACCAAACTTATTCTCAAAAAAATTAGATTGTTTTCTGCACAAGTTTTACAAGCCCAAAATAAAATTTGGGGCAATAAAAGTAGTTCTCCATATTTTATTTGTGAGATGGATTCTACAAGATCTTTGTTTACTCTAAAAGAAAAATAAAAATCTTCTAGGAATAACTTGTTTTGATTTTGAAAATTTTTTCTTTTTTGTGGCTCAAAATCTGCTTCGTATGTTATTTTGAGTATAGTAGATTTAGCTAGCGAGTCTTTAATTTGTTGGTCTAAAACTTCAGTAATTTTGTTATCTACTTCTTTTTCGCTAAAAACTTTAAGTAATAAAATTTGTTTTTCTCTTAAAAAGTTTTTTTGTTTTTTTGGGCTAATAGATTCTTTTTGACCTGTGAGCTCATTTAGCTGTAATTCTCTATCTAGGGGCTCTACCCAAGTTGAAGCTGCATTATAGACACAAGCCCCAAAAAATAAATTACACAAACAAACAACAATAATTTTTTGTTTAAACATTTATTTGTTTTTGAAAGAAATGGACAATTTTAGAATAAATTTTTTCGCTAGCGTTTCCTTGATAATAATTAGTCGCTAGTTTTTCTCTTGCTTTTAATTCTGTTTTATTTTTAAAAAGTGTTTTAATAATTTTTACTAATTTATTGCCATTGGCATCTTTTTCTTCTAGTAAAACACACCCTCCATATTTTGTTAATTGCAAGGCATTTTTTTTTTGATGGTCTCCGCTAGAGTTGGCGATAGGAATCAGTATACCAATACGTCCTGCTGCCATCATTTCAAAAACACCAGCACCAGAGCGACAAATAAAAAGATTGGTATTTTGATAGATTGTTACCATGTCGTCAAAAAAAATTTTTACCGAGTAGTCAAAATTATTTTTTTGATAATAATTTTGTAATTTTTTATAATCTCGAATACCACTTTGGTGCACTATCTTAATTTTTTGCTGCAGAACTCCTAACTTGGATAAGGCGGCAGTTACAAAGTTGTTGACTATTTGTGAGCCTCCACTACCTCCTAAAATTGTGATTTGAAATTTATCTTTGTTTTGATGGCTGTTATTTTTCCAAAGAGCATGAATTGCAGGACGAATGGGATTGCCTACGATGACAGGTGTTTTAAAAAAATTGTAATTATCGCGATACACTAAAAAACTTAAATGAGCATATTTTCCTAAAAAACGATTCGTAATGCCAGGATAAGCATTTTGCTCTTGAATAAAAAATTTTTGTTTTAATAAAATACAAGCAAGCAAGAAGGGACCAGAGGAGTAGCCTCCTACACCCAACACAAAATCTGGTTTCCAACGCAAGATCCAAAAAACAGAGCGAAGCATAGCAATTGGAATTAATATTAGTGAAATAATTTTTTTAAAAATTCCAGCTCGGTAAAGCCCTATTGCAGGTAGTGTATGCAAAGTATAATTGCTTTTTGGGATAATTTGTTTCTCTATTCCTTTTTTGGTACCAATAAACCTAATTTGACATTTTGGATGTAGTTTATAAAAATAGTGAGCTATTGCTAAACCAGGGAAAAGATGTCCTCCTGTACCTCCTCCCGCTATAACTATAGATTGAAATTCTTTTTTTAATATACCCACAAAATATTAATTTTTTTTGATCTAGAGTGTCTCTAAGTTCTATATTAACTCAAGTTTATATGTCATAAAAGCAATATTTAATATCTACTTACATATGCTAACAAGTCTAGTTGTATGTTGTAACTGATAGGGCTCTACTAACAAAAATTGTAGATTGATAGCATTAGTGCTAATAATTAGTTAGTATCAAATAGTGTAAAATAAATTATAAGAAGTTTTCCTATCGTAAAAATCTTCTTTTTCTATTTTTTTTAATAAATGAATAACAAAATAAGTTATAGGAATTAAGACAATTTCTATCAGTAATTTAGCGACGATAATAGTGATAAGTAGATTCCAAAATATCTCCCAAGAAAATACTCTAAGTAAAGTAGCAATAAAAATAAAAACAAAACTATCTAAAAATTGTCCGATTAAACTGCTACCGATCATACGAAGCACCAACCACTTGCCTTCAGTAACGACTTTGAGTTTTGATAAAACTATAGCGTTGGCAAATTCTCCACAAAGATAAGCTAAAAGACTAGCAATCATAATTCCTCCGCTAGCAACAGCCCCTAAAATCAAGTTGTAGGAGTTTTGACCTACTTGCTCTTGCCAGTGTTTTTCAGCAGGAAGCAGCCCCACAAAG
The DNA here is from genome assembly GCA_965261475.1 of bacterium. GTDB lineage: Bacteria > SAR324 > SAR324 > XYD2-FULL-50-16. The sequence goes on from OZ253454.1 coordinate 567,453, forward strand.
TAAACAGAAAGTACAAAGATTACGGATGCAAAGAAACCTATCCAAATAATTTTTTTTGTTTGTTGGTATCCGTAGACCTCGGTTAGTAAATCTCCAATAATATAACAAAGAGGGAACAAAAAGGTACCAGCGTCTATAATAAACGCAAACCCAAAAACACTTATTCCTAAATCTACAATTTTTGCTGAAGATAGCAAGTTACTGGTAATTAATGATGCTACAAAAAGCCCACAAAGTAAGTTTAAATATTTGTATTGCTTCTTTGTATTCATGTCTTTGCTAGGGTGTAGGATTGGAATTTTTACTGTGTAATAATTCTATTTTTTTCAAGATTTCATCAGTGAGTTTCAAATCAATAGCAGTTATATTGCTTTTTAATTGTTGCATAGTGGTAGCTCCTATAATATTTGCACCTACAAAGAATCTGCTATTGACAAAAGCTAGTGCCATTTGTGCTGGATCTAGGTTGTACTCTTTGGCTAACTTACAATATTGCTCTGTCATTTGAATTCCCATGGGATTGGTATATCTTTGAAACTCTGGATATAGAGTTAGTCTAGCAGTTGGTGGTTGTTGTTTGTGTAGATATTTGCCACTCAACACTCCAAAAGCCAAAGGCGAATATGCAAGTAAATCTATATTTTCTCTGTAAGAAAATTCTGAAAGACCTACCTCAAAAGTCCTATTTAATAAGCTGTAAGGGTTTTGTATAGAAATAATTTTTGCTAATTTGTGTTGTTTACTAAGAGTTAAAAACTGACTAACCCCCCATGGTGTTTCATTAGACACTCCAATATAACGAACTTTTCCTTGTTTGACCAAAGCATCTAAAGCTGTAAGAGCTTCTAAAATATCTGGAGTCTGTGCTTCGTTTTTATCTGGACAAAAATCTAATTTAGCAAAAATATTTGTTGTTCTTGTTGGCCAATGAAGTTGATAAAGGTCAATATAATCGGTTTGCAATCTTTTTAAACTAGCTTCTGCTGCTGCAAAAATTTGTTGTTTTGTCAATTTACTTCCAGAGCGAATATAAGGAATTCCTTTTCCTACCACCTTGGTAGCTAACACTACCTTTTTTCTGTTTTTTCGTTTTTGAAACCAATTACCAATAATGGTTTCTGTAGCACCATAAGTATGTTTTTTTGTAGGTACAGAATACATCTCAGCAGTATCAAAGAAATTAATACCTTGTGCTAAGGCGTAATCCATTTGCTCAAACCCTTCTGTTTGTGTATTTTGTTCTCCATAAGTCATAGTACCCAAGCAAATCAAACTAACTTTTAAATTAGTATCTCCTAGCTTTTTATATTTCATAAATTGATTTTATAGACAATATTTTATTTGCGAGTAGGGAGATTTGAACTCCCATAGCTTTCGCTACTGCCCCCTCAAGACAGCGTGTATACCAATTCCACCATACTCGCATCATCATTTTAGTATGACTAGTTTTTTTAAAAAATCAACTCAATGAACTTGAAAGTAGTTTTTATTCCAATTTACGCTCTTAATTTAGAGTAGTTCATCATCTATGCTATAGACTACAAGCATATATTTTAAATACTATCGTTATTTTGGTTTTATTTTTCTTTAGAAATTTTACCAGTAGAACGGTAAGGAACTTGCTTAGCCTAGTTTGTCTACTAGGTAGAATATATGTGTTATTTTTATAAAATTATCTAATCCTAATGTGCTCTTAGGATTTTTTATTTTGGTTTGTAGCGGTTAGACGATATCTTTTAGAGTAAGTCCTCGTTTTTTTAGATATTGCATTAAACCTAGTTTATCTATACAGCGCAATGCATGACAAGAAATTCTTACTTTGATAAATTTATTTAACTCTCCTACATAAATTTTTTTCCAATGCAAATTAGGCATTTGCCTCATTTTTGTCTTGTTATTAGCGTGGGAAACCTTATTCCCTACCAAAGGGCGTTTGTTAGAAATACGACACTTAGTTGACATTTGATAGTTACAAAATGTATTTTAGAAGGCTATTAGCAACTTACTTACGACAATTACGATTGTTAATAAAAATTATATTTTTGTCAAGGCTTTAGTTGCTTTTTTTTTATTAATTTTGTAGATTTACAACATATAATTTAGTAATTTAGCATCGTGAAAAAAAAATTAATTTCGTGGGAAGATTTTGAAAAAATAGATTTTAGGATTGGTACAATTACAAAAGTAGAAGTTAACAAAGCAGCTCGAAAACCAGCTTATAAATTATGGTTAGATTTTGGAGTACTAGGAGAAAAAATTTCTTCGGGGCAATTTACAACTCTCTATAAACCTCAGGATTTAATTGGTAAACAAGCTATTTGTGTTATGAATTTTCCCATCAAAAAAATAGCAGGTTTAGCATCGGAAGTATTAGTTACTGGCTTGTATGGTAAAGATGGAGACATTGCGCTTGCCACTCCTGATAAATTTGTACTTAACGGCTCAAAATTAGGATAGATAAATGGGAGAAGTAACACAGATAAAGCATCCCCTATTGTTACATAAACTAGGGTTGATGAGAAAAAGAGAAACTACTTCACAGGATTTTCGTATGCTATTGGAAGAAATTTCTGTGTTTTTAGCTTATGAAATTACTAGAGACGCTCCTAGTGCATTACACAAAATTAAAACTCCACTAGAAAGCATGCAAGCGCCATTTTTAATAGAAAAATTTGTATTGGTTTCTATTTTGCGAGCCGGAGAAGGTTTGTTGAGGGGGATGATGAAAATACTACCTAATGCCAAAGTAGGGCATATAGGAATTTACCGTAACCCTGATACATTACAGGCAGTAGAGTACTATTTTAAAATGCCTAAAGATTTAGAAAATAGCAAAATTATTTTATTAGACCCTATGCTTGCTACTGGGAATTCTGCTGTTTATGCTATAGAAAGGTTAAAAAAACTCATCAATCTTCCTATCAAGTTTGTCTCTTTGTTATCATCACCAAATGGTATCAAATATTTAACCAGCAAATACCCTGATGTAGATATTTTAACTGTTTTTGTAGATAGAGAGTTAAATCAACAAGGTTATATTTTACCAGGTTTAGGTGACGCAGGAGATAGGATGTTTCATACAAAATAACCAAGGTGGATAAGTATTCTGTAGAAAACCTTGAATTAGCTCAAAAAAAAGTTTTTTTACGTGTAGATTTTAATCTACCATTAGATACAAACAATCAATTTTCAGACCTCACAAGACTAGTAGCAAGCTTGCCTACTATACAATATTTATTGGAAAAAGGAGCTAGCATAGCTATTTTTTCACACCTTGGTAGACCTCAGGGTAAAGAAACTAGGTTATCTTTAGAGCCACTAGCTACAATTTTAGCAAAAAAATTAACAAAAAAAGTTTTTTTTTGTCCTAGCATGAGTATAAGGAATATCAAAGAAGCTATCTCAAATAACAAAATAGTTTTGGTAGAAAATACAAGGTTTGTCCCAGAAGAGCAAAATCCAAATCAAGAATTTTGTAGAGCATTAGCTAGACTCTTTGATCACTATGTCAATGATTCTTTTGGCACTGCCCATAGAAAAGAAGCTTCAAATTATGCTATTGCTCGTTGTTTTAAAACACCAGCGTGTGGCTTGCTGATCAAAAAAGAGTTAGCAAATATGTCTTTTTTACTCAACATTCCGCCGACGCCATTTATAGCTATTTTGGGCGGCTCAAAACTTAAAGATAAAATAGCTGCTATTCAAAATTTAATCAATTTGGTAGATAAATTACTTTTAGGAGGTGGGATGGCTTATACTTTTTTACAAATACTAGGAAAACCAATAGGTAGATCTATTGTAGATAAAGAGCATTTTTCTACTGTAGAAAAACTATTAAAAAATTACCAAGAAAAAATTATTCTTCCTCAAGACCATTTGGTAGCAAGTAAAATAGGAGCCGAAACAACCTATGTCCAAGAAATTCCTACAAACAAGATGGGAGTGGATATTGGGCGGCGAACTATCTTGCAATACGTAGAGTTAATTCACACAGCAAAAACTATTTTTTGGAATGGACCGCTGGGAGTGTTTGAAGTTGCTGCTTGTGCTAATGGCACTTTTTCTGTAGCTAGGGCGGTTGCGTCTAGTGATGCTGTTCAATTTATTGGAGGAGGAGATTCTATTTTAGCAATCAATAAATTAAATTTAGTTAATAAAATTCGTCACCTCTCTACCGGAGGTGGTGCTGCAATAGAATTTGTTTCAGGTAAAATTTTACCAGCTATTGAAGTGTTGAAGGATTTATAAAGTATTCAAACTTGTAATAAATTGTAAATTAATGTAGCAAACAATATGAATATACTATATTATAGTGCTTATGCTTATTGAATTTTAAGTCTAGATAATAAATTAAGGAGATTAAATATAATGTCACAAATTAAAAGAGATTTACAAACTCGCTTAGATCAAGACGGAGTTTTGTGCGCTGAAGGATTTTTGTTCGAGATTGAAAGACGAGGATATTTAGCATCTGGTGCATTTGTACCAGAAGTTGCATTAGATAATCCATCTGTTTTACGTAGCCTACATAAAGATTTTCAACATGCTGGTTCTGATGTAGTAGAAGCATTTACTTATAACGGGCACCGTGAAAAAATGTGCGTGTTAGGCAAAGAGCATTTACTACAAAAACTCAATCAAGCAGCACTAGCAATTGCCAAAGATGTAGCAAATGATGTACCTAGTGGAGATGAACCGAATTTATTTGCTGGTAATATTTCTAATACTAATATTTGGCATCCCACTGATCAAAAAGCACAAGCACAATGTATTGCTATGTTTGATGAAATGGTTGGCTGGGCTACTGATGCTGGTGCTGATTTTATCATAGGAGAAACTTTTTATTATGCTAGCGAGGCGTTTGCTGCTTTAGATTCTATTAAAAAAAGCGGACTACCGGCTGTTGTGACTCTTGCACTTATGAGCGAAGATAAAATGAAAGATGGTTGGTCAGTGGTAGATACTTGCGTTGAATTAGAACAACGTGGTGCCATTGTGGTAGGTATGAATTGTTTTCGTGGACCAGAGACAATGATGCCTTTTATAAAACAGATTCGCGCTAAAGTGAAATGTCATGTTGCGGCTTTACCAATTACTTGGCGTACAACTAAAGAACATCCAACTTTCTTTAATCTACCAGATAATAATGGTTGCACTTGCCCTGCTCCGCATGGCAGATCTTTTCCAACTGCGCTAGATCCATTATTTTGTAATCGCTATGAGATTCGTGCTTTTGCTGAAGAAGCATGGAAGCTCCAAGTGCGTTATTTAGGTGTTTGTTGTGGTGCAGCCCCTATACATATTCGTGAGGTCGCAGAAGTTATGGGTAGAACGCCCAAAGCAAGTAAATATCGCGAAGATATGTCTCGTCATTTTCTCTACGGTGATAATCAACGTTTACAAAAACATATTACAGAATATGGTGATTTTGCTTAAGGTTTTTGTAGATTGATTGTTTAGTTAACAATTTATTTGGTATTTAACTTGAGTATTAGCACTGATAGTATATTACAATATAGTACTGAGAAAAATAAAATTTTTAATAGAAAATAGATTGTTAGTTAACTAGATATTTTCTGTTAATTTTAATTTATTTTAATACAACAAATTAAATTCTAGGCTATTGATTTTTAAAATTATAAATTATGCAAAAAATCTATATTGTTGGTAATTGGAAAATGCATCTTTCCTATCAAGAGAGCACAGAATTATTGCAAGGAATTATTGCTGATTATAAACCTCATTTAAAGATAGAATTAGTAATAGCACCACAATTCCCAATGCTTTTTGCTTTAGCAAAAATTGCAAAAAATACGGATATTAAAATTGCATCTCAGAATTGTGCTAGTGAGATTAGTGGAGCTTATACAGGAGAAGTGTCTCCTATTTTATTACAAGAAGTTTGTAATTATTGTATTTTAGGGCATTCTGAGCGCAGAAATATTTTTAAAGAATCTACCACAGAGATAGTTAAAAAATTTTTTCTCATACAAAAATATCAGATTAAATCTATTTTTTGTGTTGGAGAAACTTTAGAGCAAAGAGCATCTGGTAAGCTAGAGGAGGTATTAACGCAACAACTCATGCCTATACTTACTACTGAGAGTAAGGATTTTCTAATAGCCTATGAGCCTGTGTGGGCAATAGGCACTGGTAAAGTAGCAGATGTAGAGCAAATAGCTCAGGTGCATCAGTTTATATTTGAGTTATTAAATAAAAAGTTATCTGCTCAAGTAGTACAAAATATTCCAATTCTCTATGGAGGTAGTGTCAAGCCTAGCAACGCCCAAGATTTATTAGCAATAAATAATGTAAACGGATTATTGATTGGCGGCGCTAGTCTCAAGAAAGATGATCTTTTGGCGATTATAAATTCAAGTATGCAATAAATTTATATAGTAGTAAGTATGATGTACGATTTTTTAGTTATAGGAGGAGGCTCTGGAGGAATTAGAGCATCTCGTTTGGCTGCTTCTTTTGGAGCAAAGGTTGGGATAATAGAAAAGGATAAACTAGGCGGTACTTGTGTGAACTTAGGATGTGTGCCTAAAAAATTATTTATGTATGCTTCGGAGTTTGCCAATCTAAAAAAAATAGCCGCAGGTTATGGCTGGAGTATCAATGCAGATTTTAACTGGCAAACACTTATTAAAAATAAAAATCAAGAAATTCAAAAACTCAATCAAATTTATGAGGAAACGCTGACTAAGTTTAAGGTAGATATTATTCGTGGTAAAGCAGAAATTTTAGCAAAAAATAAAGTACAAGTTAATGGTAGAATTTACTATAGCAAAAAACTACTTCTTGCTACAGGCAGTTATCCTTCTTTGCATCAAATTGATGGTATTGAGCATGCTGTTGTGTCAGATGATCTGTTTTATTTAGAGCAATTACCAAAATCTATAGCAATTGTAGGCGCGGGATATATTGCTATAGAATTCGCAGGTATTTTTTGCTCTTTGGGTGTAAAAACTTTTTTAATACACCGTAATCAAACTTTATTAAAAAATTTTGATCAAGATGTTGTGAAGCACTTAATTTTTGAAGTAAAACAAAAAGGGGTTAATTTTTGTTTAGAGCAAACTATTAAAAGAATTGAAACAAATGGAGAGCATAAAATTATTTATCTCAGTAGTGGAGAAAAAAAATCCGTAGATCTTGTTTTTTATGCTACTGGCAGACAACCCAATTTAATAGGAATGAATTTAGATAAACTAGGGATTAAATTAGCACAAAACGGAGGCATAGAAGTCAATGAATTTTTTCAAACTTCTAATAAGGATATTTATGCTGTAGGAGATGTGATTGACCATATCAATCTCACACCTGTAGCTATTAAGCAAGCGATAGTTGTTGCTAATTATTTATTTAATAACAAAAAAATACCACTGGATTACGAATATATACCTACTGCTATCTTTAGTCAACCAAACCTAGCATCTGTGGGTTATACAGAAGCAGAAGCTAAAGACAAGTTTGAAATAGAAGTGTATAAAACATTAGTTACTCCCTTAAAGTATAGTATTGCTAATTACAAGGAGAAAGCGCTTTTAAAGTTAATTGTAGTAAAAAAAACTCAAAAAATTATTGGAGTTCATATGGTAGGACCCAGTGCTGGGGAGGTAATTCAAATTTTTGCTGTCGCCCTGAGGGCTGGTTGCACAAAAGAAGATCTAGATAAAACTGTAGGACTGCATCCTTCTTTAGCTGAAGAATGGGTAACTATGCAGTTGACTCCATAAAAATTAGTGGTAGTTTTTTGTAAGAATTAACGATTTTGATAGTAGCAAAAAAGCTTTCTGAAAGCTCCAATGGCGTTTTTAGCAAGTTTGCGTTCTACAGCATAAGACAAGCGAAAATGACCTGTTTTACCAAAACCTGAGCCAGGAACTAATAAAATACCAAATTTTAAGGCGTTTTGAACAAAAGCAAGATCGTCTTTTTCTAAAGCTTTGGGAAACATATAAAAAGCGCCTTGAGGTTTTACTATTTGATAACCAATATTAGTTAACTCTTTGTATAAGAAATCTCTTAAATTACAATAGTATTTACAATCTACTAAAAGATGATCTATTTCTGGTAAAATAGCTTGTAGGCAAGCAGGTGCGTTGACAAAACCTAATGTACGGTTAGAAAAGATTAGAGCATCCATCAAGAGATTTTTTTGTGTTATTTGTGGATGAATAGCTACATAACCAATTCTTTCTCCCGCTAAAGATAAATTTTTTGAATAGGAGGTAATTAAGATAGTATCTTTGTAATGTTTAAAAATGGCAATGTGTTTTTTGTTGTCGTAAATGATTTTGGAGTAAGGCTCATCAGAAACAAGGTAAATAGGTTGTTTATTTTTTAATGAGTGCTTTTTTAAAATTTTGCTTAATTTTTCAATGGACTCCGGAGTATAAACTACTCCAGTAGGGTTATTAGGGGTGTTTAGTAAAAAAATTTTTGTTTGTTTTGTGATACTTTTATCTATAGCCTCTAAATCCAATTGGAAGTTTTGCTTGCTAGCAACTAGTTTCAGCACTCCAAGGTTATTTTTAGCGTAAAAATGGTATTCTGGAAAACAAGGACTAGATACTAAGATCTCTTGTGTTTCATTTAGCAGAGAGTGAAAAACAACATTCAAACCACCACCGGCACCGCAGCATAAAAGAACAGAGTTTTCGTCAAATTCTAATAAGTGTTGCTTTGTTAGTTGTCTTGCTAAAAATTGTCTAGTTTTTAAGATTCCTGCGTTGTGGGTATAGCAGTGTTTGTCTTTTTGGGAGCTTTGTAGATGTTGTATCCAAGCTTTAATTAGCTTTGATGGTGGCTCTAAACAGGGGTTGCCTAAAGAAAAATCAAAAACATATTCTTCACCTAATTTTTGTTTTAGCTCTTTACCAGACTCAAACATTTTACGAATCCAAGAAGAGCTTGCCATGCAATCTAGAATTTTTGTAGCTATCATTCTATACGAAAAAATACCGAGGGTCGGATTTGAACCGACACGAGCTTGCGCCCACTAGATTTTGAGTCTAGCGTGTCTACCAATTTCACCACCCCGGCGAGAATTTTTGAAAAATAAACTAAGCTATGACAGCTTCTGCTCCAGTAGCTTTTAGTTTTTTAACAATTTCTTCTGCCTCTTCTTTGTTTACTCCTTCTTTAATTTTTGTGTTATCGCTAGCAGATTCTACTAAGTCTTTAGCTTCTTTTAATCCCAAAGTAGGATTTAAAGCTCTAATTTCTTTGATAACAGCAATTTTATTTGAACCAAAAGTTTTTAAAATTATATCAAATTCAGTTTTTTCTTCGGATTCTTCAGCAGGAGCACTGCTAGCCTCAGGAGCAACAGCTACCGCAGCAGCATTAACTCCAAATTTTTCTTCTAATTCTTTGACTAATTTTGATAATTCCAAAACAGACATGCTGGAGATATGTTCAATTAGTTGATCTTTTGTTATAGCCATTTTATTTATATTGTATAGTAAACATTCGAATTAACTACTTATTATCATTTATGAAGATTGTATTTTACTGACTACAATGTCCTTGATAAATAAAATAAATAGTAATTAGCGGTTAAGCTTAAAATTTCAAAAGTTTAAATGTTATTTATTTTTAGAGATTTTTGCTAACAGTCTTACAAAGCTAGCAGGTACCTCATTAACAGTTCTAATAAAATTGGTTAGCGGAGCATTCATTAAGTAGAGTAACTTGCTGAGTAACTCTTCTTTGGTATCCAATTTGCTCATAGCTACCACTTCATCTTCGCTGAGGAAAGTTGTTTTTTTATTTTCTAAAAAAAAGCCACTTACTATTTGACATTGCTCCATATCTTTGAGTTGTTCGCAAATAAGTTTTGCTAAGGACACCATATCTGCACTAGTATAAACCAGAGCTCTAGGATCAGATAAATCTTGCCTAGCTTCTGCAAATAGGCTAGAAGTAAGTGCTTTTTTTGCAATCCTATTTTTAAGAACCTTGAGTGAAGATTTTTCTATTGCAAGTTTTTTTCTAAACTCTGTGATTTCAGCAACATTAGTACCTTTGTAATCTAAAAGTATTCCAGCAGAAAGGTTTGAAAAAATTTTGCTGTACTCAGCTAATAATTTTTCTTTATTTTTACGAGTTATCAAAATACCTCTTTATTTTATGTTATGATCTTCCAAAACAAATTAAAAAAGACAATAAAAAGCAAAAGAAAAAGTACTTGTAAACTACAAGCGAAGGACTTTTGCGCTATCATTAGGTAGGATATTAAACCTAACATTGTCACTTGTTAGATACCGACTGTCTTCAATAACACAGTTCTAAGAAGATGTTCTGTATATGTAAACATAAACCAGCAAGAAAGTCAAAGAAAAATTAAGATTTTACTCTTTTGGTCTAATTCTTAAAAATACAGGAAATCTAGGAATTCCATTTTTTGTAAATGATTGATAACGAAAGGTAATTTTGCTACCAATAGGCGGAGGGTTTTTTCTTTGCGTATCTGTAAGCCCACTACCGATAAAAAAAATTACTCCATCATCGTTTTCTACTTTTAGAGAGCCTACCATATTTTTTAACCTGCCTTTACCTTTTTTATATCCTAAGACTTTGGCTTCTGCATCTAGATATTGTTTGAGTTTTAATAGATCATTGCTACGACCGTGTTTATAAAAAGCACTTTTTTTATGTAACATTAAACCTTCACCGCCTTTAGCAATAATTTTTTCAAATTGATGCATTAATACTACATTATTTTTTACTGATGATTGTTCAACTACTGCTAGATATGAAGAATTAGCTTGATGTACAATAGTTCGTATTTTTTGCGCTCTAGTTTCAAAATTACTTTTTTCTAGTGGTAAGTCAAAAACCCATAGTTTGAGTGATTTCCACGCTTCATGCGCGTCTTTCTTATTGACTATAGACGATATTTGAGCAAAATCACCCCTTTTAGACCATAGTTCTCCATCTAGTGTTTCTTGAGGAAAATTGGCTGTAAACCAAAAAGGTGCAGCGAATATTTTTGAGTTACGAGATCTTAGATTTTTGCCATCCCAGCGAGCCCGTACGCCATCTAGTTTTTCGCTAACTAAATATTCTCTAACATCTATATCAGCATGGTAGACTTTAGCTAGCATTAAATTTTTTTTATCAGATCCAAATAACGATGTTATGAGCGTTAATGAAAAGATAAAAAATAGTAGTAATTTTCTAATTTTCATATATTGGTATTTTTTGTTACAACTTAGCTTATCTTCGTCAATTTTTTTATCATTTTTTAATCTAAAATTGATCTTTATGTTTTTACCAATTAGCATGTGATACGTTTAATAATTTTAAGATTGTTTTTCTTCGACTAAAGTTAATCTGATCCATTCACTAAGTGTAGTTTTGCCAGATAAAACTTTTTCAGCACAGTGGTAGATTAGTGTTTTCATTCCTTCTCTAATAGCTATTTGTTTAACTTTTTCTGCGTAGAAGTTTTGCGATATAGCTTGACGAATCTCAGAGCTATTGTTGAGTATTTCATAAATTCCATCTCTACCAGCATATCCCGAATGAAAGCAATTTTGACAACCATTACCCTTATATAGTTGACCTTTGAAGTTTTTAAGTAAATCCTTTGGAAAACTTTCTTGCAGTAGTTCTTCTTTGCTAATTTTATAGCTTTGTTTACAGTCATTACAAATAGTGCGAATTAGTCTTTTAGCGATAGCTGCTGTAAAGGTGCTAGCTATAAGAAAAGGCTCTATGCCCATATCTATGAGGCGAGTAATGGTAGAAGCGGCGTCGTTAGTATGTAGTGTGCTAAAAACTAAATGTCCTGTTAGCGAGGCTTGGACAGCTATTTCTGCTGTTTCTTCGTCTCTTATTTCTCCTATCATAATAACATCAGGGTCTTGTCTTAAAACAGAGCGCAAACCATTAGCAAAGGTTAAACCTATTTTTTCGTTGACCTGTACTTGACCTAATCCTTCTAATTGGTATTCTACAGGGTCCTCAATGGTAATAATATTTTTTTCATTGCTATCTAATTTTTCTAAACAAGCATAAAGCGTAGTTGTTTTACCGCTGCCTGTAGGTCCAGTTATCAATACAATTCCATGTGGTTGCTGAATAAGTTGTGTAATATTTTTTTGCATTGCTTGATCTAGTCCAAGGTTTTCTAGGGTTAGAGTATCTATCTTGTTATCTAAAATACGCAGCACCACCCTCTCTCCGTGCATGGTAGGTAAAATAGAAATACGAATATCTATTTTTTCTCCTCCTAGATGAATTGTGATCCTCCCGTCTTGCGATTTACTTTTAGTAGAAATATCTAAATTAGACATTACTTTTAGGCGATTTACTGTGGGGTTGTGTCCGTATTTTGGAAATTTTGTAATCTCTTGCAAACTGCCATGTATACGAAATCTGACTACGCTGTTGCTTCGTTCTGGATCTATGTGTATGTCAGAAGAGCTTCTTTTAACTGCCTGAAAAATTAGAGAATTGACTAAACGAATCACTGGCTCTTCGTTTCTACTATCTAATAATTCTGTAATTTCTTCTAGGTTCATCTCACTAAGTTCGGTAAATTCTTTATTTTTATCTAATGTTTCTAAGGCTTCTTCTGTTGTGCCTGTTCTGTCGTAGATGGTGCTTAGAGTTTCTTGAATAACTCTAGCAGGCGTAAGAGCTAAAACTGGCTCTGCATCAAAGTGCTCTGCTATCCACTGATAGAGATCTTCGTTGATAGGCTCTGTGACTGCAATATATAATTTTTCTTTTTCTTTTCTATAGGGCAAAAGCAAAAAATCTAAAGCCTTATGATAAGGTATTAGTTTGGTGAATTTTTGTATAATTTGTGAATTTTTTTGTTTTAAGTCTTGTTTATATTCTAATCCTAGGTATTTTGATAAAAGTTTGAGATATTTAGTTTCGGTAATTGCACTATTTTTTTTTTGTAATTCTGCTAAATTTAATTTTCCATCGGGAGAATAATAAGTTAGTAACTCCGTTTCAGATCTGTTTGTTAGCTCTGATAAACTTACTAAAAATTTTTTATCCATTTTTTTTATATTGGAAAGTTGCTATAGAAACTATACATAAAAATAATATATAAAACAATAACCAGTCATTGAACACAGAGTTTTTCTGCCAAGAAATAACAGCAAAATTGCTTAAGTCAAAGTTTTTTTCCATTGTCCAGTACCATATGTCACTAATTTTTTGTACTAATAAAAAGTAATACTGTGCTAATCCTAATGGAATAAAGAAAAATCCTGCTAATACGGTAGGTAAATATATAAAACCCATAAAAAAAATATGAAAAGGGTTGTTTACAAAACTCAGTAGATTTAATTTATGAAAATAGATTAGAGTTAAAGGGGCAGTAAAAAAGTTAATGAATAATGTGAGCATGGCTGTTTGGAAAAATTTTTTGTATAAAAGAAGCAAAGATGCAGGCGAAAAATTTGTCCATTTACCAAAAACTAAAATTGCGAATACTGCTAAAAAAGAAAATTGAAAACTCAAAGAGAAAACAATAGCAGGCTGCAGTAGAATCATCAACAAGGCTGTAATACATAAAACATAAATAGCAGGTATCCAGTTAAATAAGTGACGTATAGCTATCCAAATAGCTAGCATTACCCAAGCTCTCACAGCAGTAATAGGGAAAACTATAAAATCTAGGTAAAACCAAACTACTAACACAGAAAGTAAATCTGATTCTAAGAGGCTAGATTTTTGTTTTTTTATGAGTAGCAATAGTATGTTAAGCAATTTACTGAGTAAAAAATGCACCCACAAAAAAATCATTCCAATATGTAGTCCAGAGATTGCAAATAAGTGAAAAATACCTAATGCAGAAATTTTATGACGCAAATCTCTAGATAAACTACTTCTATCTGATAGTGCGATGCCTTGATAAATTTCTTTTGCTTTTCCTGCTAAGTAATAGTTACTTTTGTTTTTCCAATCTTGCCATAGCGAGCTTCTTTTCTCCCTTAGGATTTTATGTTTTGTAGAAAAGAATTTTGTTTGTGGTGTACTTTCGAGTAGCCAATTATTTTCTTTATAGGTTATTTTAGGGTAGATAATGCGAATTTTTTCTCCAGCATAAACAGGAATATATTGTTTTTTGGTAGTTAAGATAGCTGATGCAATGGTATATTTTTGTTCTTTACAAAAAATCTTTATTTGTGAAAGCAATAAATATTTTTGAGTTTTTTTGTTGATATTTGCCTCTAAAAATTCTGGAGTTTGTTTACATAGCTGTAATTTTGTAAGTGTAATTTTTGGAAAAAGAAAAGCATAATTAAGGACCAAACAAGCAATCAATAACCCTATAAAAAACAATCTTTGGGGACAAAAAATTATACCACACAAACAACATAGTAAAAAAATAATTAGCTGGTAGGTAAACCAATTAGCAGATTGATAAAATACCCAAAAAAAACTAGAGCAAAGAATAAAAATTAGTAAAAATCTCCAATCTCTACAACAAACAAGTATTTTTAACAAAAATTGACACACATTTATGCTATTGAAGAGGCTCATCAACAATGTAGAAGTAAAATATCAAAAAATTTACTCTTGCACTACTGTTATGTTGATGTTTGAGAACTAGTGAGCATAAAAAATTAGTCGCTCATAACTATTGAAAATGCTGACACATTTTATTGAAAAATTGTATACCTTTTTCTAATTGGTCTAGTTCAATATATTCGTCTGGTTTGTGGGCTTGTGATACATTTCCTCCTCCTATGACAATACTAGGAATTCCTGCTTTTTGGAAGGCGCTTGCTTCTGTAGCGTAATCTGCTTTTTTACTCGTTGTTTTCTCGCTAAACTTGCAAGCGAGCTCAAAAATTTCTGTGTTTTCGCTGATAGCAAAGCTAGCATAGTTATCTATTGCTAGTTTTGCTCCACACGATAAGTGTTTAATTTGTAGTTTTCTATTCATTGTAGCTACAAAATCAATAATTTGTGCAATGTTTTGCTCGTTTTTTTTCTCGTCAATAGCACGTATTTCAAATTTTATTTGACAGGTTTGAGGGACAATATTTAAACTAGTTCCTCCTTTTATTATTCCTACATGAAAAGTGCTATATGGCACTATAAACTGAGAGTCTTGGTAGCGTTTGTTTTCTTTACTGAGCTTTGTAAAAAAATTAAGAAACTCTATAGCGTAAAAAATAGCGTTAACTCCTTGTGTGAGATAGGCAGAGTGACATGATAATCCTTGAATTACTAAAGAGCAAGTAGTTTTTCCTTTGTGCGCTATAATAGGAAAAAATTCTGTAGGCTCTCCGATAAAACACATTTTAGGTGTTGTAGGACAAATTTTTGGTAGTTTTTTTAGTAAATTACGTATACCTAGACAACCTACTTCTTCGTCGTAGGAAAAACACAGATGCACTGGTATTTTTAGTTCCCTATAAAAAGGTGCAAATGTTAAGATTAACGCCAAAAAACTTTGCATATCGCAAGTTCCTCTGCCGTATAATTTACCTTGTTTTTGACTTAGAGTAAAAGCTGGTTTGCTCCATTTTTGATCCTCTATAGGTACAACATCTGTATGCCCTGAGAGCACAATACCTGCTTTATCTTTTTTGCCAAAACTAGCCCACAAATTAGCTTTATCTTTTGTTTGATTGTAGTCTCTAACACAACAATAACCTAACGGCTTTAAGATAGATTCTATATAGCCGATTTTTGCTAAATTAGATAGATTACTAACAGTTTTGATAGCTATTAGTTTTTCTAAATGGATAATGCTGTTTTTTAGTAAGCTGTAGTTGTTGTATCTCATGTTATTCTGCAGACTCTAAATTTGTTTGTATGAGTTAAAAAATCGCTTTTATTTTATTTTTGCTATCAAGTTTGTTAGTAATTATTGTTAATCCAATTTTGTAGACATGTACAAATAATAAAATATTTTTTTTGAGTTGCAAATTTTTTTGTCTGACAAACATATTAAGACAAATATGATAGTTGTTTTGTTTTGAGTTTTGCTGATTAGATTATTGACTTACAGTTATTTTGCCAATTAAAATTTGTTTACTTAATTTTTATTTTTTGTAAAAATAATTTATCTTGTAAGTGGTTATGTGGCTTTTTCTTAATTTGTAGACAATCATTAAATTATCTTGTTTTGAAAAAACGAATAAATTTGTTAAAATTTTTCCAAGGTAAAAAATTATTACTTGGAGTAGTTGCTGTAATTTGTTTATTTACTTTGGTGTGTATCACATTTGTTTTATATCCTTTTTTTGGCAGCAAAGAAACCAAGAGTTTTACTATTCCGCTTGGTGCTAGTGCCAAGCAAACATCCTTGATCTTAGAAAAAGCAGAAGTTTTACCTTTTCCTTATTTGTTTGTTATTTTTACTGTAGTTTTTGATTATGCTGGCAGTATAAATGGCGGTGATTATGAAATAAATAAAAAATTTTCTTTGCTAGAGCTTTTAAATATTTTACAAACCGGGCGTCAAAAAGATGTTGTAGTTAAAATTATTGAAGGTTTATCAGCTAAACAGATATTTAAAATTTTACGAGCATCGAATTTAAAAAATAGTGGAAATTATAAAGTTTTTTTTAACGATTTAAAATTTATTGCAAGTAATAAATTGTCTTTAGAAGCTAAAAATTTGGAAGGTTTTTTATTCCCTGATACCTATCATTTTTCTAAATTTGCTACAGAAGAGCAGGTTTTAAAAAAAATTATTGCTAATTTTCATAAAAAGATAGCAAGCTTAGCAAAAAATCAAGATTATTCTCCTTATGAATTGCTAATTTTAGCCTCTATTATAGAAAAGGAGACTTCTGTGAAAGCAGAAAAAAAAATAGTAGCGTCTGTGTTTTTTAACCGCTTAGAAAAAAATATTAGATTACAAACTGACCCAACTGTTATTTATGGAATTAAAAATTTTAATGGCAACTTAACAAAAAAACATTTGAATGAGCTTACTCCTTATAATACCTATAGAATTAGAGCTCTACCTCCCACGCCTATCTCCAACCCTGGAATAGATGCCATTGAGGCTGCTTATTTTCCTGCTCAAACAGATTTTCTTTATTTTGTGGGTAAAGGTAATGGTAGATCGCATTTTTCTGTTACTCTTAAAGAGCATAATAGAGCTGTTTTGCGTTATCAAAAAAGAAGAAATAAAAATTATAAATCTTATCAATAAAGTTGGTACAGCAATGGAAAAAATACAAAAAATTTTCTTAGAAAAAGGGAATGTTTACAAGCCGTCTCGTACAGCTAGTGTTAAAGTTTTAGCAAACATAAAAATTACAGCGCAATCTAGTCTTGACGATGTTAGGCATATACTCTTGGATATGTCAGGTATTGGAATGAAGTTTTATGAAGGACAATCTATTGGTGTTATTCCAGATGGTGTAGATACTAATGGTAGAGCTCACAGAGTAAAACTTTACAGTGTTGCATCTAGTAGACATGGAGAAGATGGCAAAGGCTATATACTTGCTCTTTGTGTAAAAAGAGAGCTTTCTATAAAAGATGGTGCAGTTTTGAAAGGTCTTTGCTCTAATTATCTTTGCGACGCCAAAAAAGGAGACCATATCCTCATCACAGGACCTATAGGAAGGACTTTTTTATTACCAGAAGACACTGCTACTAATCTTTTAATGTTTGCTACAGGCACAGGCATTGCTCCCTATAGAGGTTTTTTGCAATATATTCAAAGTTTAACTAATCCGTGGAGAGCAAAATGTCTGCTTTTTATGGGTTGCAAAACACAAAAAGAAGCGGTATACTTTAACGAAGAAAATGATGATTTTACAAAATATTCTTTTTTGCAATACCATCTTGCTCTTTCTAGGGTAGATAAAACCGCAGATGGTCACAAAATGTATATACAACACAAGGTGCTAGAGTATTTAGATGAGATTTGGGAATTAATCATAAAAAATCATTTTGCCCTTTATATTTGTGGTTTAAGGGACATGGAAGAAGGCTTAAATCAAGTATTTTTGCAAAAAGCAAAGAAGGAAGGATATGATTGGAGAGAATTAAAAACCTTCTTAAAAAGAAGTGGTCGTTGGAATATAGAGGTTTATTAAAGTAATTAAGTGGATATTTTTAGAAAAAAAACATCTAAAGTGTTTTTTGCAATTTTTGCTTCTTTTTTTATGGGCGTGTTTGGGTTTGGTGTTTTTCAATTTTTTAGCAACCCAAATAATGTAGCGACTGTTGGAGCTACAAAAATCAAATTGTCAGAATTTTTGAATACATATAATTCGCTTGCTCGTGATAGGAATATAGAGTCACAACAACAAGATTTAGCGCTTAAAAGACAAGCTTTAAATCGAGTTGTGGCAACTAGTGTTGTTCAGCAAGATGCAAAAAAAGCAGGTCTTTTTGTATCAGATACAGAAATTAGACAGTTAATCGCCAATACTCCAAGTTTTATTTCTGAGCAAGGAGAGTTTAACCTCTCTGCTTATCAAAGTTTTCTTGCTCAACAAGGATCTTCTGCTGCTGATTACGAAAATAATCTAAAAGTAAATATCCTACACAATAAATATTTGCAGCTCTTTTTTCCTATAACTAAAATCTCTGACGATTTAGCAAATTTTTTTCAAACCAGATATAATAAAAAAGCTCTCACTCGTTACTTTCAAGTACCAAAAAGATTTTTGGCAAAAACTCTACAGGTATCTGATGCTAAAATCAAAGAGTTTTACGACAACGCACAGCAAAATTATCGTGAACCATCTAGCTATTCTGCTAATTTATTTTACATAGCTAAAAATAAAGTCGCTATCAATATTAGCGAAGAAAGTGTCACAAATTATTTAGAAAAAAACAAAGCAGAATTCGTTCAAAAGGCAAGTTTTAAAAGCAGTCATATTTTGTTTTCGTTAGACGGAGTTAGTTCATCTAATGAACTTAGTGCGGTTAAGGAGCAGGCATACGATGTTTATCAAACACTCGTATCAGATAAAAATAAGTTTGCAGAGCTTGCTAAGCAGTATTCTCAAGATCCTATCAGTGCTAGCCAAGGTGGAGATTTAGGTTGGATAGTGTATGACAGTTTTGCTCAAGAGTTTGAAGATGTTGTAAAGCAGTTATCAATAGGAGAGGTTAGTGAGCCTTTTATTACAGCTATTGGTTATCATATAGTTTACCTAGAAGATACCAAAGAAGAAGTTTTTAATTTATCTCAAGCGCGAGAAGAGGTCAGATTGTTGCTTGAACAAAAGCAATTTAATAGTTTTGTGTCTATATTATTGCAAAAATTAACAGAAACCAAAAGTTATTCTTCGCCTAATTTACCACAAGAACAAGTAGCGGCAGACCATGATATTACTTACAAAATGAATACTTTGGTAACCTCAGAATCTAAATACCAAAATATTGCATTAAAAAAAATATACGATGCTTTACAAAAATTTGCAGAGCAAAATGTTAATATTTTTGATGTAGCACCCTATTTAAGTTTTGATGACTTATCTGATGAATCTGCAGACGGAGTTATTGTTTATCAACTGTTAGCTATAAATTTAGGAGCAAAATTACCATTTGAGTATGTTAAGAAACAAGTTACAAAAGATTTAGAGCATATAGAAAATGCAAAATATCTTCAAAATCAAGTTAGTGAGTTAAATAAACAATACAAAATAAAAGATGATTTTGACAAACTAATCAAAGAATGGAAAATAGCAAATGTTGAGAATGTAGATTTTGTTTATGCTGTCCCAGAAACTAGTGCTTTGTCGTTAAAGTTAAAAAATAATGCTTTTAGATTACAACCAGAGCAGTTGCGTTTTTTTATAGACGATAATAAACTCTACTCTCTAGTATTAGATGGCTTCACTCAAGATAGTAGTACTGATTTTCAATCATTTTCTAAAGAAAATTTCGAATTAGATAAAGCAAATGTATTGATCAATAGATTTGTAAGTAATATTCTAAGCCAAAGCAAGATTTCTTATAATTCAACTTTTTTAAAACAATATAACATACCGAAGCAATGAGTATTAATAACACTGTTAGTAGTTTAGGTCTTGAGATAGATAAACTAATACAAAAGGTCAATAAACTAAAAAAAGATAATCAATATCTAGTGGACAAGAATAAGGAGTTAGCAGAACAAATAAACAATTCTTCTAGTGAGCGAGGTGATACGGGAGATAGGCTCACACACTATTTAGAGCGGTTAAAAACTGTAAATCATGAAGATGCAGAACCAGAAATTCTGAATTCACAACACAATAACGAGTCTCTAGATGAAAATTTGCAAGGAATTAATCCGCAAAAAGATTATTTATAAAACCAATCTTGGCTTTACCTCTTGGCTGAAAAAACTTTGATATTACGGGTTGCTCTAGGCTAGAGTAAGAATACTAATTTGGAAAAAAGCAATATTCTTTTATTTGAGATATTTGCTTGTAGTATTTTGCTATGGTAATGCTGTTTAGCTAACTCTCGTCACTTATTTACCTATTAAATATGAGATTATTTTTTGTTTTTTTTGGGTGCTTGCTAGTTAGTTGCAATTATAATTATCACTTAGGCACAATTTTAGAAAAAGATGGTAAATTCGAGGAGGCAAGTACAGAATACTCTCGTGCTTATTTTCAAGATTTATCTAATCAAAAATACCAAGTCGCTTATAAGAGAAATGCCTTAAAAGTTGTAGAAGTTCTAAAAGTAACTTACCAAAAACAACTGACCAACAAAAATTTTTTTTCTGCTTATAAAATTTTAGAAAAAGCTACTCAATTAAATACTAAGAGTTTATTTTTTCAGCAAGAGCTCAAAAAATGGCGTTTCTTATTGCTTTCTGGAAAAATTGACTATTCCAAAGGAAAGCATTTAAATGAGTTGTTTGCTGGTGATAAAATTTATCCTATAGTTCGTTTTAACTCTCCTTTTTCTAGGAAAACACTAGAAGCGACTATCAATGTCAATGGAGAGTTTTTTTTAGAGGATTTGCTTTATACACCTGCTACACATAGCTATATGCTTTATACTATAGATAGTATTGGTTTTAAATATTTGCCTTTCCAAGAGAAAAACACAGCCTTTATTGATAGTGATAATTTTGCATATTTATCTCTTATTAATTTTTATAAACCAACTCTTATGCAAGATCAAAAAGAGTTTATAAACTACAAGATCCAACAAAAATTACAAAACAATTTTTTTGATGAATCCTATTGGTATCCGAAGAGAGGTATTACATATAGCTCTAAAATAATCAAACAAAAAATTTTTATTCGTTCTTCTAGTGCGCAAACTAGTTTTTTACCGCTTTTTATGTATCAAAAACAGCAAAGAATTTTTTTAGATTTTGGTACTATCACTTTACGTAGAAAAGAAAGGTCGTTTATTTGGGGGGTTGCACGAAAAAAAGAAAATCAAGAAACCACTTATGCTGCAATAAAAAATAATTATTACTATCGTATATACGAAAAAACTCTAGAAAATACATATCATTTTGTCCGTCAATAATTAGCAATATGCCTTATAATCCAAAAAGAATTGAACCTAAATGGCAAGAATATTGGAAAAAAAATAAAACGTTTCAAGCTAAAATCGATAAAAAAAAGAAAAAATTTTACTGCTTAGATATGTTTCCCTACCCTTCTGGCAGTGGATTGCATGTGGGGCATCCAGAAGGCTATACAGCTACGGATATTTTTTGTCGCTACAAAAGAATGAGAGGTTGGAATGTTTTGCATACTATGGGATGGGATGCCTTTGGACTACCAGCAGAACAATATGCAATCAAAACAGGAATTCATCCTGCTAAAATCACTAAAAAAAATATTGATTACTTTAGGAAACAAATTCAATCTTTGGGATTTTCTTATGATTGGGATCGAGAGTTAAACACTACAGATCCTAATTATTACAAGTGGACCCAGTGGATTTTTTTAAAACTTTATAAAAAGGGGTTAGCTTATCAAGAGGAAGCTCCGGTTAATTGGTGTCCAAACTTAAAAGCAGTACTCTCTCATGAGGAAGTTGAAAATGGACTTTCTGTGGAGGGCAGTCATCCGGTTTACCAAAAGAACTTAAGGCAATGGAAATTAAGAATTACAAAATATGCTGACGCATTACTAGAAGGTTTAGCAGAGTTAGACTGGCCACCAGCAATTATAGAGATGCAAAAAAATTGGATTGGTAAATCTTGTGGAGTCAATGTTAAATTTGGTGTTCAAGATAGTGAATTATTTTTTGATGTTTTCACAACTAGGGCAGACACACTTTTTGGAGTTACTTATTGTGTGCTATCTCCAGAGCACCCACTTTTAAAAAAAATTATTTCTTTCAAATATCAAGCACAAGTTACTGCCTATCAAAAGCAGAGCGCTAGTAGAAGCGAAAGAACAAGAATGGCGCAGCAAAAAGAAAAAACAGGTGTTTTTACTGGTAGTTTTGCTATTAACCCGATCAATAATTCTGTTATTCCTATTTGGATTGCAGATTATGTACTTATGGGTTATGGCACAGGAGCAATTATGGCAGTACCAGCGCATGATCAAAGAGATTATGAGTTTGCAAAAAAATTTAATTTGAATATCAAAGAAGTAATTGCAGGTGGCAATATTACAAGAGCAGCATATAACAAAAAAGGTCAGCTTATAAATAGCGGTTTTGTGAATGGTATGAGTAGTGATAACGCAATTCGAAAAGTAAGAGCTTATTTAGTCAAAAATAACCTTGGGGTTGAGCAAATAAATTATAAGCTCAGAGATTGGCTTTTTTCTCGTCAACGCTACTGGGGAGAGCCTATTCCAATCTTATTGGATGCCAACTACAATTCTTACCCTTTAGCTGAACACGAATTGCCTTTATCTTTGCCTCAAACAGATTCTTTTCTTCCCCTAGCTAATGGAGAAAGCAGCTTAGCAAAAATAAAATCTTGGGTAGATGTCAGCAAAGATGGCAAAGAATTTAAAAGAGAGACTAACACTATGCCGCAATGGGCTGGGAGTTGTTGGTATTATTTACGTTTTGTTGATCCTAGTAATTCTAAGCAAGCTTGGTCTCAAGAAGCAGAAAATTATTGGATGCCAGTAGATCTTTATGTAGGCGGTTCAGAGCACGCTGTCTTGCATCTTCTATATGCAAGGTTTTGGCACAAAGTACTGTATGATTATGGTTTGGTGCATACCAAAGAACCTTTTAAAAAATTGGTAAATCAAGGTATGATTTTGGGTCCAGACGGACAGAAAATGTCTAAATCTAGGTGCAATGTTATTAATCCTGAAGATATTATTGACGAATATGGAGCAGACTCTCTAAGGTTGTACGAGATGTTTATGGGTCCTTTAGAAAAAACAAAACCTTGGCAAACTAATGGAGTAGAAGGCATTTTTCGTTTTTTAAATAAGGTTTGGATTAGTTTTTTAGACATTGAGAGCAATTTACTTCCCTCTATTCAAGATATTAGCCCTAGCAAAGAAGATAAGGCTAAACTACATTACGCCATTAAAAAAATTACTAATGACCTAGAAGAGCTGAAGTTTAATACTGCTATTTCTGAGCTGATGGTATTTATAAACTATTTTTCTAAAAGAGAAGTAAAAGCTCGAGAAGTAGTAAAAACTTTTACATTGCTACTTTCTCCTTTTGCCCCTCATTTAGCAGAGGAGCTTTGGGAATTACTTGGTTATAAGAATAGTCTCGCCTATCATGTTTGGCCAAGTTATAATGATAAATATCTAGCAAGCAAGATGTATATTTTACCAATTCAAATTAACGGCAAGGTACGCTTTAAAATAGAGGTAGCTAAATCAAGCACTAAAGAGCAGTTAATAGATAGGATCAAAAAAGAAAATAGTTTGCAAAAATACTTTAGAGGGCAAGAGATTAAAAATGTAGTTTTTGTGCCTGAAAAGATTATCAATTTTATTGTTGTCTCAGCTAGTACAATTTGAGGCTATACTAGTATCAATATCACTCTAATGATAATTTCAATTTGCTACAATTTTGTTATTTGTATTATCCTTAGATAAAAAAAATACTGTATAGAATCAGAGTAAATCATCTTATATTTTTTAGTTAAGTATTGAGTTTCTCAAATATATGCCAAAAATATCAATATATTCCTTAGCCTTTTTTCTTTTTTGCTCTTTTTCTTTGTTTGGTTTGTACTATCAAACAATTATTTTTTATAGTTTAGACTACGAATATTCTGTTCGCAATTATCAATCATTTTTTATAGGACTATGTTACCAAATAGAAGTATCAGCAATTTTTAGTATTTTAAGCTTATTTGTTTCTTACTTTAGTCTGAAGATACAAAAAATTTATATGCTCTTGTTGGCGGCTGTGTATTTTTTTATTTTTTATATTGATTTGCGTTACCTCTTACAATTTAACACTCACTTTCCTTTTTCTATATTGCAATATTTAAAAACAGGAGAGGTATATCAAAGTTTTTGGGTAGAGCTTTGGCGCTTAGAATTTATTTTTTTTTGCTTGTTCCCCTATTTACTTTTTATTTTTTTGTTATTCTTTTTTTCCTTTCAAAGGAAGGTAAATTTTTGCCAAACAATTTACAGTTTTATTATATTATTTTTTATAGGTGTTATTCCTGCAAGTTACGCTAATTCTTATTTAGGAAAGAGTAAACAAAACCCGTTGTCTACACAGGTTTTTATCTATTTTTGGGATAGCAGAACAATAGTATTGGAGAAAATAGCAACAAAACCAATAAATCAATTAGCTGTTATCCAACAATATCTATCATCAAATACAAAGCTTTTACAAAAATCTACTTATCCGTTAGTAAATCAAAGTAAAAATAATAATTGTTTTGAGCGGCAAAGTGATTTAAAAAAAGTTTTATGCTCTTTAGATAAACCTAATATTTTATTTTTAATGCTAGAATCTTTTAGAGCTAGTGATATAGGAGCTTATGCTGGTAAACTGCCTCTGACGCCTAATTTTGATTATTTAGTCAAAGAAGGTATTTTGTTTCGTAATTTTTTTGCTAACGGATTTCAAACTAAACATGGTGAGGTAGCTAGTTTATGCTCTATAATGCCGTCTTATGGCAGAGCATTACTAGAGGGTTATTATCAAAATAATTATCTTTGCCTACCAGAAGTGTTAGCTAACCAAGGTTATCATACTTCTTTTATACACAATGGTGATTTAGCGTTTGATAATCAGTATTCTTTTTTCAAAAACAATGGTTTTCAAAAAATTATAGATAAGTTTGATTTTAGCTTTAATACAGAAGTTTTAGGTTGGGGATATTCTGATGAGGCTCTATTTCAAAAATGGCTGATAGAGCTTCAAAACACAAAAACTCCTTTTTTTTCTGTAGGGCTTACTTTAACTACTCACCATCCCTATGATATTCCTCAAGATTTTGAGCATCGTGTCTCTCACTTGAATTTAGGCAATAATAATCGTGCAAAATTTTTTAAATCTATTGCTTACACTGATTATCAACTAGGAAGGTTTATTGAGCAAATCAAACAAACACAATGGTATAAAAATAGTCTAATATTTATTTTTGCTGACTCGTCTCACTACATTACTCCACAACAACCAACTAGTAATATTTTAGAAAAAATTCGTATCCACCACCAAATTCCTCTTTTAATTTTGAGTGGAGGCACTAAGCTAGCACAAGAAGTAGATAATTATGCTAGTCAAATTGACTTAGCGCCTACTATCATAGATTTATTGAATATTCAAGTAGCTACTCCTTGGGTTGGTAAATCTTTATTAGCAGATAGAGAGTTCCTTGCTTTTGCCAATAGACCAGCGAATCATTGGAGCATTTTTAGCAAAGAAGGCAGCTTGTCTATTTTTCCTTCTGGAGATGTAGCGCTACAAGATTTATCTAAAAAAAGAAAAAACTATTTTATTTCACTAGCTAACAGTTGGATAATTTCTCAAAAATGGCTACTACAAAATAATAAAATTTGGGGAGAATTTTGATGGTAAGTAATTAACATTGATTATATTGTGAGTTATTAGTCGCTCATTGTGGTCTGCTAGCAAAACATATTGATCAACCAAGCTTTGTATATTCTAAAAAGCTATTTACGAATCCACCCTCTCCATTGAAAAATACTAAAAATTACATTATTGAGTGCTGTCGCTAAATATGTCAAAGCAGCAGCTTTTAGGATTTCCTGTGCTAGAGGTATTTGCTTCTTGTTGATATATTTTCCTGCTTTTAGCATTGGCAGTGCTTTTAAAAAACTAGCGTCCCATTCTAAGGGCAATGTACAAAAGTGAATTATTATGTTAATCAAAGATGCTCCAAGGTAAAACAACAAGGCAAACAATCCGCTAATTGGACGAAAAGCAAATAAAAATGGTGTAATCATTAGCATAATAGTGCTTATAACTCTTAGGCTTTGAAAAATTTTTAATAAAAAAAATCTTGCTCTTAGTAGGATGCTACCTGAGTAGTCTTGCATCGCATGACCCACCTCGTGGGCTGCTATGACTATAGCGCAAAGAGACTTTCCGTGGTAGTTTTGAGGACTGAGAGCGATAACTTTCTTTACTGGATCGTAATAATCACTTGCTTTTTGTTCTATTACTTTGACTTTTAGAATAGATAATTTTTGTAACAAATGCTTGGTAAACTCGGCGCCTGTGCCTTGAATATTATCTAAATTTTGTCTGTTTTTTGCAAAAACTTTTTTTACCCAGTATTGTGGAAGCAGCGTCAGAATTAAAAACAGAATTATTCCTAAAATTTGAAGCATAATAAAATATGAATGTGTTAAGGTTTGTTTATTTTGTTTTATACCTTTTTTTTCGTATATTTTGCAAGTTTCAAAAACCTTACAAGGCGCAACTTCCTATTATTTCAGTAGGTAATATTCTTGTGGGTGGTACTGGTAAAACTCCTTTTGTTAGCTGGCTCATAGGTTTTTTAAAACAAGAAGGATTTTCTCCTATTGTATTGACTAGAGGTTATCGCTCTGTTGGCAAAGGAATTAGAGTGCTAACCAATATCCAAGATAAAAAAACAGAAGTAAATGTTTACGGAGATGAGGCTGCTATGCTTTCCATGTTACATCGCACAACACCTATTATTGTTTCTGCAAATAGAATAGCTAGTTTAAAAAAATATTCCTTTTTAGGTGATATAGCTATTTTAGATGATGGTATGCAACAGTTAAAGATCAAAAAAGATTTAGACATAGGGTTGGTAGATGCTTTAGTAGGCTTTGGCAACAAAAAGCTGTTGCCTCAAGGAAGATTGCGAGAGCCTATGAGGGAGCTGCAAAGGAATGATTTTTTTTTGCTTTCTCGTTGCAACTTACAAAAAAATAAACAACAATTGACTAGTATTACTACAGAGCTTCCTAAAGATAAAACCTACTACAAGTTGAACTTACATGCTAACAGTTTAGTGAGTTCTAAAAATTTACAAAACTACAGCATCCAAAAATTACGAAACCAGAATGTTGTTTTATTTTCTGGGATTTCTAATCCGCAAGGTTTTAAATTTTTGGTAAAAATTTTTTTGGGTCCAAAGGGAAGAATTCTGCAAACTTATAATTTTTGTGATCATTTTCAATATACTAAAAAAGATTTAGAGCGTATTTTTGCTGTGGAATATTTGACGAAAGCCTTGTTTCTAACAACCGAAAAAGATTTAGTAAAATTATTTTACTTTCAGGATATTTTACCAGAATTTTTTATTTTACAAACAAAGTTAGAGCTTCCTGTAGCTTTGATAAGACACTTAAGAAAATTTCTAAAACAACATAAAAATAAAAAAATATAATGAAATTTGAAAAATTTAATGAAATTTTTGATATAATAGAGCAAAGAAAAAATTGTGCTACTACAGAAAATTCTTATGTATCAAAACTAAAATCACAGGGTATAGATTCTGTATTAAAAAAAATAGGAGAAGAAAGTGCAGAAGTTATTATGGCTGTCAAAGATAAAAAAAAATCAGAAATTATACACGAAGTAACAGATCTTTTTTTTCACCTATTAATTTTGCTTAATTTTGAAGATATAACACCTCAAGAAATAGCCAATGAGTTAGCACAAAGACACATTAAGAAAAAAACAAATGATACAAAGAGAAAATAAATTGTTATTAGCGATTCCTAAAAAAGGCAGATTAAGTCACGATAGCGAAGCAATTTTACAACAGGCAGGAATACAGTTTAAGAAAAGTTTTCGCAGCGATATTGCTTTTTGTCAAAAATTACCATTGGGGATAGTTATGTTGCCAGCTAAGGATATTACTAGCTATGTTGCAAGAGGAGAAGTAGATTTAGGCATTACAGGAGAAGATTTAGTACTAGAATCAAAACTAAATGTTCACAAAAAAATATCTTTAAACTATGGTAAGTGCCAACTTTGTGTGCTAGCTATGACAAAAGATGTATTACAGGTAAAAGATGAGGTAGTGGTTGCTACTTCTTACCCCGTACTCACCAAAAAATTTTTTCAAAAAATATCTCAAAAGGTCAGCGTTATAGAGCTTTCTGGATCTGTAGAAATAGCTTGCGCCTTAGGACTTGCGGATCTAGTGGTAGATTTAGTAGATACAGGAGAGACTATTAAAGCTATGGGTTTGCAAATTTTACATGTTATTTTAGAATCTGAAGCCTGTCTGATCGCTAACTCTCGTACCAATCATCCAAAGTTGGTAGAAAAAATTTGTTTGCGTATAGGTGGGGTTTGCAAAGCTAAAAAATATTGTATGATTGAGTATAATATTCAAAGAAAAAATTTACTTCAAGGGGAATTGCTTACACCGGGTGGGATTTCTCCTACTATTATGCCTTTAGAGCATAAAGATTGGGCAGCTGTGAAAGCTTTAATTGTTAAAGAAAATTCTGTTGACATTATGGAAAAATTAGAAAAAATAGGAGCAAAAGATATTCTTATTTGCGATATTCAAAATTGCCGAATGTAAATCAAAATGCTTATAGAAGGTGGAATTCTAAAAAAAATTTATATTGAAGTTATTGAAGAAAAAGGACTACGTCCTACCAAAAGTAGAATTCGTGCTAGTGTTTTTGATATACTAACTCATAAAATTACTTTTACTGATTGCTATTTTTTTGATCTTTTTGCTGGTAGCGGAGCTATGGGTATAGATGCGATAAATCGTGGGTTTACCAAAAGTTTTTTTTTTGAGAATAATAGGAGAATATTTAACGCTCTGAGACGAAACTTAAATAATCTGCCAAAAAATTTTGAAACAGAGCTTTATTTTGGAGATAGTTTTCTTATTTTACAAAAACTTTCATTTTTAAAAAATATTGCTAAGGTTTTCTTTGTGGATGCTCCTTATACTTTTATTTATGAAAAGGAACTGCTAAAATTGATTAGAGAAGTTTCTGTAGCTGGTGACATATTGATTATTGAAAAGGATCAAGATATTACAAAAATTTTAAATGAAAATAATATTTGTGTTTCAAAACTTAAAAAGTATGGCAAAATTTACTTGCATTTTATGGAATTTTAGAAAAAAAATAGCAGGGTTATTGTTATTGTTTTTATTATTCTACAACAATCTTTTTGCTACTGGCTCTTTAATTACATCTCGTAACTATTATTTTTTTAAAGAACCAAGTTACACTAGTCAAAGATATTATATTCCTAGACATCAAGCTTTTAATGTTTTAGATTTATACAAAAACAAAGAAGGTCAATATTTTTTTCTTGTCAAAGCTAATGTCATCAAAAAAAAAGAAAAAAAAATAGGGTTTGTTTTTGTGAATACTACTTTAAAAAAAGATGCTATTGTTCAAGTATTTCAAAAAATACCTGAAAAAACGGCAGATATTTTAAATTATTATAATCTAGCATCTTTAGAATTAAAATTTATAGCAGAGGCAGGTGCATCAAAAATATTCCCCTTTCAAAATTGGTATAAGGTTACGTATAACTTTGATGTTCCAGAAGAAGTTTGGGTCTCGGAGTCTGTAGCTATTTATCGTTTTGATAAATCTGCTCTGTGGCTTTCTACAAAATTCCAAGAGTTAGCTGCAGAAGGTATAGCTCGCAAAAAAAAGAATAAAATATTAGCTGGTATTGTAGATAAAACCTACTCTAAAAAGGAAGTGTTATTAACCTTAGGTTTGCCACTTGAAACCAGCGAAAAAAATAATTTAGTCGAATTAATCTACAAGGATCGAAAAATTATTCTAAAACAAAATATAGTTACACAAATTATTTTAAATAAGGAATGAAGTTATCTCAAGAAATTCAAGAAAGAGGATTTATAGAAGCTGTAACTCATCAAACGATTTTTTCAAAGCTAGATTTAGAAAATATTTGTTTTTATGTAGGGTTTGACCCCTCAGCAGATAGTTTTCATTTAGGGCAATTGGCGGTTTTTCGTTTAATATCTTTACTTCAAAAAAATGGACATACTCCAATTTTGTTAATAGGAGGATCTACTGGTAGTGTTGGGGATCCCTCTGGGAAGGATACAGAAAGACCACTGCTTAGTAAAGAGCAAATTAGCAATAATATAGCAAAGTTACAATTACAGTTTCAAAAGTTTTTTGATTTTAAAAGAGTTAACGGAGCACAAATTTTAGATAATTATAGTTGGATGCAACATTTTAGCTATCTAGATTTTTTAAGAGATATAGGAAAATTTTTTCCTGTTAGTAGCATGATAGGCAAAGAGTCGATAAAAAGTAGATTACAAGGAGCTGGTATTACCTATACAGAATTTAGTTATATGCTATTGCAAGCCTATGATTTTTATTTTTTATCAAAAAATAAAAATTGTTTTTTGCAATTAGGAGGCTCTGACCAATGGGGGAATATTATTGCAGGGATCGATTTGATTCGCAGGATTTCTAGTAAACAAGCTTATGGTTTGACTATGCCTTTAGTAACCACAAGAGATGGTGCGAAACTTGGGAAAAGTGAGGGTAATGCAGTATGGCTAGATAAATCAAAAACTTCTCCGTTTCAGCTTTATCAATACCTTGTACGCTCTGATGATAAAGATATTATAAGATTGTTGAAATTGTTGAGTGACTTGTCTTTAGCAGAAATAGCAAGGTTATCAGCTTTACATGAAGCTAGTCCTCATTTACGAAAAGCACACCAAGCATTAGCAGAGAATGTAGTATTAGCACTACACGGAGTAGAAGAATTAAAAAAAGTTCAAAAAGCCAATAGCATTTTTTACGGAGATCTTGTAGGTAAAATAGATGATAAGCTAGTTTTAGAAATTTTTGAGGATGTCTCATTTTATAAAGTAGCTGAAGACAAAATTATCAAAGGATGGGACCTAGTAGAAGCATTAGTAGTTATAGGCGTCGTGGATTCTAATAGTAAAGCAAGAAAACTAATAGAATCTGGAGGTATTTATCTCAATAATCAAAAAACTACTGTAGTAACTACAAAAATCACCAAAGAACATAGAATTTCAAAACAATTTATTTTACTTAGAAAAGGAAAAAAAAATTATTATTTGATAAAATTTTGATCTTATTGTAGCCTCTTGTTGAAGGTATTAGGTATTTTTATGATGGTTGAAACGAAGCAAAAGCGTAAAGTGGTGACTTTAAAAAGGTGTTTTGTGCTCTAGGTGGTAGATTAGACAGTATCAAAAATTTTAGGACTTTAATATATTATCATAGTTAGCAAGCAACATTTCTGTTTGCTTTTAGGCTGAGCTGGCTTGCAAGTTTAACACAAAAATAAATGGAAAATAGTATTTTTGATTTTGGTTTGTTGCATTTAGAATGGACGAATGTAATTTTTACATTGGTTGTCTTTTCTGCTTCTATTTTTTTACTACATGTACTACTTTTTCGACCAGTCATTAGAACCATTCAAAACAGAGAGAATTATCAAGGATCAGGAGAAAACAAAATTATAGAATTGCAAAATAGTATTGACAATGCAGCAGCAGAAATAATTAGTTTACAAAAAAATTCTTCAAAAACAATGCTAGATTATAGAGCAAAACAAATGCAAGAGGTAAAACAAATCGCAGATGGAATTATTCAAAGTGTTAAGAAGAAACTGGATGCTGAAAACCAAGAGTTTCGCCATCAATTAAAGCTTGAGATTGATCAACTAGAGCTCAACATAGATCAATTTTCCGATACTCTAGTAGCACAATTAAAACAAAAAATATGAAAAAAATAGCTACTTCTATATTTTGTTTTTTATTTTTATTATTTGTTATTAAAATTTTTGCTGCGACTAGTGTTATCACTAACGCTAATTGGAAAGATTTATTGCTTAAGGTTACGAATTTTCTTGTTCTTGTTAGTTTAATTTGGTTTTTTTTTGGTAAAAAAATTATTTTAGTATTAAAAAATGCAGTGCAAAGTGATTATGATATTTTTTTTACTGTTTTAAAAAAGAAGCAGGAATTAACGAACAAATTACAAGAATTATTAGTCAATATTGAGAAAGAAAAAATCAGGCATCAACAAGTAGAAACTGCTTATTTTCACGAGATAGATTTAGAGAAAGATCGAGTACAAAAAGAATCTGAAGCCTACTGTCAAAAATTAAATAAAAATAACGCTATTGTTTTGAATCAAGAATATAAAGCAGCTAAGCAACTACTATGTAAAAAAATTTTTTATAAAGCTCTAGAAAAATTAGAACAAGATATTCGTAACAAAACTATATCTATTGCGCAAGAAAAATACCTAACCAATTTTGTTAATAAGGTTCAACAAATCAAAAGATGATTTATACGCTAGCTTTGAGATATGCAAGAAGTGTTTTGGCACTAGCAAAAGAAAAAAACTCTTTGGATGATTATCAG
Source organism: bacterium (assembly GCA_965261475.1). Lineage (GTDB taxonomy): Bacteria > SAR324 > SAR324 > XYD2-FULL-50-16. Next base: position 600,166 of record OZ253454.1, read on the forward strand.
GACCAATTAAAAAAAATAGAGAAAATTTTTGCTACTTCTGAGGACTTAATCTTTGCCTTGAATAACTCACAAGTTTCTATTGCTCAAAAATTATTAGTAGTAAAAAAGATTTTTGAGAATAAAGAATTTGCACAAGATATTTATAATTTTATTAGACTGCTTATTGTCAAACGCAAGTTTTTTATTTTTAAGGAAGTTTTAATTTTATTTGAAACTTTGTATTTAAAAGAAAAAAATAGTTTGATTGTTCAAGTTACAACAAGCGAAGGAATAACAGTCTATGAAAAAGAAAGAATTAAAAATAGTCTACAGAATTCTTTTGATTGTAATATCAAAATGCAAGAGAAGATAGATGCTAATATTTTAGGGGGCGTTATAGTTCAAACAGGAAGTTATCTAATTGATGGTAGTGTAAAAAATTTTTTAACAAAAATTCGTAATAATATTTAAAAAAAATAATGAAAATATCACCTGAAGAGATTAGTTCAATTATTAAAGAACAAATAGCTAATTTTGACGTCCAAGTAGAAGTCAAAGAAGTTGGTACTGTACTAAGTGTAGGAGATGGTATTGCTAGAGTCTACGGTTTAGATCAGGTTATGGCTGGAGAGCTTGTAGAATTTGCAGATAAAACACAAGGAATGGTGCTTAATTTGGAGGAAAGAAATGTAGGAATTGTAATTTTTGGATTGGGAGAAAATATCCAAGAAGGAGATATAGTGCATAGAACAGGTAAGATCGCAGAAGTTCCATGTGGAGAAGCTTTGCTTGGTAGGGTAGTAAATTCTTTAGGAATACCTCTAGACGGGAAAGGAGCTATTGCCACTAATGCTACTAGAAAAATTGAGGTTATAGCACCTGGTATTGTGACTAGAAAATCTGTACACGAGTCTTTGCTAACAGGTCTAAAAGCAATTGACTCTATGGTACCTATAGGAAAAGGTCAAAGAGAATTAATTATTGGAGATAGGCAAACAGGTAAAACCGCAGTAGCGCTAGATACTATTATCAACCAAAAAGGAAAGGATGTAATTTGTATTTATGTAGCAATTGGTCAAAAACAATCTACTGTAGCTCAGATAGTGCAAAGATTACAGGCAGAAAACGCTATGGAACACACAATTGTAGTGAGTGCCACAGCATCTGAACCTGCTGCTTTGCAATTTATTGCTCCTTTTTCTGGTGTTTCTATGGGGGAATACTTTAGAGATAAGGGTGAGCATGTTTTGTGTGTTTATGATGATTTATCTAAACAAGCTGTAGCTTATAGGCAATTATCTTTGTTGCTGAGAAGACCACCTGGCAGGGAGGCATATCCTGGTGATGTTTTTTATTTACATAGTCGTTTATTGGAGAGAGCTTGTAAATTAAATAAAAATTATGGTTCGGGTTCGCTGACCGCCCTTCCTATTATTGAAACGCAAGCAGGAGATGTTGCTGCATATATACCAACTAATGTGATTTCTATCACTGATGGACAAATATTTTTAGAAACAGATCTTTTTAATAGTGGCATTCGCCCTGCCATCAACGTAGGTCTTTCTGTATCTCGTGTAGGTGGCGCGGCTCAGAGCAAAGCAATGAAACAAGTTTCTGGTACTCTAAGATTAGAATTAGCTCAATATAGGGAAAAAGCTGCTTTTTCACAATTTGGTTCTGATTTAGATGCGGCAACTCAAAAACAACTCTTAAGAGGCTCTCAATTAGTAGAAGTACTAAAACAAAAACAGTATCAACCTATGTCGATGCAAGAGCAGGTGATAATTATTTTTGCAGCTACTAATAGCTATTTGGATAAATGTGAACTTTTAGATATCGAAAGATATCAAAGCGAAGTGCTAGTTTATGCAAAAAGCAATTCTGATGTACTAGCGCAAATTGCAAAAAAAGAAAAATTTGATACTGAGATCGAAAATTCTCTACGCAATACTTTAGAAAAATTTAACCAACAATTTTTTGCTAATAAAGTAGTAACTTGATGATATGACCAATCTCAAAGACATCCGCAAGAGAATTATTGCAATAAAAAATACGCAGAAAATTACCCGTGTAATGGCTATGATTTCTGCTGCTAAATTGTATAAAGCTAAGCGTAGTATTAGTAAAAGCAAACCGTATCATCTTGAGCTAAAAAATATTTTTTTAGCTTTATGTAAAACAGATACAGAGTTGTTAAAAAGTTTTTTTAGAGAGCCAGCTCAGCCCAAAGTCAAAACAGCAGTATTACTTTTATCATCGGATAGAGGACTCTGTGGTGCTTTTAATTCTGCATTATGCAAAAAATTATCTGCGTTTTTAGATAAAAATCAAAATACAGATTTATTTGTAGTAGGTAAAAAAGGAAAAGAGTTTTTTAAATATCATAATAATCTTGTTATTGTAGAAGGATATTATCAAGAAAAGGAAATAGAATTAAAAAATATAGTTCCAAAAATAGCTCGAACACTAATGCAAAGCTTTCTACAAAAAAAATATGACGAAATTTATTTAGCTTTTAATTGTTTTGTTTCTTCTATTTATCAGGAGCCACAAATACAAAAATTTTTGCCTTTATTGTTGGATAGAGAAATTATTGGAGAGAAGTCTCAAGCAGCTCAGATGCAACAAGCTATTTTTGAGCCTTCTTTAAAAGCAATTAGTAATGAGTTATTGCCCGTGTATTTAGAAAATCTTTGTTACACTTGTCTTTTGGATAGTTTTGCTGGTGAGCACGCATCTCGCATGAGAATAATGGATGCTGCCACAAATAATGCCAGGGATTTAATTACTAAATTGCAAATGCAGTATAATAGGGCAAGGCAAGCAAGTATAACTACAGAGCTTACAGAAATTATTTCTGGAGCAGAATCTGTGTCATAGTATTGACATTTGTGTTAATAATTCGCAGATTGATAATAATCTTAAAATAAAAAATATATAATGAATAAAGGTCATATTACTCAAGTTATTGGTCCAATAGTAGATATTGAATTCCCAACTGGAAAACTTCCAAAAATTTATAATGCAATTTTTATCCATTATGAAATGGATGGAAAAAAAATCAAACTTGTTACAGAAGTACAACAACACTTAGGTGAAAATACCGTACGCACAGTTGCTATGGATTCCACAGAAGGTTTGGTGAGAGAGATGGAAGCTGAGGATACTCAACAACCAATCACAGTGCCTGTAGGTGATGGAGTTTTAGGTAGAATTATTAATGTTATCGGAGATCCTATAGATGAGGCAGGAAAAATTAAAGCTAGCGAGCGTTGGTCTATTCATAGAGAACCACCAAAGTTTGAAGAACAAGAAACAGAAGCTACGATGCTTGTTACTGGAATTAAAGTCATTGATTTGATTTGCCCTTATGTCAAAGGAGGCAAGATAGGGTTGTTTGGCGGTGCAGGTGTAGGTAAAACCGTAGTCATTATGGAATTGATCAATAATATAGCAAAAGAACACGGAGGGTATTCTGTATTCGCAGGAGTAGGAGAAAGGACAAGAGAAGGTAATGATCTTTGGAATGAAATGAAGGAATCTGGTGTTTTAGATAAAGCGGCTTTAGTTTATGGGCAAATGAATGAGCCACCAGGAGCAAGATTGAGAGTAGGACTGTCTGGATTGACTGTTGCTGAGTATTTTCGTGATGTACAAAATAAAGATGTTTTAATGTTTATTGACAATATTTTTAGATTTACACAAGCAGGGTCAGAGGTTTCCGCTCTTCTTGGACGGATTCCATCTGCTGTAGGATATCAGCCAACATTAGCGAATGAAATGGGTAATTTGCAAGAAAGAATTACTTCCACTAGCAAAGGCTCTATTACTTCTGTGCAAGCTGTATATGTACCAGCTGACGATTTAACAGACCCGGCACCTGCTACTACTTTTGCCCACTTAGATGCTACAACGGTACTTTCTCGTTCAATCGCAGAATTAGGAATTTATCCTGCAGTAGATCCTCTAGATTCTAATTCAAGAATTTTAGATCCTAGCATTGTAGGAGATGAGCACTATAAAGTTGCTAGACAAGTCCAAGTAGTTTTGCAACAATATAATGACTTACAAGATATTATTGCTATTTTAGGTATGGATGAGTTATCCGATGAGCAAAAAAAAATTGTGCAAAGAGCAAGAAAAATTCAGAGATTTTTCTCACAACCATTTTATGTAGCAGAACAGTTTACAGGCACTAGCGGTGTGTATGTAGATATCAAAGATACAATCAAAGGATTTAAAGAAATCTTAAATGGCTCTTTAGACCATTTACCAGAACAATCTTTCTATATGGTAGGAACTATTGAAGATGCAATAGAAAATGCTCAAAAATAAATAAACTAGAACTATGTTGAATATTGTACTTGTAACCCCGCAAAAGGAATTTTTATGCTCACCGTCTAGTGAAGTAATTATTCCTACCATCTCAGGAGAAATAGGAGTACTAGAAGGTCATGTTAACTTATTTGCTAATATAACCTCTGGGGTTTTAAAGCTCAAATCTAAAGAAAAAACCGATTGTTTTGCTATACATCACGGGTTTGCTTATATTAACAATGATACAGTGTCTATTGTAGTTAAACTTTGTGAACTTGCTCAAGAAATAGATAAAATTAGAGTTGAGGTTGCTGAAGGCAAAGCTATAAAAAATTTAAATCACCAAGATCATAATAAGTGGGAGAATAAACTCAGACGCTCTTTAACTCGCAGGCAGCTTTTACAAAATTCTTAAAAAATTTAATCTTTTTCTCTTATGGCAGAGATTAGTCAAAGATATCAAGACAATGTAGCTGGAAAATTTTATGTAGATAAATCTTGCATAGATTGCGGTTTATGCTCTGAGATAGCTCCGAATAACTTTTGCCGTAGTAAACAGCAAGATCATGATGTTGTCTACAAACAACCAAGCACTAATCTAGAAGAGCAAGAATGCATACAAGCCTTTGATAATTGCCCTGTAGAAGCTATTGGTCTAGACTCAAGACAACACAATATTCAACAGTAATTAACTAAGATTACGAATTATATTTTTATTATAATCCTTGATAATTCCGGGGTGCTCGCAAATCCAAACCAAAGGCATTCATAGTAATATTGGTATATCAGTAAACAACAGGCAAGCTAATTGTATTTAGTAATTTTACAAGTTTTGTTTTTAGCTCTTAACACTCAAACTATAAAAATTGATTTTATTTGTTTATTTAATGTAAAAAAGAATTATCTAGAGGCTCGTATTTGTTAAGCTATAAAATTAGTGTAAAATAGCTATTGTTTCTTTTATATTTTAACTCAGTGATACTGAGTTATTATCAGCAAAAAATAAAAGAAGTAGATTGATTATTTAAATTAGGTTACACAAAATATTTGATAATGTTTTTGATAATTTTGTAAAATATCTCTTTTTTAGGTTATCTTCGTAAAAAATCAGGTTTAGTTTTTTAATGAAAGTTGTAATATTAGGAGCTGGCGATGTAGGTTTGCATTTTATTCAATTTTGTGAACAAGAAAATATAGATTTTGCAGTCATTGATAGACAAAAACATCTATTAGAGCCTCTTTCTAAAAGAGGTATTTTAGTTTTTTGCGAGGATTTTCAAAATACTTCTTTTTTGAACAAGAAGTTTTTTAAAGATACAGAGCTTTTTTTTGCTGTAACAAATTCTGATGAGACAAATTTGATTGCTTGTAAATTAGCATCAGAGTTTGGAGTAGAGCATACTGTTTGTCGCAATCAGTATTTAGAGCTACGAGAAGCAAGGGAAAGTTTAGAAACAGAATATGGAAATTATCGCATTGTTAATCCTTCAAAATTATTAGCTAGAGAAATTGTTAGGAATATCCAAACCCCTAATTCTGTAGATCAATTTTTTTTTTTTGATAATTATCTGACTCTAATAGGTTTTAATGTTTTACCTTCTTGTTATTTACAAAATCAATCTCTTTGCTCTTTTGCAAAACAATTTCATAAAGAATCTATTGTACCTGTAGGAATTCAAAGAAAACAAGAATTTTATAATTTTAAATCAACCTTAGTACCTAAGGTAGGTGATGTAATTTATTTTTTTTGTTTTAAAAATAATATTAAAAAATTAAGAAAAATTTTAGGATACCACAGAGAAAGAAAACAAAATATAGTGATAGCTGGTGGTGGACAGAATTGTTATAATTTAATACACGCCTTAAATGATTCGAATTTTCGTTTGAATATTAAAGTGGTAGATGAAGATACTCAGCAATGCCAACATCTAGTAGAAAATTTTGATAACATAATGGTGCTTAATTTTTCTATCTTAGATAAGCAATCCTTAGTAAGCGATGGAATAGAAGGGGCAGATATTTTTGTAGCAGCAGGTATGGACACTGCTAAAAACATTACATCGTGTTTTTTAGCTTCCGAATTATCTATCAAAAATCTTATTTGTTCTGTAGATTATTCTTTTTATCAAAATATATTCCATTATTTTGTTTTTAATAATATTCGTACAGTTTGTTCTCATTTATTAACAGCAAGATTTTTAAGTCATTTACTTTACTCTAAAAAAATTCTCAAATACTGTACTATTCAAAATAGTTTAGTAGAATTTTTAGAATTATCAGTGGATTATCCTTTGCTACAAGGACATAAATTTACAGATTTTATTTTACCAAGTTCTGTTTCTATAATGGCTTTTTACAGGAAGAAAAAGGTTTTTTTACAAGTAATAAATTATAAATTCCAACTAGGAGATACTATTTTACTTTGTTTAGCAACAAAAGATAGGGAAGCAACACTCAAACAATTAAAATTTAACTAATAATTTGTTTATGAGAAACTTTTTTAATCTCATTAAACCGCTAAGGTTATTATTGGTGTTATTATCAGGTGTAATGATTGTTTCTTTATGTATTAGTCTATTTAAAGAATTCCCTTCTTTTTTGGTATTACGTGGGTTTGCTATTAGTATTACTTGTACTATTTTACTGAGCGGTATTTTATTTTTTATACCCCACTCACAAGATAGAATTAATTATTTTGACGGCTGTATTTTTGTTGTTATTTGCTGGTTATTAGTAACTTTGATTGGTAGTCTGTTTTATTTTTTTGCCTTACCTATTAGTTTTGTAGATGCTTTTTTTGAATCTATGAGTGGGTTTACTACTACAGGGGCAACTATTTTTAATAACATAGAAGAGTTACCAGCTGCTATTTTAGTGTGGAGGAGTATGACGCAGTGGCTTGGCGGTATGGGGATTATTGTGCTTGTAGTAGCAGTAATTCCTCATCTCAATTTTACTAATACTAGTCTAAATATTTATCAAGCAGAATCTCCAGGACCATCGGCTACAAAACTAGAGCCTACTATTCAAGAGACAGCAAAATTTTTATGGGGATTTTATTTGGTTTTAACTATCATTCTTTTTATTATTCTACTTTTTACAAGAATGGATTGGTTTGATAGTTTTAATCATGCTCTAACAACAGTTTCTACAGGGGGGTTTAGCACTAAAAATAATAGCATTGCCTATTTTAATAGTGTTTTGATAGAAGGAATTATAATATTTTTTATGCTGTTTTCTAGTATGAATTATGCTCTACATTATAATTTTATTAGAACTAAATCTCTAAAAAGCTACAAAGATAGCGAATGTTTCTTTTTTTTTTCAGTAGTTCTGCTGGTAACAGCAATTATTTTTATTTTTTTTTTATATTTAGAAGATAATATTCTATTTTCTCTACGCGAAACTATTTTTACTGTTGTGAGCTTGATCACTTCTAGTGGGTTTACACTCACTGATTACGAAGTTTGGCTACTTTCTCCACAATTATTGTTATTGATTTTATTTTTAATGGGTGGTTGTTCTGGCAGCACTAGTGGAGGCATCAAAGTGATTAGAGTTCAAATTTTGATTAAATATATATATCGCGAATTAGCGCATCTAGTGCATCCAAAGTTAGTCATGAACATTAAAATCAATCAACAAAGGCTAGACGAAGAGATTATTTCTAAAACTATTTCTTTTTTGTTTATTCATATTTTGATAGTTGCAATATCTATTATACTAGTATCATTGGAAACACAGGATTTTTTGACATCATTTACTGGAGTTTTAGCTTCTATAGGAAATATAGGACCTGCTTTTGGTAGTTTAGGACCATCAGAAACATTTCATTCCGCAGGTGATTTTTCAAAAATCATCTTTGCTTTTGATATGTTAATTGGTAGACTGGAAGTGTTTACTGTAGTAATTTTATTCATTCCAAATTTTTGGAGACGTCATGGAAAAATATAAAAATCTTTATTAGTAAAGTTAAAGAAAGCCTGCATGGATGTTTTTAACTAAAAGTTTATATACAAATACAAAATGCCTTTATACGAATACCACTGTCTAAATTGTAATTATCAAATAGAAGTCATACAAAAAATATCTGAAGTAGTAAGCGATATTTGCCCTCGTTGCAAACAAGAAGAATTCAAAAAGAAAACTTCTCGTACTTCATTTCAATTAAAAGGAGGGGGTTGGTATAAAGATGGTTATTTAAAAAAATCAGGAAAATTAACTCCTACTAAAGTAGATTCCACAAAATCTAAAAAGCAAGATGTTAAAAAACCAACCTAAAAAAATTTTGCTTTGTATTTGCGGAAGTATAGCTGCGTATAAATCGCTAGAACTCATTAGAATTTTACAAGATAAAGGAATAGAGGTAAATGTAGCAATGAGTGAAGCTGCACAAAAGCTAATTACTCCATTGTCTTTTGAGATTATATCCAAAAACGAAGTAATTCTTTCTACTTTTCAAACTAGCAAAACTGGTAAAATAGAGCATATAGAATTTGCACAAGAGTTAGATTTAATTTTAGTAGCTCCTGCTACGGCAAATATTTTATCTAAATTCGCTTATGGTTTAGGAGATGATTTAATTTCTACTATTTTACTCGCAGCATCTGTACCTATTGTTTTTGCTCCAGCTATGAATGATAAAATGTGGGAAAAAGAAGTAGTACAAAAAAATATAAAAAAAGCAAAAAATACTGGTGCTATAGTTTTAGATACTACGAAAGGGCTTTTAGCTTGCAATAGTTATGGAATAGGAAAAATGCTCTCACCAGAGAGCATAGCAGAATTTACATATAGTTCTTTATTTCAAATAAACCATGCAACTTCTAGTGTCATAAGAGGTAAAAAAGTGCTTATTACCTTAGGAGCTACTAGGGAATATTTAGATCCATTTAGATTTATTACTAACGCTTCTTCAGGAAAAATGGGTTTAGAGATAGCAAAAATTTTAAAACAACAACTAGCAGAGGTATTTTTAATATGCGGAGATCTTAAACTAGATATTCCTAGTATGTTTTCTACTGTGTTTATTACTAGTACAGAAGAAATGGCAGATCAGGTGCTACAAAAATTTTCATGCTATGACATTATTATTATGTGTGCAGCCGTTACAGATTACAAAACGCATCAAAGAGCAAAAAAAATAAAACAGGACAAATTACAGGTTACCTTTACAAAAACTATAGATATACTCTACGAATTAGGAAAGAAAAAAAGTAAAAATCAAATTTTAGTTGGTTTTTCTGCAGAAACTGATAATTTAGAGTACTATGCTGTAGAAAAGCTTCAAAAGAAGAATTTAGACCTTATCTTTGCAAATAAAATAGGAGATTTAGAAAGTGGATTCGGCTCTACAAACACTACCTATCAAATTATCAGTAAGCAGAGCAAAGGAAAATTAACTACAGCAACCAAAACCAAAGGAGCTAGCGACTTAGTTTCAAGTATCAAAAAGCTATTGCCGCCAAACGCTTAACAAAAAGATTTACACTGTTAAGCAAAAATTAGTTTTAGTGAGTATATTTAATAAATCCGTTAGAAAATAGTTTTTTACCTTTTCTTGTAGTAGTAGGAAATTCATTAAATACATTCTCTAAAGGATTGATTATAATTTTTTCTCCTACATGCGCACTCCTTAACTTTTCTGTGTAAAGATTGTCGTAGACTTTTGCTTGAATATTATCAATAATTAACTGGTCTTTTTCCTTTTGCAGTTCCATAATATTATCTTTATTTATAAACTCCAACTATTGAAGTTTTAAGTTAATTATGATATGAGTCTTAGTATTTGTCAATAAAAATATACCTATGGTAATAAAAAGATTTTTTTGGTTTTCTGTTGTGAATATAGCAGTTCTTTTGCTAATTTATTTTATCTTATCTACTTTTCGATTGGAACAATACTTAGTAGGTTACGGATTAAATTATTTTCAGTTACTTGTTTATTCTGCAATTTTTGGATTTGCAGGCTCTTTTATCTCTCTTTTTTCTGCTAAATGGCTCGTTAAAAGAATTTATAAAATTACTATTATTACAGAACCAGCTAATTCTTCTCAAAAATGGTTGCTAACAAGAGTTGTATATTATGCTCAAGCTATGAAGATTGCTATGCCAGAAGTAGGTGTATATGAGAGCTCTGAAGTTAATGCTTTTGCTACAGGAGCTAGCAAAAACTCTGCTCTAGTAGCTTTTTCTGTAGGATTATTAGAATCTATGAATCAAGAAGAAGCCGATGGAGTTATAGGACACGAAGTAGCTCATATTGCAAATGGTGACATGGTAACGATGGCTCTCATACAAGGAGTAGTAAATACTTTTGTAATATTTTTATCTCGTATTGCGGCTACTATAGTAAGTAAGATCTTGACAAGAGGCAGTGAGAGAGGAGCTGGTTTTTCTTATTATTTAATTGTTATATTTTTTCAAATAATTTTTGGAATTTTAGCATCTCCTATTGTTTATTGGTTTTCTCGTCAAAGAGAATTTCGTGCTGATGCAGATTCTGCAAAACACGGAAGTAAAGTAAAAATGATAGGAGGTTTAAAAAAGCTACAACTATTACACGGTAATTTGGATACTGCACATCCAGAAATAGCAACTATGAAAATTAGCGGCAAAGATATTGCTAGTTTATTTTCTACCCATCCGCCGTTGGCAGAAAGAATTCGTCGGTTAGAAGCATTATAGTAGTTACAGCATGGCAATCAAAGCTCCTTCTCCTCCTTTATGAGGAGGCGCTAATTTCCATTGAATAGATTGCTCTTGCAAAAAATTTTTAACTAAGTTTTTGATTACAGGACCTTTGTTTCCAGAATTTAATCCTTTTCCTGTGATAATTAATACGCTAATTCCTTTTTTTTGGGTATATTGTTGCAATAAAATTTGTAGTTCTGCTTTTGCCTCTATAACACTACACCCGTGTAAATCTAATGTGATACGTTTCTTGTGTATATTTTTACGCTCAGGGTCTTCTTGTTTGTGTTTGCAACCAATATTAGAAGCAAGAGAGTGTTGTTTTTTAAAATCAAAGACAAGCTCCTTCATATTAGTGTTATTTAGAATATAACTCTACAACTAGCTGCTCATTTAAGAAATTTGGTATTTCTTCTCTGTCTGGTGTTCTAATAATTTCTATAGTCGATGTTTCGTGGTTAGAATTAATCCAACTGGGAACATCACGCCATCCATTTTCTTCAATATTACCGTTAATCAGTGTTCTAGAAACCTGTTTTATTTTCATATCAATTTTATCTCCTGCGGCAACCAGCATAGAAGGGATATTTGCTTTTTTTTGATTGAGCGTTATGTGTCCATGATTAACAAGCTGCCTAGCTTGCGCCCTAGTAGCAGACCAACCACTACGAAACACAACATTATCCAATCTACTCTCTAGTATTACTAAGAGGTTAAAACCTGTAGCGCCTTTTTTTTTATCGGCTTTATCGTAGCAATTCCTAAATTGTTTCTCTGTTAACCCATACATAAATTTAATTTTTTGTTTTTCTATTAGTTGTTTACCGTACGCAGATACTTTAGATTGTTTTCTCGTCGGACCATGTACTCCTGGAGGGTATTTTTTCTTATTCAAAATACGGTCGTATTTATCTGCTTCAAAAATGTTAACTCCGAATCTTCTCACAACTTTTGCTTTTGATCCTTTAAATGATTTCATAGATTATAGAATTTTAGTAAAAAGTCTTATATTACTATTTTCTTAGTGCTGTTGCATTAGTCAAAAACTAGCTTACAATCAATAAAACGCAAAAGTGATTTCTTGCTATTATAACACTTGGCGTGTCTATGTTATAAAATCGATTTTTTAGTGTGATTTATCTATTCAGCTCTAGTTCAATAGTCAGTTAATTATTATAAAATAAAATAGCAAAAAAATCAATTTATTTATAGCATAAGACTTATTTTAGCAAAGGGAATAAAATTACATCGCGAATATTTGTTTGATTTGTTAATAGCATGACCATCCTATCTATACCTAAACCAAAACCCCCTGTAGGTGGCATACCATATTCCATAGCTTCAATAAAAGTCTCGTCCATGGGATGTGTTTCTTGTTCGCCAGCTGCTTTTCTAGAAATTTGCTCTAATAAAATATTTTTTTGGAGTTGAGGATCATTCAGTTCTGTATAGCAGTTTCCTATTTCCCACCCCATAATGTAAGGTTCAAATCTTTCTACAAGACTAGCATCTGTCCTATGAGCTTTACATAAAGAAGTTGTTTCTTTTGGATGATTTGTAATAAATACAGGTTGGATTAATTTATCCGAACACAATAGGTCAAAAATTTTTGCTACCATCAAACCTTTGCTATATTTTTTATTTATGCTTATACCTTGTGCTGTTAAAATACCAGCTAGTTCATCATCTGATTTTTGATCAATATCTATTTTAACATATTTTGCAATTGCTTCTTTCATAGTCAATCTTTCCCATTCTTTAGATAGGTCGATCTTTTCTCCTTGAAATTCAAATTGCTCTTTACCGTGCACTGCAACACAGGAGGCACGGTAAATATTCTCAAAATGTACCATCATATCGCGGTAATCTGTAAAAGCTTCTTGGAATTCTAGCATAGTAAATTCCGGGTTATGTATTTTATCAATTCCTTCATTACGAAAATTTTTTACTATTTCATAAACTTTTGGAAATCCTGCGATAATACATTTTTTTAAAAAGAGTTCGTTTGATATTCTTAAATAAAGCTTCAATCCTAGTGATTTATGTTTGGTTTCAAAAGGGCTAGCGTTAGCTCCACCATAAATCGCTTGCAATGTAGGTGTTTCTACGTCGATAAACCCCTTGTTATCTAAATAATCACGTATACTTTTGATGATTTTAGAACGGTTTTGAAAAACTTCATAGCTTTTTTTATTGAGTACTAAATCTAAATACCTTTTACGATAACGAGTCTCTTTATCTGTAAATTCGTCATAAATAATTTTCTTACCATCTACTTCTTTTACTTTAGGAACCGGAAAAGCCTGTAGAGATTTAGCAAGCAAGGTTAGTGTTTGAACTCTTAAGGTAGTTTCTCCCATTTTAGTTTTAAAAAGTATTCCCGTAACTCCGATATAATCTCCAATGTCTAATTTCTTTAAAATTATATAAGATTTTAGTAAGTTTTTTTCTGATATGTAAAGCTGCATACGAAAATGAGCTTCCCAAAGATCTGCAAAAGTTGCTTTTCCTTGATCTCTAGTTACTAGTAATCTACCTGCTAACGATAATTTTTGCTTGGTTTCAATAAATTGAATCTTTTGTTTTAGAACTTCTTGTAATGTGTGTGTTTTATCAAAATTATAAGGATAGGCTTCTATATTTAAATTTTTAATTGCTGCTAATTTATTTTTTCTTTGCTGTCTTAAGTTTTCTGTGTCGTTCATAATATTTGATAAAAGGTTAGTTTATAATTTTTAATTTATAAAGGTGAATAAAATATTGCAATTAGAAAAATAAAATATAGTTAGAATACTGAGCTTGCTAAGTGATAAAAATTATATCTAACGAAATTTAATTGCTGCATACATACCGCATAAAATTATTATAGAGCCAATAATTTCACTAGTTGTGATAGTAATATTTAGCAAATACCATTGAAGAACAACGGTAATTACAGGAGCTACTGGGGTTACTAATACAATTTTTGATACAGAAATTTTTTTGCAAGCATAAGAGTAGCATAAACGAGCAAAAAAAGGACCTAAAAAAGCAGCAATAATACCCCAAAACAATATATCAATTGTTATTGTGGGCAATATCTTCCAACTAGGTGGGTATAAAAATAAAATTATCATAGTAATTAGCAAACGCATCATATTTACAATAGCAGGGTGGTGTTTTCTAACTGCAACTTGAAGAATTAATTGCATTAGAGCAAAAGCCAGCCCAGAAGCTATAGCCCATAAGATAGGAATAAAACTTTGAAAAATTTGATGCGAATTTTCTTGTGTTTTTAAAAAATACATTCCTATTAAAATTATCAGTACTGAAAGATTTAAACCAAAAGTTACTTTTTCTGCAAAAAATATCCAGCTCAAATAAAGTACAAAAATCAATTCTGATCTTTGTACTAACTGAGCAATGCCGGGTGAAAGATTTTGAATAGCAAGAAGAAAAGTAATATTGCCGAAAATGGTCAGCAACGCTAGAATAATAAGGTAGCTTACTATGTTGCTTTTGATTTTAATTGGTAGAATTTTTGCCGAACTTAGCAAAGGTAGCGCGCTAGCTATTAAGTTGAATAAGAAAGAAAAAAAAAATAATAAAATTATAACAGTTAAAACATTATCACTAGCATCAAAAAGTTTTTTATAAACTAAAGGAAAAACACCCACAGCAAAGGTACAACAAGCAACTAAAAACCAAGATAGAGGTTCTTGTTTGAAAGAAATAATAATCTTCATTTTTTTGCAAAGTGAGTAACACAAGCACCACAAAAATTATTTTGATAATTTATAGAACAAAAACCTATTTTTTTTAATTTTATTTTTAGCGTTTTAGCATCAGGGTAATTTTTGGTAGATTCTGGAAAATAAGCAAGCATTTTGCTTTGAGGCATTAATATTTTTTCTATTTTAGGTAGCAAATAAAAAAAACCAAAATCAAAACATTGTTTTGCTACAGGGAATGTTACTTTTCCCATATCTAAAGATCCAAAACACCCTCCTTTTTTTAAAACCCTATAGATTTCTTGTAAGCCAAAATCTAAATCTACTAAATTTCTTAATCCAAAACCTACGGCAATAGCTGAGATAGAATTGTTAGCGTAAGGTAAGGGAAGTATATCTCTTAAGCAAAATTCTACACGAGATTTTTTTTTTTTAGCAATTTGTAACATTTGCTTAGAAAAATCTAATCCAATAATTTTTTGATCTTGAGTGGCGTATTTTTCTAAATAAAAAGCAATATCTCCTGTACCACAACAAATATCCAAGATAGTAGTGTTTTTGTCTGGTATAATGTTATTTATTATTTTTTTTGCTAGTTTTTTTTTTAATAGGTGATGATTGCCGAGAGTAATAATATTATTAAAAAGATTATAATTAGGTGCAAGTTTATTAAATCCTGCTTGGATAAATTGCTTTTTGTCCATACTTATTCAAGTATATATAATTGCTTTATTTTTTGCAAAATATCTTTAAGAGATTGTACTTCCTTTATAAAGTACTTATGATAAATAATAGGTTATATTTATTGAATAATGAGTGCAAAATTTAATGATTTAGATTTACAATCTATTAACACTATTCGTGCATTTTCTATAGACGCAGTAGAGCAAGCAAAAAGTGGACACCCTGGTATGCCTTTAGGTAGTGCTTCTTTGGCGTATGTATTGTGGAAACATTTTATAAGATTTAACCCACACAATCCCAACTGGCTCAATAGAGATAGGTTTGTTTTATCTGCAGGACATGGCAGCATGTTACTCTATTCTTTATTGCATCTTTGTGGTTATTCGCTATCTTTAGAAGAAATAAAAAATTTTCGACAATTAGGCAGTTTAACACCAGGGCACCCAGAATTTGGTTTAACGCCTGGCGTAGAAGTTACCACAGGACCTTTAGGACAAGGAATAGCAAACGCTGTAGGTATGGCAATTACACAAAAATATTTAGCAGAAGTTTTTAACAAACCAGAGCATAAAATTATAGATTATAATATTTTTGTACTAGCTGGTGATGGTTGTTTACAAGAAGGTATTAGCCATGAAGCTTGTTCTTTAGCTAGTAATTTGGGATTGGATAATCTGATTTTAATACACGATAATAATCACATAACAATAGATGGCGATATCACGCTTTCTTCTTGTGATGATCAAATAGCCTATTTTCGGTCAAAAAATTGGCATACTATAGAATTAAAAGGTGATGGTAATGATTTAGAAGCTATTTTTGAAGTTTTACAGGGAGCTATTAACCTGCAAAAGAAACCAGTATTTTTATCCTTAGAGACTTGTATAGGATATGGTAGCCCGCATAAAGCTGGTAGTGAGAAAGCACACGGATCGCCTTTAGGAGAGGAGGAAATTATACTTACTAAAAAAAAATTAAATCTCAAAGAAAAAAGAAAATTCACTGTGGCATCAGATGTAGCAGAAAATTTTCAATCTATCAAGGAAAGAGGCATGGCTAAAGCAAATGCCTGGAGTATCAAGCTTAAAGAATATGCTAAAGATTTTCCTCAAGAGTATAAATTATTACAAAATCCTTTTCCAACGAAGTGTTTGATAGATACAATAGCAGAGATAGACTTTAAAAATAAGATAATTTCTACGCGAGCATCTTCTGGAGTAGTATTGGATCATATTATGCCAAAATTTCCTCTAATTTTAGGTGGCTCAGCGGATTTATCTGGATCCAATAACACTGGGTTTTTAGGCATGGAGTTTTTTTGTAAAGAAAATTATAAAGGCAGATATATCAATTATGGAATTAGAGAACATGCCATGGGCGCTATTTTGAATGCTATTGCAATTTCACCTTTACTTCGTGCGTACGGTGGAACTTTTTTGTGTTTTTCAGATTATATGAGACCTGCTATTCGTCTAGCTGCTTTATCAAAATACCCTTCTATTTTTGTGTTTACTCACGATAGTATAGGATTAGGAGAAGATGGACCTACTCATCAACCCGTAGAACACTTAGCAGCTCTAAGAGCTATACCAAATTTAGCTGTATTTCGTCCTGCAGATGCTTTTGAAGTAAAATACGCTTGGCAATATGCTCTACAAGCTAAACTACCAACAGCTATAGTTTTGAGTAGGCAAAATCTTCCTGTTATGCAAGATAATGTAGACGCACAAAAAGGAGCTTATATTTTATTAAATGCTAATAACCCTGATTTTATTTTTATGGCAACAGGATCAGAGGTATATTTAGCAATAGAAGCAGCTAAAGAACTGCAAAAAAAAAGTATTGCAGTTCGTGTGGTGAGCATGCCTTGCTGGGAAATTTTTGATAAACAACCTCTGACTTATCGAGAAAGCGTCATACCCACCACAAAAATAAAAAATAGAATTGCAATAGAGGCAGGAATTAGGCAAGGTTGGGATAAGTATTTAGGAGCAAATGGAAAATTTATAGGAATGCAAGATTTTGGAGCTTCTGCACCAGCTAAAGATTTATTTAAGTACTATAAAATTACAGTAGCAGAGATTATTAAAACAACTCAACAAACCGAGTAAAATCTATATTTTGTATTTTTTATCTAATAACAATAAACTAGATCTTTGTCTTAAGTTTTATTGTTATTATGTTTGACCAAGAGTACGGTAGATGATAGTTAAGATATTATTTGGTATATTGCGTATTACAAGCATTACCCATCTCCAGTAAGATGGTATGTAAATTACATATTTTTGTTGTAAAATCGCTTGGAGAATGGCAGCTGCAACATCATGAGTAGTAGCGTAATATTTTTTTTGTAGATGAGCTGTCATAGGTGTTTTTACTAAAGCAGGACGAACATCAATAACTTTGACTTTAGATACAGCTAATCTAAGTCTTAATCCTCTTAAAAAACTAGCTACCATGGCTTTAGAAGAAGCATAAATATAGTTTGTGTGATTGCTATTGTCGACTGCTATTGAAGTGATAGTAACGATACTTCCTTGTTTTTCTTGTTCCATTTTATCTGCTATAAACTCTAATGCAAAGAGCGTAGCAACAATGTTAGTTTGTATAGTTTCCTGTAGTAGTTCCCAATTTTTTTCTGCAAGTTTTTGTTTTGGTAAAATACCATGTGCTATTAGAGCAATATCAATTTTAGTTTTTTGAAAAATACGGGTTAGTTTATTTTTTAATTCTGGTAAACTATTAGCCTGAAAACTATGAATATCTACTAGGCTTGCACCTAAATATGTTAGTTTTTGTTTCAGAGTAGTTAGCTTCTCTTTATCCCTTGCTAATAAATATAACTCGTATTTTTCTTTAGCAAACAAAACCGCAGTAGCTTGAGCTATAGCAGAGGTAGCTCCAATAATTAGTACTTTTTTTTGGATTATAGTAGTCGAAACAAGCACAATATTTTAATATTATTTTTTTCTTAGCAACTTCGACCAAAATCCTTTACGACTTCTTCTAATTGGCTTTTTTATTTTTGAATAAACCTTGTTAATAGATTTGTAAACATTTGTATATCTATCTTCTGTAGCTTGATATGTTTCTTTACCACCTACCAGGACTGCCTTGACTACAATGTTATGATGTTCTTCGGTGAGTGTTATTTTTAAATGAAAGTCATCTCTAAATCTATCTAGTCTATTAAATTTTTTTTGAATATGTTTTTTTACATTTAAATTCGGAATAAATTTTTTTCCTACTATATCTATTTTCATTTTTTATTTTTTCGTAAATTCTTGATATTTTGTTTTAAAATTTTCTTTTTTTCTTGTATTGTTTGTTTTTTGGTTTCTGTCACTGGTTCTATTTTAATTTTATTGATAATGTGTTGCTGACCTATACTAATAATATTACTAGTTAGCCAATATAGTACTAGACTAGCAGGAAAACTAAGAAAAAAGAAAGTCATCATTACAGGCAGCCACTTAAAAATTTTTTGTTGAGTAGGATCCATATTAGCGGCTACAGGTGCTAGTTTTTGCTGCAGGTGCATAGAAAGACCCATTAGCACTGGTAACACATAAATAAAATCAGATTGTGATAAATCTTGAATCCAAAAGATAAAAGGACTTTGTCTTAGCTCTATAGCGGGAATTAAAGCAGAATATAAGGCAATAAAAATAGGAATTTGCAATATTAAAGGTAAGCAACCTCCTAGTGGGTTTATTTTGTGTTTTTTGTAGATAGCCATCATCTCTTTGTTAAATTTTTCTTTATTGCTCCCATATTTTGCTTTGAGTGCCTGTATTTTTGGACTAAAAGCAGACATTCTTTTCATGGATTTCATCCCCTTATAAGTAAGAGGAAAAATCATTAATCTTACTAAAATAGTCAGTAAGATAATAGCAATCCCCCAGTTAGGAATGATATTGTAAAACCATCTTAAGGCTATGAGCATTGGTTGCCCTAAAAAATCAAAGGTCAAATCTAAACTTTGTATTAAACTATTGCTAAAAAGTGACATTTGTTTTTTTTCTTTAGGTCCTATAAAAATTTCAAATTCTGTTTCCCATTTTTCTCTTGCGTTCAAAATTCTTTTGGTAGATACCAACTCCAAAAATGGAATGGTGACCTGTTTAGTTTTAAAAAGTTGAGTTGTATGATCTAGTTTGATCTTCCATCCTTCAGACATTGTTTTTAAGGCTTGAATAAAGTAAATATCCATCATTCCTACCCAATCAAATTTGTCCCAAGAATTATTTTTGCTTAAATCATCTCCATCGTAAAGATCTAAGTCCTTGTCGTAATAGATGGCAAATCTTGTTGGTCTTGCTTGGTAATCGGCTTCATTTAACTCTCCTCCAGAGCCTATTACAAAAGAGGGTTCTACAGGTAATGTTTGATCAGTGTTGTTGAATACAGTAATATTATTTTTTATCAAGTATTCCTTAGCGTTAAAAAAAAATCTTTTTTCTATAATTACACCTGTTTCACTCACTGCACGAAAGACAACTGTTTTTGCTCCTTGAATTGTAGTGTCTATTTGGTTTGTTTCAAAGTATAAAGTTTCTCCTTGTTGCAAGAAAAATTGCCAAGGTAATTTTTTGCCTAAGAGGTTGCTAGGGTCTATCATTTGAATTTTCTTATCTGGGTCGTAAGATCTTTTGATGGTTGGTTTTCCTAAAATACTGTTCCAAGCAATTTTAAGAAAATTAAGTTTTGGCTCTGAACTATGCTTATATTCTTTAAGAATAAAAGATTCTAAAACGGCACCTCTAGTATTAATCTTGGCTTCAAATAAATCAGATTCTAGAGTTAAAATTCTTCCCTTTGTATCGTTGTTTTTTAGTATCGTTGTTTGTTTTTTTACTTCGTTATTGATTTGTTGTGTATTTTGTTGAAAAGGAATCGCAACAGGTGTTTTTTGAGGAGGAGTTTTTTGAGTTATAGTACTTGTAGGTGGAAAAATTAAATAGTATGCAATAATAATAATTGTAGAAATCAAAAACGCAAAAATAATATTTTTATTCATAATTATTTTTTTGGTAGCAAGTCAATGCCTCCTTTACAAAAAGGATGGCAACGTATAATTCTTAAAAAAACATAATAAAGACCAAAGATTCTATACTCTCTAATAGCTTGCAAAGTGTAGCTTGAGCAAGAAGGGTAGAATCTACAACAAGAGGGTAAAAGAAAAGAAATAAATTTTTTATAAAATAAAATTAATAGCACTAGTGGAAAAAGAATAATTTTTTCTATTTTAATGAGTTTGTTTTTGAAAAATAATAAATTGGCGAATTGCATTTTGTATGGCATTAAACGATATTGCTTGCTTGTTTTGAACTGTATTTTTATTTATTATCGGACGAATAGTGCAATGAATTTTAAATTTTAACACTGTAGAGTTTCTTATGACTTCTCTAACTTGTCTTTTAAAGCGATTCCGTCTTACAGCATTACCAAACTTTTTAGAAACCTTAATTAAAACTTTTGTATCTTTCCTTTCTAAATAACAAAAAACAAAAGGATAAAAAGTTATTCTTTTTCCATTTTTAAAAAGTTTCTGTATTTGCTGGTATTGTTTTAGACGAAATTTTCTTGAAAAATTAAAATATTTAGGCACTTAAAATTTTTCTTCCTTTTCTTCTTCTAGCTTTAATTACGTTGTTTCCATCCTGAGTACTCATCCTATGACGAAACCCATGCTTCATTTTTCTTTTTCTTTTGTTAGGTTGGAATGTTCGTTTCATTTTGGTACATCAAAATACTATTATACAGGTACACTTATACAAGATATTGTAACCAATGTCAATAGAACTTTTTTGAAAGCACAGTAGCTTTTTAATATATAATTGCTTAAAACTATTTTCATGTTTCGCTTTTGTAAAGTTTATAGATAAAGGAATCTGTAAGCGCAATATATGAAGCTCTGATAATATCGCTAGAAACACCAACTGTAGTCCAATTTTTTTTACCATCGCTAGTAGTAATTAACACTCTAGTCTTCGCAGCAGTGCTTTGAGATTTATTTAAAATACGCACTTTATAATCTTTTAGCGATAACTCACTAATTTCAGGATAAAAATTAATCAAAGCTTTTCTGAGAGCGTTGTTGAGTGCATCTACTGGTCCTGAGCCTGAGCTAGCTGTATGAAATAAATTTCCTTTGGCCTTAATTCTAACAGTTGCCTCTGTATATGGTTCGTTTTCAAAAGAACGTCTACCATCATAGACTTGGTAGCCATCTAGCACAAAATATTGTTTTAGGGTTTGTTTGATTTTTGCGATTAGTAATTCTAAACTTGCCTCTGCACCTTCATAAGAATAACCTGTATTTTCTAATTTTTTTAGTTCTTTGATAATATCTTTTAATTGTGGATCCTTTTCATTTATTGTTAAGCCTCTTTCTTGTATCTTATAGCGCAAGTTAGCAATGCCGCTTAATTCACTAATCAATACTCTTCTATGGTTTCCCACTAATTCTGGAGCAATATGTTCATAGGTTTTAGGATTCTGTAAAACTGCTGAAACATGAATACCTCCTTTATGAGCAAAAGCACTTTTTCCAATAAAAGGTTGACGTTTGCATTCATCAACATTGCAAAATTCGCGAGTAGTATCTCCAAGTTCTTTTAGTTTTTTAATTTTGTTATCATCAAGCAATGATATTCCCATTTTTAACTGTAAGTTAGCAATGAGGCTGATTAAATTTGCGTTACCGCATCTCTCACCAATGCCGTTGATAGTACCTTGTACCATTTTGACACCTTGTTTTACCGCAACTAAACTATTTGCAATCGCAAGCTCGCTGTCATTATGAGCGTGGATGCCTAATTTTACACTAGTATGTTTTTTAATATCACGGATAATTTCTGTTATTTCCCATGGCATAGTTCCTCCATTTGTGTCACAAAGTACTATGTAGTCTGCTCCAGCATCACTGCTTGCCTCTATTGTTTGTAAAGCATAATTCTGGTTGTTTTTATAGCCATCGAAAAAATGCTCTGCATCATAAATCACCTCACCAATTTTTTTTTTTAAAAATAAAACAGAATCTCTAATCATTTGTAAGTTTTCTTGCAAATTTATCTTTAGCGCCTGCCTAACATGCAAGTCCCAACTTTTACCAAAAATACAAACCGCAGCAGGTTTGCTTTCTAAGATTGCCTGTATATTATAGTCTTGGTCACAAGAAGTATTAGCTCTCCTTGTAGATCCAAAAGCTGTAATTTTTGCGTTTTTGAGATTAATACTAGGTATATTTTTAAAAAAATCTATATCTTTAGGATTGGAACCTGGCCAACCTCCTTCTATATAATCTATTCCAAAATCATCTAATAGTTGCATGATATTTAATTTATCTTCTAGACTAAAAGAAATATCTTCAGATTGTCCTCCATCTCTTAGAGTAGTATCAAATAGAACTACCATATATTTTATTTTCTTTAGAGAATTTTTTGCACATTAATTTGTAATCTTTAGTTATGATTTTATTTAAACTTTCCAAGTTAATATCGTTTAATTTGTTTATGTAAAGGCAAGAAACACCTATCTTGTATTTTCCAAGTTTTTCTAGTAAATCTTTATATTTTGAACAACCAGTCATTATGTAAAGAACTAAATTGGTTTTTCTAGGGGCAAAACCTGTTTTCATCCAATTTCCACAACAACCAGATTTAGATACATAACTATAATTACCGTAGCCAATAATACCATCTCCTAATCCACTTGCCCATAGTACTGGTTTTTCTTTTGTAATCCTTGAAAAGTTGTCTAACAAAAATAAGGAATCTTTTTTTCTTTGAATATGATCTATTTTTTGAATATATTCCAGTGGTCTTAGTTTTGTCGCTTTTGTTTTTATTTCATACCCCATTATTTTTACAAAAATATATTTACGTGATTACAATCTAACAAAAGATATATATAAAAACAATCTATTTGAATAAACATGAAGTTTAAAATAGTAAAAGAACAAGTTCTTTGATAATTATTCAAGCAAGTAAAAAGCAAAATTATTGTTAAGGATAAAAATATTTGCCGATATTTTAGATTGCAAAATACAAAACTAAAAAAGTTGAGATATTTAAAAAGGAAGAAAAATAATTTTTTAAATTGGCAAGCGATACTTGTTTTTGCTCTCTAGTTTGTAGTTCTTTGAGGCTGATTTCTTTTCTCGCTGCTTCTTTTGAGGCATAAAAAGCTATCCAGCGATATTTTTTTTTTTCCGCGTATTGAATTTGCGCGAGTATTTTTTTATCTTCTAAAAACACTTCTGTAGGGATGCCGATTTGTCTAATAAGATCAGCTAGTTGAAATTGTTTTATCAGGTATTCTACCCCCATAAAAGCAATGAGTAATTTATTTTGTGTTTGTTTTTGTGGCATAGTGTAAATGACTTCAAAAAGACGAGATAATCCAATAGAAAAACCAACGCCAGGTAACTTTCTTTTAGAAAAGAAACTAGCTAAGTTGTCGTATCTTCCTCCTGAGCAAATAGATCCTAGACTAGGGTAATCTTGCAATTTAGTTTCAAAAATAATTCCTGTGTAATATTCCAATCCTCTAACTATAGATAAGTTGAAAGAAAATTTTTCGACACATATAGCAGAGTTTTTTAGTAATTTATAGATTTTTTTTATTTCTTGAATATCGGTTTTATTTTCTTCTTGTTTTTGCTCATCAACTGCTGGCTCTAGGTTTGCTGGATTTTGTAGAGACGCTAGAATATCTGATAATTTATTTAAATAATCTTCGGTGTTTAGTTTTGAAAAAAATAGTTTTTTAAACTCAATAAATTTTTCTTTTTTGAGATAAGGAGTTAGTTCTTCGTACAGTTTATCTGTTGTCATTTTTTCTGTTTTATCTAAAATACGAATCACCGTATCTAGATGTTCTTTAGTAACTTCTAAGTACTGCAATACGCTTTTTAAAATTCCTCTATGACTAAATTGAATAGAATAATTTTTTATTCCTAATTCTTCAAAAATTTTATTTAAAATAAGCAATATTTCTGCATCGTAGCGATAAGAAAGTTTTTCGTGACCAATAATATCAAAGTCACACTGATAAAATTGACGGTATCTTCCTTTTTGAGCTCTTTCGCCTCTCCAGACTGGTTGAATTTGATAGCGACGAAATGGAAAAACTAGTTTTTCAAAATGTTGTGAGACATAGCGAGCAAGTGGCACTGTAAGATCAAATTTTAAACCTAATTCGTTTTTTTGGTTATCTGCTAATCTTCCTAGTGTATATATTTCTTTTGAGACACCTCCCTTTTTTATTAAATTATCTAATTTTTCTATTGCAGGAGTTTTGATGGGTACCGCACAAAAATCTTCAAAAATTTTTTGTATTTGATTTGATATTTTTTGTAATTCTTGTTGTTGTTCTGGTAAGTATTCTGGAAAACCTGATATATTTTTAATATTTTTCACAGGTTATTTTTTGATACTAGATTTTCGTAAGTTTTCTATTAAAGCAGAAGTATCATACTTACCTTTGCCGTCTTTTTGTAATAAAGTGTAGTATTGTTCTACTAGCTCAGTAATAGGTAAGGATATTTTATTTTTTTTAGCTTCCTCTAAACAAAAACCTAAATCTTTTTTCATCCAATCTAACGCGAAACCAAAATTAAATTCTCCTTTAATCATTGTTTTAGCTCTGTGATCCATTTGCCAAGATTGGGCTGCCCCCTGGCTTAAAATATCCAGGGCTTTTTCTAAATTGATACCTACTTTTTCTCCAAAGTAAATAGCTTCTGCTAACCCTTGTATCAATCCTGCAATGCAGATTTGATTTACCATTTTTGTTAGCTGCCCTTTGCCTACTGAACCCATTAGCGTTATTTTTTTAGCGTAACACGTCATCACAGTCTCAGCTGTTTGCAATATTTCTTTTTTACCACCTACCACTATTATTAGTTTTCCGTTTTCTGCGCCAATTTGTCCTCCAGAAACAGGAGCATCTAAAAAACTTATTCCAGATTTTTGACACTCTGATGCTAGATAAACGGCGAGTTTAGCAGATGTTGTAGTATGGTCTATGAGCACTGAGCCCTTTTTTATGCTAGAGAGAACTCCGTTTTTGCCTTTGACTACTGAGAGTACATCTTGATCATTGCCTACACAAAGTATTGTAAAATCTGCGTCCTTTGCAGCTAGTGCAGGGCTTGTTTGTTTTATTCCTTTATACTTTTTACACCAGTTTTGAGATTTGGAAGCAGTGCGGTTATAAACAGTAACTGAGTAGTTATTTTGAGAGAGCCAACCTGCCATAGGAAAGCCCATATTACCTAACCCTATAAAGCAAATCTTTTTTTTCAAAGCATTATTATCTAAAAACTTTTATGTATCAGTGATGTTAATAAATTTTTTATTTTGACTATGTTGAAATTTGACTATTCCTTTTTGTTTGGCAAAAAGTGTAAAATCTTTTCCAGTGCCGACATTTCTACCAGCATAAAACTTATTACCAACTTGACGCACTAAAATTGTACCAGCAGAAACTATTTGTCCATCGTATCTTTTTACACCTCTATACTGAGGGTTTGAGTCTCTTCCATTTCTTATGCTACCTTGTCCTTTTTTGTGAGCCATAATTATTTTTGTGCTAACAATTTATTTATCACTGATATTTTTATCGGTATTTTTAGTTTGTAATTGCTTAGTTGTAGCAGTATTGGTATTTGTTAAATCCACAACAGCTGCTGCTGAAGCGTTGTTTTGTGCGTTATTTATTATTTTGTCATTCGCTACAGGTTTTTGTTTCGAGATAGACTTACCATCTAACAAAATTTTTTCTACCAATAAAATAGTTTTGTATTGTCTGTGCCCTTGTTTTTTTTTATAACCTTTTCGGCGTTTTTTTTTAAAAACAATAATTTTTTTATCTCTAATTTGCTCTAGCACTTTGGTTTGTACAACTGCTTTTTCTACAAAAGGATTTCCTATTAAAATATCGTTTTCTTTTTTCAGTAACAGTACTTGTTCTATAGTAAAGTTATCATTTTTTTTAACAGGGAGTTTATCAATCAAAATACGATCTCGCTCCTGCAATCTCCACTGTTTTCCTGCTATTTTTACTACCGCGTACATAAGTTACTTAATTTTATTTTTTACTTAAAATCACTATCACAGCAACTATTTATTTTAAGTTTACACACTCATACTATTAGCAAAATAAGCTAAATGCAAGAAAATTTTATAAATTATTTTTTTGTTATTTTAGTAGGGTAGGGGATTTTTGTTAAAAATTTATGATGAAGTATTGCAAGTAAAAATAATAATAAACTACCAACAAAAACAGGAAAAAGAAGAAAATACCAAGAATGTTGACCCAAAACTATAACTATAGGGTCTGCACCTGCTGGAGGGTGAGTTACACGAAACCAAGCCATTAATCCTATAGCTGCTAAAATAGACAAGGGTAAAGCCACAAGAGAGTCTGGCATGAATTGCACAAAAAATAAAGCAACAATGGACGATAAAAGATGACCTCCTATTAAATTAGCAGGTTGAGCTAAAGGGCTTTGTGGAACAGAAAAAAGCAATACACAACTTGCACCAAATGGAGCCATCAAAAGAACTTCGTTAGATAAATAACTCAAGAGATAAAGACATCCGATGCTAATACTAGCTCCAAATCCAGCTTTCACGCTATAGCTTACGGAAACAGGCTGTAAGTGTCTTTTTAGCCACCACATAAATTATTTTTTTCTTTTCGTTGATTCAATAATTACAGGAGTTTGTGGTACATCTGTAGGAAAAGGTCCGCTGGCACCTGTAGGAAGAGTTTTAATTTTATTTACTACATCCATACCCGTCACAACTTTTCCAAAAACTGCATATCCATCATTTTTTGTAGAATAATTAAGAAAATCATTGTCTTTGACGTTGATAAAAAATTGTGCTGTAGCAGAATGAGGATTATTAGTTCTTGCCATAGCAATAGTTCCTGTAGTATTTTTTAAACCATTTGCTGCTTCATTTTTGATTGGCGCGTGAGTCTTTTTTTGTTTAAAATCTTGATTGAAACCTCCACCTTGTATCATAAAATTATCAATGACTCTGTGAAAAATAGTACCATCAAAAAAACCTTCATCTACGTATTTTAAAAAATTTGTTGTCGTGATTGGAGCATTAGCTTCGTCCAATGCTAACACTATAATACCATAATTGGTTTTGAGTTCTACTAAAGTTGTACTATTGACCTTTGCTACTGTTGTAGTTGATAAAAAAACGCTGGTTAGGTATAACATGAGTTTCATAATTTTTATATTTGATTTAAGTTTAATAACTGTAAGCATAACAGAATTGATTTGTTTTTGTAAATAAAATCAGATTTTACTATAAATTATAGCACTCCTATGTAAAAACGAAGATATTAGTTTGAATTCTACTTTGTAAGTTTTGATAAATAATAT
This sequence comes from bacterium, assembly GCA_965261475.1. Lineage (GTDB taxonomy): Bacteria > SAR324 > SAR324 > XYD2-FULL-50-16. Next base: position 627,961 of record OZ253454.1, read on the forward strand.
AACTATAATTTTTTAGTTGCTATAAACCACACATATACTAGAAAGAATAAAAAACTGTATTTTAATCTTGCCTAGTAAAGCAGAACATCTTGTTTTTTTATCCAAAAATACTGGTTTGTAGATGTTTTGACTTGTAACCAATTATCTTTTTTAATTTCAATCTTAAATTCTTCGCCGTTAGAGGAACTATATGGTTGAGTGTAAAAGTCACCTGCTCCTTGATAGAGTAATGCAGAATATTTACTAATAGCTAAATTGTTTTTTTGTAAATTTTTGATCAATACTACCACGATAAAACAAAAAATAAAGAGTGAACAAGCTACTATTGCTGTTTTAACTAAAGTTTTTCTAACAAGTTTTTGTCGTAAATAATAAAAAGTCAGCGTTGCCCAAAACAGCAAGTTTAATACACCACTCAAGATCCAAAGCCAAGATAATGAAATAAATTCTAATTTTATAAATATCTTACTAGCTGTAATAAAATTGTCTTCTGCTAACTCAGGGTTATCTATTAATTTTCTTTTTACTTCTTGAATACTCTCTTGAATTTTTTTATCAAAGGGCATCAAAAGTTGTGCTTGTCGAAAAAAATATAGAGCCTGAACAAAATCTTTTCTTTGATAGAATAGACTAGCGATTTGAAAAGCAGTTGTGTCTTTAGCAGATTTTTTTTGATAAAAAAGTGGCAAGGTTAACAGAATTGCTTCTTCTAATCTGTGTATCTTTTGCACTCCTTGTTGTGTGCTTGCTAATTTAAATTTTTTTTGTGCTTGTGTTACATGCCAGCTAAGCTCTTGAGCTATTGCATTTATGCCAAAAAGAATGCCAATAAAAAATAAAAAATATATTTTATTAAACATTATCAATAACATCCATTTTTAATCGCATATATTTTTGCTCTTTTAAACTGATTTTTTTTCCACAAAAAACTATTTCATTGTAAATATTTCTTAGTGTTTGCAAGAAAAATATTTCTTTTTGACTGCAATGTTGTAGTTTTGGTAAGTTTGTTTTGTGAAAAAGTATAGTTTGGATTTTTATTTCTGGCACTCCTTTTTGAAGTAAGAATCTATACATCCACGTAAGAATTTCTTTCGAAAAGTTTGTATTATTTGTTAATTTGTATTTTGCTAAAATATTTTGTTTTTTAAGCATTAGATTTTTCTTTTTTCTTTTTTTATGCCAATTTATTATAGTTAGAAAACTAACTGGCGGAAAAAATAAAAAGATTAATGCAAGGAATTTAATTTCGGATGTCTTTTTTATACTAGAGAGTTGAGGAACAAGAGTAGTGATTGTTTTTTGTGGTTTTTCTTTTTTTTTTAATGAAGCAAAAGAAACCACATCACTAGCTGATAAGATTTTTGCGGGAGTAACTTGCAAAGTAGTTTCTTTGATGTAGTGAGTAGTATATTTTTCTTTTATCAAATCAAAATATATAAAGCTTATTGTATCAATTTTTTTTATTTGTTCATTTTTTGGTCTTAGAATATAAAAAAACTCTATAGAATTTTCTCTTATTTTTGTTTGTTCTTCTCTGTAATAAACCTCAAAGTTTTTTTCCCAAGTAGTTGTTTTCGGAGGTTGAATGGCATGAAAGTTTCCTTCTCCGTTTATTTGAAGAGCTAGATTAATAGGCTCTCCTACTTGTAGTCTTTGGGTATCTATTGTTTTTTTGATTTGAAAATTCCCTACTCCCTTAGAAAAATTTTTCGGTGACGGTGGTAATGGAATAATTTCTAATTCCAATAATGGACTATTTGCAAATATTTTTTCGTATCTCCAAAGTTTTCTTCCAAAAAAATCTGTTCTATTGCTAATTTGAGTACGAACATCTCCTTTTGCAGAAAAAGTAGCCTCGCTCCAAATTCCAGTTTCTGCTACAAAGAGCGAAAACTTACTAGAATAGAGAGTATAATCCTGACCGTTTTTTTGCACTTTTGATGCTTGAAAAGGAATATTATCTAAAGGGGAAAATCGGAAGTATTTTTTTTTGTTGTTTTGAGGAATGGGAATATTTTTTAAATGATAAAAATCTTTTTTTTTTAATATTGGAAAAGTAAGTTCAAAATTTTTTACTTGATTTGCTAGGTACCATTGCAAATTTAAATTAATTTTCTCGTTTTGATAATATTTTTTTTTATCAACAATAATTTCTGTAAACATAGAATTACTCAGATTTGCTTCTAACACTTTGACAGAGAAACCTGATGTCTGCTCTTTTTGATTTTGTTTATTATAGAAAATAATTCCAGGAATATGATAGATACCTAGAGCTTCTGCTTTAATGATAATAGTAATTTCTATACCTTTAGATTTAGTAATTTTACCGTTAATAATACTGGTATAGTTAAAAGATCTAGCTCTATCGGATGCTGAAAATTTAAGATTCTTAATATTTGGGAATTCAATTCGAGGAACTGTAACTATGTTTTCTATCTTCAAGTTCAGTTCTAAATTGTCTCCTAAATATACTTCATAATTGCCTGATTTTAAATATGCTTTTTGTGCAAAAACAGTGGTAGTAAAATAGATGATAACAAAAGCAACACCAAAAATTTTGCAGAAGTTAGTAGTGGAGTTCTGCATAAAAATTTTACAAAAACTTATTTTTTAGTCTAGATTTGTTTTAAAACTAAAAATATAGTTATCTAAACAAAAAACACTACCATTCCTAATTCTTGATTTTTTAACTCTGCCTCCGTCTAGAGCTAATATGCTTCTAATTGAAGATTTATGAATCAGTAGCTTAGATTTAAATTTTTTTCCTTTTTTTATTAGAGTTAGTTCTGTGTAATTAGATAGCTCTGGCAATACTAAAAAAGCATCAGGTCTAGAAGAAATTACATATTTTCCATTGTCAACAATACCCATATTTACAGTATTGATTCCAAGATCTTTGTCTAGTAGATTTTTGTTATGATTTTGTAATTTGTAACTCATTTCTATTATAGGAGTAAAAAGCTGGTAGTGTATAATACGATAAAAAATATAAAACAGCATAAATACAACAAAGAGAAAAGGAATGCTGTAAAGAGGTAGTTTATAGAGTTTTTCTAAAAATGCTAGTTCTGCAATTTTTATTTTTATATTTTTTTCATTAAGATATTTTGTTGGTTCTTCTGCTAAAGCAAATTGAAACTCAATATTGGCTGCTTTACCTTGAAAGCTATTTTTAATACTATAGGGTAAACGAAAATTGTTTGCACCTTCTTGAATCACAAAACGAGTTTGCCTGTTAGGGGATTTGTTAAATAAATCATAATTAGATTTGACATTGAGTATTCCCTCTTTTCCTGCAACTACTTTGTTTGCTATAACATTTAAAACAATCACAGACTCAACATCTGTAGGTAATAAACCGTTTAAACCTCCTTGGAGTTCAATGCTAGTGTAAGGCAGTAGATATTTGAGTATAGCAGAACTAACTTCTTGTGTATCATCCTCATCTTGTGATATTTTTTGTAAAATAACGTTGGGAAAGGCTGTGCGAATAAGGTTTTTTTGTGTTTGATCTTCTTTGCGGTACACATAGAATACCTTACTATTAGAACCTTGATAGTCAGTAAAAACTGTACTTTCTGATGGAGGTGGGTTGTCTAATCCATCGGAAAAAATAAATAGGTTTATAACTTCGTCGTTTTGAACTTGCAAGAAGTTTACAATTTGTTTCAACATTAAAGCAGTATAGGTCCAGGAACCTCTTGGCTTAATCTCGTTAATTGTAATGGTTAGATTTTGAGAAGTTGCAGGTTCTTTAAATAAAATCTGTGTTAGCTTGCTATCAAAAGTAAATAGAGATATTTTATCTTGCTCACTCAAAGACGCAACAATATTTTTTACAATCTCTTTGATAGTAGTAAAATACTTCTCATCAGATACGCTTCTGCTTGTGTCTAATACTAAGATTGTATGAGATTGGGCTACAGCATAGTTCAAGCTAAAGAACAAAAAGATAAAACTTAAAACAATGTTTTTGAGAGTCAGTTTAATTTTTTTTGTAGATCTCATTTTTCTTACTTGTCTAGTTATGTGAAATCAAAGGAACAATAATAAATAGTGTTTGTCTATACAACTGCAACCCTTAACTACAACTACAAAATAATAATAAATAACAAATTTTACAAGTTATTTTTTGATATTCTTTTATTTGTTAAATTTTTATTTTCTAGCACTTCGTGTACATAGTCTTTAATTTTTTTATCGTCAAAAATTTCCGTTAACAGTCTTTGTCGTTTTTTGATATCTAGAAGTCTTTGATCTACGTTGAGTCTTTGTTCTACAGCGAGTTTTTGCGTTTGATCATGTAAAATTTGCTCTAGTATTTCATTTTCCATAAGTAAAGAATATAGAATATCTGAGCGTTTCTTAGAGCCTCTAAAATTTAACATACCCAATCCAGATATTTTTCTTCTATAGTCTTCTAATTTTTCTTTAATCATTTTGTTTTCTAACCCTAGAGAATTTTTTTCATCATCCCATATTTTTCTGTTTTCTTTGTAAAAGATGTTTTTTTCTTTTTTTATTTTTTGGATTTGCTTAGTTTTTTTGTAACTGCCAAAAAAAATACCTAATTTATAGGCTACAACGAAAATGATAGTTGTAAAAACCACCTGTAATGTGTAAAATGCGTAAGCTGGTAGTTCGCTAATAAGTTGCTGCATAGTTTCTATAAACTGACACCTAAGAAAAGTATAAAGAAAAAAAATATTATATCAAGAAAATGCTAAAGTTTTATTTTTTTCGATTCTTCTTGCTGACTTATTTCATTACATTTTTTACAATTGTTTGTATATTAGCTATGAATGAAATAATTTTGAAGATCATTGAGCAAAATATTAACTTTAGAGCAATTTTCTCACAAATTATTGATTTTATCATTCTTTTTTGGGAATTAATTATTTCTTTGTCTTTCGTGGTAGCCTTTTGTATTTATTTTATTAAATTTAGTAAAAGCTTTGAATTTATTGCCTTGCGTTCTTTAGGCGTGAGTTATAAAAAAATTTATACTCCTATATTTTATTTTAGCATAGTGTGTGGAGTTCTTATTTATATCAATCAGAGTTATTTTGCAGCTTATCGCCAAGCAGAATTACTAAAAAATTATAAAAATCTTAATAGTGAGTGGGTTATTAGTAATAATGAGTTGTTTTATTTTAGTAAAGATAATTTGCAGTTTATTCGTTTTTTTATTCCAACAGAAAAAGCAAGTATACGTTTAAAAAAAGTAGAGATTTACAACGCGAGTAAAAAACAGGTTTTAGATATTTTAAGTAACAAGGTTATGATGCAAGAATTTTCTTCTTCACCAAAATTTTTGCGTGATCAAAATTTGTTTTTACAAGTTAAAAATTTTTTTTATTTAACATTTACTGAACTATATCCCTTTATTATTCAAAAAAATGTTATTTTTTTATATGTTTTTTTTCAAAAAATTGTTGATATCTTGAACCCTGTATTTTTATTTTTTATATTTTTGGGCAGACCTTTAAATCCTAGAAATACAGACTTAGAGGTCAAAATGATGTTTCGCTCTAGCCTATGTATTTTATTTATATTTACTAGCCAAGTAGGAATATTTTTATTTAAAGCTAATTTTACCAACCCATTTTTATACGCTTTTCTTAATCAGATTGTATGGGGGAGTTTTTTACTTATTCGTTTTTTAAGACGTGAAAAAAACTAATAAAAGAAATAGTCGGATAATTGCAATCAAAATTGCTTATCAACAGGCAAAAATTGGTGTGTCTTTTTATAGCGAAGAGTATTTTTTAAAAAAAGATTTATCTTTAGATGCAAAAGTTTATGTAGAATCTTTACTACACAGTCTACAAAAAGAAAAAAGAGCAATCAATTCAATGATCCAATCTGCGTTGATTAGCTGGAAACAAGATAGAATTGATAAAACACTTAACATTATTTTACAGTTAGCTCTAGCAGAAAAATTACTTTCTCCTAATTTGGTCTGCAATATTATTATTGACGAATATTTAGAAATTACTCGTGTTTTTGCAGGAGAAAAAGCTGTTAAATTATGCAATGCTATTCTATCAAAATGTATGAACAAATGATAGATTATCGTTTATCAATAGCGCCAATGGTAGGGCATACTAATAGATATTTTCGTTACACTATGCGGAAAATTTCTCAAAAAATTTTACTATTTACTGAAATGATATCTAGTAGCTCTATACTGCGAGGACAAAATAAGAAAATTCTTACATTTTCTCTTGATGAAAATCCAGTAATTTGTCAACTAGCTGGGAATAACCCAAAAGACATGGGATTGTGTGCTAAAATTATTGAAGATTATGGTTATTGTGGAATTAATTTGAACATAGGTTGTCCTAGTGCCAAGGTTCAAAAAGGAGGTTTTGGAGTCTGTCTAATGAAACAACCAAAATTAGTTTCAGAAATTATTACAGAAATAAAAAAAAACACCAAACTTCCTATCAGCATTAAGACTAGAATTGGAATAGACGAACAAGATAGTTTGGAGTTTTTGTTAAATTTTATTCAACAGTGCTTTGAAGCTGGGGTAGAGGTATTTGTTTTACATGCTAGGAAGGCGTTATTAAATTACAATACTCGTAATAATAGAAAAATTCCTCCAATCAATTATAACAGGGTGGTAAAAATAAAAGATCATTTTCCGCATCTTAAAATTATTGTTAATGGAGAAATTACGTCTTTAGAGCAAAGTAAACATTTTTTACAAAATTTTGACGGAACAATGATAGGCAGACAAGCAGTACAAAATCCACTACTTTTTAAAAACGCAGATAGTTTGTTTTGGGGTCATCAAGATCAAAATTTATCTGTATTAGAATTACTGTCGCATTTCTTTCGAACAACTCAGTTTCAATTACACAGAAAATGTCATTTAATGCAAGCAAGCCGACATCTTTTTAATCTTTTTCATTCTTTTCCTAACGCAAAATACTGGAGGGCGTTTTTATGCAGGCAGCTACAAACCTATCCTTTTCAACCTCATTTCATACATAAAGAAATGAAAATTGCTTGGAAAAAATCAATCAATTCAAAATAAAAATACTTACTATTTTTTATGTTTCTTCTTAAGGTTTGAAGTGATAAATAGGTTTATTCAATCTGTTATTTTAATCTTAGACATATCTATCGGATGTTCAAAAGGAACTTATTGGCTCTTTTCAGCTTTTAAAATCTGGCAAAATAGATCAAGATAAATCCACTATTATTTTACCTTTATATAAAGTAGTAATAAAAAGCACTGGACAGTTAGTGTGGTATATTGTCACAGATACTACTGATAAATTTAATGCTGATGGGTTAGGTATTAATCATTCTGCTAAACTACACTATAGCCAATGTAGCTAATTCTGCTAGGAAAGCAAAATTAATCAATGTTAAGGATGAATTAATTTTGGAGTTTGCATCTGGTGCAGTAGATTTTTCGCCTGACCGTGCTATAACTCCTGGTAAGAAGCCTAATTATTTCCCACCTAAGAATTTTCAACCTGGAGCTATTGGTGATAAAAACTATAGCCCACTAGTTGAAATTATTAATGCAGGAGGGCATATATACAATGCGCCTATTGTAGCTTATGATGTTAGTGCGAAAGAATTAGATAAATATTGTTCTCAGCCAGCTAATCACAAAGTTACTTACGATAAAGTAATAAATATTTGTCCTAATGAGAGGGTTGTTACATTAGAATTAACAGCTAGTTTTAGTTTTGCCAGACCAGTGCTCTATATTTCTACAGATGCTAATCATCTTTTAGCGGCTACTTTAGAAGGAGCTGTTTTTGCTCCTGGGTTAAAAAATATTCCTACAGGAGGTGATGATAGTTTGTTTAGTACAGTAGAAAGAATTTTTATAGCAGTCAATGGTCCTACAGGGAAGTAAAATCCTCAAAAGACAAGGCTTAAATAGGGCGCTAGCAGGAGAAGGAGGTCACTAAATACATTAGGTAGAATACCTACATAATTGCGACTGATTAGCGAAGAATTTGATATTCTTGGAAAGTACAAAAAGGTCATTTAACTGGATTAGATGGAGGAGATTTTGGCTCTATCGGAATGATAGTAAATTGTCCTAATTGTTTTTAGATTTTTATAATCATTTAAGAGCAAGTATAGCAATATACTTGCTCGTTTTCATAAAAAATATTCTTCTACAAGCATTTTATTTTTTAGTAAATTTTAGCAGATCTAAAGAACATTTTGTATTATCAATTTTATTTTTAATTTTTAGCTGGGTATTTTTCTGTGTATATTAGGTAGTTGAATAACCACAAAAATAATTAAAAAATTGTTGACAGTGTTTTTGGTCCGTGTTAGTGTCAGAGGTGTGTGTGCAAAAGTCACATTTGTTTCAAAAGTGTAATTGCGGACTATGGAAGTTAGATTTTTAAGGAAAATTTGTTCTTTGACATTGTTAGTAAGCTTTTTCAATAATTAGAATTTTATCAGACAAATAAGAGCATATGGCGGATGCCTTGGCTCCAGAAAGCGATGAAGGACGTGGTTACCTGCGATAAGCTACGGGGAGGTGGAAAGCAACCTTTAATCCGTAGATCTCCGAATGGGGAAACCCAATAAAGTATACCTTTATTATCCTTTTAATAGGAAGCGAACACAGGGAATTGAAACATCTTAGTACCTGTAGGAAAAGAAATCAATTGAGATTCCGTTAGTAGCGGCGAGCGAACGCGGAGTAGCCTAAACCGGAGGATTTATTCTTCGGGGTTGTAGGGAGTTTATTTATTGGAATAAAATTTTTTAGCAGAATGTTCTGGGAAGGACAGCCATAGAAGGTTATAGCCCTGTAATCAAAAAGAAATTTTTACCATAAAACTTTCCTGAGTAGGACGGGACACGAGAAATCCTGTCTGAATCTAGGTGGACCATCATCTAAGGCTAAATATTCACTGGAGACCGATAGTGGACTAGTACCGTGAGGGAAAGGTGAAAAGAACCCCTAAAAGGGGAGTGAAATAGAACCTGAAACCATATGCTTAAAAGCAGTTGTAGTTTTTTTATATAAAAAAATGACAGCGTGCCTTTTGCATAATGAGCCAACGAGTTATTTTTAGTGGCAAGGTTAAACTTTATAGTGGAGCCGTAGCGAAAGCGAGTCTTAATAGGGCGTCTTAGTCGCTAGGAATAGACCCGAAACCGAGTGATCTATCCCTGTCCAGGTTGAAGCTTGAGTAAAACCAAGTGGAAGACCGAACCAGTAGACCCTAAAAAGTCTTTGGATGAGGTGGGGATCGGAGTGAAAGGCTAATCAAACTCGGAAATAGCTGGTTCTCCTCGAAATATATTTAGGTATAGCGTTTGGGAACTATTTACTGGAGGTAGAGCACTGAATGGACTAGGGGACCTCACCGGTTTACCAAACCCAACCAGACTCCGAATGCCAGTAAAACTACCCAAGCAGTCAGACTACGGGAGATAAGTTTCGTAGTCGAAAGGGAAAGAGCCCAGACCGTCAGTTAAGGTCCCAAAATACATGTTAAGTGGAAAAGGATGTGTTTTTGCTTAGACAGCCAGGAAGTTAGCTTAGAAGCAGCTATCTTTTAAAGAAAGCGTAATAGCTCACTGGTCAAGCGAAGATGTGCCGAAAATATAACGGGGCTAAACATGTTACCGAAACTACGGATTTGATAAATTTTTTATACTTTATTTGTGATGCTTTTTTGATGTATGTTTTATGTTCAGTATTACCTATTGGACATATATTGTTGATTTTATACTAGGTTGGGATATTTGTTTTAAGGTGCTAGTTTTGCAATTTTTAACCTTTATTCCAGTAATAGGTCCAATAGTTGTATTTTTATTTTTAGTATATATTTGGGCAATCGGATTATTTTTAATTCAATTTTTATTTTTTTCTGCATACAGATAGCATCTTATTGACACATGGGTATAAAAAATTTATTAAGTGGTAGAGGAGCTTTCTATGAGGAACGAAGCAGTTTCGTAAGGAATTGTGGACTTTATAGAAGTGATTATGTTGGCATGAGTAACGATAAAACGGGTGAGAAACCCGTTCGCCGTAAACCTAAGGTTTCCTAAGCTATGTTAATCAGCTTAGGGTTAGTCGGCCTCTAAGACGAATCTGAAAAGAGTAGTCGAAGGGAAACAGGTTAATATTCCAGTACTGGAATTAGGCTGCGATGGAGTGACGCAGAAAGATAGACTAGCCAAGTGATGGATTACTTGGTTTAAGAGTGTAGTTTGGAGAAATTGGTAAATCCGTTTTTCCGTTAAGAATGAGACTTGATGACGAGGGCTTTGCCCATAAAGTAGTTTATTCTATGCTGCCAAGAAATAACTTCTAAGCATTAGACTAATTCCAACCGTACCGTAAACCGACACAGGTAGGTGGGGAGAGAATCCCAAGGCGATTGAGATAATTCTAGCTAAGGAACTCTGCAAAATTAGTCCGTAACTTCGGGATAAGGACTGCCAACATTAGGTGAAGCTACTCGCTAGTAGAGCCGAAGTTGGTCGCAGTAAAAAGACCCAAGCGACTGTTTATCAAAAACACAGCACTCTGCAAACTCGCAAGAGGAAGTATAGGGTGTGACTCCTGCCCGGTGCTGGAAGGTTAAGAAGAGAGGTTAGTCTTCGGACGAAGCTTTGAATTGAAGCCCCAGTAAACGGCGGCCGTAACTATAACGGTCCTAAGGTAGCGAAATTCCTTGTCGGGTAAGTTCCGACCTGCACGAATGGAGTAACGATTTGGGTGCTGTCTCGGCTAGAAACTCAGTGAAATTGAAATAGCGGTGAAGATACCGTTAACCCGCAGCAAGACGGAAAGACCCCGTGAACCTTTACTGTAGCTTGACATTGAATTTTGAAATATGATGTGCAGGATAGGTGGGAGGCTTTGAAGGAATGACGCTAGTTGTTCTGGAGCCAACCTTGAGATACCACCCTTTATATTTTAGGATTCTAATCTAGTCCTTTTGGACAGAGACAATGTCAGGTGGGCAGTTTGACTGGGGCGGTCGCCTCCTAAAAAGTAACGGAGGCGCGCAAAGGTTCCCTCAAGTGGTATGGAAAGCCACTGTAGAGTGCAAAGGCATAAGGGAGCTTGACTGCAAGAGAGACATTTCAAGCAGGTACGAAAGTAGGTCTTAGTGATCCGGTGGTTCCGCATGGAAGGGCCATCGCTCAACGAATAAAAGGTACTCCGGGGATAACAGGCTTATCGCGTCCAAGAGTTCATATCGACGACGCGGTTTGGCACCTCGATGTCGGCTCATCGCATCCTGGGGCTGTAGAAGGTCCCAAGGGTATGGCTGTTCGCCATTTAAAGCGGTACGCGAGCTGGGTTCAGAACGTCGTGAGACAGTTCGGTCCCTATCTGCTGTGGGCGTCGGAAATTTGAGAGGAGCTATTCTTAGTACGAGAGGACCGGAATGGACAAACCTCTAGTGCACCAGTTGTTCCGCCAGGGGCATCGCTGGGTAGCTATGTTTGGAAGGGATAACCGCTGAAAGCATCTAAGCGGGAAGCCCCCCTCAAGATAGATTTCCCTAAGGCTTTAAGCCTTCTGAAGGTTACAGTGAGACTAACTGTTTGATAGGCTAGGTGTGTAAGCATAGTAATATGTTAAGCTGACTAGTACTAATCAACCGTGAGGTCTAATATAGCATTCACCATTGAAACAGCTTACTAACTTTGTTTTTTTTACAAAAGAAAATTTATACTTATATAATTTAACAACTATTAAACAAACTTGTGAACTATTATAAATGCTTGGTTGTTTTGATATCTTTATCGTTTTTTAGTTGCTCTTTGATGTTTAACGGAGGACATCAAGTTATTCGTATAACAGGTCAAGAAGGCGCTAAAGTTCAAATTTCTACATCTAACGCTACTTACGTAGATAAATTGCCAGCTGTTGTGATAGCTAAATCTAGCAAAAGCAATATTGTAGTTAGAGCTGTAGATGATAGATATAGTGCAGCTATAGCAATAGTAGATAAATCAATTACATTGTCGTTTTGGGCTAATATTTTGTTTCCATATGGATTTATTGTTGATTTTGTAACTGGTAGCTTTTGGAATTATGATGATATTACAAATGTTATTGTTGTAGAAAAAAAATAATTAACTCTGTTAATCATAATTTTATTACTTAACATTTGTTATTAGTGTACTTATTTAAGATTGATAGTGGTTTTGAGATAGCTAAAGGTACATAAAACTTTTCTCAAGTGGTATAAAGCCACTTGAGAATGCAATAAAAGATGTTATTGACAATAGATAATCAAACTAATCCTAATAGGAGACAAATAGTGTGTTTAGGACAAATACCTATGTCTCTTTCATATGTGTTTGATGATATTGATGAAAAACTGGGTTTATCTATGCAAACAAGCAAAAATTTGCACTTTTAATCCTAATTAGGTAAAGGGGGCTCTCTATTAGCTGTGTTGCTCGCTATCATCTAAGTTGACTTTTAACTGAGATACTAGCTTTTCATCGTCTACTTCTTGCGAATTATTTTCATTTGTTTTGAGGCTATTTGCTTCTTCGTTATCTAGCTTTAACGAATCGTTTTCTATATCTAGAGCGGTGTCTTTGATGTCAAAGTTTTCTAAATTTTTATTTGATATTTCTTCAAATTTTGGCTGTATATACTCTTTATTGATTTCGTAGATAGCACAATCTAGCGGTCTGTATTTTTTTTTGTTATTAAAAACAGTTGCTTTTCCATTGTAAATATCTCTAGTTCTTTTGATGGTAAGTAACACTTTTTCAAAAAGGTTCATATTCTCATCTTTATACTCTTCAATAAAATCTAAATAATCCATAATTGTTTAATTGATTAATCGTAAAATTTCTTCTGCAATACTTCTTAGTCTAGAGTTCTTATAATCTCTCAAAAAAATATTTAACAATGATTTTGCTTCTGCTGTTTTGTTATCTAAGATATTATTTTGAATAATTTCTATTAAAAGGTAATCAGATAGGCTAGGAATGTCAATAGATTGTAAAATACTGTTTGCTTTTTGATATTCTTTTTTTTGTTGGTAGGTGTTAGCTAGTGCCAATCTCGCTAAAATACTCACTGTGTTTTGTTCTTCAATATTTGTTAGCAGTAGCCATTCTTCTGCTTTTGTATAATCTTTGAGAGATAAATAATATAAGGCAGTGTAATATCTAGCCAATTCTGCTTGAGAACTATTGTTATACTGAGTGATAAACTCTTCTACTTGTGAGATCTTAACATTTTCTTTTTCTTTGAGTGCTTTTTCTATGCCATAAAACTTTTCTATTCTTTTTTTTGCCTTAATATCTTTAGTATACAAAAAAGCACTAATTGCTACAACGGCTAGAGCAAATAGCAATAATAATACAAGTATTTTATTTTGATATTTTGCTCCTGCTTTATTTTTTGTCTTATTCGTTATTTTCTTACTTGAGTCTATAGTTTGATCCATAAAAAAATTCTAAGAATTTACAGTATATATGTATAGTATAATAATTAGTAAGAATAAAATAAAGAGAAAAAAACTTATGCCAATATTTTTTTGCTTCTTTTTTGGGTAGTCATTTTTTTTTTGTACTTTAGATGTTAATGAAGGCAAGTCAGAGTTATCTATTTTTACTTTATTGTTGTCGATGAAAATACTACTGAGAAGTTCTGCTGGCACTAGTCCTTTTTGCTCTTTATTTTTATTTTCCCAATTTTGAAAATCTTCTAAGTTATTGTTAGGCACTTCTTCTATAGAAGTTTGCTTTATTGATAAATTTTTTGGAGTTTCTTTTGTTACTTCTTGTACTAATTTTTGGATTTTGTTTTTGTCTTCACGGAAAATTTGATTAGGCGATGGTTTATCATTCAGATAACGAGAAACTTGTTGATTAAGTCTTTGTATATTATCAAAATTAGAAAAATTTATTTGAAATTTATGTTTACAAAAGGAGCAAAATACTTGCATTTTAGAGGAAGTAAATTTAGACGAGGGAATAGCGTATTTTTTTTTGCAGCTTTCACAAGCAATATCAATATTCATTAAAAATTCTTGTTCTTTTTCTGAGTAAAAAGGGTGAGAAAAAATTTGTTGACATGCAGAGCATTTCCATTTTTTAGGTATCTTTGGTATTTTTTCTAACTGCAGGGTGTATTTTTTTTGACAGTGTTCGCATTCAATTAAATTCATAATCTAATATTGATTGGTAAAAATTTGTAACAAAAGATAAATTAACACCCCACTAATGGAGACATAAAGCCAAGCATAAATAGTATAAATAGCTATTGATTTATGTAATTGAAAACGAGAAGACAAAGCAAAATAAAAAGTAATGAGTACTGCTGGAAGAGTTATTGTTGCTAAAATTAAGTGGCTAAATAAAATCAAAAAATAGATATTTCTAATAATTCCTTGTCCTAAAAACAGAGTATTGCCATGATTATAATGATAATAAATGTAACTTATTAGAAATAAAGAAGAAAAGACAAAAGCAGTAATCATCATTTTTTTGTGTAGAGTGATTTTTCTTTTATTAATTGCCCATTTACCTATAAAAATAAAAGTAGCACTCGCAGAGTTTAACACAGCATTTATAATAATAAAATAAGAAGAATTATTACTAATTAGATTAGTTTGTGTCTCTTTTGCATAAATAATAAAAAGAAGACCAATTATTGCGATAGCACTAATTAGAAGTATAAATGTTACCCCTAGCCAAGGAATAGTTTTTGTCATATTAAATTTTTAAGAAAGCCTGAAACTGTTTTTTGCTCATAACACCAGCTTGCTGTTTTAGTATCACATTACCACTAGATAGCACTACGTAGAAAGGCAATGCTATATTGCCAAATCTATTTTTTTGAAGTTCTAAATTTTCTTGATAATCATCTCCTATGTCAGTATATAATCTAACCAAAATAAAATTTTCTTTCAAGGTTTCAAACACTGCTGTTTGAGGAAAAATACTTTGCTCCATCCAGCGGCAATTTGTGCAGGTCTTTCCACTAAAATCTATAAAAATTGGTTTTTGTAATTTTTGAGCCAAGTTTTGTGCTTCCTCTAAAGAATTCAACCAGATCAAAGATTGAAAATCATTTTTACTAACAAATTTTTTGCTTTGTAAGTAACCTTCACTAGCAGGAGGAAGTAATAGGTCCAAAAAAGAACCTAAGCTTTTGTTTTGAATACCTTGAGATAATATAATAATAAAGGCAACAATTATGCAACACAAAGATATACTCCAATTTTTCCAATATTTTTTTTTTTGAAAAATAGGAATAATTAGCGATAATAACCACAAAAATAAACAAAAAATCCAAAACAGTATAATTGCATCACGACTAATTAGTTTCCATTCAAAAGCAATATCTGCATAAGAAAGAAATTTTGCAGCAACAAAGACAGCCAACAATCCTAGCAAGAATTTTAGTTGAGTTATAAACTCCCAGTTTTTCCATTTGGTAAGATATTGAGGGAAAAAGAAAAATAATAGCAAGGGAGATATAAAGGCAAAAGAAAATAATAACATTCCTATTATAGGGTAAAACCAACTTCCAAAGCTAGTAGCTACTAATAAACTCCCTACTAGAGGAAAAGTGCAAGAAAAAGTGGTGATAGTGAACAGAGCACCTCCGAGCAAAACTTTAAAAATATTGTATTTTTTTTTTTGAGATTGCCTTAAAAACATATCTTGCCATTTTTGCAAGGTAGCAGTTGCTGGAAAAAAAGAAAATAAATTTAAAAAACTTAGAGCAAAAATAAGAAAAAAAAAGCTTGCTAATAGAAAACTCCATCCATTATTTACAATATTTAGCAATTGCTTAATACTCAAAACAGAACTAACTACTAAACCAAAAATAGTAAAGGCCACAGAAATTCCTACAGTAAAAAAAAGAATTTGCTGAAAAGAAACATTTTTCGTTTTTTGCGAATTATTAGAAAAAAAAAGAATAATCAAAGGAAGTATAGCAATAGCACAAGGAGTCAGCCAAGCAAGATATCCTGATAAGATTGCTAAAAATATAAAGTTCCAAAATCCTAAATTTTGAATTTTTTTCCAACTTGCTGAAATAAAAGCATTTTTATCAATTTGCCGATTGAAAGTTAAAAACTTAGCTCTTGGCTCACCTTGTTTGATGTTATAGTGTAAAGCTATTTTGTTTGTTTCTGGAGGAAAGCAAAATCTATCGCTACAAAGTTGGTAAACAATTTGCATAAAAAAAGTTTGTTTACCTAGTATATGACTCTTAGGAATAGAAAAATTTTGATAAAAGTGAGGTTTTTGCTTGTGGACAAGTAGGTTGATGTCTAATGAGTTAGTTTTTTGCAAAGGAGCAGTTTCAAAACTAGTAGCCTCTTTTTTAAGTAAATTATTTAAAAATTTTAGCTTACTAGGTAGGGCGATACTTTGATCTTGAAAAATAGAATAAATATACCAGCCGTCACTCAGTGAAAGTGGTAATACAACTCTTAATTTCTCACCTGCTCTAAATATACCTAAATCAATGGAAGTAGGAATTTGTAAAACTTCTCTTTTTTCTGGTACCTCAAAAAATGCTAGTTCTTGAGTCCAAGCAAAAGATGGCAAAAAAATAATAAAAAATAATAAAAAAATTTTATTGTTCTTCATATTCGCTTGTAATCTATGTAGCATTTGTTTCTGTGATAGAATAGCTTCCATCACTCCATTGAGATAGGTCTTGGATTTTGCATCGCTGCGAGCAAAAAGGTTTATATTTTGTAGTTAAATAGTCAGTCTTTCTGCATTTTGGACACGCAATAATAATTGTTTTTTTTTCTTTCATTATAGGGTTATTATAAAATAAAAATTTAGATAAACATAGCAAATAATGCTAAAAGCTATAGAGTTAATGCGAATTACTGGTGGAAAATGGCTTGTACCATTAAAGAACAAAGAGCAAATTTTAAGAGGAGCAGCATTTGATAGTAGAAAAATTCAAAAAGAGCAAATTTTCTTTTGTTGGCAAGGCAAAAATAATGACGGGCATTTGTTTTTAACACAACTCCAAGGCACTTCTATTGAAGTTGTTATTGTTGAGAAACAGGTTTCTAAAAAATTTGATTTTGCAATTTTACAAGTAACAAATAGTTTAAAAGCACTACATCAAATAGCTCATTTTATTGCACAAAATTGCCAATTACCTATTTTAGCGCTTACAGGCTCTAATGGTAAAACCACTGCTAAATCGTGGATTTTGCATCTGTTATTAGCAAAATACAAGGTACTTACTAATTATAAAAATTTTAACAATCACATAGGTTGTCCTTTAACCTTGTTGAACTTAGCAAAAGAAAATTTTATTTTATTAGAAATTGGTACTTCGCATAGTGGAGAAATTTTGCATTTAGTAGATATTGTAGAGCCTCACTATGCGTTATTGTTAAATATAGGGTTAGCTCACCTCTCTGGGTTTCAAACATTAAAAAAAATTTACCAAGAAAAAACGAGTATTTTTCAATCCAAGAGGCTCAAGATTGGGTTTTTATCTAGTAAAATTCAAAAACCACAAACAAACCAAAATTTTATTGCCTACGGAGTAAATACACCATATCAGTGCCAGATTATTAAAGTAGATTTATCGCAGCAAAAAAGTCTTTGCCAAATAATTTTTCATAAAAAAAAAAAAAATTTATGGTTACCGTTACTTGCTTATCATATTCAAGAAACTATACCTATGTTACTCGCCGTTGGAGATTATTTTAAAATAGAGTTTTCTATGATAATCCAAAAGATTACACAGATTAAAACTGTTCCAGGAAGAATGGAGCTTAGTGCTTTTCATAATAACCGCTGGATTATAGATGATAGTTATAACGGTAACCCTAGCTCTGTAGTTCACTTGCTTCAGACTATGAGTCTGTGTAAAGACTACCAAAAAATTGCAGTGATAGGTTTTTTAGCAGAATTAGAAGTAGGCTTGGAGATTTCTAGTAAATATTTGAAAGACAACATACCGTGTGAGATAGATAAAATTTATTTTTTAGGTCAAACTGGCAAGCAATTTGTTCAAAAGCTTTCTGATCTTGTGAAGCCACAAGTTTTTTTTGTAGAAGAAACAGAGTTGTTGCGCAAATTATCACAAGAATTTAGCAAAAATACTCTACTAGCTTTTAAAGCTTCTCGATCTGCGCGGCTAGAAACATTGATTGCCAAAGTAAAGCAGATTTTTACTTACGGTCTTTAAAATCTCTGGGCAATGATTTAAGTTGATTAAGAATTATTAAATATATCTTTAGCGCTTTTTATCCAGTCAAGTTCTGGCGAATTTTCTTTGTGGTCTGTGTGTGTTTTTGTACTAGTTATATTATCAGTTGCTAACTGAGAAGTATTTTCTTGGATACTAGGCACAGAGTTGGTATGGTCTGTGTGTGTTTTTGTACTAGTTATATTATCAGTTGCTAACTGAGAAGTATTTTCTTGGATACTAGGCGTAGCGTTGGTATGGTCTGTGTGTGTTTTTGTACTAGTTATATTATCAGTTGCTAACTGAGAAGTATTTTCTTGGATACTAGGCGTAGCGTTGGTATGGTCTGTGTGTATTTTTGTACTAGTTATATTATCAGTTGCTAACTGAGCAGTATTTTCTTGGATACTAGGTGTAGCGTTGGTATGGTCTGTGTGTATTTTTGTACTAGTTATATTATCAGTTGCTAACTGAGCAGTATTTTCTTGGATACTAGGTGTAGCGTTGGTATGTTGTTTGTTTTTTTCTAATTGAGTTAGAATATCCTGTATTCTAGCAAAATCGCTAATGGAGCAAAGTTTCAAAATTCCCATTTCTACGCACAGAGTTGTCATTTTACTTGTTTTAATTTGCTCTTCTACTTCTAATAGAATTTGAAAATATTGTTGTAGTTTTGATAAAGATATTTGCTGCAAGGCATTTTGCGTGTTAGTAACAAACACTTTGAGATTGTTGGAAGTTTTTTGCAAACTGGCTTTATGTATAAAAGATAAAAAATCTGTAATGAAAATTTGTAATGGAATTCCTTGATCCATAATAATAGAAAATTTTTTTAAACTAGCTGTGGTATTTTGTTTTATAATTTCTACAAGCAATGCTTCGAGATCTGTTTCATTGGTGGTTTGGAGTATTTTTGCAACTGCATCTTCTGTGATATTGTTGCCGCAAAAACTATAAATCATCTCAAAATTAATTAAAGCATCCCTTAGGGCTCCATCTGAGATTTGAATAATTTTTGCTAGGGCGTTGTTGTTGATCTCAATAGCTTCTGCTTTTGCTATTTTTTTTAAGTGGTTTTCTATTTTTTGGTATGCAATTTTGTAAAAATTATATCTTTGACAGCGTGACAGGATAGTGTCGGGAATTTTGTGCGGGTGCGTGGTGGCTAAAACAAATTTTATATAATTTGGAGGCTCTTCTATGCTTTTTAAAAGTGCATTAAAGGATTCTATAGTTAGCATGTGCACTTCATCAATAATATAAATTTTGAATTTACATTTGATAGGCAGATAAGTTAAATTTGTACGTATTTTCCTAATATGATCTATACCACGGTTCGAAGCAGCATCTATTTCTATAACATCAATAGCACAGTCTTTATTTATTTCTTGACAATTTTCACAACTATTGCAAGGCTCAGAGTCTACTGAATTATTACAATTTAACGCTTTAGCAAAAATTCTAGCACAGCTAGTTTTTCCAGTGCCTCTTCCACCGCAAAATAAAAAGGATTGTGCAGTTTGATTTTTGGCAATACTTTTTTTTAAAGTTTCACAGATAATTTCTTGACCCACTAACTCTGCAAAGATTTGTGGTCTCCATTTTCTAGCAAAAGATAAATAGGTAGTTTTTTGATGCATCTTTGTATATTTAAAGCTTTAATTTATTAGATTTTAGCAAATTATCTATTGAATTTCAAAACAAAATCTTTTATTTTACTAGTTAAATATATTTTAAGTGTTATCTTAGTGCAAATTATATCTTTAGGTCCTAAAGGCACATACAGCGATATAGTAGCTAATCAGTTAAAAGGTAAAACTACAATTAGTTATGTAGAAGATATTGAAGATATTTGTCTTGGTGTTTTAAAAAATCCTGAAAATAGAGGTGTTATTCCTGTTGAGAATTCTACAACAGGACTGATATTTATTGGTGTAGATTCTATCAATAGATATCCACAAGTTACTATTTCTGCGGAGGTAGAAATACCTATTTATTTTGATTTAATTTCTCGTCAAAAAAAAGAAAAAATTCGTACTTTTTTTGTACAAAGGGAAGCGTATCAGCAATGTTCCAAATTTATCAATAAAAATTTAAGGCAAGCAGAGCCAATTTTTAATCGATCTAATATTGAAACAATCAAAAATTTCAAAAAACACAGCGAGTCATGTGCTGCTATTATACCTAGTTATCTCAGCGAAACAAAGGAATTACAAAAATACGAGCAATATCATCATATAGAAAACTACAAAAATAACACAACAAGATTTTTTGTAATAAAAAAAAACTCTAATACATTAGATAATTTACAACCCAATGTCAAAGTCTCTCTTTATTTTGAATTTAAAAGAGATGAACCATCTTTATTATATAAAATATTAAAAATTTTTCATTACAATAAAATCAATCTTACTATGTTATCTTCCAGATCTTTACCTCACAAAAAGTGGACTTACGGTTTTTTTATAGATTTTCAGGTTTTAGATAAAAAAGAAGTCAAAAAAGTTCCAAAGATTCTAAAAAAAATAATAACCTGTGGTACGAATTTACGTATATTAGGAATTTATAAAAATATAAATACAATGAGTGAACAAGAAATATTAAAAATTTAAAATGCAACAAGGACAATGTATTTTTATTTGTGGTCTACCACAAAGCGGTAAAACACACTGGATTTTACATTCTCTATCTTATTTTCAATCTTTACAAAAAACGGCAAATGTTTTTAAACCATTTGATATTGGAGGACAAAGAAAAAAAAATCTTGAACAAAAAACAGACAGTGAACTATTTTTAGAGCATTCTAACTTTCATTCTGCTATTTTAAATCCTTATCATTTTTCTCAAGAACTCCCGTTATTTTTTGCTAGTAATTTTGATGGTTTTCAAATAAACTTAAGTAGAGTAGATGATTGTTTGGCAAAGATTGCCACTCTGGGCTCTATTACTTTGATAGAAATTTTGGGAGGAATGATGCATCCGCTAGTAGAAGAGGTTTATTTGCTAGAATGGGTCAAAGAAAAAACAAAAAAAATTATTTGGTTAATGGATGTAGAGCAAGAAAAATTTTTATGGAATTTTGCTGAATTAAAAATATTGCAAGAATTTTTTCAAGTTTATGTTGTTTTAAATAACTATAAGAAAAATTGTGATGCATTTTGGTTGGAGTATCTTTGGAAGATGATAGATAGGCAAAAAAATTGTTTGGTATTAGGGTTAATTCCTTTTATAAAAAATTCAAAAACTATGCAACCTATTGTTCAAAAAATTTATCAAACAACAGGAAAATTAATATTAGGTTAGACGATAAAATGATGAAAAAAAATTTACTATTTGTTTTCTTTTTCTTTTGTTTTTGTGTTGTTTTTGGTAACGAATTAAAGATAGGTCAAGCTTTGGAACCGCCGCACTTAGACCCTAGTATTGGAGCAGCTGGTGCTACAGATGAAATAGTTTATAACAATGTTTTTGAGGGTTTGGTATCGTTAGATTCCAATGGCAAAATAATTCCTTTGCTTGCTAAAAAATGGACTATTTCTAAAGATAAAAAAACATATCTTTTTCAATTAGAGAAAGGAGTTTTTTTTCATGACGGCAGTAAAATGACAGCCCGTGATGTAGTTTTTTCTTTAAAAAGAATTATTGCTATTGGTAGTGTTAATGCACAGAAAAATCTTTTTAAACCTATAGCTAAAATCACAGCAATTGGAGATTCTAAAGTAGAGATTAAACTTAAATCTACTTATCAAAAATTGCTTTATTTTCTTTCTTGGGGAGATGCGGTTATTTTTCGCTCTAAAAATTTTGAAAATAACAAAAATCATCCTATAGGCACAGGTCCTTTTTTATTTAAAAAATGGGTCAGGGGCAATAAAATTGAATTAGTCAAAAATAAAAAATATTGGGGAATAAAATCTTCAATCAAAAAAGTAACTTTTCTGTTTATTGTAGATCCTCTTGCTGCCTACTACGCTCTACTCACAGGCGAAATAGATGGTTTTCCTAATTTTCCTGCCCCTGAGCGGATAGCTCAGCTTGCAGAGAATAAAAAATTTAATGTTGTGATTGGGAATACAGAAGGAGAAGTACTAGTTGCTATGAATAACAAGAAAGGGGCATTAGCTAGTCTCAAAGTTCGTAGAGCAATTCAACATGCTGTCAATAAAGAGGAAATTATACAAGGAGCTATGCATGGTTATGCCGAAGCAATCGGCAGTCATTTTTCACCAAATCACCAAGATTATTTAGATTTAAGCAGTTATTACGAATATAATCTTGTAAAAGCTAAAACGCTACTGAAAGAGGCAGGATACGAAAAAGGATTTACTGCTACTCTCAAGTTACCTCCCACTTTTTATGCTAAAAGAAGCGGAGAGATCTTGCTTTATCAATTAGAAAAAATAGGAATTAAATTAAAAATTATAAATCTAGAATGGTCTACTTGGCTGCAAGATGTTTTTCGGGCAAAAAATTATGATTTTAGTATTATTGCTCATACCGAACCTTATGATTTTGCTATTTATGCTAGAAAAAATTATTATTTTAATTACGACAATCCTGTGTTTGATAAAAAAATAGATATTTTAATGAGTTCTTTTGATGCATCAAAAAGACAAGATTTGCATCATCAATTGATGAAGATCTTAGCAGAAGATGCGGTTAATATATTTTTATTTCAATTACCAAAATTAGGGGTTTGGAAAAAAGAAATCTCTGGATTTTGGACAAATAGCCCTTTACAGGCTAATGTAGTTAGAAACATTCAATATTAATCCTAAAAATTATTTTTATGGTACAGAAAAACGCAGCTTCCAATCTTCCTTCTAATCTAGTAGCTGGTTTGGATATAGGAACTACGAAGGTTTGCATGGTAGCAGCTTTAGTGCAAGACAAAGAGCTAGAAATTATTGGCACTGGAATTGCTCCTTCTACAGGGTTAAAAAAAGGTGTGATAGTAAATCGCGCAGCAACAGTGCAAGCAATAGGTCAAGCTTTAGATGAGTGTCAAAAAAAATGCGGCTACACTATAGAATCTGTTTATGTTGGAATAGCAGGAGAACATGTTGAGGGGGTGGATTCTCAGGGAATAGTTTCTATTAAAAATGATGTTATTGATCATGATGATATTATGCGTGTTATTGATTCTGCAAAACTTC
The DNA here is from genome assembly GCA_965261475.1 of bacterium. Taxonomy (GTDB): domain Bacteria; phylum SAR324; class SAR324; order XYD2-FULL-50-16. The sequence goes on from OZ253454.1 coordinate 651,301, forward strand.
CAGGCATGGAATCTAAAATACCTATTCATATTCTTTCTAAAGATTATACTGTAGACTACCAAAGCGGATTTGATAACCCACTAGGTATTGTTGGTAAAAGATTGGAAGCTGATTTTCATGTAATTGTAGCTTCTAGCACTGCTTTAGCAAATATTACTCGTAGTTGCATGGATGCTGGATTAAAAGTTGAAAGAGTAGTTTTAGAGCCTTATGCTTCTGCTTTGTCTGTATTAAATGAGGATGAAAAAGAACTAGGTGTTTTATTGCTAGATATAGGAGGAGGTACTACAGATATAGTAGCCTATAAAGATAAATCTATCCAAGTAAGTGGAATTATTCCAATTGGAGGCAGCAATGTTACTCATGATATTTCTGTTGGCTTGACTGCACCGTATGGGCGTGCAGAGAAGATTAAATGTCAGGAAGGCTCTGTTTGTATTTTAGCGAACGAACAAAACCAACCTATTAGTCTTAATCCTATTGAAGGACATCCTACTAGACCTGTTATTAGACAAGCTATGGTTAAGATTATTGAACCTCGATATATAGAAATTTTTGAAGAAGTTCGAAAAATGTTAGAAAAACCAAGATCTTCTTCCGAAAAAACAAGATTTTCTTTAGAAAAAACAGGATCTTCTTTTGATTCTATTTATTCTTCTGGTGTTGTTTTAACTGGAGGAGCTAGTAAAATTAAAAATTTAGCGCTATTAGCTAAAGACTTTTTTAAGCTTCATACAAGAATTGGCTATCCTGATTCTCATGTCCGAGGCGCTAATGATTTTGTCAAAGACCCAGCTTATGCCACTGCGGTTGGTTTACTGAAGTATGTTATTCAAAATGAAAATGCTGATCATACTGTAGAGCAACCACTAAATATTAACCGTCAAACAAAGGGAGAAAATGGTTTTTTAAAATTTATCAAACAGTTTTTTTAATTTAATGTCTGCAGAAAAAAAATATACCAAAACAGAGCTATTAAATGAAATTGAGGTTTGTAGAGAGGAAATAGCAAAGGATCCAGAAAACTCAGAGCTATATTTTCAACTTGCTCATTATTTGGAATTAGATGGAAGCGTGTCGGAGGCTATTCAGGCGTATCAGACTGTAGTAGCGAAAAACCATCAAAATAAAAATGCTTACTATAGATTAGGTCTTTGTTATAGTAAAAGTGGTTTTAAAGAAAGAGCCATTGATAGCCTAGAAGCAGTTTTAAATATAGACGATCAAGATGCAGAGATTTGGTGTAATTTAGGTTGTATTCACTGGGAAAAAAATGACTTACACAAGGCAAAACTTTGTTATGCAAACGCTCAAAAAATTGATAAGAATAATATAAAAATTTTGCAAAGTTTGTCTTTACTTAATTATTTATTAAAAAATTATCAACAAGCATTAGATTTAGCGTTAGTGGTACAAAAAGAATCTAGCAAAGACAACATAGAGAATTCTCTACATTTAGCAATGTGCTATGTTGCTGTAAATAACTACAAAGATGCAATTACTCAATATGAAAAAGTATTAGCACAAAAACACGATAATTTAGTTTTTTTTAATAATTATGCCAATTGTTTAAAATTAGCTGGTGAAACAAGCAAGGCAGAAGAATTTTATTTAAAGTCTTTAGCAAAAGAGCCTAAAAATTCTAATTTTAATTTTAATTATGGGGAGTTTTTATATGATCAAAAAGAGCAAATAAAAGCTATTCCTTTTTTTCAAAATGCTATTAGGCAAGATGGTGAAGATATAGATTCTTTAAGTTATTTAGCAAAATGTTTTGCAGATACAAATCCTAAAGAAAGTTTTAAGTTATATCAAAAAATTATTAGCATAGATAATCAAAATATAGGTGCTTTATTTAGTTTAGCAAATATTCAAGAAAAATTTGCAATGTATAGTGATAGCCTTGTCAACAGACAGAGGGTTTACGCTATAAAAAAAAACCACTGGAAGAATAATTTAGCATTAGGAGAGGCTTATTTGAGTAATAAAAAAATTACAGAAGGGTGGGAATTATTGAAGTACAATCCGCTAGTTACAGCTGAACATATTTACTTATTGGAGAGAGTATCAGATTTTTTTCAATATCATAAAAATCATTCTTTAGAGATAGATGCGTTACAATTGATTTTAAAATTCAATAAAGAGCATCTCAAGACTTGGGCAAGACTAGCAGAAATTGTTTTAAAAAATAAAGATGTTTTAAGAGCCTACACATACGCCCTAAAAACAGAAACTTTTTTGCAAGGAGACGTTTTATTTGCAGGTAGGTTAACTCAAGGCTTGTTAAATAAAGGAGAAGTAGAAAAAGCAATAGAGATTTCTTGCTATTTAATAAAAACAGCTGACATAGATCCTTGTTTATTATTAGCAATATTGAAGAATTTTAACGCAAAAAATTTAATAGCAACGTGGCTAAAACAAACATCGAGTGTATTGAAGCAGAAAAAAGACTTATTTAGTATTATAAAAAATATTTTTTTAGAACTTAACCAAGAAGCTCAATTGCAACAATTGCAGGATATTATGCAATAACCTAATCAACGCTATGATTTTATAAATGAAACACAAAAATAAATTTATATGGAAGAATCTGTAAAAGGCAATCCTGCTTTGACGGTAGAAATATCTAAAACTATGTCAGAAGCGTACCTAGAGTATGCTATGAGCGTGATTGTAGGTAGGGCATTACCAGATGTCAGAGATGGTCTTAAACCTGTTCATCGTAGAATACTTTATGTTATGCATCAATTAAACCTAGCTCATAATAGGTCCTATATGAAGTCAGCGAGAGTAGTTGGGGAAGTTATTGGTAAGTATCATCCGCATGGAGATTCTGCAGTTTATGACGCTGCTGTACGGTTAGCTCAAGATTTTTCTATGAGATATCCCTTGATTGATGGACAAGGAAATTTTGGCTCTGTAGATGGCGATTTTCCTGCTGCAATGAGATATACCGAAGTGCGATTTCAGAAAATTACTCATGAATTATTATCAGATATAGAAAAGAAAACTGTAGATTTTTTAGATAACTACGACGGTTCTCTTAAGGAACCTACAGTACTTCCTACTAAAATTCCAAGTTTACTAATTAACGGATCTAGTGGAATTGCTGTTGGCATGGCAACAAATATACCGCCTCATAACTTAGGAGAAATTGTAGATGCTTTGATTTATTTGCTTGATAATCAGAAATCTGCAACTAATCAGGATATTTTACAATTAGTCAAGGGACCTGATTTTCCTACAGCAGGTATTATCATGGGTAGTAAAGGCATTAGAGAAGCTTATATAACTGGCAAAGGTATTATTCGCGTTAGAGCCAAGGTAGAGATAGAAGACTCCGGAATTTTAGCGGTTAGTGAACTTCCGTATAGCGTTAATAAAGCTAGACTTATAGAAAAAATATGCTTGTTGATTAAAGAAAAAAAGATAGAGGGCATTCAAGATATTCGTGATGAATCAGATAGACAGGGGATGCGTATTGCTATCAAGTTAAAAAGAGGAGTTTTTCCAGAAGTAGTAGAAAATAATTTGTATAAGTATACCGCTATGCAAAGTAGTTTTGGTATTAATAATTTAGCTGTAGTTAATGGCAAACCGCAACTTATGGGATTAAAACAGATATTACAATATTTTATTGAGCATAGGATAGAAATTATTCATAGACGTACAAGATATGATCTAGACAAAGCAAGAGAGCGAACGCATATTTTAGAAGGATTAAGAATTGCTATTTCTAATATTGATAGAATTGTAGAAGAAATTAAAAAATCCCCTAATGTAGCTACAGCAAAGATTTTTTTAAATAAATTTTTTAATTTATCTCAAACTCAATCTCAATCTATTTTAGAGATGAGATTGCAAAGATTAACTGGTTTAGAACGAGGAAAAATTGAAACAGAATATAGAGAATTAAAAACAAAAATTATCTATTACGAATCTTTGTTATCTGATCAGAATAAAATTTTTGGAGTTATCAAAAATGAGTTAACAACAATTAAAGAATCTTACGCAGATGAAAGAAAGACAATAATTTTACAGCAAGATGGAAATGAAATAGAGGAAGCAGATTTAATTACTGAAGAGGCTATGGTAGTAACGATGAGTCATTCTGGGTATATTAAGAGACTTGCGATAGCGATTTATAAAACACAGAATCGTGGTGGGAAAGGAAAAATAGGAATGTTAACAAAAGAATCTGATTTTGTAGAACATATGTTTATTGCTTCTACGCACGATTATTTGTTACTTTTTACCAATCTTGGCAAGGTTTATAAAAAAAGAGTGTTTCAAATACCACAAGTATCAAGAACTAGTAAAGGAAGGATGATTGTTAATTTTTTACCCTTAAGCAAAGAAGAGAAGGTAATTTCATTTTTACCTGTCAAAGAATTTTCTCTTTCAGAGTACATTGTAATGGTAACAAAAAAAGGAGTAATAAAAAAAACACAGTTAGATGTATACAAGAACCCTAGAAAAACAGGAACTAAAGCTATTTTGATTGATGATGATGATCAACTAGTGAAAGTCAAAATTTGTTCAAGTGATGATAATGTTTTTATTAGCACAAAAATGGGAATGTCTTTAAAGTTTCCAACTAAACATTTAAGAGCGCAAGGTAGATCTACTAGAGGTTGCTCTGGAATTAAATTAAAAAAGGAAAATGATTTAGTAGTTGGTTTAGAAACTATGCAAGAGAATCAAGAGATACTTACTGTTACAGAAAATGGATATGGCAAAAGAAGCAGTTTATCTAATTATAGGTTAGGCTCAAGAGGTAATATGGGCGTAACAAATTTAAAGATTGATAGTAAAAATGGATTAGTGATAAATAGTTTGACAATTAGTAAAACAGATGAAATTTTGTTGATTACAAACTTTGGTAAGGTAATTCGTATAAACGCCTCCCAAATTAGAAAAACAGGCAGGGTTACGAAAGGAGTAAAAATTATTCAGTTGCATAAAGATCAAAAAGTAGTTTCAGTAGCTAAAATTATTTCTATTGAAGATTAATAATGATAAAAAATTTTTACTTGTTTGTTTTTGTTAGTTTATTTTTTTTAGGTTGTGAAGGCCGCAATGCTCAGAGAATATTTAACTCTGCTGTTCGCTCTTGGGATAATCAGCGCTACGAAGAAGCTCTACAAAATTTTATTGCAGTTGCTAGGACCTATCCTAAACACTATTTAGCAGATGATGCTCTTTATTGGATTGCTACGACTTATCAATTTTATTTAAAACGACCTAGGCAAGCAATTGTTTATTATAAAAGTTTAATTCATCAGTTTCCAAAATCTGAGTTTTTAATTAACAGTAATTTTTACATAGCAAAAATTTATGAAAAAGGAGATTCTTCTAAGATTGAGAATGCAATTTATATTTATCAAGATCTGCTTAATACTAATGAGATCACACCTGAGCAAGTTTTAAAATCGTACCAAGCTATTGTAAATAACTATATGAAAATAGCACAATATCAAAATGCCCGTACAGTTTTAAAAAAAATGTATCAAAAATATTCCAATAAAGAAGAAATAGTATCAAATATTTATATACTCATTGCTTCTTCTTACGAAAAAGAAAGTAAATTTAAATTTGCAGAAATTACATATAAAGAAGCTTTAGGCAAGGTCAGGACAAAAGAGTTACAACATAAAATTTATTTTAAAATGGCTAATTTATTAGAAGCAAATGGTAATTTTAAAAGAGCTATTAAAATTTATAAAAATTTATTAAGCAATACTAGTGCTGAATTAAAGACAGAATATAATTTTAAAATCCTTGCACTGCAAAAACGATTAAAATCAATAAGATAAGAATATGGGCAAAGTAATAGCCATTTCTAACCAAAAAGGAGGAGTTGGAAAAACAACCACATGTGTAAATTTAGCTGCTTCTGTATCTATCATGGGAAAAAATTGTTTGTTGATTGATTTAGATCCACAAGGCAATAGTACAAGTGGGTTGGGAATAGAAAAAAAAGAGCTGCAGACCAATGTTTATCATGTTATTTTAGGGAAATCTTCTTTTATTGAGATTATCCAAAATACAAAGATTGCAAAATTATTTATTGCACCTACTAATATAGATTTAGTAGGTTTGGAAGTAGAATTTATCAAAATTAAAAATAAGGAATATAAATTAAAAAATGCTATTGCAGAGATCAAATATAAATATGATTTTATTTTTATAGATTGTCCACCATCTCTCAATATTTTGACTATCAATGCCCTCACAGCTGCAGATAGTGTTTTAATTCCTTTGCAGTGCGAGTTTTACGCTATGGAGGGAATAACGCAGTTATTTTCTACGATCAACGAGGTAAAGAAAAAATTAAATTTTGATCTTACTATAGAAGGCATTTTGCCTACTATGTATGATATTAGAAATAATATTTCTTCCCAAGTCATTGAAGAAGCTAGAAATTATTTTTCAGATTATGTATTTAATACGGTAATTCCTAGAAATGTTCGCTTGAGTGAGGCTCCTTCTTATGGCAAACCTGTTTTACTTTACGACAAGGAAAGTAAAGGTAGTATTAGCTATTTAAAATTGGCTAACGAGATTCTTTCCAAATAACTATGTCAAAAAATACTCAAAAAAGATTAGGTAGGGGATTTGATTCTTTATTTCCAAAAATTGATGCGACAATTATTAACAATAACAAAATTATTCAAGAAATTCCTCTATCAGCAATTCAAAATAATTCCGAGCAACCAAGAAAAGATTTCCCTTTGAAGGAATTAGCAGAATTGGCTCAATCTATACAAAATAAAGGTGTTTTACAACCTATTATTTTGAGATTAAAATCAAAAGATAAATACGAGATTGTAGCAGGTGAAAGACGGTGGAGGGCTAGTAAAATTGCGGGATTAAAGAAAATTAAAGCTATTGTTTACGATATTCCTGTCAACGAGTTAAGAGAAATTGCTTTAATAGAAAATATTCAACGTATAGATTTAAATCCTATAGAGACAGCTATTGCTTATCACAGTTTGTTAGAAAAAAATTCTCTTACGCAAGAAACTCTTGCTAAAAAATTAGGTAAAAACCGTGCTAGCATTGCGGGATATTTAAGATTACTTTCTTTACCACAGGAAATCACTAATGATATAATAAATAAAAAAATCTCGGTAGGACATGCAAAATGTCTACTTTCTTTACCAAATAGCAAAGAGCAAAAATATTTTGCTCAACTTATTATCAATAAAAAACTGTCTGTTCGTGAGTTAGAAAAAGCAATCAAAAAAGTAAATTTAACTAGCAAGCTTGCTATCAAAGCAAAACCAAAATTATTGGCTGATAATTCTCTAAAACAATCTCAAGAATTACTCTCTGATTTTTTACAAACTAATATTGCAATTCAAGAAGGCAGTAAAAAAGGAGTGATTGCTATTCAATTTTACAATAAAGATGATTTACAAAGAATTGTAAAAAAAATTACTAATTAGAATGAAAAACTATACTAGTTTTATTGCAGATAATTTGATTTTACATGGTAATTTTGAAATAGATGGAGATCTCAGAGTAGATGGGATTGTTTCAGGATATATGTATTGCAAAGGAAGTTTAACTATAGGGCAAACAGCTCATATAGATGGTACAGTTTCTGCTCATAGTATTAATTCTGATGGTAAAATATATGGTACAATCAAGGCGAAAAAGATTTATCTCAGTAAGAGCTCTAGTTTGATTGGTAGTATACAAGCTTCAGAATTAGAACTAGAAAAAGAATCATCTTTTGAAGGTGATATTGAGATTTCTTAGCTACTATAAAGTAGTAGTTTGATAGTTTTTATATCAAGTATATAACTATTGATCCCAAAAAATTTGAGTTGTTCTTTTTTTCCAAGAGGTATTATTTTGAATGTTATCTTGTAAAAAATAATCTTTTCGTTTACCAAGGTCAAAGAAGAAAGATAAACTGCTTCCTCCATGGTAGGAGTTTTGAGTAGTAGTATCAAAATTTGTAATTTGGTAGTTATCTACTCCAGCTGAATCCAAAAAGTAGGAATATCCATTATGAGCAGCAGCAGCAAGGCTAAAAGCGGAAAGCAAAGAAATATAAGTATCGTTACCTTTTTTATCCCAGAAAGCTGTAGCACTTTTATCCCAAGCTGCAGATTGCACTGCACCTACTTGCCCTCTATAGGTATCATTGCCACCTTCATCAATTAACACTCCTAGGGCAGAATGGGCTGCGCTTGCTTGCCCGTAGCGGTAAGATATATAATTATCTTGGTTTTTACCAAAATTTTTAACTACTCCTAAACCAAAAAAATAACCACTAGCTTGTGAAAAATTTCCTGCTTGAAAAATATCATTGCCACCACCATCTAATAAAAACCCTATTCCTCCATCAAAATAACTACGAACACCAAAACCTAAACCTTGAGAAGCTCCATGAAAACTACCTGGTACCTGATAAGTACTAGAATAGGTAAGTCCTGCTCGATACTTATCGTCGCCTTGAGCATCAAATAATAAACTCACACCACCACAAGTAGCGGTTCCTTGAGAGAATATATCAGCTGAATATTCATCTTTTCCTTTTTGATCTAGTAATAAGCCTACGCCAAAAAAAGAATAAGCTTGTGATAAACCTCTAGATTTATAAAAATCATCTCCTGCTACATCGTATAATATTGCTACGCCAAAAATAGCACTTCCTTGAGCAAAATATTGAGCTGTATAAATATCATTACCTTCTTTATCTACCAATAATTTGATGCCTAAAAAAGCAGCAGCTTGAGTATGGCTTTTTGTACTAGAATAAAAATCATTACCTTGTAGATCTAAAATAAATTTGCTACCATTTTGTTTTGGGCTATAGTAATCATCACCTCCTAAATCTATAATGACGGAAAAATCTTTTGCATAATTGTTAGCATTTTTAGAGCCTACAACTATAGAAAAGTTATCTTTTTTACTTAAAAATAGTAGTTTGCCCTTAATGTCATTATCTGTATATTGCTTGGCAGGAATATTGGAGATTGCTTTTTTTAAATAAGAATGCCAGTTATTTGCTGTTAAATGTGATAATACCCAAGCGGATTGCAGTAAAGATGTAAAATCAATTTTTTGTATTATCAATCTAATATTGTAACTTTTTTGGGATAATTGAGAATTTTGTGATAATCCAAAATTTGCAATTAGCTCTTGAGCGAAACTATCAAAATATTCTTTAGCAGTGTCTTTTTCTTTTTGACTTAATTTTTTAAAAGCTTTGTTTTCTAATTGATTTGAGAGTTGAAACACAGTTTGTATATATTGTAAGTGATCTTGCCAATTGTTATTTTGTGGGAAGCTTGGTATTGCAATAGCTAGAGTTGAGCTATTTATTAAATTAGAGATATTTTGCAGTAGGTTTGGAATATTTTTTTTTTGATAGGATTCATAAAATTTATTTGTAACTTTATCAATAATAGGAAGTAATTTATTTGGATTTGTATACAGAAAATTAATAGCTGGCATCCTACAGCCGTAATTTGTTTTTGCATCTTCTCTAAAGATAGCTGTTAACTCATCTGATGAAGCTTGTAGATTATATTTAAGAAAAACTTTTTCTAAAAGAGTATTTTGTTTTGTTATTTTGTAATTATCAAAAATATGTTCATCTATAGTTGCCTCTTCACTATGAAAAGGATTAGAGCCTAGTTTAATAGAAAAATTCAATATTTTTGTATATTTTTTAAATAAAACATTGAGATCCTGATTATAATCTTGTTTTTTTGTAAATTCTAACCATTCCTTTTGCTCTAATATTTTATCTTGTAGGTGATATTCTTCATTGATCCTTAAAATTTTTACTTTCATTTTGTAACCAATATCTTTTTCTAAAATTTGATTGCGAAAAAATTCTCTATTTTTAGATTTTTGTTTATTGGTAAATTCTTGTCCATCTATGTGCGTTATCAGATCACCTTTTTGCAACTCAGATTTTGCTGCAGATGTGCCTGGTACAATATGTAGAATTTGAATGGCGTATTTATCTTTGATATTTTTATTGATTGAAAATTTTTTCAAAGCAACTACCTTATAGCTGACACCCAAGAAAGTTTTTGGCTGAGCTATGAGAGTAGAAGAAAAAAAAATAAGTAAAATATATGAAACTAATAGTTTCATATTGCAAATGGAAAAAAAGGCTCTTCTAACACAAAGATAAGGTAATCCATAAATTTAGTAGCCTCTGCTCCATCAATTACACGATGATCGTAAGATAAACTAAGAGGTAGTATGATCCTTGGTACTAGCGCACCATCTACATATTTAGCTTGTTTGCTGCTACGCGCAATTCCTAAAATAGCTACATCTGGGTAGTTAATTAGAGGTGTAAAATGTTTGACATTTCCTACTCCGCCTAAACTGGAAATAGTAAAACTTTGCCCCTGCAACTTATCTGGTGTCAGCTTTCTATTCCTTGCTTTTTGTGAGATATCTGTTATCTCTATTGCTAGTGTAGTAATATTTTTTTTATCTACGTTTTGTATAACAGGCACCACTAGACCTTGCGAGGTCTCTACTGCTAATCCTAAATTAATGTATTTTTTTAAAATTAGTTGTTGATTTACCGAATCATAACTAGCATTAAAATTTGGAAACTTTTGCAAAGCTATAGCGCAAGCTTTAGTTAGTATAATTGTAATAGTAAGATTGACTTCATTGTTTTTATATTTTTTTCTTGTATTTTCTATATTTGTAATATCTGCTTCGTGAAAATTAGTAACATGAGGTACAATTTGCCAAGTTTTAGTCATCATACTAGCGGTAACTTGCTTAGTTTTGCTTAAGTTGATTCTTTCAACGTTTTCTAAAACAGTAAAATCAGGTAGTTTGGCAGAGTTACTAAATGTTGATTTTGCAAATTGATTTTGGTTTTTAGCATAAGTTTTGACATCTTCAATACAAATTCTTCCTCTTGCTAGAGTGCCTGTTATTTGCGTCAGATCTACTCCAATTTCTCTGGCAAACCTACGAACAATAGGTGATGCTGGTACTAAAATTTTGTCTCTCATAGCTATTGTAGATTCGTTGACTAGACTAGTGTTAATAGCAGTTTTTACTAGATTTTTATTTTCTTTGGTTGGCAAAGTGGTAGTTGTAGAATCTTGTAGTTTGTCAATTTCTTGGCTCTCAGTAGTAACTTCTAGAGTTAAAATTTTTGCTCCTATCGCAGTTATTTGTCCTTTAGTGATAAAAATATCTTGAATTTTACCGTTTTTGTTGGATGGTATTTCTACGGTAGCTTTATCTGTTTCTACCTCTAATAAAATATCTCCTTGTTGAATTATTTGTCCTTTTTCTACAAAAAGTTTTAAAACTGAGACCTCTTTAATGCCATCTCCTAACTCTTGTAAAAATACTTCTTGAATTTGTTTGTTAGCAATGTTTTTTTTATTTTTGATAGTGTTATCTGCTATTGGAGATTGCTTTTTTGCAGTAGTGACTTTTGATGTTTCTTTAATTTCTGCAATAACTTGACCTTGTTTGATGCTATCTCCTATTTTTACTAAAACCTTTGTTATTTCTCCTTTTTTATTTGCTGGAATATCCACAGTTGCTTTGTCGGTTTCAAGTTCTAAAATAATATCGTCCTTATCTATTTTATCTCCTACTTTAATATGTAGGCTAATAATAGTTGCATTTGTTATAGATTCTCCTAAATTTGGTATTTTTAACGTTGTCATTTTGTCATAGGATTGATTTTTGTTTTATTGATAGAGAGTGTACTTAAAATATTTTGATAAATTTTGGTATTTATTTGCTTTTCATGCAACAGCAAATTAATAGCTGATAGTACAATGTAATCAGAGTTGATTTCAAAGTGCTCTCTTAATTCTTCCCTAGTAGCACTTAATCCAAAGCCATCTGTTCCTAAGCTACTTATAGGGATTGGCATCCATTGTTTGAGAGCGTCTGGTAAAACTTTCATATAATCCGAAACCGCAACCGCTACGCCCTCTTCTTTTTCAAATAGTTTGTAGAGGTATGATTTTTCATTTTTATCTTGTAATAAGTTATTTCTCTCTACTTCGAGTCCATCTTTTCGTAACTCTGTCCAACTAGTCACGCTCCAAATATCTACACTAATATCAAATTTATTAAGTATTTTTTGAGCATTAAAACAACATTGTGGTAGAATAGAGCCGCTAGAAAGCAGATGCACTTTTTTTTTATTTTTTTCTTCTTGGTGTATTAATTTATAAATTCCTTTGATAATTCCTTTTTCACAATTTACCAGTTTAGCTGGCATTTCTATATTTTCGTTTTCTAAAGTCATGTAATAGAATTCATTTTTTTCTTCTAAGTACATTCTTTTTATACCTTCGCGGATAATAATAGCTATTTCATAAGCAAAAGTAGGGCTATAGCTTTTAAGGTTAGGGATAGTGCTTGCTAGTACAGGGCTATGTCCATCTTGATGCTGCAGACCTTCTCCGTTCAAAGTAGTTCTACCTGCCGTTCCTCCTAGCATAAATCCCTTAGCCATCATATCTCCAGCTGCCCAAGCTAAATCTCCTATTCTTTGAAAGCCGAACATTGAATAATAAATAAAAAAAGGAATAAGGGGAATCTTGTAATTAGAGTAAGCAGTGCCTGCTGCGTTAAAAGAGCTCATTGCTCCTGCCTCGTTAATTCCTTCTTCTAACATCTGCCCTTTTTTACTCTCTTTATAATACAGCAAGCTATCCTTATCAACTGGTTCGTATAATTGCCCGATTGAAGAATAAATTCCTATGGAGCTAAATAAACTTTCCATACCAAAAGTTCTAGCTTCATCAGGTACAATAGGGACAATATATTTTCCAATTTCTTTATTTTTTAGTAGTTTTGATAAAATTCTTACAAACGCCATAGTAGAAGAAAGTTTTCTACCTTGAGAAGATATAAAAAAACTATCAAAGAGGTTGTCTGCTAATGTAAAGTGGGGGAATTTTTGATTCCTTTGCGGTAAATAACCTCCAAGATGCATTCTTCTTTCTTTTAAATATTTTAATTCTGGGGAGTTTTCTGCTGGTTTATAGAAAGGTAAATTGTTAATTTTTTCTTTAGAAATAGGAATGTCAAAACGAATGCAAAATTTTTGAAGTGATTCTTCGGCTAGTTTTTTTTGTTGGTGGGTAATATTTCTTCCTTGTGTAGCTTCCCCAAGTCCATAACCTTTGATGCTTTTTGCTAAAATTACTGTAGGCTTGTTTTTAGTATCTACTGCTTTTTTGTAAGCAGCATACATTTTATCAGGGTCGTGCCCACCTCTGTTAAGTTTTTTTAAATCATTATCTGATAAATGCTCTACCATTGATAATAATTCTGGGTATTTTCCAAAAAAATGTTTACGTATATAACTTCCTTGTTCTACAGAGTATTTTTGAAAGTTACCGTCTGTGATCTCACCCATTCTACGAATAAGTAGTTCTGATTGTGGATGTTCTAAAAGCGCATCCCAGTTTCCACCCCAAATAACTTTGATGACTTCCCAATTAGCACCTTGAAAAATACCTGATAATTCTTGAATAATATTGCTATTACCACGAACAGGTCCGTCTAATCTTTGCAAATTGCAGTTAACGATAAAAATTAAATTACCTAAATTTTCTCTAGATGCAAGATGAATAGAACCGAGTGTTTCTGGCTCATCTGTTTCTCCATCTCCGATAAATGCCCATACATTATTGTCGCTAGGTAGAATAATTTCTCTGTTTTGCAAGTATTTCATTAGCCTTGCTTGGTAAATAGCCATAATAGGACCTAGCCCCATAGATACTGTTGGGAATTGCCAAAAATCTTTCATTAACCTAGGGTGAGGGTAAGAGCTTAACCCTCCTCCTGGTGTAAGCTCTCTACGAAAATTTTTTAATTGTGTTTCGCTTAATCTGCCTTCTAGGAAAGCTCTTGCATAAATACCAGGAGAAGTATGTCCTTTAAAATAAACTAAATCACCCATAGTATTTGCTGTGGGTGCTTTAAAAAAATGATGGAAACCAACTTCTAGCATGGTAGCTTCTGAGGCAAAAGTAGAAATATGTCCTCCTACATTTGCATCTTTGCGGTTAGCACGCACCACCATCGCCATGGCATTCCATCTTATTAAGTTTTTTATTTTACGCTCTATTTTTCTATTACCCGGATAAGCTGGTTGTTCATTTAAAGGGATAGTATTTGTGTAAGGAGTGTTGAGTTTGTAGTTACTCCTAATATGTTTGTTATAGGCATAAATATCTAAATTTTCTAGTATTTGTCTTGCTCTTTCTACGCCATCTTTTTTAATAATATAATCTAGCGAATCGCACCATTCTTCAAATTCTTGAGCTAATATTTTTTTTTGTGTTTCAATATTTTGATTATCCATAATTTTGTTGTTATTTGTTCACAATATGAATAGCTTCACCAAGACTAGCTGCCGCTGCTTCTAAATGAGCTTCACTAAAAGAAGGATGGGCTTGAATAGTCATAGCAACATCTTCTAAACTAGCCCTCATCTCTATTGCTAAGGTAGCCTGCCCTATTAGCTCAGATGCTAGGTTAGCGACAATCACTACTCCAATAATTCTATGACTTTCTTTGCAAGATATATATTTAACATAACCTTGTGTTTCCCCAACGGTAGCACTTCTACCGAGTGCTGCTAGTGGAAACTTTCCTGTTATCACTTCTATATTAGCGGCTTGTGCTTCTTGTTCGCTTATTCCAACAGACGCAATTTCTGGTTTAGTATAAACGACGTTGGCGATAGCTTTGCTATCTTCCCTAGATTTTTGTTTGCCTGCTATAATTTCTGCTACCATTATAGCTTCAGCAGATGCTTTATGTGCTAACATAGGCCCTGCTACTAAATCGCCTATAGCGTAAATATTGGGAATACTAGTTTGAAACTTATCATTGATAGCAATTTTACCTTTTTCTTGGATAATATTAATTTTTGATAAATTTAATTGATTGATATTTGGTTTTCGACCAACTGCAACGCCTAAAATATCTGCCGTTAATTTTATTTTTTCAGAATTTTTTTCGCATGTTAAAATAATTTTCCCATTTTTTTCTTCGTATGCTAAAGCTGTAGTCGCAGAGTGGATTTCTACACCTAAAGATTGCATTTTTTTTGCTACAATTTGAGCCGCTTCTTTTTCAAATGGCATTAAGATTCTAGCTAACATTTCTACAATAATTACTTTAACTCCTAACATAGCATAGATATTACCTAGCTCACAGCCAATAATTCCACCTCCTAATAAGATGATAGACTCAGGAAGTTGCTTCATATCTAGTAGATCTGCAGAATCTACAATTTTCTGATGATCAAAAGGGAAGTTTGGTAGCTCAATCACACTAGAGCCAGTAGCTAGTAAAATATTTTCAGCGGTTATGATAGTATTTTCTTCTTTTTCATTAGTTACTTGTACTTGATTATTGCTCAGCAATTCGCCTACACCGTAAATAAATTCTACATTATTTTTTTTTAATAAAAATTCTACGCCTTGTGTAATTCTTGTTGTTAAATTATTCTTCCAATGAATTGTTTGAGACCAATCAATACTTGCCTCTTTAACTCTAATACCAAAAATAGCAGATTCTTTTGTGATATTTTTGTATTGTGTAGCAGCATGTATCAAAGCCTTAGAAGGTATGCAACCTACATTCAAACAAGTTCCTCCCATTCTTTTTTTTTCTATCACCAAACATTCTTGCCCTAATTGACCTAGGCGAATGGCAGCGCAATATCCAGCAGGACCTGCTCCTAAGATAATGTTTTTAATTCTTTTTTCCATAAATATTTTTTTCTAGAGATCTAGTTTGATTGTAGATTATAAACAAAATAAATCATATTAAAAAAATAACAGGTACAAAGTTATAGAAAATATGCTTATTGAATTTTACTTAAATATTTAGTAAATTTTTTGGCAGTCAAGTTATAGAAGAGAATTTATTATAAAATCAACATAGGTAGTATTTTATATGTAAAATAAGTGTCTGTGCCTTCTTGTGTGCTCCGTTCTTCTTGTAAAATATTATCTTTAATAAGGAAAGTTTAGAATCACTTCACTATTATCTTTTAAAAATATTTCGCCTACACTCAGTCCAATAGGGTTTGTATTTACTATTGTATTATGTTCAAGTATATTACTAGGAGCTGCACTTAACTTGCTCGTTGATTTTTGTTATTTTAAAAATGCTTTGAGCAGTTTTTCTTGGTTAAGTTTTAGTTGTTTGATTTCTTTTTTTAGGTTTTCTAGCTCTTGTTTTGCTTCTTCTAAACTAGCTACATGTTGACTTTGATCATTGTAAACATTATTGATTTTTTGAGAAAAGAGATTTAATCCTCTAGTTATTTTATCTGAGAGTTTTTTGATTCTGAGCTCGGTTAACTCTCCTATTTCTATAGCAGTGAGCCTGGTCTCTAAAGCACGAATTCTGCCTGTCCTAGTATTGACACTGCAAGCAACAACAGATAAAGCAAGTAGTAAAATAGTAATCGTTTTTATTTTATTCATTTTTTTATTCTCTAATTATTTCATTGTTGTCAACAAAATAGTTTAAATGCTAAAAATAATCAATGTTTTGTAGGCGAGAACTTTAGCGAAAATACTTCCAAGGAGTATCCGTTGCCCAGTCAGGGTTGGTTTCTTTTATTCCTTTTGGGGAGTTAGTTAATCTTCTAATGTATTTTCCATCTATGCTCATCACATAAAGTTTAGACTCTCCGCTGATTTTAGAGCTGAATAGAATCAATCTATCGTCTGGAGACCAAGTAGGGTCTTCGGATGTTTTTTTGCTATAGGTTAGTTGTTTTATTTGTTTGCTGTAGAAATCCATAAGGTATATTTGAAAAATTTTGTTTTTTCTTCCAGCATAGAGCAGATGTGTGCCGTCGTTATTCCAATCTGGATTTGCGTTGTAGCTACCTGTAAAAGATATTCTTTTTTTTTTATTTGTTTTGAGATTTAAATTGTAAAGTTGTACGCTACCAGAGCGATTGGAAATAAAGACTAAATTATTGCCATCTGGTGAAAAACTAGGGCTAGTGTCTATAGCAGAAAGAGAGGTAAGTTGCTTTTTAAACGAGCCATTTTTTCTAAAAATATAAATATCATGGTTGACACGGTTAGATAGGGTTACTGCTAAATCACTGTTATTGATATTCCAACTACCTCCTGTTGCTATACCTAATCTAGAACGTATAAAAACTCTACGAGTTTTCTTTTTAAGATCTATGTAAATAATACGGCTTCCTAATCTTCCGATGGCTGTATAAATAAGTGAATTTTCTGCTGGTGACCATTTTGGCAGAATATTATAATCTTGGTTATTAACTAGCATTATTCTTTTATTATTGTGGGTATCTATCATAATAATTTTTTTTGCAAAATTTTTGGTTTGTTCTGCATAAACAATGGCGCTACCTAGTGTACTTGGTTTGTTGGTGAGTTGTATTACTGATTTTTGAATAAATTCAATTACCTTCTTTTCTTGTTGTGTTTTATTTTTGGTTTGCTCTAGGGTTTGGCGGAAGAGAAATTCTCCTTTCTTGCTAAAAAATTTTACTATAAAATAATTATTAATCCCTGAGACAATCTCAATATTGATGCTACTGTATTTTTGTTTTGTAAGCTCAAAGACACCACTCCATAGGAGATTTTTTTTGACTAATTTTATCAAATAACGAGGGACTGTGTTATTCCACTGTACATGTGTTTTGATTCGTTGGTAGGTTCCTCTTTGTATGTTGATATAGTTTTTTGTTTGTGCTTGAGTACTTGCTAGATAGAGTAATAAAAATCCTACAGTAAAAAAAATCTTTTTCATTATTACTTAGATATTAAGGATCCTCCTCCTTGGAATTGAAAATAAAAAATTTCTACTTCTTTCTTATAATTTTTAGGAAACGGAGGGAAAGGGGTAGAAATTTTGAGAGCATCGACAACAGACAGATCAAAACTTATAATATTTGATTTTTTGAGTACAGTATAGCTTAATAGTTGACCGTCTTTTTGTATGTTTGCCTTGATGAGTGTCTGTAAATTTTTATTTTGCAAGGAATTATGCCAATTATTCTTGATAATAGCTGCTAGTATATTACGGTAATTTTGAATGATATTTTCAGCTAATGGGTTATTAATATCTAGTGATTCTGTGGCGCTTTTTTTATTTAAAGATGGTTGTTTTTGTGTTTTGAGATTCTCTAAACTTGGTTTGGTTTGTTCTAAATCTAGCAGAGGCAACTGTTCTGATATTTTCCTAGGTTCCAGAATTGGTTTTATTTGTTTTGTTATTTGATCTATAACATTCAGGTTATCTAAATCTAAATTTTGTATTTTTAAAAGCGAATTATTTACAACTTTTGGCTGTGCTAGTTTTTTAGTTGCAGGTTTTTTTGGTATTGTTTTTTTTGTGATCACTTTTTTGATTTGAGGTGTAAAATAGACCTGTGCGCGAAAAACTTTAGGCGGTTGTGGAGTTTTGATAAAAATTACGCTAGAAATCAGTAATAAGTGACAAAATAAAGATAAATAAAAAAAACGCGTCATGCTAGGAGTTATTTTTCTTTGACTAATAATCCAATATTTTGAAATCCTAAGTTTTGCACAAATGCCATCAAATGGATAATTTCTTCGTATTTCAGTTTTTTATCTGCTTCAATAAAAACTTGATGTCCTCCTTTTTTTTGATAGTTTTGTAAATCTTCTTTAAGTTGCTTGAGTGTTTTTTGTTTTTTTGCTAAATAAATTCTACTCTTGGAGTCAAAAACAATAATAAAATCTCTACGGAGGTGACTAGCTGAGTTTTGTAATTTTTCTTCTGGTAAGTTAATTTGAATATCCTTAGTTATGATAGGAGCAGTGATCATAAACACTACAAGCAGTAATAATAAAATATCTACAAAAGGTGTTACATTGATGCCGCTAATGGGTTCAAGATCGTGATCTAGGATTTTCATTCAGAAAGTTTTAGAATATTTAAAATTCTCATAGATAAAATTTCAAAATCCTCTAATAAAGTGCGAAGTTTTTCTGTAAAATGATTGTAGAAAATTAGAGCTGGAATAGCGACGAAAATACCATAACCTGTGGCAACTAGTGCTTCAGCAACACCAGGAGCTATGACAGCAAGGCTAGTAGATTTTTGTAAGGCGATTTCGCTGAAAGTAGTAATAATTCCGATTACTGTTCCAAACAATCCTATAAATGGCGCCGAAGAACTAATAATAGCTAGTGGAGATAATCCTTTTTTGTATTTCCCCTTTACATTAAGGATTTGAATATTGGCGACTCTGTCAAAACTTAAAATTTCATCTTCGCTAATTTTTTTTTCCCGTTTATTAAAATCTAAAAAAGAACTAAGACAGGCTGTCAATAAAGGCAAGTAGATTTTACCTTTGTTATTTGTGATTTGAACAAGTTGTGAAACAGTTCTCTTAGACGATAAAAAGTTTTTGAAGTTACCCACTTGCTGCAAAACAGCACTATATTGAAAAAATTTTGTCAATATAATCCCCCAACTGTATACAGACATGAAAGATAGTAGTAGTAAAACAAATTTATTGATAGCACCAGCTTTTAAAACAAATGTAATTAAAAAAGTGATGTTTTCCATAAAAAGCAATAAATTTGCTTTACTAATTTAGTTGAATGCTAGTTTTATTTATTGAAAATATGATATGGTTTCCACCCTTCTATTTTCTTGCCAACATTCTTCGGTAGCTTCTTCGCAAAGAGGAACCTCTTCTCCATAAGTAAGAACTTTGATATTTTCTTCTAAAGCTCCTTGTAGCACTAAATAATCACTTACAGCTACGGCTCTTCTTTCTCCTAACGCTAAATTATATTCGTTAGAGCCTCTTTCATCTGCATGTCCAGAGATAGATATTGATGTATTAGATAAATCTTCTACAGAAGCAATAAAATCATCTAAAATAGCTATCCCGTCTAGGGTCAAAGAATACTGATTAAAACCAAAGAGTATGTGATTTAATTCATCACCTTTCTCCATACTTTCTTCCATTATTTCATCTCCAACAAAATCAATAACTGTTAAATCAACTCCGCTAAAAACTTCATTTTTTTCAGTAGTTAACGCTGAGTTTTTAAGAAATAAATAAAGTCTTTCATCTCCAGAGAATTCTGTAGAATCTAGAGTAGCAATAGCACCTTCTTTAAATTCTTTAACTGGAGTAGAGCCAACTAATTGTTTATCATTTTCTGCATCTGTACCATAATACACCACTAAATCACTTATACCTGGTAAACTAACAGCATCTAAAGATAATGTAACATCGCCTGCTACAGATCCTTGACCAGGGTCATTATCATCAAAAGCAAAGGCATCTCTGATTTCTTTTAATTTACTTCCAGTAAGCGGTTTTGGAGCTAATGGAGCACAAGATACGAATAAAGTCACTGCCAGAGAAACAACGATAAGAATATATTTTTTCATAATTAAATTATTAGTTAGTAGAAAGTTCCACGATACTTAAAAATTTTAAAATAATCAATAAAATTTTGACAAAAAGCAAATATAAATTTATTATTTATCTTAATTTTATTAACTATTTTGCCTTATGATATTTTTTTTGTTTAAATTTGTGTTTAAAATGTTTTTTTATTCTATGTTTTTGGTTCTTTGCATTTTAGGTTATCTTTATTTTTTAGAAAAGAGAAATGAGGATTATGTGCTAAACAACCTCTAACTTTTTACAAATTAAATTTATTCCACTTGTATGATTTTCTATAAAACGAAGGAGTTTTGTCGTACTTTTTTAGATACCATTTCATAAACTCTGCACTATTATTATTAGCATAACCTCCTCCTTTTATTTCTCCATAGTTTTTTTGGTAGGGTTGATACATTTTAGCTAAGGATTGATCTCTGCTGTTTTTAGCAAGAATAGAAGCTGCTGCTATGACAATATTTTTGATATCTCCTTTATCTATAGCTGTGGTGTGGTGGTATTTGTTTTGCAAAGGAGAAAAAATATTTTTACCGTCAAGCAGTACTGCATCTACTTCAAAATAATCAATAATTTGACATGCTACTTTTCTTTCTAATAAATTTAAGCCATTTTTAAAAACATAATTATCTATATCTTTAGCTGTTGTTTCTAATATAAGGTGTGGAAAATTACTTTGTAGCATCATTGCGATTTGAGATCTTTTTACTCTAGCTTTGCACCCTTGTCCAAAAGATTTTGAATCTTTAACCCCTATCTTTTTTAAAAAACCGTATTTTTCTTTCACACAAACTATTCCGCAAATAAACATACTACCTAGCACAGAACCTCTACCAGCTTCATCTATGCCTAATATTTTCATTTTGTAAAATAAACTTTCATCCCTGTTCTAATTTTGTGTTTTCTACTAGTTCCAGCAGGAAGTTCTAAAACCTTATCTGCCAATATATTATGACCGTAAGTAGGTAGATTTGATTCTTTGAGTAACGGGTTAGAAGGACGAATATTTTCTTCTATCCAAACTACTTGGTTTTTTTGTATCCATAAAATATCAATAGCAAAGTTCATGTCTTTCATCCAAAAAATCAACTCTTGTGGTTTGTCATATACAAAAAGCAAAGCAAAATTATCTTTTTCTTTGCTAAAACTCAAACCCAACTTCTTTTCTTTTAGAGTGAAAGCTGTGTCTGCAAGAAAAGAAGTATTGTTTTCAAATTTTATAAAAGTTTTTTCTTTTGCTATAATTTGTATGTATAAGGAAAAGAATAAAAAAAAGAAAAGAAATGTTTTGAGCATAATTATTTTTGATATTTTTTTAGTAAAAGTTTTTGTTGAAAAGGGCTTAAATAGTCAATAAATAAAACTCCGTTTAGATGATCTAATTCGTGTTGTATACAAATAGCAGCTAAATCGGCAGCCTGAAATTCTTTAGTCTTACCTGATAAATTTTGATAAGAAAGTAAAATATTTTTACTTCTTGTTATATTGGCTCGTATTTTTGGTATAGAAAGACAACCTTCTTCGTAAGTTATTTTACCTTCGGATTTTTCTATTTTAGGATTGATGTATAGCTTAGGATGTGCTGAGAACCTAGTACCTAAATCCATTACAAACATTCTTTGTAGTATTCCAATTTGGATGGCAGATAACCCTATACCGTTGTATTCTTTAACTCCTGTTAGTAAAGTTTCTGCTAATAATTTAGTTTCTGCATCAAAAATAGTAATTTTTTTTGAAATTTTTCTTAATTGAGGACTAGGGTAGAATAAAATCTTTGAGGTTTTTGACATTATATCTTGTAAAAAATATGATATTCATAGCTAAATTATGAAAAATTTCAAAAAAAATCAATAATTTTTGTATGCAATGATGGAAAGGATAGAGAATTCTGTATTAGAGTGTTTTGCTAGGGTTTTATCAAAAGAAATAATCCCTCAGCATATTGGGATTATTATGGATGGGAATACTAGGTGGGCAACAAAAAATAATCTTTCTAGACAAGATGGGCATAAAGCAGGAGGTAAAGCACTAGAAAGAATTATTAATGCTTGTTTGTATTTTAAAATCTCTACTCTTACACTCTATGTTTTTTCTACAGAAAATTGGCAAAGAGAAAAAAAAGAAGTAGATGATCTGATGGAATTGCTACAAGAGTATAGCAAAAAATACTTGCCTTCAATAGAAAAAAAAGATATTTGTTTTCGTTTTTTAGGAGATTTTACTCTGATTAACAAAGATATTAGAGAAAATTTACAAAAAACTATCAATAATACAAAGCAAAAAACGGGAATGACTTTATGTATGGCTATCAATTACGGTGGGAGAGATGAGATTGTGAGAGCTACCGAAAAAATTGTACAAGATAACCTAAAGAATAAAATAAAAAAAACGAAAATCACAAAAAAGGAATTCGCTAATTATTTAGATACTGCAGGATTAGCAGATGTAGATTTAATTATTCGTACTTCTGGTGAGCAAAGAATTTCTAACTTTTTATTATGGCAAAGTGCTTATGCCGAATTTTATTTTTGTAAAACTCTTTGGCCAGATTTTGATGAGTGGGAGTTTTTTTTAGCTTTGATGGATTTTGCTCGAAGAAACAGAACTAAAGGTTACTATCATCAGTTAGCTAAAAACTAGCAATTTAAAAAAAAATAATTTTTAATTGAATTTTTTTTTGACATTTATTTTTTTATATTATATCCTGCATTACAGGGTGAGGTTAAGGTGATGGACTATACGCCTATAGTTCTTATAGTTCATTAATTGAGGTCGCGTATTAATTTAATTAAAAAAATATTATGAAAAAAGTTATATCACTGCTCATGTTAGCGGTTTTTACTGCTAGTTTTGTTTTTGCAGCTGAGGTTAAAATTGGCATTGCTGGTCCTTTTACAGGAGCAAATGCTGTTTTTGGCGAACAGTTTGAAAAAGGTGTGAGGAAGGCTGCGGAAGCTATCAACGCTAAAGGTGGCATCAAAGGTAAAAAAATTGTATTGGTCAAAGGGGACGATCAATGTGATCCAAAACAAGCTAGAAGTGTTGCTAATAAATTAGTAGATCAAGATAAAGTTGTAGCTGTGATAGGTCATTTTTGTTCTTCTAGCACTATTCCTGCATCTGAGGTTTATGATGAAGCTGGAATTTTGCAGATTACTCCTGGATCTACAAATCCAAAAGTAACAGAAAGAGGCTTACCTAATTTATTTAGAACTTGTGGCAGAGATGATCAACAAGGCAATGCTGCTGCAAATTTTATTGTTAAAAAACTGAAAGTAAAAAAAATCGCAGTTATTCATGATAAAGATACCTACGGGCAAGGCTTAGCAGATGCTACTAGGTATAGTTTAGAAAAACTTGGTGCAAAAATCGTTTTGTACGAAGGTTTAACTCGTGGTGAAAAGGACTTTAATGCTTTAGCTACTAAAATTAAATCTTCTGGTGCTGATTTGGTGTATTTCGGTGGATTGTATCCTGAAGCTGGTGCTTTAGTCAGACAACTTAGAGCTCAAGGTTGGAATGCTCCTTTTGTTTCTGGGGATGGAATTGCCTCTAACGAATTTATTGATGTAGTTGGTGGAGCAAAAAATACAAAGAATGTATTTTTTACATTTTTAAAAGATCCAGCTAACAATAAAAAAAATGCATCAATAGTAGCGTCTTTTCAAAAAGATGGATATGACCCTGAAGGCTTCACGTTATATGCTTATGCAGCGTTGCAAATTATAGCCAAAGCTGCGAATAAAGTAGGAACAAACGGTGATAGACTTAGTAAAGAAATTAAATCTAAAGGTTTTAACACTGTGTTAGGTCGTATTAAGTTTGATTCCAAAGGTGATCCTACTAAATCCGCTTTTGTCCCTTACAAGTGGGGAAAAAACAAAAACGGTAAATTCACTTATATTCAATATTAAATTAGAGAGACCCTTTTTTATTTTTAATAAAAAAGGGTTTTTTTACATTTACCATGGATATTTATATTTTATTTCAACAACTGGTTAACGGGTTGACTTTAGGTAGTATCTACGGACTCATAGCGATTGGTTATACTATGGTCTATGGTATTATTGGTATGATAAATTTTGCACATGGTGATATTTATATGGTTGCATCCTATTTGACAGCTATTGGGATAGCCTTGCTAGCTTTTTTAGGGATTTCTTTACTCCCTTTAGTCTTGATTTTGACTTTGATTATGGTGGTGCTTGTTACTTCTGTTTACGGTTATACGGTTGAAAAACTTGCCTATCGTCCTTTACGAAAATCTAATAAACTATCACAACTTATTGCAGCTATTGGAGTCTCTTTAATTCTACAAAATTATGTACAACTTAGCCAAGGAGCAGGCAATAAAGGAGTACCTCCTCTATTAGAAGGACATGTTAGAGTAGGTAATTTAGAAAAATTTACGCAAGTTACTTATGTGCAGCTGATTATTATTGTTGTCGCTATCATAGGAATGATCTGTTTGACCTATATTATACAAAAAACAAAATTAGGCAGAGAATGCAGGGCAACGCAGCAAGATATAGGGATTGCTCGAATTTTAGGTATCAATGTCAATAGAGCTATTGCTATGACCTTTGTGATTGGATCTTTTATGGCTGGTTTAGCAGGGTTTTTAGTAACATTGAATTATGGCTCTTTTGATTTTTATATCGGTTTTATTATAGGGATTAAGGCATTTACTGCAGCAGTGTTAGGTGGTATTGGCTCTTTGCCTGGTGCTATGGTTGGTGGACTTGTTTTAGGAATGAGCGAATCTTTATTTGCAGGTTTTGTGAACACAGATTATAAAGATGTTTTTGCTTTTGCAATCTTGGTATTTGTGATGATTTTTAAACCTACAGGTTTTTTAGGTGTCCCAGAAGTAGAAAAAGTTTAATATGAAAAATCAAAATATTCAATGGGGTAAATCTTTGCAGGAATCTTTTGTGATGGGGTTGCTTTCTTTGGTAATTTTTATTCCTATTAGAGGCATGGTGATAGAAGGTTGGGGATTAAAATACGAATTTTTTTACCCTATTGTATTTAGCTTAATAATTTTTTTTAGTCGTTTTTTGTTGAGTATAGGTTATCAAATTAAATTTATTTCCAAAATTTTAAATTTTTTTTTTCAACAAAAAATGTTAGAAATTGTAGTAGCGAAAGAAAAAAACAAATATTTACACTACACTTTAATTGTCGCACTGCTAGTAGCAGTATTTATATTGCCTTTTTTGGCTTCTAAATACTGGGTTTCTGTCTTTATTCTTGCTTTAATTTATGTTTTGTTAGGTTTGGGATTAAATATAGTTGTAGGAATGGCTGGAATGTTAGATTTAGGGTTTGTAGCTTTTTACGCCGTTGGCGCCTATAGTCTTGGGCTAATTGGTCAGTATTGGGGGCTTGGTTTTTGGTCTGCTATTCCTATTGCGGTATTAATTTCTGCTACAGCTGGTGTCTTATTAGGCTTTCCAGTGCTTCGTGCACACGGAGATTATCTTGCTATTATAACCTTGGGATTTGGTGAAATTATCCGTTTAGTATTGAATAATTGGCTTGAATTTACAGGAGGTCCTAATGGACTAAAGACACCATCTATTAATTTTTTTGGATTAGAATTTAAAAGACGTACAGAAAGTAGTTTTTTTGAATTTTTTGATATTACCTACGGAAGTAAAATTTTTGGAATTTCTACCAGAAATTTTGAAAATATTTTTATTTATCTTGTGCTACTAGTTTTTGTAATAGCAGTTGTATGTTTTGTTCATCGATTAAAAACAATGCCTATAGGTAGAGCTTGGGAAGCATTGAGAGAAGATGAAATAGCTTGTAAATCATTAGGCTTAAATCATGTAAATATTAAACTTGCAGCTTTTTGTTTAGGTGCAAGTATTGGAGGTTTAGGAGGTGTTTTTTTTGGAGTATCACAAGGTTTTATTAGTCCTCAATCCTTCAATTTTTTTGAATCTGCTTTGATTGTCGCTATTGTAGTGCTTGGGGGACTAGGTTCTATACCAGGTGTTATTTTAGCTGCCATTATCTTTACTGTGCTACCAGAAGTTTTTCGGGCATTTGCTGATTTTAGGGTTTTGATTTTTGGGTTTGTGATGGTTTTGATGATGATTTGGAGACCAAAAGGTTTACTGAGAGTTGTTCGCTCTAGATTTTCTTATTTTCAAAGTAAATAGCAAGGTGAAAGAAAATATTTTAAGTATTAAAGGCTTGAGTATCAACTTTGGAGGTATTCTGGCATTAGATGACGTTAGTTTTGATGTTAAAAATTCTACTATTACCTCTCTTATTGGACCTAATGGGGCTGGAAAAACAACCCTTTTTAATTGCGTAACTGGTTTTTACCGTGCAACTTCTGGGGAATTGATATTTCAATCTAAAAAGGGAGAGATGAATATCGGAGAAGTTTTAGGAGAAAGATTACTATTAGCAGACTGCTTCAGCCCTATGCGTTTTGTTAAAAAGTTAAAACACAAGGTATTTGGTGGAGTGCATGTAGTAGTGCAAGGAGGATTAGCTAGAACATTTCAAAATATTCGTCTTTTTCGTGGAATGACTGTGATTGAGAATTTGTTGGTTGCTCAGCACGATAGTCTTAATCGTAATCTTATTTCAGGAGTTTTTGGAAGCAAGGATTATAAGAAGAAAGAAAAGAAAGCAATATCTAAAGCCTATGAAATATTAGATTTACTACAAATGTCAGAAGATGCTAATAAAATATCATCTTCTTTACCATACGGTAAGGAGAGAAAAATAGAAATAGCTCGTGCACTTTGTTGTAATAATCCTAGTGTAATTTGTTTAGATGAGCCAGCTGCTGGTTTGAATACACCAGAAACTGCAGAGCTAAGTCAGACTATCCAAAAACTTCGTGATAAAATGGGTATGACTATTTTTTTGATTGAGCACGATATGTCTATGGTTATGGAAATTTCTGATTATGTAGTTGTATTAGATCATGGCAAAACAATCACTCAAGGTAAACCAGGAATTGTAAAAAATGATCCAAAGGTTATAGAAGCTTACTTAGGTAAAGAAGCCGCTAAGTAAAATAGCGTATAAACGAAATAATAAATGAATCCAGAAAAAAAAATAGCAAAGAATATCTTGCAAATTGATAATTTGGAAGTTTATTATGGTGTCATACAAGCTCTAAAAGGTGTCAATCTGACGATTGATGAAGGCGAGATAGTTTGTTTGCTTGGAGCTAATGGTGCTGGAAAAACTACACTTTTGCTAAGTATTTTTGGTGATCCTAGAGCTAGTAAAGGGCAAATTATATTCCAAGGTGAAGATATTACTGAGGTACCAAGTCATGATGTTGTTTACAAAGGCATAGCTATTTCTCCGGAAGGTAGAAGAATTTTTCCTAAAATGTCTATCTATGATAATCTTGTGATAGGCTCTAATCCTGTTGCAGATGAGTATTTACAAGAAGATTTAGAAAATGTTTATAGTTTATTTCCTATTTTAAAGCAAAGAACTAACCAAATTGCAGGTACCTTATCTGGTGGAGAACAACAAATGTTAGCAATAGCTAGGGCTTTAATGAGTAGACCTAAACTTTTGTTGTTAGATGAACCTAGTTTAGGTTTAGCGCCTGTTTTATCTCAAAAAATATTTGAAACATTGAAAGAAATTTCTGAGCGAGGTACTACTATTTTTTTAGTAGAGCAAAATGCTTACCATGCACTACATTTAGCTAATAGAGGGTATGTAATGGTTAATGGTCAAATCAAAATTGTTGGTGAATCTAAAGATTTATTAACTAACAAAGAAGTAAAAAAAGCGTATCTTGGCGGATAATTCTTGTTATAAACAATAAAATTTTGTTTTAGGCGAATGATAGATTTACTACTTATACGAGAAATTTTAAGACATTTTTTTATTCAATTTAAATTATTTATTTTGATAGTTATTTAAATTGATAAAAAAATATTTAACCTTTTAGGAAGGTTGATTTTTTTCACACCTTTCTAATTATTCATTAAAAACTATGATTAAAAAATTAGTTGTTTTGATTTTAACTTTGGGTTTAGTGGGGTCTTTGACCGCTCAAACTTTGAGTAAAGTTAAAGCTAGAGGCATGTTAAAATGTGGTGTTTCTCAAGGTTTACCTGGGTTTTCAAACGTAGATGACAAAGGAAAATGGACGGGATTAGATGTTGATTATTGTCGTGCTGTTGCAGCTGCTATTTTTGGTAATTCTAAAAAAGTAGAATTTAAGCCTCTTTCAGCAAAAGTGCGTTTTACTACTTTAGCTAGTGGTGAAATTGATATTTTGGCAAGAAATTCAACTTGGACTCTGAGTAGAGATACTGCTCTTGGTATTCAATTTATAGGAGTAAATTACTATGATGGACAAGGTTTCTTGGTGCGTAAATCACTTGGTGTCAAGAATGGTCTAGAACTTAGTGGTGCATCTGTATGTGTGAATTCAGGAACAACTACAGAATTAAATGTCACAGATTATTTTAGACATAATAGTTTAAAATTAAAATTAGTGGCATTTGAAAAATCTGATGAAGTTGTCAAAGCTTATGACTCAGGACGTTGTGATGTTTATACTACAGATCGCTCTGGATTAGCTGCTCAATCAAGAAAATTTGCTAAGCCACAAGATCATGTAGTATTACCTAATACTATCTCTAAGGAGCCTTTGGGGCCTGCTGTGAAACAAGGCGACGATGAGTGGGAAAATTTAGCTCGTTGGGTCTTAAATGCTACAATTATTGCGGAAGAATTAGGTATTAATTCTAAAAATGTTGCATCAGTAAGAAAAAATAGCAAAAATCCAGAAGTACAAAGATTGCTTGGAGAAAGCGGTAACTTGTATAAAAATCTTGGAGTAGATAAAAACTGGGCTTATAACATTATTAAGCAGGTTGGCAACTATGGAGAAAGCTATCAAAAAAATATAGCTCCTCTTGGGCTAGCTCGTGGGTTAAATAGATTGTGGTCAAACGGAGGAATCCTTTACGCGCCACCAATTAGATAACATCGTATATTTGAAGCTGCTATTTTAATACAAATAGCAGCTTTTTTTATCAAAAATTAATAACGATGAAGTTTTTTTATGAAAGAAAATTTAGAGAAAGAGCTTATCAAGTTATTTTAATAGTCTTTTTAGCTGCTTTTTTTTGGTTAATTTTTCAAAATACTTTTGAGTTAATTGAAACACTTGGTATTGCTACAGGATTTGATTTTTTAAAACAACCTGCTGGTTTTGAGATTATACAAACACTAATTGACTATACGCCAGAGAGCACTTATGGTAGAGTTTTTATAGTCGGTTTGTTGAATACTATCGTTATCTCTGTGATTGGAATTATACTTGCAACCTTTTTAGGTTGTCTGATTGGTATAGCTAGGTTGTCTCAAAATTTTTTAGTATCATCTCTGGCTGCCAGCTATGTATCAATTTTTAGAAACGTCCCTTTACTCTTACAAATATTCTTTTGGTATCATGCTGTTTTAAAACCTCTACCTGGACCTAGAGAATTACATCAAAAGGGAGATATTGTAAGTTTTAGCATCAATAATAGAGGATTTTATTTTCCTAAAATAGAGCTAGAGTTTGGTAGCTCCATTGTGTTATGGGGCGTGTTATTTGCCATGATTGTGATTTTTTTCTTATGCAAATACACTCAAAAACTCAAAGAAACTACAGGCAAAGAGTTCCCTCTGTTTAGTAGTTCGCTTGTTATGTTTTTTGGATTGCCGTTATTTTTAATGGTTATAATCACTATTTTATTTGGATTTCCTTTTTCTTTGAGTTACGCAGAAATGGAAAGATTTGAATTAGAAGGAGGTTTTAGCGTGATACCTGAATTTATAAGTTTATTGTTGGCACTCACTATTTACACTGCATCTTTTATTGCAGAAATTGTTCGCTCTGGTATTCAAGCTGTAGATTATGGACAAACAGAGGCTGCTAATTCTATGGCTTTAAAAAAAGTAAAAATTTTACGATTAGTTATTCTCCCTCAAGCTCTCAGAATTATTATTCCTCCTCTCATAAGTCAATATCTTAATTTAACAAAAAATTCATCTTTGGCTGCTGCCATTGCTTATCCAGAGATTGTTTCTGTATTTGCTGGTATTGCTCTCAATCAAACAGGACAAGCTCTAGAAATTATTGCGATGACTATGGCTATATATTTATTGTTGAGTCTGAGTACTTCTATGTTTTTGAATTGGTATAATAGGCGTATAATGTTGAAAGAAAAATAAAAATGAATATACAAAATAACATTTTTAAAATTTTGCGTTGGGTAGGTAATAATTTATTTTTTTCTCCTTTCAACACTATTTTAACCATTGTTGTTATTTATTTAATCTATATCATTGTACCTACAGTCATAAATTGGGTATTTATTGATGCAATTTGGAGAGGCTCTATAGAAGATTGTAGAGCAGAGATTGCGGGAGCTTGTTGGCTAATTATCCCTGCAAAATTAAAGTTTTTTATCTATGGATTTTATCCCGATGAACACAAATGGAGAGTTAATATTATTTTTGCTATTTTAGCTTTTTGTATCTCTTGGCTAGTTATAGATTCTACTCCTTGGAAAAAGAATGTTGTTATCTTTACTCTTACTATTTTTCCAGTTTTTGCCTATATTTTCTTAAAAGGTAGAATATTTGGGATCAATCTTCTACCTTATGTTCCTATTACTCAATACGGAGGATTGCTTTTAACTATTTTGATTGGCTCTGTAACAATTGTGTTTTCTTTACCTTGCGGCATAATGCTTGCCCTTGGTAGGCGTTCACAATTACCAGTTATCAAATCTGTTTGCGTTGTTTTTATTGAATTTTGGCGAGGAGTACCTATAATAACTGTACTGTTTATGGCATCTGTCATGCTGCCTTTATTTTTAGGCGATGTGCAAATAGATGAATTAAATAGAGCCTTGATAGGATTTATATTATGTTCTAGTGCTTATCTGGCAGAGGATATTCGTGGAGGACTACAAGGTATATCTAAAGAACAGTATGAAAGCGCCGATTCTCTTGGCTTAAGTTATTTTAATAAAATGAGACTAATTATTTTGCCTCAAGCTCTTACTATTGTAATTCCTGTAATTGTGAATAGTTTTATCGGAATTTTTAAGGAAACAACTTTGGTTTTGATTATTGCTTTAACTGATTTTTTAGGATCAGTACAAACAGGATTACAAGATCCCAAGTGGTTTAGTTATTCTACAGCTTTTTCAGGTTATGCTTTTGCAGCAGCAGTGTATTTTATATTTTGTTATAGCATGTCTTTATATGGCAAGAAAATGGAAAAAAAATTAGATAGATCAAATAAAAATTATTAAATATGGAAAATTATATAAAAATCACAAATCTTAATAAATGGTTTGGTGCAGATTTTCAGGTTTTAAAAAATATCAATTTAAATATTAATAAACAAGAAAAGGTAGTTATTTGTGGTCCCTCTGGCTCTGGTAAATCTACACTAATTCGTTGTATCAATGCTTTAGAACCATTTCAAACAGGAAAAATTATAATTAATAATGTGGAGCTAGATGATAATGTTAAAAAAATAGAGAAAATTCGCGCAGATGTTGGTATGGTTTTTCAACAATTTAATCTTTTTCCACATTTATCTGTTTTAGAAAATTGTACTTTAGGTCCTATTTGGGTCAAAAATATCCCTAAAAAAAAAGCAGAAGAGATAGCTTTAAGATTTTTAACAAAAGTTAAAATACCAGAGCAAGCTAATAAATATCCTAGGCAACTTTCTGGAGGTCAACAACAAAGAGTTGCTATTGCAAGATCATTGTGTATGTCTCCTAAAATTATGCTTTTTGATGAACCGACTTCTGCCCTAGATCCAGAAATGGTATCGGAGGTTTTAGATATCATGGTATTATTAGCACAAGAAGGGATGACTATGATCTGTGTTACTCATGAAATGGGATTTGCTAAAAAAGTAGCAGATAGAATTATTTTTATGGATGAAGGAGAAATTGTAGAAGAAAACACCCCAAAATTATTTTTTACTAAGCCAAAATCTGAAAGAACAAAATTTTTCTTAAAGCAAATTTTAGACCATTGATTGCACTACGAACAATAACTGTTTGATGCTAATTTTTAGCAGTAAGATATCTCAAAACAGCTATGGTAAAATTTTATCATTCATTTTTTATATTTTTTTCTTCGTTTACGAATTGTACGAAAGTTAGGAACATAGTTATAATGATAGGTCCGTAAAAAATACCAGGAGCGCCAAAAAAGGACACACCACCTATAATACCAAAAAGAAGTAATAAAGGATTAATTGCCAATCTATTTCCTATAAATTTTGGTTTAAAAATATTTTCTACGATCATTACAGTTACAAAACAGGACCCCGCTACCATAGCAGCAGCAAACAGCTTACCAGAAGCTAACAAGAATATAGCAGTAGGTATGTAGATAATAGACATACCTATTAGCGGGATAAAAGCTAGCAACATCATCATAAAACTCCATAAAACAACTGTTTCTATTCCAGCTATCCAAAAAATTATTCCGCCAATACTACCCTGAATTACTCCACTTAACCCATTGCAAACTAAGGTTACAAAATTCATCTGGTTAAATTTATCTAAAGTCGTTTCAAAAATTTTGGTAGGTAGTGGAATAATACGATTTAAAAAAATTTTGATAGATTTTCCATTTTTTAACAAAGCAAAAATAAATACAATCATCACTATGTACTGTAGTAAAAAAAGTAACGTATTACCTAGCAAGTTCCCTACCCAACTATTAAAGAAATTGAAAGCTACAATAGTAAAGCTCTTTAGGATATTAATTAGCACTATTTGTAATTCTGCAAAATCTTTGGCGATATGAAGATAGTTAAGAAGATTTTTGAGATTACTAGCAACAATACCATTACTATTGTAGTATTGCTCCAACAGTTGTGTTGCTTGGGCTATTTGTTTGATTTTTAGAAACTGAGAAAAAATAATTAACTCTTGACTAATTTGAAAAACAAAATAAATAAAAGGAATAAAAATACCCAAAGTAATACATATACAGATACTTACACTAGCTATTTGCTCGGATATTTTGTATTTTTTACAAAATAAATCCATTAAAGGATAAAATATTCCTGCTAATATCAAGGCAAATATAATAGCGTGCCTATAAGCCCACCCTAGAGCTACAATTAAGGTAGTAAAGATAATAAAAATTATAAAAATTGATAAATTAGAAGTTTTGTACATTTTTCTGCGTTTGCGTAGTACTATATGAGAGTCATTTAGTTTTTAGCTAATTTTTGGTAAAAGATCTCTGTATAAATCAATTTTTTCTTTTTGTAAAACATATTTTACGGCATGCCTTTTTGCTATTCTATACATAAAATTAGCAAGATTAACATATTTTTTGGTAGGCTTTGCTGCAAGATTGCCCCATCTTCCGTAATTAAATAAGAATATATCACAAAGTTGAAATTCTGTACCATTGAGATAATTATGGTTTTTAAGTAGCAAATCTATGTTTTGAAACGCGCTGTCAATATCTTGATTGGCAAGATTCTGAATTTTTTGATAGGCTTGCTTGTCTGTAGTAAAATGATTGGGTCGAAATAAACGTAAAAATGCTGTGTGCAAAGTGTTATTGTAGTAGCAGATCCATTCCATAATATCGGATTTTTTTTGTAAATTTTTTTTTGGAAAAATATTATCATTTGGGTATAAATCTGCAATGTAATTAACAATTGCTATTGTTTCTGTTATGATTTTACCATTATCTTGAATGATAGGAATTTTACCTTTGGGGTTAATTTTTAAAAATTCTGGCTGTTTATGCATATTATCTTTAAGACTCACTAATTGAGTTTCATAATTCGCACCAAGCTCTTCGAGTAAAATATGAGGAATTAAAGAACAAGATTGTGGTGAGTAATAAAGTTTAATCATAATCTGCTTGAAGTTTAGAAAATTTTTAGTATCTGCAATATTTTAAAAAATTAGTTGATTTATCTATCTTTAGTAAAAACACTCTAATGTATTTTTATAATATGCTCTGCTTAAGTTAAAACTTTTATTGTGCCGTCTTGCTCAATCATTATAGTATGTTCAAACTGAGCAGAGAGTTTTCCGTCTATAGTTACTGCAGTCCAGTCGTCTTTTAGTATTTTTAAATCCTTGCTAGCTTCATTTATCATGGGTTCTATAGTAAAGCACATACCAGGTACAATCTCAACGCCAAAATCTTTTCTGTAGTAATGTAAAATTTGTGGTTCTTCGTGAAAATTTTCTCCAATTCCATGCCCTACAAATTTTTCTACAACAGCAAATCCATTAGCTGTAGCGTGTTTTTCTATTGCTAAACCAATGGTATTGGTAGAATGATAAATTCTGATAGCTTCGATGCCTAACATTAAACATTCTTTAGTTACTTGTATAAGTTTTTCTGCATTTTTAGCGCATTTGCCTACTGTAAATGTTTTGCAAGTATCTCCAAAATAACCGTTCAAAATACAAGACACATCTATAGAAATAAGATCTCCTTCTTGTAATGTTTGTTTACTAGGAATTCCGTGACAAATTACAGAATTTACGGAAGTACAGATAGATTTTGGAAAGCCTTGATAGTATAAACTAGCAGGAATAGCTTTGTTATCTACAATATATTTATGCGCTATATCGTTCAATTTATTTGTGCTGACTCCAGGTACAACAAATTTTTCTAATATTTGTAAGCAATTGCAAGCCACAATGCAGGATTTTTTCATACCTTCTATGAATTCCCTATTTCTATCAATAAATTTTCTAGTAATTTTTTTTTTCTCATCTAATTGTAAGTGGCAATTTTTATATTTTTGACCGCTACTACACCAACAAAAATCGTTTCTTTTGAGTTTAATTAGTTTCATTTTGAGAGTATGTTTTAGAAATTCTATCTGCTAAATCCCTATATCTCTAAAGAGATTTTTGCTTGCTTTAGTTGGTAGGGGGTTTGAGAGATAAAATTCCTCCAATAATCTAGAGTAAACATTCCTGAATTATTCCTTTTTTTACTAAAAGTCATAAACTATCTGTAAAAATATCTTCATAATTTTTTAAATCAATAGCATTATTATAGATAGCATTTAAAATAGATCGTTAAATATACGGATAAATTGTACTTTATTGATTACAAAATCTTCTTGTTTTAACTTTTTGATAGCAGCTAACATTTGTTGTTCTTTTGCATGGTGAGTAACTAAGATAATTTTAACACAATTTTTATGCTGCATAGCATTATCTTCTTGTAACATAGATTTAATACTTATAGAATTTTCGTAAAAAATTTGACAAATAGATTTTAAAACACCTAATTTATCATTTACATCAAGTAAAATAAAATATTCAAAATAAATTTCTGTAATTGGTAAAAATTCTCTAGGTGTCAAAGCTACTCTTTTTGTCTGATTATTGGTTGTAAGTATTTGTACCATATCCGAGACCATAGCAGAAGCAGTGGGTTGAGACCCAGCACCTGCCCCTGTAAACATTAAAGGACCACAAAAATCACCATTTACAAAAATTGCATTTTCTACTCCTGTTATTTTTGCTAGTGGGTGTGTCATTGGCACTAAAGTAGGATGTATATGAGCTTGAATGGATTGATTATTTTTTTTAGTTATAGCTAGCAATTTGATACTATAATCCATTTTCTTAGCAAAATAAAAACATTCTGCAGTTAAATGCTGAATACCTTCTATATATAGTTTAGCAAAGTCAAAGTAGTGATTGTGGATTAGATTCATCATTATGATGAGTTTGTGGGCAGCATCAAAGCCACCAACATCTAAAGTTGGGTTAGGTTCTGCGTAACCTAAATCCATAGCTTCTTTGAGAGCAGTAGTAAAATCAATATTTTTTTGCTCCATTTTGCTTAAAATATAATTACATGTACCATTGATAATTCCATAGATAGCGTTTATTTTATTAGCAGCTAATCCATTTTTTAATGTTCTTATAATAGGAATAGCGCCTCCAACTGCCGCATCAAAAGCAATAGCGTTAGAGTTGCGGAGTTGCTCCTTGAGCAAATGCCATTTTTCTGCTAGCAAGGCTTTATTAGCTGTAATAATTTTTTTATTTTTATTAACTACGGTTTGAATTGCTTGAATACCTAACGAATTATCACCTGTAGCTTCAAAAAATAAATCAATGCTATCATCTGTTAGTACTTCTGTTAAATTAGAAGTGAGTTTAATTCCTGTTAAATCTAAGTTGCGTTGTTTTTTTGTATTTTTGACTACTACTGCTACTACAGAAATAGCTCTACCTATTTTTTGCTCTAGAAAAGATTTATTTGTGCGCAGCAGTTGCATAGTGCCGCTACCTACTGTCCCTAATCCTAGTATTGCAATATTAACTGTTCGCATAAAATTAATTCAAAGTAGCTAATAAAATACCTGCGGCAACAGCGGAGCCTATTACTCCAGAAACATTAGGTCCCATAGCATGCATAAGTAAGAAATTTTGAGAATTGTTTTTGAGACCTATTTTATTAGCTACTCTAGCAGCCATGGGTACAGCTGAAACTCCAGAGGCGCCTATCAATGGGTTAATTTGTTCTTTAGAAAAATAATTCATTAGTTTTGCCATCAATAATCCTGTAGCTGTTCCTATACAAAAAGCAATGAGACCTAATAATAAAATCCCTAATGTTTGTAAGTTTATAAATTTTTCTGCTGAGAGTTTACTCCCTACGCCCAGCCCTAAAAAAATAGTTACTATGTTGATAAGCGAGTTTTGTATAGTTTGCGATAATCTATCTACTACTCCACATTCTTTGAGTAAATTACCAAACATTAGCATGCCAATCAAAGGAGCAGCTGAAGGAAGCAATAAAATACAAATAACTAATACAATTAAAGGAAAGAAAATTTTCTCTCTTTGAGAAACATATCTAAGTTGTTTCATCTGTATTTGTCTTTCTTTTTTACTTGTTAACAGATTCATAATAGGAGGTTGAATAATAGGTACTAAAGCCATGTAAGAATAAGCAGCTACTGCAATAGATCCTAGTAAATGAGGAGATAATTGTCCGGCAAGAAAAATAGCCGTAGGTCCATCAGCACCACCGATAATTCCAATAGAAGCGGCATCTTTGAGAGTAAAATTAATACTAGGAATAAAATTTAAGAGCAGGGCACCTGCTAGTGTAAAAAAAATACCAAATTGAGCAGCAGCGCCTAACAAAGCTGTTTTTGGGTTTGCTATCATAGGACCAAAATCAGTCAAAGCCCCTACGCCCATAAAAATAATTAAGGGGAATACTCCTGTATCAATACCCACATTAAAAATGTGATACAACAATCCTCCTTCTTCTGCAATACCAGCAAGCGGCACATTAGCTAAGAGGCAACCAAAACCTATAGGTAGTAAAAGTAAGGGTTCAAATTTTCTACTAATACCAAGGTATAAAATTAGCAAGCCTACGAGTATCATAAAAATTTTACCAAGACCATAGTTAAAAGAATATTTATTAAGAGTAATGAAGTTATAAATTCCTGTAGATTTTAGTAAATTAATCAGCATAGCTTTCAGAGAGGGCAAGAAAGTTGTTTTTGAAGATTCTGTTTTTGCAATCAGAATATTTTGAACAACTATCTTACCTAGTGGTTCTTTTGCTTTGATTTTTTGATAGAGTTTGAGCTCTAGAGATTCTATTTTTCCAGTAATTCCAGAATAAATAGTAATTATTTCACCCTTGGAATCTATGTTAAATATTTTATCACCGCTAAATATTGGTTGTCCTTTCTTTACAAAAATTTTATTTATAATTCCAGATTCTGTAGAATAGATAGTAACTAGATTGTTATTTTGTGCATAGGCTATTCCTAATAAAGAATAAAAAGTTATACACAAAAAAAATAATTTTTTAGACATAGTAAATACAGCAATAATTGTTATAAAATTACCTTAAGTAGCTTAAACAAGTCAAGAATTGCGTAAATAAAAATTGATTTACTTGGGCATTGTATTAAAATCAATTTTTTGTCTTAGAAGTTTTAACTTTGCTAATAGGGATAGATACGACTTACAAACTACTAATAATTACGAATTTAATAGCTCCAAAAATATAATTTTATGAAACACAAAGCACTTATCAGTATATCTAATAAAATAGGAATAATAAATTTTTTACAACAAATCAAAGAAGATTTTAGTTTTTTGAGCACAGGTAGAACATTTTTGTATCTCAAAGATAATGGTATTGATTGCTCTAGTATTGCAGAATATACAGGATTTCAAGAGATCCTTGGTGGTAGGGTTAAAAGCTTGCACCCTAAAATTTATGCTGGAATTTTATCTTTAAGAAAAGACCAAGAAAAAAAAATTTTATTAGCTCAAGGAATAGAATACATAGATTTGGTAGTAGTGAATTTTTATCCTTTTATAGAAAAATTACAAGAAAAATTACCTTTTTGGGAAATGTTAGAGTTTATTGACATAGGAGGACCTGCTATGTTAAGAGCTGCAGCAAAAAATTATCCTTTTGTAGTTCCAATTTGTGATCCCCAAGATTATTCTCAAATATCTAAAGCTTGGAATCAAGAAAAAAAAATTTCATTAGAATTTAGAAAAAAATTAGCAATCAAAGCTTTTTCACATTGCATAGAATTAGATAAACAAATTGTCAATTATTTAACAGGAAAAAATAAAAAAATTGCACTTCGTTACGGAGAAAATCCCCATCAAAAAGCTTTTATTATCAAAGATGAAGCAAATCTAGGTTTAGCAGCCTTACAAAAAATACAAGGAAAAGAATTATCGTATAATAACTATCTAGATATACAATCTGCTCTAGATGTCATCTCTGATTTACCTGTATCTCAACCAGCTACAGTAATTATCAAACACAACAATCCTTGTGGAGTAGCTAGTGGCGCAACAGCTAGTCAATCTTTAGAGATGGCTTGGGAATCTGATGTTATTTCTGCTTTTGGCGGTATTATAGCAACTAATTTTGTTGTTGATTTAAATTTTGCAAAATTTTTAGTAAGCTCAGATATAGAGCATTTTAGCTATCAATGGTCTCCAGGCTCTTACAAAAAAGTTAAAATTAGCAAAAAATTTTTTGAAATTTTAATTGCTCCAAATTTTGAGAAAAACGCCCTAAATTTATTACAACAAAACTCTAAAACTGCTATCTTACTCAAATATCCTGTAAGAGAAAATAATATTTTTTTGCACCAACAACAATCTTTAGATGGTGTGTTTTTAGAACAAGAAAAAAATATTCAAAAAAGTAATTTACAGTCAGTTACTAAGAAAATTTTTTCTAAAGATATGGCAAAATTAGCAAATTTTGGAATTATTTGTTGCAAATATGTCAAGTCTAATGCCGTTGTTTTAGTACGTGAGTATGCGCCTCGCTATTATCAACTTTTAGGTATGGGGTGCGGGCAACCAAACCGTATTGATGCATTGCTAAAATTGGCAATACCAAAAATGGAAGAAAATTTAAAAAGAGAGTATATAAAAAATAAAATTTACGAAGAATTCGATCTTTGGTCTCAAAAACAAAAACAAAAACTATTACTAGTTTCTGATGCTTTTTTTCCTTTTAATGATATTGTGCAAGCAGTGCACCATCACAATATTGATTATATATTGCATCCAGGAGGCTCAAAAAATGATAAAGCATCTATTGATTTTTGTAACCAACATGGAATGGCAATGGCATTTAGTGGTTTCAGGCATTTTCGACATTAAATATATTGAGCTATAACAAATGTTTATCCTAGGAGTAAAAAAAAAATTTAATAATTTTAAAAAAATAAAGAGAGGTTATTATTCTTTGTTGCTAGTTCTTGCTTTGCTGTGCTTTGCTCTAGTAGCAGAGTTATTTATTAACAATAAAGCCTTAGCTGTAAAATATAAAGGAAATTATTATTTTCCTGTATTTGGTATTTTTTATGGAGGAGAGACTTTTGGATTGAATTATTCGTATGAAACAAACTATCGAGAATTAAAAAAAATATTTCATTCCCAGAATTTATCTGATGCAAAGAAAAATTGGGTGCTTTTAGCTTTTATTCCTTACAATGCTTATGAAAATGATTTTTTTATAGTACCTCCTTCACCACCTAGCTGGAAAACAAAACACCTCTTAGGGACAGATTTACAAGGAAGAGATATTTTTGCTAGAGTTGTCTATGGTTTTAGAATTGCAATTTTTTTTTCTTTAGCACTCTATGTACTTTCTACTACTATTGGAGTTTTTTTTGGTTGTTTGATGGGTTATTTTGGAGGGGTTTTTGATCTTATTTTTCAGCGTATAGTAGAAGTTTGGAGCTCTCTACCTGTCCTTTATATCTTAATTATTATGGCGGCTTTAACT
This sequence comes from bacterium, assembly GCA_965261475.1. GTDB lineage: Bacteria > SAR324 > SAR324 > XYD2-FULL-50-16. The sequence continues at coordinate 692,087 of OZ253454.1, forward strand.
ACTCCTTCTATTGAGTTATTGTTAATTATTTTTGTATTTTTTAATTGGACAGGTATGACTTGGTTGATGCGTGCAGAAATTTATCGTGAGAAAGGTAAACAATATTGCGAGGCTGCAAAATCAATGGGAGCAGGGCATTGTAGAATTATTTTTAAACACTTATTACCAAATTCTTTAGTTCCTATAGTTTCTGCTTTACCTTTTCAAATTATAGCTGGCATTAGTGTGTTGAGTAGTTTGGACTATTTGGGTTACGGTTTGCCTATTCCTACTCCTAGCTGGGGGGAGTTACTACAACAAGGACAAGCTAGTTTTACTTATGCTTGGTGGATACTTCTATCTCCAGCAATAGCAGCAGTTTTTGTATTATCTTTATTTACTTTTGTTGGAGAGTCTCTAAGAGAAAGTCTAAATCCTAGAGAAGAGTATTTTATAGAAACTTGAAATTTTTGATCTTCTATGTTAATTCTTTTTATATGTATTTGATTAAAAACTATGCAATTTAAAAAATTAAAATATTCATTATATATTTTAGTATTTTTTATTATTTTTTCAGGTTGCTCTGTTACCGTTACTGAAACAATTTTAGTACCAGAGGGGTTTTTTGTAATGGGCTCAGTTCGGGGTAATGACGATGAAAATCCAGAAAGAAATATCTTTTTATCTGCCTACGAGTTTGATATTTCTGAAGTAACAGTTGCGCAATATGCAGATTGTGTTAATGATGGGGTTTGTAACTACCCTCTAGAAGGTACGGATTTTATGTGGAATAAAACAGGAAAAGAAGAATTTCCTGTCAATGGAGTAAGTTGGTTTGACGCTCGCAAATATTGTCAATTTGTTAAAAAGAGATTACCTACAGAGGCAGAATGGGAAAAAGTAGCAAGTTGGTTGCAAGATAAAAAATATAACTATACTACTAAAAATGCTCAAATTAGCTGTTATAATGCTAATTTTTCTAGATGTAAAAACAAAATCACAAAAACCAAACAATATCCAAAAGAACTTAATGCAACTTTTGATATGGCAGGGAATTTATGGGAATGGACTCAAGATTGGTATCATCCACAACAATACCAAGAAATGTTACCTAGGGATCCAAAAGGAGCTCGTAATGGATTATTAAAAGTCAATAGAGGGGGAAGCTATTTGAGCAAAAAAAATTATTTAAACACTACTTTTAGAGGGGCTAATTCTCCAGTTTTAAGAGCTGTTGATATAGGGTTTCGTTGTGCAAAAAATCCTCATACAAAGTAATAGTTTTTAATTTGTGCTAGAGATGATAAAAATTCGTGGCTAATGCTATCTCCCTGATAAGCTAAATCTTCTATACTAATTTGCTCGCCTACTAGCATAACCTCTTGCCCTATATTGTAACAATCTTGTCCTAAAAAAACTGCTGTTGTGCCCATACAAATGTTACCTACGGTGGGATATTTTTTACCTGCAATTGATATTTCTGCTTTATTGGTTAGACTTCTTTTAAAACCATCTCCGTATCCTACAGCTATAAAAGCAAGGTTACCTGTTTTTTGAGCTCTCCAACTATGACTATAACTTACACCACTGCCTTTTAAAATTTTTTTAACCGAAAAAATATTACTTACTACTTCCATAGCTGGTTTTAAATCTAATAAATGCGAATAACCTGCGTGGTACACGCCGTATAATAATAGCCCCGTTCTAACCATGCTGTGATGTGCTGTATAAAAATTGATAATTCCTGCTGAATTAGCAAGATGAAAAAGCACTCCGTGCAGGTTATATTCTTGAGTTTTCTGTATTATGAATTGAAAACTTTTTATTTGTTCTTGATTGTGGATATGTTGCTTGTTCTCTGCCACAGCAAAATGACTACAAACTCCCTTGATTGTTACATGTTTTAGAGCGAGTATTCTTTGTAAAACATTATTGTATTCTTTGCATGAAAAACCCAATCTACCCATACCACTATCAATTTTAATGTGTATTTTTGTTTTTGTAATTTGGTTTTGTTCTAAAAATTCTAAACTTGTAAAATCACACAAAACAAATTCTATGTTATGTTTAACGCAAAGAGGAATATCTTTAAAAAACAAACTAGATAAAAAAATAGGACTAGTAATTTTTTGTTTACGCAAGTAAATAGCGTCTTGCACTCTATCTACTAAAAAATAATCTGTCCGATTTTCTAGCAATTGTGCTACTTTAAGCATATTGTGCCCGTAAGCATCGGATTTAATCACCGCCATTACTTTTGCAGGAGCGATAGTTTTTTGTATAGTTTTAAAGTTGTGTAGAATATTTTTTAAAAATATCCTTCTGTAAGGATAAGAGGTCATCAAACTTGAACTAAATCTTGCAAAGTGTATCTTTTTTCCATGTATTTTGAAACAAATGGTACAGCACTAATTTCTACATCACCTTGTCTTTTTGGCCCTATTTTAACTTGAAAATTAGCACAGTTAATTTTTTTATAAGCAGCAACAAATTCTTGCACTGTAGTTAATTCTCCGTAGCCTAAACACTCAAAAGGTGTATTAGCGGGCACGCTCTTAATGCAATTTACAATGGCATTAGCAATGTCTTCTACGTGGATATAATCCCTGACACAAGTACCATCTTTAGTGTGAGGGTAATCATTGCCAAAAATAGTAAAAACACCTGTTTTTTGCGCTTCTTTTAATCTCATCAATAAGCCATCTGGGTTAGTCATAGTAAATTCTCCTGTGCCAACTACATTATAAAATCTTAAAATAGTATAATTTTTTGCAAGTTCTACTACCGAATTTTCTGCGGCTTTTTTAGATATGCCATAGGGAGAAGTAGCTTCACTAGCTGCGCCAGTAGATGCTAAAATAAAATGTTTGTATTGTAAATTTTGTAATAAATTTACTGTACCTCGCCAATTTGTTTCATAATATTCTGTTGGAATTTTTACCGATTCTGCAACGCTAATTAAAGCAGCTAAATGACAAACAACATCCCATTTTTTCTGTAAAAGCTCTGTATTCCATTGTTGAGGAAAACAAATATCAAAATCCCATACTTGTTTTGTATAAGCACTTATTTTATGTCCTTGCTTAAAGTCTAGTCCATAAACATTATGTTTTTGACTAAATAATTGTTTAACTAAATGGGCTCCAATATAACCATTGCAACCGGTAACTAAAATATCCATTTTTCTCCTAGAGTAAAACTAATATTATACTAATTTATAATGAAGTTAAGTAGCAATATTATTTTTATCTTAATTGATTTAAAATAAAAATATCAGTTGGTACTTGCTATTTTTAGAATAAATAGTAACTATATCTTATAGATAGCTGTGATTAGCTATTCAATTTATTAGATTATGTCAAACTTCTATCGTATTTTTGCTAGCTCGCAGGTCTTTTAGAGTACAAAATAAAATTTATTAGCAAATATAGTAATTAAGTCTAACTATATTAAATATAGTGTTTGTTTTCAATATATGAACAGCTTTTTACCTATCCATCAACTACACAAAAGACGATTAAACAGTGAAATCACTACAAAACAGATTGTAGAGAATATTTTAGCGAATATCACAAAATATCAACCTCAAATCAATGCTTATATTTTAATTTGTCAATATCAAGAAATTTTAGCTCAAGCCGAACGGATTGATGCAAAAATTAAACAAGGACAAAAAATATCTCCTTTAGCAGGTATGCCGATTGCTCTCAAAGATATTTTCTTAACTAAAGACCTTGAAACAACATGCGCTTCTAATATTTTAAAAGGTTTTATCCCTCCTTACGAATCTACTGCTAGTCAAAAACTTTGCGATTTAGATTATAATTTACTAGGTAAATTAAATATGGATGAATTTGCTATGGGAGTGGGTAATAGAAACTCTGCTTTTGGCGTAGTACATAACCCTTGGAATTTAGCAAAGGTTCCAGGAGGCTCTTCTGGAGCAGCAGCAGCAGCAGTATCTGCAAAAATGTGTTTGGCTTCCCTAGGAACAGATACAGGCGGTTCTATACGTCAGCCAGCCGCTTATAATTCTGCAGTAGGAATCAAACCTACTTACGGTAGAATTAGTAGATACGGCATGATTGCTTTTGCAAGCTCTTTAGACCAAGCAGGTCCTATCACTCAAGATGTCAGAGATAGTGCCCTTATTCTACAAGCAATTTCTGGTTTTGATGCCAAAGATAGCACTTCTTTAAAACTTCCTACTCCTACTTTTTATGACAATCTACAGCCAATAGCTCCCAAAAAAATAGGTGTAATCAAAAATATTAATACCAAATTATTAGACGAAGAGATTAGCGAGAATTTTGAAAAGAATCTAGATTTTTTTCGTCAATCTAATATAGAGATAGTGCCGTTAAATATTCCTCTCATAGATTATACAGTAGAAATATATTATATTTTAGCCTGCTCTGAGGCAAGTTCTAATTTGGGAAGATTTGATGGTATTCGTTACGGAAAGAGAGTAGAAAAAGACAATCTAATAGATACTTATCGAGAAACTAGAAAGCAGGGATTTGGAGAGGAAGTAAAATTGAGAATTTTAACTGGTACTTTTGCTCTTTCTGCAGGATATTATGATGCTTATTATAACAAGGCAAGACAAGCTAGAAGAGCTATTACACAAGAGTTTCAAGAAGCTTTCAAAAAGGTGGATTTTATTTTAGCTCCTGTTACTCCTTCACTACCTTTTGATATTGTAGATTATGATCAAGATCCAGTTAAAATGTATTTATTAGATAAATTAACTATTCCAGCTAACCTAGGAGGGTTTCCTGCTATAAGTCTTCCGTCTGGATTTTCAAAAGACAAACTACCTATTGGTATTCAATTTTTTATTGAAAGATTACAAGAACAAAAACTCTTAAACCACGCCCTATGGTACGAAAATAATTTTTCTTTTGATAAACCTGAGCTTCCTATTTGAGATGAATAAAAAAATAGATAAAATTCTTGCTGATTTTACTAAACAATTAACTCAGGTACAAAACACGCAAGAACTCATAAACATTAAGAGTCAGTACTTAGGTAAAAAAGGCGCTGTTGCTTTGCTGTTTCAAGAATTAAAGTCTGCATCTAACAAAGAAAAAGTGGGATTTGGAGAGCAAATTAACCAGCTGAGAGAAACTCTAGTAAAAAAACTTACAAGCAAAGTAGCAGCAATAGAAAAGATAAAACTCAACCAGCAAATAGATAAAGAGTGGATAGATATTAGTTTAGATCTTAAGCAAGATACAGGAGCTTTGCACCCATTGAGTAGTTTGCAATATGATTTAGAAGATATTTTTACTAGTATGGGATTTGTAGTTTTAGATGGTAATCATATTGAAACAGAATTTTATAATTTTGAAGCTTTAAATATTCCACACAATCACCCTGCTCGCGATTTACAAGATACCTATTATTTTGATACAAATTATTTATTACGAACTCAAACCTCTCCTTTGCAAATTCGCGGCATGGAAAAACAAACACCTCCAATTAGAATGATTGCTCCGGGTAAAGTTTTTCGTGCAGAAACACGAGATTCTTCTCATGAGAATTGCTTTCATCAATTAGAAGGCATGGTAATAGATAAAGGTATTTCTGTAGCACATATGGTGTATTTTATGGAAATCATATTAGAAGAAATTTTTGAAAAATCTGTTCAAGTGCGTTTACGCCCGGGATATTTTCCTTTTGTAGAACCCGGCTTTGAGCTAGATATGTCTTGTCAGATTTGTGATGGTAAAGGTTGTAAAATGTGTAAAAAAACAGGATGGGTGGAGATGGTTGGCTGTGGAATGATACATCCTAAAGTGTTGCAAGTAGGCGGAATAGATAAAAATATTTACTCTGGCTTTGCTTTTGGACTAGGATTGGATAGGCTTTGCATTATGAAACATAAGATTAGCGATATTCGTTATTTTCATAGTGGGAACATTAAATTTATCAAAAAGTTTGTGTAACAAAAATGAAACTATCTTGGAATTGGCTTAAAGATTATGCCAAACTACCTAGCTTGAGTACCGAAGAAATTTTAAAGAAAATTTCTTTGAGTATTTGTGAAGTAGAGCAATATCAAGAAATCGCATATGATCTAGACAAAATTTTAGTAGCAGAGGTTTTAGCAATTCGTCAACACCCCAATGCAGATAGACTTTCTTTAGTAAAAATTACCACAGGAAGTAAAGAATATGAAATAGTTTGCGGTGCTAAAAATTTTGCTGTAGGCGACAAAGTGCCTTATGCGCCCCTGGGTACAAAACTCGAAGAGTTTATAGTAAAAAAAGCTAAAATTAGAGGAGTAGATAGCCACGGAGTGCTGTGCTCGCAAGAAGAAATTGGTTTTAGTGAAGAGTGCTCAGGACTAATGCTATTGGATAAAAAAAATAAAGTGGGATGCTCTTTGTTAGATATTTATCCTGAGCAAAAGGATTTAATTTTGCATATTGATAATAAATCTATCAATCATAGACCAGATTTATGGGGGCATTATGGTTTTGCTAGGGAGCTTTCTGTCTTGTTTGATACTACTTTTTATGAATTACCTCTGGTAGATAAGATAAAATTCCAAACTATTAGTGAGTTAAATCTAGATTTTAATGAATTGCTAAACAATATACCTGTCGATAGCTATCAAAGTGATCTTAGGATTTCTATAGATTGTCCTAATTTAGTGCCAAGATTTACTTCGCTTAGTATAGACAATGTAGAAAATACAACTAGTCCAGATTGGATAAAATTTCGTCTTTATAAAGTAGGCTTAAGAGCTATTAACAATTTAGTAGATGTTACCAACTATGTAATGTTAGATTTAGGGCAGCCTATGCATATTTTTGATAAAGATAAGTTACAAGGAAAAAAATTAATAATACGAAAAGCAAGTCAAAATGAACAATTACAGATTTTATCTGATAAAAAGGTTACTCTAGATTCGCAAGATATTGTAATCTCAGATGCTAAAAACATTGTATCTGTAGCCGGTATCACCGGAGGTAAAGATAGCGGTGTACAAGAGCAAACAAAAAATGTATTGTTGGAGGCTGCCTGTTGGCACGCAAGTAGCGTTCGTAAGACGGCAACTAAAATTAAAAATCGTACAGACGCTAGTCAGAGATTTGAAAAATCTTTAGACGCTCATCTAACAAATTTTGCTATTGCTAAGGCTGCTATTCTTCTCAAAGCAACATGTCCAAATTTAAAGAGGCAAGGCGGTTTTGTAGATCTTAGAAACGATAATCAAAATAATATTTTTATAGATTTTGATTACAAAAAGTGCACGCATATTTTAGGCGTTAGCATTCCTGAAGTAACAATAGCAAAAATACTTATCAAACTCGGGTTTGCTATAACAAAAAAAGAGCAATTTTGGAAAATTCAAGTTCCTAGTTGGCGTGCTACTAGGGATATTGCTTTAGAAGTTGATTTAATCGAAGAGGTAGGTAGGTTTTTTGGCTACGATAAAATTATTGCCAAATCTCCTTTATTTTCCATTATTAAACCAAAATTTAATACACAAAGAAAACTAGAAAGAAAAGCAAAACAAATTTTAGTAGATAGAGGATATTTTGAAATTTTTACCTACCCATTGACCAATGAAGACAAAGAAAAAAATTGGGAAGTAGCCAATGCACAGATTTCCAAACCTTTACTCAACCCTTCCTCCGATGAAGAAACAAAAATGAGATTAAGTTTACTGCCCTCTATAGCAGAAGCAGTATCTTTGAATGTCAAAAATTATATATCTTTTCAACTCTTTGAAATAGGGAAAATTTATCTTTGGTTAGACAAGGTGCCACAAGAAAAAAATATAGTGATGCTAGCTAGTTATAGCGAAGAAAAATCATTAAAATATTTGTTTCAAGAAACTAAAACTACAGCTAGTATCTGGTTTCAAAAATTATTACAAAAACCACTAGATATTGCTTTGTCTCAAAATGTCCCAAGTTATCAGCACCCCTTTGTCAGTGGCGACCTCATAGCTTTTGGTCAAAAATTAGGTAAAATTTTTTCATTAACACCTCAAAAACGAAAACAACTTGCGTGGAAAGGGAATATAGTTTTTGTAGAATTTTTTTTTGATGATATTTTTTCTTTATATCAAAAGAAGAAAAAAACCATTATTTTTAAAGAATTAGCAAAGTTTCCAGCAGCAAAATTTGAAATATCGCTTGTTGTTTCAAAAAATACTTATTTTTCAGAATTAAAAGCAGTAGTTATAAAAGAAAAAATTTTAGAAGATATTCGCTTTCAATATGATTATGCTCTACCAGAGCAAGCAGGAAAAAAATCTGTTACTTTATCTATGTCTTTTCGTCTGGCTGATCAAACTATTAGTGCTGAGAATTTAATAAAAATTCAAGATAAAATAGTACAAATGTTTGAGAATAAAGGCTATATGCTGCGTCGCTGATTTTGCATGAAGATTGCTTTACTTATTACAGGTGACGAAATTCTTAAGGGAGATTTAAGAGATTCTAACGGTTATTACTTGATACAACAATTTGATCAGCTTGGACTAAGAGTAGATAAAATGCTTGTAGTAGGTGATGATTTAGCAAATTTAATCACAGAAATTAGAGATTTAGCAAAAAATTTTGAGCTGCTAATTATCAATGGAGGGCTTGGTCCTACTTTGGACGATTATACCGCACAAGCCCTTAGTCAAGCCTTAAATTCTGCGCTTGTAGAAAATCAAGTAGCAAAAGCACAAGTAATCGCAGCTCTCAAAAAAAGAGGCAGAAAGTTAACAAATACAGAAAATAAACAAACGCTCTTACCAAAAATAGCCAAGCCTATCTTTAATAGAGTAGGCATTGCACCAGGTATCTTTGTAAAGAAGCAAAATTGTAAAATTTTTTGTACTCCCGGTGTTCCAAATGAGCTATATGCTATGTTTAGTGATGAAATTTTACCTCAAATAAATAAAAATACAAGCAATGTTACTACGCTTTTGATTAGGTGTTTTGGAGCAGGAGAAGCGCAAATACAACAGATGATCACTCAAAGCTTAATAAAATTTAAAGAACAAGGAATTAAATTAGGGTTTAGAGCTTGTTTTCCATATGTAGATGTGAAACTCACTCAATCAAATCAAGATGGATTGCTAGAAGCAAAACATCGTGAATTACAGATTCTTTTAAAAAATTACTCTATCGCAGTAAAAAATACTACTTTAGCAGAAGAAGTTGTACGATTATTACAGCAAAAAAAGCAAAAATTAGTTTTTGCAGAATCTTGTACGGGAGGTTTATTGACAGCTAAAATAGCTGCGGTGTCAGGAGCGTCTATGGTATTGCAGGCTGGTTTTGTATTGTATCAAAACGAACAAAAAATAGCCCATGGAGTTTCTAGGCAAGCGCTTTTAAATGGCGCGGTATCTCAAGTGGTTGTAACACAGATGTTATTGGCTAGTTTGACAAAAACTAATGCAGATTTTGGTGCCAGCGTTTCTGGTATAGCTGGACCTCTAGGTGGTAGCGATGAGAAACCAGTTGGCACGGTGTGGGTTGCTTGGGGGACAAAAAGAAAAATAAATACCAAGTGTTTTTATATTCCAAGAGATAGAACTACTATACAAAATTTGACTGCCTATGGTGTTTTGGATTTATTACGAAGAGAATTATTAGGCATACCCCAATTAAAATTTTATTCCTTTGAACAACAACTATGAAACCAAAAATTTTTATTGATGGTCAATGGGGAACTACAGGATTGCTAATAGAAGAGAAATTAAGCCAAAGAAACGATTTAGAATTAAAGTCTATTGCTAAAAAAGATAAAAAAAAAATAACAAAAAAATTATCTATCATACAAGAGTGCGATCTAGTGATACTCTGCTTGCCAAATGATGCTGCTAAAAAAATGGCTAGTTTGATAACTAACAAAAAAACAAAAATTATTGATGCTAGTACAGCGCATAGGATAGATCCTAGCTGGAGTTATGGTTTCCCAGAAATGACGAAAAATCAAAGAGAAATTATTAAAAACAGCCGTAAAGTAGCAAATGTAGGTTGTTACGCTAGTGCTATCATAGCTCTACTTTATCCAATTTTGGCTAAATCTATAATTAACATAGAACATTATTTTACTCTACACGCTATTTGTGGTTATTCTGGAGGAGGCAGGCAACTAATTGAAACATATACCAAGCAAGATAACCCGAGCAGGATCTACGCTTTAGAACAAAATCATAAACATATACCAGAAATTATGAAATTTACCACCCTGAAGAATATACCTTATTTTTCACCAAGTGTAGGTAATTTTTTACGCGGAATGATAGTACAGATTCCTTTATTTGATAAAGATTTACAAGCAAATTTTTCTATAGAAGATATTTATGATTGTTATCAAAAACATTACGAAAAAGAAAAATTTATCCAAGTTTCTACAATTAACGATAATTCTATACTACGAGATGGTTGTCTTGATCCTACTATTTGTAATTATACGAATCAGATAAAAATAGGAATTTATGGCAACAAAAAAATCTTTTCTCTAGTTGCTATTTTAGATAATCTAGGAAAAGGGGCGAGTGGGTCAGCTATACAGAATTTGAATTTAATGTTGAATTTTGAAGAGCACAAAGGACTAGTTTAAATATGGGAGAATTAAAAAAAATATTCTTAAAAAGAGGTAGGTTAGCTCCTATGGATGAAGTAGAGCAAGTAAAACTCAAAACCGCTAAAGGCATTGTAGGTAATTTAGAGCAAAATATAGCTCGTCAAATTACTATTATAGAAGAAGAAGTATGGGAAGAGCTCATCAAAAAATATCATAGAGATTTACCTCCTGAGGTTAGAAGGGCTAACTTGCTAGTTAGTGGTCTGGAATTAAAAAATAGCAGAAAAAAAATATTGGTTGTTGGAGATTGTCAAATAAAGATCTTTGGAGAAACTAAACCTTGTGAAAGAATGGATCAAGTAGCAATGGGTTTGCAAGAGGATATGTCTCAAAATTGGAGAGGAGGTGTTTTTGGCAAAGCTTTAAATGATGGAATTATTAAAAAAGGAGATAGAGTGCATTGGAATGATATTTAATTTTTATTTGCATAATTTTATTAAATTTTTAAATTATATCAAAATTTTTTGACGCAAAAAACACTATTATTTTTTGTTTTTCTGGTAGCACTAATATTATTAGTTGTATTTAGCATAAAATCTTGCTAGAGGCGTTATCTGCCTATTTTTGAGCTTTTATTTTTTTTTATGTTTTTTAGTTACGATAATGGCTCTTATCGTAACTAAAACCTATATTAAAAATCAGAGCTCAATTTTTACTAGCTTCTTGATGATATTTTTTTTTCTATTGCTGACACATATAGATAAAAATTTGTTTTTTATAAATTTTTAATTTACACTTAAAAAAACCTTTATTAGTATAAGCAATCATTATACTAATAATTGACATTAATCTTTATAAAAAAACTAATATGGGAAAATTTGTAGACATATCAATAAAAGATATAATGGAAAAGCTAAATCATAGTTATTTTTTACCTGATATTCAAAGGGAATATGTTTGGTTGGAAAATAAAAAAGATAAAAAAATCGAACAGCTTTTTCATTCGATTTTAGAAGGTTATCCTATTGGTTCATTTTTATTTTGGAAACTAAAAAAAGACGATATTGAAACAGATGAAGATACAAAAGAAGATTCTGAAAAGTTAAATTTTAAATTGTATAAGTTTATAGAAAATTATGATGAAAGAGAACATCATAATGTTAAAATAAATATCGAGCAAATAAACTCTGACAATTTATCAATAGTGCTTGATGGTCAACAAAGATTAACTTCGCTTTACATAGGGCTGAAAGGAACCAGAAAATTTAAAAAAAAACATTACCCTTTTGAGCAGTCTAGTTCATATGAAGAAAAACAGCTTTTCTTAAATTTAAGATACCAACCTAAAGAAGAAGATACAGATCTTAAGTTTGGTTTCGATTTTTTTACAAAAGGAGTAATCCTTAAAATTGACAACGAAAATTATTGGTTCAGAGTTAGTAAAATTTTAGACTTAGAAAATATTACAAGTTATGCAAAAGAAAATAATCTTTCTGAAAGTGAAACAAACATTTTAGAAAAACTGAAGAATGCTATTTGTAAAGAAAAATTGATTTCATATTTTGAAGAAAACAAAAAAAGCCTTGAAAGAGTATTGAGTATTTTCATTAGAGCTAATAGTAGTGGTATTAAACTATCCTATCCTGATTTATTAATGTCGATTTTAATTGCTAACTTCTCGAGTGACATTCGCTCTTTAATGAACGAGTTTGTTGATTCATTAAGAGATGCAGGGTTTGGAATAATGGGTCGTGATCAAGTACTAAAAACCTGTTTAGTTTTAACCGAAAGCAATCCTAGATTTCAGCTTAAAAATTTTAAAAAAAATAACATTACTAAAATTGAGGAAAATTGGGGCACAATAGACGACGCAATATTTAAGGCTTGTGAACTATTAAAAGAGTTTGGTTACTCAGATAATAAATTGTCTTCTCCTTATATTTTATCGATTGTAGCTTACTATATTTTCAAAAAGAAACCTCTTCATCAAGAAGATAAAAATGAATTACTCAAATTTGTACGCAACGCACAAATCAAAAGTTATTTTACAGGGTCAACAGATAGAAAATTAGAAGTTGTAGCTAACTTTATTAGAAATGAGGATCATTTTAAATCTGTAAACAATCAACTTGCTGTTAGCGAAGTTTACCCTCTCAAAATCTCAAGTTATGACATTGACGGAATGCCGGATTGGGAATATGGTAACCCTGCTATACTGCCAATTTTACAAATTTTATATCCAAATCTAGATTATAAAAATTCAGATTTTCATATAGATCATATATATCCAAAATCTAAATTCAACAAAAAAAATAAAGAATTAGCGGAAGAGTATTTATGGAAAGCTCCAAGGAAAGCTGGTTATTTATATAATCTTCAACTACTGGAAGGAAAAGACAATAACGAAAAAAGAGCAAAAGACCCAGAAAAATGGTTAGAGCAATATTTTTTAAAGGACAAAGAAAAAATTAAAGCTTATAAAGAGAGAAATTACATCAAAGGGGATTTTGACTTGGAGTGGAGCAAAATTAAAGAATTTGACGAATATCGAGTAAAAAAAATAAAATCTAAGCTAAAAGAAATATTGCTCACTGAAAAAGAAATATCAGAGGCTATAGATAACCAGTGAGCAATACCACTGATACACCCCCTGATACGCCCAGTATACGCTCTAAAGAGAATAAATTTATATTTATTCTCTTTTTACAGCATTGATAATGCTAGTTAAAAATTTAGTTTTACTTTTTTTTCTAGTATCTTAGAAAATCTAGATAGACTAGCGCAGAGTATAAAATAAATAATAGCTACAACAATCCAGGTTTCAAATCTTAAATTAGAAACAGCTATAATGTTATTAGCAGCAAAGCTAAGCTCCTGTATAGAGATAATGGATAAAATAGTAGAATCTTTGATGAGATTGATGCATTGACCAGTAAGAGCAGGTGTAACTTTATAAATTGCTTGGGGTAAAATAATCATTCTCAAGTTTTTAAACTTGCTCATTCCCAAACTATACCCGCCCTCCCACTGAGTTTTATCTATTGCAGAGATTCCAGCCCAAATAATCTCTCCAATATAGGCAGATTCTAAAAGCGCCAAACTAATAAACCCAGAAATAAAATTTTCTAAAAGACTAGGCTTAATCAAAAAAAAAGATAGAATCATTTTTCCGTTATCTGTTAAGTGAGACGCAAAATAACTAATACCTAAATAAGGAAAAATTTGAGAACTAAAAAAAAAATAAAATAAAAATAAAAATACCAAAGCAGGTATATTCCTTACGAATTCAATATAAGTTATAGCTAACCAGCTAATAGATTTATTAGAGCTATTTTTCATAATAGCTAATACAAACCCTATAACTAGCGATAAAACAAACGACCAAATAATAATTTTTATAGTATTTAACACTCCAATTCCTAGAGTATTTAAAAACCATAATTCTTTTTTTTGGTCCCATCCAATAAAATATACCCAAAGATCTTGCCATCTCCATTTATAAATCAAAGTATTTTGAATTTGATAATAAAGATAAAAACAAAATACTATCAAAGAAAGCAAAATAACTAAGTCTATTAAGTATGTATTTTTTTTTGTCACTTCTCTTAAAAATATGCTCTTTTTACAAATAAGCCTACTAGAGCTACGCTGTAGATTATTTAAATCCTACAGAATCAGCCCAATCTAGTGTTTTAAACCAGTAATTGTGTCTTTTTTGTAGCCATTGATTGGTATTATTGATACTAATCCAATTATTCACAAAATTTAAAAAATCTAGGTCTCCTTTGCGGATAGCCATGCCTTCCGACCATTTATTCAAAGGCTTTTTTACAGGACTAAAAAGAATCTCAGGGTATTTGCTAATTATATGCGAAGGCTGAGGCTCTGATGCAATAGAAGCATGTGCATTGCCATTTAATACTTCTTGATTAACTTGCGACTCTTCATCAAAAAGCAAAATATTTGCTCTAGGGAAAAGTTCTTTTGCTAAAGTAGCAGTCGTAGCCCCTCTTCTTACTGCAATTGTGACCTCTGGGTTATTAAAATCTTCTAGAGTAAAATTTATTGCCTTTTTTTTATTAGCAAAAATTGCTAATCCAGAATGGGCGTAAGCATCAGAAAAATTTACAATTAAATTTCTTTTTGGGGTAATACTCATTCCACTGATAACAATATCAAACTTTTTTGCCACCAAAGCTGGAATAATACCGTCCCAAGCAGTAGGAATAAATTCTATTTTTACACCTATATCGTCTGCTAATTTTCTAGCTACATCTACTTCAAAACCAACAAGTTTACCTTGTTTATCCTTCATAACCCAAGGGACAAAAATACCTAATCCTACTTTTATTATTCCTCTACTTTGAATTTCCTCTAAAGTGCTTTTAGGAATATTTGTAGTGTTATTCTTGGTTTTTGTAGTTTGACAAGCTACTAAAACTAAACAAAAAGAGAAAATAATCACTTTATAAAGTGTTTTTCTCAAATTTATTTGATATTTTTTCATAGTATATTATATTTATGGTTAAAATTAAAAAACGACAAGTTATGTCATACATAACTAATTTTTATTAACAAACTACCGTCGTTTTTATGAAAAATTCCAAAAAGTTTTTTTTAAATATTGAATAAAAAAAGATAGAGAGATATTGATTATAAAATAAATGAAGGCTATGGTAAACCATACTTCAAAACTCAAAAAAGTATCTGCAATTAAATTTCTTCCTTCGGCAACTAAATCTAAGATAGCAATCACACTGACAATAGCAGAATTTTTAATCAAATTAATAAGTTGGTTAGTCAAAGGTGGTAAAATAATTTTGACAGTTTGGGGTAGTATAATTTTTCGTAGCACAGATAATTTTTTTAACCCTATGCTGTAGCCGGATTCCCATTGGTTTTTGGGTATAGATTGTATACCTCCACGAATAATTTCTGCAGTATAGGCTCCTTCAAAAAAAGATAAACATAGGATGCCACTCCACAATCTATCTAAGTAGAAGATGGGAGATAGAATATAATAAAAAATAAATAATTGAATCAGAAGAGGGGTATTTCTGATAAGCCCCACATAAAATTTAGCTAATATTTTACCGCTAAAAGATTGGCTCAAAGATAGTATAGCGAAAACGCTACCAATCACAATAGATAAACATAAAGCAATAATAGATATCAAAAGAGTTAATTTTAATCCTTTGCTCAAAACTCCTAGTTGCCAGCCATTTTCTGTTTTAAAAGCAAAAAATTTTGGTATTTGCTGTAATTGCCAGTTATATCCTAGGTTTTTATTGCCTAGATAAAATAAAAATCCTATCAAAAAAAGAATAGTAAAATAAACAATTAGATTTTTATTCTTTGCGCAAATAATATAAATTTTTCTTAAAAAAAATACTTTTCTTGTGCTATCTATAAATTCTACAATTTTTTGATTATTATATTTTCCAAACATTTTTTATTGCTTCAAAAACTATTTTTTTGCACATTTTAGAGTTGCCGGATATTCTATTTGTAAAAATAATAGGTAGTTCATAAAATTTACAATTTAATAAAACAGCTCTAATTTTCATCTCGATTTGAAAGACATAACCTTCGCTAAACCTATCATCTAAATTAATTGTTTCTAGTGTTTTTCTGCTCCATATATTAAAACCACCTGTTAAATCATTGATTTTTGAACCTAGCACAATCCTAGCGTATAAATTACCACCGTAGCTAATAAATTTTCTAGCCCACGTCCAACCTTTTATTTCTCCTCCTTTCACATAACGACTACCAATTACAAAATCAAAATCTTGTATTTTTGCTAAAAATTGAGGAATATATTTTGGATCATGAGACAGGTCAGCATCCATTTGTAAAAAAAAATCATAGTTTCCCTTTAATCCAAATTTGATACCGCTGATATAAGCACTTCCTAACCCCATTTTTTTTGCTCTTTGAATAATTTTAATCTTAAAATTTTTGCTATGTTCTCTGATTTTCTCTATAGTACCGTCATCACTATTATCGTCTACAAAAAGCAGGTTAGCATTTTGACAAAATTGATGTAATTTATCAAATAAAATTGGAATATTTACTGCTTCGTTGTACGTGGGGATAATAATTAGTAATTTTTGATTAACTATAGCAGTCATCTTTTGACACTGATTTTGGGTTAGTAAAAAGTTAGCAAATATTTTAGCTCGGTAATAAAATGATTTATTCTTAAAATACAAGCAGTTTGATTTTTGTGATAAAAAAGTGTTACTCTTAACCAAAATTGCGGCAAAACATAGGTTTTGATATTTTAAGTAGATTAAAAACGCACTTTCCATCAGTCTATGGCATAATTTATATAAATTCAAGAAGTAATTTTGTTTTAAAAAAACTAAAATATGAAAAAAATCAATTTAGCTGCCTCGATTAAGGGAGGACAACGCTCAATAGACGAGAGACAATACGAAGTTTTAAAAAGAAAAAAGAATCCTACTTGGACAGATTGTCATAGCGAAGAAGAATGGTTGGTAAAACTACATTGCCTACGAACTTTATTTAAAGAAAATAAAATTGATAAAACAAGTTTTGTAGGCAAAGAGCAAAGATTAATTTTAAAATGGTGGACAAAATTTTGTACTCAAAGGTGATTAAATGAAACAAAAAGAGATTGTTTTATCTATAGAAGGTAGTGGATCAGATAGTTTTTCTATTTCTATTTTTGAAGACACAAAACTTTTAGCAGAAGATTTTTACACTCAAACACAATTTTCGGATTTACTTATACCAGCAATAGAAAAAATTCTTCTCAAAACTTCTGTATCCAAACAAAGTATTGGAGCTATTTTTACAACTACAGGACCTGGTTCTTTTACTTCTATTAGAGTGATTTTATCTAGCGTGATAGCTTTATCCTTAGGCTTAAAAGTTCCAATTTACACTTTAGATAGCCTCAAAGCTAGTGCACTTGGTATTACGCAACAAAAAATAGCTGTAGCTCTTACGGCTTATAAAAAAGAGCTCTATACCGCTTTTTTTGACCAAGAAGCTATAAGCAAGGAGTTACCTACAGATGCTAAACTTTTAAAACCAGCAGAATTTTTGACAAAAATTAAAAACTACAACTATTGTCTAGTGGGCAATGGTATAGCTTGGTTGCAAAAAAATTATGATTTTATTCCCACTAGTGGACAAGAGATAATTACTAGGAATTACTTAAAATCTAGCCAAATAGCAAAATATTTATTTTGTGTTAGAGATAAAGAAAAATATAGAAAAAGCGAACCTCTCTACCTCAAACAACCAGATTTCAATTTACCAAGCGGTTGACTAAAACAACATAAAACTTTAAAAGTACCAATTTAAAGGCTGTATTTTATAATAGTTAGTTTGAGCTACAGACTATAGTGTTATTTACAAAATATTCTTTTATAATAATTACAAATAAATTCTTTGCTCTTGTGAGTTAAAAAAGAAAATTTTATTTTTTTTTAAAGCAAGATTGTAGAAGTTGTTTTTTTTTAACAATAAATCTTTATCGCATGCTAGAAGTAGTTCTTGATTGCTTATTTGGAATTTATAATAGCTTTCAGAGCCTAAGTATTCAGAATATAAAAATTTTGCTTTTAAAAATCCAGTATCACTAACAAATAGATGGTGCGGACGAATAGCAAAAATAAATTTTTTAGGTGGTAATTTTTTTTTTATTCCTAGTTCACTAAACTCTATATTCCCATAATCTCCATTAACTATCTTGTTTTCAATTTGACCTCTAAAAATATTTATAGGAGGATTGCCTACAAATTTTGCTACAAAAAGATTTTGGGGATTTTGATAAATTACTTGCGGAGTTCCAGATTGCATCATTTTCCCTTTAGAAAAAACAAAGATTCTATCAGCCAAAGTCATAGCTTCTTGCTGGTCGTGAGTCACATAAATAGTAGTTTTTTTAACAAAATTGTGTAGTTCGCGAATATAGCCTCTCATGTTTTCTCTAAGACGAGCATCTAAATTACTCAAGGGCTCATCCAATAAAAAAATTTCTGGTTTTCGAACTAGCGCCCTGCCTATTGCCACTCTTTGTTTTTGACCACCTGATAATTGGCTAGGTAACCTTTGTAATAAATCTATAATTTCTAATTTTCTTGCTGTTTTCTCAATAATGTTTTTTTTATCTTGTTTAGATATTTTAAGAATATCTAGAGGATATTTTAAATTTTCATAAACCGTAAGGTGTGGATACAAAGAATAAGTTTGAAAAACCATTGCAGTTTTCCTATTTTTAGGAATTTCCCAAGTAATATTCTTACCATTAGCAAAAATACTTCCTCCACTTACATCATCTAATCCAGCAATTAGTCGCAAAGTTGTAGTTTTTCCACACCCGCTAGGACCCACAAAAACTATAAATTCTCCTTTTTGGATTTGGAAAGAAGTCTCAGATAAAGCAGTAGTTTGACCAAAATTTTTTTTAACATTTTGAAATTCTATAGAAGGTATTTTTTTCACTTTTTCTGTAAAAAATTGTTTATTTCTTCAATAAGCACAGCAGCGACATGTAGAGTTTCTCGAGCATTCTTTGTAAAAAAATCTTCTTGCAGCTGAATTTTTTGTAAAAGAGAGTTAGCAGGAAAATCAAAAAATTCTTGCGGAGATGCTAAAAACTTTTGATATTTTTTTAAAATTTGTTTATAAATTTTCCATTTTAAGCTATTGATATTTTGTAAAAGTAATCCTACATGTTGCTTGCCGTAACTAGATACTACTTTCATTTTTATGAGCCTATCACCTATAGATAATCCAAAAATACGATAGGTTTTTTGAAAAATTTCTTCTACTAGTTGTTTTGTTAATTTTTGCTCGTCTACCAGGTAAATCTTTTCTAAAGGGTTGATGCTTGTTTGTTGTGTTTTTAATAATTGTAATAATTCTGCTTGAGACACAATATTACTAATGGATAATTTAGGGTAGTGCGTAATTACTAAATTTTGATATTTGCTAATTAAATCAAAAGAAATTGCTTGTTCTTTGAGGTTTAATAACAACCATAAAGTAATTTTTCTTAAAAATACCTCTAACTGACGAAGGTGAGTATAAGCAGTTAAAATATTTTTTCCTTGGTAGTAGGTAAAAATTGCTTTTCTAATTTTTTTGCCGTAAAAAATATTATCTGCAATAATATAGGTTTTTAAAATTAAATCGTATGGTCTATCACTCCATTGTTGTAATAGAGTTAAGAAAGGAATACCAAATTGGTTAATTTGCTGATTGATAATACGACTAGTGATAATCTCCCTATAAAGTTGGTGTTTATGTTTTAAAAGAGAGAATTTTTTTGACAGACTGGAAGGAAAATAATCTAAAAAATATTGCTCGCAAAATTTATTATCTGGAAGATTAGAATTTAAAATTTTACGAAAAAAAAACATTTTAGTGTAGCTTAGTAAGCTACAAAGATAAGGTCTAGGAATACCATCTCCATATTCTAGCAATGCAGATTTGCTCAATAATTTTTCTTTGTTTGGGTTAATAATTTTTTCTTCAACCAAAAAATCTATAGTATCTAAATATTCGGATAAATTTTCTTTAGAATCTTGCATAGACATGCTTAAAATATAGCTTTGGTCTTGATTATTTTTTAAACAAGCAGCGGTTACTTCGTCTATCAAAGTAGCAAGCAATTTAACTCTTTCTTTCCCCGCTTTAATTTTTTTCTTTTCTATCAGCCTCTCCATCATAATTTTAATATTTACCTCATGGTCAGACATATCGACTCCCGCAGAATTATCTATAGAATCAGCGTTTATTTTGCCCCCTTGTAGTGCAAATTCTAACCTAGCTGATTGAGTAAATCCTAAATTGCCACCTTCTCCTACAATTTTGGTTTTTAAATCAGCAGCATTCACCCTCACAGAATTATTATTCGGGTCTCCAACATCTAGTTGAGTTTGATTCTTAGATTTAACATAAGTTCCAATGCCGCCATTCCAAAGTAGATCTACTTTTGCACTTAGCAACATACGAATGAGTTTTTCTCCACTCACACTATTTTCTTTTGTTTGTAAAAATTCTTTCATACTACTAGTTAGAGTAATAGATTTTGAGTTTCTCTTAAAAACACCTCCTCCTTTGCTAATTAATTTTGTTTTGTAATCCACCCAGCTACTGCCAGCAGTTTGAAACAATCTTTTTCTCTCCTGCCAAGCAGAATCATCTGTTGGCGGATAAGGGTCAATAAAAATATGTAGATGGTTAAAAGCTCCTTTTAATCTAATTTGATGGCTTAAAAGCATAGCATTACCAAAGACATCTCCTCCCATGTCTCCTATCCCTACTACAGAAAAATCTTCGTTTTGTATGTCAATTCCTAATTCTAAAAAATGAATTTTTATACATTCCCAAGCCCCTTTAGCCGTAATTCCTATTTCTTTATGGTTATAACCTATAGAGCCACCAGAAGCAAAAGCATCTCCTAGCCAAAAATTTTGTGCAAGGCTAATTTCATTTGCTACATCGGAAAGATGGGCGGTACCTTTATCTGCTGCTACTACAAGGTAAGGATCATTGTCATCGTAACGCACAACCTGTTTCGGAGGAATAACCTCTCCTTGTATAAAATTCCCTGTGATAGATAGTAAAGATTGTACAAAACGACGGTAGTGTTTTTCTACTACTTGAAACATCTCTTTTCTAGTTGTAAAAGATTCGTCAATAATAAATCCTCCCTTGGAGCCTTCTGGGACAATCACAGTATTTTTAAGCATTTGTGCTGACATTAAACCTAGTATTTCTGTACGAAAATCGTCTTTTCTATCAGAAAACCTTAAGCCACCTCTAGCAATTTTGCCGCCTCTTAAATGTACGCCAGTCATGTCAACGCCATAAACAAAAATCTCATACATAGGTTTAGGATTTTGCATCATATCTACTTCACTACAATTTATTTTAAAAGCAAGAGCTTCACGAGCATTGATATTATAATAATTAGTTCGTAGCATAGCTTGGACAAAATTATAAAGATTGCGAAATATACCATCTTCAGTAAGTGTTTTCAGTTTAGCTATTTGTACTAATATTGCTTGCTCAGCTTGTATTATTTGAGTTTTTCTATTTTTTTTTTCAAAAGTAAATTTTGCGGTAAAATAATCTAATATACTATAACTAATTTTGGGGTTAACAAGAATAATACAATCAAAAATATTGCTATCTATACTACAACCTAATTGATACATATATTTTTTGAGAGCTGTAAATAAATTGACTTGTTTGTAATTAAATCCAGCACAAGTTACTAATCCGTTCAATTTTTCATTTGCTAACTCCTTACTAAATAGAGCTAATATAGATTCTTGAATATGTTTTTTAAAATATTTATGCGATTCAATAGTAATTTGTTGATGTTTGACAATATATGTATATTTATGGTAGATTTTGCCCTCTAGAGGTACTTTATAAGCAATTTCTTGCAACACATCTAAAGATAGGTTCTGTAAATTCGGTAAAATTTGGCTTAGATGATAAATTTTATAGGTATATAGAACAACTATTGATTTTTCTTCGTTTAGAGCAATCACATCTACATATTCCACAGATTTATCTACTACTAAATTAAAGTTCTCAATATCATAAATAGCTTGCGTGGTGTCGTTAGCAGCTTGATAAAATTTATTGAAAGCAGAAGAATAACGCTGCTTCATTTTATTAGCTACGACATGAGAAAAATGTTTCTCAAGTTTGTAAATTAGAATTTGTTGCCATTCTTCTATCAATTGTTTGACTTCTAATTCTATATTAGAGAGCATGGTGCTAGAGATTTTATTTGTATCAAATTTAAAATAAATAAAATGGCATTGCACCGAGTTTCCATAGTAAAACCAATAAGATTTTTCAGCTTCTTGTTTTGTAGTTTTTGTCATTAATTGACTAACTCGTTTAAATTCTCTATCATCAAAATTTTCTACTGGAATATAGACAACCAATCTAGCATAGTTGACTTCAGCTATAGAATATAAACTTGTTTCTACTTGACATAATTCCCAAATAAAAGGGCTTTTATACGCAAAAATTCTTAGCTCTTCTTTTTCCATACGAAAACATTCGTATTTAGGAAAACGATTAAATAAATCTTTTAAGTGTTTAAAGTCGTGGCTATTCTCAACTAATCCTATATCTTTGACAATAGCGTTGAGCTTATAGCGTACCAAAGGAATATCCATGATATCGGATAATTCAGATGCTCTAGTAAAGACTCCTGCTAAACAAAAAAAAGTTATTTTATCTGTATTTTTGTATACTTTTTTACCAAAAATATAAATCAATTTATCTGTAACATGAATTTTAGAACTATAACGAGATTCTGCAAAACTTACAGATAAGCTATTATTCTTAAAAATTGGTAGGTATTGCTCAATTTCTTCAACAAAATCTAGGTTTTGAATTTTTGCTAAATACGAAAATACTCCTAAATTATTATCAAAATCATTCCAAGTTAACTTTTTTTTACAAATTTTTTGACTAGAGATGCTATTTATCCCTAAAAGAATCATATTATCACTAGCAATCCATTCATAAAGTTGGCGTCGCTCGTTATCTCGTTGTTGATCTTGCGTAAAAAAAGTATCAGAATCTTTTAGGCTCCTTAGAGTATTCTGCATTGCATGAAAATCGTTAGTAGCTGCAATCAATCTGCTTAAAACATCGTAGATCTCTTCTTGTAATATTTTTGTATCTAATTCTGTAACATGAGAGCTGCTAACTAAGACGATAACGTAATTGTATTTTTGACAACCATGTTTCTTATTTAGTAAAATCTTAATATTTTTTTCTTGTTTTTCTACAAATAAAACAGGATGTGTTAGCTGTATAATATTTAAATTTTGTTTGCTATGGAAATAATTACGTAAACTATCTACCACAAAGGGTCTATCTTCTAGTAAAACTTTTATAACAAAACGGTTTTGTTTCTCTTTTGTATGAGTGCTAATATCGCAACTGACATTGACAAAAAGTTCTTTATTTAAATTTTGAATAAATTGCTTATACAGTAAATAGACATGTTCATACAAGGTCTTGGTTTCATTATCTTGTAAAAATTTTATAGAATATTTTGAAACTAATTTTTCTGCAAAACTTAAAAAGTTATCATTTTTTTTTTTGCATAATTTTTTAAATTTTTGCAAATTGCTTAGTATACACTTATCCCTTTCTTCTCTTTGGCGGGTAATAGTAGTAAATTTCATAATTTTGACAAAAATAGCAGCATAAATTGACTTTTAACATTCTTTTATTTTAAAGTAAAAAGAAGTTTGATATCTTTTTATACTTTGAAACTTCATTTATCACCTTTTCGTCCTGACGATTTAGCAGATATTTGCCTGCTAGAGAAAATAAGTTTTAGAAAAGGAGGTATTCCTAAAGAACAACTTTGTAGAATGATTATTCATTCTGATGTGGTTTGTTATTGTCTAAAAGATGAACAGAAAAAATTAATTGCTTTTATTTTATTGAAGATCAATAAAATCATACACAGCATGACTATACTCTCTTTAGCAGTTCAAAAGGAATATCAAGGAAAAGGATGGGGTCAAAAATTAGTACTTTTTGCTAAAGCAATAGGTAAAAATCTGCGTTTAGATTATTTAGATATACAAATAGAAGATCAAAACAAACCAGTAAAAAAATTTTTAAAAAATTCTGGTTTTCAAATAACAAAAACATTCTCTGACTACTTAGAAAAAAAACAAGTAGGAATAGAAATGAGATTACAAATCTAGTTTTATTCTCCCACCAAATTTTTAAAAACTTGATTATATTCTTTAGCGTTAATTAGTGTTGAGGTAACTAGTATTTTGTTGGTGTAGTTGCTATAAAATATTCTATAAATTTAGTTAATAATACTTTTATGATACCCGCTTTTACTAGACTATTTTTAGTAAATCTACTAGTATTTTGATATAGGGTTTAAATTTTTTAGACTCTTTGTAAATGAAACTATAATAATATAATGAAAAACAAAGTAAATACCTACGGCAAAGGATTGGCATTTTTAGTAATTGCCAGTTTGTTTATTAGCGGATGCGGATATTTTGGTAAAAAAATCAATTATGGTCAAAAGGAAGGACCTATTTATACAATAACAATCAAGAATACTTTAGCAGGAGAAAGACTTGCTCCTCTTCTTGTTGTAGGAGATGCAGACGATGCAAAAATTTGGGTCGGAGAATATGTTTCTCAAGAAGCACGTACTCAATTCACTACTGGCAATCCTAAATCTCTAGCATCTGTTTTTACAGGAGATATAAGTAGCCCCGGTAAAGTTGGTGTTGATGGAGAGCTTAAGTTTGAATTTAGAACAACAGCTTCCTCTATTCGCATTACAGCTATGGTGCATCCTGATAAAACTCCTGATAATTATGTAACCGCTCTTGTAAATCTTGACGAATTACCAAGTGAAACTACATTAAAAAGATACGATATAGGAGATGATGAAGATAGAAAAACAGTGGTTTTTGTCGAAGATGCTGGCGTAGTTTCAGTAACTCAAAACAATTGATCTTGAGTTTCTTAATTGAGATTTAATTTTGGCAAGTGGGACAATAATAAGTGCTTTGTTGTCCCTTTTCTTTTTGTATAGGCTCTTTGCAAAGGGTGCATTTTTGACCATTTTTACCATAGACAAGTAAAAAATTTTGAAACTCTCCTGTTTTGCCATCTACTCTACGGTAATCAGAAATGCTAGTTCCATTATAACTGATAGCTAATGTCAGAATCTTTCTAATATTAATTAGTAACTTATCTACTTCTTGTAAATTCAAAGAATTTGTTAAGCGGAAAGGAGAAATGCTACTTTTGTAGAGTATCTCACACGCATAAATATTACCAATTCCAGCTATTTGACTTTGATCCATTAAATATTTTTTTATGGATTTTTTTTTACTCCGTAATTTATTGTAGAACACTGCCGCGCTCAGTTTTTGAGCTAAAGCGTCTATACCAAGTTTTTTTTTACAGATAAAAGAATTTTTTTTAAGGAATTTTTCTATAGTACCGAAACAACGAACATCGTTAAAAGCAAGTTTTTGTTTGTCTTCAAAAACAAAAACAACTCTATCGTGGATAGATTGTTTTTTTGAGGGATAAATAAATTTTCCAGTCATTCTAAGGTGTGTGACCAAAAAATAATCTCCTTCAAAATCAAACAAAATATACTTACCGTGACGAAAAATTTGCAGTATTTGTTTTTTTAAAAAAATTTTTTGCAATTCTTCTACAGAATCTTGTAAAATTCCTTTTCTTATTTCGTAGATAGTAGTAATTTTCTTACCAACTAGCACAGCTTGTAGACTACGAACTATAGTTTCTACTTCAGGAAGTTCTGGCATAACTTTTGATTACGGATTTGAGTATATCTTTTTGTTATAGAACAATAGCATATAAATAAACTTTATTTTTTATTTTAATCCTATATGTTAACATAGTAGTAGTGTAATTTTAGTTTTAAATAAAAATGATAATAGAAAACTTAAAGATTAAAATGGTAAAAACTGTAGAAGCTTTACAAAAAAAGTTGGTAGCAGTTAAAATTGGAAAGGCAGATCCATCTATTTTAGATAATATTTTGGTAGAATACTATGGATCTAGTGTACCTATCAATCAATTAGCAAACATTAATGTCTTAAATCCTCAACAACTAGTAATTATTCCCTGGGAAAAAAATGCAATAGCTAGTATTGAGAAAAGTATTATCAAAGCAAATATAGGAATTACACCTCAAAAAGATGGAACTTTAATTCGTTTACCTATTCCTCCACTAACTCAAGAAAGAAGAAAAGATTTAGTAAGGCAGGTCAAACAAATTATAGAAGATGCTAAAAATTCTATTCGTAGGACAAGAAGAGATAGTAATCAACTTATCAAAGAACAAGAAAAAAACAAAGATATTTCTGAAGATGCACTAAAAAATCTAGAAAAAAAATCCCAGAAAATAACCGACGAGTATATCAAAAAAATTGATAGTTTACTAGAAAAAAAAAATAAAGATCTCACTGAGTTTTAACTTTGATGTCTCGTTATATTTTATTATTCCTACTAGCGGTTAGTTTCTTGATTACTTGGATATTAATCTCTTTTGGAGCTACTGTGCGCTTATACGGAGCGGGTTTAGCTTGCCCTGATTGGCCTCTTTGCTATGGGAGTTTGATACCGCCAATAAACTTACAAATTGCGTTGGAAGTAGGGCACCGTTACCTCGCTAGTTTTTTGGGCTTGTTAATACTAATTGCTTATTTTCTTTGTTGGAGACCAGAGTTAACTAATTATCGTAGGACTGCTGGTCTGTTATTTTTTTTAGTACTGTTACAAGGAATTATAGGCGGGTTAACCGTGTTACTGAAGCTTAATTTTGCTACAGTTGTATTGCATTTATTATTAGGCAATTTACTTTTTTTGTGTTTAGTGTATTTGTTGTACGAAGTAATTTTTTTATCTACAACACGTATCAAATACATTCTAGCTGAGCCTACAAAATTTTATTTTCAAACTAAATTTATAGTAGCCATATATTTTTTGATGTTACTTTCTGGTGGATTGAATAGTAGTAATTATGCAGGTTATGCGTGTAGTGCTTTTCCATTATGTACTTCTAATTCTTCTTTCTCTTTTTTTTGGGATAGTAGCAGTGTGAGTTTGCTATGGAATAATTGGCAAGGGTTTGCTTTTTCGGTAAATATTCTAGAAGCTATCCACTTAATACACAGAATTGTTGTAGTGTGCGGTAGTATTTTATTGATTTATTTTAGTATTAAGTGCTTATTGCCTAAAAAAGCAAGTTGGGCATTTTGGGGTTATATCTTGATTCTACTTATTTTATTAGAAGTTCTTGTAGGTATCATCAATGCTTTATTTTTTGTTCCGATTCCTGTTTCTATTTTACACACTACCATTGCATCTAGTATTACAGGAGTTCTAGCTTTGATCTTAGTAAAGGCAAGGCATACAAATTAAATTTACACCATTTGATAAATATAGATTGAGTTAAGATTCTTGTAGTTTGTAAAGATTGTAATACCTCTTTTTTTTAGCAAGTAATGCTTTATGAGTACCTTGCTCTATTATTGTACCATTGTGTAAAACATAAATAATATCTGCATTTTTGATAGTAGATAAACGGTGTGCAATTATAATAGCGGTACTTTTTTTAATCAGTGGTTTGATAAAGGAAAATATTTTTGCTTCAGATTCGCTATCCAAAGCGCTAGTAGGCTCATCAAAAATTAAAATTGGAGCTTGTTTCATAAAAGCTCTTGCTAGGTTAATTCGTTGTTTTTGACCACCAGAAAGCTTGACACCTCTTTCTCCTACAAGAGTATTGTATTTTTTTGAGGAGTTATCAACAAACTCATCTACATGCGATTGTTTAGCTATTGTTTGTAATTCTTTTTTTGTATAATTTTGCTTACCATAGGTAATATTATTTTCAATGCTATCATCAAAGAGTATAGAATCTTGACTGACAATAGCAATTTGTTTTCGTAGACTAGCTATTTGAAGGTCGCGAATGTCTTTGCCGTCTATTTTAATAGATCCTTTATCTTTTTCTATGTCGTAGAATCTAGGTAAAAGATTGGCGATAGTAGATTTACCGCTTCCTGTTTTGCCTACAAAGGCAATAGATTGACCTTTTGGAATAGTTAGACGAATATTTCTTAAAATTTTTTGTTTTTTGTTGTAAGAAAAACTTTTGATATGTATTTCTATCTTATCGTGAAATTCCTTTAGAGGTATTTTTTTATTATCATGTTCTATTATAGGGTTAGCAATGTCTAAAATTTCAAATATCCTGCGAGCGGAAATCAAGCTGGTTTGAATTACTACAGTAATTCCACTTAGGGTTTTAATTGGTATATAAGCCAAAGAGGCAGCTACTAAAAAAGAAGCAATATCACCCGTAGATATAATAGATTGATTGATCAAAAACCCGCCTGTAATAAAAACAAATGCTAAAAATATAGAATTTAGTAGTTCTACTGAAGGTACAATAGAAGCAGAAATTTTAATTGTTTTTTTTGCTGTTACAAGCAGTGATTGATTAGTTTTATTAAATTTTTTTAATTCTAATTTTTCTGTTGAAAAAGATTTGACTATTTTAATTGCTCTTAAAACTTCCAAAATAATACTACTTAAACTATCGTTTTGTATTTTTTCTTTTTCTATAACTCGTTTTAATTTTGTATTAAAAAATTTAACAATAAATCCTATAAAAGGAAAAATAATAAAAATAAGTAGGCTAAGTATCCAGCTACGGTAGAACATTATTCCTATTAATACAATAATTTGAGGAATTTGTAGTAGATAAGAACGCAGCACTGTCAAAACAAAATTTTGAATTTGATTTAAATCTCCAGCAATTCTGTTGTAGATATGAGCAGTTTTTGTCTCGTCAAAAAAGGACAGAGGTAAATAAATAATTTTTTTATAGACTATATACCTCATGTCTGCAGTAATTTTAACACCGATATTTCCGAGCAATCTTTGTTGCCAAAAACCTATGATAGCTTTGATAGTATAAATCATTATAATAGCTAAACTAATAAACACAAACCTAGAGATTTGATATTGCTTACCAGATTCTAAAGCATCAATAATATTTTTAATGTATAGTGCTGGCACTGCATTTACTACAGCAAAAATAATCATCAAAATCACTGCTAAAATAATCAATTTATAATAGGGTATAGCTAGAATAAACAAACGCCTTAGTATTTGCTTATTATTCATTATTTTACGTTGATCTGTAATCATGAAAATTTAATTATTTAGCAAGAATGCATATTTGGTAATCTCACAAATAGTAGCAATCAATTATATATTTACAATTGGTTTTATCAATTCTTTTTTATTAGAAGCGCTTCCTATACCCACAGCAATATAATCTATGTTAAGAGCTTCAATCTTTTTTTTGTGTAGAATATTTCTGCCATCAAAAATAACTTGGCAAGAATTATTTTTGAGTAAAGCAAAATCAAAATTTTTAAATTCATCCCATCTTGTGCAAACTACCAAAGCATTGATATCGCATAAACTATCATGTGCTTTGTTAAAATAAAAAACCTGTTTGCTAGCAGGAATTTTTTTTTGCATGTTTTTTTGTGCTTCTGGGTCGTAGAGATGTAGAATTGCTCCATATTTTTTAAGTTGAGTTATAATCTTTATGCTAGGAGCTCCTCTAATATCGTCTGTATTTTTTTTGAACGCTAATCCCCATATTGCAATTTTTTTTCCACTTAATTCTCCTTTGAAATAATCAAAAATTTTTTTTAAAAATAATTCTTTTTGCTTTTGATTGATATCTTCTACAGATTTTAAAAAACATGCATTAATATCATTTGCCTCAGCAATAGATATCAAAGATTGAAGATCTTTATGAAAGCAAGAGCCTCCATAGCCTAGCCCTGCATTTAAAAATCTCCCATTGATTCTCTCATCTAAAGACATACCAATTTTTACCTTCTCAATATCTGCCTTGAGTTTTTCAGCAAACTGAGACATTTGATTGATAAAACTAATTTTTGTAGCAAGAAAAGCATTGCATGCATATTTTGTCAATTCCGAAGAATGAATATCCATAATAATAATTTTATTTTCATCTACAAAATCTACATAAATTTTTTTCATTGTTTGTGCTGTAATTTTGCATTCTACTCCTATAACTATTCTATCTGGATACATGCAACATTGAACTGCCTCACCTTGTCTAAGAAATTCTGGATTATTGCAAAAAGTAACAGTAATATTTTTACGCAAAATTGTTTTAAAATGTTTTTGAATTTTTAAATTAGCTCCCATGGGGACAGTTGATTTGATAACTACTATTTTATCTTGAGTAGCAAACTGAGCTATTTTTTCTAAAACTTCATAAATAAATTGTAAATTACTAGAGTTATCTTTTTTGAGAGGAGTCCCTACAGCAATAAAAATAATATTATTGTCTCTAATTGCTTTTTTAGCATCTAGTGTAAAAAATATATTTTGTTTTTGAAGGTGTTTTTTGAGTAATGGCTCTAAACCTTTCTCAAAAATAGGACTAATACCTTTTTGTAATTTTATTATTTTTTGTCTATTTATATCTACGCAGGTTACTATATTTCCTTTTTCTGCAAAGCAAACTCCACTTACCAAGCCTACATATCCAGCTCCAAATATTGCTATTTTCATTAATCAATATGTTTTAGTAATAAATTTTCAGGAATAATTTCTTTATTATCACTCAAAACCACAGCTCTTTCTATTATATTTTCTAATTCCCGTACATTGCCCTGCCAGTGGTAATGATTAAGAATTTCTCTTGTTTTAGAGGTTAATTTTAAATTTTCTTTACCGTTTTCTTTAGAATATTTTTCTATAAAATACTCCGTTAACAAATCAATATCATCTTTACGGGCTCTTAGAGGAGGAATGCTCAAAGGAATAACATTAAGACGAAAATAAAGATCTGCTCTAAACTGATTTTTTTCTACTAGTTCTAACATACTTCTATTGGTAGTTGCAATAATACGTATATCTAAGTTGATTTCTTTGTTATCTCCAATACGAGTTATAGTTTTTTCTTGAATTACTCTTAGTAATTTTGCTTGCAAAGAAGCCTGCATCTCACTAATCTCATCTAAGAGTATAGTGCCAAAATTTGCTTGTTCAAATTTCCCTGCATAATCTGAGATTGCCCCTGTAAAAGAGCCTTTTTTGTGTCCAAATAATTCACTTTCTAATAAAGTTTCTGGTAACGCAGCACAATTAACTGCTATAAAAGCCCTATTATCCCGTTCAGAATGATAGTGTAGATAGCGTGCTAAAAGCTCTTTTCCAGTACCGCTTTCTGCTTCAATTAAAACAGTAGAATTTGTATTCGCAACAGTTTTTGCTATTTGTAGTGTTTTTTGAAATTCTTTGTCGTTTGTAATAATTTTGCGTTCTACTTTTGTAAAATTTTTGGCAATAGTAGTAGGTTTGAGTTTTTGCATTATAGTTTTAGAGTTTAAAGCTCTTTCTACTAAAAATATCAAAGCGTCCAAATTAAAAGGTTTTTCTATAAAATCAAAGGCACCTTTTTTAATAGCATCTACTGCAGTAGAAATTGTACCGTAAGCGGTAATAATAATTACTGGAATAGCTAATTTATTTGCTTGAATATAGTTTAATATTTCTATGCCACTTTGTTTTGGCATAGTCATATCTGTAATAATTAAATTATAATTATTATTTGTTATTTTCTTTAGAGCATCTTTGACATTGTGGGCAGCATCTACAAAAAACTGACATTTTTCCAAAGATTTTTTTAAAGCAATTCTCATTTCTATCTCATCATCTACCACCAAAATATGCTGTTGATTGTTCATAAAATTTAAAATTTATACTAATTGATTTAATTGAAACATAGGAAGTAAGACTGATAATATAATAAAACCCACAAATACTGCCATTACTAAAATAATTGTTGGCTCTAGTAAAGAAATATATTTATTTAAGGCTGTTTCTAGTTCTACTTCTAAATTTTCTGCAGATTGCTTTAGAGTTATAGGCAAACTTCCACTTTCCTCTCCAACTTGAATAGTTTGTATTAAAGTTTCGTTTAATAACCCTATGCGTTGAATAGCTTGTGACAAAGTAAATCCTTTTTTTGTAACTT
The DNA here is from genome assembly GCA_965261475.1 of bacterium. Classification (GTDB taxonomy): domain Bacteria; phylum SAR324; class SAR324; order XYD2-FULL-50-16. The sequence goes on from OZ253454.1 coordinate 724,269, forward strand.
CGTTACCTAAAGAGCGAATAGATTGCTCATAAAAACTATTGCCAGTAATTTTTTCGCAAATTTGCAGAGCACTCCTTAAATCTACGCCACTAGATAGCAAAGTTGCTAAAACTTGGATAAAACGATAATTGAGTATTTTCTTCAAAAAAGCATTATACCCAGGTATTTTTAATGTCAAACTATCAAATTGTAGTTTACCACTTTTTGTTTGTAGCCAAAAACGTATCAAAAATAAAGAAGTTAATAAACCGCCAAACACAAACCAGCCGTAGTTTGAGAACAAATCACTTAAAAAAATAACTATTCTAGTTGGTAAAGGTAAAATCGCATCAAAATGCTCAAAAATGGGGAGAATTTTGGGCAGAATAAATTTGATCATAAAAATAATAATACCCAAAGCAACACAACACATAATCAAAGGATAAAGCATGGCATTTTTAATACGATTTTCGATTTTTAATTGGTTGTAATCAAACTCAGCTTGTTTTTGCATTAATTCTCCTAAATTCCCTCCTAACTCTCCAGCTTCTACCAAAGAAACATACATTGGTGTAAAAACATTAGGAAATCCTTTTAGAGAATCTGCTAATGATTTACCTTCTAAAATTTCACTATGTATCTTAGTAAGAATTCCACGAAAAAATTTATGTTTCTCGCTATTTAAAATTACTTGTAAAGAACGGTGGTAAGGAACTCCTGTTTTTAAGAGACTAGCAAATTGCCTAGTAAAGTTAATTGATTGTTTGATGCTAATTTTTGATTGAAAAAGATTTATTTTTTGTAAAAACTTAGTCAAAAAAAATTCTTTTGTTTTATCTGTAACTTGAATATCTAAAATAAAGTAATCTTTTTCTTGTAGCTTCTGAACAACTTCATGTTTATTGATTCCTTCCAGGTTTCCTTTTTGATTGTTACCGAAAGCATCAATAACTTTGTATTTAAATAAAGGCATATATTATTTTATTCGCTTACCAATCCCTATTTACTGGAACTCTCCTTTTTTGATTTCTTCTTTTTCCGTATATTTTTTGTCTATCTTGTTTTGTTTTTTTTTGCTCTCGTTTGATTTGAGATAATTTAGCAGCTGCCTCTTGTGATTGAATTAAATTTTGCTTTGCTTGATCTGCATTATTTTGACCTTGTTGACCTTGGTCTTGAGCATTTTGTTTTTCTAACTCTTTGATTGCTTTTTGTAGAGCATTAATATTTCTATTTTCTAAATCTTGCGATTTTTCCCAATTTTGCTCTGCTAAGGATTTATTCTTCATCTCTTGTAATTTCTTTGCTTGTTCTATATAATTTGTAACCTTTTCATTCTTTTGCCCTTCCTGTTTTGATTCTTGCAAAGCTTTTTTTGTATTTTGTAAGATATCTTCAGTTTGCTGTGGGTGTTGTTGTCGTGAAATATCTTGTAGACTATCTTGTGAGTCTTTTTTTAACTGTTTTAATCTTTCTAATAATGGTTGGAATAATTTTGATAACAAAGTTAAATCTTCTATGGCGGATTCTGTTTTATTTTTTCCTTGCGAATAATTATCTTTAATTACATTAAGATTTGCTAAAAATAAATTTTGGTGTAGGTTTGCTAAAGTGTCTACTGCGAGTCTAGCGTCTTGAGCAAAAACAGCATGCTGAAAAAACAATAAAAATAAAAAAATTATTTTTTTAGAACACAAAAACCGTAAATAAATTAGTTGGCTATATTCTATTTTTTGCATAGTAAAATTGTGAAACTAACCTAGTTTTAATGCTACTCTAAGAGGTAAAAGAAAGCAATGACAAGATAAATACAAAATAAATGAGTAAAGAAGGAATTGTTTTGAAAGGAATTAGAGGGCATTATGTAGTTTGTGATAAAATAGGTAAAATTTATCAATGCAAAGCAAAATCTAGTTTGTTTCGTCAAAAAACAGTTGTAGTAGGTGATATAATAATTTTTGAAGAACAAGAAAATAATGGCTGGATCATAGAAGTTAAACAGAGAAAAAATAAAATCATTCGTTATAAAAAAAACAAACCTCAAATTCTCTTTGCCAATTTAGATCAAGTTTTTCTTTTAGATGCTTTAAATAATCCACAAACAAATTTTTTATTAAATAGTGCTTATGCTTTTACTAAAGAAAATATTTTACCTATCGTAATCTTAACAAAAATGGATAGAGTAACAACAAAAACAAAACAAGAGTTATGCAATTTTTATCAATCCGCAAAAATAGAAGTTCTTGCCCATAGCATCTTTGATAGAAGAGATAAAAAAAATATTTTTTTAAAAAAATTAGCAAATAAAACTTCATTATTTTTTGGACAATCAGGAGTAGGTAAATCTAGTCTTTTAAATTATTTATTCCCAGAAATGAATCTAAAAACTCGCCCTACTCAAAAAAATATGTTAGGTAAACACACTACTTCTAAAACAGAGATTTACAAAAAACAAAATAATATCTTTATTGCAGATTCTCCTGGTATTAGGGAATTCCGCCTTTATCAACAAGATCCTCATCAATTTGCCAAAAATTTTTTTCTCTTAGCTCCCTTAGAAAAACAATGTTTTTATAAAGATTGCTTGCATAAAACAGAGCCTAGATGTGCTGTAATTCAAGCAGTAACAAACAAAAATTATCCACTAGCACTTTATCAACATTATTTAGAGTTACTGCAAAAATTTACTTAATATTTTTAAAAGTAATTATTGTATTATGTCTTAAGCAAGTTATCTACTAGCTCTTTTACCCCTGCGATAGCTTTTTTGCGTATAATATTAGCAGTTGGTAATTTATTGTCTGCATTAGGGTCAATCAGATACAATGGTGTTTTTAAAGGAATTTCTTTTAATAAACTAGCAGCAGGATACACAGACAGCGATGTGCCAATAACAATAAATAAATCTGCTGTTTGGGCGATGTTAGCAGCTTCTATAATCAAGGGAACATTTTCACCAAACCATACGATAAAGGGTCTCAGTTGGCTACCTTTGTCACACTTATCACCAATTTTAGTATCTCCAGTAGCATCATAAATCAAGTTTGCATCCAAACTACTTCTTACTTTTATAATTTCTCCATGCAAATGCAATACTAAGCTAGAGCCCGCTCTTTCGTGTAAGTCATCAATATTTTGTGTGATTATAGAAACTTTAAATTTTGTTTCTAATCGTACTAAATCTTTGTGGGCAAAATTAGGTTTTGCCTGAGTAACTTGCCTTCTTCTTTCGTTATAAAATCTCAAAACTAACTCTGGATTCTTCTGCCAAGCATCAGGAGTAGCAACCTCTTCTATCTTATAATTTTCCCACAACCCATCTTCTGCACGAAAAGTTTGAAGTCCACTCTCAGCACTAATGCCTGCTCCAGTTAGAATAACACAATGTTTAATTTTCATAATTTTATTGTAAACGAATTAAAGAGATAAAAATAAAGAAGATTGTGAGTGTTTTTTTAATGCTAATTATTAAAAATAATTTACAATTTTATTTGGTTTGTAAGAGTGGCTTTAAATAGCGATAAACAGTTGTTGCTATCACTTTTTGCCCTTTTTTATTAGGATGTATGCCGTCTGAAAGATTAAGTTCTGGTTTTGTAGCAACCTTGTCTAATAAAAAAGGAATCAGAGTAATAGCGTATTTTTTTGCTAGTTTAGGAAAAATTTCTTGGAATTCTTGTGTATAAACTTTACCATAATCAGAAGGAATCATCATTCCCGCAAGAATGACTTGTATACCCTTGCTTAAAGCTAATTCTATAGTTAAAGAAAGGTTTTTTTCCATTTCTAAAACAGACAATCCTCTTAGTCCATCGTTTGCGCCTAGTGCTAGCACCATAATATCAATATCGCTTTGAAGATAATATTTGAGACGCTCAGGTGCACTAGCAGTTATAGAGCCGTTAATACCAGCGTTAATTACTTGTGCTTGAGAGTAATTATCTATTTTGAGTTTATTAGCAATAATACTAGGATAGCTATCTGCCTGATCTAACTCATAACCTTCTGTAATAGAGTCTCCTAAAAAAAGAATTTTGGTTGCAGCTTGCAATAAATTTATACTAAATATAGCCGTTAGCAATACTGCAATGTTTTTGTGTTTCATATTTTATTTATTTTTATTGTTTTGCTAATTTACCACAATCTCATCGCTAAAATTTGTTTCTAAGATATTTTTTTACAAAGCTCCTTAATTTTTTGTCTTGTATTCTTTATTAAATTCATCACAAATATTGTAAAAACTATTTGCTATTCTATTAGCCAGCACACATTGTTAAAGATTTGTACTTGATGAAGATTAAGTGTTTTTGATTGATTTTTTAGCAACAAAGATGCTAAATATTATTCTAGTGCATTTTTGTATTTTATGAAAGATATTCTAAATAGCTTACTAGCTCATAAGTATTTAACTAAACAACAAGCAAAATCTACTTTGTTAGAGATAGGGTGTGGAAAATACAATTCCTATCAAATAGTAGCTTTTTTGACAATTTTTGGTGTGAGAGGCATACAACCCCAAGAACTCAAAGGTTTTAAAGAGGCTATGTTGGAGTTATGTTTGCGGGTAGATTTATCACAATATGATGGAGTAGACATAGTAGGGACAGGAGGCGACGAAAAAAATTCTTTCAATATTTCTACAGCAAGTAGTTTTGTGGTAGCAGCAAGTGGTGTCAATGTTACCAAACATGGTAATTATGGAGTATCATCTGTTTGTGGTTCTTCTAGCTTGCTAGAGTATTTGGGGGTTAAATTTTCTAACCAAAGAGATGATTTAAAAAGAATGCTAGATAGATGTGGTTTTTGTATGCTGCATGCACCTCTTTTTCATCCTGCTATGAAATTTGTAGCTCCTCTTAGAAAAGCATTACAAATTAAAACTTTTTTTAATATGCTAGGACCTATGATTAACCCTAGTTTTCCTAAAAAACAATTTTTAGGAGTCTATAGTTTAGCAGTTGCAAGACTTTATCATTATGTTTATCAAGACTCAGATATAGATTATACGATTGTGCATTCTTTAGATGGCTACGATGAAGTCGCTCTTACCTCCGACGTTAAGGTTTATTCTCAAAAAGGAGAAACTACTTTGAGCCCTCGTCATTTTGGTTTTTCTAGGCTAACTAATGAAAGTCTGAGAGGCGGCGTTAGTATTAAAGAAAACGCAAAAATTTTCCAAGCAATTCTTAAAAATGAAGCAAGTTGCCAACAAAAAAACGTAGTATTAGCAAACGCTGGTATGGTTTTAAGTATGGTTAAAAATATTAGTATATTAGAAGGCGTAGCCTTAGCAAAAGAAACATTAGTTTCTGGTAAGGCGCTACAAGCACTCAAAAACTTACTAGAGCAATAATAATTGCTATACTATAGATTTGCTTTGCTAGTTTTATTAAACTGTTATTTATAAATGGATATTTTAGAAGAGATTGTTGCTCTGAGTAAAAAAAAATTATCTCGTAGAAAATCAAAAGTTTCTGTTTCGCAATTAGAGCAATCTACAGCCTATAATAAAAATAGAAGATCACTGAAAGAAGCTATTTTACGCAATAGCCCAAAGAGTATTATCGCAGAGATAAAATTTTGTTCACCATCTAAAGGCATCATACGTTCTATTTTTGATGTAGAAAATATCGCTCAAGGCTATCAAAAATTTGGTGCCACTGGCATCTCTGTGCTAACTGAAGAAGATTATTTTTGTGGTAAAAAACAATACCTAACTAGTGTTAAAAACACGACTGCTTTGCCTGTTTTATGCAAAGATTTTATTATAAATGAGTATCAAATTGTAGAGGCACGCTCTATTGGAGCTGACGCTATTTTATTGATAGCTGCTATTTTATCTTTCAGGCAAATAGTTCAATTTACAAAACTAGCTCACGATTTAGAATTAGAAGTGTTACTAGAAGTGCACTGCGCACAGGAATTAGATAATTTATTTTACGAAGAAGTAGATATTATCGGTGTAAATAATCGCAATCTCAAAACCCTACAGGTTTCTATAAATAATTCTCTAGAGCTTGTAGCAAAAATACCAAAAGAAACTACCAAAATATCAGAAAGCGGTCTCACAGCAAATAACATACATAAATTAATAAATGTTGGTTTTAATGGGTTTTTAGTAGGAGAAACTTTTATGAAAGAATCTATTCCAGCAGTAGCGTTAAAAATACTTATAGAATCTTTATGAAAATTAAAGTTTGCGGTATGCGTGATGCAGATAATATTTTAAATGTAGCAAAACTTGCTCCTCATTATATGGGGTTTATTTTTTATAAAAAATCTATTAGGTTTGTGAAAGAAGAGCGAGCTATAGATCTATTACAAAATTTTCCAGCTATTAAAAAAGTAGGGGTTTTTGTAGATGCCAAACTTGATTATATTTTACAAAAAGTACACAGACATGGTTTATCTCATGTGCAACTACACGGAAAAGAACAAGTTAATTTTTGTCAAAAAATCAAGAAAGCAGCTAAAATAAGTATCATTAAAGCGGTTAGCGTTACAGAGGATTTTAATTTTTCTATTTTGCAACCTTACCAAGAAGTAGTGGATTATCTTCTTTTTGATACTAAGTGTTCAGGTTATGGTGGCAGTGGTATAACTTTTAATTGGAATATATTGAAGAATTATAACAATCAGTTGCCTATATTTTTAAGCGGCGGTTTAAGTTTAGATAATATTCAAAGTACAAAAAAACTTTCTTTTCTTAAAATTCACGCTTTGGATTTAAATAGCTGCTTTGAAAAAAAACCAGCACTCAAAGATATCAAACTTTTACAAAAATTGGATTTTTTAAAAATATGATTGATTACAGAGTAAGTAAAACAGGCTTTTTTGGAGAGTTTGGCGGAGCCTACATTCCAGAAATTCTACAAAAAAATATACAACAACTACAAGAAAATTATTTACAAATTACAAAGAGTGCGGATTTTCAAAAAAAATTACAATATTTGCTAGAGAATTACGCTGGTAGAGCTACTCCTTTGTTTTATGCCTCTCAATTATCAGAGCACTACCAAACAAAAATTTATTTAAAAAGGGAAGATTTACTCCATACAGGCTCGCATAAAATAAATAATTGTTTGGGACAAATTTTACTAGCTAAAGAATTAGGTAAAACGCGTATTATTGCAGAAACAGGTGCAGGTCAGCACGGAGTAGCAACCGCTACAGTGTGTGCTCTAAACAATATGGATTGTATTGTTTATATGGGGGAAATAGATATCAAAAGACAAAAAACTAATGTAGAAAAAATGAAAATTTTAGGCGCTGAAGTTCGCCCTGTATACAGCGGAAGTCGAACCTTAAAAGACGCAACCAATGAAGCAATTAGAGATTGGATCAATAACCCAACAAACACTCATTATATTATAGGCTCAATAGTTGGACCTCATCCTTACCCTGATCTGGTAGCTAGATTTCAAGCTATAATTAGCTCAGAAATAAAGGAACAATTACAAGAAAAAGAAACACAGCCATACCCGCACAGTGTGATTGCCTGTGTAGGCGGAGGTAGCAACGCCATAGGAGGATTTTATCACTACCTCGCAAACGAAAAAGTTAGACTAATTGCGGTAGAAGCTGCTGGTTTAGGTATTAGTAGTGGAAAATCTGCGGCTACTACTGTTTTAGGAAAAGTAGGTATTTTGCATGGCAGCAAAACTCTATTTATGCAAACAAACGATGGACAGGTCCTAGAGCCCTACAGTATTTCTGCAGGACTAGATTACCCTGGTATTAGCCCCATTCACGCTCATTTATATTATGCTAAAAGAGTAGAATTTTATAGTTGTGAAGACCAAGAAGCTCTAAATGCTGCAAAACTTTTAAGCAAATTAGAGGGCATTATTCCTGCTTTAGAATCAGCCCATGCCTTAGCTATATTAGAAAAAATAAAATTTTTACCAGAAACAATCAATGTGCTTATTTTATCTGGTAGAGGAGATAAAGATTTAGATACTTATATCAAATATTTTATTGATGAAAAATAGAATTACTACATTGTTTAAAAAAAAACAAAAAAATATTCTCAGCATTTACTACACAGCAGGATTTCCTCAACTTGAAAATACATTAGAAATAGCAGAAGCTTTGCAGAGCGCAGGAGTTGATATGCTAGAAATAGGCATGCCTTTTTCAGATCCTCTAGCAGATGGACCTATCATTCAAAAAAGTTCTCAGCGAGCTTTGAAAAACGGAATGACTTTAGCCTTGTTGTTTAGGCAACTCGAAAGTTTGAGAGAAAAAATTACTATACCTGTGTTATTGATGGGATATTTAAACCCTGTGTTACAAATGGGAATGGAGACTTTTTTATCTAATTGTCGCACAGTAGAAATAGATGGTATAATTTTACCAGATTTACCAGTAGTAGAATATAACAAAGAATATAAAAAATTATTTAAAAGTTATGCATTACACCACATTTTTCTTATTACTCCAGAAACTAGCGACAAAAGATTAAAATTTATTGACCAAAGTAGTTCTGGTTTTTTATATGTAGTTTCTACTGCTAGCACTACAGGAGCGAAAAATAAACAGTGGCAAGAACAAAAAAGTTATTTTCAAAAAATTAAAAATACTACGCTCAAAAATCCTACCCTTCTTGGTTTTAATATCAAAGATAAAAAAAGTTTTGCTATAGCCAATCAGTATACTTGCGGTGGAATTATTGGTAGTGCATTTATTGAAGAACTCAATGTAAAGCAAAAACAAAATTTTACTCAAGTAATATCCAATTTTTTACATAAAATCAGATAGTAAACAATGATAACCCAAAATTCTGATTTTATCATTATTGGTGGAGGTACAATAGGATTGGCTAGCAGTTTCAGTGCTGCAACAAGGGGTTTTAAAACCACCCTAGTTGAGCAGCACAAGGTTTACAATAAACAAAATAGCTCAAGAGGAGTAGATAGATTGTTTCACATTTCCTATGCAGAGCCTAGAAAAGTATATTTAGCACAACAAGCATTGATTAAATGGCGAGAATTAGAAAAACTAGCTAACAAAAAAATACTCCATCATAATAAGCTACTCTATCTAGGCTATGCTAAAGGAACAAATATTTTAGCAAATAGTTTACAAAGTATTAAACAGTGTTTAGAAAATTTACAAATTCCACACAATTATTTTAATTCTCCTCAAGAGATAGCATCTGCTTTTCCTATTTTTGATGCAAAAAAACTACCATCTAATTTTATTGCTCTTTCTCAAAATACATCTGCTACTATTGATGTATCAAATTCCTTTGCTAGTTTGAAACAAGAAGGATTAAAAACTCAAAACTTACAAATTCTAGAGCAAACTAAAGTTTTAGCAGTAGAAAGAATTGGAGAAAAATGGTCAATCTACACGCAAAAACAAGGTCAAGTAGCAGAAAAAATTTATAGTAAATATCTTGTGATTTGTGCTGGGATGTGGCAAGACGAGCTACTTAAATTTTTTGGATTAAAGAGTAAACAGTGGGAAATTTGGAATATGACTTATAGCTACCACAAAATTTTAGATAAAAATATTGAAGTACCTACTTGGTATGAGTTCGGCAATACTCAAAAAATAGATAAAAAGATTTTTTATACTATTTCTAATTTAGCATTTAATAAAAATCTTGAAGGAACGGTAAAAATAGCTTCAGATTGCTCTTATGATAAACTACAAAGCCCAAACCAAGCAAAAATGGATATATTTAATAAAACAATTGTCAAAAATGTAAAAAATTATCTAGCTAATAGATTGCAAGACGGTATTTTAGATTTTTCTGCTACTAGTTCTTATTCTTGCCCTTATACTATTAGTCCCGACCTAGATATGATAATAGGGGGTATACCAGAAAAACCAGAATCTTCAAAATACATCGCCAATGTATCATTCTTTTGTGATTCTTTTGGCAGAAGTTTTAAATTTACCCCTTTATTTGGAAGTATTTTAGTAGATCTAGCTCTTAACGGGACAACAATATACAATGAACAAATAAAAGACAGCTGTGGCTCAAGAGCAGGAATTCTAGCACAAATTTAAAATTTGAGTAATTTTTAAGAAGCTCATATAACAGCTTCCTCTGAATACACGTTTTTTATATTCTCTACAATAGTTAATTTTACTGCTAAACTTCAGTTGTTTAGCGTAAAATTCTTTTTAAAGCATTCAAACAAAATCCAATATTACCATCATTAGCAGAGTAACCCATTAAACCAATCCTCCAGATTTTGCCTGCTAGAGCTCCTATACCGGCACCAATTTCTATCTGATATTCGTCCAATAGTATTTTTCTTGCTTTAGCATCATCTATCTTACTAGGGATTTTGACTGAGTTTAACTGTGGTAATCGATATTTTTTATCTACAAACATTTCTAATCCTAAATTCTCTAGACCTACGACTAATTTTTGATGCATTGCCCTGTGTCTAAGATATGATTTTTGTAGTCCCTCTTCGTGCAATATCACTAAGCCCTCATGCAAAGCATAAATGTTGCTAACTGGAGCTGTATGATGATAAGAACGAGTACTTTGAGTTTTTTTGTTTTTTTGGTTTTTGTTTTCTAACCAATAACTCGCTAGCAATCTTAAATCTAAAAACCAACTTTGTGTTTTACTTTTTCTATTTAAGATTTTTTTTAAAGCTCTTCTTCCAATGGTTATAGGAGATAATCCCGGTGGCACAGAAAGACATTTTTGTGTTCCAGAATAAGCAGCATCAATACCCCATTCATCTATTTTTAATTCAATCCCAGCCAAACTAGTCACGCAATCTACTACGGAAATCACACCATGTTTTTGTGCTAGTGAAGCTATTGTTTTTGCATCAGAGCGAACTCCAGTAGAAGTTTCAGCATGTACAAAACAAATAATTGCAGCATCGCTATTTTTCTTTAGAGCATCTTCTACCATATTCAAATCTACTGGTTGTCCCCAATCATTATCTACAAAAATCGGCTCTGCTCCTGCTCTAATAACATTCTCGCCTAAACGCATGCCAAATAACCCATTTTTACAAACAATAGCTTTATCTCCTTTTTCTAATAAATTAACCAAGCAAAACTCCATTCCCGCAGAGCCGGGAGCAGAAATCGGCAAGGTAAATTGATTTTTTGTGCAAAAAGCGTCTTGTAGCATTATTTTAACTTCATCCATCATATCAATAAATGAGGGATCTAAATGTCCTATCATTGGAGCAGATAGTGCAGCTAAAACTCTAGGGTGTACATTTGACGGACCGGGACCCATTAGTTTTCTTTTTTGCGGTAAAAAGGACTGTATATTCATTTTTATTTCCTTGTAATAAAATTATCAATTGTTTTAACTTACAATCGTTGCTGTTGTAAAGTATAGCAAAAATGATTCCTAATTATGATCATTAATATTAAATATGTAATCTGAGATACACTGATGAGTAACTTTTCGTAAAAGATAGTAATAAATAATTAAAATCTTATAGCTTTCAGTTATAAGTTACTTTAAATTATCAATAAATAAATATTTTTTCAAGAATATGCAAAATCATAGTTTAATTACAGATTTGTATCAACTAACTATGGCTCAATGCCATTGGAAGTTAGGGCGTCATAATAAACAGGCTGTGTTTCACTTAAATTTTAGAAGACACCCATTTAGCAACGGTTATATAATTTTTTGTGGTGTAAAAGAAATTATAGAAATTATAGAAAATTATAAATTTGAACAAAATGATTTAAATTATCTAGCCAATGTAAAAACAAAAAATAAACAAAATATATTTGCTAAAGAATTTATATCTTTCTTAAAAACATTTTCTTTTAAATGCAGTATTTATTCTTTTCTAGAAGGAAGCATTGCCTTTGCTAGTGAGCCTGTAATGCGAATAAAAGGTACTTTACTAGAGTGTCAATTATTAGAAAGTATTCTACTCAATACTATCAATTTTCAAAGTTTGATTGCTACTAAAGCTTCGAGAATATTTAATGCTGCCAAAGGTAAACCTATTTTAGAATTTGGATTACGGAGAGCGCAAGGCAAAGATGGTGCTCTTGCTGCTTCTAGAGCTGCCTACATAGGAGGATGCTCTGCTACTAGCAATGTGTTAGCTGGTAAAACTTACGCTATTCCTGTAGTTGGTACCCACTCACACAGCTGGGTGATGAGTTTTGACTCAGAAAAAGAAGCCTTTAAACAATATGTTTTAACCGCTCCGCAAAATTGTAGTTTACTAATAGATACCTACTCTGCTACACAAGGAATAACAAATGCTATTTGTGTAGTTAAAAAATATTTAACAAACGCTAAAAACAATTTTTTTGCAGTTAGAATAGATTCTGGAGATATTACTTATTTTAGTAAAATAATTCGTCAAAAACTAGATAAAGCAGGTTTTATAAATACTAAAATTATTGCTAGTAATGCCTTAGATGAGCATATTATCACCTCACTAAATGAACAAGATGCAAAAATAGATATTTGGGCAGTTGGCACTAAATTAGTTACAGCGAAAGATGATTCTGCTATGAATGGTGTCTATAAACTCTCTGCAATCAAAGAAAAAGATTGGAATTATTGTATCAAAATCTCCGAAGATATAGAAAAAATTAACGATCCTGGAATATTGCAAGTAGCTAGGTTTTATAAAAAAAATAATTCACCTCCCAAACAAGATTTGTTTATAGGTGATATAATTTTTAACGAATTGACATTCAATCTTTCGCAAGGAGATACTGTAATGATTAACCCAGCTAATTCATTGCAACAAAAAACTTTTTCTCAAAAAACAATTTCTCAATTATTACTCAAAGAAGTGATGAAAAATGGAAAAATTTGTGATAGTTTGCCGAGTATTCACGAAACTAGACAATATGTGCTTTCGCAATTAAATCAACTAGATCACTCCATCAAAAGATTATTTAACCCGCACACCTACCACGTAGGACTAGAAAAAAGTTTATTTGACTTAAAAAAACAACTTATTTCTGCAAAGAAAAATCAACATAATAGTTGAAGTTATTGGTTACGAAAACGGCTATAATGTTTATAATGATTCTAACCTAGGGTTAGCTAAAACTCCTACAATCTTCATTTGTATAGCGTTTCCTTTTAAATAGGGTTTAATATAATCTCTAATTATTGGATTTAATTGCTCTGTACTTTGAAGTATTCCAGAAACTTTAAAAGAAATTTTTGATTGAAAAAAATTTTTTTTCCTAGCGATAATTCCGGTTATATTGCCCTGAAAAATACCTTGAGATTTAACTTTAATATTCATATTATTAGCTGAGCTATTTACTTGGATCTCTAAGTTATCAAAAACAATATTTTTTGGCAGGAAACTTTGTATCCATAGGGGTTTAATTTGTTTGTTATCGAGTATGAATTGCTTTGCTAGTAGTCTAGCAGATATTTGTAAATCTTGAGCTATAGTATATTGAGCTGTTAAAGTATAAAAAGGATTGCCGTCAACTCTAATATAATCGCTTACAATAGGAAGTTTATTCCAAGCAAAATCAGAGTTAATACTCATATTGCCTGCAGATGCTAAAATAGGGTAATTAAGCAATATATTACCTCCATCAAGTTGTAAGACAAGAGGAAGTCTTTGCAATAAAAGAACTTGAAGCGAACAAAAATTAATTTTAACTTTTTCTATAAAAATTTTTCCTTTCTTTAATTGAGATAACTCAATACTACACCATTTTTTTTGGATCTCTCCTATAGCTACAAAATCTTGATCAATAATAAATTCTTTAATTGCTTTATCAGATAACGAAAACCAGAAAGAATAAAAAAAGATTAACAAAACTATTGAGCAAAGAAAAATATTTTTTCCTATTGCGCGAATCCATTTCATTTTTTTAAATATACGAAATAATCTTGTTGGTTTCATAATCTTAATTAAGCCCTAAAATTTCTAAGGAAACTGTTAGTTTGTTTGCTACTTTAAAATCTACTTTGATTTTTTCTATAATCAAAGTTGGAAAAGCATTTTCTAATTCAAAAACTAGTTTTATAAATTGTTTGTTCGTAATATCTTTAACAGAAAGTAATATTTTACTCTCTGTTTGATTGATCAGAATTGTTTCAAAATTACTATTTGTAATATTTGTTTTTTCTAAAACCCTTTGAATATTTGCTTCTATTTTAGGGTATGTGATATAAATTTCTTTTTGTAAATTTTGAACTTCATGCTTTCTGGATTCTAAGTATTCTATAGTTTCTTGAAGTTTAGCGGTTTGTTGTTGGGCTCGCCAATAAAGAGTGGCAAAATTAGCAACAACAAGGGTCATCACAACCAATAATAATAAAATTAAACTAATTTTTTTGATATTTTTTTGTAAAAAATTTTTAAAATTAATTTGAGAATATATTTTTTTATTTGATTGCAGGTTTTTTTTAAAAAAAATTAAGTTTTTTATAGTTATAAACTTGAGTTTCATTTTTGTTGCATTTCTAATACAAAAGCGTTTTGTTTATTTTTTACATTTTTTATAGATAAAAATAAAAATTTTTGAGCAAATAATTTTTGTATTTGTGAGCGAATTTTGTTATCGCCAACAGCTGTAAATTTTATTTTTTGTGATTGTAGCTCTAGCTGGGTAATTTGGAAGTTATTGATATTTCTTTTTACTCTAGCTATTTCTAATAGTAAATTAGAGATAGGATAATTTTTATTTAAGTAGCTTTTTTGCACTTCTTTTAATTTTTTCCATTCCTTAATTTTTTCGGACAAACTTCTTTTTATTAAATTAGGTGTAATTGTTTCTTGTAGCAAATAGCTATTTAAATAACCATGGTATTTTTTAGTTAAATTTTGATTTTTTTGATCAATTCTTTTGTATTCTAGAGTTAATAAAGCGCTACAAAAAAAGACAATTCCTATAGATAAAACATAAAATCTAATCTTGAGTAGAGCAGAATTTTGAAATAAGAATTGCTGATAAGATAATTTTTGCTTTAGAAAGTTAATGCTTTGTTGCCAATTATTAAAGTTCCATTGAAATTGACTTGGATAAAGATTTAAATATCTGTTTTGTAATTTAAGAGTTTGATTTTGTTGTAATAATTCTTGATGTGTATGGCTGATATTTTTGATAGAAAGACTAGGTAAATCTTTACTTATATCTAGGGAGACATATTGTTTTTCTTTCTTCAAAAGAATTTTAAAATTTTTCTCTTTCAGCAAGAAAATTCTATTGACTAAAGACAAAAAAGAATTCCAAAATTTTTGATCTACTTTGTTGTTTTTGATAGGCAAGGTATAAATGTTACACAAACCTAAATTGTCATAAACAAAAAGATTGGCGTAAGATGTGCTCAAAGCAATAGTTAAAACTGAATTTATTTTTTTTTTAGCTAGAATAAGCATTTGATGAGCTTCTTGCTCTAACCAATGTGTATAAGGCTCAATGGATTGTAAATTTAGTTTTTTGCTAGCAAATAAAGCAGCAACTACCGTTAATATTTGCTTTTCCATACTATAAACTATAGCTCTATTTTTTTTAGTCTTTTTGTTCTTTAATAAATAAAAACTATGTTGTAGATGAATATTTTCTCTCCAATATTTTTTTTGTATTTCAAAAGGAATAATTTTAGTTAATTTTTTTTTACTTAACCAAGGTGTATTTAGCAAAGTTGTTTTAGTCCAAGGATGATCAAAGAGTAAAACAATCTTGTCTTTTTCTTTAAATTCTGCCTTTTTTATAAAATTTTGTATGATTTGCGTTAGATATTTTTGATAAATTGTAAACTGATCAAGAAGTTTATCGTCTTTTTTTAGAACTATAAGATCTGATAAAATAAATATTTTTGTTTCTTGCTTGGTAAAAATATAAATAAATTTTTTTTGGACTAGAATATATTTTGTGTGCATTTTACAATAAGTGACTAACTTTTATAAACGAAGAGTTGGTAATTAAGCGGGCTACAACTAACAGATAAATAGTTAAAAATTTATAATATACTTAGTACCTATTTTTTGATAGGCATCGTATCTTTCTTGTAATAAATTTTTTGTGCTCTTATTTTTGAGTTTATTATAGTTTTTTAAGATAGCATCTTTAATGTTTCTAGCGGATAAAGAATGATTTAAATGTGTACCACCCAAAGGCTCAGGAATAATCTCACTAATAATACCAAACTCAAGTAGATCACTCGCTATATAGCGTAAATTTTTTGCAACTTCCTTGACTTTATCTGCGCTCTTCCAAAGAATTGAAGAACAACCTTCTGGAGAAATCACAGAGTAAATAGAATGTTCCATCATTAAAACTATATCTGTCGCCGCTAGCGCTAAAGCTCCACCACTACCTCCTTCTCCTAAAATAATAGAGATACTTGGTACTTCTATTTTACCTAATTCTAGTAGATTAGTTGCTATAGCTTCTGATTGATTGCGTTCTTCTGCACCAATTCCAGGATAAGCTCCTGGGGTATCAATAAAATTGACAATAGGAAGTTGAAATTTTTCTGCTAACTTCATAATTCTTAAAGCTTTTCTGTATCCTTCAGGACGAGGCATGCCAAAATTACGGTAAACATTTTCTTTGGTATTTTTTCCTTTTTGATGCCCTATAAAAATAAAAGGTAGGCTTTCTAACTTGCCAACACCCCCTATAATAGCTGTATCATCTGCAAAGTGTCTATCTCCATGTAATTCTAAAAAATCAACCACGTTGTTTTTAATAAAATCTAGAGTGCTAAATCTATTTTGATGTCTTGCAATTTGAGTTTTTTGCCAAGCGCTCAAACTAGAGTAAGTTTTTTTCTTTAACCTGTCTAATTTAAGATATAAATTAGCAATATCTTTACTCATATCCATTGCTACTTGCTCTTTACCAAGCTCTTCTAATTCTTCTATTTTTTTTGCAAGTTCTATGATAGGTTTCTCAAAATCTAAAATACTCATTTCATTTATTCTTGATAAAATTTAACTCCTCTTTGTATAGTATCTCTGCATTGTTTTTTTCTCCATTTATTTGTATCTCTTAGAGAATAAACGCAGCCACAATATTCTTGTTGATAAAATTTTTCTTTTTTAGAAATTTTTATCATTCTCTCAGAGCCTCCCTTTTTTCTCCAATTAAAAGTCCAATAAAATAAGTTATCATAACGCAAGGCAGCTCTTAGACCGCAATCGTTAATTTGATTAAGATCTTTCCAACGAGAAATTCCTAAGGAGCTGCTAAACACAGTATAACCTTTTTCGTAGGCATACAGCGCAGTTCTTTCAAACCTCATATCAAAACATAAGGTGCATCTTAATCCTCTCTCTGGCTCATTTTCTAAACCTTTGATTCGAGCAAACCAATTATCTTTATCATAATCAGCATCAACAAAATTTATGCCAACTTTTTCACAAAATCTTTTATTTTCGTATTTTCGTATTTCGTATTCTTTTCTTGGGTGTATATTAGGATTGTAAAAAAAAACTTCTAGCTTTAATTTAGAAGTTAAAATTGCCTCTATAACTTCACAAGAGCAAGGAGCACAGCAAGAATGTAGCAAAACTTCTTTGGATTTATTAGGAGTTATTAAAATCTTTCTGTCTGACATTAAAAATCAAATTTATTGAGGATAATTAAAATTTTCTAAAATTTCTGCTTGTACGCTTTCAACTCTGTAGTCCTTTTTAATTCTAGCTATAGTAGAGTTTATTGCCATTACATCTACTTTAACAATCACTAATTTATTAAGCCCACCAAATTGATGTGTTTTTAATAAATTATAATCTTGTACTAACTCATCTCTTTGAGAAAAATTTTTCATTTTTATTAAAAGCGAACCAGTTACAATTGCTAATTTATTGGTTCTTTCGTTCCAAGCGACAAAGAATTCTTTGGTCTTTGATACAGAATAGTTTGGTGTGCTAGATTGGTTGGCGACTTGTGCTTTAAGTTTGTTTTGAGCTAACATTTTCGAGGAAACATTGTTTTTAGATGTTTGATAAAATTGAAAGTTTCCTTTATTTATCAATAATTTTTCATTACTACCTAGAGGTTGAAGTTGATTGTTGCTGCTAGATTGAGCAAGTACATTTAATAAAAGATAATAATTTTCGTTTTTATTTGCTATTTTTTCACCCATTACAAGGTGCTCTTTTATAAAATTTTTGTAATTAGATAATTTCTTTTCATTTTGTGCTAAGAGGGTAAAAACGCCAAAAAAATAAAGTAGTACCAACCAACATTTTTTATATTCCACAATTGTTATATTATATAAAATCAAGTTAAACACGCACTGTCAGCTATTGCTATATTAGTATATAACTTCTGTAAGACTTTGCTCTAATTTTTTTAGATAGCAACTAAAAGCTAAAAAATTCTAATCCATTTAGGCTTATCAAATTCTAATGTTTTTGTCTAGGATAATTGTGTTATGTGATAATTTTTAATTAGTTTAAGAAAAAGAATATTTTTTAAAACAAATTTAGTCTCATTGCTTTTTTGATAGTAGGCAAAATAATGCCATTCTAATATAGAGTCCATTTTTTGCTTGTTCAAAATATTTTGCTCTAGGATCTTGATCTACTTCTTGGCTGATCTCATCTATCCTAGGAAGCGGATGTAAAATAAGCGCTTTATGATTTAAAAACTTTAAATTATTTTTATCTAAAATCACCTTTCCTTTAGCTTCTAGATATTCTGTATCAAGGGCAAACCTCTCTTTTTGAATACGAGTCATATAACAAATATCTATATTTGGCAAAACAGAATCTAGTTCTGCTACCTCACAAAAAGCAATTTTTCTTTTTTTTAAATCTTGTTTGAGATTTGGGTTAATTCTAGAGTTTGCAGGGCTCACAAAAAAGAAGTAATTATTTTGAAATTTACTCAACAAAGAAACTAAAGAATTACATGTTCTACCTCTCAATAAATCACCAACTACTGCTATTTTTAAATTACTCAAAGTAGGAAAATAAGATTTGATGGTAAAAATGTCTAGTAGTGTTTGTGTAGGGTGATAGTTTTGACCTGAGCCTGCGTTAATTATAGGAATATCTGTAAGTTTAGTAATAGCAGAAAAGTCATCTTTGTAATGTCTCAGCACAATAAAATCTGCGTATTCGGCAACTATTCTAATGGTGTCTTCTAAAATTTCTCCCTTAGCAGCAGAAGAAAAATGGGTGGCATTTTCTGTAGTAATACAGTTTCCCCCTAAACGAAACATAGCACTTTCAAAAGACAGTCTTGTTCTTGTAGATGCTTCATAAAAAAGCATCGCACAGATTTTATCTTTACAAATTTTAGAAAATTTTTCTGGATTTAGTTTAATTTCTTTTGTCTTAGTAAAGAGTTCTTCTAAAAATATTAGATCAAACTGTTGTGAGCGAATAATATGCTGATAAGGATTAATTTCCATTTTGTAAATTTCTAACCAATTTTGGTCCTTGATAAATAAACGCTGTATAAACTTGAAACTCTAGAATTCCAAAAAGTTTTTTATATTTTGATAGTTGTTTATGCTGCGAAATTCCACCACAAGCAATAATTTGCCAATTTTGATTTTTATATTTTTTTTGAATTTCTTGCCACAGGTTTTTAACAAGTTGGTAAGATTGATTAAAAAGTAGCTCACCACTTAAACTTCCCTTCCAATGTGGGTGTGGTTGATAACCATGCTTAAGAGAGCCATTGCCTGCCACAAAGCCTGTAACTTCGTACTGAGAGCAGATTTGTAAAAACCTCTTTAAATCTAGCGGTTGCCACTGAGGTGAAATTTTAAAAAATAACTCTTTAGCATATTTGTTTTGTGAAGTTTTCTCTACAATCTCTCTAATAATTCTCCAAGAATTTTGTTCTTTGGTGTTGGGGCAAGAAATGTTGATTTCCCATCTATCACCAAAATCTTGCAATATTTTGATAGATTCTAGTATAGATAAACAAGGATTATTGCTGTGAGGTAAAGCAGCAATATTGATGGTTATGGGTAATTTTAACTTCCACTTAGCTAGTTTTTTAGCAAGTACTGCTGCTCCCACATTAGGTAAACCTAGCCAATTTAGCATAGACTTCTCAAAGAGCAATCTTTTTATGTTAATAGATGTTTGATTGCCTTCATAAGCTTTTGAGGTCACAGAGCCTAAAACTATACGATTAAAACCTAAAAACTCAAAAAAATCGTTCCCTATTTTACCATCTTTATTCCATCCTGCCGCATTAGATAACAAAAAATTTTGCTCTATGCTGTTGTCTTGTAAGCAAAACTTGGTAATGCCAAAAAAACTCATTTTTTTTGCCCATAACGTTAGCAGTTTATGCGATAGTTTGCCCTTTTTATCTAGTAAAAAGAATAAATTTATACTACAAGGGTAAACGAAGTTTTCTATCGTTTTTCTAATTATCTTCACTAGATTTTGATTTTAATAGGCGTTTTTCTTGTATCAAAACAAACTCCATTGACAACTGTCATTAAATTTTGACCTCTTAAATCACCCCTAGCGCATAAACTAGAATGATACTCTGGATCTTTGAGCCAATTTGCCATTATTTTCTCTAAAACTTGCGATCTAGAGTTAGGTTCAAATATTCTTAAGTTTGCCATATTTCCCGTTTTTATAGAGCCTATTGGGTATAAAAAATTTTGATATTCTTTCATATACTTTAGTAAATGTTTCTGTGGGTTATAGCTTGCTAATCTATCAATTTCTAAAAACGAAAACCCCCATTTATCTACTAAGTTTTGCAAAATAACTCCATAAAATTCTAAGCAACGAGTACCCGGTGATGATGGTAATTTGTTTTTCCAAGTTTTAGCTTCTTTAGTATGTGGTGCGTGGTCAGAGCCTATCCAAATTCTATCATTTTGAGTATTTTTTTTTAACAAGTTTATTAAATATTTTTGCTCTTCAAAACTAGTATGTGCTGGTCTACGATAGTTCATCCATCTAGTAGGGTTATTAATTTTTTGTTCGCTGTTATTAACCAAATAGTCTAGTCCTATTTCTAATTCTACATTAAGATATCCTGCTAACTGAAACTCTAACATTTGCTTTAGAGCAGAGCCACTCGGTATATGTAATGCCACCAAAGTTGCTAATTCGTATTTTTTTGCCAATTTATATACTGTTGCTTGCTCTTTCAAAACTAAATCTGGAGTATAATACAAATCGTGTAACAGAGCCTCAGGTTTTGTTTTTTGTCTTATTAAAAATTCTGCTATGCTTTCTTTTCTTGCTCTGTCATTGTGAAATCTGATAGCAGAGCCTCTATGTTTTTGATAAAGTTGCTCTCTTTGCTCAGTAGAAAATCCGCTAGAACCAAAGGTACTGCCAAAATCTTTAGCACATTGTTTAGTTATTTTTTTGACTGATGGGTGTGCGTAATGCCATAAATGAAAATAAAGAGGGTGATTGCTGTGAGCTAGTTTATAGCTTTGATACTGTTTGATTGTTTTTTTCCAAATTTTTTTTGTAATTGCTGGAAAAGCAGTATTACTCATAGCTCCTACAAGCCAAACACCTCCTTTTAAAGCCGCTAAAATTCCTTTTTCTACTGTGTAATTACCTCTTTCTTGTGTAATATGATGCAATGTATCTGGATAACTTGTGCTAATCAATCCTTGCTCCCAAAACTCAGCCCATTCTTGCTTGGTAGGTAAATAACTTTCTCTAAAATGCACATGCGGGTCTGCAATTGCTGGTGCAATATGAGCTTCTCCAAAATCAAAATCGCACTCTCCTTTAAAACCTAATAACTCTAGAGGTAATTTTTCTCTAACTCTTATTCTTGCTGGCTTAATTTCAGTTAAAAAATGAACATGTTTGCTTTTGAGTATTGGCATAACTCCTTATAGTAAATAAAATAACTAGTAAATTGTTGGTTTAGCATCTACAGATCTCCAAAGAAATATAGTTGCTACGCTTCTCCAAGGTTTCCAATTTTTAGTAATCTTTGCTATTTCTACACTCTCTAATTTTTTTTCTTCGTTATAAATATTTTGTATTGACCTGATCAACCCTAGATCTTTCATAGGCAATATATCTGGCTCTAGTAAATAAAAAATCCCAAACATTTGAATTGTCCAAACCCCTACTCCTTTTATTTGAATGAGCTCTGAGGTAATATCTTCAAAAGATCTATTTTGCCAATGGCTTTGGTCTATAATGTTTTTGTTTTGAAAATGTCTTGCTATATTATGAATATACTTTGATTTTTGTCTAGACAGTCCAAAAATCCTCATTTGAGGTTCTGGTATTTTAAGAAAATTGTCAAAAGATATTTGATCTACGCCCTGTGTAATTTTATTCCAAACACTATCAGCAGCTCTCATAGAAATTTGCTGTCCTACAATAGAGCGCACCAAAGTTTGAAAAGCATTATCACTACTAGTTAACTTTAAATCTGTGTGAGTTTGTATAATTTGAGCTAATTTTTTATCTTTTTTACTTAAGTCTGTGATAGCCTGCTCCCAATAAAAAGCTTTCATTATTAGTAAATGCCTTGTAAATTTTTTGCAGTAGTATTCCTATCATATTGCAAAGTAGTATCTAATTTTTTATGTCTTAAATGCTTAGACACTATATTAAGAGGAATATTTTTAGCTAGTAAATATGTAGCACAGCCAGAGCGTAGAGAATGGGCTCCAAATTCTTTTTCATTTAGACCGCATGCCTTAGCAGCCCACTTTACTTTTTTACCAATGCTAACAGTAGAAATACGCTCTTTCGGTATTCCTGCTTTATTGATACTACAAAACAAAGCACCAGAGTAAATTTGTGAGATACTGATCCATTTTTTTATTGCTACTACAGGGCAAATTGCTTTGTTTTTAGAGGACATGATATTCGCAAATTCTTCTTTGCCTTCTTGATTGCCCTTACTTCTTTTTAAATGTAAGCGAATACCAAAATTTTCCCATTCTAGGTCTTCGCAATTAAGATTGGCGATTTCTGATCTTCTTAACGCACCAGCAAAACCTAGTAATAGTAATGCTTTGTCCCTAATACCTATAAGAGTTTTTGGAAAATTTATTTTTGCAATATGTTCTATAGTCAAAGCTTGTTTCCTTGTTTTTTTTGCTCCTAAGACTCTCCTCAAACCCTTAAGAATAGTTTGTAGATTCTCAGAATTTAAAACATTATTAAAACCACTTGATCTATGAATAGAATCTATAGCCCACTTTGCTTGCTCAATAGTAGAAATTTTTTTCTTTTTAAACATTAAAAATAGTAAATATTTTTCGACAGTCTCCGAATTAGATGGAAGCAATGGCAGATTATTATCCGTTGCCCATGCTTGGTATCCTCGCCAATTTTTAGCAATAGCTTTCTTGGTTGCCTTTGCTTTGGCAGCATCTTTAATGCTCGCTAAGTGATTTTGGTAATTGATGTCAATCATCTACAAGCAAATTTTTTGCAATTTTATTTAATTTTCTAGATATTTTTTGTGATAGAATATTTTCTAAACATGTTTTTTTATTGTTTTCCTTGATAGGTGAAAAATTTGGTTCACTTTTAAACGCCACAACTAAATCACACGCAATGTCGTTGTTGATTTTATCTATCTCAATAATAAAATTTTTAACTAATTCATAACCTCTACCGCTAATATGATGAAAGCAATAAAAATTACAAAAAATAAAAGTATAAAAAAAACTAGTTATCAATCTAGGTTTTTTATAATTCAACAGCGAATGTTGAGCAATTTGCTCTATTGCACTCATCACCCCAGGACGATTAGAGCTAGCTTGTAATTGAAACCATTTTGCAAGTAAAAACTGATTTTTCTGCCATTTTTTAGCTGTTTCTGACATTACTTGTTCTCGCTCTTCACAATCAATATTATTTAAAGCTCTCATCGCACCCATAATATCATTAAAATGATTGCTATTTTTAAATTGATTTATAATCAAATTTTTTTCTTCTGAATAAGCTATGTATAAAAGACAAGTATTGCGTATCATTCTTTTAAAAATCTCTTTGCTATCTAAACTAAATTCAAATTCTGAAATATTTTTTTGATAAAGATTAAGAAAATTACTGAGTAGTTTAGATGATAAAGACTCTAGTAAATAATTCCTAATATAGTGGATAGAATCTGTGTTCTTCTGTGAAACATCAAAAAATAACTCTTCTTCTGTAGGTAGATTCATAGATTGATAAATCAAGGTATTATTAAAAAAATTATTAGTAATAATTTTTTGAAAATTAATAATAAAACTATCGTTTGTATAGACTACCTTATCTTTTGCATATCTTGCCAACTGTTCTTCAAAAATTGATAAAAAAAAGACGCGGTTAGCCTGCCAACAAATATAACTATTACCCTCATTGTAGCTCAAATTAGCTAGCTCGTTATGACTATATTGGTATTTTATATCAACAGGCGTAATGAAACCATGGTTAAAAGACGGCAATAAATTAGGTGTATCGTAATAAGTAAAACTATGATAATTCTTTCTAAGCTCTACTATTTTCGGTCTTTTATTTCTTTCTGTATCTGAAATAATATCTTCGCTATTTCTATACTGAAGAGCAACATTGAAATTGATAGGAAATGCTTGCTCTACAAGCGGTAGTTTTGCAATAATTTTGTGGAATTCTAATTTTTCTGTTTTAAGATCTTCTATACTAGTAGTAAATTTATAGCTATTTTTGTCTTTATTGTTCTGTAAAAACTGCTTCCAGTATTCTGACCCACTTTTAGTGATTTTATTTTGATCTACTTGAAAGAAAAATATTTTATAAGTTTTTTGTGATTCATTATAATAATCTAGCACTGTAATTTGTGGTATTTGCTTTTCTATAAACCAAATATGAAAATTTTTTAACTTTTTTCTACCAGCAGATTGTATAAAACTTATAAAATTTTCTAATACGGCTTCTTTTTTTTTACATTGATTTAAATATTCTCCTAGGGTCGCAAAAAATATCCCTTTATCAAAACTGAGTGATAACATTTGTAAAATTTTTACCATTCTATGGTAATTTTGAGAATAATCATAGGAGTTATCAAAAAATTGAATAGGAGCTAAAGATTCGCCTCCATTGGCATGGAGTAGTTTTAGATATTCTTTGGCATACTCAATTTCTTGAAAACTTTTTCCGTATTTGTGAAAAAGATATTCTTGTAAACGTAAAACGCTAAAACTTTGACAAAAAGCGTAGTAAAACCAATTTTGTTTGATAGATTTTTCTCTATAACAAATATAAAAAAATTTCTTTGCTAATTTTTTATCAATCTCTACATATTCCAAATCAGTAGTAGTGCTAGTAGAAGATGCAATAGAAGTTATATCAAAGATATTAAGCTCCTTGCCCTCCATAATTCTTTCTTTATAATTTTTGAGCGCAACTATTTGATAGCTAGGGGGATAATAAGTAGTTTGTAGAAGACCATAATCAAACTGCAGTATTTTACTGATGCAATTTAGTGCATAATTACAATGATCCTTGTAGATTTCTGGAACATAAAAAACGACTTCCACATCCTTAGAGCCTAGCGTTAATTTTGTTTTTACGACCGCAAAGTTTCCTGCAACTAGAGAAAACTGATGAGGAGCTCTAAGACAAGAACTTTGCCATAAAACCCAATGTGTATTTTTATTTTCTCCTTTATCTACTACCTCTCCATCTGATAGTAGGTGTGGAAATTTATCTTTAGCGGCTGTAATTTTGCAAGAAAATCTAACATGAGCATCATTATCATCAAAAAAATATGTTATTCTGTAAAAACTATCTTTGTCATTAATAGTAAAGATTTTTTTATCTGCTAAAAAAAGCCCGGTTTTTCTAGTGCTGATCAAAGATATTTTGCTTTTGATAGTTATGACATAACTGTTTTTAGTTAAATTTTTAATAACAAGCTGGTTGATATTTATTTTGTAATTCTGATAATCAATTTTTTGACCATCAACACAAATTTCTAGTAAATCTATGTTTTTACCTAACAACTCCATGTCTAGAGCATTTTTATTTATTTTTTTACAAATTAAATGACTAGTTACTAATGCCTCGTTATCTGCAATCACAAATTCTAAATTTACCTGAGATACAGACCAGTTAAGTAATATTTGATTTATATTTTTTTTTATCATTAATTATCTAAACATATTAAAACACACCGTCTTTGGTACAATGTTTTATTGCAATACTTATTCTGTATGGATATCTTGCTTTGATCTTGATATTTATAAAGATATAAACAAATAATGCGGTTACATTGATAGAAAATACTATATTTTTTTGGCATAAAGCAAGGAGAATTTCTAGTTAGATCGTCAAAAATTTTTGACTACATGTTTTAACTATCTAGTAATTATAATTTTGCTAAGAGATACGAAAGACAAAACAAACTTAACTAAACAAGCTCAATAGTTGAGTTGCAAAAATTCTTACTAAACTTCAAACTAGTATTTTTATAGAAAAATAGTTTTTAAATAGCAGACTACAAATATATGCTAATTAGAATGTTGGTAAAAAATTTTTAAATACATGAGTTATATTTTAGGTTTAGAAAGTACTTGTGATGATAGCAGTCTTGGAGTTTTTGACACCCAAACAAAAAGTATAGTGTGGCATAAAACTTATTCTCAAGACAAACTACACGGACAATTTGGTGGCGTAGTCCCTGAGATAGCAAGTAGAGGTCATTTGAAAGCTTTGCCTATTTTAGCCCAACAATTATTTCAAGAAAAACAAATTTCTCTATCTAAGATTTCTTGTTTTGCCGTTAGTACTAATCCTGGTTTAATTGGATCTTTGTTGGTAGGTGTGAATTTTATGCGCTCTTTAGCTTGGAGTTGTAATAAGAAAATATTGGGAGTAGATCACCTAGAAGCGCATGTTCTCTCTCCTATGATAGAAAATAACCGACTTCAATGCCCTTATCTTTGTTTTTTACTTTCTGGAGGACATAGCATTGCTGTGATAGTTAAAGAAGTAGGTGTTTATCAAGTGCTAGGTGCTACTGAAGATGATGCTTTAGGAGAGGCTTTTGATAAGGTAGCGAAAATCTTGGGTTTTGAGTACCCAGGAGGACCTAGTATAGAAAACTTAGCCAAACTCTGGAAAGGTAAATTACAAGATTTACCTATTCCTCTAAAAAATAGACAAGATTATAATTTTAGTTACTCAGGGCTAAAAACAGCAACAAAAAGACTCGCCGTACAACTAGGAATAAATCGAGAAAAACAAAAATTAATTGACTTAAAAAGTTTTTTACAAAAAGAACACAAAAAAAAAAATACTATTCTACAGTTGGCAGCTAGTTTTCAAAAAATAGCTTTTGAATCTTTATTATGGAATTTTCAAAAAATTACAAAAAAATATTCTTTTCAAAGTTTTGCCATTGCAGGAGGGGTAGCAAATAATCAATTCATCAAACAATCTTTTCAAGAGGTTTGTAAAAAAAGAAGTATAAATTTTTTTACTCCAAAAACAGAGTATTGCACAGACAATGGAGCTATGATTGCTTTTTGTGCTTATCTATATCAAAAATATCAAATTTTTCGTCCATTAAAAATTAGTTCTAAAAACTGTTTTTTTTATTAAAAATTTTTTTATACAAAAAATAATATAAATAACTTGATTTGCTTGATTTTACAGTGTTATATTAAATTGTGCTTGTAGGCAACACTAATATCTTCGTTTGATTTGGTTGCTGGCATAATTTTTGTATATTGTACTTAATTACCAGATGAAATATAAGCTTAAAATCTTTCTTAAATATTGTTATGCAGATTAAAAAATACGATGAACATGCTAAGGTAGCTAATGAAGATGTTAGAAAGATTATCAGAAAAAAAAATAAAAAATTGCCTATCATTTTAACAGGCTTATTTTTGATTGTCTTTCTCAGTGCTCTAGTATTTGAATTCTACCACATTGTCAACAACGCCTCACCATCTGTTTCTTTATCAAAAGAGCAAACCGTAGAAAGTTCACCTTCTAATATAGAAAAAATATTAAAGTACTTTTCTGCAAAAAAACTGTTTAGTTGGTCTAGCAAAGAAAAAGAGCAAGATAAGCAAGAAGAAATAGCAAAGCAAGATACACAAGATGAACGAGTAGAACGAGTAGAAAAAAATACTATTGATTTATCTACTACAAAAGATAATCAAGTCGTAAGCAATACCGAGGACTTGTCTGCTGTAGCAGAACAAACTGTAAATAAGGAAACTTTTAAAACTATACCCATTGACAGACAAAAACATAAATATAGCCTGCAACTTATGGCTGTCAGAGAAATAAATTTATCTCGCCTAAAAGAAATTGCAAAAATTTTAATAGATGAGAACTATTATGCATATATCTATAAAACACCCAATAAAATAAAAAATGCTTCAGATTTTGAGAGCAACTATTATTTTAGACTAAGAATAGGTTTTTTCCAAAATAAAAAAGATGCCACACAAATAGCGTACAAACTAATAAAAAAATATCCTAGAATATTCAAAAATTACTTCGTTGCCTTACCTCTAAGAGAAGAATACCAAGCTGATTTTTTTGTTTTTAGCCCTGAGAAGCGAGTATTTGAATGATCTTCATAAATAAAATAATAATTCTCAAAAGCTCAAATAATATTTGACAACTTATTTAACCTCCACTACAATTTTTTCTGAGTAATAGGTCTAAAAATGGGTTATTACTAGCTAGAAGTCAACCTAGAATTTTGAATATGAGAAGCAAGTGCCAACTGCTGATTTTTGTACTTCCTGTATAAAAATGATAAATGCTCATTATTATATAACAAAGCGCAATGGTGAAGTTGTACCATTTGATCAAGCTAGGATTACCAATGCAATTTTTCTAGCATCAAAGTCTGTAGGCTATAAAGACTATGCTTTAGCCGAAGAACTCACAAAAATAGTTTTAGCCAATATTAAAAATAAGTTTTCTAGTCAATCTGTCAGTGTAGAAAACATACAAGATATTGTTGAGAGTGTTTTAATAGCAAATAATTATCAAAAAACAGCAAAAGCCTACATTATATATCGTTCTGAAAGAACAAAAGAAAGAGAGAAGCGGAGAGCTAAAATATTAGCAAAAATCAACAAACACAAAGCAAATATTACTTTAGCAGATGGCTCTGTGGTAGCTTTTGATAATAATAAAATGTTGCAAGAGATAGAGCAGCTCTCTAAAAATTTAAAAGAAGTAGATTGTGAAAAATTATTCTTAAGTGCTTGTTCTAATTTATACAATGGTATTCATTTTAAAGAATTAAAAACAGCACTCATAAATGCTGCTAGGGCTAAAATAGAACTTAGCATTGACTACTCTTATTTTGCTGCTAGATTGGTTTTAGACAAAATTTATCTTCAAGTTATCAAAATTTCATTAAAAGAAGGTCATGCTAAATTAAAAAAACAATATCAAACATCTTTTGTTAATTATCTACAACTAGGAATAAAAAATGGTTCTTTACAAAAAGAACTTATGGATTTTGATATACCTACTATACAAAACACTCTGCAAATAAACAGAGATTTACTTTTCCAATATAGAGGGATTCAAACCGTACACGAGAGATATTTATTGCGAACAACAGATCAAAAAAAAGAAATTTTTGAGTTACCTCAATATTTTTGGATGAGAATAGCTATGGGTTTAGCAGTAAACGAAAAACATAATCGTACAAAATACGCAATCGATTTTTACAATACTCTATCTCAAATGGACTATGTTTCCTCTACTCCAACCCTCTTTAACTCAGGCACTACTCATTCTCAACTTTCATCTTGTTTTTTGAATAGCGTAGCAGATTCGCTAAAAGATATTTTTAAGAGCTACTCAGACAATGCTATGCTTTCCAAATTCGCAGGTGGTATAGGTACAGATTGGACTAATGTTCGCGCTTTAGGCTCTCGCATCAAAGGCACTAATGGAAATAGTCAGGGTATCATCCCTTTTCTAAAAATATTTAATGATATAGCCATTGCAGTTAATCAAGGAGGAAAAAGAAAAGGTGCTATGTGTGCTTATTTAGAGCTATGGCACTTGGATATAGAAGAATTTTTAGAATCCAAAAAAAATACAGGAGATGATCGAAGACGATTACACGACATACATACTGCGATTTGGGTTCCCGATCTTTTTATGAAACGACTAGCCAACAAAGAAGAATGGACATTATTTTCTCCTATTGATGTAGTAAATTTACACGAGCTATACGGAGAAGAATTTGAAAAAAAATATGTAGAATATGAAAACAGCAATATTGTTTCCGCACAAAAAATACCTGCACAATTTTTATGGAAAAAAATTATTACTATGCTTTTTGAAACAGGTCATCCTTGGATAACCTTTAAAGACCCTTGTAATATTAGAAATCCTCAAAGCCACGTAGGTGTTATTCACAACTCAAATCTTTGTACGGAAATAACTTTAAATAACTCAAAAGAAGAAACAGCCGTTTGTAATCTTGGGTCATTAAACTTATCTAGAGTGATGAAAAAAGGTAGAATAGACGAAGCAAAACTACAAAATACTATAACTCAAGCTATACGTATGTTAGATAATGTAATTGATATTAATTATTATCCAACAAAAGAAACGAAAAACTCTAATACTAAACATAGACCTGTAGGTCTTGGAGTAATGGGGTATCAAGATTTACTTTTCCAAATGAATATTCCTTTTGCTTGCGACGAGCAAGTACAACTTGCAGATAACCTAATGGAAAAAATTGCTTTTTACGCTATTGAAGCATCTTGTATGTTAGCAAAAGAAAAAGGAAGATACGCTAGTTTTGACGGCTCTAAATGGGATCAAGGATTGCTACCTTTAGACACATATAAATTATTATCCAAAATTAGAGGAGGTTTAAAAAATTATAACGATTCTTGTACTATGGACTGGGATTCTTTAAAAGCGAAGATTAAAAAATACGGGATTAGAAATTCTAATTGCCTAGCTATTGCTCCTACAGCTACTATTTCAAATATTACTGGAACTGTTCCTTGTATTGAGCCTATTTTTCGTAATATTTATACAAAGGAAAACACTGATGGCTCTTTCATTGTCATCAATCACTATCTAGTAGAAGAATTAAAAAAGAAAAATTTATGGACAAAAGATATTTTAGATAAAATCAAATATTATGATGGTTCTTTAGCTCAAATTACAGAAATTCCAGCAGATATTCGCAATAAATATCAAGAGGTATTTGAAATT
The DNA here is from genome assembly GCA_965261475.1 of bacterium. GTDB lineage: Bacteria > SAR324 > SAR324 > XYD2-FULL-50-16. The sequence goes on from OZ253454.1 coordinate 755,324, forward strand.
GATACTATGTGGTTACTAAAATCTGCTGCTGTGCGGTCAAAATGGATAGATCAGAGTCAATCTCTTAATATTTTTACCTCTAGTGCCAGTGGTCAAATCTTAAGTGATACCTATCAAGCTGCTTGGCAAATGGGTTTAAAAACTACCTATTACTTGAGAAGTTTGAGCGCATCTCAAATTGAAAAAAACGTCAATATTCAAAAAATAGAACAAGATCAATCTATCAGCGTCACTAGCTATGATGCTATAAACGATTCCTCTTGTGAGACTTGTCAATAAATAATTTAGCTCAAGCAATATTTTACTCAGCGCTAATTTATTGGCGTTTTTGTTTTTTACCTACTTAGAATGAGCACAAATAACAACTTAGAGAAGAATTTAGCAAAATTTTGCCAAAAATTTCAAGAACTAGCAATACAAAAGAATTCTTTGCTAGTTGCTGGGATTGATACAATCACTACTGAGATGGAGCAAGGACAAGTTTATCCTTCCTCTCAGAGTAAACTAGATTTTAGCATAGATTTTATCAAAAATGTTAGTGAGTTTTGCGTTGGCGCAAAAATTAACCTAGGCTACTGGCAAGATGAACAAGATGGAAAAAATTTGCTAGAATTAGTCAAGTATTGTAATCAAAAAGAATTGTTAGTGATTTTAGATGGTAAATATTCAGATATAGCAGCTAGCAATGATGCGTGGATTTTTTATGCCAAAAAACTTGGAGTAGATGCTATCACTGTTGCTCCTTTTGCAGCGAATATTGCAACAATGGTTGCTTCCTCGCATAAACAAAACCTCGCTATTTTTACTATGGGGTTAATGAGCAATCCAGAATTTCAAAAAGAATTGCACTTTCAAAATCAACAAGGAACCAAACTTTACGAATACAGAATCTTAGAAGCCCTACATTCTAAAGTAGATGGTTTTGTGATAGGCGCTACCTATTCAGAAAATAGCTCAATAGTAAATAATTTTCTTAAATTAACAAAAAATAAAAATATTTTATACCTAATTCCCGGTGTAGGTAGTCAATTAGGAAGTATTAAAAATTTGCATTCTTGGGGTATTGATTTTCGCCGATGCTTAATTAGTATATCTCGTAGTTTGATCTTTGCTCAAGACAGAGATTTTTCTGATAAAAAAATAAAAGGCAGACAAAAACAAGCAGCAAAATTTTATCAAACACAAATCAACCAATACAAAAATTAAATGTCTTTTTCTAAAAGTACATTCCATACTTTTTTACTAGAGCAAGAAATAATTTGCTTTATTGACCCACCTATTGTGTTAAAATCTGGTAAACAATCTTATTGGTATGCTAATTTTCGTAAAATATCACAAAATTATAAAAAGTTAGAAAAATTTGCTCAAATAATCGCAGATTTTTTACTAGAAATTGCTTTGCCTTCAGTAGATGGAGTTTTAGGCGTCCCAGAAGGTGCTAGCTTGCTAGGGTTTGAGGTACAAAAACAACTAGTTAAAAAAGGTAAATTTTTAGATAAAATTTTTTATTTTCGTACTCAAGTTAAACAACATGGTAATCCGAGCGATAAATACTGGGTGAATGGAAATCAACCTCAAAAATTAATCTTACTAGAAGATGTATCCACTACAGGTGGATCGCTAATCAGATTTGCTCAAAAATTACATAAAATACAAATAGCAACTCCTTTGGTGCTAGGTCTATTAGATAGAGAGCAGTTAAATACTAAAGGTGAAGAATTATCAAAAGTTCTAAAAAATATAAAATTAGCATCATATTTTTTAACAAAAGCACAAAATATCCTGCCTTTAGCTCTAGCAAAAACACAAAATCCAAGTTTCTTTCAGCAAAAAATTCGTGAAGAATATCAAAGAGAATATCAAGCATTCCAAAAAGATCATCCATTATGTTCATTAGCGCAGATGTAGGAGAAACTCCTCAAGATAAGGAATTTATGCCTTTTTTAGATATTGCTAATATAGCTTGCGGTTACCACGCAGGAGATGAAACAAGTATAACTCAAATGGTGCTGTTAGCAAAAAAATATCTAGTAAAAATCTCAGCCCATTTAAGCTATCAGGATAGAAAAAATTTTGGCAGGAAAAGCATTTTTATAGATAAGGCAACTCTTAGAGTGCAATTACTTATACAGCTACAAACTATAGATAAAATTTGTAAAATAAACAATCTTCCTCTTGCTTTTGTGAAACCACACGGTGCGTTATACAACGATATTACAAAAATTCCAGAAGTCCTAGAAGCCATTGCAGAAACAATTGCAGAATACAATCAGCAGCTTTTATGGATTTTTTTTGCTACCAAAAATAATGCAAAATATATAAAAATTGCTAAAAAATATGGTTTGAAACTACTTTTTGAATCCTTTGCTGATAGGGAATATGACAAAGGTTGTCTAAAAAATAGAAAAGAAAAAGGAGCGCTCATAAAAGAAAGTTCCGAAATTATCAAAAGGGTAGATTTACTAAGAGAAAAAAATATTATACTCAACGAACTAGGAAAAAAAGAAAAACTCTCAGCACAAACTATCTGCTTTCATGGCGATAATCCAGCTAGCTTGGTAGCTATTAAAATTCTTAAAAAATGGAAAAAATAGTAATTTACCCTGCTAGTGATAACAGCTTATTCTTGCAAGGCTTAGGCAATAAACTACCTAGTTTTCAGCAGTTACTAGCAATAAAACTTCAAAGTTATATTTTAGATTTTATACCAGCCTACGATGATTTACTTGTTTTGTATGACTTACTATCTATTTGTCATGAAGAACTAATAAAAAAAATTGAGATGCTCTGGGAGAGGGAATATCACAACCTCTCTACAAGTATCATTAAAAATAACAAAATTATCAATATCCCAGTTTATTACGGAGTAGAAGTAGGTTGGGATTTAGTAACAATATCTAAGCAAAAAAAAATATCCGTTGATAACATTATTAAAATACATAGTAGCACTACTTACAAAGTACTAGCGGTAGGGTTTCGACCAGGATTTGCTTACTTAGGATACCTGGAAAAAAATTTACACCTACCAAGAAAACAAAATGCTAGAATGAATGTTCCTCAAGGCTCTGTAGCTATTGCTAATACACAAAGTGCGGTATACCCCAGTAATGGAGCTGGCGGTTGGAATATTATTGGTAAAACCTTTTTACCAATGCTGCATTGGACAAATAAACATCCTTGCTTACTACAAATGGGAGATCTGGTACGATTTAAAATTATTTCTAAAGAAAAATTTTTAAATCTCGGAGGAAAAATAATAAAAGAATAAATAATGGCACTAAAAATAATCAAAAGTGGTTTCCGTAGTTTAGTACAAGATCAAGGAAGGTTAGGATATCACAATATTGGTTTAGGTATATCTGGAGCTTTAGATGAAGTTTCTTACCTTGTTGGCAATTATTTACTAGAGCACTCTCAAATTACAAATTCTATAGAAATTTTATTGGGTAATTTTGTAGCACAAGTGCAAGAGACAACCAATTTTGCAATTACAGGAGCTCAAGCGATTGTAACTAAAAATGAAAAAAGAATACCTATGTGGTCACGGTTTGCTGCAAAAAAAGGAGATATTATTGAAATCAAAGAAGTAATCAACGGAAACTTAAACTACCTTACAGTAGAAGGTGGGTTTCAAATAGAAAAATTTTGTGGTAGTTACGCTACCAATTTTAAACTTGGAATAGGCGCTAATTTTGGTAAAAAATTAACTAAACAAACTTTATTCTACAAACGAAGTGTAGCGAAAAATTCTGGATTTTTTCCAACTAAATATCTACTAGATTATTGGCAAAAAAAAAATGAACAACCAGTTGCTATTCGTGTTGTTTTTTACCCAAAGACACAAGAATTTTTTTTAACTAAATGTGTAGAAAAATTCTTAAATAGTGTATACACCATCAGTTTAGAATCAGATAGAGCAGGTATACGTTTAGCAGGAGAAAAAATATATCCAAAAAAAACTAGTGTTTTGTCTGCGGGATTAACCTTTGGTACTATACAAGTACAAACCTCAGGCATACCTATTATTTTAATGAAAGATTGCCAAACTATAGGAGGCTACCCTAAAATAGGTTATATTTGTACTTTAGATAGTTTTTTATTAGCTCAACTTAGAGTCAAACAACAAATTCGTTTTGTAAAAATCAATGCTCAAGAATCACAAGCAATAACAAAAAATTTCTATCAAAAATTTTCTCAACTAAGAGCTAGACGACTTTAGAATTTTATTACTTGATAATAGTATTATTTTTGCACAGGGTAAGATACAAATCTAATACCTAAATTTTGTGCTACTGTTTTAATTCTGTGCTCGTATTTGCCTAATTTACCATCTGTGTCATAAATAACTACTACAGCTTCTTTGTTAGTCAAAAAAGCAGCAAAAACAGCTTGTTGTACGCTATCTAAACTACTTCTTTTGTCTAAGCCCCCTTCATAAACTCTGCTTTTTGTTTCACAATCTATTAGAATATAGCTTCTGTAATTAGCATAATTATAATAATGCTTGCTTTCGGTTTTTCCTTTTAATTTATGACAAAAGAATTTGTTGTAATAATTTTCGTTTTTCTTGATTTGTTGTGTAGCACAAGAACCGAGTAACAATAAAGCTAGTGCCAAACATAATTGTTTCATTGTAATTTTATAAAAATACCAATTATCAATCTATAAACACTTGTTTTTTTGCTCTGTAAGATCTACCGAAAAAATACGCGAAATACCTTCATTGAGCATAGTTACTCCCAAAACTACATCTCCTACAAGGATAGTTTTTTGGTTGTGTGTAATCATAATAATTTGATTAGATTTTGCTATTTCCTTAATTATTGCAATAATACGCTCTACATTGACAGTATCTAGAGCCGCATCTACTTCGTCTAAAAAACAAAAAATACTAGGATTAACCTGTAAAACTGCGAAGACAAAGACTAAGCCTACCAAACTTTTTTCTCCACTACTTAGTAAAGTTAGATTCTGCATCTTTTTTCCTAAAGGTTGAACAAAAATCTCTACACCAGTATTTAATAAATCTGTTTTATTATCTAAAATCAAAGCTGCGCTACCACCACCAAAAACTATTGCAAATAACCTTTGAAAAGCTTGATCAATTTGTTTAAAAGTACGATAAAAAGAATCCTTACTGTTTTGCTCAATTGTTGAGATAGATTCCCTCAAAGCAAAAAGGCTCTGATCTAAATCTTGTTTTTGCTGAGTATAAAATTCTAACTTTTGTTTGAGCTTGGCATATTCTTCTTTAGCACCTAAATTGATGTTAACAAACAAGGGCATTTTTTTTTGGAGTTGTTGTAGCTCTTCTTTAGCGGTTTTAATTTGAAACTCTTCGCTTTGAAAATAACGCAAAACTTCTGCTGCTGTAGTAGTGTAATTATCGTGTAATTGCTCTGCAAAATTTTTTTGTCTTTCGGAGAGCATACTAATATTAAGTTCGCTTTCGTAATAATTTTTTTTATTCTCACTGATTGTTTGCCTTAATATTTCTTGTTTTTGTTGCAATTCTTTTTTCGTTACCTGGAATTGCAACAGAGCTTTTTTTGTATTTTCTAGTAATTCCAATTGTTCTGCTTTGTATTTTTTTTTGACTAGAATGTTTTGTTGTAATTTTGCTAATTCTGTTATATTTTGTGTGGTTTGTTGCCAATCTGTTATCTGCTGTTGTTTTTTGTGGAGTAAATCTTGACTATAATCTAACTCGTTTTGAATACGAAGAGCTGTTTCTTTGATAAAATTTTCTTGTAGTGCATAGCTATCCAATTCTTTTTCTTGAGCTTGCTGTTTTGCTCGTTTTTGATTTAACTTTACCTGCAAACTATCTTGTTTTTGATAAATAATAGCGGTTTCTGCCAAAATTTGTTTTTTATTTACTGTGAGTTGTGTAATTATTTTTTGAGCTTTATTTAAATCTCTTTCAACTATTGCTCGTTCTTTTTGGATATTTCTGATCTGTTGCAACTCCTTTTTTTTTTGATTGCAAGTTATTTGTATTTTCCAATAATTATCTTGTAAAACAGAAGTTTTTTGTGTTTGTTGTGTTTTTTTTGCTCTATGGTGTAAAATTTGATTTTTACAATCTATGAGCTGCGTAGCTGTACGCTCTTTGGTAAGTTCGATTGTTGATAAATCTATCTTTGCTGCTGATAAAGTTTTTTCTAGCTGTTGTAGTTTGATGCGGCGTTGTGTATATTGCTCAGACAAAGTAGCCTGAGATACCTGTTGGTATTTTAACAAGTAAGGAAAAACAGAAGATATTTCTTTTGAATAAAAAATCTTATTCGTTTTTTGTGGTAATTCTGTAGTATTTTCTAGTAGAGCAAAAAAACAATGTAATTTTTTTTCTTGCCCTAGGGTTAAATCTGTTGTAAAAATTATTTCTTTTGCTAGAGAATTATTGGGAGCAAAGTCTTCTGTTAGCTCATCTAAGAACAGCAAATCCAAACTAGATACAGATATTTGCTCCAACGACTTTGTAATCGCTTGTAGATTATTTTTAGAAGCAAATACTGCAATATGCAAAAAATTATCAAAAAAATGAAACGCTGAACGCGGTGCTTCTTTTCTAATACTAAATAATTGGCTAAAAAACCCTATGAACCCATTATTTTTTAAAGCATCAAAATTTTTTAATGGGCTTGCTAATTCTAAGCTATGACTTTGGTAAGTTAATGCTTGTTTTGTCTGAGTTATACAATTTTGTAACTGATTGTATTTTTTTTGGATTATCTTTTGAGTTTCTTGTAATTCTTGATAAGTAGTTTCTAACTCTAAGAGACTAGACTCACTCTCTATACTTGCAGATTGTTGTAATAAATATTTTTTTTTGCTTGTTTTTTGCTCTAACCACTGATTCACAACTTCTTGTCTCAAATTCTTTAAATCTGTAGTTGTTGTTGGAGTTTGAATTTTTTGGCTCTGAAAGTTCACCAAACTTTGTTGAGCTGTTAGTTTTAGAGAAATTTTTTGCTCTTTGTTGCTTAACTGCTCTTTGTTATAAAGAAAATCTTGATATTGTTGTTCTAGTATTGCTACTTGTTTTTGAGATTCTTGTAGCTTAGAATTATCTATAAATTTTGGTAATTTTTTATTCTTGATATTTGATAGCTCTTGTTTTTTTTCTTTAATTTTTTGTTGTAAAAAATATTTTTCTTCTTCAGATTTAGCAATCCAAGAGTTAGTGTTAGTAAATAATTGATTATCTACTTGCCATTTGCTTGTTATTTTTTGTAATTCTTGAGTAATAGTTTGGTAATTATGCTGGAGCTTAGTATATGTTTGTTCTTTGAGTAAAAGTTTGTTTTCTAAAGATACCAGATCATTTTCTGTTTTTATTAATTTGTCTTCGTTTAAACTTATTGAGTGCTTACTATTCTCCTTGATGGCTATTTTTAATTTTTGGTTAATATTTTGCCACTGAGTAGCAAGACTCATTTTTCTTAAAAATTCTATTCTTCCTTTGATTTTTAAATAATCATCTACTAGTTCAGCTTGCTTGGATAGTTTATCGTATTGCACTCTAAACTCTAATACTCTATCTGCTATCCTATTTAAATTATTTTCTGCATTATTTAATTTATTCTCTGAATCTTTTTTAAGTGTTTTAAACTTCATCAAACCTGCTGCCTCCTCTATGATCTGTCTTTTCTCCTCTGGTTTACTTTGTATAATTTGGGTAACATTGCCTTGCTCTATAAAAGAATAACCAGAATAACTCACGCCAAGTTCCATTAAAAGCGTTTTTACATCTAGCAACCTGCAAGGAGATTGGTTAATATAGTACTGATTATTACCATTACGAAAAAATTTACGAGAGATTTGAAACTCGTGCATTTTACCGTATCTAGCAATATCTATTTGATCATCGTTGATAAAATGCAAATGCACTTGAGAAAGATTAACTGCCGCAGAATTTTCACTACCAGAAAAGATGACATTATCATTTATAGCTACCCGTAACTTACTGCCTCCCTCACCTATAGCCCAGCGTACAGCATCAAAAACATTGCTTTTACCACAACCGTTAGGACCAACGATCACAGTAATTTGATTTTTTACTAATAGTATATTTGTATTTTCTAAGAATGATTTAAAACCAGAAATTCGTATTTGTGAAAGATACATCTTTTATTGGATTTTTAATCAAGTTAGTCTATCGCTATATCTATATTTTTAAGGTTTTGTGAAGTTTAAAACGCCAAAATATTTGTCTCGACAAACACACAAAGATTGAGAATAACTTTGTGTACTCAAAAGTTCTAAGCTATAAAATTTTCTTCTTATTGCTTTGATTTTTAGCGAATTTGTTAACAATTTATTGATAAGGACAATCCACATTCCCCATTTCTACATATACGCTTTTTAATTGTGTATAATGTTGGATAGCCGCCAACGAATTTTCTCTACCTATACCAGAGTGCTTAGTGCCTCCAAAAGGCATTTCAATAGGTGTTAAATTATAATTGTTAATCCAACAAAGACCTGCCTCTAATTCGGCAGCAACACGATGAGCTCTTTGAATATCTTTGGTAAAAACACCAGAAGATAAACCATAAGGAGTATTATTTGCTCTTTGAATTACTGATTTTTCGTCGTCATCATCAAATTCTAAAACCGACATCACTGGACCAAAAATTTCTTCTCGTACAATTACAAAATTATCTTGGCAATCAGAAAAAACTGTAGGTTCTATAAAAAAACCTTTTTCGCAATTTTGAGGAAAGACTCTATTACCACCTATCAATAATGTTGCTCCTTCTTTTTTACCTCTTTCAATATAAGATAAAACCTTTGTTAAATGCTCCTCAGAAATCAAAGCACCTACTTGTGTTTTAGGGTCTGTAGGATCACCAATCAACATTCTGCTAGTTCGCGCTAGTAAAGATTGCAAGAATTTTTCTTTGATAGATTTTGCTACAAAAACACGCGTAGCATTAGAGCAAACTTCACCTTGTGTATAAAAATTTGCCATCATAGCACCAGATACAGCATTATCTAAATCTGCATCATTAAAAATAATCAAGGGAGATTTACCGCCTAATTCCATTGTGATATGTTTCATAGTGTCAGCTACATCTGCAAAAATTTTCTTACCTGTTTCAACTTCACCTGTGAAAGATATTTTTCTAATCTCAGCATGTTTTGTCAGTAATTTGCCTGTGCTCTCTCCTCCTTGCACTATATTAAAAACTCCTTTAGGTACACCAGCTCTAATGTAAATTTCTGCCAATTTATAGGTAGTAAGCGGAGTAAGTTCTGATGGTTTAAAAATCATAACATTGCCACAAGCTAGTGCTGGAGCAGATTTCCAACAAGCAATTTGAAGAGGATAATTCCAGGCGCCAATCCCAGCACAAATTCCAAGAGGCTCTCTCCTAGTATAGACAAACGAAGAGTCTAAATTAAAATGTTCTCCATGAATTGTGGGGGCAATTCCTGCAAAATAATCTATAGCATCAGCTCCAGAAAACACATCAACTACATCTGCTTCTTGAATAGGTTTTCCTGTGTCTAAAACCTCTAATTTTGCAATTTCTTGATTTTCTTCTCGTAGCAAACTTGCTGCTTTTTTTAAAATAGATGATCTTTCTGTTCCTGTCATTTTAGACCAAACAGTAAAACCTTTTTTAGCAGATTCTACTGCTAAATTCACATCTTTCTCGTTTGCTTCTTGTATATTGCAAATTACTTGTCCTGTTGCAGGGTTAGTAGTAGTAAAGGTATTTTGATCACAAGAATTTTGATATTCTCCGTGAATAAATAATTTTTTTGTTTCCATTGGATTTATTTGATTTATATTTATTTGAGCTATTCTTTTGTTGTCTATAACTTAGTAAATTTTAATCAATCAACTTCAACGCAAAAATTAAGTATTTTAAAGCAATAGGTTAAGCACCCTACACAAAACTCAAAATCATTGTACCACATAAAAATTAGAAATTAGAAATAAATAACAATTTTTTTATATCTTTTATATAGAAAATATATAAAGTATAAATAATAAAATTTAATTTAAAAAAAAATTGTATTGCATTATAACAATTTTGTAATACAATACGAACTAATCTTGTTGAAACTGAATAAACAAAATAAAGCAAACAATAAATACAAATTTAGTAGATGCTATACCTAATGGTAAATAACAGAGTTTTTAAAAGCGATTTATTATGTTAATAACAGCTAAACAAATTATAACTATATTCTAAAAAAAAATATGAATGAACAATTTTTAAAAGGTAAAATTGCTTTAGTGACAGGTGGTTTTTCTGGTATGGGTAAGGCTATAGCTACTAAATTAGCTGGCGCTGGCGCAAATGTGGTTATTGGTTCTTTGATGAATACCCAAGCAGTAAAAACAGAGGGTGAGGTTTCTTATTTACCAGGAGAGCAAGAAAAAAATGAAGTCCAAAAATCTATTGAGAATTTAGGAGTGAAATGTTTGGCTATGAATTTAGATGTAACTAGTAATAATTCTGTAGAGCGATTTTGCGAAGCTACTAAACAACAATTTAGTAATATACATATTTTAGTTAACGCAGCAGGAATTACTGCTGAATCTACCATTGTGGGACACAGTGATGCACTTTGGAATAAAGTTATAGATGTGAATTTAAATGGTTGTTACCGCACCATCAAAAGAATTTTACCTATTATGATACAACAAAAATGGGGGAGGATAATCAACATTGCTTCTACAGCTGCTTCTGTTGGAGCAGAAACTTCAGGAGTTTATTGTGCTTCAAAAGCTGGGGTTGTTGGACTTTCACGCTGTATAGCTTTGGAAGGAGCTAGACATAATATTACTTGCAATTCCATTAGCCCTGGTTGGACTAATACAAACTTTGGCAGGGATTGGATGACTGATATAGCAGAAAAACAAGAAAACCGCAAAGGGCAAGAATACATTGACGCAGCCAAAGCAGATAATCCTCAGAAACGTTTAATTGAACCAGAAGAAATTGCCGAAATGGCATTATTTTTATGTCGAGACAAAGCCATAGGTGTAACTATGCAAGATTTGACTATTTCTGCTGGTTCATTATGGTAGTTTTTATAACCTAAAAAATGAAAAAAAATGAAAAAAAACATAATTAAGGTTTTACTCGCTTTATTTTTAGCGAGTCAAACTTCCTTGCTTTATGCACAAAGTTGTAGCAAAGTAAGGTTTTCGGATGTTGGTTGGTCTGATATTACCTCTACTACAGCTTTAGCAAGTGTAGTTTTAAAAGGTTTAGACTACAAAGTAGATGTTAAAGTGTTATCTGTGCCTGTTACTTACACTTCGTTAGCTAATAAAGACATTGATGTCTTCCTAGGTAACTGGATGCCAACTATGGAAAACGATATTAGACCCTATTTGAAGAAAAAACAAGTAGAAAGTATCCAAACAAACCTCAAAGGAGCAAAATACACTCTAGCGACTTTAGACTACACCTCCAAAAAAGGTTTAAATTCTTTTAAAGATATTGCTAAGTTTAAAAAAGGCTTAAAAGGCAGTATTTATGGGATTGAACCAGGTAATGATGGAAATCGTATTATCTTAGATATAATTAAAAAGAATAGCTTTGGTCTAAAGGGATTTAAAGTAGTAGAATCTAGTGAACAAGGTATGCTAGCGCAGGTTAGTAGGTTTTCTAAACGAAAAAAAGATATTGTCTTTCTAGCATGGGCACCTCATCCTATGAATGTAAAACACAATATTACTTATCTGTTAGATGGCGATGATTACTTTGGAGCAGATTTTGGTGCCGCTACTGTGCACACCAATGTTTCTGCTGGTTATACTAAAAAATGTCCAAATGTAGGCAGATTACTAAAAAATCTTGTCTTTACTCTAGATATAGAAGGCGTAGTAATGGATAAGATTTTAAATGAAAAAAAAGATCCTGAAGTAGCAGCTACAGAGTATTTAAAAGCTAATAGTGTTATTTTAAATAAATGGCTCAAAGGTGTAAAAACTTTGAAAGGACACAATGGTTTGAAAGCTGTTAAAAATTATATTGCAAAAAAATAGTTTTTTATGCAGTATAAATTGCCACTCGGCAAATGGTGTTCTATCTTAATAGATTTTTTGAATAACAATGTTGGGTGGCTTTTTGACGCTTTTTCTATCAGTACAGAAAGGGTAATTTTGAGTTTTGTTTATTTACTCAATTTACCCCATCCGTACTTATTAACCTTGATAGTGATGGCTATTTTTTATCTAGTACATAAAAATGTCAAAATGATGATTTTATCTGCTAGTTGCTTACTACTAATCTACAATCAAGGTTACTGGCAAGAAGCTATGGAAACACTGGCTCTGGTTTTAGTCTCTACTCTAACTTGTATTTTATTTGGTACTCCACTCGGTATTTGGTCTGCAAAAAAGAAACTGCTTTACAATGTGCTAAGACCTGTATTGGATATGATGCAAACTATCCCTACTTTTGTTTATCTTATACCTGCTTTAATTTTGTTTGGATTAGGAGTTGTACCCGGTTTGGTTTCTACTGTAATTTTTGCTATTCCGGCTATAATTCGTTTGACCTATTTAGGAATTTATGGTGTGCCTAAAGAATTATTAGACGCTGGAGAAAGTTTTGGTGCTAACTCCTGGATACTACTTTGGAAGATTGAGATACCCTACGCTATGCCTTCTATTCTATTAGGGATTACACAAACAATTTTGCTTTCTTTGTCTATGGTAGTTATCTCTGCTCTTGTAGGGGCAGATGGATTAGGTAAACCAGTAGTGAGAGCCTTAAACACCGTTAATATCGAACAAGGATTTGAAGCTGGTTTTTCTATTGTGATGTTAGCTATTTTATTAGATAGAATGCTTAAACATAAAGTGGTAAGTAGATAATGGATATTATTAGAGTTAAAAATTTGGATCATGTTTTTGGTAAAAATCCTCATTGCATACTTCCTTTGCTAAAAGAAGGAATATCAAATGAAGAAATTAGAGAAAAATATGGTAATAATATTGGTTTGCGCGATACATCTATTACTTTTAAAAAAGGAGAAATTTGTGTTTTGATGGGGCTATCTGGGTCTGGAAAATCTACTTTACTTCGTTGTCTTAATGGATTAAATCAACCTACTCAAGGTAAAATAGAAGTTTTCGATGAGAATCGTTGGATTGATATTACAAGTTGTAAAAAAGCAGAGCTAATTAAATTACGGATGAACCAAATTTCTTTCGTTTTTCAAAGTTTTGCTCTACTGCCTTGGCTGAACATTCAAGAAAATGTTGCTTTTGGTTTGGTTTTAAAAAAAAAAAACAAAGACTACATCGCAAAAACCGTACAAGAAAAATTAGCATTAGTAGGGCTCAAAGGTTGGGGAAAGAAAATGGTTAAAGAACTATCTGGCGGCATGCAACAAAGAGTAGGATTAGCTAGAGCTTTAGCAACAGAAGCAGATATTTTGTTAATGGACGAGCCTTTTTCTGCTTTAGATCCTTTGATTCGTCATAACCTACAAGGCGAACTCAATGATTTACAAAAAAAACTAAAAAAAACAATTGTCTTTGTTAGCCATGACCTAGACGAAGCAGTGCGTATAGGTGATAGAATTGTTATTATGAATGAAGGAAGAATAGTACAAACAGGAACAGCGCAAGAAATTATTTTTAACCCCAAAAACTCCTATGTTAAAAGCTTTGTAAATAATATCAACTCTGTAAATGCTATTTACGCTAGTATTATTATGGAGCCTTTCGTAGCACTCAAAAAAAATGAAACTATCTATTTAGATAAACAAAAAACTTGGCAAATCACTTTAGATACAAATATACTCCCTAGAGCTGTCAAAAACGAACAATTCCCAAAAGCAAGTTTAGTATTCAATCAAAATAGTACTAAAAAACTAGAAAAGGGGGATATTGTTATTGTGCATAGTGAGTTATCAATGAAAAAAATTATTAAAATTCGCTATCAAACACAGGCTCCTATTTTAGTTATAGAAGATAATAAGTTACTAGGATACATCAACGAGCAAGAAATTTTTTGTGGATTGATAGGAAAAATTAGCTTATAATTCGTATATTTGTTAATGTTGCAATTTATCACCTTTAATACACTTCTACTTTGTTAAGAAGATATTTACTTACCGAGCAGGGAAAAGATTTTTTTAGTATTTTTATTCCTTACTTTTTGTGGACTCTGTCTCCTTTTTACCTAAAACTGTTACTGCCTATTGATTCTTACGAACTTTCTGCCCATCGAGCAATTAGCTCTTGCCTGACAATGACTTTCTTTTTTATTATATTTCGTAGAAAAATTTTTTTACAACAATGCAAATTACTTACGCCAAAAAGCCTCTTATTACTGTTTATCTCTAGCTCTATGATAGGTTTAGATTGGCTAGTTTATATTTATGCTATTCAAAATGATCTAGCTTTACAAGCAAGCTTGGGATATTTTTTTTCTCCTATTTTGTTTATGACTATAGCGCTGCTAGTTTTTAGAGAAAAAATTAACTCACTGCAAGCAATTTCTATCTTGTTATCAACGCTGGGCGTATTTTATCTTTTTTTTTCTTACCCCTCTATGCTTTGGGTATCTTTTTGCGTGGCATTCTCATTCGCTATCTATGCTATCATACACAAACAAATAAAATTTAAAGCTGCTTTTAGTTTTTTTATAGAAACTATTTTTTTATTCCCTGTGGGGCTTGTTTATCTAATTTTTGTTGCATCTCAAGGCAAGATGCACTTTTTATCTGTATCTTGGAAACATGATCTAGGTACATTATTACTAGGTATTGTCTCTAGCTTGCCTTTTATACTACTTAGCTACGGCATCAAAAAGGTCAGTTTTATATTTTTAGGTTTTGTTCAATTTTATTTACCAATCACTTTGTTTTTGGTAGGTGTGTTTGTATTTAAAGAATCTTTTGATACACCCTATAAAATTGCTTTTGGTTTAATTTGGTTGGCTATAATCTTGTTTTTACTAAATTCTTATCTACAACACAAAAAAATAAAAAAAATAAAATAGTTGTTTTTGTGTATAACTTGATAAAATACGCTAAATCATAGATCTTATCTCCACAGTCTGTATATTATAAATGAACTATAGCTACAGCACTAGATTTTTCTATAACATATCTATTACTAGTGAGTGTTGCGCAAAATAGTAAATAATATTTTTAAAAATTTTTCCATTTGTTGTGGTTTACCTATAGAAATACGAATAAAATCTTTCAATAAATCTGTTTTAAAATAACGAATAAGCACTCCTTTTTGATAGAGTTGCTCACTTAGAGTTGCTGCCGAATAATTCTTTACTTTACATAATATAAAGTTTGCTTTTGACGGATAAGGAGTAAGGAGATGATGTGTTTGAAGCGCTTGCAATACTCTCTTCCTTGTTTGTATAATTTCTTTTCTTTGTTTTTGAAAAGTAGTAAGGTAGGACAAACAAACTTCTAGTGCAGAATCTGCTATTTGATTGACATTATAAGGGTATTTGAGAGTTAATAATTTTTTTTGCAAAGATGGTTGCATCATAGCATATCCTAGTCTTAAACCAGCTAATCCAAAAAACTTTGCAAAAGTTCGTAAAATTACAAGATTCTTATGTTTTTTTAGAAGATGACTATAACTAGTTTGCGAAAATTCAAAATATGCTTCATCTACCACAATGAGTGCATCCCAAGAAAGAAAGAATTGTAATTCTGCTTGGCTGAGCAAGTTTGCTGTAGGGTTATTTGGAGAGCAGAGAAATACCATGTTAGGTAAATTATTTTTCCATTTTTTTGCTTGTGCTAGATCTATAGAAAAATCTTCTTTTCTAGGACTCATAACTACTGTGTGTCTGTTTAAGCGAATTAAATGCTCATAGTAAGAAAATGTTGGCGGAAAAATCATTACTGAACTATGTTGCGGTAAAAACCTACAAAGTAAATCTATAATTTCATCACTACCATTACCAGCTAAAAGCCAATCTGCTTCAAATTTTGTGTAGCTTGCAATTTTCTGTCTTAATTTTTTTTGCGCTGGGTCTGGGTAGTGTGCAATTTCTTCCTTAGTTATTGCTAGAGCTAATAAATCTTGTGGAAAACCATAAGGATTCTCGTTAGCATTCAGTTTGAGTATCTCTTCTTTTGGCAAGTTTAAGCTTTGCGCAATCTCATCTAAAGATTGAACTCCAGAATAAAAAAAAGAATCATTAAAAAACGAATCTAAATATTTTAAAGGCATAGCTTGTTGGCTTGTTTGTATTACCAAAATCTACCAATATCTTTGGTAGTTACAAAAATAAGCAAGGTAAATAAAAGAGCAAAACCAATAAATTGTATTTTTTTTCTAAATTGCAAGGAAAGAGATTTACCCTTAATTTTTTCAATTATCAGTAATAATATATGCCCACCATCTAGTGCAGGAATAGGAAGCAGGTTAAAAATAGCAAGCTGTAAGCTAATCATTGCTGTAATATACAGCAAGTTTACAAACCCATTATTGATGCTTTGATTGATCACAGCAAAAATAGTTACAGGACCCCCTAAAGCGTCACTAGAAGATTTACCTATCAATAATTTACCTAAAAAAATAAAAGTTGAAGTAATATTTTGGTGAATAGCTTCTGCACTCTTTTGAAAGGATTGTAAAAAAGAATAGTGTATCTTTGTAGCTGGTAAAGAAATACCTAAAACCCATTTTTTAGAATTTTGTTGCCATTTTGGTAAAAAAGATAATTTTATTTTTTCTCTTGTACTTCTTTCAAGAACTAATACCCCTTGTTTGCTGCCTTGTTGTTGCAATAATAAAGAAATATCTCCCCAATCATTGATTTTTTGGTTGTTAATAGTTAGTATTCTATCTCCTATTTTAATTCCGATTCTTTCTGCTTCACTGTCTTTAAGTACACTACCTACAACAGGAGCTATCCTAGGAGAAACTTTTGTTAAATCTGTAACTAAAATTTGTAATTGTAAAACTTGATTGTTTCTTTGTACTTCTACTGGAATATTTTGATTTTTAGGAGTCTGTGCTATAAGAGCATCTAACTCTCCCCAATTAGTAATTGTTATATTATTGACTTGTAGAATTAGATCGTTTTCTGCTAATTCCACACTGTCATTTGTAACTTTACCAATGATTGGCGGCAAAGAATAAACAATAGGTTGAGCTAATCCAAACCAAAAAACAAAAATCAATAACAAATAAGTTAAGGCAACATTAAATAAAGGACCTGCAAATATTACAGTAAATCTTTGCCAGATGCTTTTAGAGACAAAATTACTAGAATCTTGAGAGTTCTCATTAGTTACAAAACCCTTGATTTTAACATAGCCTCCAATAGGGAGTAGCGACAAACAATAAAGAGTTTTGCCTATTTTTTTCGTTAAAATTTTGGGAGGTATGCCTAGAGAAAATTCTTCAACTTCTATACCGCACCTTCTAGCAGCTAAAAAATGCCCTAACTCATGGACAAAAATAAGAAACTGAAAAATCAGTATAATAAAGATAACGTTCATTGGTTATAGCAAAGATATCACAATAGCTCGGAGAATGCAAGAAGTGAGAACAGCATTTCAATAATTTTTAGCCAATCTATCTGCATCTCTTGCTGACAAGCATACTTCAAAATCAATGGTCTGAGAGTGTTGCTCTATTTTTTTGATAATAGAATTTTGATAGAGAAAAGTAATTGCCTTGCCAGAGGTATATGGCAAAGAATATTTTTTATATACAAACTTTTTTTCAAAAAAAACTTGTATATTTTTTTTTAGCAATTCTATTGTATGCTCTTGGAAACAAGAAACCCAAATTGCATCTTTGGGAGCATATAGCGGATGAAGGTTTTTATTAAATTCTTGTTTATCTATTTTATTGATAATTACTATTCTTGGAATAGCATTTAACTCCAAATCTAATAGTATTGCTTCGCTAACTTTTAAAGACTTTTCCATTTTTTCTGGTTGATCTAATTCTATCACATGCAATAATAAATTAGATTCTCGAATAGCAGAAAAAGTAGAGCGAAAGGAAGCAATAAGTGTATGAGGTAGATTATGGATAAAACCGACAGTATCCGATAATAAAATTTGTGGCGTAGCAACACCCTTGATTTTACGGGTCGTAGTTCCTAGCGTAGAAAAAAGTTTATCTTCTATCAACAACTCTGAGTGAGTGAGGGCTTGCATCAAAGAAGATTTACCCGCATTGGTATAACCTATAAAGCTAACACGGAACACTTGTAGTCCCCTTTTGAGTTGTTGCTGAACTGTATTTTTATACTTTTGTGCTTTTTTCTTTAGACGAAAAATTCTTTTACGAATTAAATTTTTGTCTATATTGATTTGTTTTTCTCCCATCCCTTTAGACGCCCGAGCACCTCCTTTCTCTCTATCTAGGTGTTGCCACATTCCACTTAACCTAGGCAACATGTATTCTAGCGTAGCTAATTCTACTTGCTCTTTTGCTTCACTGTTTCTAGCGTGTTTCTCAAAAATTTTTAAAATAACTTTTGTTTTATCCCAAACTTCTATCCCAAAATATTCAGACAAATTTTTTTCTTGTTGCAATGTAATGTTGCCGTCAACAAAAAGTAACTCTGGCTTCAAAGACATAAATAGGTTTACTAGTTCTTCGCACTTTCCACTACCAATAAAACTTCTCGTATGAATTTGATTTCTTTTTTGGATTTGATGACCTAGAGGATTTAAATTGAGAGTTTTGGCAAGAAAAATAGCTTCTTCCATTGAAGATGTTGCCTCTTTGGTGGAATAATTGGGGAGTTGTACCCCAACAAAAAAAACTTTTGTTTTTGTAAACTCTACTAATTTATACAAAATAAAATATTTTTAGACTATTTAGCTAATATTACTTATGACTAACACTAAACTTGTAGCTAAAATACGTAATTAAATATCATTAACTCATCATGCTAACTTAAATAGCAAATATTAAAAAAAATAATCACTCTACTAGTTCATTGTTTTTCCACCAAAAAATATTATTCTCTAGGGGGTCGTAATACCGAATTTTATTGTAAACTCTAATATTCACTCCTTGGTGCTCGCTAGCCTCATGAAGTAGCCTATCTCCTATTAAAAGTATCCCCATAAAAACACCTTCTGCTCTAATAGCTTGTAATCCGTAAGCAGAACCAGTAGGATAGCTAGGGCTTCTAGCTCCATCTAAAGGACTAATGAATTTGGAATAAAAAAGTATCATGCTACCAAAAACAACCTCATTGAGTGAGAGCTCTTTGTTAGTAACTTGGCGAGTGTCAAAAGTAAAAGGAGATTTCATATTCGCAAGACAAGTTTGAGAAAAAAACAAGAATAAAAAAATAATAGTAACAGATTGCACTCTATTCTTTAGGAGGAAAAAAAATAATAATTTCATTTTTTTTAATATATAGAAGTTTATCTTTAATTATGTGCTCGTAATAACTATCTTTTGTTTGTAGGGCTTTAAGCTGCTCTCGCATAATATTTTCGCTAGCTTTCTTTTTTTGAATTCTTTGATTTAGTTTTTTACTTCTTTGCTCTAATTTAGAATAAGCTACCACTCCTCTTTCTCCTAAAAAAAGAAAAAAAAGGCTCACAAAGCAAACAAAAGACATGCTCCAGCTAAAAATTTTAAGTTTGTTTTTATTCACAACATACTAGCTCGTTAGTTTGAAAATTGTACTCTCTATAAAAGCAACTTGTTCTAGCTTGGTCATTCTTTTTCTTTGTATGACAAATTCCTCCTTTTTGAGCTTCTACTATAAAAAGCAAACTATTTTGCTCACAATTTACAAAAATTTTATCTATTAAAAAACTATTGCCAGAAGACGCGCCTTTCACCCACAGGCAATCTCTAGACCTACTCCAAAGAGTAAGGATCTTAGTAGTAACAGATTGATGGAAAGCCTTGTCATTTAAATAAGCGAGTAGTAGTACTTTTTTACTATTTTTTTCTTGTATAACCACTGGAATAAGCGTTTGGTGATTTGCACTTGTAATTTTTTGAAAATCCAAGTTTAATTGTGTTGTATCTTCAAGCATTTTTATACAGATGAATATCTTAATTATCTCTAGAGAGGAAACACCAGGTTATATAGAATACTATTTACAAAAAAATAATGTAAAGCTTTTTTATGCCAAAGGGAGCATTAAATGTCAATGTATTTTAAAAGAAACACCAATTAACTACATACTGTTTTTCGTAGGTAAAAATATTGAAAAAATTCTTGATGATATTTTAACAGTTATCAACCAAACAACTATACCAGTAATTGTTTGTGCTAAACAAAAACTCCACAACCTAGCTTTAACTAATTATTATAGCAGTATTGCTTTAGCAAAAAATGCAGATGAGGTCATATCCGAATTAGATCTTTATTTAAATAATCTAAACAATAAAAATACCAGAAAAACAAAAGAAATTTCTAATTTAATTTTTAAAAATTTTTTTAAAAAAATCTTAAAAAAAAAAATATTATCTAACACCAATCAAAAATCATCCTTGTCTCTTTCTTCCAATCTTGATGTTTCCGTTAATGAAAAAAATGAGTTATTAAAAAATCTAAAAAAATTAACAAAAAGAAAGTAAAAACACGCGTTTTTACTCAAAAAACTTGCAAAAAAAGGAACTCTCTAGCATACTACTCCTGTAACTAACTCTTGTGAGTCTAAACAAAGTTTATAATTATAGCTGAAGGGTTAATTATTTTTGCATTTTTATTGATCTTATTCTCAAAATTTCATGGAATGCCTATTGATAACCTTAAACTAGACTTTGAATGTCAGAAAATTTAGTAAATGCAGCTAATTTAGTTGCAAAAAAAACAACAATGAAGACACCTGTTGAAGATAAAAACTTAAAAACACAGGAATCACTAAAAACTGAGGCTCTAAAAGAGCAAGAATCGCTTCAAAACAAATTCCTAACGAACATTATATTTGAGCAAGACAATATTGTAGCAAGAGAAAAAATACTTGCTGAGGGCAAAAATTTTAAAAATAATACAGTGGTAGTTGGCAAGGTTGTTGAGATTACTAATGATTTTGTAGCTATAGATATCAAGCATAAATCTATAGGTTTAATTCCAAAAGATCAATTCATTGACCCTCAAGGAGAATTTACAGCTGAAGTAGGCAAAGAAGAAAAAGTATACTTAGAAAGATTAGAAGATGCTGAGGGGCAAATCAAGCTGTCTAAGAAAAAGTATATAATGCTGGAAGTTTGGGATAAAGTGCATAATATATACGAAAATGAAGGAACTATTAGTGGCACTATTATAGAGAAAACGAAAGGAGGCATGAAAGTAGATATAGGAGTTGTTGCCTTTTTACCAAATTCTCAAATAGATCTAAAACCTGTGCTTAATTTATCTTCAATAATTGGTAAAATTTATGATTTTAAAATTCTTAAATACAATAAGAAAAAAGCAAATATTGTACTTTCCCGTAGAGCACTACTAGAAATAGATAGATTTACAAAAAGATCAGAAACTATTAAAAAAATTAAAGAAGGAGCTATCACTAAAGGAGTTGTCAAAAATATTATGCCATATGGTGTATTTGTAGATATTGGAGGTATAGATGGATTGCTACATATCACTGATATGACTTGGGGTAGGACTGCCCATCCTTCCAGTATTTGTAAATTAGGCGATGAAATAGAGGTGGTGATTTTGAAACTTGATTTAGAAAAAAATAAAGTTGCATTAGGATTGAAACAAAAAACAGAAGATCCTTGGAATGATATCTCTGATTTACATGTTGATGATATTATACACGGCAAAGTTATCAATTCAGAAAGCTACGGAATTTTTATTGAAATTAAGCCAGGCATAGAAGGATTGATACATACTTCTCAAATTTCTTGGTCAAAAACTGAAACCGTGAAAACAGAGCAATTAAGAAAAATTGGTAGTACTGTCAAAGCAATTATCAAAGAAATCAATCAAGAAAATCGTAGAATTTCTCTTTCTATTAAAGAATTAGAGCCAAATATCTGGCAAGAAACAGATAAAAAGCTTAAAAAGGGAGATACTGTCGATGTAGTCATCAATTCTATTGTAGAATATGGAATATTTGTTACTCTTGACGAAGGCATAGAAGGTTTAATACATAATTCTGATATTAGTTGGAATACCAGGTCTCTAGATTTCCAAACAATCTATCAACCAGGTGATAGACTCCAAGCTAAAGTGCGTGTTTTAGAGGTAGATAACGAAAGATTAGCTTTAAGTATCAAACACCTTACTTATAACCCCTGGCTAGATATAGAAAGTAAAATTGGTGTAGGAGACATTATAGAAGCTAAAATTGTCTTTATAGAAAATTACGGAATTTTTTTAGAGATTTATGGAGTAGAGGGATTGTTACATCACAACAAACTTAGTCCAGAATTAAACACCAAAAAAAAACTAGAAGAAAAATATACCATAGGCAATAGTATGAATGTTAAAGTTTTAAAACTAAATGTGAAGGATCACAAATTAGCTTTTTCGTTGCCAAAAGCAACAAAGGCTATTGAAAAAATAGCAGAAATCAAACTCAATGCCATTGACGATAAAAACGCAGAAATTTTAGACACCAAAACAAATCCTCCAACCACTAATAACGAAGAGGGAATAAATAAAACCGATAAAACTACATAGAAAAAGGAATTATAAACTATACTTTTATTTTTTATGAATTTAATAGGTATTAGCTATAAACAAATTCCTGTAGAAATTAGAGAAAATATTGTGATAAATAAACAAGAACTACCTTCTCTTTTACGAAGACTAGCACAAAAATTTTCTATAGAAGAATTATTGATTTTATCTACTTGTAACAGAACAGAAATCTATTACATTCCATTTAAAACACAAGAAAATTTATCTAGAGAAATTTTTGACGATCTTTTAAAATTTAAAGAATTTACCACAAAAAATTTACCTGTGTTTATTAAGGAAGGCAAAGATTCTTATAGGTATCTTTTTCGTGTAGCTAGTGGGTTAGAATCTATGATTATTGGAGAATCTCAAATACTTGCTCAAATCAAAAATGCCGTTAAAATCTCTAAAGAACATCATCTTTTCCGTCCTAAATTAGAATATATTTTTCAAAAAATGCTTTATACCGCAAAAAAAATTCGCTCAGAAACTAAAATATCGGAAAATGCTGTTTCTGTAGGAACGGTTGCAGTAGAGCTAACAAAAACTATTTTTGATAATTTATCCCAAAAACGAATATTAGTTATAGGAGCAGGGGAAACTTCAGAGTTAATTTTACAACATTTAAAGAAAAATGGCGTGTCTCGTATTTTTATTACCAATAGAACTTTCAAAAATACTTTAAAATTAGCAGAAAAATTTCACGGCTCTGCAATTTGGTATGAGGAGCGTTACAATTATTTACAAGATGTAGATATTGTAATTTCTTCTACAGGAGCAGATGGTTTAGTAATAACAAAATCTTTAGCTGCAGAGTCGATAAAAAAAAGAAAAAACCCTATTTTTTTTATTGATATTGCTATCCCAAGAGATATTGACCCTCAAATAGCTAATTTATCAAACAGTTATATTTATCATATAGACGATTTACAAAAAGTTATTTATTCTAATTACGATTTAAGAAAAAAAGAATCTACCAAAGCAGAGATTATTTTGGAAAACGAATTAGAAGATTTTTGGCATTCATTAGGATGGAAAAAAAAAAGTTTTTTAGTAGAAGCACTAAAAACAAAACAAAAAAAAATTACGCAACAAGAGCTAGATATTTTATTTACAAAAAATCCAATTCTCAAAAATAATAAATATGCAATAGAGAATTTAGTATATAGAGTAACTCAAAAATTCTTACATGATCCTTGTTTATTTTTAAAAAAACAATATTCTAGCGAAGCAAAAGAAATTTTTAGCAATATTTTTGGTATTGCTCCTGTAAAAGAAAAAAAATAGCAAATATATTAAAAACCAAACAAAAAATAAAAATGAGTAGAAAATTTAGGGTGCCTGTTCCACAAAAACCCAAAAAAAAATATAAAATTCAAATTCCAAAAGCAAAGATCACATTAGAGGTAGATCCTGAAAAAATTCCCTATGATAGACACGGTATCCCAGGAAGCATTTTAGAAAGAGTTTGTTCTACCAATGAAGACCTTATAGAGCACGCTTGCGGAGGAGTACAAGCTTGCTCTACTTGTCATATTTATGTTACCAAAGGTCTGCAAACATGTACGCCAGCTTCAGAGAGAGAGGAGGACTACCTAGATAACGCCAGAGGAGTTAAAATAAATTCTCGACTAGCTTGTTGCGTAGTACCAGATGGCACTCAAGATTTAGAAATAGAAATTCCTACTTGGAATGTCAACCTAATCAAAGAAGGGCATTAATAAATCTCAACACCTGCTACAAGTTATTTGTTAGCTCTAAAATACTGCACCTCTAGTTCATAGTGCAGCGTAAAAAAAATTGTTAGCAATGCTATTTTGTATTTAAAAAGAGAATATTATCTGCAACAGATTCTAAAAGATTTTTATCGTGGCTGACAATTAGATAAGCTGCTTCAGTTTTTCTTTGGTAATCTAGTAGGTGTTCTATAATTTTTTTTTGATTCTTATCATCTAAAAAAGATGTAGGTTCATCTAATAACAATAGCTGCGGTGCATAAAGATAAATTCTTGCTAAGGCTAAGCGTTGTTTTTGCCCAGCAGAGAGCTGATAGGAATAAGATTGCAATAATTCCAATGGTAAAGAAAATTTTTCTAAAATATTTAAAATTTTATTTTGTTTTGCTATTTTCCCCAAATTATTTTGATATTTATTTACTCCTTCGCATATGATCTTTTCTATAGAAATCTTTGGAGATAAAGAAGCATCTGGATCTTGAAAGACAGGAGCAATATTCCTTCTATAATCTCTCCAATCACTTTTTTGAAAGGAATTAGTTTCTTTGCCTTTCCAAACAATCTTCCCTGTGTGAGGTAGCAGTTGTAATAACGCTCTAATCAATGTAGTTTTTCCGCTGCCAGAAATACCCATAACTCCTAAAATCTGTCCTTTTGCTAGCGTTAAATTGCAATCTTTGATAATATTTTTTTTTTTCCAAAAACCTATCGGATAATCTACTGAAAGATTTTTTGTTTGCAATAATATTGCTGACTTCTTATTACTAGTATTTGTTTTAAAAAAAACGTTGTTTTTATTTTTTGGAGGCACAAAATATTCTCTCAAGTAACAATCTTTAATTTCATAAAATTTTGGTTTCATTTGAGAAAATAAAGATAAACGATGACTGATAAACAAAATACCTACATTGTGCTTGGCTTGATAATCTCCTAGAACTTTTAGAATAATTTGTAAGGTTTGACTATCTAGTGCAGTAGTCGGTTCATCTGCTATAAGTATTTTAGGTTTATTGATCAAAGCAATAACTAATAAAATTCTTTGTCTTTGACCTCCAGATAATTGATGCGGATAGTAATCATAAAATTGTGGTAAAAGAGCTACTTTTTGTAAAAATTTTTTAATTATAAGTTTTTTTTTTGCTAAATTAAGAGATGTACTAAAGGCTTCTAAAATTTGAAATCCTATTTTTTTTTGTGGATGCAAGGAGCTCAGCGAATCTTGGAAAATAATTTTGACTTCTTTCTTTCTATAATAGTTTAATTGTTTATCATTCATAGCTAATACACTTTTTCCTTTCCATAAAATATCTCCATTTGTTACTAAAAAATTTTTTTTATTTTGTAATTGCAACAAATGAAGCGCTAGAGAAGTTTTGCCAACACCAGATTCACCAACTAAAACAACACAATCTCTACTAGATAAATTAAAATTAACATTTTTGAGCAAAGCGATTGCTCCATTTGGTTTACTAATACATAAATCCAAATTTTTAATTTCTAATAATCTTTCTTTCATTGTCTTGTAGGGCAGCACCGTAAGCTAATGTATAAGTATCTAATTTACTGAACTTAATTTTTGTTGTTAACTCCTGATGAATAGATGATATTTGAAAATTTGTTAATAAAGTATTTTTTTGATCTTTGTTATCAGAAAAAAAAACAATTAGTTCTGGATCATATAAATTAACAATAGTAGTAATTAATTTTGTATATTTTGTTTTGCTAGTATCTTTTGCTGTCAACAAATATTCCTTTAAATATATTTGTTTGCGGTTGCAATCTATATCAACGCTCCATTTACCTAAAAAACTTTCTGTAACTATCTGTTTTTTAAATAAAAAAGCTCCTTTCAAACTAGGTAGTGCAACAAGCATTAGAGATTTTTTTTTTGGAAACTCAAAATATACAACTGCTAATCCTAAACAAGAGATAAAAGTATAAAAATAACATTTTAACGATAAACATTGTGCTATATTTTCTTTTAATTTTTGTTTTTTTTGATAATTTTGTGCTACGAAAAAATTATGGGAGATAATAATATTCAAAGTTATTTTTTTTTCTACTTCACTACAAGGTAGAATTGTCTGCACAAAATTATTTATTATCTGTAAATATTGATCTTTATAAAAATTTATTTTTTTTTTAAAAACCAACTTGTTGTCCTTGTTTAACAAAACAAAATAAATATCTGATTTTTGTATATTAATTCCTAATTGCATGCAATAAAGTTTGAATGTACTTTGCTTATCACCTATGATAGTATTTAAACTTAAAAAATAAACTAGTTTGCTTATGAAAGAACATATTGAAAACTTAATATTAGAAATAAATCAAAATAAATGTCAGGTATTTGATATTAGAGAGCAGACAGAGTGGAGTGCAGGCTTTATAAAAAAATCTTTACTACAACCATTAAGTTTATTAAAAAAAGGCAAACTATCTCAAAATGCAGATAGAAATAAAAAAACATATCTTTATTGCTCCAATGGAAAAAGAGTTTTTGCGGCGTGTAATTTATTACAAGCGATGGGATTTAAAAATATTATTCCTCTGAAAGAAGGAATTTATGAATTGAATTTTTTAGGTTTAGATATACAAAGCAATGTTTTATAAAAATAAATTTGCTAATGGCACTACTACCTCTAGTTTATTTGGAGGTGGTAGTAAGTTTCACGGTGAAATTTTATTCGACGATATTCTACGGTTAGATGGCGAAATACAAGGTAAAATTATTGCTAAAAGTAACAAAATTAGCACTCTATTGATTGGAAAAAATGCTAAAGTTAAAGCTGATATCGTCGCGGATAATATTATTGTAGCAGGACAGCTAATAGGTAAGGTGTATGCAACTCAAAAACTAGAGATAAAAAAAAACGCACAATACGAAGGGATGGCTTTTGTCGCAGAGTTAATAATCCAAAAAAATTCTTTATTCCACGGACAATCTTATATGATCAAGCATCTTAGTTTAGAGCAAAGATGCAATATTAAAATAGGTTTTCAAAAAAAACACTTTAATATTGACTCTGGTTTGTTAGAAAAGTTCAATTATCCTGTTTATCAACAATTACAATAAGAACTCAATAACTAATCAAAGGTCAACTAACAATAGTTTGATTTTCTTATGAGAGAATTAAAAATACTATCTGGAAGATCTCATAGAGATTTTGCACAGAAAATTGCTGATAAGCTAAACACGCAACTAACAGAAATAGATGCTATCAGATTTGATAATGATAATTTACTCTATCAAATCAAAGAAAATGTGAGAGAATGTGACGTTTTTTTTATCCAAACTACATGTTTTCCAGTGCAAGAAATTATTTTTGAAAGTTTGATGATTATCAATGCTCTAAAACACGCATCTGCAGGACGTATTACTACAGTTTTGCCTTATTTTCCTTATTCTCGTTCAGATAAAAAGGATCAATCTCGTATTTGTATTACAGCACGGCTGATGGCTGATTTATTAGAAACGGCAGGCTCTAACCGTGTATTGACTATGGATTTACACTCTCCACAAATTCAAGGTTTTTTTTCTAGCCCCTGCGACCAACTTATTGCTACCAAAACTATTTGTAATTATTTAAACAAAGAGAAAGACCTCAAAGATTATGTCCTAGTAGCAGCAGATGTAGGAAAATCTAAAACTCTATCTAACTACACTAAATTATTAAACCTGCCTCTTGCAATTGTAGACAAACGTAGGTTAGGAAACACAGACAATATTGTCCCTACTCATTTAATCGGCAGTGTAGCAGGAAAAAATGCTTTGATTGTAGATGACGAGATAGCTACTGGTAGCACTATATGCAAAGCATCCCAATTTTTAATAAAAAAAGGAGCTAAAAAAGTCATTGTAGCAGCAGTTCACCCTGTTTTTAGCAAAAAAGTTATTGATAACCTTAACACGCATCCTATAGATGAATTAATTATTACAGATACTATTCCCTTGAATGATAAAGAAAAAAACTGCAATAAAAAAATCACTGTGTTAAGTGTAGCAGAGCTTTTTGCTAATGCTATTCAAAGAATACATGGGGGTGACTCTGTAAATGATTTATTCTAAAACATCTTACTGTTATTTTTCTGGATATACTGTTGGTGATATACTTCTGCTTTGTAATAATTTGGTAAGATAGCTATTTCTGTAGCAATAATTTTCTTACCGTATATTTTTTCTTGTAACTCTATTTTAAAATTTTCTGCTTGTTGTAATTCTTTTTCGTTTGCTACATAAATTACAGACCTATATTGACTTCCTAGATCTACTCCTTGTCTATTGATTTGCGTAGGATTATGGATTTTAAAAAAAAACTCCAAAATTTGCTCTAAAGAAATTTGCTTGTCTTCAAAGACTACCTTGACTACTTCGGCGTGATTAGTGTCTGTGCTACATACATCTTCGTAAGTAGGATTTTTTGTATGTCCTCCAGCGTAACCAACTTGAGTATCAATTACTCCATTTAAACTACGAAAATTTTCTTCTACACCCCAAAAACAACCAGCCCCTAACACTATTATTCTTTCCATTTTGTATCTATCAATATTTTATACTTTTTCTGGATAATTAAAATTCTTGACATCAAGCTCTCAAACAACTAGCTAGAGCTACTCTGAGAATAAGTTTCTTTATATTCCATGATCTGATCATAGTCTATTTTTTCTAATAAAATTTGAGGATCATTGATTGTATGATTCTTTAAAAAATCACACTCTCCTAATTTTTTCCAAGAGAACTCTAGTAAATCAATATTTAAAATTTTAAATATTTTTTTTGCAAGATCTGGAACATAGGGTCCTAGCATTATGGCTAAATCTTTCAATAAAGCAACAAGAATATAAAGCAAATAACCTACTTGCTCTTTATCTTCTTTTATTTTTTTCCAAGGCTCTTCTAATTGGAAAAGTTTATTCCCCTCACTAGCTAAAATAAAAATTTTATGAAACGCATGTTTGAGTTTTACCTTTTCTAAAGCATTGGTAATTTTATCCTCCTCTTTTAAAACTAAATCTACCCAATCTTGATAGATTGGCTGGCATCGTATTTGCGTTTTATTTGTTACAAAAAGTTTTTTATCAAAATTTTTTTGGATAAAACTAGTAATCCTATTTAATAAATTACCTACATTATCAATAAGCTGGCTATGTACTTCCTGATGGAATTTTTTCCAATCAAACACAGAATCAGAAGTCTCTGGTCTGTTATACAATAAATAAAATCTCCAAATATCAGCAGGCAATCCTATATCTATAACATCGTCACCAAAAACTCCTATTTTTTCTGATTTAGAAAATTTACTGTCCTCGTAATTTAAATACTCACAGCTATTGATATGAAATAATGTTGTCCATGCCTTTTCTTTGTAGCCAAGCTGCATTGCTGGCAATAATATAGTATGAAAAATAATATTATCTTTTGCCATAAATTGATAGAGTTGTACGTCCTTATTGAGCCACCAATTTTTCCACTCTTTAGGTAAATATTCCTTACTTGCAGAAATATATCCTAAAACTGCATCAAACCAAACATAAAAAACTTTGCCTTCAAACCCGTCTTTAGGAACAGGAACCCCCCACTTTAAATCCCTAGAAATCGGTCTAGCGTACAATTTGGTTTCTAGTAATTTTTTTGTTGTTTGTAGTGCATTATTAGACCATAAACCTCGCTCGTTACTTGCTAAAAAGAATTTATTTAGTGCTGAATGTAATTTTTCTAAATCAAAATACAAGTGTTTTGTAGTTTTTCTAATAGGGCTAGTTTTACAAATTTTACACTTGATTGCTTTTAAGCTATTGCTATCTAGTAATTTACCGCACTGGTCGCATTGATCACCCTTAGCTTTGGTGTATTCGCAATAAGAGCAAATACCCTCTATAAACCTATCTGCTAAAAAAATTTTATCTTGTTTGCAATAAAATTGCTTTGTTTCTTGCTCAAAAATATAACCTTCTTTTTCTAGTGCTAAAAAAAATTCTTGAGTAACTTGGGTATGAGAGGCAGAGGATGTTTTCCCAAAATAGTCGAATTTAATATTAAAAAAATCGTAAACTTTTTTGTGAATTTGTCGGAATTGATTGCAAACCTCTTCTGGAGTAGAATTCATTTCTAGCGCTTTTATTTCTGTTGCAGTGCCATACTCGTCAGTAGCGCAGATATAGAGAGTAGCATAATCTTGTAATCTACAAAACCTAGCATAAACATCAGCAGATAAAACAGAACCAATTAAATTGCCTAGGTGAGGAACATTGTTAACATAAGGCAAAGAAGATGTAATCAATTTTTTCATAAAAATTTCTAACTATTTTGAGTAAAATATCTGAAACCTATAGCCAACAAGCTAGTAGTAAAATATATAAATACTACTAGCACTTTATAATCTTAAATACTACATTGATATTTTTAGTAAATCAAGCCTGAGTATCAAAGCAAAAAGTGTCTTACTAAAGATACAAAAAATACATTATATTTTAGATAAATATTACAGAAAAATGATCTAATAGAGTTAAAAAAATTATTTTTGAAGATAGTTACAAAAAATTTAACAATACAAAACATTAAAAATAATTTTTAAACTTTTACAAAAAATTAACAAAAATTATTGCAAAGGCACTAAATCTCTGTTAGAGATAAAGAACAGTGAGCCGAGCCAAATAACTCTAAATATAAGTTATTATTAGGTAACGCCGTAGGCGCGTAAATTATTATTCGTAAAAGATATGAAACTGTACCTTGGTTGTGATCACGCTGGGCTTGAATTAAAGCACGCTATCAAGAGCTACCTAGAAACAAACAAAATAAGTTATCAAGACATAGGTTGTTATTCTACAGAAAAAACCGATTATCCTGATATAGCTCAAGCTCTAGCTCAAAAAGTGTTAAAAAACGAAGAAAACAAAGGAATACTGATTTGTGGTACTGGAATAGGAGTTAGTATTAGTGCCAACCGTTTCCCTAAGATTTATGCTGCACTTTGCTCAGATACCTATAGTGCAAAAATGGCTAGATTACACAACAATGCTAATATTTTGGCTTTAGGAGCAAGAATTTTAACCAAAGAAGATACGTTAGAAATCTTAGATATCTGGCTCAAAACAGATTTTGAAGGAAAAAGACATTCTCTAAGAATACAAAAAATTGACAATCAATAATTAAATAAAAATGAAAAAAAACTTAACAGATTTTGACGCCGAAGTTTTTAAGGCTATTCAAAGCGAAAAAAAAAGACAATTAGACAACTTGGAACTCATTGCATCTGAAAATATTATTTCTCATAGAGTAAGAGAAGCGAATGCTTCTGTATTAACTAACAAATATGCAGAAGGCTATCCTGACAAACGATATTATGCTGGGTGCGAGTTTGTAGATATTACAGAATCTTTAGCAATTGAAAGAGCAAAAAAACTTTTTAGAGCCAACCATGTCAATGTGCAAGCGCACTCTGGCTCTCAGGCAAATATGGCGGTTTATTTTAGCGTCTTACAAGCAGGAGATACAGTCTTAGGGATGGATTTATCTCAAGGAGGTCACCTTACACATGGTTCAAAAGTCAATTTTTCTGGATTTTTGTTTAAAAGCTTTTTTTATGGCGTAGATCCCAAAACCCATCTTATTGACTATGAAGAGCTAAGACAAATAGCTCTAAAAGTAAGACCAAAACTTATTATAGCAGGTGCTAGCGCCTACCCTAGAGTAATAGATTTTGCAAAATTTCGTAAAATTGCAGACGAAGCAGGGGCTGACTTGCTTTGTGATATTGCTCATATTGCAGGTCTTGTTGTTACAGGTCATCATCCTTCTTCAGTGCCTTACGCAGATTTTACTACTACTACAACGCATAAAACTCTAAGAGGTCCAAGAGGCGGCTTAATCATACCCTCCGATGAAAAAGCAAAGAAAATTAATTCTAGAATTTTTCCAGGTATTCAAGGCGGTCCTTTGTGTCATACTATAGCAGCTAAAGCTGTAGCTTTTAAGGAGGCACTACAACCATCATTTTACAATTATATCAATCAAGTAGTCAAAAATGCCAAAGTACTTGGAGACACATTAATGTCTATTGGTTATGAGCTAGTATCAAAGGGAACTGATAACCATTTATTACTACTAGATTTATCCAATACTGAAATTACAGGAGCGGAGGCTTCTGATATTCTAGATAGATGTCATATTACTGTCAATAAAAATACAGTTCCCAATGAAAAAAGAAGTCCTATGATAACTAGTGGCATACGACTAGGAAGTCCCGCACTAACTACTAGGGGCATGAAAGAAGCAGAAATGAAAAAGGTAGCGTTTTTTATTCACCAAGTCCTAGAAAACAGAAACAACGAAACTATGCTAAATAAAATAAGTAGTGAAATTAAAGAATTTTCTAATACTTTTACAGATTTTCAAGATACTATTGCTTGATGGGGTTGATGAGACTGTAAAAAAGCGATAATAGCGTCCAGAGCTCCACTATCTACCGTTTGACTAAGGCTTTCTTGAGCATTTTGCAATACTTCTTTTGGTATGTGCTCCTGTTTTTCTGCTATCAATTTCGCGACAAACTTTGGGTTAAATTCCGGGTGTTGTTGGATAGATAAAGCATTGTTTTTATATCTAAGCATAGCATTTTGGCAAAAATCTGTACTACCTATGACTGTAGCTTCTTTGGGAACTTCTACTACTTGGTCTTGATAAAAAGATAAAATAGAAACAGGATGTTTGTTTTTATATATATTGAGCTCCTCAAAACCAACTTTCCATCCTCCTTGGAATTTTTCTACTTTTCCTCCTAGAGCTTGAGCTAAAATTTGATGCCCAAAACAAATACCTACAATAGGAATTTTTTGATAATAAATTTTTCTAATCAGTAATTTTAGACTTGCTATCCAAGAAAGATTTTCGTATGCTCCGTGTTTGGAGCCCGTAATAATCCAAGCATCTTTTTCATCTGGATAACTAGGAAAAATATTGTCAATAACCGCAAAAGTAGTAAAACAAAACCCATAACCACCGAGCAGCTTCTCGAACATACTATTGTAATCTCCGTATGTTTCTTTGAGTGTGTTGGGAGCGTGCCCTGCCTGCAAAATACCTATATTCATAATCTTATTATGCTAGTATAAATAAATTTAAATCAAATTATATTTTATTGCCTAGTAAGCAAACTTACAGTGTAGAGCGTATTTTAATAATTACTCTAAAACTAAAATAATCTTGCTGTACGAGAGTTTTTTGAGATCAATTATGCTGGAAGCTCGCAGTCTAATGTAGAGCGACCCATAACTCCTTGACGAAAATCCGTAAATATTCTTTGATACAAACCATTGTCTGAAACTCTATATCTTTCTTTAATTTTTGCTAAAACAGTAGAACAATTTATTGTTTGAAGTTTATATTTGATACAAACTATCTTCCTAAATTCCTCACAAGTCTCAAAAAGATATTGAAAAGAAATAGGCTCTAATTCTGCGTTTTCTTTTACTGCATAAGTAGCATAAAATTTATGAGCTTCTTCTTCTTTTTGAATAAATGGCGGTAAAATACCAGGAGTATCTAAAATTTCTATCTTATGCGGTAGTTTTACCCATTGACTATGAACAGTAATACCGGGTTTAGAGCCAGTATGAGTTTTTTTATTGCCTACGAGATAATTTATAATAGTTGATTTTCCTGTATTTGGCAAACCTAGCACCATTATTCTAATAGCTGGAGGTTGTATATTTTTGCTTTTGTATTTACAAGCAATCTGCTGTTGTATTTTTTGAATAGCGATTTTTAGTTTATGTAAATTTTTTTTTTCTTTCAGAGAGATAAACAAACAATTTTGTTTTTGTTTTTGATAATAATTAAACCATTTTTGATTCCATTTTGGATTGGCTAAGTCAGATTTATTAAAGAGTATTATAGAATGTTTTTCTTTTTTGTTAATTTGTAAACTACTGTTTTGAGAAGTATAAGGAATTCTAGCATCATAAACTTCTAGCAATAAATCTACTTTTTTTAAGTAATCTGCAATAACTTGCATAGTGTTTTTGATATGCCTAGGATAATCGAATTTTAACAGATGATTCTTATAAGATTTTTCTTCAAGCATTTTTTTTATCAGCAAAAAAATCTAAAACTACTTTTTTATCAGAAAAATAATTTTTTTTATTCCCTACAATTTGATAAGCTTCGCATCCTTTTCCTGCAATCAAAACAAGATCGCTGGGTTTTGCCATTTGTAGAGCAAAATAAATAGCTTGCTTTCTATCTTTGATAACAAAAGTTGTATTTTGTTTTTGAGACGGAATTCCCTCCTGAATAGCTGCTAAAATATCCTCATCCGATTCTGTTCTAGGGTTGTCGCTAGTAAGAACTACAAAATCACTGAATTTTGCTGCTATTTTTCCCATAATAGGGCGTTTTTTTTTATCTCTATCTCCTCCGCAACCAAATAATGTTATGAGTTTTTTTTGTTTTTCTATTATATTTTGACGAATAGTAGTTAGAACATGTTCTAAAGAATCTGCAGTATGTGCGTAATCTACAAAAACATGTATGCCAAAGTTATTTGATATTTTCTCAAACCTACCTGATATATTAGTAATTTTTTCTAGATGACAAATGATTTTCTCTACTGGAAACCCGAATAAATAACAGCTACAAAAAGTAGCTAGCGAATTATAAATATTAAACAAACCTGCTATTTGGAATCTCATAGTGCCAAGATAGTCGCCACGATAAAAAATACTATAGTGGCTACTGCTATTATTCATAACTAAAATTTTTGCAAAAAAATCTGCATTCTGGTTTTTGACGCTATAAGTATAAATTTTTCTGCGAGTTGATTTAATCACAATTTCACAAAATTCTTGACACATAGCATCATCTTTATTGATCAGAGTTATCACAGATTTTTTTTGTTGTCTTAAGCGATAAAAATAATCTAGTTTGGATTGCTTATAGTTTTCCCAAGAAAGATGAAAATCCAAGTGATCTGATGTTAAATTAGTAAAAATTAACAAATCAAACTCTAAAGACGCCGTTCTTTGAAAATTACTAGCATGACTAGTAACTTCTATAACTAGATAGGATAAATCCCCGATAGCAGATAAATTTTGATATAATTCTAAAATAGGCGGAGTAGTTAGAGCCGTATCAATGTTTTTATTAGCATACTGAATACCTAGTGTTCCTACTGAAGCAGTATTTTGCTGAAAAGCAGTCAAAACACTAGCTAGCAATTGATTAGTAGTAGTCTTGCCGTTGGTGCCTGTAATGCCTATAATTTTTGTGCTTTTAAAAGGATTTTGAAAAAATTTTCTTGCTATTAAAGCCATAGCTAAATACTCGTCTAGCACTTTTATCCACACTACATTCTTTGGAATTGTTAGTGCTAATTTATTATTACTAACTACAACTATTGCTCCTTTTTTAATTGCTTGTGGATAACTTGTGAGAGGATGAGGAATATTCAGATCCACAAATTCTTCCTTACTAATACAAAAAAATAAACTATTAGGAGTTATTTTGCGATAATCCATCTCCAGCTTCTCAATAACACAATCACAAAAATTGATTTTTTGAACAATTAAATCAGCAATGCTCTCCAAAAGAGAAGTCAATTTTATCATACTTAAGATATATAACGCAGTACTCGTGATGCTAATGCAAAAATAAAGAAAAAACCCATTATGTCGGTAAGTGTAGTCAATATTGGGCTAGAAGCAATTGCTGGGTCAATTTTAAAAAACTTTAAAATAATAGGTATAGCACTCCCCAAACAAACTGCTATCACAGTATTTAGCGCTAGCGATACACCTACTACAAACCCTAAATACAAATTACCTTTCCAAAGTATAGCAATGAGAGCTAAGATCCCTCCTAAAATTAACCCGTTGATACAACCTACAATAACCTCTTTAGATAAAACTTTCAATATTTCCCTAGGAGAGATCAAGCCTAAAGAAATTTCTCTTAATGTTACTGCTACGGATTGATTGCCAGAGCAACCACTCATATCAGAAACAATAGGTAAAAACACCGCTAAAGTAATAGCTTGTGCGAGTGTATCTTCATAGGCAATAATCACACTAGCTGCTAAAAAGTTTAATAAAATGTTAATAACTAACCAAGAAAGTCTTTTAGCAGATCTCTGATAAATAGGTTGCGAGCGGAATTCCTCGCCCCCGAGAATACCTGTTAATTTGAGAACTTCTTGAGCTGTTTCCTTTTGTAAAAAATGATCTACAGATGCTCTAGTTATTACTCCAGATAATTTTTTTTTCTGGTCTAAAACAGGAAATGCTATAAAATTATACTCCTTAAAATAATTTTTAATTTGCTCTATTTTCGTATCAACTGCGATACTAATAATGTCTTTTTTAATAAGTTTGCGCAAAGGAGTTTGAGAAGGTGTTAACAACAAACTACGAATAGGAATAATTCCCTGTAAATTATCATACTCATCTACAATATAGGTATATTGGACATTGTAATTTTTGTAAGACTCTGCGTACTTTTCTAGATCTTTTCTAATATCATTGACTGTGCCCTTGATATTATATTTTAAATATTCCCTAATCATTAGACCGCCCGCAATATCATCTGCAAAAGCAATAGCTGCAGATACAGTCTTTTTGATACGAGACGGCAAATACCCTATAATTTCTTGGGCTACGTGTAAATTAAAACATTTTAAAATATCTACTTGCAGGTCACTTGAAAAATAATTTAAAAGCGTCGCAGAATGTTTTCTTTTTAATTTTACAAGTATTCTATAAATCTCTTTAGTATCTGGGCTAGAGCTCAAAATAGATGCAGAAGTTCTATAGGGTAAGCTACCAAAAAAAATAACCCTTTGCTCCCTAGAAAGATAAGAGAGTAAATTGTGTAAATCTTGATAGTGTTTTACTCTGACAAAATTTTTAATTTTACTTTTTTCTCCGTTATCAATAATTTTTGCTAAATAAAGAAATTCTTCTTTAGAAAAATTATCCATAATCTTTTTGTAATTGTAGAGAATAACTATGTATTTTTTCTAGTAAAGAAAGAACTAGTTTCTTAGAAATATATAAGCGTTGAGCCTGAAGCGCCCTATCTTCTAGAAGCACTTGCCACCTCTTATTAT
Source organism: bacterium (assembly GCA_965261475.1). GTDB lineage: Bacteria > SAR324 > SAR324 > XYD2-FULL-50-16. The sequence goes on from OZ253454.1 coordinate 792,761, forward strand.
CAAGTACTACTAAATTTTTATTTTTTTTGAAACAACCTATCTGATTAACCAATAAAAAGCGATTCAGTAAGATAAAATAGATATTAGCGTCTATAGATTGCAGATAAGAGATAAAAAAATTTATTGAAAATATTTGAATACTGCCAGTTTCTAAATGGCAATCAAAATTCAAAAAATCCAAGAACCATTTTTTAGAAATTAAAGAATTGTAATCTCTGTTTTTATTTGAGTAATCAATTTTTTGATAAGCATTTTTTAGTAAATCATCATTGTCTGGAAAAGAAATTTTGATATTTTGTATTCCATCTATTTTTTCCCTTAAAAAAAATAAAAATTGAGCATCAAAAAAATCAATTTTTTTTCTGTAAAATTCTAATAAATTGTCTTTCACACTGCCTCCTTAATAAAATTTGATATTACTACAATAAATCCTACTCTAGATATTCTACAATGTATTGAATAATAATATTTTTATTTAATTAACACTCTCGAGGTGGCGGGATTTGAACCCACGACCCCATGTCCCCCAGACATGTGCGCTACCTAGCTGCGCTACACCTCGTTTTTATAAACTCTATAATAAATTGCACTCAAATTACCTTATAACTCTTACAGCATTATTTAAACCTGCCCAGAATTTTTCTATTTTATCTTTAGCTTCTTTGTTTTTAATTATCTGATCAAACTTGATTGTCCAATCTAGACTGCTAATTTGAGTAAGCGGGTTATGAGATAAAACCTGTGTTGCTATTTTTTGAGCTCTTTTTTGTATCTCAAGCTCGTCAGACAAAGGCGTTAAATCAACATATGCTGCCTCCATAGCTGCTTTTAAAATCTCAGAGCTCAAAGATTGTATAATAGGTTGTAAGTTCAAATTAGGTTTTCTAAAAAATTTATTTTTAACATAAGTGTTGATTGTAGTATAAATTTGATTAAAATATTTTTCAGAAAAATCAACTCGTAAAAAAGAATGATTATCTTTTGTTTTTACTTCTTGAAACACAACATTTTGTGTCTGAGATTTATTAACCGCAAACTTCCATTTTCCTGATTTTCTTCGTGCTGTTTTGACCTCAAAAAGATATTGAAGAGTCAGTAAAAAAGTATCTTTATCATTGTATAAATAAGAAAGTCTATGAGTCAAAGATAAAGCATTGCCATAGTAATGATCTATTTTTAGATATTCTTTTAATAGTTCATAAGCTCTCTTAGTATCTCCTAAGTAATAGTAGGAGAGGGCTTCTAAAAACCCATTTATTCTGTAATTAGGAATTACCTCGTTCGTTTGTTGAATATTTACAAGGGCTTTTTTATAATATTTAAGCTCTAGATACCTCCTAGTTAAAGCATCCAAAAGATAGATATCCTGTCTTTGAGCCTTTAATTTTTCAAATTTTATTGTTTGGAATAGGTTTTTACCTGTTTTGGTAATTTTGACAAATTCGTACTGAGTTTTTGCCCAAGTAACGTATAGAATACAAACCAGCAGAATAATCAAAGCTACAGGCAATTGGTTGCGTACTAAACTAGGTAATTGCTTCCATTTTGTTAGCCAAGTTTTATAAATACTAGTAATTTTTTTGAGCCTAAACCAAAAAAAATTTGCTGCTGGCAATTCTTTTTTGTAGTAAGCTATAAGCACAAAAGAAATCGCGAGTAGAGCGTATTGAGGAATATTAGTTACAATCATTCTTTGTGATACAGAAAACACACCATGCATCAAAAAACCTAGCATACCAGCAGCACTACCTAAAATAATTCTTTGGTGCAAAATATTTGTTTTAGTATAAAAAAATAATTTGATTAGATTATAAAAAACATACCCCCAAAGAATAAAAAAACAAATATAGCCAAAAATACCTCCTTCTGCTAGGTACTCTAGCCATTCTGAATGGGCATGATTGTAACTTCTTTGACCCCATAAAACTCTGCTATCAGGTGCAATATGTCGAAAAAATAACGCGTAAGAAGTGCCTAATCCATACCCAAAAATAGGAGCTTCAAAAAATGCTTTGACAGCAGGTCCCCAAGCAATAAATCTGCCTTGCCAAGTTCCAAAATAAAAAACTCTAAAAAACCTTGAGAATCCAGATAATTGATCCCTAAATAAAAAACAAATAAACAAAAAAATAACTAAACATATTGCCGCAAATAAAAACAAAGATAATATATGTCTTTTTTTCTTAAAAAATATTTGCACTAGTAAAATAAACAGCACTATCAAGCAACTTAAGATTCCAGCAGCTATGGCTGCTCTAGTTTTTGTGAGCAAAAGAGCATGGCTAGATGCTAAAAAAAATAAAAAAAATAAAACATGCCTTGTTTTACTAAAATATGTTTGAAAATGGATTGTGCCAGCTACTCTTTGAATTTTTGGTATTGAGAGCAATAAAAATATCGGCAAAATAGGCACAAGCGAGCCGGCTAGGTAGTTAATGTTTCCGTAGGTAACTTTGATTCTACCAGCAGAGCCTTTATAATATGGACTTAAACCTTGTGTTTCTAAAACCCCAAAAAACCAAACATAGAGCATACTAAATCCTACAAATAGCAAAAAAATAATAATTGCTTTGTCCATTTTATCTGTCCTCAAAAACCTAATGATATATACCATCCACAAAAGTGCAATCAACTCTATTGCTAACTCATACCTATAATTATAATGGATATTTTCTCCTAAATGGAGCAAGAAGCCAGGGTAAGTGCCTAGCACGGGAAGTAAAAAAAGCAGGGTTTCTTTCCAAGGAAAACTACACTCTATAAGAGTATTTTTTTGGATGAAGCGGTTGTAGCCTAAGTAGCTTATATCGTAGATAAAAAAACAAACTAGTATAAATAGCCCCATATAAACCATCTTAAAACTATTTACATGGTAGAAATTATAATTGTAGTACGCATTAAAAGCAAAAAAAATCACTCCAGCTAATGCTGGAAAAAATAAGCTGTTATGTTTCATCAAAAATTTAATAAATATTGTATTATCCTATGTTATTTTAAAGGCTCAAGGTAAAATTGTATTTTTAATCTATAAATGATCTTTACTAATTTAATAAGTTAGTGGCTATAACACAATAAGTAGTAAAAATCTCAAGCTAAAATCTATCAACTAGAGTAGTAATTCTGCATCTTTTATTTTCTACAAATTAAAGCTTCTCAAAATCGCTATTTTAAAATTTTTATAAAACTCTCAAAACCTTCAAAAATATTATCCATTTTATATGTAAAATCTGACATTCTCATAATTCTAACAAATCCTTTTGATTCCCAAGCACTCACGTCAAACCTGCCAAAAAGATCACGAGTTAAAATTTTTCTTTTTATTGCTTGAACTCTATTTTTTGTCTCAAGATCATCAGATAAAGGTGTCAAATCAATATATGCTACCTCCATAGCTGCTTTTAAAATCTCAAAGCTCAAAGATTGTATAATAGGTTGCAAATTAAAATTAGATTTTCTAAAAAATTTGTTTTTAGCATAGGAGTTAATTGCATTATAAACTTGATTAAAATATTTTTCAGAAAAATCAACCCTTAAGAGAGGATAATTGTCGTCTGTTTTTGCTTCCTGAAACACAATATTTTGTGTCTGAGATTTATTAACCGCAAAATTCCAATAGCTAACTAATTTTCCCGGTTTTCTTTGTGCTGTTTGTGCTTCAAAAATATATTTAAGAGTAAGTAAAAAAGTATCTTTATCATTGTATAAATAAGACAGTTTATGTGTCAAAGACAAGGTACCATCGTGGTAGTGATCTAGTTTGAGATATTCTTTTAGTAATTCATAAGCCCTCTTAGTATCTCCTAAGTAATAGTAGGAGAGTGCTTCTAAAAAACCATTGATTCTGTAATTAGGAATTACCTCTTTAGTTTGTTGAATATTAGCAAGAGCTTTTTTATAATATTTAAGATCTAGATACTTTCTAGTTAAAGTATCCAAGAGATAAACATCTTGTCTTTGAGCTTTCAGTTTTTCAAATTTTATTGTTTGTAGTACGTTGCCTTTTGTTCTAATAATTTTTACAAATTCGTACTGAGTTTTTGCCCAAGTAGCATAAACAATAAATACCAGTAAAATAATCAATGCTACAGGTAATTGGTTGCGTACTAAACTAGGTAATTGCCTCCATTTTGTTAACCAAATTTTATAGACACTAGTAATTTTTTTGAGTCTAAACCAAAAAACATTTTCTGCTGGCAGTTTTTTTTTGTAGTAAGCTATAAGCACAAAAGAGATTGCGAGTAGAGTGTATTGAGGAATATTAGTCACAAGCATTCTTTGTGCTATAGAAAAGGACCCATGCATCAAAAACACTAGCATGCCAGCAGCACTGCCTAAAATAATTCTTTGGTGCAAAATATTTGTTTTAGTATAAAAAAATAATTTGATTAGATTATAAAAAACATACCCCCAGAGAATAAACAAACAAATATAGCCAAAAATACCTCCTTCTGCTAGGTACTCTAGCCATTCCGAATGGGCATGGTTGTAACTACGTTCATCCCATAAAATTCTACTATCAGGTGCAATATGTCGAAAAAATAACGAGTAAGAAGTACCTAGTCCATACCCAAAAATAGGAGCTGCCAAAAATGCTTTGACAGCAGGTCCCCACGCAATAAATCTACCTTGCCAAGTTTCAAAATAAAAAACTTTAAAAAACCTTGAGAGCTCAGATAATTGATCTCTATAAACAAAGCAAACAAACAAAAAAATAATAAAACATATTGTCGCAAATAAAAACAAAGATAATATATGTATTTTTTTCTTAAAAAATATTTGTACTAGTAAAATAAACAGCACCATCAAGCAACTTAAGATTCCAGCGGCTATGGCTGCTCTAGTTTTTGTGAGTAAAAGAGCATGGCTAGATGCTAAAAAAAATAAAAAAAATAAAACATGCCTTGTTTTACTAAAATATGTTTGAAAATGGATTGTGCCGGCTACTCTTTGAATTTTTGGTATTGACAGCAATAAAAATATCGGCAACATAGGCGCAAGCGCACCAGCTATTAAATTACTATTGCCATAAGCAACCGCAATTCTGCCAGAAAATTTCTCAGCGCTGTTTAAGTATGGGCTTAAGCCTTGTGTTTCTAAAACCCCAAAAAACCAAACATAGAGCATACTAAATCCTACAAATAGCAAAAAAATAATAATTGCTTTGTCCATTTTATCTGTCCTCAAAAACCTAATGATATATACCATCCACAAAAGTGCAATCAACTCTATTGCTAACTCATACCTATAATTATAATGGATATTTTCTCCTAAATGGAGCAAGAAGCCGGGTTGAGTACCTAGCACTGGAAGCAAAAAAAGTAGAGTTTCTTTCCAAGGAAAACTGCACTCTATAAGGGTATTTTTTTGGATGAAGCGATTGTAGCCTAAGTAACTTATATCGTAGATAAAAAAACAAACTAGTATAAATAGTCCCATATAAACCATCTTAAAACTATTTATATGGTAAAAATTATCACTATAATAAGCATTAAAAGCAAAAAAGATGACTCCAGCTAAAACAGGAAAAAATAAGCTATTATGTTTCATAAAAAAATCTAAATATTATTAAGTTATTATACTGTAAAAAACCTAGTTACTCACATATATCTTTTCGATAATTGTGTAGTGCCTTATGCAAATAAGATTCTACTAAATTAGATGGAATATTTTTTAAAAAATATTTGTTTTCTGCTTGATAATTAAGTAAATTCTGAGAATCTGACAAAGAGCGAGTAATGTATAACTTATCTTTTGCTCTAGTCATAGCTACATAAAGCACTCGTCTTTCTTCTTCTTCTTTTTCTGCATCCCCAATAGACCTGCTATGAGGGTACATATTAGCTTGAGCCTTGAATAAGTAACAAATAGAAGCCTCTAGTCCTTTAGCACTATGAACTGTAATCACACTAAGCTTATCTGTACTCTGATCTGTTTGGTCAGCATAAATAGGATTTAAGGCATAAGTTTCTAAAAAACTTTGCAAAGATAAATGTTTTTGAGATTTTTGCAACAACAATAGATCTTTTTTTCTCCACTCCCAATTATCGTACTTCCAGCCAAGTAATTGCTCTAGCTGCGATGTCGCTGTTTTGATGCAATCTACGACATTCGTTAAATTTTCAGACACAGCTAAGATACTGTTTGCAATCTGGGTATTTTGAGGGAATTTAAGTTTTAGAAAATCAACAACTTCTTTTGTATTTTGTAGCAGAGATATTTGAGCATAGATTTTGTCTGCAGTTTTTTTTCCTATTTTTGGCCAAAGACATAAATACCTACGCCAAGCAAGGCTATCACTGCTAGAAACGCTTGATTGAATTAAACTAATAACATCTCTAACATGCGCCGAAGACATTAAATCAATGCCTCCTATAAAAACATAAGGAATCTTATTATCTACCAAAACTGACTCTAGCATCCTAGCAGTCCACGCCGTTCTTACTAAAACCATCTGCTTACTCCAGGAGTTGTACTTTTGATAATTATGTTTTATTTTATCTACTACCCACCTTGCTTCGTCCCATTCTTTTTCGAAGGTATGTATTTGTGGTTTAATACCAGCTCCTCTATGTGCCACTAATTTTTTATTATAAGACAGCTCAGACTCTGCTAACAACCAATTAGCCAAATCAAGTATTTCTTGCGTAGAGCGAAAATTTTCTTTGAGCTTTAAATTTTGTGCGGCAACAATCTTTTTATTAAAATGTTGCACATTACGAAAATCAGCTCCCCGAAACATATAGATACTTTGAGCGTCATCTCCTACACAAAACAAAGAAGCCTCAGCCGATAAAGATTCTAAAATGCTCCATTGCACAGGATTAGTATCTTGCATCTCATCTACCAAAAAATACTCATAATTTTTAAAAATGCTTGCTTTTAAACTAGTTTCATTCTTTAAATGACGCGAAAAAATATACAAAATATCGTCAAAATCTAGATACTGCATTTGTATTTTTTGCTTTTGATAGTCTGCGTCAAGACTGATAATTGTTTTTCTAGTTTCTAAATCAAAATATTTAAATTTATCTAAATAACTTTGAATAGTAATGACAGAATTTTTAGCATAAGAAATAAGTTGCAGTAATTCGGAATTTTTGAGTGCTAAATCACAATCTTCTAGCTGCCTCAGATCCCTAATAATTTGCAGTTGCTCTTCTTTGTCAATAATTCTATATTGATGAGCTGCAAAAAAAGTTTTATACTTGCGGATGTTTAAAATACAAAATTGATGAAAGGTTCCTACAAAAATAGAATTTGTATTTTCAGGTAACTGGTTAGACAAACGGTAAACAAGTTCGTTTGTCGCCCTCCTAGTAAAAGTCAGCACAGCTATCTTTTGGGGAAGAATTCCTTTTTCTATTAAGTAAACAACTCTATGAATAATTGTTCTTGTTTTGCCAGTTCCAGCACCAGCCAAAACCATATTATGTTGGCTTTGAGAAGTAACCGCTTGAGATTGTTCGCTATTTAAATGCATTGTTATAACTATGAAAAAAAATATTATACTTCCTTTTTGTTTTTTCTTTTGTTTTTTTGCTCAAGTTTACGCTCAAACTTACTTATCAGAAATTAAACAATCCAAAAGATGGAAAAAGATACTTACTATAGATAGCTCAATAAACAATTTACTAGAGTTAAAAATCACTTTACCTAGTCAAAGAATTCCAGAGCATATCTACCAGCCTTCATTTTCAAAACTTATTGATAGTAGCTACAATAAACTAATAAAGATCAATATTGTTTTTCCTAAAACTATTGCCATTAAGAAAGAAGATAAAATAAATTCGTATTTTCAGCAATTAAAAAAAGAAAATTCTTTAGCACTAGAAACTAAACTTGAGAAAATTGCTAGTAGCTCTAGTCTCAAAAACCAGCTCATAGCCTTGTGGCTAGCACAAATAAACTACCAAAAAAATAACTTGGCAAAATCTCAAATATTTTTAAATTTTGCTTATCTCTCGGAGAATAACGAGATTGCTTTGCAAGCAGAATATCTGCAAGCTCTAATCTACTTCAAAACAAAAAAATACCAAAAAATCAAACTACAAATCAAAAATTGGCAGCTTTCTTATAAAATTACTATTCCACAAAAATTTTATTTTCTAGAGCTGTTTGTTGCTATTAAAGAAGGTAAATATAACCAAGTTTTACAAAAAATAAAAAAACTAGAAAAAACTAAATTCGCAGAGTTTGCCCTAATCAAAGCCTTACTCCACTACAAATTGCACCAGTATCACAATGCTTATAAAAATTTACAAAAAATTAGATTCTCAAACTATCAAAAACCAGAGCAACAAGAAATCTACTATCTACAGCTTTGGGTATCATTCTTTGCTAAGTATAAAAAAGAATACCAAAGAGTCAAAAAGATTGTTACTAAAAACGCTAAGTATCAAAACAAGCAAGAGCTCGCATACTTGTTTTTAATAGAAAACATATTAAATAACAAACCTGTTTACAAAAAAATCAATGCCCTAGCATCGCCTTCTTTGCGTTTAGCAGGATTACTATTGCTAGCAGAACAAAATTTACTCACAAAATCGCAAAAGAATAATTTTTTTAAAAATGATATTTTTGTAAAAAATTCTCCATTGCTTTTTTATTACAACACACAAAAATCAGCCTACTTGGTAGAAAAACAAGCTTATTTTCAAGCACTAGACTATCTCTTTGCTGCTCAATATCAAGCGGAACTCTACCCTCTACAATTTGATAAAGAAAAACTTGCAAAACTCAACCTAGCTATAGGAATAACCTATTTACTACAAAATAATACCAAAAAAGCAGAGGAAGTTTTTACTAATTGGAAAACAACCAATAGGTATTTTGCATTAGTTAATTATTACCTTGCATATATCTATTATAAGCAAATCAACCCTCAAAGAATGCTCCAACTAGTACAGCGGACAACCCCGCAAAAAACGCTTGCTACAGAATTACTTTTTTTTCGAGCTTGGGCTAACTATCGTCTAGGAAAGAAAAAAATAGCTATGCAAATATTACAAAAAAATAATAAAAATTTAGTAAAATCTTTATTGTACGGAATTTACTTTCAAAAAAAAGACTTTCAAAAAATTATCCAATCCTACAATCCAAAGGCAAAAACCGCCTATAATGTAGATAAATTTTATATTCTTTCGCTCTTAAAAGAGCAAAAACCACTGCTAGCTCTAGCATATCTAGAAAAAAACAACAAGCAAGTAAACCCTCTTTATTATCAGCTATATTTAGAAGTATTGCTAGCAAACGAGTTGTACCAAAAAATGCTAACCTGGAGCTCAAAAAATATCAAAGAGCATCAAAAATCTTTTGTTTTTACTACCTATCTAGCACAAGCATTTTTTTTACTTAAAGATTATAACAAAAGTTTACAATACCTTGAAACCTCTCAGATTTTAAACGCTCAGTTACCAAACATTAACTATAACAATCTGCTCAACATTGTATTTTTAAAAACAAACCTTGTAGCAGAAATAAAATTGTTACAAAAAGCAAAAAACAATACTCATAGACTGTTTCAAAAAAACTTATTGCTAGCAAGCAAGTTAGCAGAAAATTTACAGCAAAAAACAGAGCTACAGCTCTACAGAGACTATTTAAAACAAAACTCCTACAAAAAAGTCACTATACAGCTGCTAATCCAAAGAAACTTGTATTTACAATCCTATTTTGAGTTGTGCTTAAAATACGGAGAGTATGCCTTTCAAGGAGAAAGCGAAAAAGAAAAGCAAGATAGACAAATCCTTAATAGCTATTGCGCACAAAATGCTCAAATAGCATACCCTATAGAGTTAGCCTACAATGAAAGAAAAAATAAGCAATACAGAGAGCATAGCTGGAGGTTGATTGAGCTGCTAGCGTCAAAAAAAGAAAGAAAGATTCTCAGCAACAAACTCAATCTACTAGAAAAGCAATATTATTTTATCTATTTTGCCAAAGAAGCCCTACTCAAAGAAAACCCCAGCCTAGCCCTCGCTACCCTCAAAAAAGCCAGCAACGATGTTTTTTTTAGCGAAAACGAAAAACAAATTTATCTCCTCAAAGCAAATGTTTACCTCATACAAAATAAAAAAAAACAAGCTATCAATCATTTGATAAAACTACTTTATGCTTCACAAAACCAAGAAACGCAAGTTATACTCATCTTTAAAATACTACCACTACTGCTAGCAGAAAACTGGCATCAAGATGCTAAGCAAATTTTATCACAAATAAATAAAGACCAGCTTCCAGCGCAGCTACAAAAACAATACCTGCAAATCGTAGCAAAAATATTATTAGCAGAAAATACCAAGCAGTAACCAATACTAGAATTTTATATTTTACCAAACTCTACTAGCTACGCAGAGTTTTTTTATAATAAAAATCAACGATGCAATCAAAAGAAAAGTAGATAATAGAAAAATAGCTTTCTATAGCGTGCTTGTTAGTGTAGTTTCTTTGTAAACATAAACTATAAAAATACCAATCTATTATAAAAATATGAAAGCAATTAAGATTTTAGCTATTTTTTTCATAACAATTTTATTCCTATCTTGCGGTGATGGCGATGCTATTGATAGTAGTAGTGATAGTGATGGTAGCGGTAATAATAACCCACCAGATAACTTGGTAGTTGAAGTAGCTTGGACGCAGGATACTAGCTCTGCGGCTTGGTCTTCTAGAGAGGATCATACCTTCGTATTTTTTGATGACAAACTCTGGGTGCTAGGTGGTAGTGGTAATAACTACAAAAACGATGTCTGGTTTAGCGTAGATGGAGCAACTTGGATACAAGCGACTAGCTCTGCTGATTGGTCTGCTCGCAGTGGGCATAGCTCTGTAGTTGATGATGACAAGATCTGGGTGCTAGGTGGTAGTGAAAAAAACGATGTCTGGTTCAGCGAAGATGGAGCAACTTGGACACAAGCGACTAGCTCTGCTGATTGGTCTGCTCGCAGTGGACATAGCTCTGTAGTTGATGATGATGACAAGATCTGGGTGCTAGGTGGTAGTGGTAATAACTACAAAAACGATGTCTGGTTTAGCGCAAACGGTATAACTTGGATGCAGGCGACTAGCGATGCGGCTTGGTCTGCTCGCCGTGATCATAGCTCCGTAGTTTATAATGACAAGATCTGGGTGCTAGGTGGCTATGATGGTAGCAGAAAAAACGATGTCTGGTTTAGCGCAAACGGTATAACTTGGATGCAGGCGACTAGCGATGCTGCTTGGTCTGCTAACGATAAGTATAGCTCCGTAGTTTTTGATAACAAGATCTGGATGCTAGGTGGTAATGATGGTATTTTTGACGACAAAATCGATATCTGGCACAGCGCAGACGGTATAACTTGGATGCTAGCGACTAGGGGCGCTGATTGGTCTGCTCGCTATGGGCATAGCTCTGTAGTTGATGATGATAACAAGATCTGGGTGCTAGGTGGTAGAGAGGTTCTCAAATACAAAAACGATGTCTGGCACAGCGCAGACGGAGAAACTTGGACCCAGGCGACTAGGGGTGCTGCTTGGTCTGCTCGCTATGGACATAGCTCTGTAGTTGATGATGACAAGATCTGGGTGCTAGGTGGCAATAGTGATATTTTTAGCAACAAAAACGATGTCTGGCACAGCACAGACGGAGCAACTTGGATGCAGGCGACTAGGGGTGCAGCTTGGTCTGCTCGCAGTGGACATAGCTCTGTAGTTGATGATGACAAGATCTGGGTGCTGGGTGGTAGAGAGGTTCTCAAATACAAAAACGATGTCTACTTTAGCGCAGACGAAGCAACTTGGATGCTAGCGACTAGCGATGCGGCTTGGTCTGCTCGCAGTGGACATAGCTCCGTAGTTTTTGATAACAAGATCTGGGTAATAGGTGGCTATGATGGTAGCAGAAAAAACGATGTCTGGTATAGCGCAAACGGGGCAACTTGGACGCGAGCGACTGACTCTACGACTAGCGATGCGGTTTGGTCTGCTCGCGATGGGCATAGCTCCGTAGTTCATAATGGCAAGATCTGGGTGCTAGGTGGTTATGATGTTGATTTTAACACCAAAAACGATGTCTGGTTCAGCGCAGACGGAGAAGATTGGACGCGAGCGACTGACTCTGCGGCTTGGTCTGCTAGGCGCAGACATAGCTCCGTAGTTTATAAAAACAAGCTCTGGGTGCTAGGCGGCAGTGATAATCAAGGAAACAAAAACGATGTCTGGTTCAGCGCAGACGGAGTAACTTGGACTCAAGCAATTAGCTCTACTACTTGGTCTGCTCGCTATGGGCATAGCTCCGTAGTTTATAATGACAAGATCTGGGTGCTAGGTGGTAATGATGCTGGCTACAGAAACGATGTCTGGTATTTAGATAGTGTGATTAAATAAACCTGTAGATTGATTCTCTTTTTCTAAATGTCCGCTCCGCTAGCAGCGAGAATTTTGATAAACGATAGCTCAGCCAAGTAAAACACAAGAGCTGTACTACAGCAAAACAACAAAACGAACTAGGACAATTATTTTAAATTTTAATACTCACTTGCCAATACAAAAATTGCTAAAAATATTCTCTAACAGCTCTTCGGTAGTAGTTTCTCCCACAATCACCCCTAATTCGTGCAAAGCTTGCTCTAGCTCAAAACAAATAATTTCTTCTGTCTTTCCTGCGTTTATGCTACGCAGAGCTATTTTGAGACACTCCTGCGCCCTAGCTGCTGCATTTTTCTGTCTTTGGTTTGCTAAAAATACAGCTTCCTTAACAACCTCTCTGCCTTGAAAATAAAGGGAAAAAATTTTTTGCTCTAGTTGTTCAATGCTAGTTGCTTGCAAAGCAGAAATAAAAAGATAATGATTTTTTTTAATCTTTGGCGGGATTTTCGTTGCAGGAATTACTCTTAAATCTGCTTTGTTAAACACAAATAAAATCAGGCTATTTTGAGGTAATTTGTGCCAAGCTATCTCATAATTAGGGTTGCTAGCATCTAGTACCCAGAGAATAATATCTGCCTTTTTGCCAGTCTCCCAGCTCCTCAAAATACCTTCTTTTTCTACTATAGAATCTGTAGAGCGAATACCGGCTGTATCGCTAAAATAAAAAGAAACCTCGTTAATCAAAACACTCTCTGCAATAACATCTCTAGTTGTGCCTGCTACAGAGGTTACTATAGAGCGAGCCTCCCTCATAATACCGTTCATAATGCTACTTTTGCCAACATTAGAATAGCCCATCAAGGCGACCTTGATGCCCTCTTGCAACTTTATGCCCCGCTCTGCATTCAGCAAAAACTCTTGTATCTGCGAAACTACTTCTTGTAATTCTTGGCGTATTTTTTGTAAATTAGTAAAAAAAATCTGCTCTTCTATAAAATCTATTTGCGCATTCAGCAAAGACAAAGCCCAAGTAATTTTTTCTTTAAAAAAAATAATTTTTTGATAAAGTTTGCCTTGTAAGTGCTCTATGCCTAGCTCCAGACTAAATAAATTTTTAGCGTCAATAATTTGCCCGATAGCCTCTGCTCTAGTTAAATCTATTCTGCCATTTAAAAAAGCTCTTTTAGTAAACTCTCCTGCTAGCGCCATCCTCAAGCCATTTTGTAAAAAAATTGCTAGCAATCTATTACAAACAGCAAAACCTCCGTGGGAGTGAATCTCTACTACATCCTCCCTAGTATAACTTCTTGGAGCTTTCATCACCAATAGCAAGACTTCGTCTATTTTCTTTGTTTTATTTTCTATCCAACCGTGATAGACCCTGTGAGACTCAAAATCTTTGATTGTTTTTTGCTGAGTAGTACGAAAAAATTGACGAGCTTGCAAAATAGCATTGTTACCACTAATTCTAATAATATTGACGCTTGCTCTACCTGTGGCTGTAGCTAATCCTACAATGGTATCCTCAAAACTCATAGATAAAACATCTATTCAATTAACAAAGCAGTTTTACTAAAGCTAGCGCTAAAAGGCTCATAAAAACATCTATAGCACAAACTATTTTTATAAAGAGCTATTGATAAGATAAAATGGAAATAAATTTTTTAGTGCTAAATTCCAAGTAGCATACGCACAGGGTTTTCTAAGTAGTTTTTGACCCTTACCAAAAAACTCACAGCATCTTTGCCATCAATTACTCTATGGTCGTAAGTTAGAGCTAAATACATTACACTAGCTACCTTGACTTCTCCAGCTATTACCACAGCTCTTGGTGTAATATTATGCATAGCTAAAATAGCACTTTGAGGCGGATTTAAAATAGGTGTAGAAAGCATAGAGCCAAACACACCTCCATTAGTAATAGTAAAAGTTCCACCTATCATCTCAGCTACTTGTATTTTGCCATCCCTAGCTTTTTTTGCTAAAATAAGAATCTCTTGCTCAATTTGTGCTATAGAGAGCTTGTTGGCATCACGCAACACAGGCACCATCAAACCTCTAGGTGCACTCACAGCAATTCCCATATCTACATAGTTAAAAAATGATTGCTCTGCCGATTCTAGATTGATTTGCGAATTAACATTAGGGAATTCTTTTAGAGCTAGACAACTAGCTTTCACAAAAAAAGCTAAAAACCCTAGTTTAATATTGTAAGCTCTAAAAAATAAATCTTTATATTCTTGTCTTGTTTGCAAAATAGCATCCATATTGACTTCGTTAAAAGTAGTTAGCATAGCAGTGCTTTGTTTGGCATAGTGTAGTTTTTCTGCTATTTTTTTTCTGATACTACTCATTTTTTTTATCTCTACTTTTCTTGTCTGTGTTAGTGTTTCTGTGAGACTGGGACTAAGTGTGCTACTGCTCAAGTTCTCCTCTACAGCGCTAGTCGCAAAAGGCTGTTTTACCTCTAGTTGTTTTTCTGGTGTTGGTGTTTCTGTGAGACTTGGACTAAGTGTGCTACTGCTCGCCTCCTCTACAACGCTAGCTACAAAAGGTTGCTCTATCTCTAGTTGTTTTTCTGGTGTTGGTGTTTCTGTGAGACTTGGACTAAGTGCGCGACTGCTCGCCTCCTCTACAACGCTAGCTACAAAAGGTTGCTCTATCTCTAGTTGTTTTTCTGGTGTTGGTGTTTCTGCGAGACTTGGACTAAGTGTGCTACTGCTCGCCTCCTCCTTGTCAGCGCTAGTTGCAAGAGCAAGATCTTTTTGTATCTTTTGAGACGCAAACTCCTTTGTTATAGTAACTAATTGAGGAACTGTTTTAGATGCTTCTAACTCTGTTTTTGCAATCACTGTATCTTGATTGTCATCTACGCTTGAGTGTAGCTCTTTTGCTTTCGCTATTTCGGTTGTTGCCGCAGAAGTTGCTGGAGCTTGGTTTGGTATTTTTTCTTCTATGACCGCAGAAGTTGCTGGAGCTTGAGTTGGTATTTTTTCTTCTATGACCGCAGCAATATCACCTACACTAGCACTTGCTCCTTGCGGGAGCTTAATACTCAAAATACCAGTAATCTCTGCGTTGATTATAACATTGATTTTGGCACTTTTAAGCTCATAAATTTTTTCTCCTTTGAGCACAAAATCATCATTATTTTTGAACCACTGAACAATTTCAGCTTTTGTCATAGATTCTTCTAAAGAAGGAATAATTAGCTCAAAATACTTGCCTTTTTCTTGTTTAGTTGGCGTCTTTTCGTTTGTGTTTGTTATTGTAGGTGATTTTGGAGTTTGAGTATTTGAACTATTGTCTCCGCTCGTCATCTTATCATCCTGTGACTCTACTGCTAGTATTAGAGTGTCTTGCTCTCCTTGTTTGCTAGGCGGTGTTTGCTCCTCTACTACAGCTATCACACTGCCAACCATTATAGTTTGACCCTCTAGCGCTTTTGTTTTTAAAATTCCAGCAATCGCAGATACAATATCTAGGCTAGCTTTTTCTGACTCTAGCTCACCAATGACTTCGTCTTTCTCTACTAAATCTCCATCTTTTTTATACCAACTAGCCAAAACTAGCTCGTTGATAGATTCCCCCGGACTAGGGGCTTTAATTTCAAATGACATAATCAATATTATTTTAAATTTAAGTAAAACATTCTTCTACTAACTGTTTTTGGTTATTTTTGTGTATTTCGGTAAAACCCGTAGCAGTAGCACTGCTTCTCTTACGAGAGATAACTTCTATTTGAAATTCTTCGTATAGATGAGATATAATATAGTACCAAGCCCCCATATTTTTAGGTTCTTCTTGCACCCAAACAAACTTTTTAGCATTAGCATATTTAGATTTTATTTGCGATAAAATATCTCTTCTCAAAGGGTAAAGCTGCTCTATGCGTACAATAGCTATGTGCTCCACATTATTTTGCTCTTGGTATTCCAACAAATCGTAGTAAATTTTGCCACTACAAAACAAAATTTTTGCTACTTTTGCTATCTCAACTTTTTGATCATCTATAATTTCTAGGAATTTTGTTCCCTCCCTAAGTTCTGCTGTAGTGCTAATACATTTAGGATGTCTCAGCATACTTTTTGGCGTAAAAATTATTGCTGGTTTTCTAAATTTTCTAATCATCTGCCTCCTTAAAAAATGAAACAGATTAGCGGGAGTAGTACAATTCGCAACTACCATGTTTTCTTCCGCACAAAGCTGCAAAAATCTTTCAATTTTAGCAGAAGAATGCTCAGGTCCTTGCCCCTCATAGCCGTGTGGTAACATCAAAACTAGCCCATGCATTCTTTGCCATTTACTTTCTGCAGCCGAAATAAATTGATCAATAATTATTTGTGCCCCGTTACTAAAATCTCCAAACTGTGCTTCCCAGATTGTCAGAGTCTGAGGAGATGCCATAGCATAGCCGTACTCATAACCTAGAACCCCGTATTCAGAAAGCAAAGAATTGATTATTTCAAAATTACCTTGATTGCGGCAAATCTTTTTAAGAGGTGTATAAATAATATCCTCTTCGTCTTCTGGTGTAATATTTTCTGATTCTACTAGTAAAGTAGCATGCCTATGAGAAAAAGTACCTCGTTGCACATCTTGTCCGCTAACACGAACATTAAAACCTTCTTTTAACAAAGTTGCCCACGCTAATTGCTCTCCTAACGCCCAATCAATATTTTTTTTTGTGAAAAATAATTTATTCCTATCTGCATAAATTTTTGTTATTTTAGAAAAAAATTGACACTCCAAAGGTAGTACAGTGATAGCTCTGGTTACCTCGTCTAAAATAGCTTGCGTACAGCCTGTTTCTACAGAAGTATAAACTTCGTTTTTTGCTGGTAACTTCATACCTCTCCAGTCTCCTGCAAAAAAAGAATTCAGCTGTCCATGTTTCATTTGTTTGGATTTTTCAAAATTTTTATCCAATAACAAACGAAAATCTTTGTTAATTTTTTCTAGGTAACCTGCTTCAATAACGCCTTCTTGCAAAAGTTTCTTGCCATAAATTTCTTTCACATCCAAATGTTTACCAATTTTTTGATAAAGTTTTGGTTGCGTAAAACGAGGGTCATCTCCCTCGTTGTGTCCGTGTTTACGATAACTAATAATATCAATATAGACATCTCTTTCAAATTTCTGCCGAAACTCTAGTGCCAGTTTGATAGTATGTACTACCGCTTCTATATCATCTCCATTGACATGAAAAACAGGAGATTTTGTAACTTTGGCAATGTCAGTGCAATAGGTGCTAGTACGCGCGTCTTTATAACTAGTAGTAAACCCTATTTGATTGTTTAGAACTACGTGGATTGTACCTCCTGTCTTATAACCATTCAATTCTGACATTTGAGCTACCTCGTAAATAATACCTTGCCCCGCAATAGAAGCATCTCCGTGAATTAAAATAGGAGCAATTCTCTGATAATTTTTACCATATCTATCTCTTATTTTAGCCCCTACAATGCCCTCTACTACAGGGTTAATAGCCTCTAAATGAGAAGGATTGGGGGGCATACTCAGGTGCACTTGTTGTCCAAGATTAGTATATTTATCAGAAGAAAACCCCATATGATATTTAACATCTCCTCCAAAAACTTCCTGCGCATTTTCGTCATAGGTCTTGCCAGCAAACTCTGAAAAAATAACATCAAAATTTTTTCCCATAATATTTGCTAGCACATTCAATCTACCTCTATGAGCCATACCTAGTACAAACTCCCTTATTCCTAGTTTTGCACCTACTTCTACAATGCTTTGTAATGCAGGAATGATAGATTCGCTGCCTTCTAAAGAAAATCTTTTTTGACCTACAAACTTAGAGTGCATATACTTCTCAAATACCACTGCCTCGTTAATTTGATGCAAAATACGAATTTTTTGCTCTTTTGTAAATAAAGGTTGATTTTGATTTTTTTCTATTTTAGCGGTCAACCAATCAATAATTATAGGATTGCGAATAAAAGAAAATTCGGAGCCGATACTACCGCAATAAGTTTTTTCTAAATATCTAGTTATTTGTCTTAGAGTTGCGTTGCCTATATTAAACCATTTACCAGCATTAAAACAAACATCCAAATCTTCCTCGTTGAGATGAAATCTTTCTAGGGTAATAGAAGGCGAAACTTTATTCCTTTTTCTTACCGGAGAAATATCTGCAAATAAATGCCCTCTAATGCGGTAAGCTGAAATCATATTAAGAATATTAACTTCTTTGCGAATTTTATCTGTAAACCCAGTATTCGTATTATTAGACGGTGCAACTGTGCTCTCTACTTTATTCGTTTGAGCAAATTCGTAGCCTCGAAAAAAATTTTTCCAGCTGTCTTCTACATTATTAGCATCTAACAAGTATTTTTGATATTCTTGCTCTACAGTCTCTAAATCTATATTCATTGTATTTTAAACTAAATATTTTTAACTAATATAAATATGATACCTAAAAACATTACTACTGCTATAAAATGGATAGGGCTAAAAATCAACAAACATAATAATGCTATAAAAATTATGAACCCTACTAAACACATAAAAAATTGTAGATTAAATTAAAAGCTATATTATTTTACCATACATCTTGTTGTTAAGCTCAAATAATATTGTTACTATCAATTTTCAATTCTCCATTATCCATTATCCATTCTCAATTATCCATTCTCAATTCTCAATTCTCAATTATCCATTCTCAATTCTCAATTATCAATTTTCAATTATATTAGTATTTAAAATAAAAATTTATCTGCTCTGCTTAATATATTCTACTTGTATCATTTGCTCTCTTTTTGCAGGATAAAAATTATACTTCTCTGCTGCTACCTTTTCTAAAACTTCATTACTCGTGAGTTTTCTAATTTGTAATTGCAAAGGTAGTGTGCTCTCATCTAATTTTCTATTTTCTTTGACCTGCTGATAAATTGTTTTCTCTAAATCTTTATAGCGAATATTTTGAAAAATAAGCAAAAATATAGCACAAAAAAGAAAGAGTACTTGAAAGAAAAAATAAAGAGGTATAAAAAATTGAGTTTTTCTCCGCTTCAAAGATTGATTGTCAAAATAATTGTAGTTTTGTAAATTGTTGTTATAATCTCTCATCAATCGTTTTATAATTTTTCTATAACCCTCAGTTTTGCACTACGAGCACGAGGGTTGCTGTTAACTTCTTTGGCACTCGGGGTTATTGGTTTTTTCGTTAAATTTTTTGCTACAGGCTGAGGAAAAATCTGAGGAAACGGGAATGGTGTCCTAGAGGGAGGTTGACACCAATTTTGAAAGCACCTTTTTACAATTCTATCTTCTAGAGAATGAAAAGAAATAATTGCCAATCTACCAGTAGCAGTCAAAATATCTAAAACTACAGATAACATTTTTTCTAGGAGCTCTAGCTCTTGGTTAACCTCAATGCGTATTGCCTGAAAAATCTTTGTCGCAGGATGTATGTTTCTTTTGCCTTTCTTGTAAAAAGCAAATTTTGCAATAAAATTACCTAATTCAAGGCTAGTTTCAAAAAATTTTTTTTGCCTAGCTAGTAATATTTTTTTAACAAAAAACCTAGCACGGGCTTCCTCTCCATAATCAAAAAAAATTTTCTCTAGCTCTTTTTGAGAATATAAATTCACTACTTCATAGGCACTTAGCTCTTGTGTAATATCCATTCTCATATCTAATTTACCATCTTTTGCAAAAGAAAAACCTCTTTGAGCTTGATCTAACTGTAAAGAGCATACACCTAAATCTGTAAAAATAAAATCAAACTTTTTGTTTTGGCTTCTCCACCTGCTAACTTGCGAGTAAAAATCATTTTTAAAAAAAAAAATTTTTTCTTTAGCAAAATCTAGTTTTTGCTTGCTATACATAATTGCTTGCTCGTCCCTATCCACTCCATAAATGGTCGCTAAAGAATTATTTTGCAAAAAAAATGCGCTATGTCCCCCTAGTCCTAGTGTTAAATCCGCTACAAATAAATCAGAATTTTTACAAAAACTACAAACTTCCTTTGCTAGTACTGGAATATGCTCAATCAATTATTTAATAAAAACAAGGTTATCTCTAGTATAAAGTTTGTTTTGATAGATCAAAGCACCAGCTACAATCACGCTAATCAAAGCAAATAAATGCGGAGCACGAATACTCGCAAAATAAAGGTCATCTGCACGAAAATTAGTTACGATAGCACGCACGATACCGTAAATTATAAAATAGCAAGCGCTCAAAAAACCTGCACGAAACTTTTTTTTACGCAGAAAAAATAAAAATACAAAACCAAAGAGATTTAAAATTAGCTCATAAAGCATCACAGGATGCGTAGCTAAATTAGGAAACTCTGTTGTAGCTGGTCCATAGCGAAAAACAATGCCCCAGGGCAAATCTGTTGGAACTCCGTGAGCATCTCCATTCATAAAATTACCAAACCTACCAAAAGCTTGACCTAGAAGAATATAGGGAGCTGCTAAATCCGTCATAGCAAAGAGCGAAACATTATGTCTGCGACAAGCTAGCTTGGCAAAAATTATACCTCCAAGCAGCCCCCCATGTATTGCCAAACCGCCGTGCCATATAGCAAAAGGCTCATACCAAGGCGTTTGACTAGCAAAATAATAGCTAGTATTAAATAATACATAGTATATTCTACCACCAAGCACTCCTCCCACAAAACTCAAAATCATTATATTTTCTAAGTTTTCAGGAGATAACTTATAAGAAGTTTGAGCTAAATCTCTTTTAGCAAAGACGAGCATCGCTATCAAAGCTAGTGCGTACATCAAGCCGTAGTAGCGAAGCTGAATAAATCCTAAGTCAAAAAGTATAGGGCTCATAGAAAAATATCAAAATTAAACTCATCAGTGATAATCTAAAACAAAATGCTTATCCAAGCAACTTGCAATATAAAAACTATAGAATAAATTCTATACAGATGCTACCTCAGCTTGCAAAGATGTTACGCACACCATATACACAATTTCTAATAACTCGCAACCCCTAGAAAGATCATTAAATGGTTGAGTAAGCCC
Organism: bacterium; assembly: GCA_965261475.1. Classification (GTDB taxonomy): domain Bacteria; phylum SAR324; class SAR324; order XYD2-FULL-50-16. The sequence continues at coordinate 814,111 of OZ253454.1, forward strand.
TTGTAAAATAGGACCTATAACTTGTGCGTTGCCAATTCTTTGAATAAGCTTATAGCCTATATTACCAGAATTTAAATCAGGAAAAATTAGCAAATTAGCATTACCTCGAATTGGACTCATCGGAGCCTTAATCTTAGCAATTTTTGGTATAATTGCCGTATCTAACTGTAATTCTCCATCAATAATCAACGCAGGATTTAATGCTCTCATTTGTATGGTTGCTTCTACCATTTTTTTTGTTAGTTTATGCTCAGCACTACCTTTAGTAGAAAAACTCAGCATAGCAACCTTGGCATCAACGCCGCACAAATGCTTCAAAGTGTTAATCGAGCTAGTGGTTATTTGTACGAGTTGTCTAAGATTGGGGTTAGCATTAACCGCACAATCTGCCAGTCCTAACAAACCCTTTTCGCCAAGATCACTAGGTAGAAAGGCTAAAAACATACCAGATATAATAGTATCTGTACTAATTTTTGGAATATAATGCAAAGCTGCCCTAATCACTTCACTAGAGTTATGATAAGCGCCACTTACCATTCCTTGTACCTGCTTGTGCCTTAAACTCAAAGCGCCATAACAAAGAGGGTTTTGGAGTTGTTTGAGCGCTTCTTCTTCACTAATTCCTTCCCTTAAGCTCATACCTAACTCAGCAAGCTCTGCTAATTTCACTTTTTCTTGAGGGTCAATAACTTCTATCTCTCCTAGTTTTAAGCCTAAACTACGCAATTTTATAGCAATTTGTTTTTCGTCTCCTAGCAAGACAATTTTTGCTAATCCTTCTTTTTGACAAATACTCGCTGCTCGTAAAACTCGCTCATCTCCTGATTCTGGTAGTAAGATTTTTTTACAATGATTTTTTGCTCTTTGTTTGATGCTTTCTAAAAAATTCATTACAAAATAAGAAATTCGCTCAGCTAAATTATTGTAGCAGAAAGCAAAACAAGATAGTTTGAGTTACTCTAAGAGCTAACATTCGCTTCATGCTACTACAAAAGAAAAAAAATAAAAACAATTTTTATACATAACATAGCCTACAAAAAAAAATATATGATACTCAGGTCAAATCAACACTAGCCCTGACAATCAAACATAAAACTTGTATTTTTCTTTTTTTTACTCTAGTATTACTATATTACCATGCAAATTTACCTCTACCCTATCAATTATGACAATTAACACAAAATATACTAGACTCTTGAGCTTTACCAAACACTATATCTTTTTACTGCTGCTTGCGTCTTTGTTTTTGCTTGCTGCTTGTAGTAGTAGTGGAAGCAACCCATCTACTAGTGATTCGCTAAGTAATTTATCTATTGCTGACGCTACTACTCTCGAGGGTGCAAAGCAAATAAAATTCATAGTTTCTTTGAGCGACCCCTTTCCCGGTGGCAAGGATGTAGTTTTTAACTACCGTACACTAGAAACAACAGAAATAGCAGGTAATGCCATTGCAGATGCTGATTATACTAGCGTCGTCGCTGGTAGAGCTACTATAGACAGTGGCACTCTAACTACAAGTATTTTGATAGACATTACCGATGATAGCCTCGTAGAAGACGATGAGACTTTTTTGGTAGAAATTAGCCCTAACCAGCTAGACATTCCTATCATCAAACCACAAGCTATAGGCACCATCAAGATTGATGACCTACCAAGTCTGTCTATTACAGACGCTACTGCTTTTGAGGATACAGGGCAAATAGAATTCACAGTGAGCTTGAATCAGGCTTTCCCTGGCAATATTGTATCCTTTGACTACCACACACTAGACTCAGGTAGTGCCAGCTCAGGTGCTGATTATACTAGCGTCGTCGCTGGTAGAGCTACTATAAACAGTAACGAACCAACTACAAAGATTATTATAGAAATTAACGATGATAGCCTCATAGAAGACGACGAGACTTTTGACCTAGTAATTAGTAACCCTCCGCCAAATATTCTAATTACTAGAGCAAGAGCCACTGGCACTATCAAAATCAATGGTTTAAGCTTATCTATTGCTGACGCTACTACTCTCGAGGGTGCAGGTAGTATTAAATTTAGAGTTTCTTTGAGCGCCCCCTTTCCCGGTGGCAAAGATGTAGTTTTTAACTACCGTACACTAGAAACAACAAAAATAGCAGGTAATGCCATTGCAGATTCTGATTATACTAGCGTCGTCGCTGGTAGAGCTACTATAGACAGTGGCAATTTAACTACAAGTATTTCTATAGACATTACCGATGATAGCCTCGTAGAAGACGATGAGACTTTTTTGGTAGAAATTAGCCCTAACCAGCTAGACATTCCTATCATCAAACCACAAGCTATAGGCACCATCAAGATTGATGACCTGCCAAGTCTGTCTATTACAGACGCCACTGCTTTTGAGGATACAGGGCAAATAGAATTCACAGTGAGCTTGAATCAGGCTTTCCCTGGCAATATTGTATCCTTTGACTACCGTACACTAGAATCAGGTAGTGCCATTGAAAACGTTGATTATACTAGCGTCGTCGCTGGTAGCGCTACTATAAACAGTGGCGAACCAACTACAAAGATTATTATAGAAATTAACGATGATAGCCTCATAGAAGAAGACGAGACTTTTGACCTAGTAATTAGTAACCCTCCGCCAAATATTCTAATTACTAGAGCAAGAGCCACTGGCACTATCAAAATCAATGGTTTAAGCTTATCTATTGCTGACGCTACTACTCTCGAGGGTGCAGGTAGTATTAAATTTAGAGTTTCTTTGAGCGCCCCCTTTCCCGGTGGCAAAGATGTAGTTTTTAACTACCGTACACTAGAAACAACAAAAATAGCAGGTAATGCCATTGCAGATTCTGATTATACTAGCGTCGTCGCTGGTAGAGCTACTATAGACAGTGGCAATTTAACTACAAGTATTTCTATAGACATTACCGATGATAGCCTCGTAGAAGACGATGAGACTTTTTTGGTAGAAATTAGCCCTAACCAGCTAGACATTCCTATCATCAAACCACAAGCTATAGGCACCATCAAGATTGATGACCTACCAAGTCTGTCTATCACAGACGCTACTGCTTTTGAGGATACAGGGCAAATAGAATTCACAGTGAGCTTGAATCAGGCTTTCCCTGGCAATATTGTATCCTTTGACTACCACACACTAGAATCAGGTAGTGCCATTGAAAACGTTGATTATACTAGCGTCGTCGATGGTAGAGCTACTATAGACAGTGGCGAACCAACTACAAAGATTATTATAGAAATTAACGATGATAGCCTCATAGAAGACGACGAGACTTTTGACCTAGTAATTAGTAACCCTCCGCCAAATATTCTAATTACTAGAGCAAGAGCCACTGGCACTATCAAAATCAATGGTTTAAGCTTATCTATTGCTGACGCTACTACTCTCGAGGGTGCAGATAGTATTAAATTTAGAGTTTCTTTGAGCGCCCTCTTTCCCGGTGGCAAGGATGTAGTTTTTAACTACCGTACACTAGAATCAGGTAGCATCAATAGTGCTAGTGCAGGTGCTGACTATACTAGTAAAGCTGGTAGAGCTACTATAAACAGTGGCACTCTAACTACAAGTATTTTGATAGACATTACCGATGATAGCCTCGTAGAAGACGATGAGACTTTTTTGGTAGAAATTAGCCCTAACAAGCTAGACATTCCTATCATCAAACCACAAGCTATAGGCACCATCAAGATTGATGACATGCCAAGCCTGTCTATTACAGACGCTACTGCTTTTGAGAATGCAGGGGTTTTAACATTTCGCGCTTCTTTAAACGCGCCCTTTCCCGGCAATCTAGTATCATTTGATTATCAAACAAAAAAAGGTAGTGCCAATAATCAAATAACGTGGCAGCAAGCTACCGAACATGCTAGGTGGTCTGCTAGGGACGGACATAGCTCTGTCGTCTTTAAGGACAAAATCTGGGTGCTGGGTGGTAATACTAGCGTAGGTAGTACTGCTATCCTCCGAAACGATGTTTACTACTCTAGCGATGGTAGCAACTGGCATACTGCTACCACAAATGCTGCTTGGACTCCTAGGCACTCTCATACCTCTGTCGTCTTTAAGGACAAAATCTGGGTGCTGGGTGGTAGCCACAAAAACGATATCTACTACTCTACAGATGGCATCAACTGGGTTGAGGCTACCGCAGATGCTGCTTGGACTGCTCGCGCTGAGCATAGCTCAGTGGTATTTAAGAATAAAATGTGGGTGATGGGTGGCTGGGATGGCGTGATGGAGGATGGCATTACTGGCCGCCCAAAAGATGTCTGGAGCTCTGATAATGGCATCAACTGGACTAGTGTTACTGCAAATGCTGCTTGGTCTGGAAGGACCAATCATAGCTCAGTGGTCTTTGACGATAAAATCTGGGTGATGGGTGGTAATGCTGCTGAAGGCCGCAAAGACGATGTCTGGTACTCTGCAGATGGCATCAACTGGGTTCAGGCTATCGAACATGCTAGGTGGACTCCTAGGCATAGGCATAGCTCTGTCGTCTTTGACGACAAAATCTGGGTGCTAGGTGGTCTGGAGGATAATGACAGAAAAAACGATGTCTGGTACTCTAGCAACGGCACAAACTGGACTCAGTCTACCTCAAATGTTACTTGGAGCGAGAGGCGCTCTCATAGATCTGTGGTCTTTAAGAATAAAATCTGGGTGCTAGGTGGCTATGATGATGGTAGCAAGAGTAGATTCAATGATGTATATTTTGCCGACAACACAAGCGACTATCTTAATGCTAGTGGCAGTGGCTTTATCACAGGCGGAGAGCGTAGCACTACTATAGATATTGCACTCCTAGACGATAATACCATAGAAGACGACGAGACCTTTGATATTATAATTAGCAACCCCGTCAATGCTACTCTAAACACTGCGGCTGGTGACAATCAAGCTACAGGCACTATTTTAGATATTATTAGCTGGACTCAAGCTACCGCAAATGCTGGCTGGATCGCTCGCAGTGAGCATACCTCTGTAATCAATCGTGATAAAATATGGGTGATAGGTGCCGTACAAAGGCATCTATACGCAACAAAACAGAACGAAGAACCGAAATGGTACTCAGATGCCTGGCACTCAGATAATGGCATCGACTGGACTAACAATGCAGGATCCTCTAGATCTAGTCTTATTTATAGCGCTGGGCATACCTCAGTCACCCATAACTCAGGCTCCTTTCAAAATAGAATCTTGGTGATGGGTGGCAAAAATAGTGATGGCGAAGTAACTAATATGATGCAGAGAACTAGTCAACCAATAGCTACTGAAGGAGGCTGGAAGGAAATAGGTAAGCAATTTACTGCGAGGTATGCGCATACCTCTGTGGTCTTTGGCGGCAAAAGCTGGATACTGGGTGGCTGGAATGGCAGTGAAAACTTAAACGATGTCTGGAACACTGAGATTCAGGGTTCAAATTTAAACTGGAGCGAAGTTACTACAAGCAATATTTGGAGCGCTAGGAGCGAGCATAGCTCGGTGGTCTTTGACGGCAAAATCTGGGTGCTAGGTGGCAAAACTGATGATGGCAACGAAAATGATGTTTACTACTCTAGCAATGGTAGCGACTGGAATACTGCTACCACAAATGCTGCTTGGTCTGCTAGGAGCAAACATAGCTCGGTGGAGTTTGATAACAAAATCTGGGTGCTAGGTGGCGATGATGGTAACAAAAAAAACGATGTCTGGTACTCTAGCAACGGGGCAGACTGGAGCGAAGTTGCTACAAGCAGTATCTGGGACGCTAGGAGCGATCATACCTCTATCGTCTTTAATGACAAAATCTGGGTGCTAGGTGGCAAAACTGATGATGGCAACAAAAATGATGTCTGGTTTTTGGGCGAATAATAAAACCTAGCACTTGCCTTGTGCTTTTTTTTACAGCCCTGACAATTCAGCATAACGCTTGCGTTGTGTGTTTTTACGCTCTGCAAGCTCTGCGATTGCTAGACGAGTAATAACCTAGCACTTGCCTTGTGCGTTTTTTATACAGCCCTGATAACAAGGCTTGCGTTGTGTGTTTTTACGCTCTGCAAGCTCTGCGATTGCTAGACGAGTAATAACCTAGCACTTGCCTTGTGCGTTTTTTATACAGCCCTGACAATCAAACATAACCCTTGCGTTGTGCTTTTTTTATACAGCCCTGACAATCAAACATAACCCTTGCGTTGTGCGTTTTTTATACAGCCCTGACAATCAAACATAGCACTTGTATTTTTTACGCTATCCCTGACAATCAAACATTCCGCTTGTATTTTTTATACTTGCATTGTGCTTTTTTACACAACGCAAAGGCTCTACGGTTGCAAGACAAACAATAAACCTAGCTTGTATCTTTTTTGGAGCTAGTTACTACCTACTCTGTCTATGACTAGATAATAACTAACCCTGACAATAAAACCCAAAACTTGCTTGTTGCTATTTTACACTAACCCTGACAATCAAACATAGCACTTGCCTTGTGCTTTTTTTACACTAGGCAAACTCTGCGGTTGTAAGACAAACAATAACCTAGCTTGTATCTTTTTGAGAGCTAGCTACTAGCTAGTCTGTCTATAGCTAGATAATAACTAACCCTGACAATCAAACATAGCACTTGTGTTTTTTACGCTAGGCAAACTCTGCGGTTGCTAGACGAGCAATAACCTAGCTTGTATCTTTTTTTTGGAGCTAGCTACTAGCTAGTCTGTCTATAGCTAGATAATAACTAACCCTGACAATCAAACATTCCGCTTGCCTTGTGCTTGTTTTTTACACTAGCCCTGACAATCAAACATTCCGCTTGTATTTTTTTGGAGCTAGCTACTAGCTACTCTGCCTATAACTAGATAATACTAGCCCTGACAATCAAACATTCCGCTTGCTTGTTGCATTTTTACACTAGCCCTGACAATCAAATATAAAACTTGCCTTGTGCGTTTTTACACTAGCCCTGACAATCAAACCCAGCACTTGCCTTGTGCGTTTTTACACTAACCCTGACAATTAAATATAACGCTTGCTTGTTGCATTTTTTACACTAGGCAAGCTCTGCGATTGCTAGACGAGTAACAAAACCTAGCACTTGCCTTGTGCGTTTTTACACTAACCCTGACAATTAAATATAACGCTTGCTTGTTGCATTTTTTACACTAGGCAAGCTCTGCGATTGCTAGACGAGTAACAAAACCTAGCACTTGCCTTGTGCGTTTTTACACTAACCCTGACAATCAAACACAAGGCTTGCATTGTGCGTTTTTACACTAACCCTGACAATCAAACACAAGGCTTGCATTGTGCGTTTTTACACTCGCCCTGACAATCAAACATTCCGCTTGTTTGTTGCGTTTTTACACTATCCCTGACAATCAAACCTAGCGCTTGCCTTGTGCTATTTTACGCTAGCCCTGACAATCAAACATTCCGCTTGTATTTTTTATACTTGCATTGTGCTTTTTTACACAACGCAAAGGCTCTACGGTTGCTAGACAAGCAATATAACCTAGCTTGTATTTTTTTTTTGGAGCTAGCTACTAGCTAGTCTCTATAGGCAAATAATACTAGCCCTGACAATCAAACATAGCGCTTGCGTTGTGCTTGTTTTTTACACTAGCCCTGACAATCAAACACAACGCTTGCTTGTTGCTTTTTTACGCTAGACAAAGGCTCTGCGGTTGCTAGACAAGCAACAAAACCTAGCACTTGCCTTGTGCGTTTTTACACTAGCCCTGACAATTCAGCATAACACTTGCATTTTTTATACAGCCCTGACAATCAAACATAACATTTGCATTTTTCTTTTTTTACTCTAATGTTAGTATATTACTATAAAAATTTACCTACACTCTATCAATTATGACAACCAATACAAAATATGCTAGACTCTTGAGCTTTATCAAGGACTATATCTTGTTACTACCCCTAACTTCTTCGTTTTTGCTTGCTGCTTGTAGTAGTGGTGGTGGTGGAAGCAACCCATCTGCTAAGACTTCGCAAAGTAATTTATCTATTGAGGATAGCTCTGCTTTTGAGGGCGCAGGAGTTATGAAGTTTACAGTGAGCTTAAATGCTACTTCTGATAGTACCACTTCCTTCTACTACAGAACAAAAAAAGGTAGTGCCAACAATAAAATAGTGTGGCAAGAAGCCCTCGCTCATACTAGTACCCAATCTCCTGAGCGCTGGGCAGCTAGGAGCGGGCAAGCTTTGGTATTCAAGAATCGTATGTGGGTGCTAGGTGGTAATAGTATTGGCAATAACAGCCTCAGTGATGTCTGGTACTCTAGCAATGGCAAGAGCTGGAGCGAGGCTACCGCAAGTGCCGGCTGGGGAGCTAGGAACGGGCATCGAGCTTTGGTATTCAAGAATCGTATGTGGGTGCTAGGTGGTCGTGTAGGAGATTTGGCACTAAGCGATGTGTGGGACTCTACCAACGGAGCAGATTGGCACCGACTTACCAGAAATGCTGCTTGGGCATCTGGTACAAGACATACCTCAGTAGTATATAATAACAAAATGTGGGTAATAGGTGATGGTGGTAGAAGTAAGAAGGTATGGGACTCCACCAACGGGGTAGATTGGCACCCAGTTACCAGCAATGCTGCTTTTCCTGACAGAGATCGACAGAGCTCCGTAGTATTTGACGGCAAAATGTGGTTGCTAGGAGGTCAAAGTGAAGGTTACAGAAACTACCGAAACGATGCCTGGTACTCTACCAACGGGGCAGATTGGTACCCAGCTACTACAAATGCTGCTTGGTCTAGGAGAACCTCTCATACAGCAGTAGTCTTTGACGGTAAAATGTGGGTACTAGGTGGTCAGGATAGAAATCTTAAGCAACAAAACGATGTTTACTACTCTAGTAACGGGGCAGACTGGAGCAGGCTTGCTACAGAGTCTAGCTGGGAAGCTAGGGAATTTCTTAGCTCTGTGGTCTTTGATAATAAAATCTGGGTGCTGGGTGGTTTTACTACTACTTGGACGAATGATATACATTTTGCCTACGCCACAGGCGACTATCTTAGTGCTAGTAGTACAGGTACTATCCTAGGCGGAGAGCATAGCACTACTATAGATATTACACTCCTAGACGATGATATTTTAGAGCTCACAGACGAGAGCTTTGACATTATTATCTCTCAGCCCATCAATGCTACTATAAACGCTATCTCTGGTTCTAATCAAGCTACAGCTAGTATTCTAGCAGACACTGCTAGCTGGAGCGAGGCTACCTCAGATGCCTCTTGGTCTGCTAGATATGCGCATAGCTCTGCCGTATTTAATGATAAAATATGGGTATTAGGTGGTAGTAGTGGCAACAATAATACTAGCGATGTCTGGTACTCTAGCAACGGCATCAACTGGAGCGAGGCTACCGCAGATGCCTCTTGGTCTGCTAGGGTTGGGCATAGCTCAGTAGTCTTTGGCGGTAAAATCTGGGTACTAGGTGGCAATGATGGTGATGACACAAACGATGCCTGGTACTCTAGCAACGGGGCAGACTGGAGCGAAGTTACTACAAGCAATATATGGACTGCGAGGCAAAATCATAGCTCAGTAGTATTTAGGGATAAAATGTGGGTACTAGGTGGTCAAAAGGGTATAAATAATAGCCTCAACGATGTCTGGTACTCTAGCAACGGGGCAGACTGGAGCGAAGTTACTACAAGCAATATTTGGAGCGCTAGGCAAAATCATAGCTCAGTAGTATATAAGGGCAGAGTGTGGGTACTAGGCGGTAATGACGGTAGCTACAAAAACGATGTCTGGAGCTCTAATGATGGCATCAGCTGGCGTGAGGCTACCACAAATGCTAACTGGAGCGCGAGGAGCTCGCATAGCTCAGTGGTCTTTGATAACAAAATGTGGGTACTAGGTGGCAATGATGGTAGCGATAAAAACGATGTCTGGTACTCTACAGATGGCAAAAACTGGAGCGAAGTTACTACAATCAGTATCTGGGACGCCAGAGATGCTCATAGCTCAGTAGTATTTAAGGACAAAATCTGGGTGCTAGGCGGCAAAGATAATATAGCAAACAAAAATGATGTCTGGTTTTTAAGCGAATTAAACGAGTAACAAAACCTAGCACTTGCCTTGTGCTTTTTTTACACTCTGCAAGCTCTACGATTGTAAGACAAACAATAACCTAGCGCTTGCCTTGTGCTATTTTACACTAGCCCTGATAACAAGGCTTGTATTTTGCTTTTTGACACTCTGCAAGCTCTGCGGTTGCTAGACGAGCAACAAAACCTAGCACTTGCCTTGTGTGTTTTTACACTATCCCTGACAATCAAATATAAAACTTGTGTAAATAATTCAGCATAAAACTTGTATTTTTCTTTTTTTACTCTAGTGTTAGTATATTACTATAAAAATTTATCTACACTCTATCAATTATGACAACCAACACAAAATATGCTAGACTCTTGAGCGCTACCAAACACTATATCTTTTTACTACTGCTTGCGTCTTTGTTTTTGCTTGCTGCTTGTAGCGGTGGGGGGGGGGGTAGTAATTCATCGGCTAGTGCTTCGCTGAGTAATTTATCTATTGAGGATAGCTCTGCTTTTGAGGGCGCAGGAGCTATAGAGTTTATAGTTAGCTTAAATACTACTTCTAAGAGTGTTACTTCCTTTGATTACCGCACAATCCCAAGTAGTGCTAGTGCTAGCTCTGATTATACCAGTGTTACTAAAAAAACTGCTAGCATAGCAGCTGGCAATAGCGCTACAATTATTAACATTGCCATCAGAGATGACAAAGAAGTAGAGGACGCAGAGAGCTTTATTGTAGAAATTCTACAACCTTCATCAAATACCGTGCTTGACAAAGCCAGAGGCACTATTGAAATTGATGATTTACCAAGTCTAGCTATCACAGGTAGCTCCGCATCAGAGGACGCTGGGAGCATCAAATTCACAGCGAGCTTGAGCGAGGCTTTTCCTGGCAATATTGTATTCTTTGACTATGCAACAAGACCAATCAGTGCTAGCGCTACCATTGACTATACTAGTGTTTCTAGCACTGCTAGTATCCAAGCGGGCAACACTACAGCTGAGATTTTTGTAGATATTATCAATGATGCCAGCACAGAAGGCGATGAGGTTTTTGAGGTAAAAATTAGCAACCCTAACAATGCTATTATCAGCAAAGGACTTGCTCTAGGCGTTATCAAAGGCGAGCTACCTAGTTTATTTATAGCAGACGCTACTGCTCTTGAGAGTGATAGCAACATTAAATTCGTAGTTTCTTTAAGTAGAGCTATCAGCGAAACTCTATCCTTTAGCTATCAAACAAGACCAATCAGTGCCAGCGCTAACTTAGATTATATGAGCTCAACTAGCACTGCTAATATCAATGCAGGCGATACTACAGCTGAGATTTCTATTCGCATTATCAATGATACTCTCATAGAGAGCGATGAAACTTTTTTAGTGTCAATTAACATTACTAACACTAATCCGCTCAATGTTCAAATTAGTAGAGACAAAGCCACAGCTACTATCAAAATAGATGAGCTACCAAGTCTAGCTATCACAGACGCTACAACCCTAGAGGACGCAGGTAGTATCAAATTCCTTGTTTCTTTGAGCGAGGCTTTTCCCGACAATATTGTATCTTTTAACTACCGCATCATAGCAGGTAGTGCTAGTGCAGATTTAGATTATCGTCACTACCCTAGAACAGTTAGTATCAATGCAGGCGACACTACAGCTGAGCTCTCCGTTGCTATTATCAATGATACTCTCATAGAGAGCGATGAAACTTTTGACCTAGTAATTATTAACCCTATCAATGCCACTATCAACAAAAGCAAAGCAAGAGCCACAGCTACTATCAAAATAGATGACCTACCAAGCCTAGCTATCGCAAACGCTACTACCCTAGAGGACGCAGGAAGTATCAAATTCCTTGTGAGCTTGAGCGCTCCTTTCCCGGGCAATATTGTATCCTTTGACTACGAAACAATCCCAAGTAGTGCCAGCGCAGGCTCTGATTATACTAGTGTTTCTGGCACTGCTAGTATCCAAGCGGGCGATACCACAGCTGAGATTTTTGTAGACATTATCAATGACGCCAGCGCAGAAGGAGATGAGGTTTTTGAGCTCAAACTTAGCAACCCCGTCAATGCTATTATCAGCAAAGGACTTGCTATAGGTATTATCAAAGGCGAGCTAGTTAGTTTGTTTGTAGCAGACGCTACTGCCCTTGAGAGTGCAAAAAACATAAAATTTGTAGTTAGCCTAAGTCAACCTCAAACCGAAACTGTGTCCTTTGACTACCGCACAATAGCTGATAGTGCTAGCGCTACCTCTGATTATACTAGTGTCTCCAGCACTGCAACTATAGACATTGGCGAGACTAGAGCTGAGATTTTTATAGAGCTTATCAACGATACCAGTGTAGAGGACGATGAGATTTTTTACCTAGCAATTAGTACCAATCGGCTAGATATTCCAATTACTAGAGCCCGTGCTACAGGCACTATTGAAATTGACGATTTACCAAGCCTAGCTATCGCAGATGCTACTGCCCTAGAAAACGCAGGAAGTATCAAATTTACAGTTTCTTTGAGCGAGGCTTTCCCCGGTAATATTGTATCCTTTGACTACCAAACAATAGCTGGTAGTGCTAGCGCCAACCTAGACTATACCCCTTTTTCTAGGAGCGTTAGTATCAATGCAGGTGACACCACAGCTGAGATTTTGATAGAGCTTATCAACGATACTCTAGCAGAGGACGATGAGATTTTTTACCTAGCAATTAGCAATATCATCAAAGCTACTGCAAATATAACTCAGTCCACTGCTACCATCAAAATCAATGATTTAAGTTTGTTTATCACAGACGCCACTGCCCTTGAGAATGCAGGGCGCATAAAATTTACAGTTTTTTTGAGCGAGCCCTTTCCTAGTGATAAGATTGTACCCTTTAACTACCGCACACTAGAAACAACTAGTGCTAATAGTGCTAGCTCAGGTGATGATTATACTAGCGTCTCTAGCATTGCTACTATAGGAATTGGTAAGACTAGCACTGAGATTATGATAGACATCAGCAATGATAGCCTTGTAGAGGACAATGAGAGCTTTTTGGTAGTAATTAGTACTAACCAGCTAGATATTCCAATTACTAGAGCCCGTGCCATAGGCACTATCAAAATTGATGATTTACCAAGCCTAGCTATCGCAGACGCTACTGCCCTTGAGAGTGATAGCAGTATCAAATTCACAGTTTCTCTAAGCGAGGCTTTCCCCGGTAATATTGTATCCTTTGACTACCAAACAATAGCTGGTAGTGCCAGCGCAGACTCTGATTATACTAGTATTTCTGACACTACTAGTATCCAAGCGGGCGACACTACAGCTGAGATTTTCATTACTATTATCAATGATGCCAGTGTAGAGGACGACGAGACTTTTTACCTAGTAATTACTAACCCCGTCAATGCTAGTATAGATATAGCGCGTGCTACTGCTACTATCAAAATTGATGATTTACCAAGCCTATCAATCACAGACGCGAGCGCTGTTGAGAGTGCAGGAAGTATCAAATTGACAGTTTCTTTGAGCGCCCCTTTTCCTAGCAATAAGGCTGTAGTCTTTAACTACCGCACACTAGAAACAACTAGTGCTAATAGTGCTAGCTCAGGCGATGATTATACTAGCGTCGTTGCTGGTAGAGCCACTATCGCAGCGGGTGAGACTAGCACTGAGATTGTGATAGACCTCAGCGATGATAGCATCATAGAAGACGACGAGACTTTTTTGGTAGTAATTAGCAGTCCTCAGCCAAATATTCCAATTACTAGAGCAAGTGCCACAGCTACTATCAAAATAGATGACCTACCAAGCTTATCCATTGCAGGTAGCTCTGCGGAAGAAGAAAATGAAGATGGTAGTATCAGCTTCCTTGTTACTTTGAGCGAGGCTTTTCCCGGTAATGATGTATCCTTTGACTACCAAACAATAGCTGGTAGTGCCAGCGCAGACTCTGATTATACTAGTATTTCTGACACTACTAGTATCCAAGCGGGCGACACTACAGCTGAGATTTTCATTGCTATTATCAATGATGCCAGTGTAGAAGACGATGAGACTTTTATGGTAATAATTAGCAACCCCTACAATGCCACTATAGACAAAAATAGAGCAAGCGCCATAGGCACTATCAAAATCAATGATTTAAGTTTGTCTATTGCCGATAGCTCTGTGAAAGAGAATGTAGGTAGTATCAAATTGACAGTTTCTTTGAGTGCTCCTTTTCCTAGTAGCAAGGCTGTAGTCTTTAACTACCGCACACTAGAAACAACTAGTGCTAATAGTGCTAGCTCAGGTGATGATTATACTAGCGTTGTTGCTGGTAGAGCGACTATAGACATTGACGATACCACTACCGAGATTGTGATAGACCTCAGCGATGATAGCATCATAGAAGACGACGAGACTTTTTTGGTAGTAATTAGCAGTCCTCAGCCAAATATTCCAATTAGTGAACCGCAAGCCACAGCTACTATCAAAATAGATGACCTACCAAGCTTATCCATTGAAGGTAGCTCTGCGGCAGAAGAAAATAAAGAGGGTAGTATCAGCTTCCTTGTTACTTTGAGCAAGCCCTTTCCCGGTAATCTCGTATCCTTTGACTACCACACAATCCCAATGAGTGCCAACACTCAAGACTATACTAGTGCCGTCGCTGGGAGAGCTAGTATCCAAGCAGGCTACACTGCGACCAATATTGTCATAAACCTCAACGATGATGTTCTCCCAGAAGACGCTGAGACTTTTATGGTAGTAATTTCTAACCCTTACAATGCCACTATAGACATATCTCAGGCTACAGGCACTATCAAAATCAGTGATTTAAGTTTGTCTATTGCTGACGCTAGCGCTTTTGAGGACGCAGGTAGTATCAAATTGAAAGTTTCTTTGAGCGCCCCTTTTCCTATTAGCAAAGCCGTAGTCTTTAACTACCACACAATAGACACAGGTAGTGCCAGCTCAGGAGCTGACTATACTAGCATCATTTCTGGCAGAGCGACTATAGACACTGGCAAGACTAGCACCGAGATTATGATAGACATTAGCGATGATAGCGAAGTAGAAGGCATCGAGACTTTTATGGTAGAAATTAGCAGTCCTCAGCCAAATATTCCAATTACTAGAGCACGTGCTAAAGCTAGCATCAAAATAGATGACTTACCAAGTCTATCCATTGCAGGTAGCTCTGCGGCAGAGAAAGATGGCACTATCAGCTTCCTTGTTACTTTGAGCGAGGCTTTTCCCGGTAATATTGTATCCTTTGACTACAAAACAATAGAAACAACTAGTGCCAGTGCAAATAATGATTATACTAGTAAAGCTGGCAGAGCGACTATAGACATTGGTCAGACTAGCACCGAGATTATGATAGACATTAGCGATGATAGCATCGTAGAAGACATCGAGACTTTTTTGGTAGAAATTAGTAACCCTCACAATGCCACTATAGACAAAAATAGAGCAAGAGCCATAGGCACTATTGAAATAGATGACAAGCCAATCCTATCTATTACAGGTAGCTCTGCGTCAGAGAGTGCAGGAAGTATCAAATTTACAGTTTCTTTGAGCGAGGCTTTTCCCGGTAATGATGTATCCTTTGACTACCGCACAATAGCAGGCAGTGCTATAGCAGGCGATGATTATACTGCTGTTGATGACGCTACTAGTATCAAAGCAGGAGACACGACCGCTGAGATTTTTATAAAAATTACCCAAGATATATATGAAGAAAGCGATGAGGTTTTTAGCGTAGAAATTAGCAACACCACCAATGCTAGCATCGGTACAGGGCTAGCTAGAGGCGTCATCACGGGCGAGATACCTATTTTGTTTATTACGGGTGGCTCTGCAAAAGAGAGTGCAGGAAGTATCAAATTCCTAGTTTCCTTAAGCAGAAAAATCGAAAAAGATGTCTCCTTTGACTACGAAACAATAGCAATTAGTGCCATTGAAGGCGTTGATTATCATAGGGGATCTGGTAGAGAAACTATAAAGACAGGTGAGGTTACAACTGATATTTTGATAGGTATTATCACTGATGCCAGCATAGAAGACGCTGAGACTTTTATTGTCAAAATCAGTAACCCTAGCAATGCCACTATAGACATATCTCAGGCTACAGGTACCATCAAAATCAATGGTTTAAGTTTGTTTATCACAGACGCTAGCGCTTTTGAGGACGCAGGTAGTATCAAATTGAGAGTGTCTTTGAGCGAGCCCTTTCCTAGTCGCAAGGATGTAGTTTTTAACTACCGCACACAAGACACAGGTAGCCCCAATAGTGCTATTGCAGGTGCTGACTATACTAGCGTCGTTGATGGTAGAGCGACTATAGATATTGGTCAGACTAGCACCGAGATTATGATAGACATTAGCGATGATAGCATCGTAGAAGACATCGAGAGTTTTTTTGTAGTAATTAGCCCTAACCAACTAGATATTCCAATTAGTAGAGCGCGTGCTAAAGCTAGCATCAAAATAGACGACCTACCAAGCCTATCCATTGCAGGTAGCTCTGTAGCAGAGAATGCAGGGGTTGTAACATTTACAGCTAGTTTAAGCGAGTCTTTTCCTCGTAATACTGATGTGAGCTTTGATTATCAAACAAAAAGAGGTAGTGCCAACAATAAAATAGTGTGGCAGCAAGCCCTTGCTACTACTACATCTCCTGAGCGCTGGGCAACTAGAAAGGCTCATCAAACTGTGGTATTTAATAATCGTCTGTGGGTGCTAGGTGGTATTGATAATGACGATAACCGATTAAATGATGTCTGGAGCTCTAGCAACGGCACCAACTGGGCTATGGCTACCGCAGATGCTGGCTGGACAGCTAGATACTATCACACCTCAGTGGTATTTAATAATCGTATGTGGGTGCTAGGAGGTTTGCTTTATGGTTCTATAGTAAGAAATGATATATGGGATTCTACCAACGGGGCAGACTGGAACAGAGTTAAAGATAACAACAATATTGGCTGGGAGACTAGGTATTTGCATAGCTCAGTCGTCTTTGACGGCAAAATCTGGGTGCTGGGTGGCTATGATGGCAGCAATAACAAAAACGATGTCTGGTACTCAGCAGATGGCATCAACTGGAGCGAGGCTACCTCAGATGCTGGCTGGTCTGCTAGGTGGGGGCATAGCTCTGTCGTCTTTGACGATAAAATCTGGGTACTAGGTGGTAATGCTGGCGGCCACAAAAACGATGTCTGGTACTCCGCAGATGGCATCAACTGGACTAGGGCTACCACAAATGCTGCTTGGGAAGCTAGAAACTTTCATACCTCAGTGGTCTTTGACGATAAAATATGGGTGCTAGGTGGTCAAAATGCTTTACGTAGTCGTCTCAACGATGTCTGGTACTCTAGCAACGGGGCAGACTGGAGCAGACTGACCGCAGAGCTGAGCTGGGACGCTAGAGACGGGCATAGCTCTGTGGTCTTTGACGATAAAATCTGGGTGCTAGGTGGTCAGAATAATAGACCTAATGTTCTGAATGATATACATTTTGCCTACGCCACAGGCGACTATCTTAGTGCTAGTAGTACAGGTACTATTCTAGGCGGAGAGCGTAGCACTACTATAGATATTACACTCCTAGACGATGATATTTTAGAGCTCACAGACGAGAGCTTTGATATTATTATCTCTCAGCCCATCAATGCTACTATAGACGCTATCTCAGGTGATAATCAAGCTACAGCTACTATTCTAGCAGACACTGCTAGCTGGGCTAGGGCTACCTCAGATGCTGGCTGGGAAGCTAGAAACTCTCATAGCTCAGTGGTCTTTAAGGACAAAATCTGGGTGCTAGGTGGTAGTAGTAGCGGTAGTAATACTAGCGATGTCTGGTACTCTAGCAACGGCATCAACTGGGCTAGGGCTACCACAGACGCCGACTGGGAAGCTAGGAGCTCGCAGAGCTCTGTGGTCTTTGGTAACAAAATCTGGGTACTAGGTGGCAGAGATAATCAAGGAGACAAAGATGATGTCTGGTACTCTACAAATGGCAAGAATTGGAGCAAAGCTAGTACAAGTAATATTTGGAGTGCTAGGCAAAATCATAGCTCAGTAGTATTTAGGGATAAAATGTGGGTACTAGGTGGCAGAGATAATCAAGGAGACAAAAAAGATGTCTGGTACTCTACAGATGGCAACAACTGGAGCGAAGTTAGTACAAGCAATATTTGGAGCGCTAGGCAAAATCATAGCTCAGTGGCGTATAAGGGCAGAGTGTGGGTACTAGGCGGCAATGACGGTAGCTACAAAAACGATGTCTGGAGCTCTAATGATGGCAGCAGCTGGCGTGAGGCTACCACAGATGCTAACTGGAGCGCGAGGAGCGAGCATAGCTCAGTGGTCTTTGATAACAAAATGTGGGTACTAGGTGGCAGAGATAATATAGCAAATAAAAATGATGTCTGGTACTCTACAGATGGCAAGAACTGGAGCGAAGTTACTACAATCAGTATCTGGGACGCAAGAGATGCTCATAGCTCGGTAGTATTTAGGGACAAAATCTGGGTGCTAGGCGGCAAAGATAATATAGCAAACAAAAATGATGTCTGGTTTTTAAGCGAGTTGGACGAGTAACAAAACCTAGCACTTGCCTTGTGCTATTTTACACTAGGCAAACTCTGCGGTTGCAAGACAAACAATAACCTAGCGCTTGCCTTGTGCGTTTTTACACTCTGCAAGCTCTGCGATTGTAAGACAAGCAATAACCTAGCACTTGCCTTTTGCATTTTTACACCACGCAAACCCTGCGATTGCTAGACGAGTAACAAAACCTAGCACTTGCCTTGTGCTATTTTACACTCTGCAAGCTCTGCGGTTGCTAGACAAGCAATAACCTAGCTTGTATCTTTGTTGTCGCTAGCTACTAGCTACTCTGCTTATAACTAGATAATACTAGCCCTGACAATCAAACCTAGCACTTACCTTGTGCTTTTTTTACACTAGGAAAACCTGTAGCTATGAGACAAGCAATAAGCTAGCTTGTATCTTTGTTGTCGCTAGCTACTAGCTAGTCCTATCTATAGACAAAAAATACTAGCCCTGACAATAAAACCTAGCACTTGCCTTGTGCTTTTTTACACTATCCCTGACAATCAAACCTAGCACTTGCCTTGTGCTATTTTACACTCGCCCTGATAACAAGGCTTGTATTTTGCTTTTTTTACACTAGCCCTGACAATCAAACCTAGCACTTGCGTTGTGCTTTTTTACACTAGCCCTGATAACAAGGCTTGTATTTTGCTTTTTTTACACTAGCCCTGACAATCAAACATAAAGCTTGCTTGTTGCTATTTTACACTCTGCAAGCTCTGCGGTTGCAAGACGAGCAATAAGCTAGCTTATATCTTTTTTGAAGCTAGCTACTAGCTAGTCTGCCTATTAGGCAAATAATACTAGCCCTGACAATCAAACATTCCGCTTGCTTGTTGCATTTTTTACACTAGCCCTGACAATCAAACATAGCACTTGCATTTTTGTTTTTACACTAACCCTGACAATCAAACATAAAGCTTGCTTGTTGCTATTTTACACTCTGCAAACTCTGCGATTGCTAGACGAGCAATAACCTAGCTTGTATCTTTTTTGAAGCTAGCTACTAGCTACTCTGTCTATAGCTAGATAATAACTAACCCTGACAACAAGGCTTGTATTTTGCTTTTTGACACTAGCTACTAGCTAATCTGTCTATAGCTAGATAATACTAGCCCTGACAAGCAAACCTAGTACTTGCGTTGTGTGTTTTTACGCTCTGCAAGCTCTGCGATTGCTAGACGAGTAATAACCTAGCTTGTATCTTTTTTGGAGCTAGCTACTAGCTAGTCTGTCTATGACTAGATAATAACTAGCTTGGATAACAAGGCTTACTTGTTGCTATTTTACACTATCCCTGACAATCAAACATTCCGCTTGCTTTTTTATACAGTCTTGACAATAAAACATAGCGCTTGCATTGTGCGTTTTTACACTAACCCTGACAATCAAACATTCCGCTTGCTAGACGAGCAATAACCTAGCGCTTGCCTTGTGTTTTTATACCACGCAAACCTGTAGCTATGAGACAAACAATAACCTAGCTTGTAGCTTTTTTGTCGCTAGCTACTAGCTAGTCCTATCTATAGACAAAAAATACTAGCCCTGAAAATCAAACATTCCGCTTGCTTGTTGCTATTTTACACTAGGCAAACCTGTAGCTATGAGACAAGCAACAAAACCTAGCTTGTATCTTTTTTGTCGCTAGCTACTAGCTAATCTGTCTATTAGGCAAAAAATACTAGCCCTGACAATCAAACATAGCACTTGTGTTTTTTATACAGCCCTGATAACAAGGCTTGCGTTGTGCGTTTTTACGCTAGGCAAACTCTGCGATTGCAAGACGAGCAATAAAACCTAGCTTGTATCTTTGTTGGAGCTAGCTACTAGCTAGTCCTATCTATAGACAAAAAATACTAGCCCTGACAATCAAACCTAGCACTTGCATTGTGTTTTTACGCTCTGCAAGCTCTGCGGTTGCTAGACGAGTAACAAAACCTAGCACTTGCCTTGTGCTATTTTACACTAACCCTGACAATCAAACATTCCGCTTGCGTTGTGCGTTTTTACACCACGCAAACCTGTAGCTATGAGACAAGCAATAACCTAGCTTGTATCTTTTTTGGAGCTAGCTACTAGCTAGTCTGCTTATAACTAGTAATAACTAGCCCTGACAATCAAACATAGCACTTGTGTAAATAATTCAGCATAACGCTTGCATTTTTCTTTTTTTATACTAGTGTTAGTTATGTCAGCATCAGAAATTTACCTACACTCTATAAGATGATAACAATCAACACAAAATATAGCAGGCTCTGGAGCGCTACCAAACACTATATCTTTTTACTACTACTTGCGTCTTTGTTTTTGTTTGCTGCTTGTAGTAGTGGTGGTGGAAGCAACCCATCTGCTAATACTTTACCAAGCCTAGCTATCACAGGTAGCTCTGCGTCAGAAGATGCTGGAACTCTAACATTTAGTGCTCGTTTAAGCGAGCCTTTTTACGGCAATCTAGTATCCTTTGACTATCAAACAAAAAGAGGTAGTGCCAATAACAAAGCAACTCTATGGCAGGAAGTCCTTGCTAATACTGCGACCCAATCTCCTAACCGCTGGTCTCAAAGAGGTAGTGTTGCCTCCGTAGTGTTTCAAAATAAAATATGGATACTAGGTGGTATAGACGGAAGTGGATTCAGCCTTCTTAATGAAGTCTGGTCTTCACCAGACGGTATCCACTGGGTTGAGGCTACCGCAACTGTTAATTGGACTGCGAGGCAGACGCATCAATCAGTGGTCTTTGACGGTAAAATGTGGGTACTAGGTGGCAGTACTAGTAGTAATCCTTCTCTAGCAAATGATGTCTGGTACTCAGCAGATGGCGAGCACTGGAGCGAAGTTACTACAAGCAAGATTTGGAATGCGAGGCAGCTTCATACATCTGTGGTCTTTGACGGTAAAATGTGGGTACTAGGTGGCAATGATGGTAGCAAAAAAAACGATGTCTGGGACTCTACCAACGGGATAGATTGGCGAAAAGTTAAAGAGAATAACGACAAAGACTGGAGTGCTAGGCAAGGGCATAACTCTGTGGTCTTTGACGATAAAATCTGGGTGATGGGTGGTAAAGATGATAAGGACAAAGACAAAAACGATGTCTGGTACTCAGCAGATGGTGAGAACTGGAGCGAAGTTACTACAAACAAGCTTTGGTCTGCTAGGGTTGGGCATAGCTCTGTCGTCTTTGATAATAAAATCTGGGTGATGGGTGGCGGTGATAATGATGACAAAAACGATGTCTGGTACTCTAGCAACGGGGCAGACTGGAGCGAAGTTGCTACAAGCAGTATCTGGGACGCTAGGAGCTCGCATAGCTCAGTGGTCTTTGATAACAAAATGTGGGTACTAGGTGGCAGTGATAATCAAGGAGACAAAAAAGATGTCTGGTACTCTAGCAACGGCAGGAATTGGATCGAAGTTACTACAAGCAGTATCTGGGACGCAAGAAGGAGTCATAGCTCGGTGGTATTTAGGGACAAAATCTGGGTGCTAGGTGGTTATGATGGCAACTACAAAAAAGATGTCTGGTTTTTAAGCGAGCAATAAACTAGCACTTGCCTTGTGCTTTTTTACACTAGCCCTGACAATCAAACCTAGCACTTGTGTTTTTTATACAGCCCTGACAATCAAACCTAGCTCTTGCTAGACGAGCAATAACCTAGCGCTTGCCTTGTGCTATTTTACGCTCTGCAAGCTCTGCGGTTGCTAGGCAAGCTCTGCGGTTGCAAGACAAACAATAAACCTAGCTTGTATTTTTTTTGGAGCTAGCTACTAACTAGTCTGCCTATAGCTAGATAATACTAGCCCTGACAATCAAACATAAAGCTTGCCTTGTGCTTTTTTACACTAGCTTTGATAGCTAGTATAGCACTTGTGTTTTTTATACAGCCCTGATAACAAGGCTTGCGTTGTGCGTTTTTACACTCTGCAAGCTCTGCGGTTGCTAGACGAGCAATAACCTAGCTTGTATCTTTTTTGGAGCTAGCTACTAGCTAGTCTGCCTATAGCTAGATAATAACTAGCCCTGACAATCAAACATAGCGTTTGCGTTGTGCGTTTTTACGCTAGGCAAGCTCTACGATTGCTAGGCAAGCTCTGCGGTTGCAAGACGAGCAATAAACTAGCGCTTGCTTGTTGCGTTTTTACACAACGCAAAAGCTCTGCGGTTGCTAGACGAGTAACAAAACCTAGCTTGTATCTTTTTTGGAGCTAGCTACTAGCTAGTCTGCCTATAGCTAGATAATAACTAACCCTGACAATCAAACATAATACTTGTATTTTTCTTTTTTTACTCTAGTGTTAGTATATTACTATAAAAATTTATCTACACTCTATCAATTATGACAACCAATACAAAATATGCTAGACTCTTGAGCTTTATCAAGGACTATATCTTGTTACTACCCCTAACTTCTTTGTTTTTGCTTGCTGCTTGTAGTAGTGGTGGTGGTGGAAGCAACCCATCTGCTAAGACTTCGCTGAGTAATTTATCTATTGCAGACGCTACTGCTTTGGAGAGCGCAGGAGTTATGAAGTTTACAGTGAGCTTAAATGCTACTTCTGATAGTACCACTTCCTTCTACTACAGAACAAAAAGAGGTAGTGCCAACAATAAAATAGTGTGGCAGCAAGCCCTTGCTACTACTACATCTCCTGAGCGCTGGGCAGCTAGAGAGGCTCATCAAACTGTGGTATTCAAGAATCGTCTGTGGGTGCTAGGTGGGACTGGCAACAACAAATTCAATGATGTCTGGAGCTCTAGCAACGGCAAGAGCTGGGCTATGGCTACCGCAAATGCTGGCTGGACAGCTAGATACTATCACACCTCAGTGGTATTTAATAATCGTATGTGGGTGCTAGGAGGTTTGCTTGATGGTTCTATAGTAAGAAATGATATATGGGATTCTACCAACGGGGCAGACTGGAACAGAGTTAAAGATAACAACAATATTGGCTGGGAGAAGAGGTGGGGACATGCCTCAGTAGTATTTAAGGGTAAAATGTGGGTACTAGGTGGTCAGGATAGAAACGATAATTTTAAAAACAAAAACGATGTGTGGAACTCTACCAACGGGGCAGATTGGCGCCTAGTTACCGACAATGCTGCTTGGGAAGCTAGAAGAGGAGTTACCTCGTCAGTAGTAGTGTATAATAACAAAATGTGGTTGTTAGGAGGTAATATCAATAATAAAAAATACAATGATATATACTACTCAGCAGATGGTAGCAACTGGACTAGGGCTACCACAAATGCTGCTTGGGAAGCTAGAAACTTTCATACCTCAGTGGTCTTTGACGATAAAATATGGGTGCTAGGTGGTCGAAAGAGTATATTCAGTAGATTCAAAGATGTCTGGTACTCTAGCAACGGGGCAGACTGGAGCAGACTGACCGCAGAGCTGAGCTGGGAAGCTAGAGACGCGCATAGCTCTGTGGTCTTTGACGATAAAATCTGGGTGCTAGGTGGTCAGAATAATAGACCTGTTACTCTGAATGATATACATTTTGCCTACGCCACAGGCGACTATCTTAGTGCTAGTGGCAGTGGCTCTATTCTAGGCGGAGAGCGCAGTACTAGCATAGATATTGCACTCCTAGACGATGATATTTTAGAGCTCACAGACGAGAGCTTTGACATTATTATCTCTCAGCCCATCAATGCTACTATAAACGCTGCCTCAGGTGATAATCAAGCTACAGCTACTATTCTAGCAGACACTGCTAGCTGGAGCGAGGCTACCTCAGATGCCTCTTGGTCTGCTAGATATGCGCATAGCTCAGTGGTTTTTGATAACAAAATCTGGGTACTAGGTGGTAGTAGTAGCGGTAGTAATACTAGCGATGTCTGGTACTCTAGCAACGGCATCAGCTGGAGCGAGGCTACCTCAGATGCCTCTTGGTCTGCTAGATATGCGCATAGCTCTGTGGTCTTTGATAACAAAATCTGGGTACTAGGTGGTAGTAGTAGCGGTAGTAATACTAGCGATGTCTGGTACTCTAGCAATGGCATCAGCTGGAGCGAGGCTACCGCTGATGCTGCTTGGTCTGCTAGGTCAGGACATAGCTCAGTAGTATTTAGGGATAAAATGTGGGTGCTAGGTGGCAATGATGGTAGCGATAAAAACGATGTCTGGTACTCTACAGATGGCAAAAACTGGAGCGAAGTTAGTACAAGTAATATTTGGAGCGCTAGGCAAAATCATAGCTCAGTAGTATATAAGGGCAGAGTGTGGGTACTAGGCGGTAATGACGGTAGCGATAAAAACGATGTCTGGAGCTCTAATGATGGCATCAGCTGGCGTGAGGCTACCACAAATGCTAACTGGAGCGCGAGGAGCTCGCATAGCTCAGTGGTCTTTGATAACAAAATGTGGGTACTAGGTGGCAATGATGGTAGCGATAAAAACGATGTCTGGTACTCTACAGATGGCAAAAACTGGAGCAAAGCTAGTACAAGCAGTAGTATCTGGGACGCTAGAGATGCTCATAGCTCGGTAGTATTTAGGGACAAAATCTGGGTGTTAGGCGGCAAAGATAATATAGCAAACAAAAATGATGTCTGGTTTTTGAGCGAATTAGACGAGTAACAAAACCTAGCACTTGCCTTGTGTTTTTTTTACACTAACCCTGACAATCAAACATTCCGCTTGCTTGTTGCGTTTTTATATCACGCAAACCTGTAGCTATTAGACGAGCAATAAAACCTAGCACTTGCCTTGTGCGTTTTTACACTAACCCTGACAATCAAACATAGCACTTGCCTTGTGCTATTTTACACAACGCAAAGGCTCTGCGGTTGCAAGACAAACAATAAACCTAGCTTGTATTTTTTTTGGAGCTAGCTACTAGCTAGTCTGTCTATAGCTAGATAATAACTAGCCCTGACAATCAAACATTCCGCTTACTTGTTGCGTTTTTATACCACGCAAACCTGTAGCTATTAGACGAGCAACAAAACCTAGCTTGTATCTTTTTGAGAGCTAGCTACTAGCTAGTCTGCCTATAGCTAGATAATAACTAGCCCTGACAATCAAACATAGCGTTTGCATTGTGCTTTTTTACACAACGCAAAGGCTCTGCGGTTGCAAGACAAGTAACAAACCTAGCTTGTATTTTTTTTTTTGGAGCTAGCTACTAGCTAGTCTGCCTATAGCTAGATAATAACTAGCCCTGACAATCAAACATTCCGCTTGTTTGTTGCTATTTTACACTAGCCCTGATAACTAGCATAGCACTTGTGTTTTTTATACTTGCGTTGTGTGTTTTTACACAACGCAAAGGCTCTGCGGTTGCTAGACGAGTAACAAAACCTAGCTTGTATCTTTTTTGGAGCTAGCTACTAGCTAGTCTGCCTATAGCTAGATAATACTAGCCCTGATAATTAAATATAAAGCTTGCATTTTTTATACAATCTTGACAATCAAACCTAGCACTTGCCTTGTGCTTTTTTACACTCGCCCTGACAAGCAAACATAATACTTGTATTTTTCTTTTTTTACTCTAGTGTTAGTATATTACTATAACAATTTACCTACACTCTATCAATTATGACAACCAATACAAAATATGCTAGACTCTTGAGCTTTATCAAGGACTATATCTTGTTACTACCCCTAACTTCTTTGTTTTTGCTTGCTGCTTGTAGTAGTGGTGGTGGAAGCAACCCATCTACTAAGACTTCGCTGAGTAATTTATCTATTGCAGACGCTACTGCTTTGGAGAGCGCAGGAGTTATGAAGTTTACAGTGAGCTTAAATGCTACTTCTGATAGTACCACTTCCTTCTACTACAGAACAAAAAGAGGTAGTGCTAATAATAAAATAGTGTGGCAAGAAGCCCCTGCTGCTACTACATCTACTGAGCGCTGGGAAGCTAGGAGCGGGCATCAAACTGTGGTATTCAAGAATCGTATGTGGGTGCTAGGTGGTGCAATTGGTAACAACAACCAATTAAGTGATGTCTGGTACTCTAGCAACGGCACCAACTGGACTAGGGCTACCGCAAGTGCTGGCTGGGGAGCTAGGGCCTCTCATCGAGCTTTGGTATTCAAGAATCGTATGTGGGTGCTAGGTGGTTTTGAGGGGAATAATGCAAGAAGCGATGTCTGGAGCTCTACCAACGGGGTAGATTGGCACCGAGTTACCAGCAATGAAGCTTGGCATTCATTTGCAGGTAACTCAGTAGTATATAATAACAAAATGTGGGTAATAGATAATGATAATTTTAATGGTAAACTGAGGATATGGAACTCTACCAACGGGGCAGATTGGCACCAAGTTACCAGCAATACTAATTTTTCTGACAGACTTGGACGGAGCGCCGTAGTATTTGACGGCAAAATGTGGGTGCTAGGTGGTAAAGATCAAGGTATTATAGACCACCAAAACGATGTCTGGAACTCTACCAATGGAGCAGATTGGCGCCTAGTTACCAGCAATGCTGCTTGGTCTAAGAGACAAAATCATACAACACTAGTCTTTGACGGCAAAATGTGGGTGCTAGGTGGTGAGGATATAGATAAAAATCAACAAAACGATGTTTACTACTCTAGCAACGGGGCAGACTGGAGCAGGCTGACCGCAAAGTCTAGCTGGGACGCTAGGGAATTCTTTCACTCTGTGGTCTTTGATAACAAAATCTGGATGCTGGGTGGTCGTGTATCATCTAGTAGAAAGAATGATATACATTTTGCCTATGCCACAGGCGACTATCTTAGTGCTAGTAGTACAGGTACTATCCTAGGCGGAGAGCGTAACACTAGCATAGATATTACACTCCTAGACGATGATATTTTAGAGCTCACAGACGAGAGCTTTGATATTATCATCTCTCAGCAGCCCATCAATGCTACTATAAACGCTATCTCTGGTTCTAATCAAGCTACAGCTAGTATTCTAGCAGACACTGTTAGCTGGAGCGAGGCTACCTCAGATGCCTCTTGGTCTGCTAGGTATGCGCATAGCTCAGTGGTATTTAAGGATAAAATATGGGTGTTAGGTGGTAGTAGTGGCAACAGTAATACTAGCGATGTCTGGTACTCTAGCAACGGCATCAGCTGGAGCGAGGCTACCTCAGATGCTGGCTGGGAAGCTAGGAGCTCGCAGAGCTCTGTGGTCTTTGATGACGAAATCTGGGTACTAGGTAATAGTGATTGGTGGAGCTCTCAAAACGGGGTATCTTGGACTAAAATTACAGATAACGAGGGCTGGGGCTCAAGGAGCGGACAGAGCTTGGTGGTATTTAAAAACGGAGTATGGCTACTAGGAGGCAGTGATGCTGCTGGTGCTCTTAAAAACGATGTCTGGAATTATGCTGCAGAAGTAATTCGTCGTTCCTCTCTAGAAACAGCTTGGAGAGAGCTTAAAGCTGATGATGATAACAATAATAGCTGGAGCGCTAGGCAAAATCATAGCTCAGTAGTATATAAAGGCAGAGTGTGGATACTAGGCGGCAATGACGGTAGCTACAAAAACGATGTCTGGAGCTCTAATGATGGCATCAGCTGGCGTGAGGCTACCACAAATGCTAACTGGAGCGCGAGGAGCGAACATAGCTCAGTGGTCTTTGATAACAAAATGTGGGTACTAGGTGGCAGAGATGGTAGCGATAAAAAAGATGTCTGGTACTCTACAGATGGCAAGAACTGGAGCGAAGTTACTACAAGCAGTATCTGGGACGCAAGAGATGCTCATAGCTCGGTAGTATTTAGGGACAAAATCTGGGTGCTAGGCGGCAAAAATAATATAGCAAACAAAAATGATGTCTGGTTTTTGAGCGAGTTGGACGAGCAATAACCTAGCACTTGCCTTGTGCTATTTTACACTAACCCTGACAATAAAACCTAGCACTTGCCTTGTGCGTTTTTACACTATCCCTGACAATAAAACCTAGCACTTGCATTGTGCTTTTTTACGCTAGCCCTGACAATAAAACCTAGCACTTGCCTTGTGCTTTTTTTATACAGCCCTGACAATAAAACCTAGCACTTGTATTTTTTACGCTCTGCAAGCTCTGCGGTTGCTAGACAAACAATAAAACCTAGCTTGTATCTTTTTAAGAGCTAGCTACTAGCTAGTCTGCCTATAGCTAGATAATACTAGCCCTGACAATTAAATATTCCGCTTGCATTTTTTATACAGTCTTGACAATAAAACATAGCACTTGTGTTTTTTACGCTCTGCAAGCTCTGCGATTGCTAGACGAGTAACAAAACATAGCACTTGCGTTGTGTGTTTTTACGCTCTGCAAACTCTGCGGTTGCTAGACGAGCAATAACCTAGCACTTGCCTTGTGCTTTTTTACACTAGCCCTGACAATCAAACCTAGCACTTGTGTTTTTTATACAGCCCTGATAACAAGGCTTGCGTTGTGCGTTTTTACGCTCTGCAAACTCTGCGGTTGTAAGACAAACAATAACCTAGCTTGTATTTTTTTTTTTTTGGAGCTAGCTACTAGCTAGTCTGTCTATAGCTAGATAATAACTAGCCCTGACAATAAAACATTCCGCTTGCATTGTGCGTTTTTACACTAGCCCTGACAATCAAACATAGCGCTTGCCTTGTGCGTTTTTACACTAGCCCTGACAATCAAACATAATACTTGTATTTTTCTTTTTTTACTCTAGTGTTAGTATATTACTATAAAAATTTACCTACACTCTATCAATTATGACAACCAACACAAAATATGCTAGACTCTTGAGCTTTATCAAGGACTATATCTTGTTACTACCCCTAACTTCTTTGTTTTTGCTTGCTGCTTGTAGTAGTGGTGGTGGAAGCAACCCATCTACTAAGACTTCGCTGAGTAATTTATCTATTGCAGACGCTACTGCTTTGGAGAGCGCAGGAGTTATGAAGTTTACAGTGAGCTTAAATGCTACTTCTGATAGTACCACTTCCTTCTACTACAGAACAAAAAAAGGTAGTGCCAACAATAAAATAGTGTGGCAGCAAGCCCTTGCTGCTACTACATCTACTGAGCGCTGGGAAGCTAGGAGCGCTCATCAAGCTTTGGTATTCAAGAATCGTATGTGGGTACTAGGTGGTGTGGGTACTAGCAATAACAAACTCAGTGATGTCTGGTACTCTAGCAACGGCACCAACTGGACTATGGCTACCGCAGATGCTGGCTGGGGAGCTAGGAGCGAGCATCAAGCTTTGGTATTCAAGAATCGTATGTGGGTGCTGGGTGGTTTTAAGTTGGGGGATGGGGCTAGATCAAGCCGCGATGTATGGGACTCTACCAACGGGGCAGATTGGCGCCAAGTTACCAGCAATGAAGCTTGGTCTGGAATTAGAATTACCTCAGTAGTATATAATAACAAAATGTGGATAATAGATGATACTAATACTAACGGTAAACAGGAGATATGGAACTCTACCAACGGGGCAGATTGGCACCGAGTTACCAGCAATGCTGCTTTTCCTACCAGGCTTAGCCGGAGCTCCGTAGTATTTGACGGCAAAATATGGCTGCTAGGTGGTAAAGATCAAGGTGGTATAGACCACCAAAACGATGTCTGGTACTCTACCAACGGGGCAGATTGGCACCTAGTTACCACAAATGCTGCTTGGTCTAAGAGAGTAGAACATACAACACTAGTCTTTGACGGCAAAATGTGGCTGCTAGGTGGTCAGGTGCTAGGTGCTCAGAATGCAAAAAATAAGTATCAAAACGATGTTTACTACTCTAGTAACGGGGCAGACTGGAGCAGACTGACCGCAGAGTCTAGCTGGGAAGCTAGGGAAAATAGTAGCTCTGTGGTCTTTGACGATAAAATCTGGGTGCTTGGTGGTGAGCTTGGGGATGTTCCTGCTAATGATATACATTTTGCCTACGCCGCAGGCGACTATCTTAGTGCTAGTAGTACAGGTACTATCCTAGGCGGAGAGCACAGCACTAGCATAGATATTACACTCCTAGACGATGATATTTTAGAGCTCACAGACGAGAGCTTTGATATTATTATCTCTCAGCCCATCAATGCTACTATAAACGCTATCTCTGGTTCTAATCAAGCTACAGCTAGTATTCTAGCAGACACTGCTAGCTGGAGCGAGGCTACCTCAGATGCCTCTTGGTCTGCTAGATATGCGCATAGCTCAGTGGTATTTAAGGATAAAATATGGGTACTAGGTGGTAGTAGCAGTAGTAGTAGTAATACTAGCGATGTCTGGTACTCTAGCAACGGCATCAGCTGGGCTAGGGCTACCTCAGATGCTGGCTGGGAAGCTAGGAGCTCGCATAGCTCTGTGGTCTTTGACGATAAAATCTGGGTGCTAGGTAATAGTAATTGGTGGAGCTCTCAAAACGGGGTAGCTTGGACTAAAAGTACAGAGAAAAAGAGCTGGGAAGCAAGGAGCGGACAGAGCTTGGTAGTATTTAGTAACGAAGTATGGCTACTAGGAGGCAGTGATACTGGTGCTCTTAAAAACGATGTCTGGTATTATACTATAGCATTAAATAATATATTTCATAAAGTACGAGTTTGGAGAAAGCTTAAAGCTAATGATGATAACAATAATAGCTGGAGCGCTAGGCAAAATCATAGCTCAGTAGTATATAAGGGCAGAGTGTGGGTACTAGGCGGTAATGACGGTAGCGATAAAAACGATGTCTGGAGCTCTAATGATGGCATCAGCTGGCGTGAGGCTACCACAAATGCTAACTGGGAAGCTAGGAGCTCGCATAGCTCAGTGGTCTTTGATAACAAAATGTGGGTACTAGGTGGCAATGATGGTAGCGATAAAAACGATGTCTGGTACTCTACAGATGGCAAAAACTGGAGCAAAGCTAGTACAAGCAGTAGTATCTGGGACGCTAGAGATGCTCATAGCTCGGTAGTATTTAGGGACAAAATCTGGGTGTTAGGCGGCAAAGATAATATAGCAAACAAAAATGATGTCTGGTTTTTGAGCGAGCAATAAAACCTAGCACTTGCCTTGTGCTTTTTTTACACTAGCCCTGACAATCAAACATAGCGCTTGCCTTGTGCTTTTTTTACACTAGCCCTGACAATCAAACATAGCACTTGTGTTTTTTACGCTAGGCAAACTCTGCGGTTGCTAGACAAACAACAAAACCTAGCACTTGCCTTGTGCTATTTTACACTAGCCCTGACAATCAAACATAAAGCTTGCATTTTTCTTTTTTTTACTCTAAATATTACATATGTTATAAAGATTTACCTCTACCCTACCGATTATGACAATTAACACAAAATATGCTAGCCTCTTAGGCTTTACCAAACACTATATCTTTTTACTACCTCTTGCGTCTTTGTTGCTACTTGCTTCTTGTGGTGGTGGCGGTGGAGGCAACCCATCTGATAATACTTCACCGAGTAATTTATCTATTGCAGACGCTGCTACTCCAGAGAGTGCGGGAGTTGTAGAGCTCATAGTTACCTTAAATCCTACTTCTGATAGTGCTACTTCCTTCTATTACAGAACACAAGATGGCAGTGCTACAACCTCAGATTATACCAGTGTTACTAAAAAAACTGCTAGCATAGCAGCTGGCGCTAGCACTACAACTATTAGCATTACAATCATAGATGACGCAACAGTAGAAGACGCAGAGAGTTTTGTTGTAGAAATTCTTGATTCTTCATCAAATAGCATACTTGATACAGCCACTGCTACTATCAAAATCAGTGATTTAAGCTTAGCTATTACTGACGCCACTGCTCTTGAGAGTGCAGGGAAAATAAAGTTCATAGTTTCTTTGAACGCTCTTTTTACCGGTAGCAAGGCTGTATCTTTTAACTACCGTACACTAGAATCAGATAGCATCAATAGTGCTAATGCCATTGCAGATGCTGACTATACTAGTAAAGATGGTAGAGCTACTATAGACAGTGGCGAGCTGACTACAAGTATTTTGATAGACATTAGCAATGATAGCGAAGTAGAAGACGATGAGATTTTTTACCTAGTAATTAGCAATCCTCACAATGCCACTATAGACAAAAACAAAGCAAGTGCCACAGGCACTATCAAAATAGATGATTTACCAAGCTTATCTATTGCTGACGCTACTACTCTCGAGGGTACAGGTAGTATTAAATTTAGAGTTTCTTTGAGCGACCCCTTTCCCGGTGTCAAGGATGTAGTTTTTAACTACGAAACACGAGAAACAACTAGTACCGAAGTTGCTAATGCCATTGCAGGTGCTGACTATACTAGTGACTCTGGTAGAGCTACTATAAACAGTGGCGAGCTGACTACAAGTATTTCGATAGACATTAGCAACGACACTCTAATAGAAGACGACGAGACTTTTTACCTAGTAATTAGTAACCCTCAGCCAAATATTACAATTACTAGAGGAATAGCCACTGGCACTATCAAAATCAATGGTTTAAGTTTATCTATTGCTGACGCTACTACTCTCGAGGGTGCAGGGAAAATAGAGTTCATAGTTTCTTTGAGCGCCCCCTTTCCCGGTGGCAAGGATGTAGTTTTTAACTACGAAACACGAGAAACAACTAGTACCAAAGTTGCTAATGCCACTGCAGGTGCTGACTATACTAGTGACTCTGGTAGAGCTACTATAAACAGTGTCACTCGAACTACAAGTATTTTTATAGACATTAAAGATGATAGCCTCGTAGAAGACATCGAGACTTTTTTGGTAGAAATTAGCCCTAACCAGCTAGACATTCCTATCATCAAACCACAAGCTATAGGCACCATCAAGATTGATGAGCTACCAAGCCTGTCTATTACAGACGCCACTGCTTTTGAGAATGCAGGGGTTTTAACATTTACAGCTCGTTTAAGCGAGCCCTTTTCTCATAACACTGCTGTGAGCTTTGATTATCAAACAAAAAGAGGTAGTGCCAATAACAAAATAACGTGGCAGACAGCTACCGAAGATGCTGCTTGGTCTAAAAGGCTAGGGCATAGCTCTGTCGTCTTTAACGGCAAAATCTGGGTACTGGGTGGTAATGATGGTAGCCGCCGAAACGATGTTTACTACTCTAGCGATGGCAGCAACTGGCATACTGCTACCACAGATGCTGCTTGGACTCCTAGGCAGGGGCATAGCTCTGTGGTCTTTAACGGCAAAATCTGGGTGCTAGGTGGTAGTAGTGATGGTAGCGATAAAAAAGATGTCTGGTACTCTACAGATGGCATCACCTGGACTATGGCTACCAGAAATGCTGCTTGGTCTGCTCGCGCTAATCATAGCTCTGTGGTCTTTAAGAATAAAATCTGGGTAATGGGTCGCTACAAAAAAAACGATGTCTGGAGCTCTGATAATGGCATCAACTGGACTAAGGCTACCGAAAATGCTGCTTGGTCTGAAAGGAACGGTCATAGCTCGGTGGTCTTTGACGGCAAAATCTGGGTGCTAGGTGGTAATGAAAGCACAGGGGTTAGTAATAATCTTGGCGGCCGCAAAAACGATGTCTGGTACTCAACAGATGGTATCAACTGGGATTCTGCTACCACAGCTGCTGCTTGGTCTAAGAGGCAGAAGCATAGCTCTGTCGTCTTTGACGGTAAAATCTGGGTGCTAGGTGGTTCGGATAGTTATGCAAACAACAATGTCTGGTACTCTAGCAACGGGGCAGACTGGAGCGAGCTGCCCGCAGAGTCTAGCTGGAGAGCTAGGCTCTCGCATAGCTCTGTGGTCTTTGGCAATAAAATCTGGGTGCTAGGTGGCTATCAGGATATTGAAAATGCTAACAATATATTATTCAATGATATATATTTTGCCGACGCCACAGGCGACTATTTTAGTGCTAGTGGCAGTAGCTCTATCCCAGGCGGAGAGCGTGGCACTACTATAAATATTACACTCCTAGACGATGATATTTTAGAGCTAGCAGATGAGACCTTTGATATTATAATTAGCAACCCCGTCAATGCTACTATAGACACTGCGGCTGGTGATAATCAAGCTACAGGCACTATAGCAGATATTGCTATCTGGACTAGAACTACCAATACTGCTAGCTGGAATTATAGGAGCGAGCATAGCTCTGTGGTTACTATGTTTGAGGGTGAGAATCTAATGTGGGTGATAGGTGGCAGAAGGAACAATACCGCCAGCGGCAATGGCTACTACTCAGCAGATGGCATCAGCTGGACTCAAAAAACAGGCGGTGTGTTTCCTGCTCGCTGGGGGCATAGCTCAGTCGTCTATAGCTTCGGCTCCTACGAAAATCGTATCTTGGTGCTGGGTGGCAAAAATGCTACAAAAGTATCAAAATTTTTCTTTAGATCTATTCAAGAGAATCCTACTGAAGGTGGCTGGGGGATTAATAATTTAATTAATCCTTGGAAGAGGTATGCGCTTAGCTCTGTAGTCTTTAAAGGTAAAAACTGGTTACTAGGTGGCAATAACAACAGTAAAAACTTCAATGATGTCTGGAGCTCTAGCTACTCTAGCTTTGCAGGAGGAGAGTTAAGTTGGGTAAAAGTTAAAGATGATAACGACACAGGCTGGAGCGCTAGGAGCGAGCATACCTCTGTGGTCTTTAACGGCAAAATCTGGGTGCTAGGTGGCAATGATGGTAGCAACAAAAACGATGTCTGGAGCTCAAGTGATGGCACCAACTGGACTATGGATAACGAACATGCTGCTTGGAGTGCAAGGAGCGAGCATAGCTCAGTGGTCTTTGACGGCAAAATCTGGGTGCTAGGTGGCAAAACTAATAATGGCAGAGAAAATGATGTCTGGTACTCTACAGATGGCAAAAACTGGGGCAAAGTTACTACAAGTACAACTTGGAGTGCTAGGAGACAGCATACCTCTGTGGTCTTTGACGGCAAAATCTGGGTGCTGGGTGGTAATGATGGCAACGACAAAAGAGATGTCTGGCATTTGAGCGAGTAATAAAACCTCGCACTTGTGTTTTTTACACTAACCCTGACAATAAAACCTAGCACTTGCCTTGTGCTTTTTTTATACAGCCCTGACAATCAAACACAAGGCTTGCGTTGTGCGTTTTTACACTAGCCCTGACAATCAAACACAACGCTTGCGTTGTGCTATTTTACACTAGGCAAACTCTGTAATTGTGAGGCGAACAATAAACCTAGCGCTTGCTTGTTGCTATTTTACACTAGGCAAGCTCTGCGATTGCTAGACAAACAATAAAACCTAGCTTGTATCTTTTTTGGAGCTAGCTACTAGCTAGTCTGTCTATGGCTAGATAATACTAGCCCTGACAATAAAACATAGCGTTTGCCTTGTGCTATTTTACACTAACCCTGACAATCAAACACAAGGCTTGCATTGTGCTATTTTACACTAACCCTGACAATCAAACACAACGCTTGCTTGTTGCTTTTTTACGCTAGACAAAGGCTCTGCGGTTGCTAGACGAGCAATAACCTAGCTTGTATCTTTTTGAGAGCTAGCTACTAGCTAGTCTGCCTATAGCTAGATAATAACTAGCCCTGACAATCAAACATTCCGCTTGCGTTGTGCGTTTTTATACCACGCAAACCGTAGCTATTAGACAAACAATAAAGCCTAGCTTGTATCTTTTTGGAGCTAGCTCTACCTATCTGTCTATAACTAGATAATACTAACCCTGACAATCAAACATTCCGCTTGCTTGTTGCATTTTTACACTAGCCCTGACAATCAAATATAAAACTTGTGTAAATAATTCAGCATAAAACTTGTATTTTTCTTTTTTTACTCTAGTGTTAGTATATTAGTATAAAAATTTATCTACACTCTATCAATTATGACAACCAATACAAAATATGCTAGACTCTTGAGCGCTACCAAACACTATATCTTTTTACTACTGCTTGCGTCTTTGTTTTTGCTTGCTGCTTGTAGCGGTGGGGGGGGGGTAGTAATTCATCGGCTAGTGCTTCGCTGAGTAATTTATCTATTGAGGATAGCTCTGCTTTTGAGGGCGCAGGAGCTATAGAGTTTATAGTTAGCTTAAATACTACTTCTAAGAGTGTTACTTCCTTTGATTACCGCACAATCCCAAGTAGTGCTAGTGCTAGCTCTGATTATACCAGTGTTACTAAAAAAACTGCTAGCATAGCAGCTGGCAATAGCGCTACAATTATTAACATTGCCATCAGAGATGACAAAGAAGTAGAGGACGCAGAGAGCTTTATTGTAGAAATTCTACAACCTTCATCAAATACCGTGCTTGACAAAGCCAGAGGCACTATTGAAATTGATGATTTACCAAGTCTAGCTATCACAGGTAGCTCCGCATCAGAGGACGCTGGGAGCATCAAATTCACAGCGAGCTTGAGCGAGGCTTTTCCTGGCAATATTGTATTCTTTGACTATGCAACAAGACCAATCAGTGCTAGCGCTACCATTGACTATACTAGTGTTTCTAGCACTGCTAGTATCCAAGCGGGCAACACTACAGCTGAGATTTTTGTAGATATTATCAATGATGCCAGCACAGAAGGCGATGAGGTTTTTGAGCTCAAAATTAGCAACCCCGTCAATACTACTATCAGCAAAGGACTTGCTCTAGGCGTTATCAAAGGCGAGCTACCTAGTTTATTTATAGCAGACGCTACTGCTCTTGAGAGTGATAGCAACATTAAATTCGTAGTTTCTTTAAGTAGAGCTATCAGCGAAACTCTATCCTTTAGCTATCAAACAAGACCAATCAGTGCCAGCGCTAACTTAGATTATATGAGCTCAACTAGCACTGCTAATATCAATGCAGGCGATACTACAGCTGAGATTTCTATTCGCATTATCAATGATACTCTCATAGAGAGCGATGAAACTTTTTTAGTGTCAATTAACATTACTAACACTAATCCGCTCAATGTTCAAATTAGTAGAGACAAAGCCACAGCTACTATCAAAATAGATGAGCTACCAAGTCTAGCTATCACAGACGCTACAACCCTAGAGGACGCAGGTAGTATCAAATTCCTTGTTTCTTTGAGCGAGGCTTTTCCCGACAATATTGTATCTTTTAACTACCGCATCATAGCAGGTAGTGCTAGTGCAGATTTAGATTATCGTCACTACCCTAGAACAGTTAGTATCAATGCAGGAGACACTACAGCTGAGCTCTCCGTTGCTATTATCAATGATACTCTCATAGAGAGCGATGAAACTTTTGACCTAGTAATTATTAACCCTATCAATGCCACTATCAACAAAAGCAAAGCAAGAGCCACTGCTACTATCAAAATAGATGACCTACCAAGCCTAGCTATCGCAAACGCTACTACCCTAGAGGACGCAGGAAGTATCAAATTCCTTGTGAGCTTGAGCGCTCCTTTCCCGGGCAATATTGTATCCTTTGACTACGAAACAATCCCAAGTAGTGCCAGCGCAGACTCTGATTATACTAGTGTTTCTGGCACTGCTAGTATCCAAGCGGGCGATACCACAGCTGAGATTTTTGTAGACATTATCAATGACGCCAGTGCAGAAGGAGATGAGGTTTTTGAGCTCAAACTTAGCAACCCCGTCAATGCTATTATCAGCAAAGGACTTGCTATAGGTATTATCAAAGGCGAACTAGCTAGTTTGTTTGTAGCAGACGCTACTACCCTTGAGAATGCAGGACGCATAAAATTCGTAGTTACCTTAAGTCAACTTCAACTCGAAACTGTTGTGTCCTTTGACTACCGCACAATAGCTGGTAGTGCCAGTGCCACCATAGACTATACTAGCTCCGTTGGCACTGCTATTATCAATGCAGGCGAGACTAACACTGAAATTTTTATAGACATTATCAATGATGCCAGTGTAGAAGACGATGAGATTTTTTACCTAGAAATTAGTAGCACTCAGTCAAATATTCCAATTAGCAGAGCGCGCGCCACTGCTACTATCAAAATAGATGACATACCAAGCCTAGCTATCGCAGACGCTACTAGCCTAGAGGGTGCGGGACGCATCAAATTCATAGCGAGCTTGAGCGAGGCTTTTCCCGGTAATCTGGTATCCTTTGATTACGAAACAATCCCAGGTAGTGCCAGCGCTAACCTAGACTATACTCCTTTCTCTAATAGAATCAGTATAGCAGCAGGCGAGACTAGAGCAGAGATTTTTATAGATATTATCAATGATGCCATCATAGAAGACGATGAGACTTTTGCTCTAGTAATTAGCAACCCTCACAATGCTAGTATAACTAGAGATAGAGCCACTGCTACTATCAAAATCAATGATTTAAGTTTGTCTATTGCTGACGCTAGTGCTTTTGAGAATGTAGGTAGTATCAAATTGACAGTTTCTTTGAGTGCTCCTTTTCCTAGTAGCAAGGCTGTAGTCTTTAACTACCGCACACTAGAAACAACTAGTGCTAATAGTGCTAGCTCAGGTGATGATTATACTAGCGTTGTTGCTGGTAGAGCCACTATCGCAGCGGGTGAGACTAGCACCGAGATTGTGATAGACCTCAGCGATGATAGCATCATAGAAGACGAAGAGAGCTTTTTGGTAGAAATTAGCAGTCCTCAGCCAAATATTCCAATTAAGATAGCAAGTGCCACAGCTACTATCAAAATAGATGATTTACCAATGTTAACTATCGCAGACGCTACTGCCCTTGAGAGTGATAGCAGTATCAAATTCACAGTTTCTCTAAGCGAGGCTTTCCCCGGTAATGATGTATCCTTTGACTACCGCACAATAGCAATTAGTGCTAGCGCAGACCTAGACTATACTAGTATTTTTGACACTACTAGTATCAAAGCAGGCGACACCACAGCTGAGATTTTCATTGCTATTATCAATGATGCCAGTGTAGAGGACGATGAGACTTTTTACCTAGTAATTACTAACCCCGTCAATGCTAGTATAGATATAGCGCGTGCTACGGCTACTATTAAAATAGATGACCTACCAAGTCTCTCTATCAAAGACGCTACTACCCTAGAGAGCGCAGGACGCATCAAATTTACAGTTTCTTTGAGCGAGGTTTTTCCCGGTAATCTTGTATCCTTTGACTACCACACAACAACAGGTAGTGCCAGCGCTAACCTAGACTATACTCCTTTCTCTAATAGAATCAGTATAGCAGCAGGCGAGACTAAAACTGAGATTTTTATAGATATTATCAATGATGCCAGTGTAGAAGACGATGAGACTTTTGCTCTAGTAATTAGCAATCCTCACAATGCTACTATAGACAAAAACGCAGCGAGTGCTATAGGTACTATCAAAATAGATGACCTACCAAGCTTATCCATTGCAGGTAGCTCTGCGGAAGAAGAAAATGAAGATGGTAGTATCAGCTTCCTTGTTACTTTGAGCGAGGCTTTTCCCGGTAATGATGTATCCTTTGACTACCAAACAATAGCTGGTAGTGCCAGCGCAGACTCTGATTATACTAGTATTTCTGACACTACTAGTATCCAAGCGGGCGACACTACAGCTGAGATTTTCATTGCTATTATCAATGATGCCAGTGTAGAAGACGATGAGACTTTTATGGTAGTAATTAGCAACCCCTACAATGCTACTATAGACAAAAATAGAGCAAGCGCCATAGGCACTATCAAAATCAATGATTTAAGTTTGTCTATTGCCGATAGCTCTGTGAAAGAGAATGTAGGTAGTATCAAATTGACAGTTTCTTTGAGTGCTCCTTTTCCTAGTAGCAAGGCTGTAGTCTTTAACTACCGCACACTAGAAACAACTAGTGCTAATAGTGCTAGCTCAGGTGATGATTATACTAGCGTTGTTGCAGGTAGAGCGACTATAGACATTGACGATACCACTACCGAGATTGTGATAGACCTCAGCGATGATAGCCTCATAGAAGACGACGAGACTTTTTTGGTAGAAATTAGCAGTCCTCAGCCAAATATTCCAATTACTAGAGCGAGTGCCACAGCTACTATCAAAATAGATGACATACCAAGTCTATCCATTAAAGGTAGCTCTGCGGCAGAGAAAGATGGTAGTATTAGCTTCCTTGTTTCTTTGAGCGAGGCTTTTCCCGGTAATATTGTATCCTTTGACTACCACACAATCCCAATTAGTGCCAGCACTCAAGACTATACTAGTGTCGTCGCTGGCAGAGCTAGTATCCAAGTAAGCTACACTGCGACCGAGATTATGATAGACATTAGCGATGATGCTCTCCCAGAAGACGCTGAGACTTTTATGGTAGTAATTTCTAACCCCTACAATGCCACTATAGACATATCTCAGGCTACAGGCACTATCAAAATCAGTGATTTAAGTTTGTCTATTGCTGACGCTAGCGCTTTTGAGGACGCAGGTAGTATCAAATTGAAAGTTTCTTTGAGCGCCCCTTTTCCTATTAGCAAAGTCGTAGTCTTTAACTACCACACAATAAACACAGGTAGTGCTATCGCAGGTACTGACTATACTAGCATCATTTCTGGCAGAGCAACTATAGACATTGACGATACCACTACCGAGATTGTGATAGACCTCAGCGATGATAGCATCGTAGAAGACATCGAGACTTTTTTGGTAGAAATTAGCAGTCCTCAGCCAAATATTCCAATTAGTATAGCGCGTGCTACAGCTAGCATCAAAATAGACGACTTACCAAGTCTATCCATTGCAGGTAGCTCTGCGGCAGAGAAAGATGGCACTATCAGCTTCCTTGTTACTTTGAGCGAGGCTTTTCCCGGTAATGATGTATCCTTTGACTACAAAACAATAGAAATAGCAGATAGTGCCAGTGCAGATACTGATTATACTAGTAAAGCTAGCAGAGCTACTATAGCATCTGGCGAGCTGACTACAAGTATTTTTATAAATCTCAACGATGATATCCTCGTAGAAGACATCGAGACTTTTTTGGTAGAAATTAGTAACCCTCACAATGCCACTATAGACAAAAATAGAGCAAGAGCCATAGGCACTATTGAAATAGATGAGCTACCAAGCCTATCTATCGCAAACGCTAGCGCTTTTGAGAGTGCAGGAAGTATCAAATTTAGAGTTTCTTTGAGCGAGGCTTTTCCCGGTAATGATGTATCCTTTGACTACCGCACAATAGCAGGTAGTGCTATGGCAGACATAGACTATACTAGTACTTCTGACACTACTAGTATCAAAGCAGGAGACACGACCGCTGAGATTTTTATAAAAATTACCCAAGATACAGATGAAGAAAGCGATGAGGTTTTTAGCGTAGAAATTAGCAACCCCACCAATGCTAGCATCATCGGTCAAGGGCTAGCTAGAGGCGTCATCACGGGTGAGGTACCTATTTTGTTTATTACGGGTGGCTCTGCTATTGAGAGTGCAGGAAGTATCAAATTCGTAGTTACCTTAAGCAGAAAAACCGACAACGATGTCTCCTTTGACTACGAAACAAGAGACACAGGTAGTGCCAGCGCAGACCTAGACTATGCTAGTAAATCTGACAGAATAACTATAAAGACAGGTGAGGTTACAACTGATATTTTGATAGATATTCTTGCTGATGCCAGCACAGAAGACGCTGAGACTTTTATAGTAGAAATCAGCAACCCTAGCAATGCCACTATAGACATATCGCAAGCTACAGGTACCATCAAAATCAATGGTTTAAGCTTATCTATTGCTGACGCTAGTGCTTTTGAGGACGCAGGTAGTATCAAATTGAGAGTGTCTTTGAGCGAGCCCTTTCCTAGTCGCAAGGCTGTAGCCTTTAACTACGAAACACGAGACACAGGTAGCCCCAATAGTGCTAGAGCAGGTGCTGACTATACTAGCGTCGTCGCTGGTAGAGCGACTATAGATATTGGTCAGACTAGCACCGAGATTATGATAGACATTAGCGATGATAGCATCGTAGAAGACATCGAGAGCTTTTTGGTAGTAATTAGCCCTAACCAGCTAGATATTCCAATTAGTAGAATGAGTGCTAAAGCTAGCATCAAAATAGACGACCTACCAAGCCTATCCATTGCAGGTAGCTCTGTAGCAGAGAATGCAGGGGTTGTAACATTTACAGCTAGTTTAAGCGAGCGCTTTCCCGGCAATCTAGTATCTTTTGATTATCAAACAAAAAGAGGTAGTGCCAACAATAAAATAGTGTGGCAGCAAGCCCTTGCTACTACTACATCTACTGAGCGCTGGTCTGCTAGGAACGCTCATCAAGCTGTGGTATTCAAGAATCGTATGTGGGTGCTAGGTGGTAATGGTATTGGCAATAACAAACTCAGTGATGTCTGGTACTCTAGCAACGGCATCAGCTGGACTATGGCTACCGCAAATGCTGGCTGGGGAGCTAGGAGCAAGCATAAAGCTTTGGTATTCAAGAATCGTATGTGGGTGCTGGGTGGTTTTAAGTTGGGGGATGGGGCTAGAGCAAGCCGCGATGTATGGGACTCTACCAACGGGGCAGATTGGCGCCAAGTTACCAGCAATGAAGCTTGGTCTGGAGTTAGAAGTACCTCAGTAGTATATAATAACAAAATGTGGATAATAGATGGTACTAATACTAACGGTAAACTGGGGATATGGGACTCTACCAACGGGGCAGATTGGCGCCAAGTTACCAACAATGCTGCTTTTCCTACCAGGCTTAGCCGGAGCTCCGTAGTATTTGACGGCAAAATATGGCTGCTAGGTGGTAAAGATCAAGGTGGTACAGACCACCAAAACGATGTCTGGTACTCTACCAACGGGGCAGATTGGCACCTAGTTACCACAAATGCTGCTTGGTCTAAGAGAGTAGAACATACAACAGTAGTCTTTGACGGCAAAATGTGGCTGCTAGGTGGTCAGGTGCTAGATGTAAAAAATAAG
Source organism: bacterium (assembly GCA_965261475.1). Lineage (GTDB taxonomy): Bacteria > SAR324 > SAR324 > XYD2-FULL-50-16. The sequence continues at coordinate 857,437 of OZ253454.1, forward strand.
TATCAAAACGATGTTTACTACTCTAGTAACGGGGCAGACTGGAGCAGACTGACCGCAGAGTCTAGCTGGGAAGCTAGGGAAAATAGTAGCTCTGTGGTCTTTGACGATAAAATCTGGGTGCTTGGTGGTCGTGTATCATCTAGAAAGAATGATATACATTTTGCCTATGCCGCAGGCGACTATCTTAGTGCTAGTAGTACAGGTACTATTCTAGGCGGAGCGCGTAGCACTACTATAGATATTACACTCCTAGACGATGATATTTTAGAGCTCACAGACGAGAGCTTTGATATTATTATCTCTCAGCCCATCAATGCTACTATAGACGCTATCTCAGGTGATAATCAAGCTACAGCTAGTATTCTAGCAGACACTGCTAGCTGGGCTAGGGCTACCTCAGATGCTGGCTGGGAAGCTAGAAGCTCTCATAGCTCAGTGGTCTTTAAGGATAAAATCTGGGTGCTAGGTGGTAGTAGTAGCGGTAGTAATACTAGCGATGTCTGGTACTCTAGCAACGGCATCAACTGGGCTAGGGCTACCACAAATGCTGGCTGGGAAGCTAGGAGCTCGCAGAGCTCTGTGGTCTTTGATGACGAAATCTGGGTACTAGGTAATAGTAATTGGTGGAGCTCTCAAAACGGGGTAGCTTGGACTAAAAGTACAGAGAAAAAGAGCTGGGAAGCAAGGAGCGGACAGAGCTTGGTAGTATTTAGTAACGAAGTATGGCTACTAGGAGGTAGTGATACTGGTGCTCTTAAAAACGATGTCTGGTATTATACTATAGCATTAAATAATAGGTTTCGTAAAGTACGAGTTTGGAGAGAGCTTAAAGCTGATGATGATAACAATAATAGCTGGAGCACTAGGCAAAATCATAGCTCAGTAGTATATAAAGGCAGAGTGTGGGTACTAGGCGGCAATGACGGTAGCCACAAAAACGATGTCTGGAGCTCTACAGATGGCAGCAGCTGGGCTGAGGCTACCACAGATGCTAACTGGGAAGCTAGGAGCGAACATAGCTCAGTGGTCTTTGATAACAAAATGTGGGTACTAGGCGGCAGTGATGGTAGCGATAAAAACGATGTCTGGTACTCTACAGATGGCAAAAACTGGAGCGAAGTTACTACAATCAGTATCTGGGACGCAAGAGATGCTCATAGCTCGGTAGTATTTAGAGACAAAATCTGGGTGCTAGGCGGCAAAGATAATATAGCAAACAAAAATGATGTCTGGTTTTTAAGCGAATTAAACGAGTAACAAAACCTAGCACTTGCCTTGTGTTTTTACGCTCTGCAAGCTCTGCGGTTGCAAGACAAACAATAACCTAGCACTTGCCTTGTGCTTTTTTACACTAGCCTTGATAACAAGGCTTGTATTTTGCTTTTTGACACTCTGCAAGCTCTGCGATTGCAAGACAAACAATAACCTAGCACTTGCCTTGTGCTTTTTTTACACTAGCCCTGATAACAAGGCTTGTATTTTGCTTTTTGACACTCTGCAAACTCTGCGGTTGCTAGACGAGCAATAACCTAGCGCTTGCCTTGTGCTTTTTTTACACTAGCCCTGATAACAACACTTGCCTTTTGCTATTTTACACAACGCAAAGGCTCTGCGGTTGCTAGACGAGCAATAACCTAGCACTTGCCTTGTGCGTTTTTATACCACGCAAACCGTAGCTATTAGACAAACAACAAAACCTAGCTTGTATCTTTTTTGGAGCTAGCTACTAGCTAGTCCTATCTATAGACAAAAAATACTAGCCCTGACAATCAAACATAGCGCTTGCATTGTGCGTTTTTACACTGGCGTTGTGCTATTTTACACTAGCCCTGACAATCAAACATAAAGCTTGCTTGTTGCGTTTTTACACAACACAAAGGCTCTGCGGTTGCTAGACGAGCAATAACCTAGCACTTGCCTTGTGCTATTTTACACCACACAAACTCTGCGATTGCAAGACAAACAATAAAGCCTAGCTTGTATCTTTTTTGTCGCTAGCTACTAGCTAGTCTGCCTATAACTAGATAATACTAGCCCTGACAATCAAACATTCCGCTTGCATTTTTTATACTTGTATTGTGCGTTTTTACACTAGCCCTGACAATCAAACATAGCACTTGTGTTTTTTACGCTATCCCTGACAATCAAACACAAGGCTTGCTTGTTGCTATTTTACACTATCCTTGATAACAAGGCTTGCATTGTGCGTTTTTTATACAGCCCTGACAATCAAACCTAGCACTTGCCTTGTGCTATTTTACGCTAGCCCTGACAATAAAACATAGCACTTGCATTGTGCTTTTTTACGCTAGCCCTGACAATTCAGCATAGCGCTTGCGTTGTGCGTTTTTACACTCGCCCTGACAATCAAACATAACACTTGCATTTTTTATACTTGCGTTGTGTGTTTTTACACTAGCCCTGACAATCAAACATAAAACTTGTATTTTTCTTTTTTTACTCTAGTGTTAGTATATTACTATAAAAATTTATCTACACTCTATCAATTATGACAACCAACACAAAATATGCTAGGCTCTGGAGCGCTACCAAACACTATATCTTTTTAATGTTGCTAGCATCTTCGTTTTTGCTTGCTGCTTGTAGTAGTAGTGGTGGAAGCAACCCATCTGCTAAGACTTCGCTGAGTAATTTATCTATTGCAGACGCTACTGCTTTGGAGAGCGCAGGAGTTATGAAGTTTACAGTGAGCTTAAATGCTACTTCTGATAGTACCACTTCCTTCTACTACAGAACAAAAAAAGGTAGTGCCAATAATAAAATAGTGTGGCAAGAAACCCTTGATACTACTGAGCGCTGGGCAGCTAGGAGCGGGCATCAAACTGTGGTATTCAAGAATCGTATGTGGGTGCTAGGTGGTAATAGTATTGGCAATAACCAATTAAGTGATGTCTGGTACTCTAGCAACGGCATCAGCTGGAACGAGGCTACCGCTGATGCTGGCTGGGGAGCTAGGAACGAGCATCGAGCTTTGGTATTCAAGAATCGTATGTGGGTGCTAGGTGGTTTTGAGGAGAATAATGCAAGAAGCGATGTCTGGAGCTCTACCAACGGGATAGATTGGCGCCTAGTTACCAGAAATGCTGCTTGGACAGCGGGTGGCAAGCATACCTCAGTAGTATATAATAACAAAATGTGGGTAATAGGTGATGGTAATATAAGTAAGAAGGTATGGGACTCCGCCAACGGAGCAGATTGGCACCTAGTTACCAGCGATGCTGCTTTTCCTAGCAGGGATCAACAGAGCTCCGTAGCATTTGACGGCAAAATGTGGTTGCTAGGCGGTAAAAGTGATGGTAACAGAAACTACCGAAACGATGCCTGGTACTCTACCAACGGGGCAAATTGGTACCAAGCTACCACAAATGCTGCTTGGTCTAGGAGAACCTCTCATACAGCAGTAGTCTTTGACGGTAAAATGTGGGTACTAGGTGGTTTGGATAGAAATAATAAGCAACAAAACGATGTTTACTACTCTAGCAACGGGGCAGACTGGAGCAGGCTGACCGCAAAGTCTAGCTGGGAAGCTAGGAGCTCGCATAGCTCAGTAGTCTTTAAGAATAAAATCTGGGTGCTAGGTGGCAATAAGGATGTTAAAAATGCTGACGATATATTATTCAATGATGTATATTTTGCCGACGCCACAGGCGACTATTTTAGTGCTAGTAGTACAGGTACTATCCTAGGCGGAGAGCACAGCACTAGCATAGATATTACACTCCTAGACGATGATATTTTAGAGCTCACAGACGAGAGCTTTGATATTATCATCTCTCAGCAGCCCATCAATGCTACTATAAACGCTATCTCTGGTTCTAATCAAGCTACAGCTAGTATTCTAGCAGACACTGCTAGCTGGAGCGAGGCTACCTCAGATGCCTCTTGGTCTGCTAGATATGCGCATAGCTCAGTGGTATTTGATGATAAAATATGGGTACTAGGTGGTAGTAGCAGTAGTAGTAGTAATACTAGCGATGTCTGGTACTCTAGCAACGGCATCAGCTGGAGCGAGGCTACCTCAGATGCTGGCTGGGAAGCTAGGAGCTCGCAGAGCTCTGTGGTCTTTGATGACGAAATCTGGGTACTAGGTAATAGTAATTGGTGGAGCTCTCAAAACGGGGTAGCTTGGACTAAAAGTACAGAGAAAAAGAGCTGGGAAGCAAGGAGCGGACAGAGCTTGATAGTATTTAGGAACGAAATATGGCTACTAGGAGGCAGTGATGCTGGTGCTCTTAAAAACGATGTCTGGTATTATGCTACAGAATTCCCTATTTTCCATCCAGTAACAGCTTGGAGAGAGCGTAAAGCTGATGATGATAACAATGATAGCTGGAGCGCTAGGCAAAATCATAGCTCAGTAGTATATAAAGGCAAAGTGTGGCTACTAGGCGGTAATGACGGCAGCTACAAAAACGATGTCTGGTACTCTACAGATGGCAGCAGCTGGCGTGAGGCTACCACAAATGCTAACTGGGAAGCTAGGAGCGAACATAGCTCAGTGGTCTTTGATAACAAAATGTGGGTACTAGGTGGCAGTGATGGTAGCGATAAAAACGATGTCTGGTACTCTACAGATGGCAAAAACTGGAGCGAAGTTACTACAAGCAGTATCTGGGACGCAAGAGATGCTCATAGCTCAGTGGTATTTAAGGATAAAATCTGGGTGCTAGGTGGCAAAGATAATATAGCAAACAAAAATGATGTCTGGTTTTTGAGCGAGCAATAAACTAGCACTTGCATTGTGCTTTTTTTATACAGCCCTGACAATCAAACATAGCACTTGCATTGTGCTTTTTTTATACAGCCCTGACAATCAAACATAGCACTTGCATTGTGCTTTTTTTATACAGCCCTGACAATTCAGCATAACACTTGCATTGTGCGTTTTTACACAACGCAAAGGCTCTGCGGTTGCTAGACGAGCAATAAAAACTTACTAGAATTAGCAAACTTTTAATGCCTATTATAAATTAGTTGAGTATGAGGCAATAAAAAGTTAGGTTTAACCATTTTCCAAATTTTTGACCAACTTGAGGTAGAGTACCGCAATGCTGAAAGCCCAAAGAGCGATGTAGGGCGTGAGACGCTAAATTAGAATTATCAATTCCTGCTATGATGGCGTGCAACCCGTCTTTTTTCGCTATTACAATCAAAGCGCGCATTAGAGCCTTAGCTACGCCCTGTTTTTGATACTTATCGTCAATATAGATGGAATGCTCTACCGTGTGTTTATAGCCTTCGCCAACACGAAAAGGAGCTAAAGACGAAAACCCGCAATTTTGCCCTTGTTTTTGTGCTATGAGTACTGGTAGCCCTGCCTGCTCTTTTTCTGCTAACCATTTTTCTCTTTCTTTGAGGCTGACTTGAGTATCACGAAAACTAGCTGTAGTTTGGAGTATATGCCTATTGTAAATCTCAGCAATAAATGGTAAATCTTTGATAGTTGCTTTTCTAATAATCATAGGTTAATTGACTAATTCTGCTAATTTAGCTTGACTAAAATTTTTGACAAAACAAATAATTTTTTTTTCTTTTAGTAACTTCTCAAAATAAGTTAAAAAAATTTTTTTAGCACCAATAATTAAAAAAAAATAATTATTTTGACTAGTTTGTATCTTTTTTTTAAAATTGCCTAGATTGCCTAGAGGGTATTGTACCCACTCAAAATAAAATTTTTGACTATTTTTATTTGTTAGCACAATATCAGGTAAGAGGTAAATATTATCAGCAAAAGAAAATACCTGCGTAGCTACGGAGGCTAAAGTATTTTTTTGATTCCATTTTTTGACAAAACTATGTATTTTTGGCTGTTTGATAAAATTTTCTTTCTTGTAAAAAGTTTTATAATTATCTGTAAAAGATAATTTAAATTGATAGTTTATTTTTCCTTGAAACTGTATTTTTGTTGTTATTTGCCATTCTGCTTCAGCTAATAAAATTGCTGGTAGTAGTTTTATAAAATTTACTCTGTAACTACGAGTATTCTCTAGGATAGCTTCAGGTCCATAAATCAAAAGCTCCCAATAATTTGTATTTTTTTTGACCTCAAAAATTAAACCAAAGCATTTAAAATATCTAATTAAAACCTTGAGTTTTGGTAGTTTTGCATAGAATAGAATTTTGATAGATGCCGCTTGCGACAATAAAGATTGAGCCATAGAAAGGTCAACCCAATCTATAAAATCCTCTGTTGTGAGTGTTTCAAAATTTTGTAAAAATTGATTGTGAGCTAAATCTTTGTATAACAAAAAAGATGATTGTTTAAAATTAGGTGTTTTTTTGAAAGTATTTTGTAAAATTGTTGGCGCAATTTCTTTTAAACTAGGTAGGGTTTGTAGGTTTGACCAAAATATTTGAGAATTTTTAAATATTTTTGCTCTGGTTGCCTCAGCATCGTTTTTATCATCTTCTTGAAACACGCCTCTATCTAAAAGTAACTTTATTATTACTTGTGCTATTTTTGGCTGCCACGTTTGACGAGCAAAACACTGTAATTTTTCCTCGATATTACCTTTTTTTTCTCCAATAGCATTTTGCATATAGTCTAACATTTGCTTGATAATATCAAAATTGTGTTTACTTTTTGCTAGGCGAAAAGGGTATAGTATGCCTTTTGCGATACGATAAACTACTTGTTTTTTTTGTAACATAAGCACTAATATAGTAACAAATGGATTCTACCGCTGCTAATGTAACAAGAGCGCAATTAATGATTTTTGCTGCAGGGTTTGGCAAGAGACTAAACCCGCTTAGTTTACATACACCAAAGCCACTTGTCAAGATAGGCGATAGACCTATTTTAAAACATATTCTACGACATTATCAAGAGCATTTTGTAGAGCAACCTGCCGTCATCAATATTCATTATTTAGCAGAGCAATTCAGAGATTTTATCAAACAAAATACAGATTATAATATTTTAGCATCTTTTGAAAAAAAAATTTTAGGAACTGGTAAAGGGTTGTTTTTTGCCAAAAATTTATTGCAAACAGAGCATTTTTGGTTACAAAATGCAGATATTCTTTGTAACTACAATCCACAAAAAATGATGAACTTTCATCAAAAAAACAAAGCAATCGCTACGCTAGCTGTGATAACTACTCCTATTACAGAGTCTATGCAATCTGCATCTATGGTGCATATTGATACAAATGGAGTAGTTTTAGGTTTTAAAAAATTTAATAAAAAAACTTACCCTCAAGCCAATCTTAAAACTTTTTGTGGTATTCACTGTGTATCAAAAAAAATATTTTCTTTGCTTTTAGATAGCGAAGTACCCGCATCAATTATAGAGCTTTATCAAATTTTAATCTCACGAGGAGAAAAAATTTTTGCCCGTGAGCTCAAAAATACTAATTGGCTAGACATAGGTACTCCGCAAAATTTAGACTTCGCTAGAAACAACATTAAAAATTTTTTTAACTATGACAAAGATAATAAGTAAATTTTTTTTTCTTGTTGTTTCTTTGATATGTGCGTCAATAGTGATTTTTTTGTGTACGGATATCCTCCCCGGCGATACAGCACAATTTATTTTAGGAACCGAAGTTGACGAAGTAGCCTTGCAAACTTTAAGAAAAGAGCTAGGGCTACACTATAGTTGGTACCAAAGATATTTTTTTTGGATTTTCGATTTACTACAAGGTGATTTAGGTAAAAGCTATTTACTTGGGGTAGATAACGCTCTACTTTTGAAAGAAAGATTAGCTGTAACTCTGCCTTTAATTTTTTTTAGTCTGTTAATTAGTTTGATACTCGCATATCTGATTGGATTAGTTAGCATCTATTTTCAAAAAAAATGGCTCAATAGATTTATAATGAGCTTTTTACAAATAGGGATAGCTTTGCCTTCTTTTTGGATTGCTTCCTTGCTTATCTTATTCTTTGCGGTAAAAAAAGGATGGCTGCCTGCTGGGAGTTTTCCTGCTTGGAATTTTCAATCTGCAAGCGGAGTTTTAAACTCGCTCAAATATCTAATTTTGCCGATTATATCTTTGAGTATTCCTCAAACAGCTATTTTTACTAGAATTATTAGAAACTCTCTGCTAGATACTGCTGGTGAGGATTTTATCAAAACAGCACTATCTAAAGGCTTAACTAAAAACAAAACCCTTTTTTTTCATATTTTACCCTACGCACAAATTCCTATTATCACTATTGTATCTTTGCAAATACCTTTCTTACTAACAGGAGCCGTGCTAGTAGAGAGCGTATTTTATTTACCCGGAATGGGTAGGTTGATTTTGCAAGCAATTCATCAAAGAGATTTAATTTTAGTCAAAAATACTGTCTTGCTTTTATTCGTTTTTGTTATTTTTATTCAATTTTTAGCTCAAATGATAATTATGATACTCAATCCTGAAATTACCAAAACAAAACATTTATAAAATAGCTAATTTTTATTTTTAAGAAAATTGATAGCGAAAACATTGTACTTCATAGCTCTAGGGTGCATAAACACCAAGACACTCGCTTTTATTAAGTTGAGCTATGCAATAATTTTGTTATTTTATTGACGCAAACTTCTTTACCAAATACCTCCGCTATAGCAGGTAATTCTGGTCCAGAATCTCTAGCAGTAAGTGCTAGACGCACAGGATGCCAGAGCGCCTTACCTTTGATGCCTGTATTTTTTTGCACTAACTGCATAGAGCGTAAAAAACTAGCTCTTACTAGCTCTTTACTATTTTGTATTTGCAAAAGTAAATTAGCCAATAGTTTTTGATTATCTGGTTGCTGCAATAATGCTTGGGCTTGTTTGTCTAACTCTTGGTGTAGAAAAACACTAAGCTCTTGGTTAATCTCGTCTAGCCTAGTTAGTCCATCTTGCACTACAAGCATCATTTGCTTGAGTTTATTTTCTGCTATGTTTTTGTATTTTGTAGCTAAAAAAGGTTGTAGTTTTTCCCATAATTCTTGCTTATTTAACCGCTTGATATGCTGTTGATTCATCCACTGTAATTTTTGCAAGTCAAAAATTGACCCTGATTTTCCAAGTCTTGCTAGAGAAAATTCTGCTACCAATTCTGTTAGAGTAAAAATTTCTTTGCTATCGCCGGGATTCCACCCTAAAAGTGCAATAAAATTCAGCAAAGATTGTTTCAAAAACCCTGTTTTTAAATAATCTATGACAGAAAGAGCTCCTTGTCTTTTACTTAATTTGCTGCGGTCAGCCGATAATAAAAGTGGTAAATGCACAAAAGCAGGAGCCTGCCAACCAAAATATTCGTAGAGTTGTAAATGCTTGGGGGTAGAAGATAACCACTCCTCGCCTCTAATAACATGTGTGATTTTCATCAAATAATCATCTACCACGCAAGCTAAGTGGTAAGTAGGAAAGCCATCTGATTTTAAAATAACTTGGTCGTCTATTTGCGACGATTTAAAAACTACTTTACCTTTTAATAGATCTTGGACTATGTATTGACCTTGTGTGATTTTAATTTTGAGGCGAATGCTATAGGGTATATTTTTTTGTAAATTATCCTTTATTTGCTCATCGGATAGTTTTCTGCAAGCCCCATTGTACCTAGTAGCGATACGCTGTGCTTTTTGTACTACGCGCATTTTTTCTAGTTGTTGAGGGCTACAAAAACACCGATAGGCGTATTTTTTAGCTAATAATTCTTGCGCTTTTTTTTGATAAATTGCCAATCTCTGTGATTGTATATAAGGTCCAAACTCTCCCTTTGTTTGATAAGATTCATCAGGCTTGATGCCTAATAAAACAAGGTCTGCTAGAATTCTTGCTTTTGCTCCTTCTACTTCGCGTGCTTGGTCTGTATCTTCAATACGCAAAATAAATTTTCCGTTGTTTTTTTTAGCAAAAAGATAAGAAAACAAAGCAGTTCTTAAACTGCCTATGTGTAGTAGCCCAGTAGGGCTGGGTGCAAACCTTGTTCTAATCATAATTGTATTTTTATAAAAAAATATTTAAATCATCAATTCGTTTTTAAAATAAACTCTATTTGTATTTTTGAGGATAAAGCTCTATTAAAATATCTTCTGCTAAATGCTCTATTTTTGCTATGCTCCAGTGATTTTGATTGAGGAGACTTATAGTATTTAAGTGCTCGCACCAATTTTTTCCATCACTTCCTATAATTTTAGGAGCTAAAAAAAGATATATTTTATCTACAAGCCCTGCTACTAGAAAGGAAGTAAATAGTGCGCCGCCCCCTTCTACAATTAAGGATAAAATTTTTTGAGTATAGAGAAACTCTAGCACTTCTCTAGGCTGCGGTAAAACTTGAGATGATTGAAAAATAAATAAATTTTGCGAGCTTATTTTTTGTAAATATGATTTTTTGATATTTTTTCCCACAATCAAAAATTTTTTTCTAGGATCTTGTAGAAAAAAACAATGCTCTAGCAATTCTCCTTTGCTTATAAAAATTATAGGGCTAGGTTGAGGCAATAGTTGGTGATTGATATTCCTATTGGTAAGCCTCGGGTTATCTTGCCAAAGAGTGTTTTTTCCTACAGCAATACCCTCAAACTCACTGCGTAATTGGTGAGTGCGGACTTTTGCTTTTTTTCCTGTAATCCATTGTGATTTTGTATTTTTAAGAGCAATTTTTCCATCTAGACTCGCTGCTATTTTAAGTGCTACAAAGGATCTTTTTTGAGTGGTATGTGTAAGATACTTCTTATTTAAGAGCTCGCACTCTTTTTGACAAATACCAACTTCTACGGCAATCTTATGTTTTTCTAGCTCTAAAATGCCTTTACCAGCTACTTTGGGGTTAGGGTCTAAAATACCAATAATTACTCTAGGTACTTTTTTTTGGATAATAATCTGCGTACAAGGCGGATTTTTACCTTGATGACAACAAGGCTCAAGATTGACAAACAAACAGCTTCCAGCTGGGGCTTGCTCAATGTTTTTTAGTACATTAAATTCGGCGTGTTTTTGACCAAACTTTTGGTGATAACCCTCTGCTAAAATATGACCTTCTTGAGACAATAAAATCGCCCCTACCATAGGGTTAGACAACACAAAATTTTTGCCTTTTGCTGCTAACTCCAAGCAGCGTAGCATTATTTTTTCTTTCAGCATCTGCGTATATTGCCTCTAAAAATAATCATTTTTTAAGATATATTAAACTTTTACCTGTTCTTTATAGCTTATAAAATATTAGCAACAATAGCAATTTACAAAATACGACTAACTTAGAGTTTTTAATTGAAATAGTTTAGGCAACAACAAAATTTTAAGTAAAAATTTTTTACTGCTAATAGTTTAAATTGATAAAAATAATTGCTCTCCATTTAAAAGATTTTCTCCTAATTGGCGAATGCTACGAGAAGCAGCAGAAAATGGATTATAGATAGAAATAGGTTTTCTCTCCCTAGCAGCTAGCAGTATGTTTTTATCGCTCTCAATAACCCCAGTATAGTTTAAGGTAATACCAAAATGTTTTTTACAAGAGTTTTTGATAATTGCACCTAAACGAATATCTCTATTGCTAATTACTTGGTTGAGTATTAAATTGACATCCATAGAGCTAATTGCATTATTCAACACAGAGCCTGCTTCAGGATTGATAATAGCAATTTCTTGAATTAGATGATTGGGACTAAGTTGATGGTTATTTTCCTTACGATTTACAATTCTTTCTAAATAATCTCGTACTCCGGGGTAGTTATGAACCGTGCGGAATTTTCTATAAACAGAGTGTTTGATAAAACGATAGGTGTTTTCAATAGAGGTTGGCTCTGGCATAGTTATCAAAATGCCTTTATGTGCTTGGTTAAAAATATCAATAATCTGATGGTTAGTGCCAGCTCCTAGATCTATAATAATATAATCTGCATCAATTTGTTTGATACTTGTTATAAAATCTTTGATTTGACCAGCAGTAGGGTTAGCTATTTCTAAAGAATCTTGCGCTCCACTAATGATATAGAGTTTGGAATAAAATGTTGTAGAGATACAATTATGTAAATTATTGACATTCCCAGAAAAAAAATCTATCAAACTACTCCTAGGTGCTGGTAGTCCTAAACAAGTATGCACATTAGCAGCTCCAAAATCAGCATCAATAATAACAACAGTATAATTTTTTTCCGCTAATAAAAGAGCGATATTACTACTGACAATACTTTTACCAACGCCTCCTTTGCCGCCTCCAAATGCCCAAATCTGTTTTTTCATCAATCATTAACTACTTAATAAAAATAATCGTCATATCTTATAGTAAGCAGTTTCTATTCCAAAATAACAAGTCGAGTAAATGGAGTAGGTAATTTATATTATTTGATTTAAACAGCAAGTTTAGTATTTTTGACAACAAAATCATAGTAATCGTTGCATAGCTGGCAATAATCTCGTTTTTTTGTAGCATCTGGAAAGAAGCTACTGCTAAATCCCTGTAGCACTAATCGTTTAAATTCTGTAGGTTGAAACACCATACCTGTTCTAGCTAGCAACAATTCTTTAGTGATAGAAGTTTTAGAAGCTGTTCTATTATCCGTACAAACAACAATATTTAAGTTATTTGCGAGCATTTTTTTATAACTGTGATTCTCAATTTTTTTGATATCTGGCATAGTTTGTAAATTACTTGTAAGGCAAACCTCAATAGTGATATTTTTATTTATTATATAATGCAATAAATCTCTAGTATAAGCTTTTTGTTTGGCAAATAGAGCAAAGCCATGCCCTATTCTTTCAGCTCCCAAAATACAAATAGCTTGCATAATAGAGTGCACTCCATCTCCTTCTCCTGCGTGTACGGTTTTGTGTAATAAATTTTGAGTAGCTAGAGTAAATGCTTCGTCAAAATCATCACAAGGATGCCCTTTCTCAGCACCTGCTAAATCAAAAGCAACTACAGGGATACCTTGTTCTTTCATTTGAATAGCAAAATTTACTTGCTCTAAAGCAATAAGTTTTGTAACTTTTTTATTACTCAGATGAGCAAAACTGTCAAAAATTTTTGTGTAAAGCTCCGACCAAGGACCCAAAGACCGCAAAGCACAAATAATAATTGCATAGTGAAAAGCTGGTTGATTGCTTGCTAAATTTTGATTATAAGCAGCTTGTGCTTTTTTTAAGCCCTTGTTTACTGCTTGTAAAACTTGCTTGCTAGATTGCTTGGAGTTAGTAAGCAACAACGGGTCAAAACGCACCTCAATATAGCAAACACCCTCATCTTGACAATCTACTGCTAGCTCATAGGCTATACGCTCTAAATTTTCTGGGGTTTGCATCACAGCGCAAGAATAAGCAAAGGTTTTTAAATACTCCTCTAAACTATTGTAATGATCTTTGAATAGATTGACTTCTAGTCCCTCTAGGGTGTAGCTAGGCAACTTTATTTTTTGGCTTTTTGCAAGATCTATCATAGTATCTAAACGGATAGAGCCATCTAAATGAAGATGTAAATCTTGCTTTGGCAATTTTCTAATTAGTTTTTCTAGTGATTCTGGCATAATTTTTAGTGGATTTTCTCAGGTTAAGCTAAAACAATAAACGAAAATTTTGACTAAAGTCAACCTAATTGTCTTACAAAATATTTCAATCAATGCTAATTTGCATCAATTTTGTAAATTTAGCATAAGTTAATCGAGGCGACATTTTAGAGAATTACCGTGCTCTATATTACCCTCCATATCAGATAGAGTAATAGCAAAAATTGCGTTTTCTTTAAATCCTTTTTCCTTATATTCTAAGTAAGAAGAGCTTTTCATAAAACTACTAACGCTCAGAGAAGAAGAAAATTTAGCACTGCTTGCGGTAGGCAGCGTATGGTTTGGACCGGCAACATAATCTCCCATTGCTACTGGTGAGTAACTACCAAAAAAAATAGCTCCCGCATTCCTAATCTTAGGTAAAATTTCTTTGTTGTTAGCTAAAATTTGCAAATGCTCTGGCGCTAGGTTGTTGACCAGCTCTATAGCTTCTTGCATATTTTGAGTAATTACTACTAGAGCATAGTTAGCTATAGCTTTTGTGAGTATTTTATTTTTGATAGATTTTGCTACTAAACTTTTGATAATAGCTGCAATTTTTTTGCCTTTTTCTGCTGCTGATGTAATCAAAATTACCTTAGAATCCTCTCCGTGCTCTGCTTGTGCAATTAAATCTTGCGCAATCCACTCACAAGGAGTTTGCTCATCACTATCTAGCAAAATAGCAACTTCACTAGGTCCAGCAATAGCGTCTATCCCTACTTGTCCGAATAATTGTTTTTTTGCTTCTGCTACAAACTGATTGCCTGGACCTGTAATCAAATGTACCTTGTCGATAGTTTCTGTGCCATAAGCTAGTGCTGCAATTGCCTGAGCTCCACCCGCAGAAAATACTTGCTTGATGCCTAAAAATTGTAAAACTGCTAAAATATAATTATGCGGATAGCCATTTTTAGTAGGCGGAGAGGTAACCTGTATAAAATTATCACCTGCCAGTTGTGCGGGAATAACATTCATTAAAACACTAGAAGGATAAGCTGTGAGACCGCACGGAATATAGATACCAACCTTTTTGATAGAAGTAAATTTTTGCCCCCAAACCTTAGTAGCGTCTTCTTCTAGCCAACTATTAGGTTTTGTTTTTTGATGATAATCTGTGATATTCCTACAAGCTACTTCTAGCGCTTGGACTTGATTGGCACCAAGTGCGTCTAGCGCCCGCTCCATTATACTAGGTGGTACTTGTAAGCTAACAATCTCAATAGCTGTTTGCTCTTTTGTCAGCTCAAAAATAGCCTGATCTTTTTGAGCTTGCACCCTAGCTAAAATTTGTGAAACTTCTTTTGCTACGGATTGTTGTTTTTTATTTTTCCAAAGATTTAATGAAAATTCTCTACTGAGTAAAATTTTTATCATTATTGCAATTATAAAAATGCAGCTTGTTTTTGGCGGTAAGCTTTTTCTAGTTTTTGAGGCAATACAAAAAAAGTATTTTCTTTGACAAGGTTTAATTCTGTAATTTCTGCACTACGAAAATATGTTATTTTTTTTACTATATCTTGCACTATGACCTCTGGGGCGGAAGCACCAGCAGTAATACCTACTGCTTTGATTTTTTGAAACCAATCAGATTGTAGTTCTTTTGCAGACTCAATGCGATAAACAGGAATATTTTTTTTTTGTGCTATTTCTACTAAGCGTATAGTATTAGAGCTAATACTAGAGCCTATGACAATTAGTATATTTATCTTAGCGCACATTTTGCTGACTGCATTTTGTCTATTCTGTGTAGCATAGCAAATATCGTCCTTAGTCGGCGCTTCTAGGTTAGGGTATCTCTTTTTGAGAGCTGCTACAATCTCTGCGGTATCGTCAACTGAGAGAGTAGTTTGTGTAATATAAGCTAACTTTCTATTTTGAGCAATTTGTAGCTTAGCTACATCATTTAAATCACTAATTATAATTGTTTGCTTAGGAGCGTAGCCAAAAGTTCCAATAACTTCTACATGTTCTGGGTGTCCTATAAGAAAAATAGTATAGTCATTTAACGAATATCTTTTTGCTTCTTTATGGACTTTAGAAACTAGGGGACAAGTAGCATCAATAACATGTAGGTTTCTAGCTTTAGCTTTTTCTTTGATTGCGGGCGAAACTCCATGCGCAGAAAAAATCAGCACAGATTTTTCTGGCACTCTATCTAAATCTTCAATAAAAATAATTCCTTTTTGCTCTAGTTTACGAATTACATACGAATTATGCACAATCTCGTGTTTGCTATAGATAGGGGCTCCGTAAACCTCTAGCGCTTTTTCAACTATATCTATCGCGCGTACTACGCCAGCACAAAAACTTCTGGGACTAGCTAGAATAACTTGTAATTTATCTTGCGTCATAAGCCCAACAATTCAAAAATATTGAGCCCTGACAACTGCCTTGCTAAGCTAACCTGAGCTTTTCTACTTGCTTCTTGTTTGGTTTGTAGAGAGGTAGCTTGCAGAGCAAACTCCCTAGAAGCTAAAACAGTATTATTCGGCTCTTTGAGCTCTATCAAAATCTGGAGCTTTGCTTGTTTTATTTTACCGTTAAAAAGCAAATGTTGTGCTTCTTTACCGCTAACCCTCACTATACTATTATAATTATCTCCTACTTTATAACCTCGTGATTGCAAGTGATTAGCTAAGAGGTTTTTAGTAGTATCCCATTGTTTTACTCCTTCAATCTTAAAGACAATTTGTGATTTAAGTTTATTTTCTGCTGTTTTATACTTTCTTAAAAAGCTCACATTATCTTGTAAATAGACGGGAGGAAGCAAGGCATTTTTATAAGCTATTTTTAAAACTTCTAAATTCTCTAGGTAATTTAAACTAGCTAAAAACGACTGCTCTGCACCTGAGAAAATAGTAATTTTTCGTAGCAGGGTTTTGTTTTCCAAGCTAGTCAAAGTATCTTTGAGGGCAACCGTATTTTTGTTTAGCTTGTTTTTATTATCTGTAATTAAATCTGCGTAGCTAGTAGTAAGCACTACATAGTATTGACTTCCTATTTGGGTAATTTTGTAATCTGTAACCTTGGTAAAAGTTAGTTTTTTGGTATTTAAAACAATATTTTCTACCAAAGAAGAGTTAGAAGTTACTTGATTATTGCTATTGCGTTGACTAGAGGTTTGACTTACAGAAGATGCTTGTACCTGCAATTGTAAATTATAGCTCATATTTTGTAGCGCTCTTTTTCTGGCGCTCTCTAAAAGCTCAGCAGCACCTGCTCCGTAGAGTAGCTCGCTTGAAACATATTTAGCTGGTTGTAAATACCAATCAGGGATGCTCTCAGCAGGCAACGGCACTGTTTGTGCTCCGCACGAGATTAGCAATAAAGAAACAATCAAAAAAAATAAAACTTTCTGACAAAAATTATTTTTCATTTAGGTATCTTAAAATAGTCATCTTTTACAATCAATTTAGTTTCTTTTAAGAAAAATAAAAAGAAGTTTTTTGTTTACAAAATATTTTTTAAAAAAATTGTAAAACAATATAGAATTTTAGATGTTATAAATAACAACATAACCTGTGCAAAAAATCTCTAAAATACAAAGTTTATAAAAAAATAAGACAATGCTTAAAATGGAAAAAATTGTTTCTCTTTGTAAACAAAGAGGGTTTATTTTTGCTAGCTCAGAAATATACGGCGGACTTGCTAATAGCTGGGATTATGGACCCCTAGGAGTCGAGCTCAAAAATAACATTAAAAATTTATGGTGGAAAAATTTTGTCCATCAAAAAGACAATATAGTAGGACTAGATAGTGCTATTTTAATGAATGCTAATGTTTGGAAAGCCTCAGGACACCTAGCTAATTTTGTAGACCCGCTAGTAGATTGCAAAATATGCCATCGGCGCTTTCGTGCAGACCATCTTTTAGCACAACATTTTAAAAAACAGGGGCTCAAGGTAAATGTTAGTCAGTGGAATTTAGCAGAACTAACAAAACAACTAGCAATCAACAAAATTATTTGTCTGCACTGCGGTAACAAAGACTGGACTGATGTTAGGCAATTTAATTTAATGTTTGAAACACAACAAGGAGTAACTAAAGAC
Source organism: bacterium (assembly GCA_965261475.1). GTDB lineage: Bacteria > SAR324 > SAR324 > XYD2-FULL-50-16. The sequence goes on from OZ253454.1 coordinate 874,965, forward strand.
AGCCTTGATACCATTTATTTGCGTCCAGAAACAGCACAAGGAATTTTCGTACAATTCAAAAATATAGCTCAAGTTAGCAGAAAAAAACTTCCCTTTGGTATAGCGCAAATAGGAAAGGCGTTTCGCAATGAGATTACGCCGGGCAACTTTATTTTTCGTACCAGAGAGTTTGAGCAAATGGAGATAGAATATTTTTGCTACAAACAAGAAGCACAAGATAAATTTCAGCAGTGGAAAAAACTTTGCGAGCAATGGCTACTTGCTATTGGAATAAAACAAATAAATTTTCGCTGGGTGGATCATAGCTCATCTGAGCTCTCCCATTACAGTCAAGCAACTAGCGACCTAGAATTTCAATTTCCGTTTGGTTGGTCAGAGCTCTGGGGACTAGCACACAGAGGCAACTATGATTTAGTCCAGCATCAAACTCATTCCAAAAAAGATTTATCTTATCTAGATACAGAAAAAAATAAAAAAATTCTCCCCGACTGCATAGAGCCGTCTTTAGGAGTAGATAGGTTATTTTTAGCAATAGTATGCGATGCCTACCAAGAGCAAAAACTAGTAAACGAAACTAGGAATTTACTCAAAATAGACCAAAGACTAGCGCCTTACAAGGCTGCTATTTTACCATTAAGTAAAAAACTTAGTGAGCAAAGTTACAAAATATATCAAACATTAAACCAGCATTTTTTGTGCGATTTTGACGATACGGGTAGTATTGGTAAAAGATACCGCAGACAAGACGAGATTGGTACTCCTTTTTGTATCACTTTTGATTTTGATTCTGTATCAGATGAGCAAGTAACTCTAAGATACAGAGATGATATGAAACAAACTAGAATAAAAATAACACAGCTAGCGCAGCATCTCAAAACAAAACTAGAAGCCTCATAGCTATTGTTAGCATACAAGTAGGGCTACCTAGCTATAGCATAAAAAATGCCCTCAACAATCAAAGAGTAGTTAATTTTGCTATTGTATCTAACGATTACGATAACAAAAGTCTCGTAGTAAGAAGATTAGCAAAAAAATAGCTGTAAATAACAAAAAAAATAGTATAAATGTTTTCATCACAAATAACATTAGCACTAAGCCCGGTTTTAATTGATTAACATGCGCGTAACCAAAAACAACAAAAGCAGTTATCAGCATTGTTACTAGGTAAGAAGGGGTTATAGCCTTTTTTAATAGTATAAAATAATTCTTCATAAAATATCTGGGTAAAAAATAAATCAATACCTATACTCCTCTAGGTCTAAAATACAAAATACCCTTGCAATTTAGTTTACTTGCTTTGTGCTTGACTAGGAAGAGGGACTACATGGTATTTGACATACTTGCCATTTGCTTCTGGTGCTTCGTCTAGGAGCAAGTCTCTCACAAAATCAAATTTTTCTCTGTTATTGTAAGCCATAGAAATTACACCAGTATCCATACGAATAGCATCTTTCGGACAAGCTTCTACGCAGAGCCCACAAAATACGCATCTTAACTCGTCTATGTTAAACACTGTAGGATATTTTTCGATAGATTTATCAAAAATCTCAGCAGATTCTATATGAATGCAATTAGCAGGACAAACAGTTTCGCACATATAACAAGCAACACACTTAATAAAACCATTTTCGTGTCTAGTCAACCTATGTCTGCCTCTCCACCTAGCAGCAATGTGTCTTTTTTCTTCAGGATAACTAATAGTAACTGTTTTTTTATTCCAAAAAAGATTGGCAAAAAAATGACTGAGCGTTAACTTTAGTCCTTGGATAATATCCAAGATATAAATTTCATTAGACCAGCTTTTTTTGATTCTAACATTCTTAATTCCCATTTTGACTATATTAAAAGAATAAACGCAGTAATTATAATATTGAATAAAGACAAAGGAAGCATATTTTTCCAACCTAAAGACATAATTTGATCAAAACGAAACCTAGGCAAACTCCAGCGAATCATCAATTGTAACCAACAAAAAAAGAAAACTTTAACCAAAAATGTACCTATTTGTAGGATACAAACCGCCCACACAGGTAATGACAAAAAATATAAATTACCAAAATGAAACCCATCTGCCATCAACCAAGGCAAGTGATAGGAGCCAAAAAATAAACTTGTCATCAAACAACCTACACCTACTACAGAAACATACTCTGCTAGAAAGAAAGAAGCAAACCTCATCCCAGAATATTCAACAAAATAACCAATAATTTCAGACTCTCCCTCAGGCGCATCAAAAGGTGCTCTTTTTGTCTCAGCGATCATAGCAACAAAAAATAATAAAAAAGCTAGAGGTTGTGTAAAAAGACCCCATTTTGGAATCCATCCGTATAGCCAGTATTCATTTTGCCCTGCAACTATATCGCTAATTCTTAAGCTATCGTGTACCAAAAATACTCCTATTAAAGAAAGCCCTAAAAAAACTTCATAAGAAATCATTTGAGCAGAAGCACGCACTGAGCCTAAAAATCCAAACTTACTATCCGTAGACCATCCACCAAAAACCGTGCCGTAAACACCTAAAGAAGTAAAAGCAAAAATAGCTAGCATACCTACATTGACATCAGTAATTTGAAACTTAAAATCACCAATATCTCCTGCAATAGGAATAAGAGCAAAAATAGAAAAAGCGGCAACAAAACTAAAAAAAGGAGCGATAGAAAATAAAAATTTATCTGTATTTTTTGTGATAACATCTTCTTTAAACATCAATTTGATGCTATCTGCTAGGACATGAAAAATTCCCTTAAATTTGATTGTGCCTATATTTGCTCTATTAGGTCCAATCCTATCTTGGATGAGTGCGCTCCATTTTCTCTCAAAATAAGTCAACATCGCAGCAAAAGGCATAGCAAATAAAAAAATTATCACAAAAATTTTGATGATTGTCTGTATCAAATTTATCTGTAAAAATTCCATAATTTTATTTGGTATTACAGCATAGCCTAGCTTGAAAATAAAAAATTTGCAAAAATTATTTTTAGCTAGAATTACTACAAAAACTCTAGCAAAAAAGAGAATTTTGCACTGCTTTTCTTGAAAAAATAATTCTAGTTAGTTATTATCAAATAGAATTTTAAACTTTTAAACTACCAATGTTAATTGAACTACAAGAAATTATAACTTTTATAGACGCTCAGTGTTTCGGTGATGCTAAGCTTAAAATTATGGGGTTAAATAGCCTAAAAAATGCTACAGCAGATGAGTTAGCTTTCTTTGCTGCTCAAAGCTACTCAGAGCAGCTACGACAAACTAAAGCTAAAGCAATAATTATTAGTAAAGACATTCAAATCAAAGACATAGACATAGATAAAACTTGGATACTAGTCGCCGACCCCAAACTTGCTTTTTTTAAAATACAAGAAAAATTTTACCCTCAAAAACAATATTCTCGCAACATAGCTCCCCAAGCAACTATAGATACTACGGCAAAAATAGGAAAAGATACTAGTATCTATCCTTTTGTGTATATAGATAAAAATGCCCAAATAGGCGATCATAGTGTAATCTACTCTCATAGTTTTATTGGTGAGAATGTCAAAATTGGTAAAAATTGCCTCATCTATCCCAACTGCTCTATTCTAGATAAAGTCATCATAGGAGACAATGTTACTATACACTCAGGTAGTGTGCTAGGCTCTGATGGCTTTGGTTACATCACAAAAGAAAAAAAACACCACAAAATATTCCACAAAGGAAGTGTAACAATCGATAATTATGTAGAAATAGGAGCAAACTGCACGATTGATAGAGGGACTATAGAAAATACTGTGATAGGCAAAGGTACAAAAATAGACAATTTAGTACACATAGCTCATAATGTCAAAATCGGAGCACAGTGTCTGATAGCAGCACAAGTAGGTATTGCAGGAAGCACTCATCTAGGCGACAATGTTTACTGCGGTGGGCAAGTTGGAATTCTAGGGCACAATAAAATAGAAGATGGATCTATTTTTTATCCTAGAAGTTGTTTTATGCAAGAAAGAAAAACGCTGCCAGCTAACTCTCATATGTCTGGTGTTCCAGCTATTCCAATCCAAGAATGGAGAAAAAACATTGTCGTCCAGAAAAAATTAGCCCTTTTGGAAAAAAGATTGAGAACACTAGAAGCTAAAAACTCATCTTAAATAATTTTGAATGCAGACACAAAAAATAAATATTACTTTTAGGCTGATATTTATTGCTATTTTGGCTATAGTCTGTCTTTGTGCGTCTAGTTTTATGGTATTAGAATCAAGCGAATTTTTTGAAAGATTCTACTTAGCAGAAGACTCTAAAAACTTTGGATTTGTATCTGCGCTACTCAACGAAGTATTTTTAGTTATTATGGCATCTGTGTGGGTGCCTGCTATTAGAAAAGGAGAATCAAAAAAATTCCATCCAGCTAATATCCTCATCAAAGGACTTGTGATTTTACTATTCGTCAACACTGTTGGAGGCGCGTCACTCAATACAGTGCAAAAAAAATTAACCGTGATCCAAGAGCAAAAAAATCGTATTGAAGTGCTAAGTATTTTACAATCTCAAATTGAGGACCAGCAAAGAAACATTAATACTTTTAGAGGACAGAATCAAAAAACAAATACAGTGCTAGCTACACGCAAACTTAATGAAGTCAAAGAAGAGCTCAAAAAACTACAAACTTCTAGGCAATCTTCTGCTACACTATGGCTAGATATTTTATTGATTACATTGGTACGATTTACGATACAGTTGGCTAATATTACAGCAGTATGGTTGGCTAGCTGGCTCTATAGAACTATGCCACTAGCAAAGCAAATGCCTCTATTAACGCTGCCTTTAGTAGAAGTAGCAAAGAATTTACCACTTGAGCCTCAAAAAAGAGCAAAAAAAAATTTAAACTTGACCCCTATTAAAAATAATTATACTGCTAAAAATAATTCTATATCTCCAAAAAAACTCTACAAAAAAAAAATACAAAATAGCAGCACAAATGACAAGTTTACAGTACAAAAAATAGTGCCTCAAGAACCAAAAAACTTACACACCAAACACCACAAAATAGAAGCTCCTGTTTATTTAGAGGAGCATACAATAGATAAAGCACAGCTGACCAGCCAACTTCAAGACAGTCTTGCTGATTTAACTAATGCAGAGGGTGTCTCGCGTGCACTAGCTATTCCTCTAGGCAAGCTCATAAAATTAAAACAAGGAGAAACAACAGAGTTTGAGATAACTGAAATGATAAAACTAAAAAAAAAAATTAATTTACTAAAAGAGCAAAGCCTATGAAAAATAAAATACAAATTGCTAAAAAAATTTTAGCAGTAGAAGACAAACTAAATTCTGCTATTGCTACCACTCTATGGGTTTCTGACCTACACGGAGAAGGTGATAAATTTGCGAAAGTGCTACGAGAAAGCTTTGGTACTCTTTTCCAAACTTGTAAAGAAGCCTTGCCTCATTACTTTAGCGAAGAAAAAATATTGTATATAGCGAAAACAATAAAAAAAAAAGAATTTATTCCCCAAACAAAGATTAGAATGGATAACCAAGATGTCATTCACTGTTTGGTTGATGTACTAAAATATAAAATACAAAGCTTAAATCAAAATAATGGCAACAAACAAAATATTGCTATAGACGCTATCAATAGATTGCTAGTAGGCAACCCTATCTCTAATTTGTGGTATGAAAATAATTGGTTTCATAAAAAGTTAGTTTATCATTTATGCGAAATTATTTTAAAAAATTTTTTAAATCGTCTAATTATCCTAGGCGATATTTTTGATAGAGGTACAGATGCAGATAAAATTATTAAAATTATGAACATTCCAAATATTAAAAATAATATGGATTTAATTCTTGGAAACCACGATATTTTATGGATGGGTGCTTGCGCGGGCAATTTATCTTTGATTATGGAAGCTATGAGAATTACTTGTCGTTATAACCATCAAAATTTTTTAAAAAGAATTGGAATAAATTACGAGCGCTTGCAAAAATTTGCTCTACAAACATACCCGCCAACAAAAATCACAGGTAACTATAAGGCAACAGAGCATAGCTGTCGTAGTATGGAAAAAGCACTCTCTATTATTCAATTTAAACTAGAAGAAAAAACTATAGAAAAATATCCGCAATACGAGATGCAACCTAGGTTATGGCTCAATAAATTAGTACAAAAACTAGCAAACAAAAGCAATAATTTACTAGACACTGATTTTCCTACCCTTGACACGCAAAACCCTAGCAAACTCAGCCTAGAAGAGCATCAAATTACCCAAGATTTACTAGAGCAGTTTCAACATAGTAAAAAATTAAAAAAACTGATGCGTATATTCTTTGAAAAAGGTAAGGTCTATCATAATTATAATAGCATCTTAAGTATTCATGCTCTCATACCTTCTAATAAAAAAGGAGAATTCGAAGAGTTTTTAGGCTATCGCGGCAAAGAGCTCCTAGATTATATTTACAAAGTAATTCAAAGAGTTGGAAAAAACTACTTGGCTGGTAGAGTTAGTAAAGAAGCAGATCTTGCCCTTTTTTTTTACCTATGGTGCGGTCCAAAATCCCCTTTTTTTGGTAAAAATGCGATGAAAACATTTGAAAGATATTTTATCAAAGACCAAGAATCACATAAAGAAACAACGCTTTATTGGGAAACAAACCTAAACACACAGCAGTTTCAAAAAATTATTAAAAATACATTTTTTGTAGAGCATGTCGTTTTTGGACATACTCCTATAAATTATCAAAAAGTACAAAAAATTACTTCAAAAGACGGATTTGCAATCAATATAGATGGAGGTTTTGCTCAAGCCTACTTAAATAGGGGGCACGCCCTAGTACAAACTCCAAAAAAAATATACGGTATTATTCTACACCAAGAAGCAGAAAAAGTGGACCACACTAGTCCAGAAAAAGTAGAGATTATTAGAAAATATAGCTATCCTTTGAAAGTAAAAAACACATCTACTGCTAGTATTTTACAAAAAAAAATTAACATGTTGCTAAAAATGTTAGCCCAATAAATAACATGTAGGCATTTTTATGTAAATTTTACTAATATTTATTTTGCAAAATAAATAAATTGATTTAAGATTACATTAGTTAGACAATATAGCTATAGGGTATTTTAAATCTTTTTAGCGCCTAAGTGGGACGTGGCCAAGTCGGTAAGGCAACGGGTTTTGGATCCGTCATGCGTAGGTTCGAGTCCTACCGTCCCAAATGATAAAAAAGATTAGCTAGTTTGCACGCGGGAATAGCTCAGTTGGCTAGAGCATCAGCCTTCCAAGCTGAGGGTCGCGAGTTCGAGTCTCGTTTCCCGCTGCAAAACAACAATATTAGCGCGGGATGGAGCAGTCTGGTAGCTCGTCGGGCTCATAACCCGGAGGTCGTGGGTTCGAATCCTACTCCCGCATCCTATATTAAGATTTTTGATAATCTTATGAAACCTTTAGCATTATTGCAAAAAAAAATTCAAGATAATTTTTTTTTTATAGTTGGTCCTTGCGTCATAGAAAACGAAGAATTGTTGTTTGTTTGTGCCAAAGAAATCAAAAGATTACAAGAAAAATTTAAAATTCCTTTTATTTTTAAATCATCTTTTGATAAAGCAAACCGCTCCTCACTACAATCATACCGTGGAGTAGGAATAAAAAAAGGCTTGTCATTGCTACAAAAAATTAAAGAAGAATTTCAACTGCCTCTTACTACTGATATTCACGAATCACACCAAGCGGCTCAAGTAGCAGAAGTTGTAGATATTTTACAAATTCCTGCTTTTTTGTGTCGTCAAACAGATCTACTAGTCGCAGCAGCTAAAACTCAAAAAATACTCAGTGTCAAAAAAGGACAATTTTTATCTGCTAAAGACCTCAAGCATGTTCTAAATAAAATTCTACCTTTTAATAACTACAAAGTTTTATTACTAGAAAGAGGGAATAGCTTTGGCTATCAAAATTTAGTAGTAGATTTTACTAATATTATAGCAATGAAAGAATACCAGCAGCTAGTAGTTATGGATATTACGCATGCTACTCAAAGTCCGGGAAGCTTAGTAAATACTACAGGCGGCACGCCAGAGTACTCCCCTTACTACGGTTATGCTGCTGCTGCTTGCGGAGTCAATGGAATTTTTCTAGAAGTACACCCTAACCCCCTAGAAGCCCTATCCGATAGTAGCAATATGTTGCCACTAGCACAGTTAGAAAAGATTGTAAAAAATATTCTTGCCTTTCATCATACCTACAAACAAATTACTAGCTAAGTTTGTGAGAAATTATATTATACGTAGATTGCTTTTGAGTATTCCAACATTGTTTGGCATTACTATACTTACCTTTATTATAACCCGTTTTGTGCCCGGCGGTCCCCTAGATCAAATTTTATCAGAATTAAAATTTTCTGAGTCTAGTCAAATTACCTACGAGGGATTAACAAAAGATAATTTAGATTATCTTAAATCTCTTTATGGGTTAGATAAAAATTGGTGGCTTGCTTTTTGGGATTGGTTTCAAAAGGTAATTTTTTTTGATTTTGGATTTTCCTACAGATACAATACACCAGTAATTGTGCTGATTAAAGAAAGAATGCCAATCTCTATTTATTACGGTTTAGTAACTAGTATTTTACCCTATCTAGTTTGTATTCCTCTTGGTATCTTAAAAGCACTCAAAAATGGAAAATTGATAGATAGTCTGAGCTCTATACTTATTTTTATTGGTTATACCACTCCTTCGTTTGTACTAGGGTTATTGTTGATTGTATTTTTTGCTAGTAATTTAGAATGGTTTCCAATTCAAGGTTTTGTTAGCGATGATTTTGCAAATAAAACATTGTTCCAGAAAATGTTGGATATTCTTTATCATTCTATACTACCTCTGATTTGTTATAGCATTGGCTCTTTTGCTAGTATGACTATACTGGTCAAAAATTCTCTTTTAGAAAATCTCAATCAAGACTATATTCGCACTGCTTATGCTAAAGGACTAAGAAAAAATAGAGTAATTTTTGGACACGCTCTGAGAAACTCTCTAGTGCCCCTAGCAGCTAGTTTTGGCAATAATATTAGTTTGGTTTTTGCTGGCTCCTTTCTCATTGAAACTATCTTTAATATCAACGGTCTAGGATTATTAGGCTTTGAATCAATTCAGCAAAGAGATTATCCCGTAGCTCTAGCAATTGTTTTTTTAGGAGGAATTGTCTTTTTGATAGGCAACCTTTTATCTGATATTTGTTTAGTAATTACAGATCCCCGTATCCAATTTTCTTAAAAAACTAGAGATTAGATAGTTTTTGATTTATTTCAAAGCAACGTGTAATTTTATCGTCGTGCTGAAAATAAAGCTCTGGTGTTTTGCGAATACTCAAGCTTTGTGCAAGTTTTTTACGAAAAAAATAGCTCAGATCATTCAGTTTTTTTGCTGTTTCCTGTTTATCATCACTTCCTAGTACAGAAAAGAAAATTCTTGCTCTTTCTAGTTTTTTAGTAACCTCAACCCTTGTGATATTAACGCCACTTACAAAGGCATCTTGTTTTTGTAAAATTTGAGTAAGGTGAATTTGAATTATTCTGTTTTGTTTGTTTTGAGCAAGAGTTGTCATAGTTGCGATTGTTCTTGGGTTTGTAGATAACACTCTATAGTATCATCTACTTGAAAATTCTTATAATTTTGAACTATGATGCCACACTCTTCCCCTTGCTCTATCTTTTCTACATTGCTTTTTAAATGTTTTAAAGATTGCAATTTTCCTTCATAGACTAAATTATCAGAGCGAATAACTTTGAGCACAGAATCTTTAATTATCTTGCCCTCTAATACTTTGCACCCGGCAACCTGTCCAATCTTAGGAATATTAAAAATATTCAAAACCTGTGCTTTGCCTTGTAATTCTTGTCGTAAAATAGGCTCAAGCATACTAGATACCATAAGTTTAACTTTATCAATAAACTCATAAATAACATCAAAAATCGCAATTTCTATACCCTCTGTTTGCGCTAACTCTTTAGCAGCTTTTTCGGGGCGCACATAAAATCCCATTACCAAAGATCCTGTAGTCATTGCCAAATGAATATCCGAGCGATTGATAGCACCTATAGACGAAAAAATAATTTTAGGTACAACCTGTTCATGTTTAATCTGACCCACCAATTTTTCTATAGCTTCAAGAGAGCCGTAGGTATCTGTTTTTAATAGAATATTTAATTCTTTGACTTGAGATGCAGCAAATCTCTCTTCTAAACTCTCGGTATATAACTCAGTAGTTGTATTTTTCTCATCAGCAAAATTTTTTGCTGCCATCATTTTTGCAAGTTTTTCATTGGTTGCTTGAAACGGATTGCCAGCAGGTGGAGTGTCAGAAAAACCCATAACTTCTACTGGTTGAGAAGGAGTGACCTCTTTTAAAATATTGCTATTCTCATCACTCATACTGCGTATTTTAGCATAAAATTTACCAGAAAAAATATGATCTCCCGTTTTTAGAGTACCACTTTGTACCAGCAACGAAGTAATACTTCCTCTTTGCTTGTCTATACGAGATTCTATGACTACGCCTTGAGCAAATTCATCATTTGTTGTTTGTAATTGCATACTTTCGGCTTGAATCAAGATGAGCTCTAAAATTTCATTGATGCCTTCTTTGGTTTTAGCAGATACCTGCACCATAGTGGTATCTCCATTATATTCCTCACTAACTAACTCATATTGCATCAGAGATTCTGTAATTTTTTTAGCATTGATGTTAGGTTTATCGCATTTAGTCAAAGCAACAATGATGGGAACTTTTGCTAGGCGTGCGTGTTTGATAGCTTCTATAGTTTGAGGTTTAATGCCATCGTCTAGTGCTATTACTAGAATCACAATATCTGTAATACTAGAGCCCCTAGCCCTCATAGAGCTAAAAGCCTCGTGCCCTGGAGTATCTAGGAAAGTTATCTTACCTTGAGGTGTCTGTACGAAATACGCGCCAATATGCTGCGTGATATTCCCTGCTTCCCTATCAGCAATACTAGAATTGCGTACACAATCTAAAAGCGATGTTTTACCGTGATCTACATGCCCCATAATTGTAACAATAGGAGGTCTAGTTTTTAAAACTCCGCTTTTTTTAGTATCTAGTTTTGTTGCAAGGGAAGAATCTTTGACTACAATCTTGATTTTTAATTCCTCTGCTATTAGCTCTGCTATCTCTGATGTAATTAGCTCTGTTTCTATGTCTAGTATGCGTTTTGCAACAGTAACAATATCACTCCTTTTTTTTCCAATTAGTTTAGAAAAATCACTAATACTCATCGCAGAAGCAAAAACAATTTCTTTTTTTCGAGAAGTAAAAGTATGTTCTTTTTTTTTCTTTTTGTGGAGATTGTTTTTTACAGGTCTAAATCTTTTATATATTTTACGCTCTGTATCCTCTGATAATTTTCTAAAATTTACCTTTTTAGAAAATTTTTGATTTTGAAACTGTTTTTTTTTATTATCAGAGCTCTCTGGGCTAGTTTTAGAGTTAGCTGTGCGTTGCAAATTATCCTTATTTTTCGAGCTGCTATCTGCTACTGCAGTGTTTGGTTTATTTACCTCATTGACAACTTCGTTCTTTTGTACTTTTTCTGCTGTTATTTCACTAGTTTGCTGAGTATCTATAACTACAGAACTCTCGGAGTTTTCTGCTTTTTTTGCTACATTTGGCAAGCTATCTATTTCTTTAGGCTGGGTCTGTAAAGGCTCTGTGATTAGAGCTACTTTTTTTCTTTTAATTAGGCTACCCCCACGAACTGCTTGTTTTTTCTTTTTATGATCTAGGAATTTTATAATCGCATGCTCGTCTTTTAAATCAATATCGGTATTTAAATTAAGCCTACGACCAAAAACTTCATAGCTCAGCTCCATTAAATATTTAGGTTTTAGCTGCAGGGTCTTAGCTAATTCTTGGAGTTTCATAAGGCAGGATTATTCGAAAATGCTTAAAAAATTACTCAGAGGTATTTTCTACTTTCTCTGCTGTATCATCAGCAAAAAGTTGAATTTCTGGAGTTTCCTCTTCTTCTGTTTTGTCTGTCGTATCTACTTCTGTTTCTGCTGTTTCTGCTGTTCTAATGTTAATCTCAAATTTAGTTAACCTTGAAGCTAGTTTGACATTTTGCCCCTTTTTGCCAATTGCTAGCGCTAAATTAGTTTCATCTACAAAAACATTAGCAACAGAATTTTCTTCGTTTATTTCTATCCTATTCAATTCTGCTGGTATCATAGCATCGGTGATTTGTTGTTCTATATCGTTTGTCCAGCGAATAATATCAATTTTTTCTCCATTTAATTCGTTGACAATTGCTTTAATTCTTTCCCCACCTCTACCTACACAAGAGCCTACAGGATCTACATCGGAGTTACTACTTCTAACTGTTACCTTTGCTCTTTTACCAGGATCTCTAGCTACAGATACAATCTCTATAGTTCTATCATCTACCTCAGGTACCTCGAGTTTAAAAAGCTCTCTCAAAAAATTAGGATGAGTTCTAGAGAGTTTTAAAACTACTCTTTCTTCTTCTGTATCAATTTCATATAAAAGAGCTTTGATAGGGTCTCCTATATTCAACCTCTCAGCAGCAATTTGTTCTTTATGTTCTAAAATAGCTACAGCATTCTTTTGAAGACTAACAATACATTTTTGATATGTTGTTTTTTCTATCTTTCCGTATAGTATTTGTCCTACTTTATCACGATATTTCTTTTCTAATAATTGATTTTCGTATTCTTTAATTTTTTGAAACAAGGTTTGTCTCATTGTTTGAGCAATAACATCACTATAATCATGCTTATCAATTTCATACTCCATTTCATCGTCTAGCTGAGACTCCGCATCTACTTCCTTAGCAATTTCTAGAGCAATTTCGTTGTCTTGATCCTCTACCTTTTGTACTACTTTTTTATATTGAAAAAGACGAATATCGCCATCTTCATAGCGCGCAGTTAGCTCCTTGTAATTCACATACTTCTTTTGAGCAGAAGCCACCATAGCCTCTTCTAGAGCTCGAACGATAGTTGCTTTGTCTATGTCTCTGTCATTGCTAATCTCTTGGATAGCACTAGCGAGATTTGTATTTTGTTCCAAGTTAAATTTAAAATATTTTTCCCTATACTACTGAAAGTAACAGGTTAAAAAAAAAATACAACTATTATATTCTACTGTTGTAATATTTTTAGCATACTAAATCTATAATTTTACAAAGACGCCAAAAGTTTGGCTAGTAATTGAGTATTTAATCTATGCGAAGATTTATGCCCATAATATTCGCCAATAATACTTCTTCCTCCTAAATAAATATCTCCAATAGCATCTAAAATTTTATGACGCACAAACTCATCGTCAAAACAAAGTTTTTGTTTATTCAGCATTGTACCGTCCTTTAAGAGCACTATAGCATTAGCTAAACTACCGCCTTTGATTAAACCTTGTTTTTTCATACACTCTAGATCCGTTTCAAAACCAAATGTTCTGCACGATGCAATTTCTTTTTTATAATTTGCTAAATTGAGTTGAAAAGAATAAGACTGTTGCTGGATTAGAGGGTGGTTAAAATCTATAAAAAACCTAAAAATAGGCTTATCAGCTGGTATAAAACTAGCATAATTCTGCTCTCCTCCAACTCTTACTTCTTTTTTTACCCTAAAAAATTTTTTTTTTGTTGCTAGTTCCTGAATTTTACAATCTTCTAAAAATTTTATCCAAGTCACAGCACATCCATCTAAAATAGGTAATTCTGGAGAATTGAGCTCTATTTGTAAATTATCAATTTGCAGCGCGTGTAGAGCAGACAAAAAATGCTCTACCGTCTCTACGCTCACATTTTGTTTTGTTAAAACAGTATGATAAGAACTAGGTATTTGATAGATAAAAGAAGCCTCAATAGCAAAATTTGGTACTAAATCTACACGATAAAAAACAATTCCACCTTCAACAGCAGGCTTGACTTTCAACTTGCAAATTTTGCCGCTATGCAGACCTATGCCAGAAATACTGCTTTCTTTGCTTATAGTTCTTTGTAAATTTTTCACTACATACTCCAATAGAAAATATTGGAACTTTGTTCGTTAATCTCAATTATTGATTCTATTGTTTTTTGCAATTTTCCATTTTTATCTAAAAACTCTATTTTTAAAGGATGGCTACCCCCTTTTAAATTAAAATTTTGCGCATATATATGGTTAGGTAAATTAGACCACTGCCTAGTATCTGCTTTAGTTTTTGTACTTGTAGATAAAATATTAGCTCCTATGCCTGCCACTATAAATGCTAAAGCCAAATTATCATCGTTTGAGCCAAAACGCGCAACATCTACACCTATACGCAAAGAAACATCAGAAACATTTTTGGTTAAATCTTTAAATCCAGCTTTCTTTTGAGCAATAGCATCAATGCCTCTACTGCCCCTGCTACTTGCTTGCTGATAAAGATCTCCTAAAGGAAAAATAGTAATATTTTCTTGCCCTAAATGAATATTGAGCGAATGTACTGCATCTGCTCCTCTTTGATAACCTAGATATTCGTCGTGTTTGCCAACATTAAGTTTACGAGGAGCCTCACCTGTTTCTATAAGTAAAATAGTATTACCAAAAACAAAAGCATCGTCTAAAAAATCTTCCTTTAATTCTTGGAATTTTGCTAAATTTTGGCTAGATAGATGTTGAGAGCCTAAATATTTTTGACTAAAACTTTGTAAAAAATAAGCAATCGCAAAATCTGAGCGATACTGCTCTTCTTCAGCAAAAGCATCTTGTAAAATAGCTTGTCCAAAAGAAGCTTGGGCATTGCCATATTCTTTTTCTTGCAACAAAGTAACTCCCAAATAAAAAAAAAGCATTATTCGCTCATAAGGCTCTCCCTTAAAAGATTTAATACCTTCCTCGTACCAAAATTGTCTAGTTTTTTTGCTTTCTTCTGGTTTATTCCAAACCTTATTCAATTTGTTAGAAACATCTAAAAAAATATCTTTTGCCAAAAGATACTCTTTATTATCAAAATAATTTTTGCCTGTTATCATTTGAGTTAAAATTTTATTACTGCCTTGTTTAGCAGCGCAAGAGGCAAAAAAAAGAAGTACAAAAACACTCCAAAACACTCTCATAATTACTACCGATAAATTGTGTCATCTCCACCAATTTTTCTAACATCATAAATATTAGCCCAAAGAATAGAACCAGTTTGCAAATCTAAAAGCTCAAAAGAAAATTGAAAGTAGTTAGATTTTACTCCTGTTTGGTTAGAGACACCATGGATAGAAGTAATTCTAGCTGTCATCCGATATTGTGCTTGTATAAGATCAATATCACTGCCAGAAGTTTGTGCCTCGTTAATGAGAGCTTGTAAATTTTGACGAGTTACAAACCGCAATTTTCTTTTTGTTTCTCGTATCAAACTTACCCTCATTCTATCAGCTAACAAGTTAGTATTGATAATATAACTAGATTCATTGATAAAGTACTCTCCTTCTAAAACAATAATAGGAGTAGTTTTACTCTCGTGATAAAAATCTGATAACAATAAATCTGCTACAATAGTTTTTGAGATACTATTGATATCTTTGGACTCTATACCTAAGCCAGCAAATTTTAAATCTTCATCTACCGCTACCTCTCTTACAGGTATGGCGTCGCTACTAGCAGCGCAAGCATAAAAAACAAATAGTACCAAAAATAAAAAAAAAATTCTATATACTAAACAAGATTTTGGTTTTCTTACAAGGTATAGTGTTTGCAATTTCATATGAATAAATAACTCCAGTAAGTAAGTTTATAAAAACAATAACAACAGCAGATAAATCTTGTTTACTATTTCACGTCTCGGTGGTAGTACGCTCCATAATACATTTGTTCTCTTTGCTTATCTCCTATATCATGATAAAATTTACCTAGAATATCCGCATAATCATAAAACTTCTTATCATTATTGAGTTTAGCAAATTTATAAAAAATCTCTAGTAAAACAAAAAAATTTCTAAATAATTCGTCTGTGCTACCTTGTCGATTTGTCTTTATAGCATCAAACAAAGCACTAATAATGATTTGATAATGATTATAGGGTGCAGATTTATCTAGTGCTTCTCTAAATTTTAAAACAAATATCTTTAGATTTTGAAATTTTTTTTGAACAGCGCAAAAATTAACATACAGTAGATAAACTTTGCTATAGAGTGCAACATTTAATTTTTTCGAATTATTTATCTCACGGCAAAGCAAGTCAAAAAAAATTTGTTTTTCTCCTTGTAAAAAAAACTGATAAGCTTTTAAAATAGTTTTATCAGCAACATTGTTTTCACGAGATAACTGTAAATCAATAGGAAAATAATCTAATAAAGCAAGATAAATATTATCATCTCCTAGCTCTATCAATAAAAATGCAATTTGCATGATCTGTTCAGATGCAAATATACCATTTTTAGACAGTTCAATTACTGGCGCTAAAAGATTTCTAACCCTCTGGTGATTATCTTGTTGTAAAAAAAATTTACAAAGTATCACATGGTTCTTGCAAAATAAATTCCAATCTTCTCTTTCTTCCAATAGATCATTGAGCTCTTGTATTTTCTTGACCCAATTCACATCTCCAGAAATGATTAAAATATCAGTATAAAAAACGCTAATCCAATATAACATTGTTTTTTCTGGCAGACGGTAGAGTTGTTCAAAAATTTTCGTGTAAACCAATTGTTTTTCTTGCCAACTACTAGCACAACGATAAATACCCTCTATATATTTTCCTTTTTCTAAAGCAATACAATCAGCAAAATGAAAATACACAAAAGCAGCAAATAGTTTTCTATAAGAAGTAGCTTGCGTTCGAGAAAAAAAATATAGCATAAAAAACTGATACCACTGTAAGTCTTGCTTTGTAAAAAATTCTCTCGATGCTAGTAAATGCTGCATACCTGATTCTAAATAAATTACTGTATGTGTTGCATTTTTTTCTATTAAATTATAGGAATAGAGTTGTTCTATGTCGCTTAGTATCTTTTTTGTTTGGAATAGATCTCGTAAAAACGCAATCGGTATAGAAACACACAAACAAAAACATATTCCTAAAATTCTCTTTTGATTCAAACTTAACTGCTTCTTTAGATTTAAGAAAACAAGCTCCCAAATATTATCTTGAGAAAAGTTCTTTATTTTGAGTAAAAAAAGTATTTTAAAAAGTCTATAAGAAAAATCAACATTTTTTTTTTCAATTATTTTTGTAAAATTCTTTTGCATCGTTTCTTGACTAGCAGAGTCAAAAAATTTAATACAATGAGCAAAAGTAATATTGTGTAGTACAAAAGCTTGTTCTTTGTTTTCGTTGTGGTGACAAACAAATACAAAAGCATAGTTAGTAAATTCTTCTTGTAAATTAGCAATAGCTGCTAAAAAACGAGATTTAAATTCTTTGATTTGGGTAGCAATATTTTGTTGACTAAAAGGCAAAAAAACTTGAATAATTTTTTTTTTAGAATTTTTTGGCAATGCTAGGTCGTATTGTTGTAAATATATTCCATCTTTTTTATTATTTTGCCTAAGATATGTTTGAATATCTGCACTAAAACTTGTCAAACTGTGTTGCTTGCTCAAAAAATTAGTTGTAGTCAAAACAATGTTAATTACACAAATATTTTTATAATGTTTGATTGCAATTTGATTGAGGTAGCTCCGTGCATTTTGAAAATACTCATCAAGAATCAACAAAGACTGCGTACGAGGTAAGCTGAGTATTTGTTGTGCTAAACTTTCTAATTGCAATACATCTCCTCTAAATAATCTTAAATCCCAGGAAGCTTGAGCAGCAAAAAACAATTCGTTATCGTTGATATAGTGGCTATCATCTTTATTATATGCAGTTTGCACAGCAGCAAGTTTTTTATCATTCTCCCAGTACCTAACCCAAATCCAATCCCAGCTGCCAGTTTTAGCAATGTTATTTATAGCTTGCATATGAGCTTGATAAATTTGCTTTTCTTGCGCTACAAGAAGCACTAACCGTGTCATGTATATTGCCATTATTCGTTTGTGCATAGAGCCTGCAAAATCAATCAATCGCGGCAATCCTAACTCAAAAAGCCTATGGAACAAAAGATTATAATTAGTATGAGAGGCACTAATACGAATTTGCTTCAAATTACAAAGTACAAGCTCCAACCCTTGTGCTATAACCTGCTCAAAACCAACCTCTGTGAGAGATTTATTGACTAGCTCCTGATTTGCAGAGGAGACGCAAAGTTTCTCTAAATCATAAAATCCTTCTAGATATAAATAACGAGGTGTTTTTGCTAAAGATTCTTTGAGGTCTTGCTCTTTGCTTTGTAAATCAATCTTCCAAGAGCATCTATGCAATAAATTTTTGTGCTCTTTTTGAAACCACTCTATTGGTGTTTGTAAAAATTCTAAAGTAGGTTGTGTTTGAGAGCCTTGATAAATAATAGGGTGACTTATAAAGTGCCAACACTTTTTAGAATCAGAGGCATAGTGCCGTATTCTTGCTTTACCTGTATAAATTCTTTTTACTCCTGCATCTAGACTATGCCAGTTTATGCCGTTATACAAAAGCTCCCACATTATTTTACTCCAAGGTAAAAAATCAATATAAATATCTATCTGTCTACCAGCATTAGCAGGGTTTTGAAGGTATGCTTGATAAGCTACGGGAATAATAGCCTTAAAAAGAGCTTGACCGTACTTTTGAAGTATTTCAAAAATTTCTGACTTGTGATGCGAGCTAATTCGAATTTGTAAATAAGGGGAATTTTTTAAGTAGGCAAGCACTTGTAGGGCAGGTTTACTAATTTCCTCAGGAGGCAATACCAAAGTAAATTCCTCGTGTAATTTTGGTATGCGGACTTTATCTTTTTGTAGTATAACCTTCAATCCCATAATTCATTACCCTTTTTTATTATAGATAAAAATAAATTATTGTAGAGTTTAGTATTGGTGTATAAATACAAGTTTTTATAAATTACCTTTTTCAAGAGTGGAGAGTTTGACAACAGCAACAAAGATAAATACCAATCCTTTTACACTCTAAAGGTACTTTGTTTATCAAGGATATACAATGTATATCTCTTGAATAAATTTAATTTCTTATCAGGCAACAGTATATAAATATATTTTGATTGTAATTTTGTTTTAGGCACACATTACAACAACAAACATTATTTATTAGCAGAGTAAACACATAACGGCGCTTGAAAAACAAGCACTCTATCTTTTTGGCTAAAATCTTTCTTTGCTAAATACAACCTCCAACCTGTATCAGTAAAAATTTTTATAATCTTATCTTTTTGCTTATAGCCGTGTTCTAGCGCTACAAAACCTTGTGGGACAAGCACTTTAGTAGCTAAATTAGCAAAAAGATAATAGAAAAAAAGACCATTCTTTGTAGCGAATAGAGCATTTTTATCTTCAAATTTTAAAGCCTCCCAACTAACTTCATTTTTTTCTTGTTCTGCTACATAAGGAGGATTGGAAAATAGCATATCAAATTTTTTTTTAGAATTATGAGTTAAATATTGATTAGCATCTTTTTGTAAAAATTTAACCTTTGAGCCTTGTTGTTTGAGCTGAGATAAGTATTTTTTTTTATTTTGCTTACTCACAAATATCGCTGAGGTTGTAAGGTCTAAGGCAGTAATACGCAAAGGTTTTGTGAGAGCTAAACACAAAGACAAGACGCCAGAGCCGCAACCTACCTCAAGTAATAGTTTCAAAGAATTCGCTTCAATAACCTCAAGTATAACTTCTAATAAAATTTCACTTTCTTTTCTAGGTATTAAAACAGGAGGAGTAATAAAAAAATCATACTGCCAAAAATGAATAGTTTTAAAAATATAAGCTAAAGGTTTGCCTGAGATTCTTTGTGTAATTATTTGCTGTAGTGCAATTAGTTGAGACTTGCTTAGTCTTTGCGTACAATCTTTATACAGTTGGCTGCTAGTTTTTTGCAAAATATACTCTAAAATCCAACAGACTTCTTGCTCGTAGTTATCAACATTGTATTTTTTTAATAAAATTTTGAGCTCTTGAAAGCAGGTAACAAAATTATGTTGGCTACTTAATGTTATTTTTTTTTTACTATTTAATTCCAAAACATAATATACTGTAAATAAATATAAGGATTAAACATTATTCTTGTCATCATCAAACAAGGTCAAATCTCTTATTTTTAAAACTTAAAACTTATTTTATCTTATCATACATTTACTATTGGATGAGTATTTAAACTTTTATGAATAATTTTCAAAATATTTATTGCGTCGAAAAAACCACTGCTTTTGAGAGGGTAAAAGAGCAAAAGATACAACCAACGAATTTATTAGCAGAAAGAAGAATCAATAATCATAAAAACCATACTCAATTTATGAGCTTTTTTTTACAAAAACTGCAAAAAAATTTTAATAACTTTCAGCTAATTAAGGACAAGGAGATGAAAAATATTCAGCCTAATACCAAAGATTTAGTGATTAGCTGTGGCGGAGATGGAACCTTTTTAGCTTGTGCTCAAGATTATCTACATACTACTCTGCTAGGTATAAATACAAATTATTTACCACAAGATATTATTTTTGGTAGCCTCGGTGCCCTCACAAGTATCAATAAAAATAATTTAGAAAAAAGATGGAAACAGCTGGTAGAGCAAAAATATACCCTTAAAAGATGGAAAAGACTTACAGTAAAAATTGACGAAAATTATAGCCATCATTACGCTGTAAATGATATTTTTATAGGTAAAAAAATTGCTTACAAGACCTGTTACTGCTCCTTACAAAGCAATAAACATTTTAGCGAATTTTTTTGCTCTGGTATTTTATCTTGTACGGGCGTAGGTAGCCACTCTTGGTATCGTAACGCAGGAGGCACTCCCTTTGGTAGATCATTAGATAGTTTTGCTTATCTAGTATTAAATCCTAATATCAAATCCCCTTTGCCTGAGACTTCGGAAATTATCTCTGGAAAAGAAAGTATTAAAATTAAAAGTCTGAAAGATGAGATAATTGTTGCTTTTGATTCTAGGGATTCTATAGCAGTGCCTGTAAACAAAGAGATTGAGATTTTATTAGACGACAAAAACCCTATAAAAGTAGTAAATTTTTAGCTTATAAATTGCAACATTTTAGCTACTACTTGAGCTCTGCTGATACTAGAGCTATCTATATAAATAGCATCTTTTGCCTTGATGAGAGGTGCTATTTTTCTGAGCTGGTCTTGCTTGTCTCTAGCTATAATATTTGCTCTAAGTTTTTGATACGCCAATTCTGTTGTATTGATATTTTTTTCTGCGGCTCTTCTAGCTGCCCTCACCTCGACGCAAGCGTCTAAATAAAATTTAAAATCTGCGTGAGGAAAAACAATAGTACCTATATCTCGACCATCTATAACCAAAGAAATTTTAGTTGCAATAGTTCTCATCAAATCATTGACCCATTGCCTACACTCAGGGCAATTAGCAAAAGATGTAATCAAAGTAGTAATTTTTTGACTTCTAATTTGCTCCTGAATCAATTCCCCTGCTAAAAATATTTGTTGCTTGCAGTTTTGGTAACAAAAACGAAATAAACTAGGATGTTTTTGCAGATAGATAGAAGTTTCGTAAGGTGATAGTTTTTTTTTACTAGCTAGCAAGGCTAAAGAACGATAAAGAGCTCCCGAATCTAAATGGACATAGCTTAATTTACTAGCCAATAAAGATGCTACCGTGCTCTTACCAGCACCAGCTGGACCATCTATAGCTATCAGCATTACTTTTTGGAAGACTTACGAATCTCTACTAAACGACCTTTGGCGCCGGGAATTGCTCCTTTGACTACCAATAAATTATCTTCTTTTTGAATAGCAACAATCATTAGTCCTTTAGTTGTAACCCTACTAGAGCCATGATGCCCTGGCATTTTTCTATTTTTAAATACTCTAGCAGGATCAGCAGAGGCGCCGATAGAGCCAGTAGAACGATGAAAGTGACTACCATGGGTTTTGGGTCCACCGCTAAAATTATGTCTTTTCATCACCCCTGTAAAACCCCTGCCCTTAGAGATGCCAATAACATCTACAAAATTGCCTACTTGAAAGGCAGCTACATTAAAAAGCTCTCCTACCTTTACTTTGTCTACAACACTTGCTCTCACTTCTCTAACATACCTATAGCCATAGTTTGGCATTTGTTTTTGTTGTGCTTTATTTAATTTTTTCTTTTTACTCGCAGAAAGTTCATCAAAACCTACCTGTAAGGCTTCATATCCGTCTTTCTCTAGTATTTTCTTCTGCAGAATTTCTACAGGACCTAGTTTGACTAAAGTAACAGGGAGGCAATTTCCGTTATCGGTAAAAATTTGAGTCATGCCAATCTTTATTCCTAGTAAACTTTGAATATTTTGCATATCTTCTGACATTTTTCGCTCAGAAAATTCTTTTTTAACAAGCTGCGTCTTTTCTTGTTCTTTGCTAGCGTCTAATTTTGCGCTATCTGCACTTGCAGGTTTGTCTTGTTTTTTGCTAGCGTCTAATTTTGCACTATCTGCACTTGCAGGTTTGTCTTGTTTTTTGCTAGAGCCCAGCTTCACATCCGCTTTGGAAACCCCATCTTCTGTTGCTATTTCTTTGTTATTCATTTTTTTCTCTTAATTTAACTAGACACTGCATCAGCAGTAAAACATCTCTTGTGAGAGTACAGTTTTTACTTCAAAAAAACAAGTACTATTTTTGTGCTTATGCTTCGTAAGCCTCCATAGGTAAACAACTGCATAATAAATTTCTATCTCCCCAAGCAGAATCTATTCTGCTAACTGGCGGCCAATATTTATTCTTACGTACCCATTTGATAGGAAAAGCTGCTTGTTCTCTTGTATAAGAATGCTGCCATTTTGCTACAAGCAAATCTTCTGCTGTATGTGGAGCGTTAATTAGTGGATTGTCTTCTTTGGAAAATTTACCTTTTTCTATGCTCATAATCTCAGCATGTATTGCTAAAAGCGTATCACAAAATTTATCCAATTCGGCTTTACTTTCGGACTCAGTAGGCTCTATCATCATAGTACCAGCAACTGGCCAAGAAATTGTCGGTGCATGATATCCAAAATCAACAAGACGTTTAGCAACATCTTCTACTGTAATACCAGTCAATTTTTTATAAATTCTTGTATCCAAAATACACTCATGTGCTACAAAACCATTTTCTTCTTTATAAAGAATAGAAAATTTTTTAGCCAATTTTTTTGCTACATAATTAGCCGACAGTAGAGCATTTAAAGTGGCTTGTCTCAATCCACTTCCTCCCATTAAACGAATATAAGTCCAAGAAATCAATAAGATTAAACCTGAGCCAAAGGGCGCAGCAGAGATTGTCCTATTTGAGCCTAAGTAGTCTTTTTGATAAGAAAATGGATGGTTTGGAATAAAAGGAGCTAGGTGTTTTTTAACTCCAATAGGACCCATACCAGGTCCTCCACCTCCGTGAGGGATACAAAAGGTTTTATGCAAGTTGATATGCATTACATCTGGTCCAATCTGTCCGGGGTATACAATACCAACAAGCGCATTAAGATTGGCACCGTCCATATAAACCTGACCTCCTGCTCTATGGATCACATCACACATTGCTTTTGTGCTCTCACAAAATACTCCACGAGTTGAAGGATAGGTCAGCATAAAAGCCGCTAAATTATCTTGATACTTATCTGCTTTTGTTTGTAAATCATCCAATGAAACCCTTCCTTTTTTATCAACTGCTATAGATACAACTTTCATTCCAGCCATTATAGCACTAGCGGGGTTAGTGCCGTGCGCTGAGCTAGGAATGAGGCAAATATTACGTTTGCCCTGTCCTTTACTTTGAAAATAATTTCTAATTGCACACAAACCTGCTAATTCTCCTTGTGCTCCAGCATTTGGTTGCAAAGAAACCGAATGAAAACCTGTAATTTTGATTAGTAAATTACACAACTCTTCTAAAACGCCTAAATATCCTTTTACTTGCTCTTGAGGTGCAAATGGATGAATATTAGCAAATTCTGGCCAACTAATAGGAGTCATTTCTGTAGTAGCATTTAACTTCATAGTACAAGATCCCAAAGGAATCATAGAGCGATTTAACGCAATATCTTTATCTGATAATTTGCGTAGATAACGCAACATCTCGTGCTCTGTATGGTAAGAGTTAAAAACTTCATGGGATAAAGGCTTATTTTTACGGAGCAATGACACCGCAATAGTGACTCTGTTATTTTGATGAATTTTATCAAAATTATTAACCTGCATATTTTTACTACTCGCGAATACTCTAAGTAATTTTTCTAAATCTGCTAACTTGGTTAGCTCATCGGTAGTAATACTCACCGTTTGGGAGTCTACGCCAAAAATATTAATATTTTCTTTTTGTAAGAGGTTGATAATTTTTTTAGCAGACTCTACTCTGACTCGGAGAGTATCAAAAAAATTATTGCTCAAAACTACAAAACCTAGCTCCAACAATCCTGTTCTCAAAGCTACCGCTAATTTATGTACTCTATTAGCAATAATTGCTAGTCTCCTAGGACCGTGATAGATAGCGTAAGCAACAGCAATCATAGCTGGTAGGGCTTGGGCTGTACAAATATTGCTGGTAGCTTTTTCACGACGAATATGTTGCTCTCTGGTTTGTAGGGCTAGTCTATAACCTATTCTTTGCTTAGTATCTTTAGAAACCCCCACAATTCTTCCTGGTACTTGTCTTTGAAACTTTTCTAAAAAAGATATAAATCCTGCATGAGGACCGCCAAATCCCATAGGAACTCCAAATCTTTGCGAGGAGCCTACTGCAAGATCAAACCCCATTGCTCCAGGTGGTTTTAACAAAATCAAAGCTAGCAAATCTGTAATACAAGCACAAAAAATATTCTTTGCTTTTAATTTACTCACTAAATCAGTATAGTCATAAAGCTCTCCATCTCCTGCGGGATAAGCAATAATACAACCAAACGCATCTCCTTGCGCAAGAAAATCTTTTGGTTTTGCTACTACTAAATCAATACCAAGTGGCAGAGCCCTAGACTGTAACAAGGCTAAAGTTTGAGGAAAAACAGTTTCATCTACAAAAAAAGTATTATTATTCTTGTGGGTGCGATGCAAAAGAGTCATAGCTTCTGCGGCTGCGGTTGCTTCGTCTAGCAAAGATGCCCCTGACAAGGGCAAACCAGTTAAGTCACTCAGCATAGTTTGAAAATTCAATAGCATTTCTAGCCTACCTTGAGAAACTTCTGCTTGATAAGGAGTATAGGCAGTATACCAAGCTGTGCTCTCTAGTAAATTTCTAACAATAACAGGAGGAATTTCTGTAGAGTAATAACCTAGACCTATCATACTAGTCGCAACAGTGTTTTGCTTAGCAAATTTTTTTAAATATTCTAATACCTCTCGTTCTGTAAAAATTTTGCCTAACTCTGGAGCTTGAGCAGAATAAATATCTGTAGGAATAACTGCTTTACCAAACTCTTCTAAAGAAGAAAACCCTAACTCCTCTAAAACTTTTTCTCTGTCAGATTCTGAAAAACCACAATGTCTGCTAACAAAATCTGCTGGGTGAATAAGTTCTTTTTGAATATAGTTACTCATTTTCGTTTATAAATTTTTTATAAGATTCTCCATCCATCAAACCAGCTAAATCTGTCTCACTTTGTATATCTATAGTTACCAACCAACCTTCGCTTTCTGCAGCTTCGTTCACAATAGTAGGATTGTTGGCTACTTGCTCGTTGACAGCAATAACTTCACCACTGACTGGTGCGTAAACATCACTAGCTGCTTTGACAGACTCAATAACAACTAGATCTTCGCCAGCAGCAACCTTCCTACCTACTTCTGGTAGTTCAACTAAAACAATATCACCCAACTGCTCTTGGGCGTAGTTTGTAATTCCTACCTTATAACAAGTACCTGTGGATTGCTCTAACCACTCGTGAGCTTTAGTATATTTTTTCATAAATTTATTTTTTGCGATTATGTTTAATAAAAGGTAATTTGATGACTTCACAACAAATATCCTTTCCCCTTACATTTGCTATGACTTTACTACCTACTTTTGTATAGTCAATACTGACATACCCCATAGCAATAGGAGCGTGTAAAGATGGAGAAAAACCTCCGCTTGTTACTTCACCTAAAATCTGAGCATCTGTAGAGTACAAAGTAGTGCCTTGTCGCACTGGTACCTTTCCTACAGGTCTTAAGCCTACAAGTTTTTTATGTGGTTTTTCTCTAATTTGTTGTAAAATTTTTTCTGCTCCATTAAAATTCCCAGTTTCTCTCAGACTTCTAGGAATCGTCCATAATAATCCTGCTTCAACGGGAGATATTTGCTCTGTTAGATCTTGCCCATAAAGAGCCAAACCAGCTTCTAATCTTAAAGAATCTCTAGCTCCCAATCCCGCTGGTTTAACCAACTCTCCGTTTTGCAAAGCAAGTAGCAATTTACAAAAAGTGATTGATATTTCTGCGGGCATAGAAAGCTCAAACCCATCCTCACCAGTATAACCAGTGCGGCTAATTCTAAACTGATAATTTTTGTAACTAACCCAAATAGCACTCATAAACGCTAAGCTAGTTACTTGTGGAAAAAATTTTGATAAAGCTAACTCTGCTTTTGGTCCTTGTAAGGCAACTAAAACTAATTTAGAATGTTGTGTTAAAATACAAGAAGTAGGGAGTAAGCCTTGTAAAAGTTCTATAGCTATTTTTTTACGGGAGGCATTGAGTACTATATGAATTTCTTGCTCTTTATCTCTAGCTACAATGCAATCATCTACAATCCCGCCTTGTTCGTTGGTAATGACAGAATATTTACCTGAGCCAATTTGTAGTTTAGAAAAATCAGTAAGAATCACACGAGAAAGCACCCTATCTACATCTCCACTAATAGTAATTTGCCCCATGTGCGAAACATCAAACAAAGATGCAGATTTTCTAGTATGTAAATGCTCTGCTATTAGCCCTGTTTTATACTGTATAGGAAGCAAGTAGCTAGCAAAAGTAACTATTTTACCTGCTAATTCTTGATGCAATGTAAAAAGAGGTGTTTGTTTAAGCACAAAAAATTTTTACTATAGTATTATAGGCTTGAAAAAATATCACCAACGCTCTAAAAAAGCTCTTGCTAACTAGCATCAAAAGTTTTCTTCTGAGCAATATTTAAAATAACTAATTAGCTTACCAATAACAATGTAACTCAAATTATCTGCCCATCAAGGCTTCGTCCACAAACAAGTATAGACAGTATTATATTTTGATTCAAGTTTTTTTGAAGATTTTTAAAACTATAATCCTTGAGTTGCATTATGAAGGTTTTGTTTATGAGAAACAAGCAGGACAATTTACTCTTTTTTGTAATTTTATGCTATGATTGCGAAAATTTAATCCATCAAAAAAAAACATTTCTCCAAAATTACACTCATCTTTACCTAATAAAATTTTTATAGCCGTTAGTGCTTGCAAACAACCAATAATGCCTACCAATGGACCTACTATTCCTACTTCATCACAAGGCGTTGGTAGGTTATTTTTAGCATACAAACATTCGTAACAAGCTGTTTGATAAGGTTTAAGTGAAAAAAAGAATCCATTCCACCCCGCCGCTCCTGCAAAAATAGCCGTTATTTTGTGAGCTAAACTCCAGCGATTAACTGCTTTTTTTGTTTGAATATTATCACTACAATCAATAATTAAATTATAATCTACAAAATCCTCACTCTCGGTAGCAGAGCAAAAACTAAATCTTTTTGCAATAGTGGTGATTTTAGTATGTGGGTTATGTTTTTGTAGTGTCTTAGCGGCTATATTTATTTTTAGCTGCCCTATATCATCTGTACTGTATAAGATTTGTCTTTGTAGGTTGGCAAGCTCTACTTTATCATCATCTACAAGAGTAATGTTTCCTATGCCGGAGGCAACTAGATATAGCGAGCAAGCACTACCCAAACCGCCGCAGCCTACAAGTAAAATTTTTGCATTTTTAAAGACATCTTGCCCTTGTGCTCCTACTTGCGGGAGAATGATTTGAGAAGCATAGCGAGCTATTTCTTCTGCTCTAAACATACTAGTACCAGCTAATTACCCCATAAAGAAGCATAAATACTACGCTAATAATAAAAGCCAGTATTAAAGAAAAAACTAAAATTTGACTCAAAATCGCTTGATCATATTTTAAATGCATAAAATAGGCTACCACTAAGAAAAATTTTGCAACAGACATCACAGTCAAAATAGGCATATAGTAGTAGTCTAAAAACTCAAGCCCTTTTGTAACATAGGGATAAGCAACTTCCAGTGTTGTCAGAATTGCTAAAATAAGAGCAACTAGCCAGTAGGTTTTATTTGTTGCGTGTGCCATGCTTGCTAATAAGGATGAGGTGCTAAAATAAATAAATAAACTACCGTAAAAATAATAATCCAAATTACATCTACAAAGTGCCAATAAAGACCAATAGTTTCTAATACTACAGAATGTTTTTTGGAGTTAATTTTACCTGCACAAGACCATAGTCCAAAACCTAAGAGTAAAATAACGCCTACTAGCACATGAGCGCCATGGGTTCCAGTGAGAGTAAAAAAAGAGGAGCTATAAATGCTATGTTTAAACCCAAAGCCTGTCAAATAAAATTCTGTAAACTCATATGCCTGAAAACTTAAAAATACGATACCCAAAAAAGCTGTAATAAAGCACCACTTTCTAAAACGAGGTAAATTATTATCTTGTAGAGCTGACAAGGCTAAGACCATAGACAAAGAGCTCATAAGCAAAACAAAGGTACTAGTAGAAGTCACTAAAATATTCAAAATTTCTATAGGTTTTAGTAAACCGGGCTGCGTGCTACGAATAATTCTGCTAGCAGATAAAATATAATTGATAATCAAAATCATAAATAGCATGCACTCTGAGCAAATCACAACCCACATACCCAATTTACGACTATCAATACCAGTGCTAGGAATATAACTCATTTTTTATTCTGTAGGCTCTAACGCCCAAAGGAAACTCAAAAATATTAAAATAATAAAACCAGCTGCCATCAAGGATATTCCAAGAGGAGAAAATCCTTTAGCAGAATAAATCAAAACCCCAATAGGTACCAAAATTAAAGACAAAGCAGAAAATAATGGATACCAAGAAGAAGGTGGTAGATGTACTTTTTCGCTACCTACTAATTTTTCAATAGCCTTGACTCCTAGAGTTTCTTTTTTATGCCAAAAATCATCAATGGCTTTTACTTCTGGCAGTTTGTAAAAATTAAACTCTGGTGGTGGCGAAGAGATAGACCATTCTAGAGTTCTAGCATTCCAAGGATCAGCTGGAGAATTTTTCTTGCCAAACAAAGTTTTGAGTAAATTATAGAAAAAAAGTACAAAAGCTACCGCTTGTATATAAGCGCCAATAGTGGCTACTTGATTCCAAAATGTCCACCCGTATTCTGCACCATAGGTAAAAATTCTTCTAGGCATACCTTCTACCCCTACAAAATGCATAGACATAAAAGTTAAATTTTGCCCTACCAAGAGAATAAAAAATTGAATTATCGCAATTTTTTCATTCATAATCTTACCAAACATTTTTGGCAACCAATAGTGAATAGCAGCCATTAGACCCATAATAGAGCCACCTATTAGAACATAATGAAAATGACCTACTACAAAATAGGTATCTTGGTGCTGTAAATCTATAGGAATAGAAGCGTGCTGCACCCCCGTAATACCTCCAATGGTAAACATCAAAATAAAACCAATAGCGTAAAGAAAGGAGGAGGTCACTCTAATAGACCCACCCCACATAGTAAATAGCCAATTAAAAATTTTTATACCTGTAGGAATAGCAATCAACATCGTAACAACAGCAAAAGCAGCATTTGCCCATTTGCCCATACCAACAGAAAACATATGATGCGCCCAAACTCCAAATCCTAAAAATCCAAGGATGCAAACAGAAAGCACCATGATAGGATATCCAAAAATAGATTTTCGAGATTGAGTGGCTAAAACCTCAGAAACATATCCCATAGGTGGTAAAATTAAAATATAAACTTCTGGGTGTCCAAAAACCCAAAAAAGATGCTCCCATAACACTACATCACCACCTCCTGTTGGACTATAAAACGAACTACCAAAAACACGATCAAACATCAATAACGCCAAGGCTACGGTAATCACAGGAAAAGACATAATAATCAATACCTGAGTAACCAAGACAGTCCAAATAAACATTGGCATACGCATAAAGCCCATTCCTTTAGTACGCATGTTAATAATAGTTACAAAAAAATTAAAAGAAGCAACTAATGTTGAGAGCCCTAGAATTTGTAAAGAAAGTAGCCAAATATCCATGCTTACACTAGGTAAATAATCTTTAGTAGAGAGGTTAGCATAACCAAACCAACCTCCATCTGGTACACCGTTTGGAATAAAAAAAGACGAATGCAAAAACAATCCTCCTGCGAGAAAGACCCAGTAGGTAAAAGCATTTAATCTAGGAAAAGCTACATCCCTTGCCCCAATTTGTAGCGGCATAATAAAATTAAAAAAAGCAGCATTCAAAGGCATAACGACTAAAAAAATCATCGTTGTACCGTGCATAGTAAAAGTTTTATTAAAGTTCATTCCTACTAAAAAATTATTATCAGGAACAAAAAGCTGCGTACGAATAGCTAATGCTTCTACTCCGCCAATTACCAAAAATAACAAAGCCGAAAAAAAATAGAGCAGACCTATTTTTTTGTGATCTACTGTAGTTAACCACCCTGCTAAAAAACTACTTATTTTTTTCATTTGATTATTAATGTTTCTTTTTTAGGAGCATCAGAATACTCTACTGTAAGTAAAAATTCTACAATATCTTCTATTTGCTGCTTGGTATAAATATTTTCATAAACTGGCATTCTAGCTACTACCGTGCCTCTAATCTCTGGTTTGACACTAGGTGGATTTTGTATCCACTTTACTAAAGTTTCTCTATTGTTGAGTTTAATACCAGATAGAATTCTTTTCTTTAGAGCAATATTAGTCAAATCTGGAGCTATTGTCTTTAAATAGCCTTCATAATATCTAGGCTTGAGAGGAGCTTTAGGTTTTGATTTATAAATATCAAAATGCCCATCTAATTCTTCTTTTGGTGTTTGTTTCCATTGTTTAATTGCACTATCATAATCTTGTTGTTGTTTAAAATAATCCAACAAAGCTATCTCAAACTTCTGCCTACGAGGCACAAAATCCCTTATTCCTGACATAGTATGACAGGCAACGCAACTAGTCATTAAATCTTTTCCTCTTTGAGCAGCAGTAGAAACGGCTATAGGCTCTCCTTTGCCCCAAGCCAACCAATCTTGAAATTCCTGAGCACTCACCCCTACTAAATTCAATCTCATTAGGGCATGAGAGGCTCCGCAGTATTCTACGCAATGTCCAAAAAAATAACCCTTTTCTTCAAAAACAAAAGTGATCTTGGTATCAACTCCCGGGTTTGCGTCTATCTTGCCGCCTAGTCGTGGCGCCCAAAAAGAATGAATAACATCCTCAGAGTTAACTTGAAAGAGAATAGGAGTATTGATTGGAAACCTAGCCTCACCAGCTACTGCTTTGTGTATAGGGGTAAATTTTTCTTTTCCACCTACTAGTTCATACATACCTAGATATTCGAATTCCCACCACCACTGATGACCTATGACATTAACTTTAAGATATTTATTGTAAATTTGATCAGCTTCCTTATCAAACTTATAAACAATTTGTTCTTTGTTTTGAAAGCTAGGAAAATCTTCTATTTTAAAAATTATACGAATAGTAGGAATAGCTATAACAATAATGATGATAGTAGGAATTAAAAACAAAAAAAATTCGAGAATCAAGTGTTTATTAGAATGACTTTCTTTAAGATTACCTTGTATTCTAGCTACTTCTAGCAAATTTGATTTTTCTTGCATTTTAGGCAAAGAATTTTTCTTTTCGCGAAAACTAATAATAATAACGAAGAAAATTCCTGCTACCACAACAAAAATCCCTATCCCTATCCAAGTAGTCAAAGCATAAAGCTCATTTATCTCTCTTCCTAGTGCATTAACTGGAGCAATGGTAGTCATTTCTGACTTTCCCATTTTAAAAAACTTGATGATAGGATCAGTATTTTTATAAGTTTCGCTATCTTGTGCTAAAACACTTAAAGTGCTAAGTAAACTAAAAAACAACAAGGCAAAAAAATTTTTCATAAACCCTAGCTAAATCGTCAATAAACTATGTAGTATTTCGGTATAATAAAGAATAACAGAATAAAAGGCAAATAAAATAACGAGAATAAAAATATTTTTTTTGCGTATTTATTCTTTTTTCCTACTATAAAACCTACCATTAAATATAGGAAATAGAGACTCAAAACAAGCGAGAGACAAAATACTAGTAAATTTTTGCTGTAGATATAAGTATACACCACTATCGCTAATAAGATTAAGCCATGTAATAAAATAACCCAAGCAGTCCAGACTCCTCGTTTGTCAACAACCACTAGCATTTTTAAATCTGCCAATTTATAATCTTCCTTGTACTTCCAAGCTAGTGACAAAAAATGCGGGATTTGCCAAAAATACAAAATCCAAAAAGTTGCCCAAATAGTAAAATCAGGAGTTTGTTGGTTAGAATTCGTCGCATAAAATCCAATAAAGATAGGTAAAGCTCCCGGTAAAGCACCCACCCAAGTATTGATGAGAGAGATTTTTTTTAAAGGAGTATAGACTAAAACATAAAGAAATACAGTAGCACTAGATAACATGGCAGATATTTTATCTACAGCAAGTAAAAAAACTAATCCACACAATAGGCAAATAGTCGCGACCATAAGTGCAGTTTGAGGTTTGATTCTTTGAGTAGGTAGAGGTCTATGCTTTGTACGCTCCATGATAGCGTCGCTTTTTCTTTCCAAAAATTGATTGAAAATATGAGCGGCTGAAGCACTCAAAAAAATACCACAAGCAAGAAAAAATACATCAAAAACAATAATCTCAGTTGCAGCAAGAGCGTAGCCTATCAATGAAGTAAAAACTACCATCAGTACGAGGTTCAGCTTACCTATCACAACCCAGGGATTGTTGTTGTTAAAAAAACTTAATCTCATTATCAATTATTTTTAAAAATTATTTTTTAGTAGGTAGGGAGCGGAATATTTTTTCGTTATTACGCAAAATAAGTAGCAATGCTTGAGTTTTTTTAGTATTCGTAATTGCACCAGAAAAATCTAAAATATTCCTCATTTTGATAGCATTAACCTCTAAAATTACATCTCCTACTCTGAGATCATTTTGCTCTGCTAAGCCACCTTTTTCTATTCTTTGAATAAATAAACCACCTTCTGTTTTTTTAATCCCTCTTCTATTCCTAATTTGTCTTGTTAGAGGAGTAAGTAATACTCCGTATGCCCCTGAGTCGGTATTAAACTTCACAGAATTTAAATCTTGAGGGGTAGAAACAATTTTTACTTTTTTGAGTATCAATTTACCAGACCTATAGACTTGCACAGCTACAGTAGTATTGACTTTGGTTTCAGCTACATTTTGCTGTAATTCTGAAGTTTTGGTAATAATATGACCGTTATATTTTACAATCACATCTCCTCTTTGCAAACCAGCATTTTCTGCGGGAGATTTAATTTGTACGCCAGTAATAGCAACGCCTTTTTTTCCTTTAGGAAGCTGAAAATTACTTGATAATTCTGCAGTTACATTTTGAATACCAACTCCTAGCCAACCTCTACTAATCTCACCATGTTCTTTGAGCTCTTCCATTATTTTAACAGCAAGGTTAGAGGGAATGGCAAAGCCTAATCCTTGTCCTTGCGCAGAAATTGCGGTGTTAATACCAATTACTTCTCCGTTGATATTAAATAAAGGTCCTCCTGAATTCCCTTGATTGATAGCAGCATCTGTTTGCAAGAAAGTTCCATAAGCCGTCCCTCTAAAAATATCTCTATTTTTTGCACTTAAAATACCTGCTGTAACCGTAAAATCTAAACCTATTGGATTGCCAATTGCTACGACCCAGTCACCAATCTCTAATTTATCAGAATCACCAAACCTCACAAAAGGAGCATTCCGAATCTCGATTTTAATCAAAGCTAAGTCTGTCCTAGCATCTGAGCCAATCAGCTTCGCGGGGTAAGCTACCTCATTAAATAAAATAACCTCTAGGCTGTCAGCTCCCTCAATCACATGGTTATTAGTTAAAATATAACCGTCTTTACTCACAAAAAAACCAGAGCCAGAAGCAACCTGTGTCCTTTTTTGAGGCAGTATAGGGGTTTGAAACAAATCATCAAAAATGCTTAAATTCCTATCTGCCCTAGTAAAAGTATTAAAAACATGGACTATTTTATTTTTTTCGTTTTTAACGATACCAGAAAAAGAACTAGGAAAAGTTGCAAAAGCACTAGTAGTAGTAACTACTAGCAGTAGTGTTAGTATAATATATTTTTTTTTCATAATTTGCTTAGCGAAGTATTTGACCTATACGATATAAATTGTAACCAGAAAAAAAACCTTTTTCTGAATTATGAGACCAAAACACAAACCAACCTTTGCCACGAATAGTGTTTTCGTCCACATATCCCCAGTAACGACTATCTTGAGAATTCCTTCTATTATCTCCCATCATAAAATACTTCCCTTGAGGTATAATCATAGACGGTAAATCCTGTCCTTTTGGTAAAAAGTTATCTAAGAATTTATAATCTTCTACTAACTCACTACCATTAATATATACAATTTCATCTTTAATTTCCAATCTATCTCCTGGTAATCCAATAACTCTCTTAATAAATTTAACTGCAGGCTCTAAAGGATAAGGAAAAATTGCTATATCGTGCCGCTTAATAGGCGATGTGAAAAATTTTTTTTCGGTAAAAGGAATAACATAGCCGTAGGAGTGCATATTTGCAAATAAAAAATCTCCTTTCTCAATAGTATGAATCATAGAGCCAGTAGGGACCCGGTAGGGAGAAAAAAACCAAGTACGAAAAATAGAAACAACAATTAACGCAAATAAAATAGCGTCTATCCACTCTAGGAGTCCTTGGTGTTTGATGAGTCTATCAATTCTTAAAAATCTAACTATATGTAACTTTTTGATTTTTTTCATGTGTAAATTTATAGCGAAAATAAGGTGATTGATAGGAAAAACAAAGCAAGATGCCTATGATAAAAAAAACCAAACTCAAAGGGACAAAAATAACCAAGGGGTTGATGTATAGGGTAACGCTCGCAGAGTCATCAGAATTGATAGACGCTAAACTAATATAAAAATCTTCGCTCCAAAAACGCAAAATAGCCGCTTCTGTAGTTGGCTCATCAGAAGTAAGATAAAAAGCTTTAGCAGGCTTTAAAGCTTGGATAAATTTACCATTTTTAAAAATTTGAAAATAGGCTATATGTTGCCTAGCGTTACGAACCTTCTCAAAACTATTACCAGTATAGGTAACCTTGTAGTCTCCAAACTCCAAGCTTTGGTTAACTTGAAAAGTTAAACTCTGCTCCTTGCCGAAAAAATTACCTAAAATTCCAAATAAACACACAACTATTCCTAAATGAATAAGCATAGCGCCAATTGATCTTCTGTTAATAAATTTTTTTTTACCCTGCTCTTTCCTAGTTTTCCATCTCACTCTTTCTGTAATATAGATTTTGTAAAGCTCTAATAAAATGCAATGAGCTGCAAAGTAGATAGAGCCCGCTAAAAGTATAAATTCTACTCTGTGGCTCAAAAATAACCCGCAAAAAATCATCAGCACTACAGACATCAAAGCTGGCAGCCATAAATTATTCCTAATTTTTGTGATATTGGCTTTATTCCAAGCTAAAAACGGAGTAGCTCCCATCAAAATCATCAGTAAAATTACAATAGGTAGGCTAATTTGCTCAAAAAATGGAGCACCTACAGAAACTTTGCGACTAGCAATAGCTTCTGCAACCAAAGGAAAAATAGTACCATAAAAAATTGCAAAAATTAAACCAACAAATAAAATATTGTTTACTAAAAAAGAATTTTCTTTACAAAAAAGGCTAATTATTTTGTTGTTGTTCTCTATCAAAGGTAAGCGGTAAAATAATAGTCCAAAACAAATCAAAGCCGTCACGGTTGCAAAAACCAAAAAAGCAGGTCCTATGTTAGATTGAGCAAAAGCGTGCACTGAGTTTAATACTCCAGAGCGAGTAATAAAAGTGCCTATAATAGTCAATAAAAAAGTAGTAATTATTAAAACATAATTCCAAATTTTTAAACAATCACGCTTTTCTTGCACCATAGCAGAGTGCAAAAAAGCCGTCGCACCAAGCCAGGGCAGCAAAGAAGAATTTTCCACCGGGTCCCACGCCCAGTAGCCTCCCCATCCTAGCTCGTAATAAGCCCACTGTCCGCCAATCATCATTCCTAGGCTCAAAAATAACCAAGCAATCAAAATCCATCTTCTACTAATTTGGATCCAATCATTATCCATTTTTTTAGCAAGCAAAGAGCCCATAGCAAAAGCAAAGGGAATACTCAAACCAATAAAACCTAGATAGAGTAGAGGAGGATGAATAATCATAGCTACATCTTGCAAGACCGGATTGAGCCCTAAGCCTTCGCTAGGAATAGGATAAGCCCTAGCTAGGGGGTTACTCCAGCCAATAAGTAAAAAAAGCAAAAACGCCAAAATAAAATTGAGAAAAACCATACTATAGGGTACCAGATAGCAATATTTTTGAGCGTAGGAAAACACAAGAAGTAGGCTATAAGAAGCTAGAAGTAAAACCCAAAGGAGCAAAGAGCCGTCCATTCCTCCCCAAACCGCAGTAATTTTATAAAAAAAAGGTAAATCGCTACTAGAGTTATTAGCTACGAATTTGACAGAAAAATCATTTGTAATGAAAGCATAGCTCAAAGATAAATAAGCGCCTGCTACCAAAATCCACAAACCTACTACAGCGCGCCTGACACTAACTATCAGATTTAAAGATGAGGTAGCTACTCCTAGCAACGAGCCAACAACAGCATAAATACTCAAACAAAATGCTAAAATCAAGCAATAATAACCTAGATCTACAACCATTTACAGAAAACAAAAACGATAAGAAAAGCACAACCTATCATTGCTGATACTAGCACAAAATAACAAAAAAGCAACAACAAAACTTCTAGAGCTAGAGCCTGCAGACATTCAAATAAAAGATGAGACTGCTAGCTTACTGGTGATGATTTTATGCTAGCTAGGTTGAGATATTGCAGCAAAAGACAAGAGAGCTATGAAACTGCTAGCTTACTGGTGATGATTTTATGATAGCTAGGTAAAATATTGCAACAAAAGACAAAAGGGGCTAGAAGTAGCACATCTTGCTAGATTGTGCCACCTCGCCAGCCTGAGCGGACAACTACCGGCTAGAGCCTAGCGTATATCGCAAGTTTAATTGCGACTACCAGTTATAGCCTAGCGTAAGGCTTGTTCTGGTAAGACCGAAATTACCTTTTGTATCAGATAAGGGTATATCAAATGCCCCTACTTTCAGTGTACCGCCTTTAATTTTAATCTCAGCATCAGAGTCGCGGTAATCAAAACCTAGGGCAAAGCCATTCTCAAAAACACGCCTAGCACCAAAACCGAAATAGGTGCCGCTATCAGATCCTGACAAATCTAATGTGCCAGAACCCAAAACACTGCCAACTTTGACTTCATAATTGGCACTCACTAGAGCCAAACCTGCACCTGCATAAAAATCTACAACCTGCGATAAATCCTCCAAATAATAACGAGCACCTAAAGCCGTCTCGCTAACTCTTAGAATCTCTTCACCCTCTATGCCAGGAATAACTGTCGTAATTTTTACTCCTCCCGAGAAATAATCTAGCGCGAGCCTGAGTGGATGATCACTGAGCGCAATATCAAACATCAAACCGCGAGTATTTTGAGTATTAAAATCACCTCTACCTGAGAGCTTGCCCTCAGCACTGCCAGCAGCAAAAGAAAGCGTTTTATTCCTAGCAGAATACTCCTGTGCCAAACATAAGGAGAGCCCACTAGCAAGTAGCAACAAGCCTACAAAGAGAGCCTTGAGCCTATACGAGTAGTAGTGGAAAAAGGTAGGGGGGGGGTAATTGCAGCAAACAAACAACCAATATTTGTAGTTTTCATATATTTTATAAAAATTAAATTAAAAAAAACACAAAGCACTAGTGCTTTGAGCCTGTTATGTCTTTGCCAGAAGCAAAAAAACACGACAAGTTCACTTTTTACAGACAAACAAAAAATAAAGCAAATAAAAGCAAAATTTTTTGCTTTTTTTGTATTTTTATAAAATTGCAGTTTTTAGCTATAAGAGTAAAAAATACAACCCTTGCTCCATATTCCTCTAGCCTGATGTTACTAGTGATTATTTGTGATGACTAGGTCAAATATTACAACAAAAGACAAGAGAGCTATGAAACTGCTAGCTTACTGGTGATGATTTTATGATAGCTAGGTAAAATATTGCAACAAAAGACAAAAGGGGCTAGAAGTAGCACATCTTGCTAGATTGTGCTGCCTCGCCAGCCTGAGCGGACAACTACCAGCTAGCACCTAGTGTCTTGCCAGCTTGATTGCGACTACCAGCTAGAGCCTAGCGTGAGGCTTGTTCTGGTAAGACCGTAATTATCTTCACTATCAGGTAATGGTATATCAAATGCCCCTACTTTCACTGTACCGCCTTTAATTTTAATCTCAGCATCAGAGTCGCGGTAATCAAAACCTAGAGTAAAACCATTCTCAAAAACGCGTCTAGCACCAAAACCGAAATAGGTGCCATTACCAGATCCTGAAAAATTGACTGTGCCAGAACCCAAAACACTGTTAACTTTGACTTCATAATTGGTACTCACTAGAGCCAAACCTCCGCCTGCATAAAAATCTACAACCTGCGATAAATCCTCCAAATAATAACGAGCACCTAGAGCCGTCTCGCTAACTCTTAGAATCCCTTCAGCTAACCCACCCGAAACAAATGCCGTTTCTTTATACTCTACTGAGAACGAATCTAGCGCGAACCTGAGGGGCTCACCGCTAGAGCCAATATCAAACATAAAACCGCTAGTATTTTGAGTATTAAAATCATCATTACCCAAAGCACTATAATCACCATCATCTGAGAGCTTGCTCTCAGCACTGCCAGCAGCAAAAGAAAGCGTTTTATTCCTAGCAGAATACTCCTGTGCCAAACATAAGGAGAGCCCACTAGCAAAGAGTAATAAGCCTACAAAGAGAGCCTTGAGCCTATACGAGTGGAAGTGTAAAAAGGTAGGGGGGGGGGGTAATTGCAGCAAACAAACAACCAATATTTGTAGTTTTCATATATTTTATTAAAATTAAATTAAAAAAAACACAAAGCACTAGTGCTTTGAGCCTGTTATGTCTTTGCCAGAAGCAAAAAAACACGACAAGTTCACTTTTTACAGACAAACAAAAAATAAAGCAAATAAAAGCAAAATTTTTGCTTTTTTTGTATTTTTATAAAATTGCAGTTTTTAGCTATAAGAGTAAAAAATACAACCCTTGCTCCATATTCTCTATCCTTACACTACTAGTGATTATTTGTGATGACTAGGTCAAATATTACAACAAAAGACAAGAGAGCTATGAAACTGCTAGCTTACTGGTGATGATTTTATGATAGCTAGGTAAAATATTGCAACAAAAGACAAAAGGGGCTAGAAGTAGCACATCTTGCTAGATTGTGCTGCCTCGCCAGCCTGAGCGGACAACTACCAGCTAGCACCTAGTGTCTTGCCAGCTTGATTGCGACTACCAGCTAGAGCCTAGCGTGAAACTTGTTCTGATAATACCGTCACTATTTTTAAAAAACACAAATCTAGATCCTTGAATTTGAAACTCAGCATTAGAATTGCGGTAATCAAACCCTATACTCAAGCCATTCTTAAAAACTCGTCTAGCACCGAGACCGAAATAGGTGCCACTACCAAAACCTGAAAAATATTCTTTGCTAGAGCCCGCAACACTGTTAACTTTGACTTCAATATTGGCATTCACTCGAACCAAACCTCCGCCCAGATAAAAACTTAAACCTGACGATAAATCCTCAAAATAGTGACGAGCACCTAGATCTCGCTCAGTAACTGTTAGAATCACTTCAACTTCCCCACCCGAAATCTCTACCGTCTCTTTAATTCCTCCCGAGAAATAATCTAGCGCGAACCTGAGTGGCTCACCACTAGAGCCAATATCAAACATCAGCCCGCGAGTACTTTGAGTATTAGTAGTAGCTCCACTTGGGAACTTGTCTTGAGCACTACCAGTAGCAATAACAAAGGATGCTGTTTTATTCCCAGCGAAATACTCCTCTGCTAAACATAAGGGCACACTACTAGCAAATAGTAACAAGCCTACAAAGAGAGCCTTGAGCATATACGAGCGCAAGTAGGAAAAAAAGAGTAAGAAATAATTGTAGCAAATAAACAACTTTTTACATCTTGCATATGGTTTATATAAAATTAAAAAAACAAAGCACTAGGATTTTGAGCCTATCACGCTTTAGCAAAAACAAAAATACGATAGACTACAAGCTACAGATAAACGACAAATCAAGCAAACAAAATAAAAATTCTTTGTTTTTTTGTATTTTTATTAAAATAGCAGTTTTAGCTATAGCGAGTAAAAAATACAATCCTTACTCCATATGCTCTATCCTTACACTACTAGTGATGATTGATACTAACCTAGGGCAAATATTGTAACAAAAGACAAGAGGGCACGCTACAGGGTAGCACATCTTGCTAGAGTGTACCACCTATCATCAGCCTTAACGGACAACTACCAGCTATAGCCTAGCGTTAAGCTTGTTCTGGTAAAATTTAAATAATCTTTTGATAAGAGTAAAGGTACTGAGCCTGTTTCTAAATTGCTTTTAAGTTCAAATCGAGTATTAGAATCACGGTAATCAAACCCTATACTCAAGCCATTCTTAAAAACATGTATAGTACCAAATCCTTGATACACACCACTACCAGACCCTGAAAAATCTCCTTGAACAGGTCCCAAAGCAGTGATAAATTTATATTCATAATTAGCACTCGCTAGAGCTAAACCTCCTCCTACATAAAAATCTGCAACCGGCGATAGATCATCAAAATAGTAACGAGCGCCTAGGTCTATTTCTATAATTCGTTGAGTTGCTAAATATTCTGGGCTCTCGCTAAACATTATAACCCGACTGCTAGAAAACCAATCTGCCGCAAGCCTGAGAGGTCTAGCACCAGATCCAATATCAAACATAAACCCACGATTAGTTTGAGTACCAGAATGATCTTCACCTAGACTCAACTTACCACTAGCACTGCCCGCAACTAAAGAAAATGTTGTCTTTCTAGCAAAATGCTCCTGCGCTAAACATAACGACGACCAGCTAACAAGTAGTAATAAGCCTACTAATATAACCTTTAACCTACACGAGCGTAAATAGAAAAAAAAAAAATAGATGGGAGCTGTAGCAAATAAACAACCAATTTTTGTAGTTTTCATATATTTAAATTAGTTAAAAAAAACAAAGTACTAGTGCTTTGAAACTTATTCGCAAGCTTTGGCAAAAAAATAAAACCTAACAAGCAGAGGTATAAGTTAAGTAAAAAATTATTTTCTTTTTTATTTATAATCTATGCAATTATGATAGTTTTCAAATAGTGAGTAAAACAATACAATCCCTACTTCAAATTTTCCCTAGCTTGGTATTACTAATTATTATTTATGGCAGCTAGGTAAAAAATTTTAATCAAAAAACAACCTGTGGGGTATCGGTTACATCTTGCCAGTACACTAACTTATAGCAAGCTTGATAGTGTAGCTACCAGCTATAACCTAATGTAAGGCTTGTTCTTGTGAGACCAAAATTATCTTTTGGCAAGAGCAAGGGTACTGAGCCTGTTTCTGAGTTTCTTTTGAGCTCAAACTGAGCGCTAGAGTCGCGGTAATCAAACCCTAGAGTCAAACCATTGTTAAAGACGCGTCTAGCACCAAACCCTTGATAAACACCTCTGCCAGATCCTGAAAAATCTCCTTTGCTAGCATCAAGAATATTCTTAAATTCATATTTATAATTGGCACTAACTAACGCCAAACCTCCTCCTATATAAAAATCTGCAGCTGAAGATAAATAGTCAAAATAATAACGAACACCTAGGTCTAATTCTATAATTTGTAGAGTTGCTAAATATTCGTAGCTTGAAGTAAATGACATTATAGCATCCTTGCTAGAAAACCAATCTACCGCTAACCTGAGCGCCTCATCACTAGACGCAACATCAAACATAAATCCACGAGTGCTTTGAGCACCAACCCCATCTTCTATTCCAATGATAGAAAATGTTTTATTTCTCACAGAACGCTCTTGCGCTAT
The DNA here is from genome assembly GCA_965261475.1 of bacterium. GTDB lineage: Bacteria > SAR324 > SAR324 > XYD2-FULL-50-16. The sequence continues at coordinate 917,347 of OZ253454.1, forward strand.
ACACACAAAAAATCCACTAGCAAGTAATAATAAGCCTACAGATAAAGTTTTAAGCCTACATAGGCGGAAGCAGAAAAAAAAAGAGTTAAAAGTAATTGCGAATAAACAGCCAAGTTTTATATCTTTCATATATTAAATTCAATTAAGTTAAAAAAGCACTAAATACCTCAAACATACCAAGTCTTTTACTAAAAACAAAAACCTGTATTAACAACACATACTATAGGTAAACTCAAAAGAAAACAAGCAAAATTATTTTGTTTGTTTTCTTTATACTACCTAGCTAAAACAGCAGTTTATTAAAAGCTGGTTAAAAATTACAATCTCCTACAAATACCTCTAGAGGTCGCCCCTTTAGAGTTAGTCTATCTTTGCTATAAGATACCAAAAGCTCTCCTCCGCGTAGCCTAACTAGCAAGTTACTATCTGTTTTTTTTGTCAAGTAGCCTGCAACACAAACAGCACAAGCTCCGCTGCCACAAGCCCAAGTTTCTCCACTACCTCGCTCCCAAGTCCTTTGCATAACCTCTTTGCGATTTATAATTTGTACAAATTCAATATTGATACCCTGAGGAAAAAATTTGTGTTTTTCAATCATACTACCCCACTTCCTTACAGGAGTAGTTGTGAGATCTGCTACAAAAACTACAAAATGAGGGTTCTGCAGAGCTACCAGGCTACCGCAAAGCTTCAAATCGCCAAAAGAAAATTGCTCTGCTAAAAACTGTTCTTTTTGAGCTCTTTTTGCTGCTTGTAAAAAATCACCCATTTGCAAACTAGGGTTTGTTACTTGCAAACCTACTTCGACTACTAGCCCTAGTTGATCTAAAAAAACTTGCACTAGATAGCACTTCTTTGCAAACTGAATCGTAAATTGTTTTTGTATCAAGGCTGTTTTTTCAAAAAGATATTTTGCTACACAAAAAATAGCATTACCACACATCGCAGATTCGCTACCGTCTGAGTTAAACATCCTCATACTTCTAGCCGTGCTATCTATGATAACTAGTCCATCACTACCTATTCCATATCTGCGATGACTAATTTTTTTTGCTAAAGCCCCAAGGCTTGCAGAGTGTCGCTGGGCTAATTGCTCGGCTTCAATATAAATATAATCATTGCCTGCACTTTGCATTTTGGTAAATTTCATTATTATTTTTATATAAAAGGTAAACTAACTACTCTGTAAAATTTTCTGCTAACTTGAATACTTGATAATTAGGTTCAAAGCTTCTTTAGCAAATGTAATAAAATACCTCATAACTGGTAAAACAAAGTCATTCTTGAAGCAAGCTCATCAGCAAATAAAACATCAATCATCATAAAATACCTCACTTAAACTAGATATTGAAACTATTGACATAATAACTTGTAGCACTAGTAGAGCTATTTTTGTTGGTTGATATTGTAGCAAAACACAGCAGATGGTATCAAGCTAATCAATATAATAAACAATGCACTAATAGCTGTTTGCTCTAGCATCTCATCTGATGCATATTGATAGGTATAGGTAGCTAAAGTCTCAAAATCTACAGGTCTGAGAATCAAGGTTAGTGGTAATTCGCGTAGAATATCTACAAACAAAATTATAGCTACCGTCAAAAAACCTTTTTTAGCTATCGGCAAGTAAACATTTTTTAAAATTCTAATATTATAATATCCCAAACTCCTGCCAGAAGCATCTAGTGAAGGGGTAATCAGCAACATAGATTCTCCTAATATAGACTGTGCTACTGCAAAAAATTTAACACTATAAGCAAAAATCAAAATCAATAAACTGCCTCCTAAAACCAAACCTAAATTCTCAGAAAATAGCTCAAACCACAGAAAATTAACTGTATTATCAAAGTATTTAGCACAAAGTACAATGCCTATAGATAAAATAGTGCTAGGCAAGGCATAGCCAAAAATAGTAGCAATAGCGGTATATCTCAAACTATTGTTCTGCAATCTTTGTAAAAAATAGGCAAATAATGAGCTAAAAAATAGCACTAAGACCACGGTTATCACACCTACTCTAATAGAATTCCAAACAGCTTGCCAAAACTCTCGCTCTAATAAACTCTGATAGTGATCCAAAGAATAATACACCAAAATACCTGTAGGCAATAAAAACCCTAAAAAAACAATCAAAAAACAAAATAGAAACAACAAAATAGAAACAAAAGTAGTAGGTGTTATTCTTTTTCTTTGATAAAAATTGTTGCTTGTTAACCCCTGCACACCAAGATTAAGGTAAACATCTAATAATACCAAAAAGAAAAGAACGCAAATCACCAAAGAAGAGAGATAACTAGCGGCTAAAAAATCACCGCGCTGAAACCATAAATCGTAAATTCCAAGACTCAAAGTGTATACAGAAAAATATTCTACTACTCCAAAATCGTGTATAGCATGCACCAATACCACTACCAATCCTAGAAAAATACTTTTTTTTGCCAAAGGTAGAAGCAAATAAAAGATATTTTGCAGAAAATTATAGCCTAAAAGCTGCCCCGATTGTAAAATAGTCTCTGATTGGTTTGCCAGAGCTCTTCTAACTACAAGGTAAAGATAAGGGTATAGTGAAAAACTCAACACAAAAATAGCCCCGGACATGCTTCTAATTTGAAAAAACCAATAGTCATCTTGAGATTGCCACCCAAAGACTCCTCTCAGACTTGTTTGCAAAAACCCTGCATATTCTAAAAAATCCGTATAAATATAAGCTAAAATATAGGAAGGTAACACAAAAGGAAGTATCAAGCCCCACTCTAAAACTTTTCTAGCAGGAAACTCAAAAAAGGTTACAAAAATAGCACTAACTAACCCCAGAATCAAAGAGAGTACGCACACACCAATGCCTAATACAATAGTTTGCTGTAGGTACACTAAAAAAATTGATTGGAAAAATTTTCCTTGCTGTAGGTACCGCAGACCTGCTAAAAATATATTCCAACTAGGAAGAGATAAAAAAAATAAAAAGGTAAAAACTAAGAACTTGTAGTGTCTTTTTTTAGTGACTATCCAGGTAAACATTGGCTACACAAATACTATTATAACAATGTGCTAGTGTAAATTTAACAAGCATATAAAAGTTGCTTATTGCAACAGCTTCAGCGGGTTAATATTAGCACCGTTAACAATAATTTCAAAATGTAAATGCACTCCTGTTGAACGCCCCGTTGCTCCCATTATTCCAATGACCTCTGATTTAGATACTCTTTGATTTTTCTTTACTAATATTTTGTCTAAATGGGCGTAGAGCGTACTCACAAGTTTAGAATGTTGTATTTCTATTGTATTGCCGTAGCTAGATCTAGCACCTATGCTTTTAACAATACCTGCTTGTGAGGCAAATATTTCCTTCCCTTGATTTGCACCAAAATCTACCCCATAATGAAACTTGCCATTTCTCAATTTGTATTTAGAGGTAATACTTCCTTTTGAAGGAAAAGCAAATTTTAAATTATGAGAGCGAGGAGTAATTTGCTTGAGACTTTTTTTTGGAATAATAACCAAAGGAAAACCTACAAAAAGATCTTCTGGCTCGTAAATATGATTTCTTCTGCGTATCTCCAGTATATCATCGCTAAAACGAGTAGCAAGGCTCTGCAAGCTATCACCTTTTTGCCAGTAATAAATTTTTTTTTGTGCCCCTAGACTACAACCTGTAATAGCTAGAATTAGCAAAAAATACAAGCTGACCTTGCAAAGGTAATTTTTCATTGAAAATTTTGCTATTTTATTAGAGATTGAAGTAGTAAGGTCTTTTTACTCTAGTATGAAAGAAAATATTTATCAAAAAATTGTTCCTCAAGGCGTAGTCTCTAAAGTGGCATTGCTAGGAGAGCTAGGCTCAGGCAAAACTCATTTTGTCAAAGAATTTACTAGCAAAATAGCACCAGAAGTACAAAAACTAGTCTCTAGCCCTACTTTTTCTTACCTGCAAGTTTATGAGGGGCAAAAAATTACTATACATCATTTTGATCTTTATCGTATTGAAGAATCACAAAAACTACTAGATATAGGAATCTGGGAAAGCTTGGAGCATAAAGCTGTAATTACTTTTATAGAATGGGCTAATCTTTTCCCTGAAACACTTGAGCTTTGTGAGTTACAACTTCAATTTTCTTTTGAGAATGGTCAAAACAAAATCAAAATATGCGATACCCCGATTTATTAACAACTAGCAAAAAAATAGGTATTTTAGGTGGAAGTTTTAATCCTTTGCACCTAGGTCATTTAGAAATGTTACAAATTGTCATAAAAAAAAAATTAGTCTCAGAAGTATTGCTGATACCAAACTACAAAAACCCGCTAGAGAAAAAAAATTATTACCTTCCTGTAGCAATTCGCTTAAACATACTAAAAAAAGTTTTTAAACAACATTCTGCTAGCCATATTTGGGATTATGAAACTTCGCAAAAAAGAGCTGTTCCTACCTTTGAAACATTGTGCTTGCTCCATGATAAATTTCCTGAAAAAAAATTTTATTTGGTTATGGGAGGAGATACCTTTACACAATTACCAAAATGGTATAAATCACAAAAACTACTAGAAGTAGCAAATTTTATTGTTTTTTCGAGAAAAAATTTTGCTACTTTTACCAAAATACAAAAAATGAAAAAAGAAGTGTTATTTCTCAAAGAAACTATTAGTGATATACAATCTTCTCACCTGAGGCAAAAAGAACAAAATTACGAATGCTACGCTCAGGAATTAGAGTCTTATTTTAACAAACTAATGCTTTCAACTCCTAATGAAACACGCTAATTTTTGTATCTTAGGTCGCTCTAATGTTGGAAAATCTACCCTTTTTAATTGTTTTACCAAACAAAAAACAGTGGTAAAAAACGAAAACGAGGTCACTAGAGATAACAATAAAATTTTGATAGACTATGACGATTTTTGTTTTTACCTCATAGATACTGGCGGCTTAACTATGATAAGCCCTAATAGTATGCAAAAAACAATTTACCAAAAAATTTTACAAATTTTTTCGGAAGTAGATGCTTTCTTTTTTCTACTAGATGGTAAAGAAGGGTGGCAGTTTGAGGACATGCAAATTTTGCGGTGGCTTAGAAAACAACAAAAAAAATTTTATTTTATCGTCAATAAAATTGATGACGACAAACACCTCCAGAGAATATCAGAATTTTATGAATCTGGTGAAAGCGAGATCTATGCTATTTCTGCAGAACACCGTATAGGTATAGAGAATTTACTAACTAACGTAGCAACAGATTTTCCAAATATTGTAAGCGAGCTAAAAACACAAAACAGACTGGTAGTGAGTTTGTTAGGAAAAACCAATGTTGGTAAATCTTCTATGATGAACGCTTGGTTAGAAGAAGAAAAAATGATAGTCAAAGATGAAGCACTCACTACTAGGAATGCGGTATTTTTTGAAATAAAACACAACAAAGAAACAATTACTATTTTTGATACCGCAGGAATCGCAAAAAAAAATCAAATTGTTACGGAATTGGCAAAACTTACGCTAACATCTTCCCTACAAGCAATGAGCGAGGCAAAAATTATTTTACTCGTTATAGATATCACCCAAGGAATTAGTGAGCAAGACCTCAAAATTGCTAGTCTAGTAATTAGAAAAAATAAATCTTTAATTTTGGTATTTAATAAATTAGATCTAATCACAAAAAAAAATATCCAAAAACAAATTACAGATTATATCCAAGAAAATTATAGTTTTTTAAAGAATTACCCCGTTTGTTTTACTAGTGCAAAAAAAAATATAGGGCTCAAACAACTCCTAGACCAAATTTTGAATGTTGCTAAAGAAAGAAAGAAAAAAATAGCTACAGCCGACCTGAATAAAATTATCAAGCGCCTGCAAGAAACCTATAGCGCACCAAACAGCAAGAAAAAAAAGTTAAAAATTTTTTACTGTACGCAGATACAAAGCAATCCCCCAGTGTTTCGTTTGTTTGTTAACACCAAAATATTACTAACGCCAAGTTACGAAAAATTTGTAAAAAATCAATTTAGGTATTATTTTAGTTATACAGGAACTCCTATACGATTTTTTTGGAACAACAAATAACTAGTTATGTATCTTTCTGGCGAAACAAGTGTTTTTGGAATTATTGGCAACCCCGTTAGTCATTCTTTTTCACCTGCTATGCAAACCATTGCGTTTCAGCAATGTAACTACAATGCAGTTTATGTCCCTTTTTTAGTAACTAAAGAAAATTTATCTAAAGTGTTAACTTCTTTAGAGATTTTAAATGTGAAGGGAATTAATGTGACCGCACCTTATAAAAGAGATATTATTCCCTACCTAGATGAAATTAGTGAAGAGGCTCAAATATTAGATACAGTCAATAGTATACATTTTGATAATGGAGTTTGGAAAGGCTATAATACAGATGGATTAGGCTTCATAGAGGGATTAAAAGAAATAAATTATGACCCTAAAAAAATCACCGTGCAGATGATAGGCGCCGGAGGAGCGGCTCAAGCTATTATTTATAGCCTAGCAAAATCTAGAGTAAATACTATCTATATTGAAAACAGAACATATGCTAAAGTGCATTACACTATAAAAAAATATACAAAACTTTTTCCTGATGTCAAATTTATAGGTGGTAATTGCCCAACAAAGTTTCATTTATTAGTCAATACTACTCCTGTTGGTAAAGATGCTTTCTCTTTGTCTGTTCCTTTAGAAATAATCAATAACTCAGAGATTGTGGTAGATATTATTTACCACGCAGAAACTGCTTTAATAAAAAAAGCACAAGAGCTTCATAAAATAGTACTTGATGGAATACCTATGTTACTACATCAAGGAGCTTTAGCTTTTGAAATCTGGACAAATCAAACGGCTCCCATTGCAATAATGAAAAAATGTCTAGAACAGCTTTTAGGACGTAAAAACTAGTAAATTAAATTATTAAATCAAAATAAAACTTTTGCATTATAATTTTTAAAATCACTGATTGACTTAATTTTTTTTAAGAATTAACATACAGGCTTAGTTTTGTTCTTTATAGATTAGAGTGTTTTTTATAACTGATACTAAAAAAAAATAAAATGTCTTTAAAAATTAACGATACGGCGCCAAATTTTGATGCTGAAACAACTCAAGGGAAAATCAATTTATACGATTGGGCTAATGATAGTTGGGTAATCATCTTCTCTCATCCCAAAAACTTTACACCGGTTTGTACGACAGAATTAGGAGCTCTACAAGGCGTCCAAGAAGAATTCAGCAAGAGGAATGTAAAAATTCTAGGCCTGAGCGTTGACCCAATAAGCGACCACGAACAATGGAGTCAAGATATTCTTGATGTTACTGGTTACAAGGTAGAATACCCTCTAATTGGTGACCATGATTTAAAAATTGCCAAAATTTATGGGATGCTTGCAACATCTTTAACTGGATCATCTAAAGGCAGAACAGCTGTTGATAACCAAACGGTTAGAAATGTTTTTGTAATTGGACCAGATAAAAAAATTAAATTAATTTTAACTTATCCGATGGCTACAGGAAGAAATTTTGCAGAAATTTTAAGAGTAGTAGATTCGTTGCAACTAACCGCAAAATATAAAGTTGCAACCCCTGCAGATTGGAAAAATGGCGAAGATGTAATTATAGTTCCTGCAGTAAAAAACGAGGAAGCAACACAATTGTTCCCTTCTGGATGGAAAACTCTTAAATCCTATCTTCGAGTAGTCAAACAACCAACTATCAATCATTAAGAAATTGTGAAAAAACAAACAAAAAACTACAAAGATGTAGTTAAGGCAAGTAAAAGCTAGTTAAATCAACAATCAAATCTGATTTTTTGTGATAACTGCTTTACCAAAAGCAAGAACGCAAAGAAAATTTATGTTATTGTTTAAGCTAGTAGCCTAGCAGAGAGTTAATATGCTTGTTGCTTTGTTCTTTTTAGAGAAAATTGTTTTATGCAAAAAAAAGAGTCGTCTTTTTTCTTAAAAAAAATTTTCTCTATTAGCTTTGTTAGCCTTATTAGTAGGATTTTTGGACTACTCAGGGAGATTGTTATCACTTTTTTACTAGGTGCCAGTATCTATAGTGATGCTTTTTACCTAGCCTACGCTATCCCCAATCTTTTCCGTAGATTTACCGCAGAAGGAGCGATGCTCACAACTTTTATTCCTGTTTTTACTAAACTACATCAAGAGCAAGGAGCAGCAAAAGCTAAAAAATTTGCTAAAAATATTTTTTGGAGCCTGTTCTTGCTTTTGAGTATTTTTTGCATACTATTTATTTTATTCTCTCCTTGGATTATTGCCAATATCTTTGCAAGAGGATTTCAAGGGCTAGCCCTAGAGCAAAGTATATTTTTAAATCGCTTGCTCTTTTCTTATATTTTACTAATTTCTTTATCCGCTATCTATCAAAGCATACTCAATTTTCACAATATTTTTTTTCCATCTGCTTTTAGTCCTATTTTACTCAATATTGCTATTATTTTTTGTGGGCTAGTCTTTGGAAAGAGCGTAGAAAAGGCAACATTAGGTTTAAGTGTTGGGGTAATCTTAGGAGGCTTAGCGCAATTTATTTACTCTCATTTTGCCGTAGTCAAACTTAAATATTCAATATGGGGACAAATTACTATATTTGATAAAGAAGTAAGGCAAACTTTCAAAAAAATGCTAGGCGGGCTTTTTAGTGCTGGTATTTATCAAATAAATATCATTATTGGATATATCATAGCTTCGCAGTTATACGCAGGATCAATTACTTCTTTAACTCTCAGTAACCGCTTAATAGAGTTTACTCTAGGTATTTTAATTGTATCTATTACTACTATATTGCTACCACAGCTTACTAAATTTATTGTCAGTGGAAAAATAGATTTAGCTAAAGCAAAACTGAGAGAATCATTGCTTTTAGGTAGCTTTATCAGCTTTCCTGCTACTGTAGGCTTAATACTCACAGGAGAAAGCATTATTCGTATACTTTTCTTAAGAGGTGAGTTTGACGAAAATTCAGTTCATCTGACATCACAAGCACTTATGTTTCACTCAGTAGGTTTATTTTTTATTGCTTGGAATCGTATTTTTACCGCTAATTTACACAGCTCGCAACATTTTAAAAAACCAGCCTATTTAGCATTTTTTGCTATGTTGGTAAATGCTGTTTTGTGCTGGCAAGGAGTAGAGTTTTTTGGGCATGCAGCAATAGCTTTAGCAAATAGCCTAAGTCAAGTTTTCTTGCTTTTATTGCATTTATTTACTATTCCTAAAAAAATGAAACCTCTTTGGAATAGTCAATTTTTTTCTCAGTTTATTAGACAAATCTTAGCAAATGTTATACTTTTGATAATGATTTGTTTTTGGATAGATAAGTTATCTCAAAATTTATATTTACAATTTTTAAGTTTATTTTTTATTGCATTATTGACATATTTTTGTGCTTGCTACTTGCTAAAAGTCAGAGAGCTAAAAAATATTTTATTATTATTTAAAAACAAGAAGTGAGACAAAGAATTATTTTTTTACTATTACTAGCTTTGCTTGGCGTGTCTTGCAGTAGCATCAATGCTACTTATCTGGACGAAAACTATATAAAACGTTATTTTCTAGCACAAAAAAAGAATACAACACTATATAAGGACTATCATAGAGTACTAATTATGGAGGTCTTGTATTTTGATTGGACCTTAAGAAAAAATTTTCTAAAAAATTATAATGATAATTATTTTATCAAAAACAACAAACTACTCACGCAGCATCAAAAAGAATATCAAAAAGAATATCAATTTTTTGTGCTTATTGCTTTGCAAGATACTCCCTCTAAACTAGAGCAATCAGATGCTTATTGGAAATTCTTTTTGAAAGATTGGAACACAAAAAATTATGCTTCTGTAAAGGTCAAAAAAATTAAGAAAACAGATCTTTATTACCAATTTATAGCTAATAACTATAAAGGGTTAGATAACTGGACAGAACTCTATCTACTAAAAACCGAGCGAGATTTTACTATCTCAAAAGCTCAAAACTTAATATTACAAATTAGTAGCTTAGGCGGCACAGCAAGAGTGGAGTGGCACGACCCTAATATATTTTTTTCTATACCAAAATAATAATGTATAGTATCTTTAATATCGGCAAGGCGGAGCCACATCAAATAAACCACGAAAAAAAAATAGCTCAAACTCTTAAAAAAAGTGCTTGGTGGAAAAACCAAATAGCAAAAAATAAATGTTACTACTGCAAACAAAATTACCATCCTAGTCAATTAACGATGGACCATAAAATTAGCCTGATACGCGGTGGTAAATCTACCAAAAAAAATATTGTTCCTTGTTGCGAATCTTGCAACAAGAAAAAAAAATATTTGTTTTATGGAGAAATAGAAAAATTATAAATGACAAAGAAACAAGAATTTTGCAAAGAGTGTGACTACCTAGGCTATCGAATCAAAGATAATTCTCCACCATGCGCTGTAGCAATAATGTGCCCCAGTTGTGCGCATGTTTGCCCCTGGTGTCAAGGAGAAGGGTTTATAAAAAAAGTCAATTTAATTATGCCGTGCGAATGCCAAAAACTAACAAACAAAATTGCACTATTTAACAAAACAAAAACTCCGAGCAGATTTACTACTAGTTTAAAAACAGAAAATTTTAGCGAAAATTTTCTCAAAGAACCTTATAGACAAGCAATAGAGTTTGTTAAAAATTTTCATCCTTTAAGTAAAGGTTTGGTATTTTTTGGACCTGTGGGTTGTGGGAAAACTACACTCGTTAGCGCTATTATTCAAAAGATAACACTAGAAAAAGAATATTCTTGTTTATTTGTTGAGTTTTCTAGACTACTAGAAGAAATTAAAAATTGCTACAGCAACAACAACCAAGCAGAGATGGATTTACTAGATAAAATTTGCAGGCATCCCTTATTAGTAATTGACGAATTAGGGACAATCAAAGATACCGAATGGGAGCTTGGAATTATCGACAACCTAATCAATAGGAGATATAACGCTAAGCAAACAACCTTATTTACTACAAATTTTACTCTAAAAAAATTCCAAGACAAACCTACATTGCGTAGTAGGCTTTCTGAAAAAACCTACTCCCGTATTCAAGAAATGTGCGAATTTATAACTATCAAAGGTATAGATTTAAGAGCGAAAGACTCAGAAACAATTCATCAAAATACGCCAAATACTAATAACCGCAGTAGCTCCAGTGCAGAAACAACAGAAATAGAAGTATAACTTAATTTTAGTAGATAAAAAAAATTGTTATTTTCTATAAAAAGTTATAGTGTCTTAAAAGACATTGGGGATGATAAGGATTCGATTGATTTTAATGAAATAGAAAAGCAAGTAGTGGTTCGTCGAGATGGTGCCACTTAAAAAAATCGGCAATAAATAAACGCAAAAAATAGCGATTATCAATTAAACGGAGTAGCATTAGCCGCTTAGTTTAATTATTCTTTGTTTTTACTTCAGTGATTTAAAAATAAAGACATGGCAAAACGGGACGCTTGATAAGTTTTGCTATGTAAATTATCGAGCTATATTTTTTGTTGGTGTAACAGCGATAAAAAATGAATTCTTTCTGTAACATTTGGTTTGACAGCTCTGATGACCAGCAAGCAAGCCAAAAAATTAAGGTCGTCTAAACTTGTAGAAAGCTATGGACTTACAAGCAAGACCCGGGTTCGATTCCCGGCATCTCCAATAGAATCATAAAGATTGCGCTAGAAAGTAATCAAAAATTTCAAACTATAAAACACTAAATGGAAGTCAAAGCATTAAATAGCAGAGAGCTCTGCGATTTAGAACTACTGCTAAATGGAGGTTTTAAACCCCTAACAGGATTCTTAAATGAGAAAGATTACATAAGTGTTTTGCTAAACTCGCGTTTATCAAACCAAAAAATATGGACTATTCCTATTTGCCTTGCTATCACTGCAAAAGAGAAAAAACTGTTTGAGAAAGAAAAAAAAATTATACTCCAAGATCAAACAGGTTTAAATATTGCCTATCTTACAGTCGAGGATATTTACCCCTATTCTCTAACAAAAGAGTGTTTAGCAGTATTTGGAGCTTATGATTTGAATCACCCCTACCAACAAATAATGAATGAAAGTTTTATTTTGGGAGCAAAATTTTATATAGGAGGTCGAGTAGAGCAAATACAACCCATTCCCTATTATGATTTCCAAGATTTAAGACATTCTCCAGCAGAATTAAAAGCTATTTTACAAAAGAAAAATCTAAAAAAAATTGTAGCATTCCAAACTAGAAACCCTCTACACAAATCGCATTTTCACCTCACACTTAACTCCTTATCCCAAGCAGGAAAAAACGCCTGCCTTTTACTACACCCTGTAGTAGGTATGACACAAAATGTAGATTTAAATTATTCTTTGAGAGTCAATTGTTACAAAAAATTATTAAAATACTATCAAGGTAAAGCTATCTTGTCTTTACTTCCTTTGTCTATGAGAATGGCAGGACCAAAAGAAGCAGTTTGGCATGCACTAATTCGCAAAAATTTTGGTGCTACCCATTTTATTATAGGCAGGGACCACGCAAGCCCCAGCTACAAAAAACAAAATCAAGAAAATTTTTATACCCCTTATGAAGCACAAGAATTATTACTCAAACATCATCAAGAAATAGATATTATACCTATTACATCTCAAGCAATTGCTTATGTTAAAGAAACAAATAGTTATTTACCAGTAGATCAAATAGCAAAAAATCATACCGCTTGGAATTTATCAGGCACCAAACAGCGAGAAATTTTAGAAAAAGGAGATATATTGCCAGAGTGGTTTTCTTTTCCAGAAATTATTCGCTTACTTCAAAGTAGTTACAAAAAAAAGAGTGAAAGAGGGTTTTGTATTTATTTTGTCGGTATTCCAGCTAGCGGTAAATCTACTATTGCCAATATACTACAAACCAAACTTGCAGAAGTTATACTTGATAAAAAAATTACTTTATTAGACGCTGATATTATTCGTAAAAACCTATCTAGGGGGTTAGGATTTTCTATCAAAGATAGAAAAACTAATATACAAAGAATTGGATATGTAGCTAGCGAAATAGTAAAACATCACGGTATTTGTTTAGTTGCCAATATAGCTCCCTTTGCTGAGTCAAGAGAAAACAATAAAAAGCTAATTAAAATACAAGGTGAGTATATAGAGGTTTATGTTGCTACACCGCTAAAAGAATGTATCAAAAGAGACCCTAAAGGGCTTTACAAAAAAGCAAAAAAAGGTATCATTGCTAACCTAACGGGCTATAACGATACTTTCGAAGAGCCTCAAAATGCTGATCTAGTGTTACATACTTTGACACATACCGCTGAAGAATGCGCACAAAAAGTGCTATTAGAGATTAAGAAAAGAGGTTTTATCGATACTAATCAAACCTAAATATGAGTGTATTATCGCAAGAATTAAATAAAAATCTAAAAAATATAGCTCCACAAGTTTATAACTTGCTATCTGAGCTAGGAAAAAATATATTTTTACCAGAAGGCATAGTCGTCCAATCTGAAAAAGCAAAATCTGCGGCAAAAAGAATCAACGCTAGCATCGGCATTGCTACAGAAGCAGGAGATGTAATGCACTTAAATACTTTGCAACAATATTTTTCTAGTATGAAACCAAATGAGGTTTTTCCTTACGCTCCTACAGCAGGAAAAATAAGTTTGAGAACTGCTTGGAAGCAAAAAATACGGCAAGATAACCCAAGTTTAGCCAACAAAAATTTTTATACTCCTGTGGTAACACAAGGGCTCACTCACGCTATCAACTTACTATCGCAACTTTTTATAGAAAAAGGCTCTAAAGTTATTCTGCCTGATTTTTACTGGGAAAATTATAATTTAATTTTTCAAACAATGTACCGAGCAGAACTTCAGACCTATCAACTTTTTTTTAACAATAGATTTAATTACGAAGCTCTGCAAAAGACTCTTATAGCACAAAAAGAAACTAGCCTAGTAGTAGTATTTAACTTCCCTCACAATCCTACGGGCTATACTCCTAGCGCCGAAGAAGTACAAAAAATTATAGAAATTTTACTCAAGGTTGCTAATTGCGGTAAAACATTACTAATCATTTGCGATGATGCTTACTTTGGACTAACTTATGAAAAAAATATCTATCAAGAATCTTTATTTAGCAATCTAGTAGGTTTACACCGCAATATTATTGCAGCAAAAATAGATGGAGCAAGTAAAGAACTATATGCTTGGGGGTTGCGTGTAGGTTTTTTGAGCCTTGCTTTTACTAGTAGCAATCAAGAAGTAGCGTTTCAAATTATGGAGAAAAAAATTCAAGGATTGCTCAGAGCGGGGTTATCTAATACTGCCAACCCTATTCAAAGTATTATAGAAAAATCTTTATTAGATAGCTCGTTAATTCAAGAAAAAAAAGAAAAAAAACAGATACTACAAAACCGCTATCAAAAACTCAAAACACTGCTAGCTAACCCAAAATACCAAAAAGCTTGGGAAGTTTATCCTTTTAATTCTGGGTATTTTTTCTGTATTAAAATAAAAAATGTGCTCGCCGTTCAGCTTTGGGAATACTTATTACAAAAATATCAAATAGGATTGATTTATTTGGACAAACAAACTCTACGGCTTGCCTACTCTTCAGTATCAGAGCAAGAATTAGAGGAGCTATTGGAGAGTATTTATACCGCTCAACAGGAGCTAGTTAATAAAAAATAACACTATGATTGATTTTCTATATCTTTAAAAGCCATACTACTAGTGGCGCCAATTTGATTTTGATATTTGCCACTATAAGAATTTTCTGCTTGCTGACTCATTGTAGAAAAAACAATTTGACATATTCTTCTACCAGCTTCTATTTCTAGCGGTAGGCTATTTGCGTTGTAAAGCTCAAGTGTGATTTGACCACAAAAACCTGGGTCAACCCACCCTGCGTTTTGAATAAAAAGCCCCATTCTGCCAATAGAGCTTCTGCCCTCTACAAAGGCAGCAAGAAAATTAGGTAAGTGAACCTTTTCTTTGGTAGTAGCGAGCACAAAAGAATGAGGAGACATAATCATTGTTTGTTGGTCGATTTTGGTATATTCTACAGGTTTTTTAAAATTTAAAGATTGTTGACTTTTATGGTTTACCGCCAAGAAGTTTCTATCTAAAATGAGATCTACAGAGGCAGGTTGGATTTGATATGCTTGCAACGGCTCAATGGTAAGAATTTTTTTTTGTAAAAATTCCTTAATTGTTTGATCAGATAATATCATAGTTTATTTTTATATTTATAAATGAAAAATTTTTACTCCTTTATAGAAGAACTAGTAATAAAAATTTTATCTACTAATTCTCTTTCCAATCTTTTTTTAAAAGATTTATTTATATTTATCATTTTTTTAGTATCTTTTTCAATTCTTTATAAGATAGCAAAAAATTTAATTCTGCGTTTTTTAAAAAACAAACTTAAGGCTACATTACATAAAAGTCATCTATCTCTACAAATAATGGCAGATAGTCAAATATTTGAGCGTTGTTTAGGATTTATTTACTTTTTAAGTATTTACTCTGTATTAAAAGATTTATCTTTCCCTGATTTTATCGCTAAATTATCTTTTATAGGTGTAAGCATTAACTCTTTATTGCTAATTAACGAGGGTTTAATTAGCATCAATAAAATTTATGTTACCTTTAAAATAGCAAAAAAAAACCCTATCAAAGGTTACTTGCAGCTAGTAAAAATTACCTTATATATACTTGTCATTATTATTACTATAGGCGTAATAACAAATAAATCACCACAAATCTTGTTGGGAGGAATTGGTGCGGCGATGGCAATTATTTTACTAATTTTTCGCGACACTATTCTATCATTAGTAGCAAGTATTCAAATCTTTTCGAACCGCCTTATTTCTACTGAAGATTGGATCGAAGTCCCTGCTTTTGGAGTAGATGGAGAAGTCACCGATATCACATTGCACCAAGTAATTATAAAAAATTGGGATAAGAGTTTAACTGTAATTCCTATCTATAAATTGATGAATAATGGCTTTAAAAATTGGACCAATATGTTTCAAGAAGGCAGAAGAATTAAAAAATCTTTTTGGATTAACCAAAATACAGTTATTTTTTTTGCTAAAAACAAAATAGCAAATTTAAAAAAAATTACTGGGGAAAAAAATCTTTTTAAAAACGATAAAGAATTAAAAACTAACCTTTTTTACTTTAGACAATACGCTACTTTTTATTTAAAAAAACATCCAAAAATTTACGAAGAAAAAACTTTGATTGTTAGAACTTTAAATTCTACAATAGACGGTATTCCTATGCAAATTTATGCCTTTTGTAAAGAAACTAATTGGGAAGCTTACGAAGAGATCCAATCGGAAATTGCGGAGCACCTTACCGCCATGTCGCAAACATTTGATTTAAAAATTTTTCAAAGAAGAATGTAAATATGTTGCTATTCCAAGGTATTACTATTAACGCGGGAAAAAGAGAGCGGTTTTGCATAGAGTATAAATTACAAGTATCCTATATCGCTGCTTACAGGTTGTTAGCAAAATACGAGCTAGATACTATAGCAGCAGTCGATGCTATTCAAGACGAAATCAAAGCTATCTATCAAGATAATAAGAATCTACCAATACATGAGGGAAAAAAAAGATTTTTAGTAGCTATCAAAATACGCACTAAAGAGCTATTGATGTTTTTTCAAAGACACAACTTGCACCATCAGTTATTATGGCAAACATTAAAAATCTTAGTTAAAGCAATATCTGTTAGAAACAAATGGGAAGAACTAGAAAAGCTGTGCTCCACTCAAAATTTTTGCAAAAAATTTTTAGATGACCAGAAAAATAGAGATTTTTTTGAAGATTATATTTTATTCATTAGACTTTGTTTTTTAAATCAAATAAAAGAACCGCCACCTGTTAATTTACAACTGCACTTTGTCAACGCCAAATTCCCTCAATGCAACTGGGTTGTTACAGATTACTCAGAAAAACTAAAAAATAAAGAATGGTTTGCTAAAGAAGAATGTTGTAACTCTGATTTTTTAAGAATGAGATTACTGAGATGTTTTAATAAACCAGATGCAATCAATATAGAGCAAACACCGTCAAAAAATTCTATAGCAGAGACGGTAAAATTAAAAGCAATTCGGCTATCTTACAAAAAACAAGAAAAACAAGCAAAATTATTTGAAAGTCAAGCTGATGAAGTAATGAGGTTATTTATACAAGACATCTTAAGCGAGTATCCCAATAAAAAAGGCATCAATCATCTAATAGCAATCCTCTACCAAATACAAAATAACTATCAGGATGGAACTTGTATATTTGATTGGCAAAAGCATTTTAATTTAATTTTAAAACCTAAAAGAGCAGTTAACTTAAAGCTACAATCTAAAATTGCTCAAGATATTTTTGATAAACTTCAAAAATTAAAAGTTATTCGTGTGTTTCAAAAAAAAGAACATAGCTACGAAGAACATAGCTCTTTGATTGTAATTTTAAAAAATATCTATTTTCCTGAACAACAGTATCTAAAAAAGGACCTACAACAAAATACAATGCAGTTACAAATAGATTCTACTATTATCTCTAATCAAAATAATCATTTAAATTTTTCTGTCGCTGTACGCTTTTTACCTGTAGCTTTGTTGCAAGAAAGCGAAAGAGCCTATCCCTTTTTATTACTTCTTTGTATTTATCTTTACGATTGCTGGATATACGAGTACCCTAAATTGCGTGGCAATATCAAGAAAAAAATTAAAGAAATGATTGCAGGCAGTTACATCAAAACAACAGAAAATGGTAAATACAGAATAGCTCAAAGAATACGCTCCGCCTTACAATACCTCAAACAAAAAAATTATATAGGTAATTATCAAATCCAAAATTCTTCTCAAAATATACTAGAGACAATTTATTTGCTATCTGCTCCTTTGGAGTTTCACCAAAAAATAGCGCATTATCACTATCAAAAAATAACAGACAAATAATTCAAGCTTGTAAGTAGAATGAAAATTGGTTTTTTTGGCTCTGATAAAATTGCAGCAATTACCTTAGAGTATATGCATAAACAAGGAATAAATATTGTAAAAGTAATTACCAAAGAAAACAAAAAACAAGGAAGAGGTATGCAACTTAAAACCTCTGTTGTACAAAAAATTGCAAAAAAATTGCAAATCCCAGTATGCTGCCTTGATAATTGTCAAGATAGCACTGTATTAAAATCTTGCTCTTTTTTAGTAGTAGTTAATTATGGAAAAATTTTACCAAAAAATATTCTAAATCTTCCGCAAATATGCTGTTTAAATATACATTTTTCTTTGCTTCCCAAGTGGAGAGGAGCTGCTCCTGTGAGATACTGCCTCAAGCATGGCGATCAATTTAGTGGTGTTACTATTATGAAAATGGTGGAAAAACTAGACGCTGGAGATATACTCGCGCAAAGAAAAATTAGTATTACTCCAAAGATGAACTGCGAAACACTCACAAGCGAGTTAGTATTGCTAGGTTGCAGAGAACTCTGTAGAGTTTTAGAAAATTATAGCAAAATCAAACCTATAGTACAAAAAGAAGCACTTGCTACTTATAGTTACAAAATCAAAAAAGAGGACGCTCTAGTTTATTGGGATAGCCCAGCTCAAAATATCTATTGGCTCTATCAAGCTTTGTCTCCTAAACCAGCAATTTTTAGCTATTGGAAAAAAAAGAAAATTTTTCTCAAAAAAATCTCTTTGCTTTCTACTAAAAAAAAATATCAAAATGCAGGAGAAATTATTGGTAAACAAAATACTAGTTTAGAAGTCTCAACTCTCAGGGGTAGTTTGTTGCTAGAAGAAGTGCAAATGGACAATAAAAAGCAACTATTAGCAAAAGATTGGTATAACGGCTACCATGTACAAATTGGAGAAAAACTAGGTTAAAAATGAATTACGATACAATTGTCATAGGAACTGGACCAGGAGGCGAGGGTGCTGCTATGCATTTAGCAAAACATGGACAAAAAGTAGCAGCTGTAGAGAATAATAAAGTAGGAGGTAGTAGCACTCACTTAGCGACCATACCGTCTAAAGTTTTAAGACACGAAACACAAAAATACGAAGAAATCCAAAATACCCCTTTTTTAGAAAAAATCAATAAGCTAGAAATTTCTCAATATCTACAAATGGCAGAGCATGTAACTCAAAAACAAAGCAAACTCAAACAAATGTTCTATGATAAAAATAAAATAGATACTTACTATGGTCAAGCTCACTTCCTTGCTAAAAACAAAATTGAAATTAAAAACCTTAAAAAGAAAATTACTGCCGAAAATTTTATTATTGCTACAGGAACTTCACCGTACCGTCCAGAATTTATTGATTTTACAAACAAAAAAATAGTAGATAGTAGTAGCATTTTTGAATTACAAGGAACTCCTTTTGATTGTACTATCTATGGCGGTGGAGTTATAGGTTGTGAATATGCTAGCATTTTTGCTAGCATGGGTATTGGTGTTAATCTTGTGCATCAAAGAGAAAAACTACTATCATTTTTAGACGAAGAAATTATACACGCCCTAAACTATAGCCTGCAAAACAAGGGTATCAATATTTACAATAACGAATTTTTTAGCGCACTAGAAGAAAAACGCGGTAAAATAATTTTACATACAAAATCGTCTAAAAAAATTAAAGGAGATATTTTATTTTGGGCAAGCGGTAGAACTGGCAACACTCAAAACCTCAATTTACAAAAATGTGGTATAGAAGTAGATACTAGAGCCATGATTAAGGTGAACCAAAGCTACCAAACAAAGCAAAAACATATTTATGCTGTGGGCGATGTAATTGGAGCACCGGGTTTATCAAGTGTTTCCTATGATCAAGGAAGAATTGCAGGTAATCATATTTTAAAACAAAAAATTACCCATCATTTTCAAGTTATGCCTATTGGCATCTATACTACACCAGAGATTAGCTCGATTGGAAAAACAGAAGCAGAGCTTACCACAGCCAAAATTCCTTATGAAGTTGGTAGGGCTCAATTTAAAAGTATCGCTCGCGCCCAAATACTAGGGCACGCCACTGGTATGCTCAAAATAATTTTTCATACACAAACCTTAGCAATCTTAGGAATTCATTGCTTCGGGCAACACGCCTCAGAGATTATTCATATAGGTCAGGCAATTATGTCGCAAGAACAGCCAAATAATACGATTATGTATTTTGTGAATACAACATTTAACTATCCTACAATGGCAGAAGCTTATCGTATTGCCGCTTTAAATGGACTGAACCGTTTATAAATTATGCACTCATCACCAATTCTATACCACTAGCATTTTAATATTTTAAATTTAAAAAAATTTTCAATGCAAAATAAGAATAAAAAATTTCCTAATGTTCGTTGTCAAACCTGCGGGTTAGTATTTTCTACCAAGCCTATTCGTTTGCGTTACAAGGCAAAAGATTGGAGAAAATGTCATAACCGCTGCAATCTGAAACCTCTATACTAGAGCTCAGGCAAGATCTAGAATATTTTATTTAAGAGATACAAACTGCAGTGCAAAGTTAAGTCAAATAATCTAAAAATCAATTGGAATTTTTTTGGGATAAGTTTTTTTTTCTATAGGAAGAGCTCTAAGAGCTTGCTGCAAAACTTTTTTGCTAAAATTGCTTGGCAGCTCTGCATTTACTAGCTCTAAGAGCGGCTCTAAAAAAAAATCTCTATTGTATAGGTCGTAATGAGGAATAACTAAATTTTTTGTTTGCATAGACTGGTTGCCATAAAATAAAATATCTATATCTATTGTTCTTGGCTGACTCTTCTGTCTGTCAAGCTTTCTACCTAGTTCCTGCTCAATTTTTTGGGTAATCCGCAATATTTCAGCTGGCTGTTTTTGACTTGCTAAAATTACAACCAAGTTGTAGTAATCCTGCTGTGTATCATTGCTGTAGGCAATTGTTTGATACAGACTAGAAAAAACAAGATGAGAAAAAAACTTTTGTAAACTTTTGATAGCCTCAGTAATATAATGTTTTCTTGGGGAGATATTACTACCTAAACCAAGTCCAATTTTTACCATTATCAATAAATTTTTTTAAGCATTAGTAGTGAGGATTAACCTGTTGAAAAATTTGATTAACTATTGCAGAAAAATTCTTAGGTAAATCTATATACAAATCGTCTTGATCATTTTTCCAGTAAACCTCTTCTAAAAAAATTCCATGATTAGAAATTCTTTGATAAAAATACCACTGAGAATTCTTGTAAATTTGAATTTTTCTTCTAATCCAAACATTCTGTTCTTGATGCCAAAAAGAACAAAAATCAGTTTTACCCCAAATAAAATAAATCTCTAGTACCCCTTCTTTGCTTTCAACCTTGAAGATATGGTAATTATTATTTTCTATGCTGATTGTTTTGAGCTGCTTATACATTGCAAGACCAATTTTCTTGATTTTCAAAAACTTCTTTTTTCCAAATAGGCACTGAGTTTTTAATGTTTGTGATTATTAAATCACAAGCTATAAAGCTTTCTTTTCTATGTGGAGATGCTACTAGTACTAATAAACTACACTCCCTAGGTAGTACCTTGCCGATTCTATGAGTAATGAATATTTTTTTTATAGGAAAGCGTTTTTTAATCTCTTGTATAATTTTATTTAACTCGCTTTTTGCTGCTTTTTCGTAAGCTTCATACAAAATATAAAGTAACCGCTGCGTACAATCTCCTTGCCGTACATTGCCAGAAAAAATACAAATAGCTCCAGATTCTGAACAGTTTACTTGCTCGTAGCAATAAGTAAAATCAATAGGTGAGTGCGTAAGCTCTACCATTTAGACAAGTGTTTTCCAATTTTCTATCAAATAAATCAAGAGTCTGACCCCTACAGCTGTTGAGCCTTTTGTATGGTGTTCTTGTTTGCCGCTCCAAGCAGTGCCAGCAATGTCTAGATGCGCCCAAGGAGTATCTCCTACAAAATTTTTGAGAAACATACCAGCAGTAATAGCGCCGCCGCCTTTACTACCTATATTGCTTAAATCTGTTTGTTTGCCTTGAATTTGTTTTTGATATTCTTCTGTTGCGGGCAATCTCCAAACTTTGTCGTAAGTAGCTATACCAGCTTTTTCTAATTGCTGTGCTAAAGAATCGTTGTTAGACATTAGACCAGAGTAATGACTGCCTAGCGCTACTACGCAGGCTCCCGTCAAAGTAGCTAAATCAATCACAGCTTGTGGCTTAAATTTTGCTATTCCGTAAGCTAGGGCATCTGCTAAAATTAACCTACCCTCAGCATCTGTATTATCTACCTCAATAGTTTTTCCATTATAAGCTCTCAGTACATCTCCGGGTTTTAACGCTGAGCCACTAATTAAATTTTCTGATGTAGGAATGAGAGCTATCACATTAATTGCAGGCTGTAATTTAGATATAGCCCGCATAGCTCCTAAAACTGCTGCTCCACCACACATATCAAACTTCATCTCGTCCATATTAGCAGACGGTTTCACGCTAATTCCGCCGCAATCAAAAGTTAATCCCTTGCCTACGAGCAACAAGGTATCTTTTGTTTTTTGAGGAGAGTAATATTCCATCATAACCAAGTAGGCGTCTTTATCGGAGCCTTGAGACACTCCCAAAATACAATCCATTTTTTCTTTTTTGAGTTTTTTTTCATCTAAAAAACTACTCTTTACGCTGCTTGCTTTAGCTATTTTTTTTGCTTCTGTAACAAACATTTCTGGATAAAAATAATTTGCGGGGCTATTGGCGCAGTCCTTAGCAAGAGCACAAGCATCTGCTACAATTTGTGCTTTTTTTACAATTTTAGCAATATCTACACAATCACTAAAAAGACGAATTTTGCTTGGCAATTGCTGCGTGAGTGAACTTTTAAATTTTACATATCTATAGCTAGCTAGTAGAATTCCTTCTAAAAAAGATTCTAGAGCATAACTCTGCGTTATTCCTTTTGGTAAATTAGCGCTGCTAAAAAGAGTAAGATCAGCCTCTTGTTTATTTTTATCAAAAATATTCTTACCTACTCTTCCACCTGCATGTAGAAAATCTTTAAAATCTTTCTGCAGAGCTAAATTGATCAGTAAAAATTTTTTATCTTTTGAATATAAAATAATTTGTTTTGTATCTTTTGTTGTTTGTTGACGAAGAGTAGCTTCAATCCACTCCTTCTCTAAACAACCTGGACCTAACAACTTATTATTTTTATCAAAAAATAAAATTTGCAAAGGAGATGCTCCAGATTTGCTTCCTTGTTTTTCTAAAATAATTTTCATAAACTTTTAAAATAGTTCAATCTATTCAACTAGAATAAAAAGAAAATAAATAAAAATCAATTTTTTCTTGATAACGGCATATTTTTTTCTTGTCTTTTAGTAAAATCAAACTATATTTTGGATATGATCTTAGACAAAATTAGAAAAATAGAAAAAAATACAACTACCAATAAATACTTCTTTGTCACACGAATTACTATTGTTAAATATTTTTTATTTTTTGCTTTTTTACTAGTACTAGCTCGCTCTGTAGAATTACAAATTTTTCAATCAAAAAAATTAGATCAAATTGCTATCAAGCAATATCAAAATTTCAAAAATCTGCAAATACAAAGAGGAAAAATTTTTGACTCTCGCGGTAATATTTTATCTACTTCTATTCCTTACTATTCTGTTTTTGTCTTGCCCAAACAAATCAAAAATCCTGTACTAGCAATAAAAAAATTAGCTAAAGTTTTAGAAGAGAGCGAAGAGCAGATTGCCAAAAAAATAAATTCTCAAAAAAAGTTTATTTGGATTAAAAAATTTTTTGACGCCAACCTCAAAAAAGATTTAGATAACCTGCAAATTACAGGAGTGCATGTAGTTAGGGATTTTAAAAGATACTATCCTCTAAAAGATTTTGCTGCTCACATTTTAGGTTTTGTGGGTTATGATTCTAAAGGATTAGAAGGCATAGAATACAAATATAACGACCATTTATTAAAAAAAAACGCCGTAACTTCTGCCAACAAAACTTACGAAGGAGGGAGTATATTTTTATCTATTGACGAAAATATTCAATACTTCGCACAAAAAAATTTAGCAAAATACGCCAAAAAATATCAAGCTCTATATGGACAAGTAATTGTGATGGAAAGCAAAACTGCTGCTATTTTAGCTATGGCGAATTATCCCAATTACGACCCAAACAATTTTTTAAATTACCAAAACAGTATTTATTTTAACAGAGCAGTAAATGCAGCTTACGAACCAGGATCAACATTTAAGATTATTACAATCGCAGCAGCTTTAGAAGAAAATTTGATTAGTGCAAACCAAAAAATTTACTGCGAACAAGGCTCTATTTTTATTGGGGGAAGCATTATTCGCGACTCTAGCCCTCATAGCTATCTCACGCTGCAACAAATATTACAAAAATCTTCTAATATCTGTGCTTTAAAAATAGGCAGAAGATTGACGCAAAAAAAATTCTACCAATATATCCAAAATTTTGGCTTTGGAAAAAAAACAGCTATTGAACTTCCTGGAGAAATTAGAGGTATTGTCAAAGATTACAAAAAATGGAGCCTCCTAGATTTAGCAGTCATTTCTTACGGTCATTCTATCTCGGTTACTCCTATTCAACTAATCTCCGCCGTCAATACTATTGCCAATGATGGTGTTTATATTGCCCCTACAGTTATTAGTAAAATAGAAAATTCCCTGCACGATAATATCCCTCTACTCAGTAAAAAACACAAAAGAGTTATTAGCGTCAAAACTGCTAGAATAATAAAAAAAATGCTAGTAAGTGTCACAGAAAAAGGAGGTACAGGAAGTGCTGCTAAAATTTTAGGTATTGATGTCGCTGGGAAAACAGGAACTACCAAAAAATATGATAAACAATTAAAAAAATATTCTGATGAAAAACATACCCT
This sequence comes from bacterium, assembly GCA_965261475.1. Lineage (GTDB taxonomy): Bacteria > SAR324 > SAR324 > XYD2-FULL-50-16. The sequence goes on from OZ253454.1 coordinate 942,229, forward strand.
GTCTTTTGTAGGTTTTTTTCCAGCACAGGACCCAGAATTAACCATTCTTGTAATTTTAGACGAGCCCCAAAGAAACCAAGACCACTACAGCGCTGCTCCTTTATTCAAAGAGATTGCTACGAATGCTATCCGCTATCATAGATTAGCTAATGATTACGAAAAAAAATGGGCAATCAAGAAAAAATAAATACTGTTGCAAACTAGATAATGATTGCTACACCGCTAAGGAGAATATTGGCTTTTTTATTAGATTCTTTGTTTTTTGTTTGTTTTTTTCGCTTTACTCTCTTGCCTTTATTTATTGCGAAACAATGGGATATTTACTTTGATTTTAAAAATACTATTGTGATACCAACTATTGTTGGAATAATTTTGTTTTTCTTTAAAGATTCTTTATACGGAGTAAGCATAGGTAAATTCTTTTTATCTATACGCATAAAAAAAGTGCAAAAAAAAAACCTTGCTCCATCCTTTTTTGCTCTTTTTATGAGAAATATACCGCTATTACTTTGCCCTTTAGAGCTATTTTTTTTACTCTACAATAAGTATGCTCGGAGATTTGGAGATCACTTAGCAGGCTCCTTTGTTTTAACTCTTCAAGACAAGGAATACCAGAAAAATCCTGTTCGTTGGTTCAGTAAAAAAGTAATCTTTTTTATTTTTTTAATATCATTTTTAGTTTCAGGTTACTTTATTGTATCTCCTTTACAAGTTAAAAAATCTTATGCTTTTGAAATTAGCACAAAAAAACTAGAAAATGATAGACATGTATTGCAGCAATTCGGTAAAATTAGAAAATATAGCTACTGGAACGAATTCTACTATGATCAGCAACAAAAATTACATTTAAATTATAAATTTTACGGACAATATTTTAGTGGTAGGGTTAATTTTATACTAGAATTTGATCAAGATAATTATTATTTAATCAAAAAAATGGAGATTTTTGAAAAATAAATTGACTTGAATGTAAAGCTATACTAGCATAGGAGCTTGAGTAGCATATTAAAAATAAAACTATGGAGAATCAAATAGGACCTGATGTAATACATCCGGAAGTTGAAAGTGCAGTTGGTAGTAGGAACTCGCTTGCTAGAGAAGGAAGAAACGAGGACGAAGAAAATCGTCTGTTAGCTAGCGAGGAAGTGGATAAAATTTTGAATCATATATCCTCAAAACTACCTCCAGAGGTATTAAGTAAAGTAGATATAATGAATGGAGTTAAGGAAAAATTGCATAATTATTACAACATATCGTATCAAAATATGTATAACCGCTACATTACTACGGTAGAGGACGAGTTAGCTAAAAAATATAGAAGTTTAATTGCATCAGAGGAAGATAAAGGTCTTCACAAATATTCTCCTAGGCTAATTTCAGATATTTTAACTAATATCGGAGGCTTTACAAAATTTAATACTAACGAGATAGAAAAATCTGTTGTCAATATTTTTGGTCATTTGCAAGGGGCTATTCAAAGAGAAACATATAATCTAGAAACAGAAACCAATGCAATTTTGAGACAAAAGATGGATATTGGTGCGTTTGTTAGGGGAGAAAATACTTATTCTATTGCTAAGTGTAGTATTAAGGACAATCAAGAAAAACCAGCAACTGTCAGCGATTTAAAAATGGCTATCAATATCTTAGATTCTGAGTTAATCAGTCCGGTCTTACACCTACACGGCAGTGCTGCTTTATTATTACGCACTATAGCTTCTGAAGAAATTTCGGCTTATTTGGAGGACAAGATAACAAAAATCAACGCTAATTTGCTAAATAGCGGTAAATCAGAACTTGTTGAAAATGAAGCTATCATTAAAAAAATATCTTTATTAGATGAGTATATCGGACAAGATGAGTCAGGAGAAGCAAAATTTGAGTTAGTAGCTAAACATATTTTAAAAGCTGTAGAAGAAGTTCCTAATGCCATAAAAAAAATTGATGCCTTAAGCCTTAGAGACAATATTCTGCTCATTTTAGAGAATGAAGGTATTCGTGACCGTGGATATAATACAGCAATCAATATTCTAACTTCGGTCTTAGACAGCTCAAAAATGGGGTATCAGCATATTGAAAATCAAAAAAATACTAGAATGTGTAGAATTAAAGAGTATGCAGATAATAATATAAGCGCATTGCCAGACGAAAGATATAATGTTCTTTTGAATTATTACGATTTTCAACAAATTAAATCTATGCGACGAAGCTACGAGAAACAATTTATAGAATTTCAAAAAGGATTTAACGAAGCCTTAAGTTTAATTGAAAAAAATTACTTAGAGTACAAAAAAAAAAATAACGTTATAGATTATTCTGATGTTCTTGACGACATGAGACCAAAAGAGGTGACAGCCGAAGAAAGTTTTTTAAAAAAATTCCTTAAAGAAAAATCTCAAACAACAATTACCACAGTAGTCAATAAGAATGAGGTAGTAGATGATAAAGACAATGACACAACGTGGAGCGAGTTTCGCTTTATAGGACCAGACGAAGAAAACAAAGTCAAACAACACAGAAAATTTGATCTTGAGATTAGGGAATTAAAAGAGAAGCTTAATCATATTAAATCTCGTTTAGTACAGATCTACGCTAGGAATTTTCCAGAAGATCGTGTCCTTATCGAAGAAAGAATAGAAACTCTGAACGATAGATTTAATACTTTTGCTAGCAAAGTCAATCCATTCCAATTACAACCTGGTATTTGTTTGGAAATTAATATTACTTCTGTTAAAAGAAAAAAAACTACCATTATGTCTATGGCAAATGTATTGAATGAGTTCTTGCATAATATTTCCAGAGGATTCTCGGATGCTGCTTTTGCTAGTTTTCAACGTAGAAGATCTACAGTAAAAGATGGATTGGAAGATACATTTTCTTCCTTTGATAGCAATTTACAAGCTTAGAAGTTTGTCTGGTAGTGAGTATACACCCAATGACTCACTACCACAGGTCTCTAAATTTTGAACTCTTGTCTAAATTCTGTTTCCTCTAGCACCCTGATGCCCCATTCTTTCGCTTTTGCTATTTTAGAACTATTTTTTGTGCTAGACTCCGCAAGTAAAATAGTTGTTTTTTTATTTATTTGAGAAGTGACCTTAAATCCTTTGGTTTCTAATATTTCTTTCCACCGATTCCTTGATAAAGAAAGCTCGCCAGTAATTGCAATACTACCTAACTTAGCGTTTTTTTCTTCATAATTTTTGAAAGCAACTCCATTAGTTTTTAAATCTAACAATAAATTTTTATTTTGCTTGAGCCAGTTTAAAACAGAATCTATAACTATATCACCAAAATTTTCAAGTTTTTCTAAAACTGCTCTTTCTATCACAATTAGTCCATCTATATTTTTTGAAGCACTAGCTAGTTGTTTAGAAAAATTTTCTCCAATATGAGGAATTCCGATAGCATAAATTAATTTATCTAGCTTCTTGTTTTTACTTTGCTCTATATTTAGAAAAAGCTCTGTTAAGGATTTTTCGCCAAAACCCTCTAAGGCACTTATCAGGTCTTTTTTTATATACAAAGTATAAATCTCAGATATTTGTGTTAGCCAACCTGTTTCAAAAAATTTTTTAAGCCTGCTAGGACCCAAAGTTTTAATATCCATCCCTTTTTTTGAAACATAATGCTCTAAATTACCTAGAATAATAGCAGGGCATAATTGATTAGTGCAATAAAGATCAATTTTTGTACCACTCATTGTTAATGCTTGATGACATTGAGGACAATCAGTGGGAGGCAAAAAAGGTTTATCGCTGCTTCTTTGTGTAAGATTGACTGCCACTACTTTTGGTATAATATCTCCTCCTTTTTCGATAATAAGGGTATCATTGTTACGAATATCTAATTTTTGAATTTGAGCGTAATTATACAAAGATGCTTTCTGTACTCTAGTGCTTAAAAGTTCTACAGGCTCTAACCAGGCTACAGGCGTAATTACTCCAGAGCGTCCAACAAAATTCTCAATATATTTTAGTTTAGTTTGGACTTGCTGAGATTGAAACTTAAGAGCAATAGCCCACTTTGGACTTTTAGAATCAGCCCCTAGAACTTGACGCAAGCTACTGTTATTTACCCTGCAAACTATGCCATCAATTTGGAAAGAAAATTTTTCTCTTTTTGCCATAATCATTTGTTGATAATTCCATATTTTATCTAAATCATTGCTCAGGCAATACTCAGGAAAAATTAGAAAACCTAGTTTCTTTAACTCTATTAAATTTAGGTGGTGCGTCGTACTAAAAGCACCACTTAAGATATCATAGATAAAAATTTTAAGCCCTCTATTGCTAATATCTGTATCCTTCATACGCACAGTGCCTACAGTCGCATTACGAGGATTTTTATAAGGAGCTTCTCCCTTGATTTGTTTTTGTTTATTAAACCTCTCAAAAGATTCTTTAGGGAAGAAAATTTCTCCTCTCAATTCAAAATCTTTTTTATAACTAACTTGTTTAGGTAAGGAAACTATTTGTTTGATATTTCTAGTTAAATCTTCCCCTACTTGACCATCTCCTCTAGTAATAGATTGAAAAAAAATTCCTTTTTTGTAAAAAAGAGAAATAGCCATACCATCTACTTTAAAATCACAATAAAAATCTAATTGTTGTTTTGTCTTTTTTAGCAGTGTTTGATGCCACTGGACTAATTCTTCTTTTGTATAAATATTCTTGAGACTCAACATAGCCGTTTGATGAGCAATATTAGCAAAATTTGTATTGATGCCGTCATTGATCTTGCTCGTAGGGCTACTTTGAAGTTTTAACATAGAAAATTTATTTTCTAGCACTTTAAGTTCGTTTTCTAATTTATCGTATTGAGCATCACTCAATTCAGAATCCCCATGTTGATAATATTGATGAGATGCATTACTTAAAATTCTAATTAACTTTTGCATTCTTTTTTTTGCTATCTCAAAATTATGTGTCATTAGTTTTTTTTAGTGCTCTTAATAATAGAAAAATCTTGAAAAATAATACCTTTTTTTTGTAGGCGAGGCATAAGCACCGCTAACACTTGGTAGGTTTCAAGATAAGGATGTCCTATAGCAATACTCTCGCCCCTACGGTAAGCTATTTTAACCGCAGTTATTAGTTGCTGCGCTATAGCAAGATGTTGCTTAAAATTATCTAAAAATATATCTCTTTCGTAATACAAGACTTGGTGTTGGCGTGCAAGCTGCTTACTAATTTGACCGCTTGCGGTCTTGCTATCTAAAAAAAATAAATTCTCTTGCTTTAAATACTCCATTACCGCAGACATGCCTACTAAATCATTGATAAAAGAAGAGCCCATATGATTACTGATACCTACACGAAAAGGGACCGTATCTAAAGATTGCTTGATTTTTCTTCTAATATCTACAATATTATCTGTATTAAATAAGGTGATTGTTTCTGTATTGTTATTTGCCTTAGCTTCCATAGGCATATGTAGCAAAATGGATTTATGATGTTGCTCAAAAGTCTGAGCAATTAAAAAACTCTGCGGTAAATTAGGTAAAATAGCAAAAGTAATTGATTGCTCTAGAGTTAAAAACATTGTTGCTTTTGCTAGGTTGTAACCAAAATCATCTATAATAATAAAAACTCTAGGGAATAAAAAATTTTTTTGAAATTTTATTTTTTCTACAAACTCAATTAATTGCTTTTCAATCATTGGATCTATTTTAATTGCCTGATTAGAATCTTTGGTAGGCTTGTAAACTATCTCATTGATGCTAGCTGATGCAGCTTGTTCTACACTAGAATCTGTAGGTGCTGTCATACTCAAAACAGAACTATCTATTATTACTTCCTTGGGCACTGTAGATTTAATAGTATCTTGATGCAAAACTTGGTAAGTAGCAGCAAATACAATGCTAAAAATTAAAAAAACTCCAAGAATAATTTTGTATTTAGATGTAGTTTTTTTAAAAAACAAAGTTTTAAGTTTTTTTTTACTGCTTGCTTTTAAATCTAAAAATTGCATTATTATTTAAAATATCTGCTTATAATCTAGATAGTGTTTGGTTTCTACAAAACGAAGTGTTTTCGTTTGACTTTTTGCTATCCAAGAATAAGTATAAGCTTCTTCTTTTTCAAATCTTACCCCCTTTAAAATCAGCCCATCTGTGACACCTGTAGCAATAAAAATGACTTTATCTGAAAAAACTAAATCTTCAATTCTATAGATTTTATTAAAATTTTTGATACCAAATTTTTCTCCCTGTGCTCTATCTTGAGCGTCTTTAAAAAAAATCTTGCCCTGAAAAAAACCGCCTACGCACTTCATTGCAGCTGCAGTAATCACACCTTCTTGCGCCCCTCCGTAGCCAATCAGCATATCTACCTTATCACTATTAGCACTTGCTAAAGAACCTGAAATATCTCCATCTTGTATAAGTAGTATTCTCGCACCACATTTTCTTACTTCATCAATAAATATATTGTGCCTTTCTCTTGCTAAAATACAAATAGTAGTATTCTCAATATATTTGTTTCTCATTCTTGCTACTCTTTTAATATTTTCTGTAATAGTTTGATCAATATTGATCGCTTCTTGAATATCAGCATTCACAGCTATTTTATACATATAAAGGTTTGGGAGTGATAAAAAACCACCTTTTTCACAAACAGCAAAAAAAGAAGCTGTATTGCTACCCCCATTAGCACAAGTTTTATGCCCCTCAATAGCTACTACAATCAAATCGTATTGCTCTTTGACGTCTTGATTGTATTGCTCTTGTAAAGAAGGAATATACGGATGATGGGCAAAACGATCATTTTTAATATTAAAACCGTAATTCAATTTAGCAATGCTTTCATCTATAGCAAAGCGAATATCCTTGACAATTTTATTAGCATCACCTAGCCCTTGATAAGAATTCCCAATAATAGCAGCTCTTTCTGAAATCCTCAATAAATCCATCCCTAAATTAATGTTCATGCAGTCTACTTTTAATAAATTGCTAACTAACTATAGTTATCAAAAATTGTATATTAGCCATAAATATCACTCAATTTATCCTACCTTTTAATTCTTATAGTCTTACTTATAATGATTATTTTTTTAAAAAATCACAATATATTATTCACGGCTTGCTCTCTAAAATAATCTTATCTTCATAACGAAGATCAATTTTATTTAAAAGAAAAAAATCTTTACCTAATTTGGTAAATACTAAACTTAATTTTTCCATTTTGGTTTCAAAATTATCATGTCCTAAAAATATAGGTAAGCTCTGAGAGGAAAAAATTAAAATCATATTCAATTTATCTTGTAGATAGATGGCTGAAATCTTACCTTTTAGAAAATGATTATTTTTATTGATCCACTCTAATAATGCCAATAAATTTTTAACTTCTATACTTTTTAAAAAATTAGATTCTAATTCTTTTAAATCTTCTGTTAAAAAAACAAATCTTGGAAGTTTGGCACTATCTACCTGCTCTCTAGCAGAAAAAAATAGCTCTTTACTTATCACAAATTGCTTATCATTAGCAATAAAATAGGCTAGATATTCTCTTTGGAGCAGATGAACTCTAATAGTGCTTGGCGGTAATAAATCTAGTTTAACTTTGAATAAATCTAATGGGACTAATTGCTCTTTTTGAGAATAAAAAGAAGCTATAGATCTTTTTGTAAGTTGTAGTTTAGCTAATACTTGTTGTTCTTGTTTGATATTGATTGCAGGAGTAAAAATAATAGTTTTGATAGGGGAAAAAATTTGATAGGTATAAACAATTAGTAAAGAAAAACTAGACAACAAAAAACCTATAATTACAAAAAACCTAACTATCAATGCAATTTGCACGAATTTTTGCGATAAGTTGTTCATAAGCTATAAATTTTTTGCTCTTTTATTTATCAGTGTAGGGAAAATGACAAGCAGCAAAATGTGCTTTGTTAATTAAATTTAACTTAACATTTTGTTGCCAACATTTTGCTTTGCTTCTTGTGCACCGCGCTGCAAAAGAACAGCCCGTAAAATTTTCTTGCAGCCTTGGCACTCTGCCCTTAATAAAATGAAACTTATTTTTGTGCTTTTGTAGCACTATATCTACTAAATCTTTTGTATAGGGATGAGCAGGATGAGAAAAAATATCTAAAATTGTCCCTTGCTCTACAATTTCTCCAAAATACATCACATATACAAAATCACACATTTGAGCTATCACTCCTAAATCATGAGTGATAAGCAATAAAGACATTTTTTTTTCTTGTTGTAATTTTTTTAATAAACACAAGGTTTGTAGCTGCACTGTAGTATCTAACGCAGTGGTAGGCTCATCAGCAATCAGTAAAGGTGGTTCATAGAGCAAAGACATGGCTATCATCACCCGCTGTCTCATGCCTCCAGATAGTTGGTGTGGATAAGAGTGTAAAATTCTTTTGTAATCGGTAAATCCTACTTGTGAAAATAAATAAATAATTTTTTCCATCGCTAATTTTTGCTTGTTTCTACTCCACACTTCTAGCAGTTGATCTTGAATTTTTACTACAGGGTTGAAACAACTTAAAGGATCTTGAAAAATCATACTTATTTTTCTTCCACGAATAGTATAGAACTTTTTTGCTGGTAGAGTATCTATTCTGTTGCCTTGAAACTCCACTTTGCCTTGAAAGGAAAATTTTTTTGAGGGAAGTAGTTTTAATAAAGAAAAAGCCGTGATACTTTTACCACAGCCAGATTCCCCTATAATTCCTACAACTTCTGCGGGTTGGATGCAAAAAGAAATATTTTTTACTACAGGAAACTGCTCTTGCTCTATGTTAAATTGGATAGATAGATCTTGTACTTTTAGTAGAGTATTTTTTTCTCTCATTTACTTTTATTTTTTCTAATTCAAAATCATTCCAAACATAGCTATTACTTATTTTATTTATTGCTGTTTTTTCTGTTTTATTAAAATCCTGTATATATACTTGCGTTTGGAATTCTTGTGTAAACTTGCTGATAATAGCACAAACCAAAGAAGAAGCAGAAGTATAACCTCTCAATTCTTGCAAAGAAGTTATTCTACTCCTTAAATCTTGTTCTTCTACTCTCCACAGCAAACTCCAGAGGGCAAAATCTATATCTAGCAAAATAGAGCCGTGCTGTAAAACAACATTTCTGCTTCTTTTTTGGGCGCTACCTACTAATTTCTTCCCGCCTACTTCTATTTCATAACTAGAAAGTTCTTGAAAGCAATTTAGCCCCTTTGCGTGTGTCTTTTCTTTCTTATTCATCTGAGTATCAACGCCAAAGCTAGCAAAAGCTGCTTGTAAAGCCAAACTAATTTTTTGATAACACTCCATAATACTTAAAAAAACATCTTGTGAGACAAAGGAGTAGGTTAATTCCCGATGATGTAGCACTGTCTTTCCTCCAGTTTTTCTAATTACGCCTTGTATATCAAATTTTGCAATGACAGAAAAATCTAAATCCGAAAATATAGCTTGAGAGCGTCCAAAAGATAGCGTAGGAGTTGACCATTGATAAAAACGCAAAACAGGAATCTTGCTATATTGCATCAAGTATTCGTCTGCTGCCATATTCCATTTTGCTCCAAAAAAGTTACAAGGAATAACTCTCATTTTAAATTTAAATTGCTGGTTTTAAAGCAGTTTTTGCATTGTATTTTTCTAGTATTATTGATATTATGACATATAATTTGATTTTATTAAAACGATGAAACGATATTTTATACTCTCTGTATATTTTTTAATTTTTCCTCTAACTCACTCTTTATTTGCTCAAAATTTTGAGTTCGTAGAACAAAAAGAATACGAAGAATACTATAAAAAACCTATCTATACACCTGATGTGAGGTTTCACGGAACATACCAATATTATACCTTGAGCTATCAAGACGCTTCTAGCAATACCAACAATGCTTGGCAAAATTTTGAGTTAAAAATGCAAAGTGAAGTTCAAGAAAATGTTCATTTATTTTTAAACTTTACAAACTCTCCTTACGATTGGGGGACAACTAGCAATAACGGCTATACTATCTACGATACTAACCTGCGTCAAAGAAGCAACCAAAATCTCAATCTACAAATTAGAGAATTTTATTTAGAATATAATTCTAACCCCCACGCCATTTTTCGTGTAGGTAGGCAAAAAATCAATTTAGGCGATAAACTAGGTTTGATATACAAAGGAGTAGTGGACGCGGTTACTATTACTTGTAGAATTGGAACTTGGTGTTATGAATTTGGACAAGCGAATTTTGATACCAATGCAAGCCGAGCGACTTGGTTGCAATTTTTCTACCCTGTATACGAATCCATAGCCAAGGTTCAAAATTATTGGCTCTCTAAGAAAGCAAGAAAGCAAGAATATTTAAATGTAGATTTTTATCGCATAGACGATAAACAAAATAATCTAGCCCTTGCTAACTACGGCGGCAGAACCTATGCCCCTCAAAATAGCACTTATTCTGAAGAACATATGAGAGATAATAACAATAAATATATTTTTTATGACAGAGAATATTTAACCTACGGAGTGAATGTTTCGTGGATCAAAAATAATATTGCACTATACTTTCACGGAATACAGAGCATAGGAAAAAGAGATTATTACAATCTTGACAATCAACCAATAGCTGATGCAAAAAATAAGACTGTAGGCAAGCTGTACCGCCTAGAATGGCAACAATTACTAAGTGAAAATTCGCAATTTGGAGTTACCATACTTACGTCTTCTGGTAGTAGGGATAAAAAAGATGTAGCAGCAAACTACCCTTGGCTCAGTGATAACGATTACTACGAATGGAATAGGGGTAGTTATCAAGGAGCTGCTATCTACTTTGGCGATAATTATAGAGGTCAGCAACACTCTCTTAATAACCTGATGATTGCCAACCTCTACTATAAGTTTCATGGTTACAAGTACAACATAGATGTAGTAACAGAAATTTTTCAATTTACACGCAATGCAAATGTGTTAGCAAAAAATGGCAACCTAGTAAAAAATATAGGTACAGAAATAAATTTAAATATCACTAAAAAATTAGCAGAAAATTTTCTTTTAGAAATAGATACAGGTTATTTTCTACCTGCTGCAGCCTACGCTACAAAAGAATCGATTATGCCAGCGGGAACTGCTATAGATAATATCACTCAATACTCCGTAGGGTTAAATTATCAATTCTAACTTCAGTGAAAAATTTTCAATCTAAATTATTATTCCAGAGAGCCTGTAATAGTCTAATTGGAGGAGTTAATTCTCCGGTGCGCTCATTCTCACATGTAGGATTGACACCTTTAGTTATTAAAGAAGCAAATGGAAGTAAAATTTATGATGCAGATGGAAACGAATTTATAGATTATGTAGGCTCGTGGGGACCTATGATTTTAGGACATAATCATCATAAAATTCAAGCAGCAGTAATCAATGCAGCTCAAAAAGGATTGTCTTACGGAGCTACATGCGACACAGAAATTATACTTGCAGAAAAAATAAAACAGTTTTTCCCTAATATAGATTTATTAAGAATGGTAAATTCTGGGACTGAAGCTGCTATGTCTGCTGTACGCTTAGCTAGAGGTTTTACAAAAAAAAATAAAATTATCAAATTTATAGGTTGTTACCATGGTCATGCAGATTACTTACTAGCTAAAGCAGGCTCTGGTGCTAGTACTCTAGGAATTCCTGATTCTTTAGGAGTACCAAAAACTCTCTTGCAAGATACACTACTAGCACAATATAACTCTATTACAGATATAGAAAGTTTATTAGAACAATACTCTAGCGAGGTAGCAGCTATTATAATAGAGCCTATTGCAGGGAATATGGGCTTAGTGCCCCCAGTCAGTAATTTTTTGAGTGAGCTTAGAAAACTATGCGATCTACACAATATACTTTTGATTTTTGATGAAGTTATAACAGGATTTCGTGTAGCAAAAGGAGGAGCACAAGAATTATTTTCTGTAATACCAGATTTAACTATACTTGGTAAAATAATTGGCGGTGGTTTACCTATAGGTGTTTACGGAGGTAGAAAAGATATTATGGAATATGTCGCACCGCTAGGTGGTGTTTATCAAGCAGGAACTTTATCTGGTAACCCTATTACTATGGCAGCAGGAATTGCTGTATTAGTAGAACTAGCAAAAACAGGAATTTATGAAGAACTAGGACAAAAAACTAACTGGTTAACACAAGAATTAAAAATTATTTTTCAAAAATACAATCTCAATTTTTGTATTAGTAGTATCGGCTCTATGTTTGGGTTTTTTCTACTAAAAAAAAATACATCGCCAAAAATCACTTCATATCAAAACACAAAGAACATAGATAAAGAGCTTTTTAAAAAATTATTCAAACAACTCCTAATTGAAGGTATTTACATTGCGCCTTCTGTCTTTGAAACTGCTTTTGTGTCTGTAGCTCATACAGAAGAAGATTTATTACAGACAACTAGAGCCTTTGAGAGAGCCCTAGCAAAAATTTTGAGCTAATTTTTATGACCGCAAATACAAAAATAGCAGCCTCTATTCTAACAGCAGATTTTGGTAATTTAAAACAAAATTTACTCAAAGCACAAAAAGAACAAATAGATATTATACATTTTGATGTAATGGATGGTCATTTTGTACCTAATATTTCTTTTGGACCTGCTCTGATTAACTCCTTAAAAAAATTTCTTACCATTCCTTTTGATGTGCATTTAATGATACAAGAACCCTATAAATACTTAGACGATTTTATAAAATCTGGAGCTAATTGGATCAGCTTTCATTGGGAAGTTGTCACAGAAACAGGAGCTAAAAGAATATGCAAAGAATTAAGACAAAAAAATATTCAAGCAGGAATTGCTCTTTCTCCACTCACAGATCCAAAAGTTATTTTACCTATACTAGATGACATTGATTTTGTATTGATAATGACTGTAGAACCCGGATTTGGAGGGCAAAATATAATACCAGAGTGTTTAAAAAAAATTCAATTCTTAAAACAAATATTTAAACAAAAAAATCTTCCTATACAAATAGAAGTAGATGGGGGAATAAACAAAGAAAACATCTTAGCTATAACAAACCTAGGAGCAGATATTTTAGTTGCAGGATCTGCTATTTTTCATACTAACTATAGCATCCAAGAAGGAATAAATAATTTAAAAACAGCTATATCGTGAACTCAAAACTTCTAGCCTTTTGAAGTTTTATTATCTCTTTGACCCCTCTTTCCTTGTATAGATTTAGTGTCTTGTACTTTAGTAGATACTTTTTTTGATGCTTGTTTTTTAGTAGATTTGGTTTTGATAGCTGCTACTTTAGTAGTATGTGAGAGTTGTTTTTTGGTAGATGCTATTTTTTGAGTTGAACTATCTTGTTCTGTAGTTTTTTCTACATCTTTTTTAACCTGTTTTAGAGTAGATTCTGTACCAGTGGGCTGGCTTTGCTCTTTGACAATATTTTCTCTATCTACCATAGTTATCAAAACCATAGCAGCATTATCACCTAATCTATGTTTGATTTTATAAGCTCTAGTAAATCCACTATGTCTTTCTTGATAAATAACAGAATATTCTTCATAGAGCTTTTTTACTGCAATCTTATTTTTGACAAAAGAAAGCACTCTTCTTCTAGAGGATAAATCTTTCTTTTTTGCCAAAGTAACAAGTTTATCGATTTGCATACTAAGCACCTTACCTCTAGCTAAAGTTGTAACAATTTTTTCATATTGCAATAGCTGAGTTGCTAAATTTCTTACAACAGCCAATCTATGTGACTTATTTAAACCTAATTTATTTCTATGCTTCCTGTGTCTCATCGCTTGTTACTGGTCAAAATTTTCTGCTTCGGTGCTATCATCAAAGGTCATTCCAAAATTAAATCCCATGCTTGCTAAAAGTTGTTTAATTTCTTTGAGAGATTTGCGTCCAAAATTCTTAGTTTTTAGTATATCATTTTCAGTCTTCATTACTAAATCTTTGATAGTTTGAATTTTTGCACTTTTTAAACAATTTAGAGAACGTACAGATAATTCTAATTCATCAATAGTTCTTTTTAAATTTGGATTTTCTTCTGGTATTGCCTCTTCTTCTTCTTTTTTGTCTATAGTGACAAGCTCTTCGTCAAAATTAATAAAAGGTCGGTAGTATTCGCATAGAATTTTTCCAGCATAACAAACAGCATCTCTAGGGTCAAGAGCTCCATTTGTCCACAACTCAAAAATCAATTTGTCATAATTTGTACGTTTTTCTACACTGGTATTTTGAACTTCGTAGGAAATTCTCTGTACGGGAGAATGATTAGAATCTAAAAAGATTGTGCCCTCAGGCATATCACTAGTAAAATTATCCTCTGAAGTAACAAACCCTCTACTCATTCTTAAATAAAGATAAATTTTTATCTTTGCGCCTTGCTCTAGGGAGCAAATAGTTTGATTCTCATTGACTACTGTGACCATTCCCTTAGTGTCTATCTCTTTAGCAGTAACTCGCTTTGGACCTGTGGCTTCTAGCTCTAAACAAATATCTTCGTTAACATGCGGCTTAAAAACAATTTCCTTAATATTCAACAAAATTTGTAAAATATCCTCTTTAACGCCTCTAATGCTTTCGTATTCGTGAGATATACCCTCTATACGTACAGCATACGATGCTATATTGATAAGAGAAGAAAGTAATACTCTCCTCAAAGAATGCCCTATAGTTACGCCAAACCCTTTGCATAGAGAATCTAATACAAATTTTCCATAAGAATCATTAGAAGTAGAATCAAATTCTAATTTTCCAAATTTTTCTAAAGAAGTCCAATTCTCGTGGAATAATAAAGCTTTTTCGTCATTGTGTTCCATATTTAAATTTATAGTTGCTATTAAAATTTTTTATATTCTTCTTCTTTTCGGTGGTCTGCATCCGTTATGAGGAATTTTTGTCTCATCTTTAATATAGGTAATTTTTATGCCACTATCAGCTAGTGCTCTTAGTGCATTCTCCCTACCACTACCACCTCCCCTAACATGAATATCTAGGGATCTAATTCCAAAATTATCTATCTTCTTTAGAATATCATTGCCAATTAACTGAGCTGCATAGGGAGTGCTTTTCCTAGAGCCTTTAAAGCCCTGCAGACCAGCACTAGACCAGCAAACCACATTGCCAAGAAGATCTGTAATTGTAATTAAGGTATTGTTAAAAGATGCATAAATATACGCTTTTGCGTGGGAGACATTTTTATTTTTTTTTGTAGATTTTTTATACATATTTATATTTTAAAAATTTAAACTTTCTTGCTTTTGCTACCGCTCATACTCCTTACTCTACAAGTCCTAGCATTAGTTTTAGATCTTTGTCCTCTTACAGGTAGTCTGCGTCTATGCCTGATGCCTCTATAACAACCTAAATCTACCATTCTCTTAATATCTAAACTAATTTTTCTCCTTAAATCACCTTCTATAAGGTAATTTTGTAATTCTTGCCTGATTTGAGCAAGCTCACTCGAATTTATGTCTTTGACCTTTTTGTCCTTATCTATATCTATTTTTGTCAATATTTTTTTAGCAGAGGTATTGCCAATTCCATAAATTCTAGTTAAAGCAATCTCTATCCTCTTGTTATCAGGTAAATAAGTCCCTTCTATTCTTGCCATAATTTATCCTTGCTTTTGTTTGTGTTTGGGATTTTTACAAATCACTCGTACTACTCCTTTTCTTTTAATAACCTTGCAATCCTTACAAATTTTCTTTGCCGAAGCTCCTACTTTCATTTTCTTTCTCTAAAAATAATTCTGCCCTTAAATACATCATACGGCGAAATTGCAACTTTTACCATATCTCCAGGTAAAATTTTAATATAATGCATTCTCATCTTGCCAGACAAATGAGCAAGAATTATAACCTTGCTGTTATTTAACTGCACTCTAAACTCAGCGTTTGGCAAAGTTTCAATCACCTTGCCAACAAACTCTTGGTAGTCTTTACCCATCTATGTTGGAAATAATTGTCTTACTAATTCCTGACTCACTTGTTCAATAGTTCTATTGGCATCAATTTTAATTAAAATATCTTTTTTTTTATAATAATCTATGATAGGCGTAGTTTCTGTTTCATACACTTGTAAACGAGTATTGATTTTATCAGGTCCATCATCAAAACGACGTGCTAAATTATTGCTTGTAGCAGGAGGATTATGGTCACAATGGTAAATATCTCCAGTTCTTGCATCAACTATCCTACCAGAAATTCGTCCTATCAAATGTTTTTTGTCCACACAAAAATATACAGCTTTATCTAAAATAATGTCTTTCTTCTTCAATAAAGTATCCAAATATTCAGCTTGCAATTTTGTCCTTGGAAACCCATCTAGTATAACCCCTTGCCCTTGTTCTTGTGTAAACATTCCCTCTGCTAACAAATCAATCATTATTTTATCTGGTACTAATTTTCCTATATTTATATACTGACTAGCTAGTTTACCAAGCTTGCTATTCTTTTCTTTTCTTAAAATATCACCCGTAGATAGATGCAACATTTTAAACTTCTTGGCTAAAATTTTTGATTGGGTTCCCTTGCCAGAGCCGGGAGGACCTAAAAATATAAAAAACATATTAATATTTTTTTTTTCTTTTTTTCTTAATAAATCCTTCATAGTTTTGATAAACCAAAAATGTTTCTACTTGTTTAGAGGTATCTAATGCTACGCTAACTACAATTAAAAGAGCAGCACCTCCAAAAAAAAAAGGTAAACTAAAAAAACTGTAAAAGAAACTTGGAAATAAACTAATTGCGCACAAATAAACCGCACCTCCTACAGTCAATCTAGTTAAAATCAAATTTAAATAATTTGCAGTTCTTTGCCCGGGTCTTACTCCTGGAATAAATCCTCCTCCTTGTTTTAAATCTTCTGAAATTTTGATAGGGTTAAACTGTATGGCTACATAGAAAAAACAAAAAAAGAAAATAAGTACCGAAAAAATAACACTATATAAAAATTTACCGGGAATGAGCTGCTGCCCGAAAGATTGTACCCAAGGAGTGCTAACAAAAGCAGTGAGCGAAGAAGGAAAAGCTAACAAAGATGAAGCAAAAATCAATGGAATAACACCAGAGACATTAACTTTTAATGGTAGATAAGAAGATTGTCCTCCATACATCTTATTTTGAATTACTTTTTTTGCATAATGTACCGGAATTTTTCTCTCTGCAGATTCTACAAAAATTACACCCCAAACTATAAAAATCATTAAAATTCCTACCATTGCAATAATAAAGGCACTAATCTCTCCTGTTTGAAAGAGCTGTAGGGTTCTAATGAGAGCAATTGGAATATCTGCTACTATACCAGTAAAGACAATAATTGACATACCATTACCTATGCCTCTTTCGTTGATTTTTTCTCCCATCCACATGACAAACGCAGTACCAGCTGTCAGTGTTACTAAAGACAGCACTATAAAAAAAGAATAATTCAAGTTTGTTACCACAATATCCCTGCCAGTAGGTGTTTGTAAATTAGCGATCCCTGTAACTATGCCAAACCCTTGGATAATACTTAAAACAATAGTTAAATAACGAGTATATTGAGAAATTTTACGGCGACCATCGTCACCTTCTTGGGCTAATCTTTCTAAAGTAGGGACTACAGCTGTCATTATTTGCATAATAATAGATGCACTAATATATGGAATAATTCCTAAAGCAAAAATACTTAAGTTTCTTAGAGCTCCTCCAGAAAATGTATTAAAAAAAGAAAGAATATTACCTATTTGTGAATCAAATAGCTCTCCTAGTGCTTCTCTATCGATGCCGGGAATTGGAATATGTGTTCCCGCTCTAAAAAAGATTATCATCAATAGAGTAAACAAAACCCTATTTTTTAAATCTTCTACTTTAAATATATTGCGAATAACGGAAAACATAAAATAATTAGTTAACTTGACCTTGTAGTTTTTCTATTTTCTCTCTCGCTTGTTTGCTAACAGCGTCAACTTTAACTCGAATAGCCGTAGTCAACTCTCCATCTGATAAAATCTTCAATGCTTGTTTAGTGTCTTTGGGTACTAGACCTGCTTTCAATAAAGCGTCTTTATCAATCAGTTTTGATTTATCTAATTTAGTACTTTTCTCAATATCTTCTAAGTGAATAATAAAATTCTCCTTGCGAAACAAATTTGAAAACCCTCTTTTAGGTAGTCGTCTGTGTAGAGGCATTTGTCCTCCCTCAAACCCTATTCTAACACCCCCTCCTGACCTCGAATTTTGCCCCTTATGTCCCTTACCAGCAGTTTTACCGAAAGTAGAACCAGGACCTCTTCCTATTCTTTTCTTTTTTTTTTTAGACCCTTTCGGGATTTGTAATTTTTCTAGCATATATCAATAATTTATAAAGCAAACTTCCTCTAGCGCCTTGCCTCTTAACTGCGCTGTCTCATCAAAACTACGGAGTTGAGATAAACCATCTATAACAGCTCTGACAACATTGTAAGTATTCCTAGAGCCTAAAGTTTTGATATTAATATCTTTAATACCTATAGCCTCAATAACTGCCCTTGCAGAATCATTAGCAATAACACCATTACCAGACAAAGTAGGTTTCAAGAGAACTTTGCTACCACAAAAATAACCTTGCGCCTCATGAGGAATGGTATTTTTATATAATTTATAAGGCTCCATAGATTTAGTAGCAATTCTGATTGCTTTTTTGACAGATTCTGCTAACTCTAGCGCTTTACCAACGCCAACGCCAACACTTCCTAGTCCATCTCCTACTATAGCTAAAGAACTAAAACCAAATCTTCTACCACCCTTCACAACTTTAGCTACTCTACGAATTTTTATAACTCTCTCTATTAGTTTATTGTCTTGTTTTTTTTTTTGTAAATGCTCCATTTCTAAAATTTAATTCCTGATTCTCTAATAGCATCTGCTAACACTTTGACATTGCCATGATAAAACAAACCATTTCTATCAAAAATAATTTTGTTTAATTTTTTTTCTTTTAATTTATTGCCAAAAATTTTGCCAACATAAGCAGCAGCTTTTTTATTGCCAGTTTTTTTTTCTAAATGCAAGCTAACCTCTTTTTGACAACTAGAAACACTGCATAAGGTTACATTGTTTGTATCATCTACAGCTTGCACACTGATATGTTTTAAACTCCTAGACACACTAACTCTTGGTCTAACATCAGTACCTTTATTTTTAAATCTCTTATTCTTCATCATTTAATCACTATTCTTTTTTACCCGTTTTACCTGCTTTTCTAATAATATGCTCTCCATCGTAACGCACGCCTTTGCCTTTGTAAGGCTCAGGAGGTCTATAAGCTCTAATCTCTGCTGCTGTTTGTCCTACTAGCTGTTTATCACAAGAGACAAGTATAATTTTATTGCCATCTACTTTCGCACTAACCGTCTCAGGTAGCCTATACTCAACTGGTAGCGAAAAACCTAAATTGAGAGTCAATTTATTACCAGATATTTGCGCTCTATAGCCTACGCCTTGTAGCAACAAAATTTTTTCAAATCCTTGCGAGACGCCATGTATCATATTAAATACAAGCTGTCTAATAGTGCCGTGGATCGCTTTGCATTCTTTAGACATATCATCTCTTTTGACAGGCTCTACCAATATATATTCATCGCCTATAGATAATTTAAATTGTGCTGGAATCCGAAGCTCTAATTCTCCTTTTATTCCTTTTACTCTAAGCAAATTTTGACTACAATCTAAACTTACCGAATCTATTCTTTTAATAGGATTGTCACCTACTCTAGATTTTTTTATCTCTTGCATGTCTTAATAAACCGAACAAATAATTTCTCCCCCTATATTCCTTTTTCGACACTCAGCATCTGATAAGAGTCCTTGTGAAGTAGATACAACCAAAACCCCTTGACCGCACATAAAAGGTAAAATATCTGCTGCTGTTTTATAATTCCTAAGCCCAGGTCTAGAAATTCTTTGTATTTTTCTAATAATAGCACAATTTTTTTTATCGTATTTAAGACCAATAGTTAACAAACTTTTCTCTGTTTTCTCTGTTTTCTCTGTTTTCTCTACAGATTGAACAAAGCCTTCTTTATAAAAAAGCTCTGCAATAGCTGCTTTGATTTTAGAATAAGGAACTTTGACTTCCTTATGTTTTCTAAGACCAGCGTTTCTAATTCTTGTTAGTAAATCTGCAATAGGATCATTCATAGACATAATAATTACCAGCTTAATTTTTTTACCCCTGGAATCAATCCAGAGCTTGCACTTTGGCGAAAACAAATACGACACATGCCAAATTGTCTAAGATAGCCACGAGGTCTGCCGCACTTAAAGCATCTATTTCTCTTGCGTACAGCAAACTTAGGTGTCTTTTCAGATCTAGCAATAACAGATTTTTTAGCCATTTTCTTTGATAAAAGGTAAACCTAGTTTTTTTAATAAAAATAATGCTTGATCCTGTTTGTCTGTTGTAGTTACAAAGCTAATACTCAGTCCGCGTATTTTATCTATATCGTCATAAACAATTTCAGGAAAAATTAACTGCTCTCGCAATCCTAGTGTATAATTCCCCTTGCTATCAAAGGCTCGTAGAGATAAACCTTTAAAATCTTTCAAGCGAGGTAAACAAACATTGACTAATCTTTCTAAAAAACTATACATTCTTTGTCTTCTTAGAGTAACTTTCACTCCTATAGGCATATCTTCTCTTAATTTAAATCCTGCAATAGATTTTTTAGCTTTCGTCACCACAGGTTTCTGCGCTGCAATCAATCTCAAATCATTTTGGATATACTCTAAACATTTTGGATTATGCACCGCTTCTCCAGCTCCTACATTTAATACAATTTTTTGTAGTTTAGGAACTTGAAATTCGTTTTTAACTTTAAATTCTTTACAAAATTCTGTAACGATAGATTTATGAATACTACTGTTCAACATTCTTAGTTTTAGTTCTTTCTGAAACAAAAATTCGTTTCTTGTTTTTAGCTACTCCCTCAATACAAATTCTTTCTCCTTTTTTTGTTTTAGCATTATAAAGCAATACATTAGAGTAGTGTATTGCTCCTTCTTTTTTGACCATCTTACCTTTCTGATTCTTTTGTGTAGGCTTTTGATGTTTTTGCTGTAAAGCAATACCTTCTACGCATAAACGGTCATTTTTTTTATCAATTTTTAAAATCTTCCCGTTTTTACCTCTATCTTTCCCACTAATAACTTGCACCAGGTCATCGTGCTTCAAAAAAAATTTTCTTCTTTTCTTTATTTTTGTTTTCATTTTCTTTTAGTAAACTTCTGGAGCAAGCGAAACTATTTTCATAAATTTTTTTGCTCTTAACTCCCTAGCAATAGGTCCAAAGACCCTAGTGCCTACTGGCTCTTGTTTTTGGTTGATAATGACAGCTGCATTATTGTTAAATTGAATAGAGCTCCCATCAGTCCTTTTTTTTGCTTTTGCTGTTCTAACAATTACAGCTTTCACTATAGAGCCTTTTTTGATTTTAGCATTAGGAATAGCGCGTTTTACCGACGCAACTATCAAATCCCCAACTCCAGCAAAATTTCTCTTAGAGCCTCCTAAAACTTTAATACACATAATCTCTTTAGCACCTGTGTTATCTGCTACCTGTAGTCTAGTTTGCATTTGAATCATAGTATATCTTTTTCTTAAGAAGCTAATTTTTCTTTGTAATACCTAATAATCGCCATCTCTTGTGTTTGCTGATAGGTTTGCACTCTACAATTTGTACCAGATCACCAAGCTTACATTTATTCTCAGGGTCGTGGCACTGGAATTTTTTTGAAAATTTTACCGTTTTCTTATACACAGGATGTTTGATAATTCTCTCCACTAATACTGCAATCGTTTTATCCATACTATTACTCACAACCACGCCTTGTCGTAATTTTTTATTTTTTCTTGATTTATTTTCCACCTTTTTGTTTAAGTGTTTCATTTAAAATTGTCTTTGCTCTTGCAATTAACTTTCTGTTTTTTTTTAACAAAGAAGTATCGCTAGAAGTTCCTATAGAAGAAGTACACAAAAAAGAAAAATGCTTCTCTTCCATCTCAGTAATTTTCTTCACTAAATTTTGTGAAGTAAGTTTTCTTAAATCCGCAGTTTTCACTCCCAACCTCTCAAAATAACATTGCTTTTTACAGAAAGTTTATATCTAGCTAAATCCAAAGCTTTTTTTGCTAATTCGGAATCATTGCTTTCTAACTCAAAAAGCACTCTACCGGGTTTAATAGGACAAACCCAATGATCTACAGCACCTTTACCCTTGCCCATTCTAGTCTCAGCTGGACGCATAGTTATTGGTCTATCGGGAAAAACACGAATCCAAACTTTACCAGTTCTTTTTAAAGTCCTAGTAATAGTTATTCTAGCAGCCTCGATTTGCCTTGAAGTAAGAAACCCTCTACCCGTAGCTTGAATAGCATACTCTCCAAAAACTATACTGTTGCCTTGAGTAGCTTGCCCTTTCAAACGACCTCGCATCCTCTTCCTATATTTTGTTTTTGCTGGAAATAACATAATTTAAATTTTAAATACTCCTTTTATTAGTGCCTTAACTATAAAAACTTTACTGTTTTTTAATTCTCATGTTTTGCTTTTTAACATCATAAACCCAAACCTTAACGCCTATAATGCCATAAACAGTATTTGCCTCATGGCGAGCGTAATCAATCCTATTTTTAATAGTATGCAAAGGCACCCTGCCTTCTCTAACCCATTCGGTTCTCGCTATCTCAGCTCCATTCAAGCGACCACTAACCATAATTTTAAGACCAGTAACACCGTAGCGCTCAGAATTCTGAACCGCTTTTTTTATGACCCTACGAAAAGGAAATCTTTTTTCTAACTGCTTTGCTATGTTCATTGCAATTAGTTTGGCATTTGTTTCTGGACGGCGAATCTCTCTAATCTCTATATTAACTTTTTTTTTAACAAGTTTCAACAAAGATCGCTCTAGTTTTTCTATTCCTTCTTTCTTTTTTCCAATTACAGTACCAGGTCTAGCAACAAACAAAATCATTTTTAATGCTTTGCCTGTCCTTTCAATCTCAATAGAAGCCACTCCTGCAAAATCTAATTCTTTGCTGACAAACTCACGAATCTTGAGATCTTCTTGCAAAAACTCTTTGTGACTTTTTTGAGGAAACCAATTAGAAAACCATTTTTGATTAACGCCCAATCTAAAGCCTATCGGATTAACTTTTTGTCCCATAATCAATAACTCAATCCAATAAAAACATGACTGCTTCTCTTTCTAATCAGAGCCCCTCTGCCCATAGCCCTAGGACGCAATCTTTTTAAAACATACCCTTTATCCACTTTTATTTCCTGTAGAACCAACTTATCAACATTTGTATCTGCATGTTTTTGTTGCGCATTAGCTATAGCAGATTTGAGTAATTGCAATAAATAAATATTAGAAGCTCTTCTAACATTTTCTAAAAAGGCAATTGCATTATCAACCTTTTGTCCACGAATAGCATTAGCTACAAGTCTAACTTTTGTTGGAGAAACGCTGATGTTTCTAAGTTTAGCAACACTAATAATCTTGTTTTTCATATTCTTACTTTTTTACTCTCTTATCACTCTTATCACTCTTAGAAGTATGACCTCTATAATTCCTTGTTGGAGAAAATTCTCCAAGTTTATGCCCTACAACACCTTCGCTAATAAAAACTGGTATAAATTTTTTTCCGTTATGAACTGCAATATTCAAACCCACAAATTCTGGTAAAATTACAGATCTTCTAGACCAAGTCTTAATCAATTTTTTAGCACCAGAATTTTTAGCTACCTGACATTTTTTTAAAAGGTGCCCATCTACAAAAGGTCCTTTTTTGATAGATCTACTCATAATTTTTTACGACTTACAATCATAGAGTTTGTCCTCTTGTTTCTTCTAGTTTTTGCTCCTTTTGTAGGAAAACCCCAGGGAGTGCAGGGGTGTCTACCTCCGCTAGTCTTGCCCTCACCACCACCGTGTGGATGATCAACAGGATTCATTACAACTCCTCTGACCGTAGGACGAATACCACGCCATCTTACCCTGCCAGCCTTCCCCCATTGTATGAGGTTATATGTAGCATTACCCACTTCTCCAATAGTAGCATTGCAATTTAAATGTATTTTTCTAATCTCTCCAGATTTTAATTTTACTAGTCCATAAGAGCTTTCTTTTGCTGTGATTTTAACACTCGCTCCAGCGCTTCTAGCAATCTGACCACCTTTACCCGGCTTCAATTCTACATTATGAACTAAAGTTCCTACAGGAATTTCTTTCAAAGGCAAACAATTACCTATTTGAATTTCTGCTTTATTAGAAGCAATGATTTCATTGCCAACTTTAATTTTTTTAGGAGTTAAAATATATTTTTTTTCTCCATCTTTATAAAACACCAATGAAATATAGGCGTTGCGGTTAGGATCATATTCAATAGTTTTGATAATACCTGCAATATCTTTTTTATCTCTCTTAAAATCAATAATGCGGTATCTTTTTTTATGACCTCCTCCTCTATGTCTAGTAGTAATTCTGCCTAAATTATTCCTACCACTGAGACGCTTCTTGCCAACAATCAAAGATTTTAAAGGTTGCGAGCTAGTAAGCTCAGAAAAATCATCGCTACTCATGCCTCGTCTGCCTGCACTTGTTGGTTTATAAATTTTAATTGCCATATATTTTAAGCTCCTTCAAAAATATCTATTTTATCACCTTTTTTTAAGGTAATAATAGCTTTTTTCCAATCAGGTTTTTTACCTGTATTTTTTCCAATCCTCTTGTATTTACCTCTTTGATTAGCAATACTAACCTTTTCTACGGTTACAGAAAATATTTGTTCTACAGCTTTCTTAACCTCTTTTTTATTTGTCTTAACAGCTACCTTGAAAGCAACCTGATTCGCTGTATCTTTGAGCAAGTTTGTCTTTTCCGTTATATAGGGAGATTTTAAGACTTTATATCTATTCATAAATGTAATAAAAGTCTAGCTTCAATATTTTTTAAAGATTGTTCTGTAATAACCAAGTTTCTAAATCTCAACAATTCGTACACATTCAAACTAGTATCTTTTAAGCAAAGTACATTTGGTAAGTTACGGCAAGCCAATAGAAAATTTTCTTGCAAAGTTTGGTCTACAAAGAGAGCCTTTTTAAAACCTAAATTTTTCATTATTCTATGCATCTGTTTTGTTTTTGGCTCTTTTAATTGCAAGGCATCTACTACATAGAGTTTGTTTGTTTTAATTAAAGTAGAAATTACAGAGCAAAAAGCTTTTCTAACAATCTTTTTATTGACCTTAAAACTATGCTCGCGGACTACAGGTCCAAACGCAACACCTCCGTGTCTTCTAAGAGGAGATTTAGCGTCACCAGCACGAGCATTGCCTGTGCCCTTTTGACGAAATAACTTACGACGACTTCCTGTAACCTCAGACCTAGTTTTTGTTTTATGAGTACCTCTGTGTTTTGACGCCAAATACTGCTTCACATTTTGTTGTATATCAAAGACAGCCTCTTTCTCTAAAATAACCTTATCAGAAAAATTAACTTCTCCTAACTCCTCGCCTGTAATTGTTTTTTTCTTTAAAACTGCCATCATTAAATATCATCGTCTATTTTTATATCTACACCGGGAAAAGTCTCTATTGCCATTAGAGCATTCATCGTATGTGGTGTAGTGTCTTCTATATACAGTAACCTTTTATGGACACAGTACTGAAATTGCTCTCGTGATTTTTTATCCACATGAGGAGAGCGATTCACGCAAAAAACCTTCTTTCTAGTAGGCAAAGGAATAGGGCCTATAACCCTTGAGCCTGTTTTCTCTACAACAGAAATAATATTTTTGATATTATGATCTAATTGCTTAGCATCGTAAGATCTAAAATTAATATGTATCCTCTGCGCTGCCATACTACTTAATAATCTTAGTGATGCTACCAGCGCCAATAGTTCTGCCGCCCTCTCTAATAGCAAATTTTAAATTATTTTCCATCGCAATACTTGAAATCAATTCTACATTGATTTTTGCGTTGTCACCCGGCATAATCATCTCAGTGCCCTTGGGTAGAGTAATAACTCCTGTAACATCTGTGGTACGAAAATAAAATTGTGGGCGATAATTACTCACAAAAGGTGTATGCCTGCCGCCTTCATCTTTTCCTAGTGCATAAATCTCTGCTTCAAATTGAGTATGAGGTGTGATAGAGCCCGGTTTGCATAAAACTTGCCCTCTTTCTACTTCTTCCCTTTTGAGCCCTCTAAGTAATAGACCTACATTGTCTCCTGCTTCTCCACGGTCTAAAAGTTTACGAAACATTTCTACCCCAGTAACAATAGTTTTGTGAGACTCTCTAATGCCTACAATCTCTACTTCATCATCTTTATTGATTACTCCTCTTTCAATTTTTCCTGTAACTACAGTACCCCTACCAGAAATAGAAAACACATCTTCTACAGGCATCAAAAAGGCTTTATCTACTTCTCTTTTTGGCTCTGGTATAGATGTATCTAGAGCTTTGATTAGCTCTAAAATAGGTTGGTAAATAGGATCATTGTGGTCTGTAGATTCGCATTTTTCTACAGCCAAAGCACTGCCTTTGACAATAGGTATCTCATCTCCTTTAAATCCATAAGAACTCAATAATTCTCTGATTTCTACCTCAACTAGCTCTAATAATTCTGGATCATCTACTTGATCTGTTTTATTCAAAAAAACGACTATATGAGGAACCTCTACTTGCTTGGCAAGCAATATATGCTCTTTGGTTTGAGGCATAGGACCATCTGCAGCAGATACGACCAAAATTGCACCGTCCATTTGAGAAGCACCTGTAATCATATTTTTAATATAATCAGCATGACCCGGACAATCTACATGCGCATAATGCCTAGTGTCGCTTTCATATTCTACATGGGCGGTTTGAATAGTAATGCCTCTTGATTTTTCTTCAGGAGCATTATCAATATCTCCATAACCAGATGCCTGAGCTTTACCTGTAAAACTTAGGACCTTAGTAATTCCAGCTGTTAGAGTTGTTTTGCCATGATCAACATGACCAATAGTGCCAACATTTACATGGACTTTGTTTCTTACGAAAGTAGCTTTTGCCATATTTTTCTCTTCTCCTTAAAATAGTTAGGTTAAAATTTATCCTTAAGAAATCTTAAGTATTTTTTGTATTGTAATTAAAAATATCAATGGCATTGTTAAACAATAGCCACATTTTTAGAGTGTAAACTAATTTTTTACAAAATACTAGTTTAAAAAATATTTTTTTTTAAACTATGCAGACGACAACTACTAAGATTTTAATTATCTTTTTGGTAGTAGGCAAACTCCGCAGAATAATGAGCTCGCCCCTTAGATAAAGACCTAATCGCTGTAGTATATCCAAATAAAAAACTCAAAGGTAAATCAGCGAAAACTATTCTTTCTGTATTATGTTCTTCTATAGCAGAAACCTTAGCTTTTCTAGCATTTAAATCACGAATAATTTCTCCCAGACAATCGTCAAAACAAACTACTTGTAATTTCATCATAGGGCTTAACAAAAAACTATTAGCCTTCAATAGGCAATTACGAAAAGCCTGTGAGGCACAAACAGCATAGATTGAAACATTGAGCTTGCCTTCTGGTACCTCTATACCTGTCAAAATAGCCTTGATTTTAATTACAGGATGCCCTCCAACTACCCCAGATAACGCAGATATGCGGACAGCTGCTTCTATTTTACTCAGAATCTCTGCTTTTTGTGGATGCTCAAAATCTACAGCTTGCTCAAAAATTAAATCGTCACCTTTTATTTGTTGCAAACAAAGTTTGCACTTAGCATAAATATTTTCTTTTGCTATTGTTTTTTTAATCTCTACCTCTTCCTCAACTTGATAGCTAATAGATTCCCTATAAGAAACCTGCGGCTTGCCCGAAACTATTTTGAGTTTATGCTCTCTAATTATTTTTTCCTTAATAACTTCCAAGTGAAGCTCACCCATACCAGAAATTAAAATCTGTCCTGTTTCTTTAGCTATTTGTGCTTGGAACGAAGGGTCTTCTATTTGTAAAAATTCTAAAACTTTGTGTAATTTATTTAAATCTTCCGCTGAGCCAGGCTCTATGGCAACAGAAACTACCGGCTGAAATTTTTTAATAGTCTCTAAAATAGATTGTCCTTTAGCAGCTAGAGTATCTCCAGTATATGCTTTATTCAAAGTCACTGCTACTATCTCACCAGCGCTAGCTTTTGTAATATTTTCTTTTTTGATAACATGCATTCTATAAATATTATCTATTCTTTCTTTTCTTGCTTGATTGAGATAGTATATTTTACCTTTTTCTAGCTCCCCTTGATAAATTCTCAAAAAACTCAGCATACCAGAATATTTATCTTTTTCTGTTTTAAACACCAAAGAAGTTAGTGGCAATTTATTATCTGGTTGCAAAATACTATTCCCGCCTATCCCTTTTTGTTTATAATCTATATCTCTAGGAGATGGTAAAAAATCTACTATAGCGTCTAATAAAAATTGTACGCCAATGTTTTTAAAAGCCGAGCCACAAAACACAGGCAGTAACTTCTGGCTCAAGGTACCCTTGCGAATCGCTTTTTTTATTTGTGCCTCGCTGATAAGCTCGTCAAACTCTGCAACATCTGTAGTATCTGCTCTAGCAATTAAGCTTTCTAAAATAGAATCATCTACCAAAGATAGCTGGTCTAATAACTCTTCTTTTTTTTGCCTTGCCTGTTTTTGATAGCTTTGAGGTATCTCTTTGATTTGATAATTACGACCTAAAGAATCTTCGTCATAAAAAATAGCTTTCATTTTTAATAAATCAATCACACCAATCAATTTATCTGCTACTCTCATCGGAAAATTAAGACAGGCAAGTTTTACACAAAAAGTTTCTTTTAATTCTTGAATAGTTGACGAAAAATCTGCACCAATTCTATCCATTTTGTTAACAAAAATAATTTTAGGAATAAAAAATTTTTCTGTTTGCTTCCAAACAGTTTCGGTTTGAGGTTGCACTCCAGCTACACCACAAAGCACCACAATCACTCCGTCTAGTACTCGCAGACTTCTTTCAACTTCAATACCAAAGTCAATATGACCCGGCGTATCAATAATATTTATAGAATAATTTTGCTCTGCCCTTTTCCAAGTGCACTGCGTAGCAGCAGAGCTAATAGTGATGCCCCTTTCTTGCTCTTGCTCCATCCAATCCATAGTAGCAGTACCCTCGTGGACTTCCCCTAGCTTGTGTGTCTTTCCTGAATAA
The DNA here is from genome assembly GCA_965261475.1 of bacterium. Taxonomy (GTDB): domain Bacteria; phylum SAR324; class SAR324; order XYD2-FULL-50-16. The sequence continues at coordinate 971,444 of OZ253454.1, forward strand.
TAAAGAAACCTTTCGGTTGTGGTGGTTTTTCCTGCATCAATATGGGCTACAACGCCTACATTTCGCAAAAACTCAGCGTCCATGCCATGCAAAGTGATAAAAAGCTCTATTGGCTTCTGCTGTTTTATGCACTTCTTCTTTCTTTTTGATAGCACCTCCTTTGTTATTGTAAGCGTCCAATAACTCCGAAGATAATTTTTGAATCATAGATTTTCCATTCCTAGCTTTAGCCGCATCAATAAGCCAACGAATTGCTAGTGCCTGTTTTCTAACATGTCTAACTTCCATTGGCACTCTATAAGTGCTACCCCCAACCCTCCTAGATTTAACTTCAAACTGAGGTTTAACATTATTCAATGCGGTATGTAAAATTTTAATAATTTCAGGCTCCTTGCTTTTCTTTTGAGCTATTTCTAGAGAAACATAAAAAATTTTCTGTGCTATAGTTTTTTTGCCTCTTTCCATCAAACAGTTAATAAATTTTGCAACAACCTCCTCTTGATAAATAGGGTCTGGTAATATTTTTCTTTTGAGCGCTGCTCTTCTTCTTGACATTTTATTTTTCTATTCTAGTTCCATATTTAGAGCGCCCTTGCTTTCTATTTTTTGTGCCCTCTGTGTCTCTTGTGCCCCTTACTACATGATAACGAACACCAGGTAAATCTTTGACTCTGCCACCTCTTACTAAAACTACAGAGTGCTCTTGTAAATTATGTCCAATACCGGGAATATAAGCGGTAACCTCGTATCCACTAGTCAAGGCAACCCTAGCAACCTTTCTTAATGCAGAATTTGGTTTTTTAGGAGTAGTTGTATAAACTTTAGTACAAACACCTCTTTTTTGAGGAGACGCTTTGAGAGCTGGAGTTTTATTTTTAGCACCTTTAGCCTTCCTATTTTTTCTAACTAATTGACTTAATGTAGGCATCTTATAATAGATAAACAATCACTTAAATAGGAGTTTAGAGAAAAATTATTTAATTGTCAAGCATTATCTCCCAGTTTGGGGCAACTCCATATTTCTGCAAAATTAACAAAGAATTTTTACTCCTCAAAAACTCTACAAACAACAATGTTGCTTCATTGCTCGCAGAACTCACAACCGCCATTTGATAAGCAATTTTACCCGAGAGATTGCTACTAATATCTGATACCAAGCATAATTTTTTGTAGGTTTTCAAAGAAGAAAAATAGACAAAAGCCATATCTAGTAAATCTTTGCGAATATACTGAACTGCTTGGTTTTCATTACTTGTAAACACCAATCGTTGTTTCATATTTGCTAAAAGCCCTGCTCTTTGCAGGTAATTTTTAGCATAAATTCCAACAGGAACATAGGCAAAATCTCCTACTGCTATTTTTTTAGCAGCTAGTAAATTTGTTTGTTTGTTGCTACAATTTTTGACTACAACTAGCCGATTGAACCCTAAAACATAAATATTTTGTAGGTCTAATAAATTTTTATCTGCTAAAAAATTAACCCACTGGCTATTAGCGCTAATAAAAATATTGACCCTAGCCCCCCAAGATATTTGTCTTGCTAGTACCCCAGATGCAGCAGTATATAGCTCTGCTTTGCGTAAATTTTTTGTTTGATAATCAGCTATAATTTCATCTAGGGCGACTTGGAGACTAGCAGCAGCAGCAACTAGTACACTAGCTCTAGAGCTTTGCAAAAAGCAAAAAATTAAAAAGCAAAAAATTAAAGTAATTCTTTTTGCAATTTGCAACCTCATTGACGCTTAAAATACTCTGCAAACGGCCTATAAACAGTGCTTTTTTGACAATCGCAAGTTGCTTGATTTAAATCTGAGCCGCACTGAAAGCAAACTCCTTGACAATTTTTTTGGCATTTGATAGAAAAAGGTAGCTCTAGTAGAAACTGACGCTGAAAATAATGAGCTAGATTGATTTCTTCTGTTTCGTAATAATCTACATCTAATTTATTGTCAGCATTTGTTACAATTTGTTGCCTCAACATTGTTTGTGGCAATAACAAAAGCTGGAAGTTTTGATGAGCTTCAAACATAAAGTTTGTTGAGCAATAGTGACAATCAGTAGCAAAAGAAGTGCTATAATTACCTTGTAGTAAAAACTTATCTTCGTTTAGTTTGTGAATTTTACCATCGCAAGCAAGGGCTATTTTTCCTGTAGTATCTATAGTTAGTTGATCCTGCTCAAGCTCGGATATTTGGAATTTAAATAAAAAAGGTTGAGCTGTAATATGATTTTTTTTGAGCTTCATCAGAGTCTAATAGATAGATAGTTTTTGCCATAAGCTAGTTAGCATCTCCTAGATAAAGCTATACTAACCTGCTTTGACAAAATAGCAAAATTTTTGCAATCTGCTACTTTGATACAAAATTTATATCAATTTTTTGTCATCTTGCATTAAATCAAAAGTGCGGTAGTCGGCTAGTATTGCCTACTGCCGTTTCTCTCCTGCGATTGATAGTTAGTATTTTGAAAGTATAAACTTTGCCAATCTGCTACTTTGACAAAATAGCTAGGTTAATTTTTGTAGCACTAAATCACCCATTTCTTGACAACCAACCAATTTTTTGCCATCTTGCATTAAATCAAAAGTGCGGTAGTCGGCTAGTATTTGCCCCACTGCCGTTTCAATCCTGCGATTGACAGCTGGCATTTTGAAAGTATAATGAAACATCATACCAACAGATAAAATACAAGCGAGCGGGTTGGCTTTGTCTTTGCCCACAAGGTCTGGAGCACTACCATGCACAGGCTCGTACAAACTATATTTTTCTCCTATGCTAGCACTCGGTAGCATACCAATAGAGCCTGTAATCATAGCGCTCGCATCGCTCAAAATATCACCAAACATATTTTCTGTAACTATAGTATCAAACTGTCTCGGGTGATAAATTAACTGCATTATAGCATTGTCTACATAAAGATGTGAAAGCTCAACCTGCTTATAATCCTCACTGAGTTCTTTGGCAACTTCTCTCCAGAGACCGCTAACTTCTAAAACATTAGCTTTATCTACAGAGCAAAGTTTGTTGCCTCTAATTTTCGCAATCTCAAAAGCATTTTTGATAATTCTACGAATTTCTTGCTCGTCATAAACCATAGTATTCAAAGCTCTTCTGCCCTTTAGCGAGTTTGTAACACCGCGAGGCTCCCCAAAATAAAGCCCTCCTGTTAACTCGCGTACTACCATTAAATCTACTCCTTCTATAACTTCTTGTTTGAGAGACGAAGCAGCTACTAGTTGAGCGTAAATTTTAGCTGGTCGTAGGTTAGCAAAAAGCCCCAAATCATACCTTAGTCGCAACAAACCTTTCTCGGGTCTTAGATGTCTTGCTAAATTATCCCATTTTAGTCCACCTACAGCACCCAAAATTACCGCATCTGCTGTTTTGCAAAGTTCAATAGTTTCATCTGGGTCTGGCTTGCCAGTTTGCTCATAAGCAGCTCCGCCAATTAGTGCTTTTTCTAAGTCTAGCACAATATTTTCTTGCTTGGCTAAGAGACGCAAAACCTTCGCTGCTTGCCTCACAACCTCTGGACCTATGCCATCACCCTCTAATAAAACTATTTTTTTTTGCACTTTATTTTGCAAGCCAAGAAAACATTTTTCTTAATTTTTTTCCAACTTGCTCTATAGGGTGATTAGCATCTTTTTTTCTCATTGCTTGAAACTTTGCTGCTCCAGATTCGTTTTCTGCAATCCATTCTTTAGCAAAAGAGCCGTCTTGAATTTTAGTCAAAATATGTTTCATAGCTAGGCGAGATTCTTTGCCAATAACTTCACTAGCGCGTCTCATTCCCCCATATTCTGCTGTATCTGATATAGAATAATTCATTTTAGAAATTCCGCCCTCGTACATTAAATCTACAATAAGTTTCATCTCGTGCAAGCACTCAAAGTAAGCTATATGAGCAGGATAACCAGCCTCTACTAATGTATCAAACCCCGCACGAATTAACTCTGCAACCCCGCCACAAAGCACGACTTGTTCGCCGAATAAATCTGTTTCTGTTTCATCTTTAAAAGTCGTCAAAATCACCCCCGCCCTAGCACCTCCAATAGCCGCAGACCAAGCTAAAGCATATTCTTGTGCCTTGTGAGATTGGTCTTGATAAACAGCAATTAGACAAGGTACTCCACTACCCTCAAGGTAAGTGCGGCGTACTAAATGCCCTGGTCCTTTTGGTGCAATCATAATTACATCTATATCGGTAGGTGGTATAACTTGCTTAAAGTGAATCGAAAACCCATGAGCTACACAAAGAATATTCCCCTTTACTAAATAGGGCGCTATACTCTTATTATAAATTGATTTTTGGTCCTGGTCGGGTGTGAGCATCATTATAATATCAGCCCATTGAGCTGCTTGTGCTACAGACATTACCTGTAAACCTTCAGCCTCTGCTGCCTTCTTGGAGCTAGAATTTTCTCTAAGTCCGACAACTACCTGCATTTTGCTATGTTGTAAATTTAGAGCATGCGCATGTCCTTGACTACCATAGCCAATAATAGCTATTTTTTTGTTGCTAATGAGAGATAGGTCGCTATCTTTCTCGTAATAAATTTTGAGGTCATCCATATTATTCTTGGGTTGTGTGATTAGTAAAAAAATCTTTTAACAATAGCAATAAATTTTGAGAATTATACACTTAAAAAAATAAAATTTTATTCTATTTTATTTGAGAAATACCCTAAAAAAATTCTACCCATAATACCGCCAGCGACAAAAGCAGAAACATTGATAATTATTTCTTTTATTTCATTTCTTGCATCATTTGTAATATTGAACCATTCCTGGAGTTTAGGAAATGCAGTAACAGAAGTAAAATAAAAAATCAAAGCTCCATATATAAACACTAAAAATATTACTAGAAAAGTAATAGCACGATGAATGAAGCTCTTGTTTTTATAGATTATATTTTGATATTTGACTTTTAGCGTAAGTTTAAACTCATCGGTTTCTCCTTCTTTGTTTGCCTCAATACCTGTTATTTTCATTTACTCATAACAATAAATTTTTTATAGTATTCTTTAATCTCATTTTGCTCAATCTCAATTTCATAGACATTATCTTTGTAAACTTTGCTCCACGGGGTATCTTTATTGTGTGTTTTATTTATTAATTCGCCAATAGACATACCGCCATAAACTCGATTTACAACCTCTAGCACTTGTTTAACTTGATCATCCTGGTCATCTATTTGGAGTTTTACTTTTTTTTCTGTCATTGGTTCCAAAAAATAAGAATAATCTTTAACTCGTCCGTAACCATATTTTTTAAACTCGTGGTAAACAGAAGGAATAACTGGACCTAATCTCCAAGCTAGTATTCCTTCGTGAAACAATTCTCTATTATAACTAGCTAACGCCACGCCATAAGCAATATAAACTAATTTATTTAATTTAATATTAGACATATCGCTATCTTGATTTTCAATAAAATAATTTGCTATATGCGAAGCAGTGTAAACCTTTTTCATTTTTGATTTTTCATATTTGTTTTAAAACACCTAATAAAGATAGGAGTTTGTATTATTTTTGATAGGTACAATAAATAACTAATTTTATCAAAGCATTTATATAATTCTTTCTTTGCAATGTCAATCCAAACTCGTTTTTGTTTGTCTTGTTTACAACAATAGACACATCTAGGCTGACTGCTCCAAAGTTTTATTGCTAAATATTTCCTAGCTTTTTCTGCTATTAAAAATTATTGCATAAATTTAAAAGCAGATATTGCTTTTGATATGCGTTTTTTATCTTGTTTGTTTGATAGCTATGCAAGTTAAAATCCTTATTTATCAAGGTTTTTGGGTTTAAGGCGTATAATTCCTTAAATTTTTACTAGAGAGTTTTCTTTTTTGTATAGTACCTTTGACGAAAAACAAAAATTCCAACGAGCAAGACTAAAATTGGTACTAGAGTCAGATTTAAAACTTTTAAAAGACTCTTGAGAGCTTCTATATCTTGTCTCAGCAATTTTCTAATTTCCCTGAGTTTCACAAAGGTTTGTTTTTCTTGTTGTTTAAAATCTTTAATTTGTTGTAGCTGTGCTTTAGTGATTGCTACCTTGCCATCTTTTGGTTGTAGGTCTTTGAGCTGTTTTCTAATAGTATTTAATTCGTTTTGTAGAGCTGTTTCTACTTTTTTATATTCCCTTTGAGCTTTTCTTTCTAATTCTACAATTTTGACAAACTCTCGAGAAAATTTACCCCTAGAGCGAATAGCATAAAGTTTATCAACACCAGACATATACTCCACTAAATTTAAAAATAGACCTAGATTATCATTTAAGGGTTGGGTAATAATCTGATTTAAGACCTGAAACTTACGGACGCTAAAACTATCGTGCAACCAATCTGCGTCTGTAATTACCATTGCCACTCCTTCTCCGTCAGATAAATGTTTGTTTTTAAATTCTACTTTTTTATCAAGTTCTATGCGTTTTTTAAAAGCAGAGGTAAATTTTCCTTTGAGTAAACCCGCAAAAAAATATTGTTCTTTTGAAAGAGCAATATCCTTGTTTATTTGACTAGGATTTCTATTAAAAATTAACCTATTAGGATAAACACCTGTGTTAATGCCAGAAGTTATCAAAGGTTGAAACTCCAAATTTGTCCCTTGATAATGAAAACCACCGGGCTCTGCAAATAATACATTTTCTAAAGATTCTAGTGCAGGAATATTTTTAGCAAACGAGCTTTCGTTAAAGTTATGCCATAAAAAATAAGGAGTATTGCCTGTATTAGTGCGTACAACAAAAGATTTTTGCGGCTCGGCAATGACTGAGCTAGCATCATATACTAGCCCCCAGTGATTAAAAAGAATAGGGGCATCACTAGCACTTAAAAACTTTTGAGTACCCGGCAAAGATTTATCATCAGAGCGCATAAAGGGATCTACAATAACAATCACTTTTCCTTTTTTAAGTAAAAATTGGTCTATGGCATACTCTATGTCTTTTCTAAGTTCCTGGTTGTCACTAAATCTATTAGGTGTGAGCTCCTTCGGGTGTAAGGCAATGAGTATGTCTATATCTTCTGGAATTTCATGGGTAGGTAAAAATCTTTCTACTTTGTAAAATTTAGAAAGCTCCTCGTAAAACCCCCAGCGGAGATTCGGCTGAAAAGGTATGCCTTCTAGTACAAAAGTACTCATAATACCAATCTTTAGTTTTTGTGTATCGTCTATCTTATAGATACGCCTAGTAATATCGTATTCTAAAGATTGCTGACTTCGTATATCAAAGAAAGGTAGAGCTTCTTTTTGATCTCCTTGAGCGATAGACAAACCAAGATAAAACCTATAGCTAGAGCCATCAACATCTACCCCAGATATTCCATCAATCCTAGCTGCTTGCTCTTCATCGGAATCTGGCTTGGGGTCAAAAACTTCTAAAGATAAAATCTGAGGGTTAAGTGCAACATATTCTCGCAGTAATTCCTCTACTCGTTTTCCATAATTTCTATAAGATTGAGGAATTTTAGTATTATCAGCAGAAAAATAGAGCTTCAAACTAGTTGGTTTTTCTAATTCTTTGATGATTTTTTTACTACCTTTTGATAGAGTGTAGAGTTTTTCTTCTGTCACATCTAAACGAAAAAAAAATTGACTGGAGATAAAATTAACAAGTACAAAAACAGACAAGGCAAATAAAAATAACAACAAAGAAAATTTTCTTCCAGTAATTAAATCAATTAAAATATGTTTCATAAAATTATTTATTTTTTTCTAAAAAGAATTGGTTAAGAAAAAGAAAAAAGACTAGAAAACTAAAAAAATAAACCAAACTGCGACTGTCAATAATACCCTTGCTAATAGTTCTAAAATGCTCGCTAAAACTAAAAAAAGTAATAATATCAACTAGAGTAGCCGGAAAAATATTAGCAAGAGTTTGTTGAAAAACACCCCATCCGAGTATCAGTAAGATAAAATTGAAGATAGCACTAGTTACAAAACTAATGACTTGATTTTGAGTCATCGCAGAGGTAGTGCAACTAACAGCTAGATAACAACTAGCCAATAGCAAGCTACCTAGATAACCAGCAAAAAGTAACCCATAATCTGGCTCGCCTAGATAAGCAACAGTTAAAATCATAGGAAAGGTCAGCACTAAAGCAATAAAAATAAAAAATAAACCTGCTAGAAACTTTGACAAAACTGCATCAAAAGTACGAATAGGTAGGGTCAATAACAATTCTAAAGTACCTACATTTTTTTCTTCCGCCCACAAGCGCATACCAATAGCGGGAATTAAAAACAAGTAAAGCCAAGGATGAAAGTTAAAAAATACTGCTAGACTAGCTTGATTCGTTTCTAAAAAATTACCCAAATAAAAACTGCTTCCTACATTTGCCAGTAAAAAGACAAACAAAAAAACATAGGCAATTGGCGAATAAAAATAACTGATAAGCTCTTTTTTAATAAGAGCAAAGATTGTTTGCATAATTGTTACATTGTTAATTTTCTAAAAACTTCATCTGCCCTTGCTCGATTGGTAGATAAACTTGCTAAATCAATTTTTTTACCATCTAAATACCTTATAATTTTGGCAAACAAGGTTTTAGCTTGAGGCTTAGGTACTACGATAAACTCAGTAGGGGTTTTGTAAATAATTTCTTCTACCCCAGCTATTTTACTCAAATCATCTTTTAAGCTTTTTGGTTGTTTGAGTAGAAAAAAAAGATGAATATGATGGTAGTTTGGAGATTGTGCTAAAAGTTTTGCAGGGGTGGTGTTTACAATAATTTTACCTTGATGCAAAATAATTACACGGTTACAAATAGCTTCCATCTCTTCTAAAATATGCGTAGACAAAATAATTGCTTTGTCCTTGCTCAAAGAAGTAATAATATTACGCACTTCTTGTTTTTGATTAGGGTCTAGTCCATCGGTGGGCTCATCAAGAATTAAAACAGGTGGGTCGTGAATAATAGCTTGCGCAAAGCCAATCCTTTGACGATAACCCTTAGACAAGGTGCCTATATTTTGATTGACAACATCTGCTAAAAAAGTTAGCTCTACAATTTCTTTAATTCGCATCTTTGCACTAGGTATTTTGCGAATACTAGCGATAAATTGTAAAAATTCTTTGACCTTCATATCCTTGTAAAGAGGGACTGTCTCTGGGAGGTAGCCAATAAATTTTCTAGTTGCTAACCTTGTAATTTCTTTGCCTTTTATAAAAGCCGTACCACTTGTAGGCAAAAGATACCCACTCAACATTTTCATAGTTGTAGATTTACCAGCCCCATTAGGACCTAGAAAACCTAGTATATCCCCGGGCTTAATATCAAAACTAACATTATCGACTGCTATAAAATTTCCAAAATTTTTACAAATTGCTTTGACTTCTACCATTGATTATTTTTGATTAGATAAAAAAGAACCTATTTTTTGCCCTACTTTCAGTTTTTGAGTAGCAGCAAGAGTATCAGGGACAAACTGCCCTTTTGAGAAAAGTAAAAAAACCATACTACCAAGTTCAAAACTTGCAATCTCACTAGCCTTTTTAACCTCAAAAACAGGCTCAACAGGAGAGAAAAGCTGAGACTGTGTCAAATGGAATTTAGCTATAGAAGGGTACTTTGTAGCAATGCCGCCAACAAGGGTAGCACCAATTTTTAAAATTCCTACAGTAAATTTTTGCTTTTTATCTCTCATTAAACTCAGCAATCTTTCGTTAATACAAAAAAGTTTAGGAAAAAGTTTGAGCCCTAAAGCATTGACAGGTAATAATTTGCCATCAAAATAGCTAAAATTAAAAATTTCTCCATCAAATGGTGCATAAATACGATGATGGTCAGCGGGGCTTAAATAAATAGCAATATAATAGCCATCAAAAAAAAATTTTGCATTTTGCTGACCTAGTAGCTCTGCTAGACGAAAATCTACGCCTTTAGCGCTATAAAAAGCATCTTTTTTAATTGCGCCACAACGCACAATAGTGCCGTCAACTGGTGAAACTACAGCGTTGGCGCTGCGGTTGACTTTTCTTTTAGTAAAATCAATATCACGAGTAAAAAATTCATTAAATGTTTTAAAATCTACTTGTTTGCCTTTTGATTGCGTTAAATCTACTTTGTATAAATAACAATAAAAATCAATAAAACTTTGTAAGAGCGCAGGAGGTAACTTTTTATTTGCCACAAACCCTGCTGCACGAGTGATAAGTTTTCTCGAAAACAAAGAAAAAATGCTTTGCATAACTAATTTGATTGGATAATTTTTTTTAACTCCGTGCCTGTTAAAACTTCTTTTTCTAAAAGTTTTTTAGCAATAGCGTCTAATTTATTTCTATTTTCTACGAGTATATTTTTAGCTGTTTGATAGCATGTCTTTAAGATACTTAAAGCGTCATAATCTATTTTATTCCTTAAATCATCAGAGATGGTATTTGATTCGTAATAACTCATAAAACCCCCATCGTTACCTAGCTCCACAGACATAGGACCAATAGTTTTACTCATACCCCATTTGCAAACCATATTATAAGCCATACTAGTTGCTCGTTTTAAATCTCCTTCCGCCCCCGAGCTCACAGCTTTAAAAACAATCTCCTCAGAAGCCTTGCCTCCCATAGCAACTGTAATATAATCTTCTAGTTTTTCCTTGCTGTAATTATAGCAATCTTTCTCTGGTAAATTAGTTGTAATACCTAGATTGTTCCCCATAGCAGCAATAGTAATTTTGTGAATAGGGTCTGTTTTTTTGAGTAGAGAATTAACTAGAGCGTGCCCTGCCTCGTGATAAGCAATACTTTTGATTGCTGCTTTGGTGAGGGTCACAGATTTTCTCTTGAGACCTATGGTAATTTTATCTCTAGCGTAATCTAAATGCTCCTGAGTAACTTCTAGCTGTTGATCCTTGACAGCTTTGAGAGCTGCTTCATTTAAAAGGTTGGCTAGCTCTGCCCCACTAAAACCTTGAGTAATTTTTGCTACATTATTTAAATCTACTTTTTTGGATAACTGTATTTTGTTAGCGTGTACCGCGAGAATAGCTTTCCTAGACAAAATATCTGGTAGGGGAATATAAACCTGCCTATCAAACCTGCCCGGGCGAAGCAAAGCTTTATCTAAAATATCTACGCGATTAGTAGCAGCTATCACAATAATTCCTTTGTTGGTTTCAAAGCCATCTAACTCGTTGAGTAGCTGATTGAGGGTTTGCTCCCTCTCATCGTGTCCGCCACCTAAACCCGTACCTCTTTGTCTGCCGACAGCGTCAATTTCATCGATAAAAACTATGCAAGGAGCATGCGCTTTAGCTTTACGAAACATATCTCTAACGCGGCTAGCTCCTACCCCCACAAACATTTCTACAAACTCTGAGCCTGCAATGCTAAAAAAAGGTACTTGAGACTCACCGGCAATAGCCTTTGCAAGTAGGGTTTTGCCTGTGCCCGGCGCTCCTACTAATAAAATACCTTTTGGTATTTTTCCTCCAACATCAGAGTATTGCTTGGGAGAGCGTAAAAACTCTACTACTTCTGTAACCTCTTCTTTGACTTCCTCTGAGCCCGCAACATCGGCAAAACTAATTTTTGGTTTGTTTAACTTGTCTAGCAACTTGGCTTTAGATTTACCCACAGAAAAAATCATACTAGCGCCACTAGAGGATTGTTTCATCATAAAAACCCAAATTCCAATCAAAAATAATAAAGGTCCCCAGTGCAGTAATAAACTAAAATACCAAGGGATTGTTTTATACTCCTTGACTTCTATCTCAGAGCGATTGTCTAGTAAGCTAGCAATCACATTATCATCAAAAGAGCTATAAACAAAAAATTTTCTACCGTCTGTAAAATGACCTTCAATTTTATCACCTTTAATACTTACCTTAGTAACATTTTGATTTTCTACCTCTTGTAGAAAACTGCTATAGTAAATTTCTGTAGCGCCACTTTTAAAATTAAAAGACTTAGACAAAGTGTAGATAGAAGCTACAAAAATTAAGGCTACTACTAGTGGTTTGAGGTTGATCTTCACGATTATAAAACGAATTACACAACCCTAGACTAGCACAAAATAAAAATAAAATCAAACTATTTTTATCGTAAATAAGCAAAAAATACTCGTCTCAAAATTGTAAAATTGTAATTTTTAGCTATAAGAGAAAACACAATCTCTCTTTTAGAATTTTCTGCGATATGTACGAAAACAATCTCTCTTTTAGAATTTTCTGTGATATGCGCGAAAACAATAGGAGTTTTGGTTTTGAGTGCCAATCAAAATTGTAAAATTGCAATTTTTAGCTATAAATTTTTTGATTGTCTCCCTCGGGGCGAGTTTTCCAGCGCTTATTGACCCAAAAATAACAAGCAGGTTGCAAACGAATAACTTGCTCTAACTCCTGAGTAAAGCGACAGGCTAGCTCAAGCAGACTAGGAGCAGGAGTTTGCTGCGGGTCATAGATTTGTTTGAGAGAAAACACAATCTCCTTTTTAGAATTTTCTGCGATATGTGCGAAAACAATAGGAGTTTTGGTTTTGAGTGCTAAACGAAAAGCACCCTCTCCAATAGCGGCTTGTTTGCCAAAAAAATTGACAAAGGTACTAGTATGTATAACATTTAAATCACCTACAATACTGAGGCAATGCTTATCTTTGAGCGCTCGTCTCATTGCAAAAACATCGCTCTTGCTTTGCGGTATCAAAGTAAAATTAAAAATTTTTGTGAGTTTTTGAAACAAGCTATACACTGCGTAATTTTGTTTTTGCGGTCCGTGATAAGTGTAGGTAAAAACTCTGCGAAAACAAGCAGCAAATAAGACCCCCGCCCAAACCCCTAGCGTGTGCCCGCTAAGTAGTATCAAAGGTAGTTTTTTGCTAGCTAGTCTTAAGCACTCTTTGTCTGCAACAATTCTCGTGCGAGCTTGTAGTTGCTCTGGTGTTATAGTAGATAACCGCAAAAAGTAACAAATTTCATAGCTTAAAAAACGATATACTTGATACTTTAATTTTTTTCTTTGTTTGAGGTTTAAGCTGTCGTCAAAAGCGATTGCTAAATTTTTAGCTAAAATAGCACTTCTATAACGCAATAAAACAAATATTGCCATAAAGACAAAATGCCAGATTCTCCACATTCCTCTGAGTTGAAAACTCAAAATACAAAGTCTAAAAAAAGGATTGAAAAGCAAATAATAGAGTCGTTTCATTGAGCGTAAAGTTTAAGAATTGATTGAAAATTTTTTATTTATTTTTTATGCTTAAAAAATACAAGCTCTAGCCTAAACAAAAATGAACTTGCAAGAGATTTTAGCACCCATACATAGTAAACTAGTAGAAACTGAAAAATTTATCCATAAAAAATTTGAAAAAGACCATATTCTAATTAAGAATATAGGGCGATTTACACTAAGCAATGGAGGCAAAAGATTAAGACCGACAATTATGATTTTAAGCTCCCTTTATTTTGGAAAATACAATCAAGATACTCAAAAGCTAGCTTGTGCTTTGGAGTATATTCACACTGCAAGCTTAATACACGATGATGTAGTAGATAACGCTGATTATCGTAGGAATCAAAAAACAGTACATCAAATTTGGGGCAATAGGTCTGCAATCCTAGTTGGAGATTATATTTTAGCCAAAGCTTTTGAGCAACTAGCCAACCTCCAAAATTTAGAGCTAGTGCAACTCATTTCTAGGGCGGTGCTACTAATTACCAAAGGAGAGATTTTGCAAATGCTACACAAATTAGATAGCGTTGAAACTAAAAAATACCTAAAAATTATTCACCACAAAACAGCTTGTTTGATTGGTGCTGCTATGCAATCTGGAGCAGCAATCTCTAACCAAGAAAAAAAAATACAAGCGGAGCTCTACCGCTGCGGAGAATATCTGGGAATGGCATTTCAAATTACAGACGACATCCTAGATTACCAAGGAGCCCTCTCAGGTAAAACAATAGGAAAGGACTTTTACGAAAAAAAAATAACTTTGCCTCTTTGTAAATTATTGCAAATAGCTAAAAACCCAGATAAAAACACAATAAAAAAATTATTTCTGCAAAAAAAACCTAAAGGAGATGAGCTCGCTCGCACTATTTTTTTAATGCAGAGTTATAAAATTTTTGAGCTTTGCCTAGAAGACGCTAAAAAGTACCAGCAAAAAGCAAAAAAAATTCTGCTACTCTTTGCTCCAAACATCTACCAGCAAAAATTGATAGAGCTAGCAGATTTTATTATCAAAAGAACAAACTAGCTGATAGCATCTCTTGCTCAGCCGTCAAAGCTAGTATATCCTCATCGCTCAAATCTTTGCTCCAAACATCTGCCAGTAAAAATTGTCAACAAAAATTGTCAACAAAAATTGTCAACAAAAATTGTCAACAAAAATTGCCAACAAAAACTAATAGAGCTAGCAGGTTTTATTAGCAAAAGCACAAACTAGCTGACAGCCTCTCTTGCTCAGCCGTCAAAACTAGCTAGCTCACAGTCTCTCTTGCTCAGCCGTCAAAGCTAGTATAGTCTCATAGGTTACAAGCAAGAGATTTTGTTTGGCGCCAGCCTAGTCTTCCAAAAGCCATACTTTGTTTGTTACTCCAACACCTTGTTCTAAACCACCTATCACATATACCTTGCCGTTTAGTGTTACAGCAGTATGATTAGCCACTAGAGGCAAGTTGTCCGTATCATAATCTTCCCACCTTGCGACATTAACGACAATGGTACGAATATAGCGTAGTTTTTCTGGAATACCAAAAATGTTCCTCCCGCCAATCAAATAATATACAACACCACATCTAGCTGCAAGGCAACTATTACCTATAACTTCTAAAAATACAGAGTCAGTATACTGAAAATGACTAAAACCACTGGGGTTTGCTCCGATGTCCGTAGCTATATTAATCCACTCAGTAAAAGGAGCCCTAAAGCGCCAGAAAGCGTTGCCATTGCTAGCACTATCAGTATGGGCTACACCGCCAAGTAGTGCTATATAATTTCGAGCAAATGCTACAGCTGCAAACCGAGAATTACCCGTAAAGCTTTTCCTAACTTGTTGCTTACTCCAATTTATGCCATCTCTAGACTTCCACATATCGTCAAAACCTTCTGAAGCATTATGGGAAGCATCAGCGCCACCTAGTACATACATATCATCCCGAAAGTGCACTAAGCTATGCCCTTGTCTTGGAGACCAAGCGGCGTCTGTGGTAGCTGCAGTCCAAGTTATGCCATCGCTAGAATACCACACATCGTTGATCAGGTCTGTTGATGCTGATACGGTTGCTGCTATTGATCCTCCTAGTACCCACATTTTATTCTCATAGACCACTGAGCTATGATCTTGTCTTGGAGACCAAGCGGCACGAGATTGTACATGCTCCCAAGTGCTAAGGTCACTGGACCACACATCATTTTTTAATCCCCTAAGCCCGATCCCGCCTAGCACCCAGATTTTATTCTTAAATACCACCGAAGTATGATTGAGCCTTGCACTCCATTTATTACCAGTAATAGTAAGTTCGCGCCAAAAACCACTCCTAATAGTACCTGTTGCTTTATTTGAGCCATCAGTATCAAAAGTAGCGTTAGTGCTTTTAGTAATAATCACATCAAAGGTCTCGTTGTTATCTATATCTGAATCGTCTAAAATGCTAATGGTAATACTAGTGGTAGTGTCGCCGGCTCTAATTGTGCCAGAGCCTTTTTGACTTTCGTAATCTTTAGCAAAGCCCTTCTTAACAAATTCTTCTTCTTCTTTGCTAATACTCTGAGCAGTGCCATCGGTTGTGTCATAATAAAAGGTAACAGCAATATTGGAAGCTGGAGTTAGAGTAACAATAAACTCCATTTGTCTATCAGCTTCAATAGCACTAGCATCTGCAATAGACAAAATTGGTAAATCATCTTCTACGATGGTGCCTGTTGCTCTACCAGTTTGTGCTAAAGAATTATTCGGGTCTCGTACAATAACAGCATTATCAGGGTCTAAAATATCCACAAAGAATTCTTTATTTGGTGTTTCAAAGATTTTATTTGCAAAAAGTGTAATAGCTATTTTAGTCTGCTGGGATCCTTGAGGAATAACTCCTGTCATACTAGCAACAGTTTGATAATCTGGAAAACTAGAGGTAAAATATACAGAATCTGTAATTCCTGTCGGCGTCCTACCACCTAGTACCCAGATTTGACCATCAAAGACCACTGAGGTATGTGCTCGTCTGCTAGCTATTGAATCATCAAATTTAGTAGTTGGCGTCCAAGTTATGCCATCGGCAGAATACCACGCATCGTTTGTAGTTGTTTCATCGCTCAAGGCGCCTCCTAGTACCCACATTTTACCGCCATAGACTACTGAGCTATGCTCCTGCCTAGCAGACCAGTGGTTTGTTGCTCCTAGGTTAGTCCAAGCTATACCATTGGTAGAATCCCACACCTCATTATTGTAGTTGCTACCATCAGAGCCACCTAGTACCCAGATTTTATCGTCAAAGACCACCGAGCTATGCCCCTTTCTTGGAGACCAGTGGTTCGTTGCTCCTACATCAATCCATCTTATGTCGTTGGTAGAAGTCCACACATCGTTTGTAGTTGTCCCATCAGCTAGAGCGCCTCCTAGCGTCCACATTTGATTCTTAAATACCACCGAAGTATGAGATTCTCTTGGAGACCAGCGGTAACTTGCGCCGGTGTCCCATTGTGTGCCACTAGTAGAAAACCACACATCGTTTGTAGTTGTCTCACCAGCTAGAGCGCCGCCTAGTACCCAGATTTTGTCTTTGTGTACCAGCGAGCTATGAGAGCTTCTAGCAGACCAGTGGTCTGCTGCTGCTAGGTTAGTCCAGTCTCTACCATTAGCAGAAGACCACACATCATCTAGATTGTTGCCATCAGAGCCACCTAGTACCCAGATTTTATCATCAAATACTAAAGAGGTGTGGTGCTCCCTTGGAGACCAGTCAGCTATTTTGTTAGTCCAGCTTGTGCCTACTCTAGCAGTACCAGTGTTGATTGTTTTATAATTAAAAGATAAATCACGCCCAGGAAAAGCTGCACTCAAGCTAACTACAAATTCCATAATTCCTGCATCCTCTAGGGCAGTAGCGTCTGCGATAGACAATGTTGGAAAATCATCTTCTAAAATAGTACCTGTGGCTCTAGCTATGTCTATAGTGGCATTGACGGGGTTGCTAATGATAACATCAAAGCTCTCGTCGCCTTCTAGGTCATCATCGTTAATAATTCTAATAGAAATAACTGCTTCAGTCTCATTAGCTGGTACGCTCATCCTCATAGGATTAGTAGCGCTCACACCTGTGTAATCGTCGCCAGATGTAGCGCTACCTGCTTCTGTGTGATAATCAAAAGCAACATTGCCAAAAGGCTCGCTTAAGCTAACGGTAAATTCCATTGTTACTGCGTCTTCTTCCGCAGAGCTAGCTGCGATAGACAATGTTGGAAAATCATCGTTTTTGATAGTAACAGTGGCTCTAGTAATTACAACATTTGATGAGGGATAGGTAATTACTAAATCAAAGCTCTCGTCTAATTCTACTTCGTCATCAGCAACAATGAAAATAAAAATACTTATCTGATTTCCTCTAGGGGCTATAGTGTCTGTCCCAGAAACAGTGTTATAATCAATGTTGGCACTAGCGCTGCCGCTTAGCGTTTCATAATCAAAAAAAGTTGGACTATCAGAGGTGGTAGCTAAAGTAACTACAAATTCTATGCTTCCTGCAGCATCCTCAAAAGCACTAGCGTCTGCGATAGATAAGCTTGGTAAATCGTCTATTTGAATAGTTCCTGTGGCTCTTGCTGCGTTTTCGTCTAGAGTAGCATTATTGGCTTTAGTAATTACTAAATCAAAGGTTTCATCGTCTTCTATGAGGTTATCATCTATAATATCAATCAAAATACTGATACTAGTGCTATCAGCTGGGATGCTAGTAGTATCAAAGACACTAGTATAGTCAATAGTAGCAGTAGCACTGCCCGCGATTGTTTGGTAGTCAAAAGAGACATCGTTGCCGGGAAAAGGAGCACTCAAGGTAACGGTAAACTCCAAACTTTCACTCTCAAGAGTGCTAGCGTCTGTGATAGATAAGCTTGGTAAATCGTCTATTTTGATAGTTCCTGTAGCACTTGCTGCGTTTTCGTCTAGAGTGGCATTGACGGGGTTGCTAATGACTAGTAAAAAGTTCTCATCGTCTTCTACGAGGCTATCATCGCTAATATCAATCAAAATACTGATACTAGTGCTATCAGCTGGGATGCTAGCAGTACCAAAAGCACTAGTATAGTCAATAGTAGCAGTAGCACTGCCCGCGATTGTTTTATAGTCAAAGGAGACATCGTTGCCGGGAAAAGGAAAATTCAAGGTAACGGTAAATTTGATGAGTTTTTCATTCTCCACAGCGCTAGCGTCTGTGATAGATAAAATTGGATAATCGTCTATTTTGATAGTTCCTGTGGCACTTGCTGCGTTTTTGTCTATAGTGGCATTAACGGGGTTGCTAATTACTAGCAAAAAGGTTTCGTCGTCTTCTACGAGCTCATCATTATTGATAACAATAGCAATCTTAATACTAGTATCACCACCTTTAATAGTAACACTAGTAGCAGAATAGTCATAGTCTCGGTCACTACTGGCACTGCCCGCTAGTGTTTGGTAGTCAAAGGAGACATCATTGCCGGGAAAAGCCTCGCTCAAAGAGACTTTAAATTGCATAGCTGGCTCACTCTCAAGAGCGCTAGCGTCTGCTACAGATAAAATTGGTAAATCGTCTATTTTGATAGTTCCTGTGGCTCTTGCTGCGTTTTCGTCTATAGTGGCATTAGTGGGGTTGCTAATTGTTAGAAAAAATCTCTCGTCGTCTTCTACGAAGTCATCATCTTCAATAATAATAGAAATCTCAGTAGTAGTATCGCCCGCTGGTATGCTAGTCCTGCTAGAAACCCCAGTATAATCAATGCTGTTTTTGGCACTAAAGTCTTCAGTTATGAAATCAAAAACGGCTGCAGTTTTATAATCAAAGAAAACATCAGTGCGGCTAAAAGCTTCGCTCAAACGCACAGTAAATTTGATGAGTTTTTCATTCTCCACAGCGCTAGCGTCTGTGATAGATAAAATTGGTAAATCGTCTATTTTGATAGTAGCAGTGGCTCTGATATCACCTGTAGTGGCATTGATGAGGCTAAAAATCACTAAATCAAAGGTCTCGTCGTCTTCTATGAGGCTATCATCGCTAATATCAATCAAAATACTGATGCTAGTGCTATCGGCTGGGATGCTAGTAGCATCAAAAGCACTAGTATAATAGTCTCTGTCTACACTAGCGCTACCTGCTATTGTTTGGTAGCCAAAAGAGACAATATTACCGGGAAAAGGAGCACTCAAAGAAACTATAAATTGCATAGTTCGCTCACTCTCAAGAGCGCTAGTATCTGCTACAGACAATGTTGGTAAATCGTCTATTTTGATAGTAGCTGTAGCTCTTGCTCTGTCTATAGTGGCATTAGTAGGGTTAGTAATTACTAAATCAAAGGTTTCGTCGTCTTCTACGAAGTTATCATCTTCAATAAAAATAACAATTTCAGCGGTAGTGTCGCCCCCAAGTATGCTAGCGGTAGTCATAGAACTAGCAGTAACTTCTGTGTAATCAGCTGCACTAGCACTGCCCCTAAGCGTTTGATAATTAAAAGACACCTCAGTGCTACGAAAAGAAGGGTTTAAGGTAACGGTAAATTTGATACTCTCTGCGTTCTCAACAGCAGTGGCATCTGTGATAGATAGGCTTGGTAAATCGTCTATTTTGATAGTACCTATAGCACTTTTTTTGCTAATTCTCAGCTCGGCAGGTGGTTCAGTGGTACTAATCGTGATATCAAAGGTCTCATCGTCTTCTATGAGGCTATCATCACTAATATCAATAAAAATAGTTTGTTGATTTTCGCCAGCGTCTATCATCAGAGTTTGAGGATTGCCTAGATAATCCATAGTACTCGTAGCGCTACCAGAAGTTGTTTGATAACTAAAAGATATATCTCGCCCAAGGGTTTTGCTGAGGCGCACTATAAATTTTATAGGTCCTGCGCCCTCTACTACAGAGCTGTTAGCAATAGATAGACTTGCTATTTGTCCTTCTATGGTACCTCTAGCATCGCCGCCTTTGATAGTAGCATTGACGAGGCTGCTAAGCCTGACATCAACAAACTCATCGCCTTCTATAAGGTTATCGCTGTTAATCTCAATAGTAATAGTTGTAGTAGTATCTGTAGCTCTGATAATCTTGGTTCCAGAAGAGCTCATATAATCTTCGTCTGCACTAGTAGTGATAGGTATTGTTTCATAATAAAATGAAACATCTGTGTTAGCGAAAGCCTTACTCAAGCTAACGCTAAATTGCATATTTGTACCCTCACGAGCAGTGGCGTCTGTGATAGATAAAATTGGATAATCGTCTATTTTGATAGTTCCTGTGGCTCTCGCTCTGTCTATAGTGGCATTAGTGGGGTTGCTAATTGTTAGAAAAAAGCTCTCAGGGTCTTCTATAGAGTCATCAGGTGTAATAGTAATAGTAATCTCAGTAGTAGTATCGCCCGCTGGTATGCTAGCTCTCCTAGAAGCACTAGTATAATCAGAGGTAGCACTAGCGCTAGCTGCTAGAGTTTCATAGTCAAAAGATACATCGGTGCTACGAAAAGAGTGGTTCAAGGTAACGGTAAATTTGATACTACCTGCATCCTCACTAGCAGCGGCATTTGCGATAGACAAGCTTGGTAAATCGTCGTTTTTGATGGTAGCTGTAGCTCTTGCTATGTCTATAGTCGCATTAGTGGGGTTGCTCAGCATAACATAAAAAATCTCAGGGTCTTCTGTGGTGCTATCATCTGTAATAGTAATAGAAAGCTCAGTAGTAGTATCGCCCGCTAGGATGCTAGCAGTGCTAGAGACACTAGTATAATCAGAGGTAGCACTAGCACTGCCTGCTAGAGTTTTATAGTCAAAAGATACATCGGTGCTAGCAAAAGAGGGGTTCAAGGTAACGGTAAATTTGATACTACCTGCATCCTCAAAAGCAGTGGCGTTTGCGATAGACAAGCTTGGTAACTCGTCTATTTGAATAGTAGCAGTAGCTCTGTCTTTGTTTTCGTCTATAGTAGCATTGATAAGGTTGCTCAGTACCACATAAAAAGTCTCAGGGTCTTCTACGAGCATATCATCAATCAGCTCAATAAAAAGCTCAGCGGTAGTGTCACCCGCTGATATGCTAGCGCTGCCAAAGTCACTAGTATAATCAAAGTTTGCACTAGCACTACCAGCGATTGTGGCGTAATCAAAGGAAACATCAGCTCTCAGAAAGGGCACACTCAAGCTAAGGCTAAATTTCATTTGTCTATCGCTCTCAAAAGCAGTGGCGTCTGTGATAGATAAAATTGGTAAATCGTCTATTTTGATAGTAGCTGTGGCTCTTGCTCTGTCTATAGTGGCATTAGTAGGGTTGCTAATTACTAAATCAAAGGTTTCGTCGTCTTCTATCAGGCTATCATTGTTAATAGTAATAGCAATCTCAGTGGTAGTATCGCCTGCTGGTATGCTAGCGCTACCAAAATCACTAGTATAATCAGAGGTGGCACTAGCACTGCCCGCTAGTGTGGCGTAGTCAAAAGATACAAGATGACCGGGAAAGGGCACATTTAAACGAGCTATAAATTTGATGCTCCCCTCACTCTCAATAGCTGCAGTGTCTATGATAGACAAGCTTGGTAGCTCGTCTATGCGAATAGTAGCAGTAGCTCTGTCTTTGTTTTCGTCTATAGTAGCATTAACGGGGTTGCTCAGCACCACATAAAAAGTCTCAGCGTCTTCTACAAGGGCATCATCAATCAGCTCAATAAAAAGCTCAGCGGTAGTGTCACCCGCTGATATGCTAGCGCTACCAAAGTCACTAGTATAATCAGAGTCTGCACTAGCACTACCAGCGATTGTGGCGTAATCAAAGGAAACATCAGCTCTCAGAAAGGGCACACTCAAGCTAACGCTAAATTTTATTTGTCTATCGCCCTCAAAAGCTGTGGCGTCTGTGATAGTTAGGCTTGGTAGCTCGTCGATTTTGATGGTAGCTGTAGCTCTAGGCGTGTTGATAGTGGCATTGACAAGATTGCTAATCACTAAATCAAAGGTTTCGTCGTCTTCTATGAGGTTATCGTCTAGAATGTTAATGCTAATCAAAGCGGTAGTATCCCCAGAGTATATATTAGCAGTTGTCAGTAAAGAGCTATAATCCAAGTCTGCGCTAGCACTGCCACTCAGCGTTTCATAATCAAAGGAGACCAGATGACCGGGAAAAGGTGCACTCAAGGAGGCTACAAACTCTAGGCTACCTGCATTCTCTAGGGTAGTAACATTAGCAATAGAAAGCACTGGTAAATCATCGTTGACAATGGTGCCTGTTGCCTGCTCCCTACTAATGCTAATATCTGCAGTCGGCTCATTAGTGCTAATTACTACAAAAAAATTCTCGTCGTTCTCAATGCTGGTATCATTGCTAATATCAATCATAATCTCAGCGGTAGTGTCTCCCTGTGATATAATGATGGTTTGAGCAACAACGCCTTTGTAATCTATGTCATTGCTGGCACTAATTGCAATTGTTTTGTAGTCAACGAATAGCTCCCTACGAAAAGTATTACTCAAAGTAACTGCAAATCGTAGCACTTGCTCGCTCTCAAGAGCAGTAGCGTCTGCTATAAACAAACTAGGTATTTCGCCTTCTATAATACCTAGAGCACTTGCTTTGCTAATAGTAGCATTGACGGGGTTGCTCAGCTTGAGGCTAAAAACCTCATCTCCTTCATTTACGCCATCGTTAACAATATCAATAAAAATCTCAGCGGTACTACTACCAGCCGGTATGCTAGCTCTCCCAGAATCACTAGTATAATCAGAGGGCGCACTAGCGCTACCAGAGATTGTTTCGTAATCAAAAAAGACATCAGTGCTTAAAAAGGGCACGCTCAAGCGAACTATAAATCGCAAGCTTCCTGCTTCTTCTTCTACAGAGCTACCTGTGATAGACAAGCTTGGTAAATCGTCGTTTTTGATGGTAGCTGTAGCACTAGGTTTGTCTATATTAGCATTAGTGGGGTTAGCAATCACTAAATCAAAGCTCTCGTCGTCTTCTATGAGGCTATCATTACGAATAACAATAGCAATAGCTGTAGTGCTATCACCAGCACTTATGCTAACTCTTGCAAAAGAAGCCGTATAATCTAAAATATTTTTTGCACTGCCGTTGATTGTTTGATAGTCAAAAGAGACAATATGACCGGGAAAGGGTGAGCTCAAAGAGGCTATAAATTCTAGAGTTTCTGTGCCCTCAATAGCGCTAGCGTCTGCGATAGACAGTGTTGGTAAATCTTCAATTTTGATAGTTCCTGTGGCTCTTGCTATGTCTATAGTGGCATTAGTGGGGTTAGCAATCACTAACTCAAAACTCTCATCGTCTTCTACAAAGGTATCATCGCTTAAATCAACAAAAATACTGATGCTAGTGCTACCAGCTGGTATGCTAGTAGTGTCAGAAACGCTAGTATAGTCAGAGGTTGCCAGAGCACTACCGCTTTGTGTTTTGTAGTCAAAGGAGACATCTTTAGTAATAGCCGCACTCAAAAAAACTGTAAATTTTAAGCTTCCTGCGCTCTCAAGCGCAGAGCGACCTATAACAGACAAGCCTACTAGATCTTCAGATTTAATAGTACCTGTAGCTCTTGCTTGGTCTATAGTGGCATTAACAATGTTGCTAATTATAATATCAAAGCTCTCGTCTGCTTCTAGGAGGTCATCGTCAAGAATACCAATAGAGATACCAGTGCTAGTATCGCCAGCACTGATAGTAGCACTTGCAAAAGAATGGGTATAATCCAAATCCGCAATAGCACTAGCTTGTAGGGTGTGATACTCAAAAGCTACAATATTACTAGGAAAAGCCTCGCTCAAGCTAACTACAAACTCTAGGCTACCCGCACTCTCCAAAGCTGTGGCATCTGCGATAGACAATATTGGAAAATCGTCGTTTTTGATAGTAGCTGTAGCTCTTGCTATGTCTATAGTAGCATTAACGGGGCTAAAAATCACTAAATCAAAGGTTTCGTCTGCTTCTATGAGGCTATCAGCGCTTAAGTCAATAATAATACTGATGCTAGTGCTACCAGCTGGTATGCTAGTAGCGTCAGAAACACTAGTATAGTCAGAGGTTGCCAGAGCACTACCAGCGATTGTTTGATAGCGAAAGGAGGCATCTTTAGTAATAGGCACACTCAAAAAAACTGTAAATTTTAAGCTCTGGGCACTCTCAAGCGCAGAGCGACCTACCACAGACAAGCTTGGTATATCGTCGTTTTGGATAGTAGCTGTAGCTCTGTTTGTAGCTATAGTAGCATTGATGGGGTTAGCAATCACTAAATCAAAGGTTTCGTTTGCTTCTACGAGGTCATCGTCAAGAATACTAATAGGGATTTTGATACTTTCTGTACCAGCTAGTATAGTAGCAGCGCCAACGCTATGGACATAATCTAAGTCTGCACTAGCGCTGCCGGCTAGCGTGTGATAGAAAAAAGTTACATTGCTAAGAGCTCTCTGGTTCAAAGTAACTCCAAATTCCAAGCGTCCTGCGTCCTCGAGAGCAGAAGTATTTGCAATAGATAGAGCTGGTACATCGTCGTCTTTGATGGTGCCTGTAGCACTAGACTTGCTAATAGTGGCATTAGCGGAGTTAGCGGAGTTAGTAATCACTAGCTCAAAGCTCTCATCTGCTTCTACTAGCTGGTCGTTAATAATAGCAATAGGGATTTCAGCGGTAGTGTCTCCCGCAAGTATGCTAGCTCTCCCAAAAGCACTAGTATAATCAGAGGTTGCACTAGCAGTCCCTGCTCTGGTTGCGTAGTCAAAAGAAACATCTTTAGTAACAGGCGCGCTCAAAGTAACGCTAAATTTTATGCTGCCATCGCTCTCAAAAGCAGAGCCGTCTGCAATAAACAAACTAGCTATTTCACCCCTGATAGTACCTGTAGCACTTGCTCTGCTTATAAGAGCATTGTTGGGGTTACTAACTACTAGCTCAAAAACCTCATCGCCTTCGCTGGTAGTATCTTGTATAATAGCAATGTCAATACCAACAGTAGTATCTCCCGCAAGTATGCTAGCTCTCCCAAAAGCACTAGTATAATCAGAGGTTGCACTAGCAGTCCCTGCTCTGGTTGCGTAGTCAAACGACACATCGGCTCCAAAAGGCTCACTCAGCGTAACTACAAATTGTAAAGTTCCTACATCCTCTGAGGCAGAAACATTAGCAATAGTTAGGCTTGGTAAATCGTCGTTTTTAATGGTAGCTGTTGCTCTTGCTATACTGATAGTAGTATTGATGGGGTTAGTAATTACTAAATCAAATGTTTCGTCTGTTTCTATAAGATTATCATCACTAATAGGGATAATAATACTAGTATCTTTCTCACCAGCTAGTATCACAGCTCTAGCAGTAGTATAGGTATAGTCTAGGTTGCTACTAGCACTGCCGCTTAGCGTTTCGTAGTCAAAAAATACAATATCATCGGGAAAGGGCACACTCAAAGAGACTCTAAATGTCAAAATTCTTTCGCTCTCAAAAGCAGAGCCGTCTGTGATAGACAAGCTTGGTAACTCGTCTATAATAGTAGCTGTAGCACTTGCTTTGCTGATAGTAGCATTGAGCGGGTTAGTAATTACTAAATCAAAGCTCTCTGCTGCTTCTACTAGTTGGTCTTTAATAATAACAATAGGGATTGCAGTTGTAGTGTCGCCCGCAAGTATGCTAGCTCTCCCAAAAGCACTAGTATAATCAGAGGTTGCACTAGCAGTTCCTGCGATTGTGGCGTAGTCAAAAGACACATCAGCTCCAAAAGGCTCGCTCAGCGTAACTACAAATTGTAAAGTTCCTACATCCTCTGAGGCAGAAACATTAGCAATAGCTAGGCTTGGTAAATCATCACTCTTAATAATCACTGTTACTGTCGCTAGGTCTATAGTGGCATTGATAAGCTTGCTAATTACTAAATCAAATGTTTCGTCGTTTTCAACATCTAAATCATCAATCAAATCAACAAAAATACTAGTGATGAGCTCCCCAGCTTTGATGCTAGCTCTAGCAGCAACATGGCTATAGTCTAGGTTGCTACTAGCACTGCCGCTTAGAGTTTCGTAGTCAAAAGATACAATATTCTCAGGAAAGGGCACGCTCAGGCGAGCTATAAATCGCAAGCGTCCTGCGCTCTCTATCACAGAGCGACCTGCAATGGATAGAGTTGGTAACTCGTCTATTTTGATGGTAACTGTAGCACTCGGCTTACTAATTAGAATAGCACTAGTAGCACTAGTAGCATTACTAATTTCTACAAAAAAACTCTCATTATCTTCTACTAGCTGGTCGTCAATAATAGCAATAGGTATCTCAGCGGTAGTGTCTCCCGCTGGTATGCTAGCTCTCCCAAGAGCACTAGTATAGTCCAAAAAACTAGCACTGCTGGGTGTTGTTTCATAGTCAAAATATACCGTTTGATTGACAAGCCTATCTAGTGTTACTATAAATTTTAAAACTCCTGCGCTCTCTAGTGTAGAGACATCTGCGATAAACAAACTAGCTATTTCGCCCTTGATAATACCTAGAGCACTTGCTTCGCTAATGGTAGCATTGACGGGGCTGCTAATTACTAATTCAAAAACCTCAGTGCCTTCATCAATGCTATCGTTGACAATGCTAATCGGGATAGATATTTGAGTGCTGCCGGCTGGGATAGTAGCAGTCTTAGTAGCAACGCCTGTGTAATCGTCGCCCTCTGTAGCACTACCAGCTAGTGTTTGATAGGAAAAAGATACATCATTGCCGGGAAAGGGGGCGCTCAAACGAGCTATAAATTCTAGGCTTTCTGCGTCCTCTGAAGCAGAAACGTCTGCGATAGACAATATTGGAAAATCGTCAATTTTGATAGTAGCAGTAGCTGTAGCAATCACGGTATCTGCTGTGGAGGAGCGTAGAATTTCTACGAAAAAGCTCTCTTCGTCTTCTATGTCATCGTCGTTGATAATGTCAACGCTAATAGTTGTATCAATATCTCCCGATGCTATGCTAGCACTCGCACTAGTAGCTCTATAATCAGAGCCTGCAATAGCGTTTTTGTTGTCATCTTTAGCGTTGCCATCTTTTGTTCTATAGTAAAAGGAAGTAGCACTATCAGCAACAGCAGGTAAGCTAACTATAAAGTTGATACTTCCAGCGTCCTCATCAACAGAGCTATTAGCAATAGATAAATTATCAGCAGCAGAGCCAGAGTCTCCAGCAGCAGCACCAGCACCAGCACCTCCACTACAAGAGGCAAACAAAAACAAAGAAACTAGGGGCAATAAAAAAAGAAAATTCCTAGTAAAACTCAAAAACCTACTAAAATCTAGACTACTACCTGCTACTTGAGATAGTTTTTGCGTGTTTTGAGAGCAGCGCTTTGTATAAAATTTCATAGTTATTTAGATAGTAAATCTTTTTTTAATAATTATTAAGAAACAAACTAAAATAGTATGTCTAATGCTACTTAAAATAAATCTTTAAAACAAGCAAATAGTGATAAATAAATAAATTAGCTAAAATCAATCTCAGCTATACAAAACCTAACTAAAACTAAATTATAAAGATAATTGCTAACTAAAAAAAATCAAAAAAAAAAATGCAATAATACAGATAATAACTCCTAAAAAATATAGCAAGCAAAAGTGCGAAATGATGCTCTAGCTAGCAAAAAACCATAGATCATTTTTGTAGCTTGTCGCTAGCACCTATATATTTTGTGCTTGTGTTTTGTGTCGCAAGCAAAGGGAGAGCTTGCCTAGCGTGTGCTTGTTAGATGTGCTCTGGCAGTAGGGCTAGCGCTGCGATGGTCTGCGCAGACACTAGCAAAATATACTAGCAACAGTAAAGCTTTTACACTACCAGTAGCTATATTTTGTGCCTATGTTTGATACCTATATTTTTAAGCTTGTTTTGTACTTATATTTTGTGCCTATACTTTTGAACTTGTTTTGTGCTTATGCTTTGAGCTTGTTTTGTGATTGTGTTTTGTGTCTCAAGCAAAGGGAGAGCTTGCCTAGCGTGCGCTTCGAGAGGTGTGCTCTGCTAGCAGGGCTAGCGCTGCGATAGTCTATGCGGATACTAGCAAAATATACTCTTGCACTGCTAGCGGTCAGTATATTTTGTACTTATGTTTTGTGCCTATGTTTGATACCTATATTTTTAAGCTTGTCTTGTGATTGTGTTTTGTGTCGCAAGCAAAGGGAGAGCTTGCCTAGCGCGTGTTTTGGTAGATGTGCTCTGCTAGCAGGGCTAGCGCTGCGATGGTCTGCGCAGACACTAGCAAAATACTTTTATCAATAATTGTCTTCAATCATCATCTAGAATAGTACCTGTAGCTTTTGAGTTATTTATAATAGCGTTAGTAGGATTGATAATTATGAGCTCAAAGGTTTCAACTTCTTCTCTATTACTATCATCTATAATCCCAATCTCAATATCTGTCGTTGTTGCTCCCGGCGGAATACTCCCACTAGCACTAACGCTTTTATAGTCTCCTGTGTTAAAAGCAGAATATACACCCTGTTGAGCTTCTGTGTTAATACCGCCTAGCACCCACATTTTATCCTCAAATACTACAGAGCTATGAGATTGCAGAGCGCTACCCCAAAGGTCAGTTTTATTAGCTTTATACCAAAACTCGCCATCAACGAAAGACCACGCATCTCTTTTAAGACCATCACCAGCACTACCACCTAGCACCCAGATTTTATCTTCAAAGACTACAGAGGTATGCTCTTGTCTAGCAGACCAGTGGTTACTTGCTCCTGCGTTAGTCCAAGTTATGCCATTGGTAGATGACCACACATCATTTCTAAGACTAGCGTCCGTAAGAAGTTTGTATGTAACTTGACCACCTAGCACCCAGATTTTACCCTTAAAGACTACAGAGCTATGCCCTTGTCTAGCAGACCAACTATGGGGATCATTGGTGCTATCAGCTTTAACTTCATTCCAATCTCTGCCATTGGGAGAAGACCACACATCATTTTTCAGACTATCACCCACACCAGAGCCACCTAACACCCACATTTTATTATCAAAGACTACAGAGGTATGCTCTTGTCTAGCAGACCAGTGGTTACTTGCTCCTGCGTCAGTCCAGTCTATGCCATTGGTAGAGGACCACACATCATTTTTAAGACCATCACCAGCACTACCACCTAGCACCCACATTTTATTATTAAATACTAATGAGCTATGAGATTCTCTAGCGTCCCAGCTGGCATTAGTTGTAACCAAGTACCATTTGTCATTGGAAAAAGCCCACACACGACCGAAAAGCTCACTATCACCTTTACCATGACCACCTAGTATCCACATACTACTATCATTATTATCATTATGATCAAATACTAGCGAGCTGTGAGAGTATTGATGCCAAATAGAAACGGTTTGCGATGTAAAGTCTACATCGTTATTAGCAGTTATTCTTTGTGTTTTATACTCAAAGGAAACAGTGCTATCAGAAGCAGGGCGTAGAGTAACTCTAAAATAGATACTTGCATCGCCCTCATTAGCAGAGCTATTAGCAATAGATAAAGTATTAGTCGCAGAGCCACCTCCTCCACCTCCTCCACCACAAGAGGCAAGCAAAAATAAAGAAGCTAGGGGCAGTAAAAAAAGAACAGACCTAGTAAAACTCAAAAACATCCTAAAATCTAGTAAACTACCTGCTACTTGAGATAGTTTTTGAGTGTTTTGAGAGCAGCGCTTTGTATAAAATTTCATAGTTATTTAGATAGTAAATCTTTTTTTAATAATTATTAAGAAACAAACTAAAATAGTATGTCTAATGCTACTTAAAATAAATCTTTAAAACAAGCAAATAGTGAGAAATAAATAAATTAGCTAAAATCAATCTCAGCTATGCAAAACCTAGCTCAAACTAAATTATAAAGATAATTGCTAACTAAAAAAAATCAAAAAAAAAAATGCAATAATACAGATAATAACTCCTAAAAAATATCGCAACAAAAACATAGCAAACAAAAGTGCGAAATGATGCTCTAGCTAGCAAAAAACCATAGATCATTTTTGTAGCTTGTCGCTAGCACCTAGCACTTATATTTTGTGCTTATGTTTTGTCGCAAGCAAAGGGAGAGCTTGCCTAGCGCGTGTTTTGGTAGATGTGCTCTGCTAGCAGGGCTAGCGCTGCGATAGTCTATGAAGACACTAGCAAAATATACTCTTGCACTGCTAGCGGTCAGTATATTTTGTACTTATGTTTTGTGCCTATGTTTGATACCTATATTTTTAAGCTTGTTTTGTGATTGTGTTTTGTGTCTCAAGCAAAGAGAGAGCTTGCCTAGCGTGTTTTGGTAGATGTGCTCTGCTAGCAGGGCTAGCGCTGCGATAGTCTATGAAGACACTAGCAAAATACTTTTATCAATAATTGTCTTCAATCATTGTCTTGGATAGTACCTATAGCTTTTGAGCGAGCAGGGTCTATGACAGCGTTAGTAGGATTGCTAATTATGAGCTCAAAGGTTTCAACTTCTTCTCCATTACTATCATTTGTAATCGTAATCTTAATATCTGTCGTTGTTGCTCCCGGCGGAATACTCCCCATACTCCCCCTAGCACTAACGCTTGTATAGTCGCCTGTGGTAACAGCATAACGTACATCACTTTTGACTACTTTGTCAGTACCGCCTAGCACCCACATTTTATCCTCAAATACTACAGAGCTATGAGATTGCCTAGCAGACCAGAGGTGGTGGTTACTTACTCTTGCGCTAGTCCAATTTCTGCCATCAACAGAAGACCACACATCATTTTTAAAAGCATCATCAACCATACCACCTAGCACCCAGATTTTGCCCTCAAATACTACAGAAGTATGATTCTGCCTAGCAGACCAGTTAGCGTCAGCTGTAACCTCTGTCCAAACTTCACCATCAACGGAAGACCACACATCATTTCTAAAACTGGCGTCTGATTGAAAGCGTTTAGCATAGCCACCTAGTACCCAGATTTCGCCCTTAAATTCTACAGAGCTATGAGAGCGCCTAGCTTCCCAGCGAGGGTTGTTGTCGTTAGTTGCAGTTTTTTCCCAAGTTATGCCATCGGGAGAAGACCACACATCATTTTTCAGACTATCACCCACAACAGAGCCACCTAGCACCCACATTTTACCATCAAAGACTACAGAGGTATGCTCTTGTCTAGCATACCAACTATGGGGGTCATTGGTGCTATCAGCTTTAACTTGGAGCCAATTTGTACCATTGGTAGAGGACCACACATCATTTTTAAGACCATCACCAGCACTACCACCTAGCACCCACATTTTATTCTCAAAGACTACAGAGGTATGAGATGCTCTTTTGTCCCAGCTAGCACTTGTACCTGTCCATGCGTTAGTTAAAAAAAACCACACATGATCTAGAAAATCATTAACAACATTTTTACCATGACCACCTAGTATCAATATACTACTATCATTATTATCATTATGATCAAATACTAGCGAGCTGTGAGAGCTTATTTGCCAAAGCGACTTACTAGAAGATCGACTAAAGGCTACATCGTTATTAGCAGTTACTCCTTGTGTTTTATACTCAAAGGAAACAGTGCTATCAGCAGCAGGGCGTAGAGTAACTCTAAAATTGATACTTCCATCGCCCTCATTAGCAGAGCTATCAACAATAGATAAATTAGCCACAGAATCAATACCAGCAGTAGGGCTACTACTACTATCACCGCAAGAGGCAAGCAAAAATAAAGAAGCTAGGGGCAGTAAAAAAAGAACAGACCTAGTAAAACTCAAAAACATCCTAAAATCTAGTAAACTACCCTCCTGTTTTTGTTGAGTTATCTTTTGCGTGTTTTGAGAGCAGCGCTTTGTATAAAATTTCATAGTTATTTAGATAGTAAATCTTTTTTTTAATAATTTAAGAAACAAACTAAAATAGTATGTCTAATACTACTTAAACTAAATCTTTAAAACAAGCAAATAGTGAGAAATAAATAAATTAGCTAAAATCAATCTCAGCTATACAAAACCTAGCTCAAACTAAATTATAAAGATAATTGCTAACTAAAAAAAATCAAAAAAAAAGTGCAATAATGCAGATAATAACTCCTAAAAACATAGCAAGCAAAAGTGCGAGATGATGCTCTAGCTAGCAAAAAACCATAGATCATTTGTAGCTTGTCGCTACCACCTCTATATTTTGTGCTTGTTTTGTGCTTATATTTTTGTAGCTTGTCGCTACCACCTAGCACTTATATTTTGTGTTTGTTTTGTGATTATGTTTTGTGTCTCAAGTAAAGGGAGAGCTTGCCTAGCTTATGTTTTGTCTCAAGCAA
The DNA here is from genome assembly GCA_965261475.1 of bacterium. Classification (GTDB taxonomy): domain Bacteria; phylum SAR324; class SAR324; order XYD2-FULL-50-16. The sequence goes on from OZ253454.1 coordinate 1,003,856, forward strand.
AGGGAGCTTATCTAGCGCGTGTTTTGGTAGATGTGCTCTGTGGTAGGACTAGTGCTTGGTAGATGTGCTCTGTGGTAGGGCGAGTGCTGCGATGCTCTGTGCGGATACTAGCAAAATATACTAGTGACAGTAAAAACTTTTGCATTGCTAGCGGTTAGTATATTGTGCGCCTTGTTTTGTACCTAATGTTTGATACCTATATTTTTGAGTTTGTTTTGTGTTTTGTTTTGTGTCTCAAGCAAAGGGAGAGCTTGCCTAGCGTGTGTTTTGGTAGCTGTGCTCTGTGGTAGGACTAGTGCTTGAGAGGTCTGCTCTGTGGTAGGGCTAGTGCGTACTTGATAGACACACTCTGCTAGTAGGGCGAGTGCTGCGATGCTCTGTGCGGATACTAGCAAAATATACTAGTGACAGTAAAAACTTTTGCATTGCTAGCGGTTAGTATATTGTGCGCCTTGTTTTGTACCTAATGTTTGATACCTATATTTTTGAGTTTGTTTTGTGTTTTGTTTTGTGTCTCAAGCAAAGGGAGCTTGCCTAGCGTGTGTTTTGGTAGATGTGCTCTGTTGGTAGGGCGAGTGCTTGGGAGGTGGGCTCTGTGGTAGGGCTAGTGCGTACTTGATAGACACTCTCTGCTAGTAGGGCGAGTGCTGTCATAGTCTGTGCGGATACTAGCAAAATATACTAGCAACAGTAAAACTTTTGCACTGCTAGCGGTTAGTATATTGTGCGCCTTGTTTTGTACCTAATGTTTGATACCTATATTTTTGAGTTTGTTTTGAGCTTGTTTTGTGCTTATGTTTTGTCTCAAGCAAAGAGAGCTTGTCTAGCGTGTGTTTTGGTAGCTGTGCTCTGTCGGTAGGACTAGTGCTTGGGAGGTGGACTCTGTAGTAGGGCTAGTGCGTACTTGATAGACACACTCTGCTAGTAGGGCGAGTGCTGCGATAGTCTGCGCGGATACTAGCAAAATATACTAGTGACAGTAAAACTTTTGCACTGCTAGCGGTTAGTATATTGTGCGCCTTGTTTTGTACCTAATGTTTGATACCTATATTTTTGAGTTTGTTTTGTGTTTGTTTTGTCTCAAGCAAAGGGAGCTTGTCTAGCTTATGTTTTGTCTCAAGTAAAGGGAGAGCTTGCCTAGCGCGTGTTTTGGGAGGTGTGCTCTGTGGTAGGACTAGTGCTTGAGAGGTCTGCTCTGTGGTAGGGCTAGTGCTGTCATAGTCTGCGCGGATACTAGCAAAATATACTAGCGACAGTAAAACTTTTGCACTACCAGTAGCGATATTTTGTGCTTGTTTTGTGCTTATATTTTAAGCTTGTTTTGAGCTTATATTTTGTCTCAAGTAAAAAGAGATTGCCTAAATTGTCTTCAATCATTGTCTTCAATAATTGTCATCAATCATTGTCTTGGATAGTACCTGTAGCTTTTGAGCGAGCAGGGTCTATGACAGCGTTAGTAGGATTGCTAATTATGAGCCTAAAAGTTTCAGTAGGCTCTGCCACTGTATCGTTGATAAGATTGATAGTAAGAGTTTTGCTTGTTGCTCCCGGCGGAATACTCACACGAGCACTTTTACTTATATAGTCTCTTTGAGCTTCAAAATATGCAAATTTTAAGAAACGCCCATTATTGTTAATTCCACCTATTAGCCACAGTCTATCCTCAAAGACTACAGAGGTATGCCCTGCTCTGTAATCCAAATTCTTTGTATTTTTATTCCAAACGACACCATCGATAGAATACCACGCATCTCTTTTGATATCTCTAGTTGGATATTTACCACTATCGCCACCTAGCACCCAGATTTTGCCCTCATAGACTACAGAGGTATGCTTATATCTAGCTTCCCAGTCAGCGTTGTTGTTAGTTTTAACTTCATTCCAAGCTATTCCGTTGGTGGAGTCCCACACATCGTTTTGATTATAGTCCCCTGAAACAGAGCCACCTAACACCCACATTTTATTATCAAAGACTACAGAGGTATGCTCTTGTCTCGCAGACCAACTATGGGGGTCATTGGTGCTATCAGCTTTAACTTCATTCCAAGCTATCCCGTTGGTAGAGTCCCACACATCGTTTCTCAGACTAGCGTCCGTAGGAAGATATTTTTTACTATAACCACCTAGTACCCACATTTTATTCTTAAAGACCACCGAGCTATGAGAGCGCCTAGCTTGCCAGCCAGCGTTGTTATTAGGTTTAACTTCATTCCAATCTCCGCCGTTGGTAGAGTTCTGTACATCATTTTGATACAAGTTACCAGCAGCAATTGCATCACTACCATAAATTCTGTCAGCAGTATTACCACCTAGTACCCACATTTTCTCCTCAAAGACCAGCGAGCTATGAGAATGCCGAGGTCCGTTTATAAAGCCAATTGGATCAGGGAGTCTTTTTGTGGTGACAGTGACACTGGTAAAACTATTCACCCAGTCTGTATTTAAAATGTCATTACCCATATTGAAACTGTCATAACCTTTATGAGAACCACCTAGTGACCACATATAGTTATTAAAGACCACAGAGGTATGTTCTCGTCTACGCCAAACAAAGTTATCTGAAGCTTGTATAAATTTTAGAACATTAGCGCTAATGCTCTGTGTCGCGTAGTCAAAGGATACAGATTTGATGTGGGAAGAACTCAAGGTAACGATAAATTCTATTACTCTTGCGTCCTCTTGAGCAGTGGCGTCTGCTACAGACAAGCTTGGTAGAGCATCAATAATGGTAGCGGTAACTTGTTGTTGCCCTAGAACAGCATTCATAGGGCTAATAAAGCGGACATCAAAGGTCTCGTCTGCTTCTACGATGTTATCAATAGTAATAATAATAGAGAACTCAGTAGTGGTATCACCTTCTGGTATGCTAATGCTGAGAGGATTAGCGGCAGGAACTTCTGTGTAATCATCACCTGCAAGAGCGCTACCTGCTAGCGTGTAATAAGAAAAAGATACTTCCTCAGACAAAGGGCGCTCTAGTCGAGCTACAAATTTTAGCTCCCGGTTGCGCTCTAGAGCAGAGCCACCTGTGATATGTATGGTTGCTAGTCCTTTGATAGTGCCTGTGGCTCTACTTCTAGCTAGAGTAGCTTTGAGGGGTTCAGTAAGCACTAGGAAAAAGCTCTCATCACCTTCTACAACCGCATCAGAAATAATAGGAATTGGAATAGATACACTAGTGCTGTCTGCTGGTATGCTAGCGGTAGTTATAGAACTAGCAGTAACTTCTGTGTAATCTACACCTGCAAGAGCGCTACCTTCTTCTGTGTGATAAGAAAAAGATATATTCTCTAAAGAAGTAACATCTAAGATAACGCTAAATTGCATATTCTCGCCCTCGAGAGCAGTGGCGTCTGCAACAGACAAACTTGGGAAATCATCGTCGATAATGATAGCAGTGACTCTATCTTTGATTATATTGATACCGGGGAAATTGCTAGTTATGATAGCATCAAAGGTCTCGTCGCCCTCGTGGATACTATCATCTAGAATGTTAACTTCAAAACTATCCGATACTAAAGATGCGGTTCCAGTGATAAATGTGGTTCCAGAAGCAGCTGTATAATCTACACCAGCACGAGCGCTACCGTCTCTAGTGCGCCAAGCAACATCTACAACCTGATCCTTATGAGCGTCTTTAAGAACAATGACAAATCGTATGCGTCCTAAGCTCTCTCCTCCCTCCAAGACTTCCAAAAACGACAAAGTCGGGTAATCGTCGTTGACAATGGTAGCAGTGGCTGTATCTTTGGTTATATTGATACCGGGGGCACTGCTAGTTATGATAACATCAAAGCTCTCGTCAAGCTCTGAGAGACTATCATCTGCAAGGTCAATAAAAATATCAGTAGTAGTCTTGCCCGCTAGTATGCTAGCTTTTTGAGTAGTAACGCCTGTGTAATCATCAACTTCTGTAGCGCTACCAGCTCTAGTACTCCAAAAAACATCTACATCCCGCTCCGCAAATACATCGTTGAGCGAGAGGGTAAATTTCATTTGCCCTGCACTCTCTAGGGCAGTAGCATCTGCGATTGACAAGGTTAAGGGCTCGTCGTCGTCTATGATGGTGCCTACAGCAATCTTTCTGGTTGGATATATAACAGCATTGGAGGAGATACTTATAAGCTCTACCCTAAAAGTCTCGTTTCCTTCTACGATAGAATCTTGGTTAATCGTCACAAGCAGATCTCCGCTAGTATCACTTGTTGCGATACTACCGTTAGTACTAGGTAGTACAAAATCAATAGTTTGTTGTGCTGTATGCACTCCATTTACTACATCTAGAATCCGAATTCCGTAAGATGTCAAACTAGCATCGGGCTTACTCAAGGTAAGGCGAAATTCTATTACTCCTGCTCCCTCTAGGGCAGTAGCATCTGCGATTGACAAAAGCGGTAATTCGTCGTCTATAATGGTAGCAGTGGCTCTATTGTGAAATTTTCTGATGCTAACATCGTGGTTGTCGGGGTTACTAATAACAATATCAAAGGTCTCGTCGTTTTCTACAGTAGTATCGTTAATAATAGCAATAAAGATTTCAGTAGTGGTATCACCCGCTGGTATCATAGCTCTCCTAGAATCAGTAGTAGTAACGCCTGTGTAATCATCTGTTGCAGTAGCGCTGCCTGCTTCTGTGTGATAATTAAAATAAACATCAGTGCTACGCCAAGGCTGTGCTAGAGTAGCAGTAAATTTGATGCTTGTAGCATCCTCTAGGGCGTAAGAGTCGGCAACAGACAAAACCGGAAAATCATTATTTTTAATGGTGATTGTAGCTCTGCTCCTGCCTATAGTGGCACCTCCGACGTGGTTAAATACAACATCAAAGGTCTCGTCTTCTTCTATGATATCATCATCAATAATAGTAATATAAAAAAGGCGCTTGCTCTTAAGGGGATCTATGAAAACAGCACCTGAAAAGTTGTGGCTATAATCTATGCCGCGCTTAGCACTACCATCTTCTGTCTTCAAACTAACCTGTACTTGTCCACCACTAGGTACAGGTTCACTCAACGAAACTATCACTTCAACAGTAACATTTCCCTTCCTCTCATAGCCAATAGCGTCGGCAACAGACAAACTTGATAAATCATCGTTAATAATGACGCCTAAGATTCTAGTTGTGTCTATAGTGGCATTTTTGAGGCTGCTAATCACTAAATAAAATTCCTCCCTACCTTCGTTGGTAGCATCATCGTTAAGCTCAATGCTGATGGTAAAACTACGCTCACCAGCTGGTATGATAAATCTTCCAGAGCTACTAATATAGTCAACTGTTGCAGTAGCAGTGCCTGCTTCTGTGTGATAATTAAAAGAGACATCGGTTTTCAAAAAAGCCTCACTCAAAGAGGCTGTAAACACTAGGGGACCTGCGCCCTCTGAAACAGAGTTGTCTTCAATATATAAAATTGGTAAATCCTCAAGTTTAATGGTACCAGTAGCTCTGGCTGCGTTTTCGCCTATAGTAGCATTAGTGGTGGGGTTGCTAATTATAATATCAAAAGTCTCGTCGTCTTCTATGAGGCTATCATCACTAATATCAATAAAAATCTCAGCGGTAGTGACACCAGCTGGGATAGTAACGGGCGTAAGAGCAACACCTGTGTAATCGTCGCCTGAGCTAGCACTACCTGCCATTGTTTTGTACTCAAAAGAGACAGCAGTGTGGCGAAAAGCCGCACTCAAGCTAACAATAAATTTCATTTTTGGCTCGCTCTCAAGAGCAGTGGCGTCTGCGATAGACAAGCTGGGCAAATCATCGTTGATAATGGTAGCAGTAGCTCTTGCTCTGTTTTTGTCTATAGTGGCATTGACGGCACTGCTAATTATAACATCAAAGCTCTCGTCGTCTTCTACGTCTGGATCATCAATAATTCTAATCAAAATCCCAGTGGTAGTGTCGCCAGCTAGTATGCGAGCTTCTTGAGTAGTAACGCCTGTATAATCATCTGTGGTGCTAGCACTACCTCCTACTGTGCGATAATTAAAAGAAACAGCAGTACGGCTAAAAGCTTCGCTCAAGGTAGCGGTAAATTTTACGCTCTTTGCACTCTCTAGAGCAACGACATCTGTGATAGACAAAATTGGTAGCTCGTCAATGCTAATAGTACCTGTAGCACTTTTTTTGCTAATTGCAATCTTGTTATCTGGTTCATCGGTACTAATGATAACATCAAAGGTTTCGTCGTCTTCTATGTCCATATCATCAATAATATCAATAAAAATATCAGCGGTAGTGGCACCAGCTTGCATAGTAACGGTCGTAAGAGTAACACCTTCGTAATCGTCGCCATCTGTAGCACTACCTGCTTTTGTTTGATAACTAAAAATTATATTGTTAGTAACAGGTTTGCTCAAGGTAACAATAAATTTCATTTGCACTGCGTTCTCTACCGCAGTAGCATTTGCAATAGACAAACTAGGTATTTCTCCAACTATGGTGCCTAGAGCAGTGTCATTTTCAATGCTAGCATTGACGGGTTTACTAAGACGGACGCTAAAAAACTCATCGCCTTCTCTAATGCCATCAGATGTAATATCAATACTGATAGTTGTAGTAGTGTCTGGGGCGTAAATAGTAACGGGCGTAAGAGCAACACCTGTGTAATCTTCGCCCTCTGTAGCACTACCTGCTACAGCTAGTGTTTTGTAGTAAAAAGAAACATCGGTGCGACTAAAAGCAGCGCTCAAGGTAACCATAAATTTTAAGCTCCCTGCACTCTCTATGTCCTTAGCGTCTGCAATAGACAAAATAGGTAAATCCTCACGTTTGATGGTAGCTGTCGCTCTTACTTTATTTGCGTCTATAGTGGCATTATTGGGGTTGCTAATTATAACATCAAAACTCTCGTCTTCTTCTACGAAGATATCATTATCGATAACAATAACAATAGCTGTAGTGCTGTCGCCGGCACTGATAGTAGCAGTTCCAAGGTCAACGCCTGTGTAATCGCCGCCCTGTGTAGCACTACCTGCTAATGTTTGAAAGAAAAAAGAAACATCAGCGTTACGAAAAGGGGGATTTAAGGTGGCTATAAATTTGACACTTCCTGCACTCTCTAAAGAAGTAGCATCTGCAATAGACAATGTTGGTAACTCGTCGATTTTGATGGTACCAGTGGCTCTATTATCGCCCGTAATAGCATTATTGGGGTTAAAAATTACTACATCAAAGGTTTCGTCATCTTCTATAAACTCATCATCAAAAATAGCAATAAAAATAGCTGTAGTGCTGTCGCCGGCACTGATAGTAGCAGTGTTAAGGGCAACGCCTGTGTAATCTAGAGCATCACTAGCGCTACCGACTATAGTTTGATAGAAAAAGGCGACCTCAGTGCTACTAAAAGCTCTACTCAAGGTCACTATAAATTGCATACTACCAGCATTCTCTAGGGCAGCAGCGTCTGTGATAGATAGGCTTGGTAGCTCGTCGATTTTAATCGTAGCTGTCGCACTTGCTTTGTCTATAGTGGCATTTACAAGGTTGCTGATTATAATATCAAAGGTTTCGTCGTCTTCTACAGTCATATCATCAGTAATAAGGATAACAATATCAGCGGTAGTGGCACCAGCTGGGATAGTAACGGTCGTAAGAGCAACACCTTCGTAATCGTCGCCTTCTATAGCACTACCGCTTAGCGTTTTGTAGTTAAAAGAAATCTCGTATCCGTCAAAAGGCTCACTCAAAATAGCTATAAACTCCAATATTCCTACATCCTCTGAGGCAGAAACATTGGCAATAGACAATAGTGGTAAATCGTCAATTTTGATAGTAGCTGTCGCTCTTGCTTTGTTTTTGTCTATAGTGGCATTAGTGGGGTTGCTAATTATAACATCAAAGCTCTCGTCTGCTTCTACGAGCTTATCATCAAGAATAGCAATAAAAATAGCTGTAGTACTGTCACCAGCACTGATAGTAGCAGTGTCAAGGGCAACGCCTGTGTAATCTAAATCATCACTAGCGCTACCAGCGCTTGTTTTATAATCAAATAAAACATCAGTGATGCGAAAAGGAGGGCTTAAGGTGACTATAAATTTGGCACTCCCTGCGCTCTCAGCAACAGAGCTACCTGTGATAGACAAGCTTGGTAGCTCGTCTATTTGAATCGTAGCTGTAGCACTTGCTCTATTTTCGTCTATAGTGGCATTAGTGGGGTTGCTAATTATAACATCAAAGCTCTCGTAATCTTCTGTGGTATCATCATCAATAATATCAATACTAATAGCTGTAGTGCTGTCGCCGGCACTGATAGTAGCTCTCCTAGTAGGAACGCCTGTGTAATCGTCGCCCTGTGTAGCACTACCTGCTAATGTTTGAAAGAAAAAAGAAACATCAGTGATGCGAAAAGGGGGGGGGCTTAAGGTGACTATAAATTTGGCACTCCCTGCGCTCTCAGCAACAGAGCTACCTGTGATAGACAAGCTTGGTAACTCGTCGATTTTGATGGTAGCAGTGGCTTTTAGTTGGTCTATAGTAGCATTAGCAAGATTGCTAATTATTATATCAAAGGTCTCTTCGTCTTCTACGAGGTCATCGTCAAGAATGATAATGTTAATAAAGGCGGTAGTATCACCAGAGTATATATTAGCAGTTGTCAGTAAATAGCTATAGTCTAAGCCTGCGCTAGCACTACCATCTAGCGTTTTATAATCAAAGGAGACCAGATGACCGGGAAAGGGCTCGCTCAAAGAGGCTATAAATTGTAGGCTGCCTGCATTCTCTAGAGTAGTAACATTGGCAATAGACAATATTGGTAAGTCTTCGATTTTGATAGTGCCTGTTGCCCGCTTCTTGCTAAAGCGAACCTCTGTGCTTGGCGTGTTAATTTCTACATCAAAGGTTTCGTCGTCTTCTACAGTCATATCATCAGTAATAGGGATAACAATATCAGCGGTAGTGGCACCAGCTGGGATAGTAACAGTCGTAAGAGCAACACCTGTGTAATCTTCGCCCTGTGTAGCACTACCAGCAATTGTGCGGTAGCTAAAAGATATAGCTTCTTGAGAATCGGAGTTACTCAAAGTAACTACAAATCGTAGCTCCAGCTCACTCTCAAAAGCAGCAGCGTCTGCAATAAACAAACTAGCTATTTCGCCTTCAATGATACCTAGAGCACTTGCTTTGCTAATAGTAGCATTGACGGGATTGCTCAGCTTGAGGCTAAAAACCTCATCTCCTTCGTTTACGACATCGTCACTAATAGTAATAGGGATTTCAACAGTGCTACTGCCAGCTTTGATAGTAGCTCTACCAGAGGTACTAAGATAATCAGAGCCTGCGCTAGCACTACCAGCGATTGTTTCGTAGTCAAAAGAGACATCAGTGCTCGAAAAAGGTGCGCTTAAAGAGACTGTAAATAGTAAGGTTCCAGCACTCTCAACAACAGAGCTACCCGTGATAGACAAGCTTGGTAAATCATCAATTTCTATCCTACCAGTGGCTCTTGCTCTGTTTTTGTCTATAGTGGCATTGCTAGGGTTGCTAATCACTAAATCAAAGGTTTCTGCTTCTTCTATGAGGCTATCGTTACGAATAACAATAGCAATAGCTGTAGTAGTGTCGCCCGCTGGTATGCTAGCTCTTGCAAAAGAATAGGTATAATCTAAAATATTTTTAGCGCTACCCTCTATTGTTTCGTAGTCAAAAGATACAATATTACCGGGAAAGGGTACGCTCAAAGTAACAAGGAATTTGATACTTTCTGCGCTCTCAATCACAGAGCTACCTGCAATAGACAATGTTGGTAAATCATCAATTTTGATAGTAGCAGTGGCTCTTGCTCTGTTTTTGTCTATAGTGGCATTATCGGGGTTGGTAATCACTAAATCAAAGGTTTCATCATCTTCTATGAGGGCATCATCAATCAGGTCAATAAAAATACTTATCTCCTTGCTACCAGCTGGTATGCTAGTAGTATCAAAGGCACTAGTATAATCATAGTCTGCACTAGCACTGCCGCTCAGTGTTTGATAATCAAAAGAGACATCTTTAATAATAGGCACACTCAAAAAAACTCTAAATCGTAGGCTTCCCTCGCTCTCAATTACAGAGCTACCTACCACAGACAAGCTTGGTAAATCTTGAAATTCAATAATACCTGTGGCTCTAGCTGTGCTGATAGTCGCATTGATGGGCTGAGCAATGATAACATCAAAGCTCTCGTCTGCTTCTACGAGCACATCATCAATAATACTAATAGGGATACTCACACTAGTGCTATCTGCTTTGATGCTAGCACTTGCAAAAGAATGGGTATAATCCAAGCGGGCAATAGCACTGCCTTGTACGGTGTAATAGTCAAAAGCTACAATATTACCGGGAAAGGGCTCGCTCAAAGTAACAAGGAATTTGATACTGCCAGCGCTCTCAATCACAGAGTTACCTGCAATAGATAATCTTGGTAAATCATCAATTTCTATGGTAGCTGTAGCACTTGCTCTGTTTTTGTCTATAGTGGCATTAGCGGGGTTGGTAATCACTAAATCAAAGGTTTCATCTGCTTCTACGAGGGTGTCATCACTAATATCAATCAAAATACTTATCTCCTTGCTACCAGCTGGTATGCTAGTAGTACCGAAGGCACTAGTATAGTCAGAGGTAGCACTAGCACTGCCGCTCAGTGTTTGATAGTCAAAAGAGACATCTTTAATAATAGGCACACTCAAAAAAACTGTAAATTTTAGGCTTCCCGCGCTCTCAATCACAGAGCTACCTGTGATAGATAATGTTGGTAAATCGTCAAATTCAATAATACCTGTGGCTCTAGCTGTGCTAATAGTCGCATTGAGAGGCTGAGCAATGATAACATCAAAGCTCTCGTCTGCTTCTACGAGTAAATCATCAATAATACTAATAGGGATAGTGATAGAAGTGCTATCTGCTTTGATGCTAGCTCTTGCAAAAAAATGGGTATAATCCAAGCGGGCAATAGCACTACCGCCTAGTGTGCTATAGAAAAAAGATACCTCGTTACCGGGAAAAGCCTCGCTCAAAGAGACTACAAATCCTAGACTTCCCGCACTCTCTATCGCAGAAGCTCCTGCAATAGATAATGTTGGTAAATCATCAATTTTGATGGTGCCTGTTGCCCGCTTCTTGCTAAGGAGAACCTCTGTACTCGACACATTGCTAATTTCTACATCAAAGGTTTCATCATCTTCAACCTTTTCATCATCGCTAAGTACAATGATAATCTCAGCGGTAGTGCTACCAGCTGGGATAGTAACAGTTTCAGCAGCAACGACTGTGTAATCGTCGCCTTCTGTAGCACTACCAGCAATTGTGCTGTAGCTAAAAGATAGATTTTGACTAACGATTTTACTCAAAGTAACTACAAATCGTAGCTCTAGGTCACTCTCAAAAGCAGCAGCGTCTGCAATAAACAAACTAGCTATTTCACCTTTAATAATACCTAGAGCACTTGCTTGACTGATGGTAGCATTGACGGGATTGCTCAGCTCAAGGCTAAAAACTTCATCTCCTTCGTTTACGCCATCGTTTACGCCATCGTTAAGAATTCTAACAGAGATTTCAGTTGTAGTGTCGCCTGCAAGTATGCTGTCTATATCAGAAACACTAGTATAATCAGAGGGCGGGATAGCACTACCAGCGATTGTTGCGTAGTTAAAAAAGACATCAGCGCTAAAGGGCTCACTCAAGCGAGCTACGAATATCAAGCTTTCAGCACTCGCAACAACAGAGCTACCCGTGATAGACAAGCTTGGTAAATCATCAATTTCTATAATACCAGTAGCTCTTGCTCTGTTTTTGTCTATAGTAGCATTAGTGGGGTTGCTAATTATAACATCAAAACTCTCGTCTGCTTCTACGAGGGTGTCGTTAGTAATAGCAATGAGGATACTAGTGGTAGTATCACCCGCCAAGATAGTAGCCCTAGCGGAAGCATGGCTATAGTCTAGGTCTCTACTAGCACTGCTTGGCATTGTTTCATAGTCAAAAGAGACAATATTACCGGGAAAGGGCTCGCTCAAAGAGGCTACAAACTGCAAACTTCCTGCGCTCTCTAGAGCTGTAGCGTCTGTAACAGACAAAATTGGTAGCTCGTCTATTTTAATGGTAGCTGTAGCACTAGGTTTGCTAATAGTAGCATTAACAAGCTTGCTAATTACTAAATCAAAGCTCTCTGCTGCTTCTATGTCGTCGTCGTTAATAATAGCAATAGGGATTTCAGTTGTAGTATCGCCCGCAAGTATGCTAGCTCTCCCAAAATCACTAGTATAATCAGAGGGCGGGATAGCACTACCAGCGATTGTTTCGTAGTTAAAAGAGACATCAGCTCCAAAAGGCTCGCTCAAAGAGGCTACGAATTTCAAAATTCCTGCATTCTCAAAAACAGAGACATTGGCAATAGACAAGATAGGTAAATCGTCAATTTCTATGGTAACTGTAGCTCTTGCTCTGTTTTCGTCTATAGTGGCATTGCTAGGGTTGCTAATTACTAAATCAAAGCTCTCGTCGTTTTCAACATCTAAATCATCAATAATATCAATAAAAATACTAGTAATTAGCTCACCAGCCTTGATGCTAGCTCTCCTAGCGACATGGGTATAGTCTAGGTTACTACTAGCACTACTTGGAATTGTTTCGTAGTCAAAAGCCACAATATGACCGGGAAAGGGCTCGCTCAAAGAGGCTATAAATTGCAAGCTTCCTACATCCTCTGCCACAGAGATATCTGCAACAGACAATTTTGGTAAATCGTCGATTCTAATCGTAACAGTAGCACGCTCCCTACTAATGAGAATACCCCTAGTAGGGCTACTAATTTCTACAAAAAAACTCTCATCGTCTTCTACTAGCTGGTCGTCAATAATGCTAATAGATATCTCAGCGGTAGTGTCTCCCACTGGTATGCTAGCTCTCCCAAGAGCACTAGTATAGTCCAAAAAACTAGCACTGCTAGTAAGTGTTTGATACTCAAAGTACACTGTCTGCTTGACAGCTCTAGTTAGTATTACTATAAATTTTAAGACTCCTGTGTTCTCTGGTATAGAGTCATCTGCGATAAACAAACTAGCTATTTCACCTTTAATAATGCCTAGAGCACTTGCTTGACTGATAGTAGCATTAACAGGCTTGCTAATTACTAATTCAAAAACCTCAGTGCCTTCATCAATGCTATCGTTGACAATGCTAATCGGGATAGATATTTGAGTGCTGTCGGCTGGGATAGTAGCAGTCTTAGTAGCAACGCCTGTGTAATCGTCGCCCTGTGTAGCACTACCAGCTAGTGTTTGATAGGAAAAAGATACATCATTGCCGGGAAAGGGGGCGCTCAAACGAGCTATAAATTCTAGGCTTTCTGCGTCCTCTGAAGCAACAGCTCCTATGATAGACAAGCTGGGCAAATCGTCTATTTTAATAGTAGCAGTAGCCCTAGCAATCACGGTATCTGCTGTGGAGGAGCTTAGAATTTCTACAAAAAAGCTCTCTTCGTCTTCTATTTCGTCGTCGTTGATAATGTCAACGCTAATAGTTGTAGCAATATCTCCCGATGCTATGCTAGCAGATTTAGCAATAGCTATGTAATCAGAGCCTGCTACAGCACTGTCATCTTTTGTTCTATAGTAAAAGGAAGTAATACTATCAGCAGCAGAGCGTAGAGTAACTCTAAAGTTGATACTTCCAGCGTCCTCATTAGCAGAGCTATCAGCAATAGCTAAATTAGCCGCAGAGCCAGGGGCGCCTCTAGAGCCTCCACCGCCTCCACCACAAGAGGCAAACAAAAACAAAGAAGCTAGGAGCAGTAAAAAAAGAAAATTCCTAGTAAAACTCAAAAACTTCCTAAAATCTAGTAAACTACCCTCCTGTTTTTGTTGAGTTATCTTTTGCGTGTTTTGAGAGCAGCGCTTTGTATAAAATTTCATAGTTATTTAGATAGTAAATCTTTTTTTTAATTTATTAAGAAACAAACCAAAATAGCACATCTCATACTACTTAAACTAAATCTGTAAAACAAGCAAATAGTAATCAATAAATAAATTAGCTAAAATCAATCTCAGCTATACAAAACCTAACTAAAACTCAATCTATAAAGATAATTGGTAACTAAAAAAATTAAAAAAAATGCAATAATGCAGATAATACCTCTTATAAAAATATTGCAAGTAAAAGATATATTTAAGAGGAGTTTATGATTGCTCGTACAAAAGCAAGATTATTTTGCTATTCCCTACCAAAATCATCTTCAATCCTCTCAATGTCATCTTCCCCAAAATAAGTACCTGTTTGAATTTCTATAAAACACAAGTTTTGCGACGCAATATTTTCTATTCTATGTCTCATACCTAGTTCTATATCCACGCTTTGGTTTGCTACTAACAAGATTTCTTTATCTTCTATAGTAACTTTAGCTCCGTTTGTGAGCATATACCAATGCTCTTGTCTAAAACGATGCTTTTGTAAACTCAATCTTTTTTGAGGGTAAACCGTAATTTTTTTGAGTTTATATTGTTTTTCATCTACTAGCACTAGATAGTTGCCCCAAGGTCTTTCGCTAAATTCCATTTTTATAAATACTTGAATAACCTTATTGAAGCTATTACAATTACTTAAAAACTACAAGCAAACTTGTAAAATATTACTACAATTTAACTTCAGTGATAGTATCTCTTTTGCCTAGAGTAAACACACTTGCTACTTGCGCTATAATTCTTAAAAAATGCCAAAAATTTCTATAGACTTGCAAGATTTACAAAGACACTACCTAGAAAAACTACACCCTCAGCTGTCTCAAACAATGAAACAAATACAAAAAATGGCAAAAACACAAAAAATACCCGCTGTTTGCGAAGAGACAGGAAGATTGCTGAGCCTACTATCTTATTTACAAAAACCAAAAAAAATTTTAGAGTTAGGCACTGGTATAGCTTACTCTACCCATTGGCTGTTACTAGGATGCCATCAATCTATGATAACTAGTATTGAGCAAAACAAACATAGAGTATCCATTGCTAAAAAATTTTTACTAGCATCTGGTTTTTTAGATAGAGTCAACTTAAAATCAATGTGGATAGAAGATTTTTTTTTATCAAACACAGAAAAATTTGATCTGATTTTTTTAGATAGTCAAAAAAATTGCTACGACAAAATGTTTGATGAGCTTGTTGACAGGTTAAAAATAAATGGTATGCTTGTC
Source organism: bacterium (assembly GCA_965261475.1). Classification (GTDB taxonomy): domain Bacteria; phylum SAR324; class SAR324; order XYD2-FULL-50-16. Next base: position 1,019,014 of record OZ253454.1, read on the forward strand.
GTAGATAATAGCCTTTTTAAAAAAAAAGTATTGCTTCCAAACGAGAAAATAGAGCAAAAATACAAAAACATGGTACGCTCTATACAGAATTTTAATCGCTTGGTTTTTCAGCATGCTAGCTTAAAAAGTTTTCTTTTTTCTTTAGGAGACGGCATATTAGTCACAATCAAACAATAAAAATATGAAACAACTAATTCTTTGTTTTTTAAGCTGCTATTTTGTACTAGGCTGCTCTATCAACCCTGATGCTATAAGCAAGCAAAAACTAGATTTTATCCTTGACGCTAACTATCCGACAAAAGCAGAGTTAAAACACGCACCAGATAAAATGTTGCTTGTACTTGCCCCATCTGTTGAGCTTAACGCGGGTAAAAAAATCCAGCAGATACTCACAGACTTCTTTTTAACAAAGTCAAATATAGTTGTTATTTTTAAATCAAGGTTAAATTTTGAGGAAGCAATCAATGTCTCTCGGAGCGAAGGTATTACGTACACAGCCATCATAGAGCAAAGTTTAGCTGCCAACAAACCTAAATTTAATATAGTTTTTTATCAATCTTTTGAGAAACAACTAGTAGCAGAGACAAATTGGATCCCATCGCAAAAAGCAAGCGATAAACATTTTAAACGCAACATAGCTGTTTATTTTCCACTGAAAGGATTTATCATCTCAACCAAAGGTGATAGAATTTTGCTAAAAATAAATTTAGGAAAAAAATTAAATGTTAAAAAAGGAGATTTTTTTGCCGTACATAGTAGAAAAATTATTGTTGAAACCAAAACAAACTTAACTGCTATCTACACCCAAAGAAAAATAAAATACTCAAATAACTATCTTGCTAGAGTGAGAGTAGTCAAGGTTGAGAGTGAATACTCCTGGGCTCTGGCGCACCCCAAAGATAGCAAAAAAATTAAAGCTGGTATGCCAATTTTTTCCTTTGTAAAATAGCCGAGCTCATTCTAAAACAAACTCATAGCAAATCCAACAAATAATTAGATAGATTGCGTCAAAAGCGCATAAAAACTGAAATGCTACTTGAGGCTGTGCGTTATCAAAATCAAAAAATACAATCTCCGTTAACCTAATGCTAGCCAATAGCAAAGGAATAGCAAGAGGAAAAAGCAATAAAGGCGTGATAACTTCTTGAAATTTTAATTCTGCTGTGATGCTAGCTACAAAAGTCCCTAGAGCACAAAAACCTAGACTAGATAAAAATAACACTGGCAGCAAAGAAGAGATATTTATCAAAAAACCTTCATAAAAGAAAATAGTAAAAATGGGTATCAGTAAAAGTTGCAGTAGCGCAGAATAGAGCAAATGTATAATAATTTTAGAAGTCATCAAATAAATTCTAGGAATAGGAGCCAACAAAAGCCTTTCTAAACCGCCTTGGAATTTTTCTAAAACAACGCTTCTTTGAAAAATAATAGTATGACTAAAAAAGAATGCAATCCAATAGCTACCCGCAAATAACTCTTGTTTCTTGCCTAAAGAAAAAGCAAAATGAAAAATAAGTAGGAGTGCTATACAAAAAAAAAGAATAGATACAAACCCCGCAAAATCTCTACAATGCAATAAAAGATCTTTTTGTAAAATACTAAGCAATTGTTTGATTTTACTCATTGCTCTTTTGGTAAAATTGCTGTTACAGACTGCCAAACACTCTCAACACTGACTAACTTCATACATTCTTTTTCTTTTTTGTTGACACATTTTTTTTTGCCGTGTGGAGAGCAAGGTTTGCAAGCTAGCTCTACTTCTAGCAAATGACTTTTTGCTAGAAAAGGAGCAAAACCAAACTCCTTGCTAGTTGGTCCAAAAATAGCTACTACAGGAGTGCCTACCGATTCTGCTAAATGCAAAGCAGCAGAATCTACGCAAACTAGCAACAAAGCACGAGCAAGCAGCGCAGCAGATTCGCAAACAGAAAGCTTGCCGGTTAAATCCATACTGCATATTTTAGCAACCCTGCTATAGTTTGGTACTAATTCTTTGTCTTGTTTGGTACCAATCAAAACTACTTGCAATTTACGTTCTTTTAATTTTTTAACCAAAGAAAACCAATAAAAAGCTGGCCAGCACTTATTAAAATATCTAGCTCCCATAGCAATCACTACTAACTTGGTATCACATAGCAAATAGCCACGAAAAATATTAGCTATTGTAGATTTTGTTTGAGGACATAAAAAAAATTCGCTACTACTATCTCGTATTTGTTTTTTATTAGAAAATTTTTGGAGCATGAGCAAATAAGATGCTCTTTGACTAATAATTTTTTTTTTTGATTTTTTTTTAAAATAAATCAACAAATACCTACGCCAACTTCTTTTGAATGTATAAAATATCTTGCTATTTGCAAAAAGACAAATAAGCTTACTCCTCAAAGAGCAATGAGCATCAAAAATAAAATCAAAATTTTCTTTTTGAATAAATTTTCTTGCTCTAAAAATTTCACTAATGCCTGCTTTTCTTTGCAAGCCATAGGTATGAGTGATATGTGGGTTTGCCTGATAGATAGTTTGAAACTCTACGGCGGTCATAAAAACTATTTTAGACGATGCAAATTCTTTTTTTATCTCGCGAAACACAGGGCTAAGCAAAATAATATCTCCCAAAGAAGAAAAACGAATAACTAAAATCTTCATCTAGCTGTTCGGCAAGCTTGTTTGCTATTCCAACAAGCAGCGAATACTTCTTTGCCTTTTTGAAAAATTTTTTGCTCTAGGGGAGGGTATTGACGCTCGCATTTTGTAGTTTTATAAGGGCAACGAGATTGGAAGTAACAGCCTTGTGGTAGATGTGAAAAGTTAGTTATTTCACCCTGGATAGGTTTGAGTAGTTTTTTTTTGTTAGGGTGAAAGCGTAAAACAGAGTCTATCAAAATCTGCGTATAGGGGTGTTGGCTATTGCAAAAAACTTCTTCGCGCTCTCCTAGCTCTACTACCTTGCCTAGATATAATACCAAAATCCTCTGGCTGAGCAAACTAATAGCATGCAAATCGTGAGAGACAAAAATAAAACTAATTTTTAACTCTGTTTGGATATTGTGAAATAGACTGAGTATTTGTGCTTGGATTGAGACATCTAGCGCTGAAGTTGGTTCATCGGCAATTATTATTTTAGGAGAAAGAGCTAGGGCACGAGCAATACCAATCCTTTGTTTTTGCCCACCACTAAATTCGTGGATATATTTGCCTAAATCATTTTTAGACAAACCAACTAAATCTAGTAAATATGCTACCTTCTTTTTTTGCTCTTGCTGATTGCCTACTTTGTAGATAACCAAAGGCTCAGATATGAGCTCTTGTACGGTAAACCTAGCGTTCAAAGAATCCGAAGCATCTTGAAAAATCATTTGTATATTTTTTCGTAGCATAGAATTTTTACAAATTTCTTGGTTATCAAACCATATGCTACCACTATCTGGAGCAATCAAATTCATAATCAAACGACACAAGGTAGATTTTCCAGAGCCAGATTCTCCTGCTATTCCTAGAATCTCATTCTCAAAAAGCTCAAAGCTCACTTTATCTACTACAGGAATAAATTCTTTTGGTTTACCAAATAGACTTCTTTTTGTAAAAAATTGCTTGCTGAGATTTTCTACTTTTAAAAGCGGAACTAACTTTTTAGCTTGCAAAGTCATAGCTTAAAAATTCAAGCAAAAAGAATTTGAAAAACCTCTTTGTAAGATTTAACAAACTTGACTTTTAGATCTTTGAGATGCTCTGGCAACTCATCGTAATCTTTTTTATTAGCATAGGGGACAATAATCTGCTTTAACCTATTTCTTTTTGATGCAATAATTTTCTCTTTGAGACCTCCAATAGGTAAAATATTACCGCTCAAAGTTAACTCACCTGTCATTCCAATCTTTTTATCTACTGGTTTTTGTAGCATCAAAGAAATCAAAGAGCTCGCCATAGTAATACCAGCAGATGGACCATCTTTGGGTGTAGCTCCTGCTGGAACGTGTAAATGAATAAAGTTATTTTGAAAAAACTCTGGCTTTCCTTGATACTCTTTGGCATTAGACAGTACATAGCTATAAGCAATCTCAGAAGATTCTACCATGACCTTGCCTAATTGACCTGTTTGTTTAAAACCATTTTTATTGACAGTTGGTATAGATTCTATAGACAACACATCTCCACCCATACTAGTCCAAGCCAAACCATTAACTAACCCAATTTGTGTAGAATCTTGGATTGCATCGTCTGTAAAAATAGGAAGTTTTAAATACTTAGTTACATTGCGATGATTGATAGAAACTTTTGTTTGAGGATTAGACACAATTTCATAGGCAATTTTCCTACATATTTTTTTGATTAAAGACTCTAGACTTCTGACACCAGATTCTCTAGCATAACCCTCTATAATCTTGTTAATAGCAGTATTTGTAAATTTTAATTTAGTGCTATCCAACCCATGATTTATTCTTTGTTTGGGTATAATATATTTTTTGGCAATTTGTAATTTTTCTTCTGTAATATACCCTGAGAGTCTCATCACCTCCATTCTATCTAGCAAAGCACTTGGAATAGTGTCTAGCTGGTTAGCCGTAGTAATAAAAAGAACCTTAGATAAATCAAAAGGAATATCAAGATAGTGGTCCAAAAAAGCATTGTTTTGCTCTAAATCAAAAACTTCTAATAAGGCACTAGCTGGGTCTCCTTGGTAAGAGGAGCCTAATTTATCTATCTCGTCTAGCATAATTACAGGATTTGAAACCTTGGTTTGCTTGAGGGTTTGGATAAATTTACCTGGCATAGCTCCAATATAGGTTCTGCGATGACCTTTGATTTCAGATTCATCTCTCATGCCTCCTACAGAAAAACGATAAAAAGGTCTTTTAAGTACTTTAGCAATAGATTTGCCTATAGAAGTCTTGCCTACACCAGGAGGACCTACAAAGCAAAGAATAGAATTAGCATCTTTTTTTGCTAACTTAGAAACAGCAATAAATTCTAGAATTCTTTCCTTGATATCATCTAATCCATAGTGATCGTTTCGTAGGACTCTTTCTGCTTCTTTGATGCAAAGCTCTTTCTCACTCAAAATCCCCCAAGGCAGTGAGACAATCCAATCCAAATAATTCCTAACTACAGAAAAATCAGGGGAATGAGAGTCTAGGAGATTTAATTTTTCAATTTCTTCATCAAAAACTTTTTTGGCTTCTTTAGAAAAGTTTAATTTAGCAGCACGAGTAATTAACTTTTCAATCTCTACACTCTTGTCATCTTTTGCTAATCCTAGCTCCTGTTTAATTTCTTTGAGTTGCTCTCTTAAAAAAAATTCCCTCTGGTTTTTTTGTAACCTACTATCAATTTGTTTAGAAATCTTGCTTTGCAACCTGCCTAAATCCAATTCTTTCTTCAAAAGCAACAACACTTTTTTTAACCTCTCTAGAATATCTATAGATTCTAAAATATCCTGCATTTCTTTTTTTTCCGAAAACAAGATAGAAGCGGTAAAATCAGCTAATTTATTAGCATCACTAATGCTAATTTTTGCCTTTAAGAATTGCCCTAACTCTTCTTTAAGAACAGGATGGATCTTAATCAATTCTCGTACATTCAATAAAATTTCACGCGCATACACTTTGACCGTATCGTTATTTTTAACGGGTGGAATTTCTATGTGATGTACTTGAATCAAAAAAAATGGTTGCTCCTGTAAAAATTTTTCAATACGTACCCTAGAGAGCACTTCAAAAATAACTTGTGATTCCGTTTGTTTCTCTTCTATGACCTTGACAATCTTTGCTAATACCCCAATTTTGCAAATATTTTTACTTGCTATCTTGGCTTTTGGTGCTTCCATCTGCAAAGAAAAGACTACAAACCCTGCAACTTTGTTAATAGCGTGTCTGAGTGCCCTACGAGAATCTTTATTTTCTATTAGCATAGGAAAAATCATATTAGGAAACAAAGGTCTATAATTCACTGTGATTAAACTTAATTGCTCAGGGTAAGCATTTTTTGTAGGTAAATTTTTATCTTTGATTGGCATACTAATTTTATTGGTATCTTTGGTGTCTTTTGTTTTTTTTGTTTCTTTTGTCATTTATAATTTATGGTAAAAAGAGTAAATTTGAAAACCTCTGCTAGCATTAACGGACTGAAGTTTGCCCTTGCCTATAGGTTTTTGGTTAATATAAAAAGTCAAAAAATCTTCCAACGCCCTATTAGTTGGTAAAAGATCACCTTCTTTGAGGTTAAATAAATCTTTCATTTTGACTTTTGTTTCTCCCAATTCTACATAAAAATTCATTTTGATATCTGCGTATTGAGAAAATTTTTCTAGGAGATGAGTGCTGTTTTTTTTGACTTTATGCGTTGTTGTAAAAAGTGTTTGCTCTGCTAGTTCGTTAGTCTTTGCTAAATTTTTATTCAAAACACCAATCACAGCTTGATTGAGAGTATTTTGCACTAGATGCTCTAGTAAATTCTCTGCCTTGCTCTTTAGAGCATTTTGATCCAATGTTGGAGCTAGGTCTAGCGACTCTTGCTGCTTTACCTCTTGCTGATTTACCTCTTGCTGATTTACCTCTTGCTGATTTACCTCTTGCTGCTTTATTAGAGCTGGAGCATCAGAGCTCTGGCTTGGTTGTTTTTGTTTGAGACGCTCCAATTTTTCTATGCCATCTTGTAGAGATTGCTCAAAATCAACCCTTGGTGCTCCAACAGGTGTTTGTGCTTTGTTGGTAGTTTTTTTTGGCTGATGTTCCGCTTTTGCGTTTTGAAACGCATCGTCTAATTGGCTCATAGCAGACTCAAACCTAGAAATCTGTTTTGTCATTTTTGATTAAATCCATAAAATAAATAGGGAATCCTTTTTTAGTAAAAAGTAGCTCAAATTCTGTTAAAATATTATCTGCCTTAGGAGTTTGCACGCAATCACAAGCACTAATGCTAAAAAACTCATTATCTTTTAATTTTTTTTTGACAAAATTAAAATAATTCTCATGGTCTGTTCTAAAATGAATCTGTCCTCTAGCTTGCAAAAGCGGATAGACATCACTAAAAAAATCTGGTTTAAGCAACCTGTGTTTTAATTGTTTATATTTTGCCCAAGGGTCAGGAAAATTGACAAAAACAGTCTTGAGACTATTAGCAGTAAAGATCTCGCTTAAAAATCTGACTCTCCTTTGTACTAGAAAAATATTATCAAACAAATGTTTACGATACTTTTGCATAGCTTTTACTAATCTTTTGTAATTAGTTTCAATGCCGATATAGTTATTTTGAGGCTCTCTTTGTATACTTTCTAAAAGAAACTTACCAGCACCACAGCCTAGATCTACTACTAGGGGTTGTTTCTTGGGAAAAACCTTACTCCAATCACTAGGAAGCTCCTTGTTGTAGGAAAAAATTTCCTTGTAATCTGCAATTTTTTTTAGATAAATATTACTCACTATAAACCACATTGCACTTGTATAAAATAGCAAATTATTTTATATTAGTCAATAAGAGTATAACAGTTAATTTACACCAAAATGGAAGATACACTATTTAAAAAAATTATAGCAAAGAAAATACCAGCGGATATTGTTTATCAAGACGAGTTAGTAACTGCGTTCAAAGATGTTGCACCACAAACACCTTTGCATATTTTAATAGTGCCAAATACAATCATACCAACTGCTAATGACATCACGCTGGAGCAGGAAAAGACAGTAGGAAGAATGGTTCGTGTTGCAGCTAATATAGCTAAAGCAAACAAAATTGCCAAAGATGGCTACCGTTTAATTATTAACTGTAACAAGCACGGTAAGCAAGAGGTTTACCATTTGCACTTACACTTGCTAGGAGGTAAGCAACTCGGCAAAATGCTGCCTTAAAATATGGAAATACGCTTACAAAAATTTTTAGCTCACTGCGGCATTGCCTCTCGTAGAGCCTCAGAAAAACTTATTTTGTCGGGAGAAATTACCATCAATGGCAAAGTCATAACTAAATTAGGAGTAAAAATAAACCCCTCTCAAGATAATGTTTTTTATCACAATAAAAGAATTTTATTCGAACCACTTCGCCCCTTGCTTTGCGCTTTTTATAAACCTAAAAACTGCATTACCACTTTAAAAGACGAATTAAATAGGCAAACTATCGCAGAATATCTACCAAAAACTAAACCACCGCTTTTTCCTATAGGTCGCCTAGACTACAATTCGGAAGGTTTGATTTTAGTTACCAATAATGGTGCTTGGGCGCAAAAAATTGCTCATCCAAAGTATAAAATCAAAAAACTCTACCTAGTAAAAATCAATCGTATTTTAGATGAAGGACAGTGGAAAAAAATCTCTAAACCTATGATGATTGAAAACAAGCTACACCGAGCTAGAGTAAAACAAATACATAAAATAGGAGATAAAAGCTGGGTACAAGTAGAGCTTTATCAAGGTTTTAACTTACAAATAAAAAGAATGTTCCTCAAAATAGGAGTGCATGTCTTAAAAATCAAAAGAATACAAATTGGCAAGATTGGCATACAAGATTTAAAAGTCGGTCAATTACGAAAACTATCTACAGCAGAATTATTATCGCTAATGCCAAAACAAGCTCAATCAGCATCTGCTAATTTTACTCAACCAAAAACTGCGGCTATCACTCTAGCAAAATAACTACAAAGTTACACTGCTACTTCAAAGCTTGCTCTAAATCCTCTATTAAGTCTGCTATGTCTTCTAACCCTGCAGAAATTCTAACCAAATTCCCTGAAATGCCTAGCAATTCTTTTTCTGCGTCTGGTAGCACTCTGTGAGTAGTAGTTTGTGGGTGAGTAACCAAGCTTTTTGTATCTCCTAGATTATTGGAGATATCCATTAGTGTTAAACTATTCATAAAATCAAAAGCTTGCTGTTTGCCTCCTACCATCTTAAAACTTAGCACTGTGCCGCCTGCTAGCTGTTGTTTTTTGGCTAATGCTAATTGCGGGTTGCTTGCTAAAAAAGGGTAGTAAACATTTTGTATTTTTGGGTGGTTTGTTAAATATATTGCAATATCTTGTGCATTTTGAGATTGTTTCATTACTCTAAGTTGTAGGGTTTCGAGACCTTTTAACAAAACCCAGGCGTTAAAAGGACTGAGGCATGGACCTGTATGCCTGATAAAAGGCTTGAGGCTTTCTTCTTTGAATTTTTCATCGCTCAGTACAGCTCCCCCTAGGCACCTGCCTTGCCCGTCTATGTGTTTAGTACCAGAATAAATTACTATATCTGCCCCCATTTTTAGAGGTTGTTGTAAAATAGAAGAAGCAAAGATATTATCTACTATAACCTTGGTACCATTATTTTTAGCAATGTCGCATACACCTGCAATATCTATGAGCTCTAAACAGGGATTAGATGGAGTTTCCAAAAAGATAACTTTAGTATTTTTTCTAATATTTTGTTGCCAATTTTTTAAATCTGTACCATCAATTTTAGTAGTTTCAATACCATATTTTGGTAAAATTTCTGAAATAATATATCTACAAGAGCCAAATAGAGCAAAAGAAGCAAGCAAGTGATCTCCTTGTTGTAATTGACAAAGCATCGCAGCAAAAACCGCAGACATACCGCTAGAAGTAGCAAAACAACTTTCTGCTTCTTCTAAAAGCGCCATTCTATTTTCAAACATCTCAACAGTTGGATTGGCGTAGCGCGAGTATTGAAACCCGCTTTGCTCTCCTGCAAAAATAGCTTCTGCGGTTTGGGCATCTTGGTAAACAAACCCCGAAGACAGAAAAATTGCTTCAGAAGTTTCTAAAAACTGACTTCTTTGCAAGCCTCCTCTTACTAAATTGGTATTTTGACGATATTTTCTATTGCTCACTTTACTACTTGCAAGGTAGTTGAGATTGCTTCCAACCTACGCTTACTTCTTCGTTGCCCTCAAATCCATCTGCAACATTGATGCAATTTTTAAATCCTGCTTCTTTTAATAATTGTGCGGCAACATTAGACCTAGCACCAGAGCGACAAATAATAAAAATATGCTGGTCTTGAGCTATAGCCTGCGCTTGAAAATCTTTGACAAAATTTTCGTTAAATATTCTTTCTGCTCCTTCCATTATAGAGAGAAAATAAGTCTTCATACCTAGTTTTTCTCCATCTGGTTTGCCTACTTTCTGCCATTCTTCTGCAGTGCGCACATCAAGCAAAATTGCATTTTGATTTTCTGCTAAAAAAATCGGAATATCTCTAGCAGCAATTTGTTTTATGTCATTCATTGTATTTTTATAGAAGTTTTAAGGTTGTTTTGATACTATACATATGACAAGAAAAAATCAAATTAAACAATAAAATACTTGACAAAATAACAAATAAAACATAGCATAACACAAATACGACTTAACTATAATAAAATGAAAAATAGAAGAGAAACTTCATTTCTAAGAAACGAAGATATTAAAGAAACCCCCAACTGGAGAAAATGGTATCTAGTAGACGCTACTGACCAAAAACTAGGAAGGATTTCCACCAAAATAGCTACTATTTTACGCGGTAAACATAAACCTCAATTTACGGCTCATGTAGATGGAGGAGATTTTGTAATAGTAATCAATGCCCACAAAATAGCTCTGAGCGGTAATAAAAAACTAGAAAAAACATACTACTGGCACACGGGATACCCGGGCGGTATTAAGCAAGTAAAAGCAGCTAAACTACTAGAGCAAAAGCCTACTGAGCTAATCTATCGCTCTGTAAAGGGAATGATGCCTAAGAACGCACTCAATCGCAATTCTTTAAAAAAACTAAAAATTTATGCTAAAGGAGACCATCCTCATCAAAATCAAAAACCACAACTTTTAAAAATTTAATTTAGTAGCAAGATAAATTATGGAAACAAAATGTTATTACGGACTTGGTAGAAGAAAAAGATCTACAGCCCGTGTTTATGTTGAGCCAGGAAATGGAAAATTTTTTATCAATAAAAGAGAGTCAAAAAACTACTTTCCTTTGGAGCACTTAAGAAGGCTAGCTTTGATGCCCTTAAAACTAAAAGCTGTAGAAAATAAATTCAATATTAAAGCATTTGTGAAAGGAGGTGGCATGTCTGGTCAAGCTGGGTCTATTAGATTGGGTATAGCTAGAGCTTTGCTACAGTATGAACCAGATTGGCGCTCAGATCTTAGAAAAGAAGGACTACTAACTCGCGATTCTAGAAAAGTGGAGAGAAAAAAATATGGGCAAAAAGGAGCTAGAGCAAAATTCCAATACTCTAAAAGATAAAATTGTTTTGTATAGTTTTTTAACTAAACAATGGAAAATAATTTTAAACAACTAGTTAGTAGAGCTCAAAAACAATCCCTCAAACTTGCTGCGAGTAGCGCAGAATTTAGAAACAGTGTGCTAAATTCTATGCTACTAAATTTACAACGCCGAAAATCAGAAATTCTCAGAGCTAATCAAAAAGACCAAGAGATTGCAAAAGATTTACTAGCAAAAAAACAGCTCAGCAATGCTCTTTTTCAAAGGATGTGCTTAGACCAAAGCAAATATACAGAGCTTGCAGCATACCCTGCACTTGTTAGCAAATTAGTTGATCCTGTGAGGCAACTTCAGTACCACTGTACTCTAGATAAAGGATTGACCTTAAAAAGATACACTGTGCCTTTAGGAGTTTTGCTAGTTATTTTTGAGTCTCGCCCGGAGGTCTTAGTACAAATTAGCTCTTTAGCTATTAAATCTGGCAACGCTGTGTTACTCAAAGGAGGTTGTGAGGCAAAAAATACCAATCGGGCACTGTTTGCAGCTATTCGAGAATCCTTGTTGGCATATGAAATGGAAGGACTAGTTTGCTTGTTAGAAACTAGACACGAGGTTAAAGAACTACTCAAAGAAAAAGCAATCGACCTTGTTATACCTAGAGGTAGCAATCAATTAGTCCAGTATATTCAAAATAATACCAAAATTCCTGTGATGGGACACGCAGACGGAATATGCCATACCTACATTGATCAAAAAGCCGATGAAACAAAAGTTATTCCTATTGTAGTAGATGGAAAATGCGAATATCCTACAGCTTGCAATGCTACAGAAACTTTATTACTCCACAAAAATATTGCTCAAAAACTAGTTGTAGCATTGCTGCGAACGCTACGCAAAAACAAAGTAGAATTAAGAATTGCTAAGAGCCTAGCTCACCTAGCAAAACAAAATAACATTAGCTATAAATTAGCAGAAACTCAAGATTGGCAAACAGAATACACAGATAAAATTTTGGCTATCAAAGAAGTAGGCAGCACTAGCGATGCGATAGCGCATATCAACCTTTATGGCTCGCAACATACAGATACTATTGTTACAGAAGACCAAGCAGCAGCAGAGCAATTTTTTCAGCAAGTAGACTCTGCGGGAGTGTTTCATAATGCTTCAACTAGGTTTGCAGATGGTAGGGTGTATGGACTAGGTGCTGAGGTTGGTATTAGCACTGGTAAATTGCACGCTAGGGGGCCTGTAGGCTTAGAGGGCTTAATGACTTACAAATACATCTTATCAGGGCAAGGGCAAATTAGGGCAAGTTACAAGGGAGAAAAAGCGATAAATTTTATGCACCTCATACATCAAGTTAATGAAAAAAATTTATAAGGTTTGTGAGATTACTTCAGCAATTAAAAAATTACTAGAAACAAACTATTCTTTTTTGCAAGTGCAAGGTGAGCTGAGCGGTGTAACCTACTCTGCATCAGGGCATTGTTATTTTCGCTTAAAAGATCACAGAGCTCAAGTTTCTTGTGTATGTTTTCGTATGTCGGCTAAAAATACTGCTTTTGAGTTAAAAAACGGTACAGAAGTTATCGTCTCTGGCAGAATTTCACTCTATGAGCCTCAAGGAAACTATCAAATTATTATCGAAAAAATAGAGCCTTTGGGTGTAGGAGAGCTACAAATACGTTTTGAAGAGTTAAAACAAAAACTACAAAATCAAGGTTTTTTTGACTTATCAGCAAAAAAAACTATCCCCAGCTTACCAAAAAAAATAGGTTTAGTAACTTCGTTGAAAGGAGCGGCTTTGCAAGATATCCTAACAATCTTAAAACGCAGAGCGCCGCAAATAGAGATTTTAATTGCTAACTCTCTAGTGCAAGGAGCAAATGCTGAGAGTAACTTACTAGCAGCAGTAGAGATCTTAGAAAAACAAGATATAGCTCTGATATTGATTGCTAGAGGAGGAGGCTCTATGGAAGATTTATGGTGCTTCAATAGCGAGGAGTTAGTAAAAAAAATATTCTCCTGCTCTGTGCCCATAATCTCTGCTATAGGACACGAGAGTGACTTTACTCTTTGTGATTTAGTAGCAGATCAAAGAGCAGCAACTCCCTCAGAAGCAGCAGAGATAATTTCTTGTAACAGCGTGGACTTGCTAGAAAAAATTCAATCTTTAGAAAATAGTTTAATTCGTGAGCTACAAACAAAAATAAAATTCTTTTTGCAAATTATACAAAAATTGACCTACCAATTAGGCAACCCGCAGCATATTATGCAAAACTACTTGCAAAGATTAGATGATATTTCACAAAGACTAGAGCAAAACCTACTCACTAGCATCGATAAAGCAAAAAATAAGTTAAACACACTTAATATTACCCTAGTAGGCAACACACTTTTGAGTCGTATTTTACTCCTCAAACAAACACTAGCAGTAAAAAAAGAGCAGATTACAAAACTATTTTATTTTTTACTACAAACAAAAGAAAAAAAATTTTTAGCTCTCAGCTCTGAGCTCAAACTACAAAACCCTCTCAGAGCCCTAGAGCAAGGCTACGCTAAAATAAGCTTTCCCGATGGATCTGCAGTCAAAAGCATAGAGCAAATTCAAATCAAAGATTTACTACAAATAGAATTTTCTCAAGGCAAAGCCGTTACCGAAGTCAAACAAATCTCAAAAGCTCTTCCTCTTGCCTAAAAGCACCACAAACTGTGAGCCTCTAAAATTATATTGCTAGCCTAGCTACTGACGCGGTTACTAACAAAATATTATTGAAGCAAGCAGCGCAAAATTACTATAACTGTAACCTTATTTTCTACTACTATCAAGTTTGAGAAAGCCGTAAGCACTCTATATCTGGCACTCTATATTGATGAAAACTAGAGCTCTTTTGTGTAGGTTGTTTCTTTGCTCCAACTACCCTGATCATCTTGTAGTAAAACTTGAACTTTTTGCTGTGCTAGTTGCAAAATTTTATGACATTCTTTGCTTAAACTAATACCTTGCTCAAACTCTCTTAGAGATTGCTCTAAAGATGCATTGCCTTGGCTTAAATTTTTAGCAATTTTCTCTAGCTCCTCTAGCTTTGCTTCGAAAGATTTAGTTTGTTTTTGTTGGTTTGTTGAAGATTCGTTCATAATTTTTTTTAAAAAAGTTGGTTCTTTACTATATCAGAAAAAGATTCTCTTTTACGAATTAGTTTTGCTTGTCCACTGGCTGTAATCAAAACTTCCGCAGGACGAAGCATAGAGTTATAATTACTTGCCATCGAAAACCCATAGGCTCCCGTGTCTCTCACAATCAAAATATCTCCAATTTCTGTGTCTTGAGGTAAGAGTCTGTTTTTTCCTAGAATATCACCAGACTCACAAACATTGCCTACAATAGTAAATTTTTTTTGATTGCTTGTCGTTGGTACACTATGCTCAATTTTATGATAAGCACCATAAAATTCTGGACGAAGTAAGAAGTTAAAACCCAAATCTACCCCTATAAAACTAATTCCTCTATTTTGTTTAATACTTTGTACTTGCGTTAAACATACACCAGAGTTACCTACAACATAGCGACCGGGCTGTATACCAAAGGTAACATTCCTTTTGTTCTTTTTTCTCCATTGTAACAAGGTTTTTTGAAATTGCTGAGTATAATTATCTATAGGAAAATCCTGTTCTTTTTCTCTATAAGCTATACCAAAACCGCCGCCAAAATCAACATAATTTACCGTTTGATATTTGTCTGCAATAACTAATAAATTTTCTACTGCTTGGTGAAAAATATCAGTTTCTAAAAACAAAGAGCCAATATGAATACTAAGACCATTGATAATTTTATTTTGCTCATTAGCAAGCTGAAAGGCTTGTTCTACTTGCGTGAGATCTATACCAAATTTTACTTTGCCTGCGGTAACTACTCTATTATGATGCCCTGCTCCTAAAACAGGATTAACACGTATGCAAACTGGTTTTTTGCCTCCTAGTGCCCAATAGTTTGCTAATTGACAAAGCGAGTCTAGACACAAATTGAGATCTTTTTGTATAATCCAAGTCAAAGTTTCTCTAGAGATATTATTGCTACTATACAAAATATCTTGCAGGCAAAAACCAGCAAGCTCTGCTTGTAATACCTCTGAGGGACTAATAGCCTCAACCCCTAATCCTGCTTTGCGAATAATTTGCAAAAGAGCAATATTCGTATTTGCTTTAGCCGCGTAGTGAATAACAAAATCTTCTGCAAGAGCTAATTTACGAATTTTTTGACAATTTTCTTGTAAAATTTTTTCTTGATAAACATAAAGCGGGGAAGAAAATTTTTTTATTAAATCACTCGCCGTATAGCGACCAAACTTTATCATTGCTGAGGAATAATTTTATTGTTTAAAATAGTCTCAAAACTCGTCTGAAAAAAAGATAAAAAATTTTCTATATTTTCTTGGTGAACTGTGTCTTGTGAGTTTATTGTGATTTCCTGTGGATTGGGATAAGTAAAAACTCTATTCAAAGAATTATCATGAAAATAATAAACATAATTTGGAGTAATCCAATAATTTATACTAGTTGAAATCAAAGCAAAACTTTTGTCTAGGTGCAAACCGAATAAATCTTTTCCACTAGCAGCGAACGGCTGATTGATGCGTAACAAAGACAAAGCCGTAGGTAAAATATCTACATGACTACCAATAATACTAGAGCGTTTGCCAGCAAACTCACCTGTAGGACTATATATAAAAAAAGGAATTTGAAAATCTAGTGTTTCTTGGGCGGAGACTCCTCTGCTGTGGTCTGCTACTATCAAAAAGATAGTATCTTGATACCAATCGTACTCTTTGGCTTGCTTAAAAAACTGCCCTAGCGCCCAATCAGAATATCTCAAAGAATTTAAAAACTCGTGGTTGGCGACGCTTTTAGTAAAATATTTAAATTCCTGACTAGGAACATTAAAAGGTGCATGTGAGGTAAGAGAAAAAAATAATCCATGAAAAGGAGGCTGCAATTTATTTAACTCTTTGATAAAATCTTCTAGAGCAAAATGATCCCACAATCCCCAAGTACCATCATATTTTTCTTTAGTATTTTCTAAATTATCTAAAGAAAATACCTTTTGATACTTCGCTACTCTTGCTAAATTATGTAAATACAAACTACCCTCGTGCCCTGCGTGGAAAAAAATACTTTCGTAACCTGCCTTTGCTAGTACTAGAGGAATTGCAGACATATTATTTGCTGCAAAAGGAGTGCGATAGATAGGTACAGCTTCAATACTAGGTAAAGAAAATATTGTAGAGCTCACTCCTTGTACTGAGCGATTGCCTGTAGCAAAAAAATTATCAAACAACAATCCTTGTTTGCTCATTTTGTTAAAGTTGGGAGTAACTTCAGGGTTATTGCCTCCTAATGCGTGAATATAATTTGCTCCCCAAGACTCCATAATGATAATGATTAGATTTTTCTTTTTAGTAGCTTGTGATGAAAACTCGAATTTACGGTAAAAGGGATAATCTTTGGCTAAAAAAATATTGCGGTTAGTAGTAGACGATAGCAACTCCTTTGTATTTTGAGTAGCAACTTCTGTTGCTAACCACTTCTTTGGTAGTATTGGAGAGCTCCAAGAGCTCAAAAATTTTACTAGGGTAAAAGGCGCACTTAGAGCTAAATTGCCTAGTTTTTGGTCTCCGTGATAAAAAGCATGGGTAATACTTAGAGGTTTTAACTGCCAACCACCCCTAGCAAAAAATACAATTAGTAGAAAAATTACAATTCTTTTAGCTACTTCTTTACTAAAACTAAACCAATTATGAGTTGTTATGGCAAAATCACTAGGCTTCTTTTGAGATAGCTGCCAAAACAATCTAGTAAGTAAAAAAATTAGCCCTACAAATACAAATAAACTAAACAAAATTAGCATCTTGTATGACTGCAATGCAATTTGTAAAAGCGCCCAAAAATCAGAAAATAAAAATAAGACCTCAAAAGAAATATGCCTGCTAGCTTCTTCAAAGTAGGCTATGCTTGTCAGCTGGACAAAAATCAACAAAAATACTACTGGTAATAAGCAAAAACTTAAAACCTTGATTCCTGTAATTTGCCAGCTACTAGGAAAAAGAAGTAGCAAAAAGAAAGGAACTCCGTATAAAAAAGAAGTGAGAGCTAAATCAAAACGAATACCGTGCAACAAGTTAGAGATAATCTCAAAGAAAGCATAATCTTTGTAGAGAGAAAAGTAATAGAGAAAAAATACCAATCTACAGATAAACAAAGCAACTAATGGAATAGCAAAATAAAACAAACACCACTTTGTAAATAGTCGTTTTCTAGTGAGTATCATCTACGAATTAAACAAGTATGACTTATTGTTTCATGCAAAGCTCGCCTTTGACAAAAACAAAAATGAATAAGAACCAAAGGAAAAAGAAGAAAGAAGAGCGCTTCCCTTAAAAAACAAACTAGAGGACTAGATGCTTGAACTTCTAGTCGTAAAACCCATTTTCCAATAGTGCTACCTTTTAAAGAAGCTACTATCAGATTATAAAAAATATACATCATCCAAATATTCAGTACTCCTACTTCCAAAAATAAAAGTAAATTTGCAATAAAAACTATAAAAATATAATCTATAATTCTAGCGAAAACTCTCGCAAAAAAATATTTTTTTTTCACCTCTCAAAAGTTAATGAAAGTTTTGTTTGTATGTACGCAAAATGTTTTTCGCTCTTTCAGCGCTGAGAAACTATTGACAACATATCTTTTAAAAAAAAAGAATTCAAATATTATTGTTGATTCTGCAGGTACAGAAGCTTACCCAGATACACCTTACAGCTACACTTTAGAGACATTGCAAAAATTAGGAGTTAAAAACTTGGATCATCGGCAAAAAGGCTTATGCCAGCTGCTAGTAAATCAGCAAAATATCATTATTTGTATGACTCTGAGACACCAAGAAATTCTGTTGAGTAAATTTAGCAAAAAAAGCATTTTATTTAATGAGATAGCTTTTGGTAGCAAAACAAATCTAGCAGACGATCTAGAGACAAATACGAACTATCATAGTTTAGCGAATTTTGTAGCTGCTACCGTACAAAAAATCTCAGACGGAATTCCAGCAATCTACGAAAAGCTACTACAAGCAAGCAAACAATCAGCTAGCAGCTAGTCTAAAATCTCAATCTTCTCTATAAATGAAACGGCATCCCAGCTTGTTTTACGGTTATCTACACCAAAACTAACCGCTGTAATTTTTGGAACTCTTTGCAAGTTAAATGCCTGTTTCACAGCAAAAAGCAAATCTACTTCACTCACCACTACTTCTTTTTGCTTAGCAGGACAAGAGGGGCAATAATACCTTCCTCCTTTTTGATAATACTTGCCTTTCTGAAAGGTAGTATTATCAGAGCTTTTAGATAACACAAAACTAATAAAATAAGGAACATTAGGTATCAAGGCACTACCACTGTCTAATTTTTTGTCCCCAAAAGATAAAGTGACAT
Organism: bacterium; assembly: GCA_965261475.1. Lineage (GTDB taxonomy): Bacteria > SAR324 > SAR324 > XYD2-FULL-50-16. The sequence continues at coordinate 1,037,693 of OZ253454.1, forward strand.
ATACATGAATATTTTGTGCTATCTTCAGCTTGTCACCTGCTTTTGTAAAAAACTTATCTATTCCCCAAGTAACACGAAGTTTTTTTGCCCCTTGTATTTCAACTTCTTTCCCATAAAAACCAAAATTTTTCTTTTTATTGATGATATACAAACGTTTATTTTGTAATTTCGCATCAAAAGGAAACCGACCAAAACCTTTATAATCCTTAAAGTCATTTTTTTTAAGCCATTTTTTAGCAGTGGTGGTAGCAGAGCTAAAATCAAAAAGTAATAATTGTTTTTCCTCGGCAAAAATATCTAAAACTAACAAAGACCAGCACAAAATAAACAGTATTTTTTTCATTTTTTGGTGTTATAAAATATTAACTAAATACAATGATTCTCAAAATTTTGCATAAAGTCAACTAATGTTTTTACTCCTTCTAAATCCATTGCATTATACATAGAAGCCCTGATGCCTCCTATCGCTCTATGTCCTTTTAAAAATAACAAATTTTCCTTTGCCGCTTGTTGCAAAAAAAGCTCATTCTGCCTGATTGTTTTACAAGTAAAAGGAACATTTACTCTAGAGCGATATTTTTTTTCTACCTTATTGCTATAAATTTGACTAGTGTCAATAGCCTGATAGAGTAGAGCTGATTTTTCTTTGCTAAGCCTCTCAAAATACTCAACACCTCCTTTGGCAATCATCCAATCTAGCACCAAGCTCGCTACATAAATAGCAAAAGTGTTGGGAGTATTAAGCATAGAATCGTGTTGCCAGAGCTCATAGTAATTAAATATAGGGGAAAGATGAGTTTTTTGTTTTGATTTTTCTAAAAAATCTTCTCGCACAATCATTATTCCTAAACCAGAAACTCCTATATTCTTTTGAGCAGAAAAAATAGCAATCCCTAAAGAAGCAAAATCCAATCTCTTAGTAAAAACATTAGAAGTTATATCAAGGATAATCTGCTTGCAACTAGGAAGTTGCCTAAACTCCACTCCGTTAACTGTTTCATTGTCACAAACATATAAATAACCTAGAGAACTAGGGATCACTAGGTTTGGAATAGTGCTAAAGTCCTCACAGTAATCTAGGGCAAAAACTTGCTGACTATGAGCAAATTTAAAAGCACTTTTTGACCAATGACCTGTAATAAAATAACCCCCTTTTTCTGATGCACTCAAAAAATTTAGCGGTAACAAGGGATATTGCCAAGTAATACCACCGTGCAAAAAAAGTATTTCATAATTTTTAGGAATAGCTAAAACAAGACGCAACTTTTCTTGGCAATCTTTTGCTAAATTTATAAATTCTTTACTTCGGTGAGATATTTCTGCGACCCAGTACTTTCCCTTGGCGTAATTAAATATTTCCTCTTGCAATCGTTGCAAAACAGGCAAAGGCAGGCTACTAGGTCCTGCAGAAAAATTATAACTTCTCATTTTTAACAGAATGATAAACTCTAAAAGGTAGGGCGTGTAGTTTGATAAAACCGTGAGCGTCTAAAGGAGAATAATCTCCAGAATCTTTTTCCATAGAAGCAATATCTTCATTATACAAATTATGGTCTGATTTTCTTCCTGTAATAGTTACATTGCCTTTGTATAATTCGATCCTGACATCTCCTTGTACATCTTGCTGAGACTTAGCTAGCAACGCCAGCATCATTGTAATTTGAGGTGTAAACCAAAACCCTTGATAAACCGCCCTAGCAAACCTAGGCATTAAACTTTCTTTTAAATCTATCGCGTCACTAGTTAGAGAAATAGATTCTATTGCTCTGTGAGCTGCAATCAAAATACTTCCACCTGGTGTTTCGTAAACACCTCTAGATTTCATGCCTACAAACCGAGATTCTACAATATCTATTCTACCTACTCCGTGTATGCTACCTAGTTCATTTAGCTTGCAAAAAAGAGGCGTTAAAGGCATATTTACTCCATTAAGAGCAGTAGGAATACCATTTTTAAAAGAAATGATAATTTCTTCTGATTCATTTGGCGCCTCCTGCATAGAGCTTGTAAGTTCAAACATTGCTTTTGGAGGTTTAACCCAAGGATCCTCTAAAATACCAGATTCATAGCTAATATGCAGTAAATTTTCATCTGAACTCCAAGGAGCATCTAGACTAGCTCTAACAGGAATATTGTGTTTTTGAGCATAAGCTATGAGCTCTTTTCTACCAGGGTATTTTTCAAAAAATTCTGGAATTCTCCAGGGAGCAATCACTTCAATCTTGGGAGCTAAACTATAATATGCTAATTCAAACCTAACTTGATCATTGCCTTTACCTGTAGCGCCATGAGCAACAGCATTAGCATTAAATTTGATAGCTGTTTTGATTTGCTGTTTAGCAATTAGCGGTCTAGCTAATGCGGTGCCTAACAAATAAGTTCCTTCGTAGAGTGCATGAAACTGAATAGCAGGTAGTACAAAGTTTTTGATAAATTCGTCTTTTACATTCTCTATCACAGCACTCACAGCGCCAGAAGATAATGCTTTTTTTTTGATTTGTGCTAAATCATCTATTTTCTGCCCTACATCTACACACAAGGCTATGACCTCGTAGCCTTGCTCGCTAAGCCAACGTATAATGACGGAGGTATCTAACCCTCCAGAATATGCCAGAACAACTTTTTTTGCCATAATATTTTTTACCTTAAATTACTACTAAATATAATAATATATTATAGTGCAAGCTAATTATCATAGTAACAAATGTATTTTATAAAATTTTTCAAAATAGTACCTAAAACCCGTAATTTACAACACTTTTAAATTTAATACAGTTTTTTAAGCTAATAATTAGTAGCAAAATTCAAAAAATAGCTAATCAGCATTGCCAATAACACAAAATACAAGAATGCTAGCTCAAACTTAACATTAGCTAATATAAAAAAATGACAGTAAAATAGATAAATTGCAGACAATAAATATACAAAATTAGCTTAAAAATCTTGCTAAGTCTCAAGAGTGCACTAGCAATTTTTTAGTAAAAATAATTTTAATTAGCAAAAATTATAGACACTTGGTAAAAAAACCTTAATTGGTGCTAATTAAACAATAAAGCTCTAGAATTTCAATCTAAAAATTTAATTACCGTCAATTATCTAGTTCTGCTAGATACTACTGCACTAAGGATAGACAAACTCCATTTTTAAGTAGCTCAAAATTTCTTTTTCCTGAGCTAACATTTTTTTTTCCTGGCTTAGAGTCTTGTGGTTATATCCACCTAAATGAGCTAATCCATGCACAAGCAACCTGATAAATTCTACTTCAAAAGTCCAAGCATTCTCTAGCGCTTGTTTTTGGCAAATTTCTAAACAAATTGCAATTTCTCCAAAAGGAAAATAGCCTGCAAATTGAGCCTCTATCTTTTTTTGCTCACCCTGCCAAGACAATACATCGGTGGCAGATTGCATCAATCTGCTATTTAACTCTGTGCTTCTTTGTCTATTACAAAGCAAAACATTGACAAAAGAGCAGATAGGAATTCCAATCACAGGGAAAATAATGGCGTGCAAATTAGCAAAACGCTCTACAAATTCTAGTGGGAAATTGTAGTCAACTTCTTTGATAAGCAGCAGACCGCAATTTTCTTTGTATTCGGTAGAATTCAAAAATAACTAATTATATTTTTCCGTAAAGCAAAAAAGCAATCAACAAAGCATAAATTACTAGCGATTCAATAAGAGCTAAGCCAATAATCATGGGGACAAATATTTTATTTGAAGCTCCAGGATTTCTAGCAATTCCTTGCAAAGCGCCAGAAGACGCTATGCCTTGTCCAATGCCACCACCTAGTGCTGCAATACCAATTGCTAATCCAGCGCCCAAAGCGGCGTATGCCTCTACGCTAACTGCTTGAGCAAAAAGCACAGGCATTGCTAGAAAAGAGAAAAATAATAGTAGTATTTTTTTCATATTATATATTATTAAAATTAGAAGCTAATGAGCTTGCTCTATAGCTCCAGAGAGATAAACTAAAGTTAGTATTAAAAACACAAATGCTTGTAAAATAGCAATAAAAATTCCAACCCCCAAAAACGGAATAGGTAAAACCAGTGGCAATATTCCAAAAAATACTCCTACTACTTTATGGTCACCAGTCATATTTCCAAAAAGACGCAAACCTAAAGACAAGGGTCTCACAAAATGACTAATCAATTCTACGGGAAACAACAACCAAGAAAGCCACCAGACAGGACCTGTAAAATGTTTAATATAACCAAAACCATGTCTCCTGATACCTAGGATATGGGTAGTTAGAAAAACTAAAATTCCCAAAACTATAGTGGTATTGAGTTGGTCTGTTGGTGGGTTAAATCCCGGAATACTACCTATTAAATTGTTAAATAAGATAAAGAAAAACAAACCTCCCACTAGTACAAAAAGCTGGTCAGTGGATTTTCCAAGAAAATCTTTGGCAAAAAAATATAGCTTTGTTATAGCAAGTTCAACCGCTTTTGAAAAACTTAACTTATTAGAAGGCTCAACCATAGTTTGCCTGCGATATTTTTTTCCTGCAAAAAATGCTATTAAAACCAAAGTGCTAGAAGCTACCAGCAGATCTATCGCAAAATGCGGATCTATGCCAAAATGGTGCATAAACTCCTCAACTCTAAAAGCTAAACTACCCCAAGTAAAACTTTGCTCTGATGCCATTTAATAAAAGAATTTAATACTATTCGTAGTGTAGAGGAAACAGATTAAAAATACAATTAGAAAATTAGTGCTTGTAAAAAAATTACATCCAATATATCTATTACATAATATTGGGCGCTTAGCTCAGCTGGGAGAGCAACGGCCTTACAAGCCGTAGGTCACAAGTTCGATCCTTGTAGCGCCCATATTTTATGAGAACAAATTTTTGAAAAACCTCATAGTTATAAGGTTTGTAAAACAAATCAAATTTTAGTAGAGTTTTATAAAAAGATTGGGGTTGTAGTTCAGCTTGGTTAGAATGCCGGCCTGTCACGCCGGAGGTCGCGGGTTCGATCCCCGTCAACCCCGCCATATAATTTTGTAGCATAATGATTTCAAGTAATAATAAAAACAAAGTAGTAAAAATTTTGGTAACTGGTGGTAGCGGTTATATTGGCTCTGTGTTAATACCGAGATTGTTAGCAAAAAACAATGAAGTTATTCTGTTTGATAATTTCGCTTTTGGTTTACGCTCGATACTACACTTTATACAACACCCAAAACTATCAATTATTGAACTTGTTTCCAAAAACCTTACGAGGTAAAAGCAATCAACATTGATGGTTCTAAAAATCTAGTGGTGTAGCAAGAAAAGTATTGAACGGACAAAAATTAAAAAAATTGCTACCAAATTTGCAACCGATTCGATTGACAGACGGGTTAAAACAGACTATCCGTTGGTATCTAGACAATAAAAAATTTTTTTTCGTTCTTTATAATAAATTTTATCTAAAAAACTAATTCTTGGTGGCATAAATTTAGCTCAATTTTCTGATGCTTGTATAAAATGCCAATCTAGTAGCCTAAAATAGGCTTGCTGTCTTTGATAAGCATCGAGCAACTCTTCGCTAGGACTTGTTGTTTTTCTCAGTTTACCTAGTATCTGATCTTGCCAATAGTAATAGGTAGGAAGTGTTTTATTGGCAATATAAACTGCACCTTGCCTATTCATCACAAATCTTTTGCCGATAGCTAAATTCTTCTTATATACTTTTGCTAATAAATTATTGCCACTGTTTAAATAAGTAGCTTCTGATAAAATTATATCAAATAAAGTTGGAAAAATATCCCTTTGTGAGCCTAAACGTTCTTTATCGTAAAAAATACCTTGTTGATAAATTTCTGGAAAATAAAAATACGCAGGCACTAAAAACTGAGCATATAATAAATCTTCATTGCCTGCATAATTAAATAAGCGACGGGAAAAATGATCACCCACGGCAGCAACTACTGTATTTTCCTTTAGGTTTTTATTTTCTTTGATCTGAGTCATAAACTCACCAAGAGCATTATTAGCATACTGGTAGGTTGTTAAAATTTTGATTGTTTTTTTGGGCTTCGTTGATATTATTTTTTGCATTACCTCTGGTATTTTTGTGATGGGGTATGGCTGATAATCTGGAGGTATAAAATAAGGAGTATGGTTGCTAGTAGTCAAAAAAAATACAAACAAAGGAGTATGATTATTTTTTGCTTGGAGTTTTTTTAAAATAAAATCAAAAGCTGTGTGGTCAAAACCTCCATAATAATTAGCAGGAGCAGCAGGATATTGTTCTACAATATCATACCAGCCATAAACTTCATCAAATCCAAAAAAATCAGTATAACTTACTATCTGTTGCCAGTTTTTTTTTCCGCTAGTAACCAAAATTGTTTTATATCCCTGCTCCTTAAAAACCTTAACATTAGTATATATTTTTTGATTGTAATTAGCGTCTATGAGGTTAAATCCCCAAAAATTAGTAAATAAAAATTGTATTGCAGCGTAGGTATATCTATCAACAGCTAGTACATTCTCAAAATAATTGTCTTCTTTTAAGTGTTTTTCTAACTCTCCTAGTAGGTTTAGAGTATTAGCATTATGAAACCTCATTTGATAACCACCCCAGCTTTCCATCAGCACAAATACAACATGAGGTTTGTTGTGTGAGCTAGAAATCTTATTTGTCTTTTTGTATAAATTTTTTTTTAAGTTTTGTACCGAAGACCTAAGCTCTGGATATAATAATTGGAATGCTGCTAGTGCTTGTTTATCACTAATATTGGGGAAAAAATGCAATTCTTGTTTTTGAAGGTTATTTTGTATATTAGCCTTGTATAAGGCTGCAACACCATTGATTGCTGCGTTATTAAGCAAGGTATTATTTGTTACTTTTTCATCTCTAGCAATTTTAAAAACAATACTTGGGTGCAAAGTACCACGAGCAGCAAGCAAAAAAAAGAAAGAAACAAACACGCCGTAAACAAATTTCCAGTAAAATTTTTTAATTTTAAATCTATAATTACTCAAATACACAAGTTGGCGATTAAAATAAAACAAACCAACAAGACCTAGTGCCAGCAAAAAAAAAAATTCTAGCAAGGATACTCCATCTTTGATATAATAGTAGAGGTCAGAAAGGCTTTCTTTTTGTCCCTCAAAAATAAAAATATCAATAGGGTTGCCATAAAAACGATAATAATAAAAGTTAATCAAGCTAATAAACAAACTCAGAGCTAAAAAACTAAAACCTACATAAGGTACAAATCTAGTTAATAGTCTCAAAGGCGTACGCCAAGGCAATAAAAAAACAACTAAACCGCACAAAAAAAAAGGGCTTATAAAAATAGCAAATACCTTAGTGCTCGCCCGAGCTCCAAACAAAAAAGAATGCAAAATTGCAGAGCTTGTTGCAAGAAAATCAATACTCCCATAAGCTATAATAACTGCAAGCTGAAACCCAGCCATCATCAAGACTCCAGTTAAAATATAAAGAAAAGAATAGCTAGTAAAACTCTGCCAAGTTGCAAAATTGCTGCGTTGTTTAGCTATCAAAAACATAGAGTGAAATAAATACTTAACTTTAGTGTATAACAACAAATATTGTAAAAATGCTTGGATAAACAGAGTCTTGCTGTATGCGTCATGATGATAATAACAAAACTACCTAGCTATCAAGAATTACCAAAAATATAAAGAGCGTACCAAACAGCACTTTTTAATTCATTTTTGCTTATCATACCTGCTATGCTCCAGCAAAGCAAATAAAACAGCCTCATAGCAAGTTTTAGCACCCACAACCAATAGTAAAGCCTGCTAAAAACATTATTAAAAAGTACAAATATTTAAAATTTAGTTTGTGAGCTAGGCTGAAATCTTTTTGCGTAATTAAGCTTTTTTGTTTTTTATTTGTTTCTTTAATAATAACCAAAATACTTTTGTCATTCTCAATTTTGATAATTATTCTTTTTTGCTCAAGTATAGCATCCTACTTCTGTAGTACTACCGCTAAAATTAACAATGAAGCAAGAGGTTACTATTATTTTTAAGGATTTTGAATAAATCTATAGTTTATCTTTTTTGACTTGCACAAATCTTATTATTGATGATAAATTCTTACTAAAGAGGGGCTTTTGATAAAATTGAGCTAATAACTTTGCTAGCAAAGTAGCATAGAAAGTGAGAGGCTTTTTAGAAAAAATCAAACTAAAATCTATCAAATAAAATAATAATGATAAATAGGAATTTTATACACACTCAATATATAGTATGTTTTTTGCTGATTATCTTTGTTGGGGTGACTCAAGTAATAGCTCAAGATACGAAAATTATTGCTCAAAAAACCTTGCTTATGGCACTAGACAAAGTAGCTACTTCTAAACACGAATACTTTGTCAAAGACAAACCTATTGCAATCTACGAATACAATGGGGTACAATCCTTGATTCCAGAGGTGATTGCTACTAATTTAGGTATTATTGACCAGACAAAATACAGCGCTAAATACGTGAGTAAGAATGCCATAATTGCACTACAATTTAATGCTCTAAAGCCTGATTTTTATATTATTGATCAGGGTATTTTTACTAAACAATATAAGTTGGTTAGTTTATTAGATGTTGCTAGTAAAAATAGCAAACTGTTTCATAGTTTGAAACAAAACGACGACATAGCGAAGCTAATTTATCAAAAAGATCAGCGATTGAAAGGAGCAATCAAGCTAGTTACCGTCAAAATGGTTAGAGTTTCTGCAGTGTACGGCAAAAAATCAAAATCACAATCGTTAGTTATTCAAGCGCCCTGGGGAGGTACTCAAACAAAGGCAGCTAACAAAGACGCCTACTTTGTCATAGGCGACTCTGAAGCATATATCGTCAACTTAGACGATAGCAAATTGCCTATTGGATACATCAGGCACAATAAAATTCACAAATAACACTATTAGCATTATGAAATCATTTATAATAATTATAGTCCTTTTTACTGCTATGTTTTTTGTTTTCAATCTTTTTGGAATTGATTTATTTGATACAAAACTAAAAGAAACACAACGAGAATTATCTCGAACACAACAAGAATTATCTCAAACACAACGAAAATTATATCAAACAACAGAAGAAATTCATAAGTTATTAGCAATTTGTGTATCTTTGGACAAAAAAGAGAAGATAGTAAAATATGAAATTCACGCAGGTGCAATAGTAGTTTATTCAGATCAGTCTGCTTACATCTGTGACAATAAAAGGTAAAACTTCTATTTATAGTAGAACTGTGTTAGTTTTTATAATTCTACTGTTTTACGCCGCTGAGTATACATAGCAACACTCCTGTAGGTTGTATTTTGTAAAAATATAATTTTTTGCAGACAACATCAAAAATAAAATTATCTCAAACAAAAAAAGATATATAAAATATTGATAAAAAATATCTGAATAGTTGTATAAAAATTTACCTTTGTATTTTTAGCTATTTGCTGCAAGAGATTTATAAAAGCATTGCTAGATAGTAAAAATATTACAATACCTACTCTGCTCAGAGATAGCGTAATTTTCGTAAAAGAGCTTATTTTTTGTTAGTAAATATTGCTTTGCTATAGTAGTATAGACTTGTGGTTTGAGTGCTATTTAATAGCATAAATTTTGATACTGCAAGTACACAAACTACAAAAAGAGCAGAAAGATAAACAATCTATCAAAGATGCAAGGCAATTATAGAAAAAGATACTTGGTTTTGAGGACAATAAATTGCAATATTGTTTAGAATGCAAAAACCCCTATCCCCTCTAGATGGTCGCTACCTAGCCAAAGTAAATCCACTGACAGATTTTTTTTCTGAGTTTGCGTACTGTAAATTTCGTATTCAAATAGAAGTTGAGTGGTTAATATATATTATACAAAATTTATATCCTACAGAAGCAGAGTCCATAAGTAAGAATTCTTTAGAATTTTTGCAAAAAATTTACCTAGACTTTGATGAAGAAAATTTTACTTATTTTCAGGAATTAGAAAAGAAAACAAAACACGATCTAAAAGCTATAGAGTATTATATCAAAGAAAAAATCAAAAAAACGGCATTGGTAAAATACCAAGAGCTTATTCATATTTGTCTTACTTCAGATGATATCAATAATATCGCTCAGGCTTTAATGCTGAAAGGAGCTTGGGAAAATATTCTACGACCGCAACTTGCTAATTTTTTACAACAACTAGCTAAACTAGCTGACTCTTGGAGATATGATGCCATGCTAGCTCGTACCCACGGACAACCAGCTTCACCTACCACAGTAGGAAAAGAAGTATATAATTTTGTTTACCGCTTGTATCGACAATTTTGTACCCTTCAAAACCAAACTTTTTTTGCCAAACTCAATGGAGCTACTGGCAACTATCAAGCACATATAGTAGCCTTTCCAGATGTAGATTGGATAGAGTTTACAAAAAATTTTATCCAATCTTTTGGACTAACACCTAACCCTGCTACCACACAAATTGAACCGCACGATTACATCGTAGAATTTTTTCAAACTTGGCACCATCTTCACTCTATTTTAATTGGATTTAGCCAAGATATTTGGAATTATATTAGCTTAGATTACCTTGGTATGCAGTTGGAAGCAGGTCAAGTAGGAAGCTCTGTGATGCCTCACAAAATTAACCCTATAGATTTCGAAAATGCAGAAGGTAATTTAGGTTTAGCAAACGGACTACTAGAATTTTTTATTAGAAAACTACCTATTTCACGCATGCAAAGAGACTTGTCCGATAGCACTGTGCTACGCAATATAGGAGTAGCTTTAGGGCATAGTTTGCTGGGTTTAAAATCTTTGCAGAAAGGTACAGCAAAACTCAAACTCAACACTTCTGCCCTCAACAAAGATTTAAGACAGCACTGGGAAGTTCTAGCAGAGCCTTTGCAGACAGTGCTACGCAAAAATTTTATAGATGGTGCTTATGAAAAAATTCGCTCTGTGAGCCAAAATGCTATAGTGAAAGCAACAGACTATAAAAAATGGGTAGCGAATTTTGATATTCCTAAAAAAGAACAAGCACAACTACTCTCCCTAACTCCTGAAACATACATAGGTAATGCTACAAATTTTGAGATAAATTTTATTCTAAGAAAAATCAAAAAATATGCTCATTGAATACAATCAAAAACAAATAGAACTCAAAGAAGCTACTACAGCTGCAGAGCTCTTATGCCAGATAAATGGCAACAAAGACACGCTGGGAGTGCTTATCAACGGCAAGAGCAAAGATTTGAGCGTCCAGCTAAAAAATAAAGATAAAGTATCTTTTTTAAGTTTTCAAGACCAAGAAGGCGAATATATGTTTTGGCATACCTCAGCGCACATTCTAGCGCAAGCTATTTTAAGATTGTTTCCAGAAGCACTGCCTACTATTGGACCTCCCATAGAAAACGGGTTTTATTACGACTTTGCAAATTTAGCAATTTCTGAGAATGATTTTAAGACAATAGAAAAAGAAGCACAAAAAATTATTAAAGAAAACCATTTGACACAGCGTCTAGAATATAAAGACAAACAAGAAGCACTAGATGCCTTTAGTAAAAATTCATTCAAAAAAGAACTCATCGAAGAGTTTAGAGAAAATTTAAGTGCTTACAAACAAGGAGAGTTTGTAGATCTTTGCCGAGGTCCTCATATACCAAACCTAGGGAAAATCAAGGCATTCAAAATTCTTAAAACATCTGGCTCTTACTGGAAAGCAAATGCTAAAAACACTCAACTAACTAGGATTTATGCTATTTCCTACCCTCAAAAAACACAACTGAAAGAATATCTTTTGCGTTTAGCAGAAGCCCAAAAACGCGATCATAGAATCATAGGTAAAAAACTTGGATTGTTTTCTTTTCACATAGAGGCTCCCGGCATGCCTTTTTTCCATCCCAAAGGAATTATACTATGGAATCGTATAATGGAATTTTGGAAAACTTGCCATCAAGATGCTTATCAAGAAATCAAAACGCCACTAATGCTGAGCCAAGATTTGTGGGTGACTTCTGGACACTGGGAAAACTACAAAGAAAATATGTACCTCACAAACATAGACGAAACGACCTATGCTATCAAACCTATGAATTGTCCCGGTTGTCTTATTTATTACAACAGCAATCAATATTCTTATCGGCAATTGCCTTTGCGTATTGCAGAGCTAGGACACGTTCATAGACACGAGCTCAAAGGTGTTTTAGGAGGGCTTTTTCGTGTTAGAGCCTTTCACCAAGATGACGCGCATATTTTTATGAAAGATAGCGATATTGCCGAAGAAATCTTAGCAGTCATTCGTCTATCAAAAAAAATTTATGCTTGTTTTGGATTAGAATGTCAGTTAGAGCTCTCTACCCGTCCAGAAAAATCTATTGGTACAAGCAAACAGTGGCTTATTGCGACTGAAGGATTGCAATCTGCACTAGACAGCGGTAATTATTCCTACCAAATAAACAAAGGTGATGGTGCGTTTTACGGTCCTAAAATTGATCTGCATATCAAAGATGCGTTAGGTAGAACTTGGCAATGTGGCACTATCCAACTAGATATGACATTACCCGAGAGGTTTAACTTGAGCTATATTGACCAGCAAGGGAATAAAAAACAACCCATTATGATCCACCGCACTATTATGGGCTCTATTGAAAGGTTTATGGGTGTCTTGGTAGAGCATTTTGCTGGTCAGTTTCCTTTTTGGATGTCGCCAAACCAAATAAAAATTCTAGCTGTTGCTGATAGGTTTGTAAATTTTGCTCAAAAAGTACAAAGCAAACTTGCTATGCAACAATGGATTGTAGAGCTAGACGATAAAGCAGAATCTATTAGTAAGAAGGTTAGAACAGCAGAGCTAGAGCAATGGAACTATATTTTAGTAATAGGAGCTCAAGAGCTCCAAACTCAAAAATTCCAAATTCGCATTAGAGCAAAAAAACAAACCGTTACTATGCAACTCGACGAGTTCATAGCCAAGCTCAAAGATGAACAAGAAACAAGAAGTTTAGTTTCCGTAATTTAAGAAAAATATATTTTGTCTTTTTAACGCAATTTACTCAACATAGCTTGTAGCCTTAGTGGCTAATTGCTACCTCTTTGTAGGATCGACGGATTTACCGTTTTCTCTGATAGCAAAATACAATAATCCTATTTGTCCATCGTAAGACGCCACTTCTCCTATAATTTGCTTAGCTTGCACTTGGTCTCCATTTTTGACAGAAGTATTGACTAGTCTGCCATAGGTGCTAAACACGCCTTTGCCATGGTCTATAATTATCAATGTGTTGTAACGCAAAACATTATCTAAAAATACAACTTGTCCTGTAACCACGCTTTTTACTTTAGCTCTAATTGCTGTTTTTATCAGCACGCCATTCTTATGATAAAATGGAATCTTGGGATTTTGTATTCCAAAAACCTCTAATAACTTCCCATCAGCAGGAGTAGAAAAATTTTTTGTAACATTGTTGGTGAAAGAATTGATTTTGAAACTAGTAGCTGTTTTTTTAGCAATCGTTAAATTTTTTTCGATATCTAATAAAATTATTTGATCTTCGGTTTGTTGTTTTTTTAATTGCCCTAAAAATACCGTGTACTGCTCTTTATCGAATTGGAATTTTTCCTTATAGAAAGCTAATTTTGCTAATTCTTGTTGTATCTCTTGTTGATTGTTATTCCAAATAACAAGTTGCTGGTCTCTGTTTGTAACTTGTTGTTGTAGCTCGTGTCCTAGCTGAATATCTTCATTCAGTAGTATTTCCATTATTTGTTGATTTCTTTTATAGTTTTGAAAATATTCTAAAGAAGGAATAATAGAGTGTTGTTGAATTTTGTCTAGTAGATAAAAATTGAGAAACTTCTGATAAACATTATTTAGTGTTTCTTGTAATTGAGAAGTTAAGTTTTTGAGTTTTTTTTCTTCTTTGCTAATTTTTTTGACTAAAACTGCTGATTTTTCTTGGCTAGTGTAAAATTGTTTTTCTGATACTGCTGAGTTTTTTGCTAACTGCTGAATAAGACTAGAGATATTCTCTACTTCCTTCTGGTTTTTTTGTATTTGTTGTAGAATTTTGACTTTATATTTTTTTATTTTCTGCAAATCTTCTTCAAAAGCAAATAAGGCAAAAGAAAAAAATAAAATCAAAAAATAGCAAAAATACCTAAAAATCAATTTTTTTGGTAACATAATGAATTGCTGAAAACGAGCTAACCAAACCTATAGCTACAAAACTCACAAAAGAAGATATTAAAAAATCAAAAGGGAAAAACATAGCTATCTCTTGCAAGAAAAAAGAACTTTCATTAAAAGTAACTAGGGCAATACCTAGTAAAAAAAACATATATGCCATAAAAATTCCTATACAAAAACCACCAATAGAAATCAAAAATCCAATAAATAAAAAAGGAAAATAAATAAAAAAACTAGTTGCTCCTAAAATTAAAAATACCTCTATCTCTTTAGAAAAATTTAAAAATGATACTTGGATAGTGTGATTCACAATATAAAATAAACTAATCGCAAACATTACCAAAAACAAAAGACCTAAAATATTTACAATTTGTAGCAATGTTTGTATTTGACTAGAAACGCTTAGTCCAGAGATCACTACATGGACTGAGGATTGTTTTGCTAAATAATCCAGCAAACTTTGATTGCTTGCCTTTTGGAGGGTAAACTCAATAATATAAGGGAATTTTTCTATATTTAAAGCTGCTAAATCTTTACTGATAGTTTGAAAACTTTTGAGAATTTCTGCTTTTGCTTGCAAGGGTAAAACTTTTTGGACATGTTTTGTTTGAGAATATTTTTGAATTATAGCAAAAATTCTATCTACTTCTTGCTCTTTAGTGCTGTTCTTAAAAATAACACTATGTTTTTTAACAGAAAATATAGCGTCAATGACTAAAAAAGTATTGGTATAAAGCAAAGCAAAAGAGCTTAAAATACTGATAAAAATAGCAATAGGAATAATCCCACCTACTAAAATTTTTTTACTGGCAACAAAGATATACCAAGAATGTCTCAAGCTAGTATATAGCATAATTAAAAAGCTTAAATAGCTTGTGCTTTTTTAAGTTGTTGATTTTGTATCAGGAATACCAAAGCTTTTTTTGCTTGTATCAAGGCAAGATCGTGTGTTGCTAGTATAGTTGTAGTGCCCTTGCTATGAAGTTTTTCTAATAAATACAAAACTTTTGCTGCTGCTTCATTGTCTAGGTTTGCTGTAGGCTCATCTGCTAAAATTAAAATAGGTAAGGCAACAGCCGCTCTTGCTAGGGCAATCAATTGTTTTTCTCCTCCTGAGAGACTACCAACCTTTTGTTTCAAAAGATGGACAATATCGCAATCTTTAGCGACCGTCTTAATCCTTTGTCTAATTCTAGTACCAGACATCCCTCTAATATACAAAGGAAGTTGGATATTTTCGTGAGCTGTTTGATTTTCTAGTAGTCTATAATCTTGGAAGATAAACCCAATATTTCTTCTTAACTCACTCAATGGCGTTCTATCAGTATAAGAGCCAACACATACTTCTCCGCTGTTTTCTTTTTCTATACGATGAATAATTTTTAGTAGAGTAGATTTACCAGAGCCTGATTTTCCCGTCAAAAAAACAAAACTTCCTGCTGGAATAAAAGCATTGGCACAATCAAAAATTGGCTCTCCTCCATAACCCTTAATCAAATTTGTAATTCTAACGCTATTATGTATCATAGTACACCTTTGGAAGAAGGAATGGCATCGCCTTTGATAAAAATTGCTGCTTTGAGGCAATAAGCAAAACCTTTAAACAAAGATTCTATTTTATGGTGGTCGTTTTTACCATAGAGAATACTTTGATGCAAAGTAAACGCAGCTTGATTAGCTAGAGTATAAAAAAAGTGCTCTACCATCTGGGTAGGCAATTCTCCAACCTGTTGGTTTTGAAACTCTCCACAAAATACATGCGTAAATCTACCGCTTAAATCTAAATTAGTTCTAGTCAAACTTTCATCCATAGGTAAATAAAAACTAGCGTATCTTTGAATACCAATTTTTTCTCCTAAAGCTTGCTTCATACCTGCTCCTAGGGCAATGGCAACATCCTCTATAGAGTGATGTTGATCTACAATTAAATCTCCTTTGCAAACAATCTGTAAATCTATTTTTGCATGAAAAGCTAACAACTCTAGCATATGATTAAAAAACCCTATTCCCGTGTTAATTTTAGACGCTTTATTCCCATCTAAATTGATAAAAATTTGAATATCTGTTTCCTTTGTATTCCTCTGAATATTTGCTGTACGCATCTTCTTAACTATTTAAAATCTATCATTCTTTTTTTCTATCAAAATCAATGCCTTTATTAAAAAAAATAAAATATAAAAAAATAAAAATACTTTATTTTAGAGATAATTTGCTTTTCCTAAAAAAATTTGTTATTGCTACTTATATTTTATATATTTTTTAATTATGCAACTTTTAGCAGATTTTTCTTTGAGAATTGGTGATAGTATTTTAAAACCTATTATTATTGGAGGAATGGGAGTAGATATTTCCAGCGATAGATTGGCGTTAGCTAGTGCTAAATTAGGGTGTATAGGGCACATCTCTGATGCCTTGGTACATACTGTTTGTGATAAATATTACCAAACAACTTTCTCAAAAGACAAACTTCACAAATACAAAGATAATAAAAAGAATTTTAATAAAGAAAAAATCAAGTTTGATCTAGACAAACTCAAAGAAGCAACCAAGATTTATGTTACTAAAGTAATGGATAAAAAACAAGGAGCTGGTCAAATTTTTGTGAATTGTATGGAAAAACTAACAATGAATAATCCTCTAGGAACTCTAAAAGCTAGGCTAGACTCTGCTATGGATGCGGGGATTGACGGTATTACCTTGAGTGCCGGTTTGCACCTTTCTAGTTTTTCTCTAGTTAAAGACAATCCTAGATTTAGAAACTGCAAACTAGGAATTATTGTATCTTCGGTGAGAGCTTTAAAAATCTTTCTAGCTAAAACTAGTAAATTAAATAGATTGCCAGACTATATTGTAGTAGAAGGACCACTAGCAGGAGGGCACTTAGGTTTTGGCATGGATTGGTTTTGCTACAAACTACAAGATATTGTTAGAGAAGTTAGTTTATTTTTAAAAAACTTTTCTCTCAAGATTCCTATCATTGCCGCTGGAGGAGTTTTTAGTGGTAGCGAAGGAGTGGATATGATTAAAAACGGAGCAAGCGGAATACAAGTTGCGACTAGATTTACTGTAACCGAAGAGTGTGGATTGCCTGAGAGAGTAAAAAAAGAGTATTTGAAAGCTAACGAAGAAGATGTATATGTTAGCCAAGTTTCTCCTACAGGATATCCCATGCGTATTTTGAGACAAAGCCCTGCTCTAAACTCTGGTATTTTACCAAACTGCGAAGCACTAGGATACATCTTGAATGCTCGTAGCAAATGCGCCTATATCGATGCCTACAAAGAAGCACTAAGTATCGACCCCAAAAGACCAAAAGTAGCAAGTAAAGTTTGTATTTGTACTCATATGAAAAATTATAAACTTTGGACTTGTGGTCACAATGTGTATAAACTCAAAGATACAGTAAACAAGTTAGCAGATGGAAGTTACCAACTACTGAGTGCGAGCCATGTACTAAAAGATTACCTCTACAGCAAAAATTACGAGATTCACAAACCAAAATTACAATCACAAAGAATCGCAGTAGCAACATAATAAAATGGGTAAGCCTACTGGATTTTTAGAATATCCTGATAAAAATTTTATTTTAGCTCCCGTCAAAAAGAGAGTCGGATCTTTTAGAGAATTTGGACAAACCCAAACAAACACAGAGGTAGAAAAGCAAGCTGCTCGTTGCATGGATTGCGGAACTCCATTTTGTAATTGGGGTTGCCCAGTTGATAACCTAATCCCAGAATTTAATCATCTAGTCTATCAAAAACGGTGGCAAGAAGCTTTTGACAATTTACAATCTACTAATAATTTTCCTGAATTTACAGGCAGAATCTGTCCTGCACCTTGCGAGCCTGCGTGTTGCACTGTGCTAGTAAATTCTGCGGTAACTATCAAACAAATAGAGCTATCTATTATTGAAAAAGCTTTTAGCAAAGGTTGGGTTAAAGCAAAAAAAGTAAAACAAAAAAATAAAGTTAAAATAGCAATTATCGGTTCAGGACCAGCAGGACTAGCTGCTGCGCAAGAATTAAATTATAAAGGCTATAGTGTAAATGTTTTTGAGAAAAATGAGAAAATAGGAGGATTATTGCGCTACGGTATTCCAGATTTTAAACTAGAAAAATGGGTAATTGATCGAAGAATAAAACTACTCATCGCAGAAGGTATAGAGTTTACTACAAACGCTGACATTGGTAAAAATATTGATTTAGCAGAAATACAAAATAAGTTTGACTACATTGGTCTTTGTTGCGGTGCAGAAGAACCTCGCAATATAGGAGTCTCTACAGAATACCAAGGTAAAAAACTAAAATCTATTCGCTATGCTATGGATTTTTTAGTGCAACAAAATAGAATTATTCAGGGTGTAAAATTTGACCAGCACACCACAATTTCTGCTAAAAATAAAAATGTTATTGTGCTAGGAGGAGGTGATACAGGCTCGGATTGTATAGGGACAGGAATTCGACAAGGCTGTGCTTCTATGACACAAATACAACTCCACAAACAGCTACCAGACGAAAGATATAATTCTAATCCTTGGCCAACATGGCCGCAAACATTCTCTACTAGCTCCTCTCAAGAGGAAGGATGCCAAAGATACCACTCGCTTTTATTAGCAAAAGTAGCAGGAACAGACCATATTCGAAAAGCTATTTTTAAAAAAATTATTTGGCCAAAAGGAGCAATTCAATCTGGTCAAAGAAATTATACAATACTTCCACAAGAGATTGTTTTGAATTGCGAATTACTGTTGATTGCTCTAGGATTTAAACACTGTACGCACGATACTCTAGTATCCCAACTAGATTTAAAGCTAAACAAAAAACAAAATGTGGCAGTAAATACTAATTTCCAAACTTCTAGCTCTAAAATTTTCGCTGCTGGAGATATGATAGAGGGAGCCAACCTAGTCGTTACAGCAATCGCAAGCGGTAGAAAAATGGCAGCAGCACTAGATCAAAAGATCCGCACTTTGCCTACTAACTAGGCAAAAATTTCCTATTTTTTGATAAAATTAAACATTTAGATTTTGATATATTTTCTATAAAGCATTGATATAATACAATTTTTTAAGATTGGTACACTAATTGTAGTAAATATAGTATGTTAACCTTAAAATAAAAACAAATATGTTACCAATAAGTTTGATAGAAGCAATCTACAATGCTGATGACTTTGTTAGTCTCGACGCAGCTAACAAAGATGATATTCAATTTGTAGAAGAAAAAGAAAATTATATTTTCACTATGGATCTTCCAGGATTTACAAAAGAAAATATTGAATTAGATGTGAGAAACAACTGCCTGAGTATAAAAGCAAAAAAGGAAAATGATTATTCCAAAGATGCTAAATTCTATCTTAAGGGAGTAAAATCTAACGAAAGAAGCGTGAGGTATCACTTGCCAAAAAATACAATGCTAGCTCAAATATCTGCTAAATTAGAAAACGGTTTATTGAGAGTAGAGTTTTTAAAAAAGGCAGAAGTTCAACCTCAACAAATTACAATAAAATAGATTTTAAGCTAAAAAAATTATTGTAATGCTCAAGGTCGGTGTAAATTAAGGATGAGTTTAGTAGTTATAATTAACTCGTCCTTGATTTACAGCTGCTGTAGAGCTCAACATAATAAAATATCTCACAATAATATTATGTATCAATGATACGAAACTACAATTAAAAAATTATGAATAAAAACATTGTTCTGTGTTACGACGGCACTAGCAACGAGTTTGGTCAAAATAACACCAACATAGTCAAAACATTTGAATTTTTACAAAAAAATGACAAATAAATAGCCTTCTATGATGCAGGAGTAGGGACTTTTGATACTACTAAGAGCATCGGCACGAAAATTCAAACCTTGATGGGCAAAGCCTTCGGTTATGGATTGCAAAAAAATATTAATGACGGCTACGAATATTTGATGAGTAATTTTGTAACAGGCGATCAAGTTTTTATCTTTGGCTTTAGTAGAGGAGCTTTTACGGCTCGTGCTTTAGCTGGTATGATGTATCATTTTGGGGTATTGCAAAAAGATTCAAAAAATTTAATTCCTTATGTAGCTAGAATGTATAACGAAAAGAATTTTAAAACAGCTAAGAGATTTAAAGAAGTATTTTCTAAAACATGCAAACCCTATTTTATCGGTGTGTGGGACACAGTAGCATCACTAGGCTATTTGTATGGCAAAAAATTCTTTGACCAAAAACTCAATCACGATACTAAATATGCCTATCAAGCTATAGCTATAGACGAGCAAAGAAAAAAGTTTCCTATTAGTATATGAGACGAAAATCAAAAAATTAACAATCAAATTATAGAGCAAGTTTGGTTTGCTGGAGTTCATGCTGATAATGGAGGCGGATACCTAGAGCACGGGATCTCTGATCTAACTTTGGCTTGGATGATGGATCAAGCAGAAGCAGCAGGTCTGAAGTTAGTAGCAGGTTGGCAACAAAAATTACAACAAAATTGCACTGGTAAATTACATAAATCTAGAGCTGGTATGTGGAAAATATGGCAAAAAAGCATCAGAAAAATTCCAGCTAACGCCAAAATTCATCAAAGTGTATTTGATAGAAAAGAACAAATAAAAAATTATCTACCCACAAATATCCTCAAAAAATATCAAACAGTTAGTAATGCAAGTTATCTTGCAAGTACCAAAACACATAGGTAGGATTGTGCGCTTTGCATCGACCCTGTAGCACTACTATGATATAAAATTTAGTGTAGGCTCTTGCTCAAACGAAATAGTTTTAAGATTGTGAGCTAGTAAAAAAAATAGCGCTGAATAATTAAGAAGCAAAAAATATGTTATTGAAAAAAATAAAAATTACTTTAGTATAATTCTTGTTAACTAGATGCTTATAATACTAGACTTAGAATAGGAGCATAGGTATTTTGTTTAGTCATCTTTGACAAATAAAAAACATTAGAGGCAAAGCTACTCTAAACTTTAATAATTATTAATTTTGGAATGACACCATTTACACTAGATGATTTTCCGCATAAATTACAAGATATTCTATCTAAAAGTTGGATTACGTATAAAAAAACATTTATTTATTTTGTACCATTTTTGTTATTAGCGCATGTGCTATTTGCACTAGTTTATTTTGCTTTTATTTACAACAGTGTTTTTACTGTCGTCTACATAGACATTACACGCTTCTTGTTAGCTAAAACTACTGATGCTTTTGCGTGTTTTTATCTTCCTTTTTTTCTTTATAAAAAAACAATCAGCCCCACTCAAACTACAAAAATTTTCTTTGAGAGATATCTCTTAAAAATACTACTTGCTGCTTTCCCTCTTTATTTTTTAATTAAATATTTACTATCTTGGAATCTCATACTGCTTGTATTAAGTTTGGCTATAACTATGGGGTTCTTGTTTACTTTTTGTTTTTTGATAGTAGAAAACAAGAAAGTTTTTTTTTCTATATCTCCTTTTTTGCTTTCTCTTTCTCTAATGCAAGTTTACTGGAAAAAAGTAGCGCTTTACTTCCTTGTAGTGCTTACTTTGACAAGTGTTTTTAGACTGCTAGTAGAGATTGTAGTGCTTTATCCTGATATTCAAAAAATTATTGGTACTTTGGGAGATAATCAAGGAAGTTTACTGCTCAAAGAAATCTTGCAAGTAGTTTCTGCGCCAAAATTTTATTTACTCCATAGCTTTGTGCAATTTATTTACCAGCCGTTTATTTCAATTTTTCTAAGTATTCTTTTCTATAGTCTATGCACTACTTTTTCTAGGGATTTAATCGAAAATTTTTTTCAACCTTTTACTACGCCTGAGATTAAAAATGGAAGCAAAACAACAAAAACAGATTAGTCAAACTGATTTAGTAATTCAGGAGCTCTATGACAAACTTTCTGTTGTCTCCCAAAGGGTAGAAGATTTAGAAAGTACCAAGCTAGACAAACAAGAGTTAGCGCAAGAATTAGAAAGACATTACTCGTTGATAGATGACCTGCAAAGTCAATACGAAAGACAAAAATTAGAATACAAAGAAAATATCAAGATTGCGTCAAAAATGCTACAGCAAATTAAAAAACCTATTGATGAAGTTTCAAATAGTTTGCAAAAAATGTTGGCTAAAACAAAAGAAACAGCTACGCAAAAATATCTCTCTGCTTGCTTGCTTACTCTAAAAAAATTAAAACAACAATGCTCAGATTCAAACGTTTATTTTAATTCTTTATTAGCAGAAAAAAAATACCCTACTCAAGAATGTAGTTTACAAAATTTATTTTTGCAGCTAGAGCATCATAAACTATACCCTCTAATCAAACAACAAATTTCTAGTATAGAGCAAAAAAATATTATCACTAATTTACAGCTCTTAGAATCTATGAACTACAAAATTTTTGAGTTCCTCTATAAAGAAGCAGACCACCAAAAGGGCATAAAAATATTATTGCAGGAAATTTCTCCTGATGCCTCTCTAAACAACAAATGGAATATTTGTATTAGTTTTTATTTTAAAAGTTTAAATAAAATAACTTGGTCGCGTGATTGGCAAAATTCTATCAGCTACACAGAAAATGAAACAAATAAAATCCCTCTAGAATTGTTTTTTTGGAAAAAAGAATTAAATCTCTACCAAGGAGATTTTTTTATTGAGGAAAAAGATGGGATAGTAGAAGGTTTTAGTGTGGTGCTACCATTTGAGATGGTAAGTTAACTCTACCGTTTGTAAGTTTTGATTGTATTTGATAATGTAAGGTTGCTGAAATTTACTTATTGCTAATAATAGAGGTATTTATTCAGTAAAGCTCAGCAGCGCCTTGTGTTTGGTAATTGCGAATAATTTTTGCACCTTTTTGTTGCATGACTGTAATCGCATTTTGTTCGTCATCTTTTTTTAAATTTACCGCTCGGCAAAAATCGTGAATGACAAAAACTTCAAAATTATCTCGTATGGCATCTAGAGCACTAAATTTTACACAATAGTCTGTTGCCAATCCTACAATAAAAATAGTTTGTACTCCTTGAGTTTTTAACCACTCGGACAAACCAGTACTATTTTTATGCCGTACATCATAAAAAACGCTATAGCTATCTACATTTGCATTAGTACCTTTTTGAAAAACATTAGCAAAATTTGCTATGTGTAATTCTTTGTGAAACTCTGCTCCATAGCTACCTTGGACGCAATGATCAGGCCAAAGCACTTGTTCTGTGCCAGCTAAATCTATGATATCTCCTACCTGCTTTCCTGGATGCATGCTAGCAAAACTTTTGTGATTGGCAGGGTGCCAATCTCGGCAAGCAACTACTAAATCAAACTTATGCATAATATTATTGATTAAGGGGATTAGCTCCTCGCTCCTCTCAATAGCTAAAGTACCCGTACAAAAATCATTTTGTATATCTACTATTATAAGGCAACTAGTTTGCATTAAATCAAATGTCCCATAAGATTTTTTTTAGCAGTGAGATAGCCGCTATTTTTAGGATTGACTCCTTCGTTAATTGAAACTCTCTCAACAATTTCTAAACCGTAGCCTTCAAGACCTATAATTTTTTTTGGATTATTAGTCATCAGTTTCATTTTTTTAACTCCTAAAAGCACTAGAGCTTGTGCTCCAAAACCATAATCTCGTAAATCTACCTTAAATCCTAAGCGTATATTTGCTTCTACTGTATCGTATCCCTGGTCTTGCAAATGATAAGCACGAATTTTTTGAAAAATCCCTATACCTCTGCCTTCTTGCGGCAAGTAAAGCAAAACTCCCTTTTGCTCTTTAGATATTTTTTGCAAAGCACCGTGTAATTGGTTCCTGCAATCGCATTTTAACGATGCAAAAACATCACCAGTTACACACTGAGAATGAACCCTCGTTAAAATTGGCTCTTGTTCGTGCCACTGCCCCATAGTTAAAGCTACATATTCTTCTTGATTGATAGTATTTTTGAAACCATGTAGTAAAAAATTACCAAAAATAGTAGGTAATTTTGCTTCATCTGTTTTTTGTAAAAAAGTTTCTTTTTTTAACCTCTCTTCTATGAGTTGAGCAATAGAAACAATAGCTAAATTATGCTTCTTAGCAAAATTTTTTAAATCATCCCTTCTTGCCATAGTGCCATCTTCGTTCATAATTTCACAAATTACACCTGCTTCTTTAAATCCTGCCATTCTTGCTAAATCTACCGAGCCTTCTGTTTGCCCTGCTCTTCTTAAGACACCGCCTTCTTTATATAAAATAGGAAAAATATGTCCAGGACTGCTAATAGAGTTAGCAGTAGCATCTTGCTTGATTGCAGTTTGAATAGTATGCGCTCTGTCTTGAGCAGAAATACCTGTAGTTACACCCTTGGCGGCTTCAATAGAAATAGTAAAGTTTGTGCCGTAATTAGAGGTATTGTGGGGGGTCATAAGTTTTAAACCTAGTCTCTCACTAATTTTAGAAGTGATAGAAAGACAAACCAAACCTCGTCCATATTTTGTCATAAAGTTGATAGTTTCTGGCGTTACTTTCTCTGCAGCACAACACAAATCACCTTCATCTTCCCTATCCTTATCGTCCACTAAAATAATAATTTTACCTTTTTTAAGCTCAGAAATTACCTTTTCTAAAGAATCAAAAGCCATGGTTATTTAAATATACTATGGTTAGCTGTAGTGAGCGTAACAGAAAAATATAATAGATGCAAGATCTCCTAGCCAAAAACACTAAAAATTATAGCAAAATATTGTCTCTTCATAGACAGTTGGTACTTCTATTACCTGAGTTTTAGCACTCTCAGGTATTAAGGAACGGTAATAATATTATAGTCTTGTGTAAGGTTAGCGGTAATTTTTTCCTTACTACTAATAGCTACATCAGAATAATTTTCTTTTGTCAACCATTTTGTAGCAACCCTAATTAAATCATCTTTACTTGCTGTTAAAATTTGACGCCTATAATCTTTTTCTTGTTCGTAAGACATACCTACCATCTTTTTGACAAAATCCATATGAGCCCAAGTTGCAGGAGACAAAGGTTTATCCAAAATACCAAATGTTTGTAAAATAGCATCTTTGATTTGTTGTCTAGTAAATTTACCCGCTACAATCCAATCTATTGCCCTGCTATAAACCTGCCAAGTTTCTGCTAGGTTAGGGTCTCTGTAAGATATAAAACAAAAACTACCACATTGAACACGAAAACTTACTATTCCACCATAAGCACCACCTTTTTCACGAATTTCTGCGTGAATAAAATTTGCTTGCACCAGCTTAGCAAGCAGTAAAAGCAAAGGACTATCCAGATGGTCTGCTTTCACAGTCAAATAAGCCCTAGCTACAAAAGAAACAGAGGTTGGCATAGTCCATATTTCTTTTAACGGCGCTTGAGTATGTCGATTGGAGAGCGAACTCCATTGCTCCTGACTCTTTAAGCCTAAGTCTAAAATCAACTCTTGAGTATTTTGTAAGTTGTCTCCTACTAAACAAAAAGACGCTCTAGCCCCTTTTAAAAAATTACTCCAAGAATTTTCGAATTTAGATACTAATTGTGCCAATTTTTCGTTGGAAAACCTTGTGATTTCTTTGAGTCTCGCTAGCGAGTGTATACCAAATTGTGATTCTGCTAATTGCAAAATGACCGAAAAATTACGACAAGCTAAATTTTGTGCATAATAGTGCCCTTGGTGTAGCAAAGAGGTAGTTTTTTCTAGGGTTATTTGTTCTAGCCACTGACGAATTCTTGCTAAATTTACAAAACTATAGTTCCATAACACCTCTGCTATCAGCTCTTGCATTTTCTTTTTATTTACTACCAAAGATTTAGCAGAGAGCTGTAGTAGTTGACAGTAATTTTCCGAATTTATTTTATTACTAAAAAAAGGAGCAAACCCTAACCCACCAGTGTAGCGGTTAACTTGCGCTGTAAACTGTTCGTAGCGAAAATTTTGTGTGCCAATTTCTGTCAGCATACTAGTAATAATAGCAGCATCTTTGCTTGTGAGAAAATCTGTAGTAGTATTTTCGAGGTACAAACTCCAATATTCTATATCATTAGTAGTCTGTATAGAGCTTGAAAAAGCACCATGTTTTTGAATCTTCAAAGCGGGAAAATCTAAATTAACTTCTTGTAATTCTAAACACGGCAAACAAGTCAAATCTTCTACTCGCTTTGTTGCTTGCTTGCTTGCAGGCTCTATATTTTTTGTAAGCTGTTGAATTTTTTGTTCAATTTTTGCGTCTTGTAACAGCAAATACTCTTGTTGAGGTTTGAGTAAAACTTTCACTCTATGTCGGTTATCTAGGAGATGCTTGGTAATCAGCTGTTCAAAATAATTACTTTTGCTAGCTTGCTCTTTAATTGCTTGCAGCGCTTCGTCAAAATTTAAAGATGCTATAAGATCACCTTGATTCATCCAAACCCCTATAAAACGAAATAACAGATTTAAACTATAGGGGTATCTGCTAGAGCTGATTTCTTTCATCTCTATTTCTTTTTGGTGGATAGCAGAATCTATAAAAAATTTATCTATTTTGGAGCCTGCGAGATCTTGTAGAGTAGCTAGAATCAAATTTTCTACTTTCTGTAAATCTTGTTTTTTAATGCCCTTCAAACCTACCGAAAAAAATGTTTCGCTATAATCTTCATGATAGCCAGTAGTATCTGCTAGATCCTTGCCTAGTTTAGACTCTACTAAACGAAATCTCAGAGGCGCAGCGGAGCTACCGAGTAAAATTTCTGATAATAAAGAAAGAGCTAGCACTTCCTTACTATCTGTAACAGAGCAATTCAACCAATTCAATGCTAGCTGATATAAAGAATGATCTTCTTTTGCTACAGGATAGTAATATTCAAAATTTTGGGGACTAATAAATCTTTTTTCCTTTGGAATAAAAATTTTATCTGCTAATTTTTCGTAATTTTGTAGTATCTTTTTGTCTAAAAACTCTAGTTTCTCTACTAAATCAAAAGAGCCGTAAGAAAAAAATTTAGCATTACTTGGATGGTAATATTTGCTATGAAACTCTTTGAGTGATTGTAAATTTAAATCTAAAATATTCACAGGCTCGCCTCCCGAATTATAATGATAAGTAATGCTGGGAAAAACCGCTTGTAGAGTTCTGCGACTCATAATTTCAACAGGAGAAGACATAGCACCTTTCATCTCATTAAAAACAACCCCTTGAGCTATCCACTTCTTGTTTTCTTTGAGTAGCCTATGCGCTTCTTGTAAAAAACTACTTTCTTTGAGCAAAGGGTAAAATACAGCGTCTGTATAAACGTCTAATAAGTGATAAAAATCTTTTTTATTTTGAGTTACAAAAGGATACATAGTCCAATCACTAGCAGTAAATGCATTCATGAAACTAGCTAAACTCCTTTTAAGCATCGAAAAAAACGGATCTTTTAGAGGAAAATGTTTAGAACCACAAAGCACAATGTGCTCTAAAATATGAGCTATACCAGAAGAGTCTTGCGGACAAGTCAAAAAACCAACCCCAAAAGCATTGTGAATGTCGTTATTGGCTAGATGCACCATCTGTGCTCCTGTCTTTTGATGCTCTAATTGGTAAACTTTTTGCTTTATCTTATCAATATTAGAGATAGATTTAATCTCAAATCCTGCTATTACTTTTTTTGTTGAATAAGAATCCATTGTTTGATGCGTAGGTTTAGGATAATAATTATAATTTTATGACAGTCAATAAATTTTATCTATTAAAAATTACCGATATTTTTTTAGTTTTACTTGTTTTTAGCCTTGCTAGTTGTGCGAATACCACTTCAGAGGGTTTTCTGATTCCTAATACCTGGACAAAAAACACAAGCAAACCAGAAAATATTCAATATACTAGGGAGCAGATGGACGGCGTTGCTTCTTGGTATGGTCCGAATTTTCATGGCAAAAAAACTGCTAATGGTGAAATTTATAACCAAAATCATTACACAGTTGCTCATAAAATTATACCAATCAATTCTAGAATTAGAATTACTAATTTAGAAAATGGAAAAATAGTTTTTGCCAGAGTAAACGACAGAGGTCCGTATAAAAAAAAAAGAATTGTAGATGTTTCTAAAAAAATTGCTAAAGAGCTAGGTTTCTTTCAACAAGGAAAAGCCAAAGTAAGATTAGATATTGTGTACTATCCAAAAAATTATAACCACAAATTAGGTATCACGCCTTACAAACAAAAAGTAGTACAGGTAGTAGCTTACAAAAACAAACAAAGCATAATAACAAACTTGTCTAAAATAAAATCTAAATTATACCCCATACCTATTTTTATAGATCAGCCTACCGCACAAGAGTATCATGTAGTAGTAGGTCCTTTTTACTCAAGCAAAAAGGCTCAAAGTGTTTCTAAAATCATTCAAAAAAAGGGGTTTGCTAGCTTTGTGCGAAGCTATAGAAAATAAAAATCATAGCATAACTACTAGTTTGCTCAAAGGGACTTGAGTATGAAGCTTGTCAAAATATTACGATAATTTCATACCTCCATTATTCTCTATAAACTCTGTGATCTCTTGCAAAGTAGGAGCAAAATTAGCACAACCCGGCTTCGTGACAATCCACGCTCCACAAGCATTAGCCAGCCGAGCTGCGCGCCTATAACTCCAGCCCTTTACTATGCCGTAAATAAAACCAGCAGCAAAAGCATCACCTGCTCCTAGTACATTTAACACTTCTACAAAAAACCCTTCTACTGCAACAGGAGCCTTTTTCTTAGCGTACAAACTGCAACCTTTAGCGCCTAATTTCATTACTAATAGCTCAACATTTTTATCCAAAATAAATTCAATCCCTGCTGCAAGATCTCCTCTAATTTGAGGAGCTGAGATTTGCTGATTGACAATCGCAAGATTCTGCTTGTCTAACAACATAAGAGCTAGCAATTCTTCTGTTGTACCCAAAACAATGTCGGTAAATTGTAAAAAACTTCTAGCAACTACTCCAAAAGCTCGTACATCGTGCCACTGGTCAGCACGAAAATCTAGGTCAAAAACTACCTTGACCCCGTTTTTTTGAGCTACTTCTGCCGCCCAAAAAGCAGCACTACGAGAAGGCTCTTTAGCAAGTGCCGTGCCAGTCATGGCTAAGACCTTGCACTGAGCAATAGGTGCTTTATTGATTAAATCTATATCTACAAAATTATCTGCAGCGTTATCTCTATAATAAACCAGTGGAAATTTATCTTTCTCAATGCCTAGCAAAACTGCAGTGCTTTTAGCGTAAGGCAAACGAGGTACAAACTCACTATTTACCCCCTCTTTTTTGAGGTAATTTAAAATAAAATCAGCTACTTTTTCATCACCTACAGCAGAAATTAAAGCGGTCTTCAGCCCCAATCTCTGCGCTCCAACGCACATATTCAAAGGAGAGCCCCCTACAAAAGCATGAAAGCCTTTGATTGCCTCAAACGGACTACCTATGTTTTGCGAATAAAGATCGATACTAGACCTACCAAAAGCTATAAGCTCAAATTTTTGCATAATATTTTGTTTAAAATTGATAGTCTAACTAAGTTGTTATTTTTTGCTAGATAAATCTACATCCAAAATATCACCTTACTAAAACTGTTAAATAATACACAGATAGTTTTAAAAGCGCAAAGTCAAATATAGTGTTTTACTCGAACTAATTGTTTTTTATCAAAGGATTCTTGCATAGCAATCGCTACGCTAGTAGCTTGCAGCGCATCTTTGAGCTGTAGCTTTGGTTGTCTATTTAATGCGACGCAATCTATAAAATATTGTAATTGTTGATAAAAAGCCTTTTGAAAACGCTCAAAAAATGTTTTTGCATATCCCTTAGTTATTCCTTGTTTATTACCCCATTCTACTTGGACCTGATTAGCAAGACAGCCAATAGTAAGCCAGCCATCGCTTGCCCAAATTTCTACAGCAGTAGCATGACCATAAGGACAAGTGCGGGAAGCTACTATGTGCGCCATAGTACCATTGATGAGACTACAAGTGCTAATACTATTGTCTACCGAATTATATTGTTTGAACTCTTTAAACTTGTAGGCTCCACCAAGGGAGTAAACTTCTGTGATTTCGGATTGCAAAAACCATCTAACAACATCAATATCATGTACATTATAATCTAAATAAATACTCCCCGCACTTTTCATAAATTTTAACTGAAAGGCAGCAATCTCAGAGTGGTCTGCGGTTTGAGAGCGCACATAATAAGGTTTACCTATAGCGCCAGATTTTACTTTTTCCATAGCATAGAGATAACTATCATCAAAACGACGCACAAAACCAACCATCACAATACTATCTTGATGTACTGCTTTTATTTGTAAGACCTGCAAGCATTCCTCAAGAGTTATACCGAGAGGCTTCTCGCTAAAAACATGGTATCCAGCTTCTATGGCTTGTATAATATGTTGTGAGTGTAAGTGAGATGAACTTAAAACGAGTAGTGCATCAAAACCACCAGCTGCCAGCATTTGCTTATACTCATTATAAACGTTTGCTACTCCTAGTTTTCTAGCTGCCGTTAATTCTTTATCCACCAAAGAACAGGCACTGACAATATCTGCATTTTTACATTTTTTAGCAACTATATCAAGGTATTCCATACCTAGCCTACCTAGTCCAATAATTGCTAAACGAATTTTGCTGTTCATAGTTTTTGATGCAAATTTATTTTAAAATATAACAAAACAAACAAAATAGTAAAGAACAAATAAATACAATCAAGATCAATTTTTACCAAATAAATCAAAAATATCTCTTTTTACTGCGTTGAGATTGGTTGAGCTCCAAGTAATTTATTTGGTAGGTTTGTAATGCTATACTGATAAATTTAGTATTGACTTATGTGCTCAATATAATTATAGCTAGCAAAAAAGATGAGGGCTGCTAGAATAAATACTTGATAAAATAAACAACTTTTTTAGCTACTATGCAAAAAATTGGAATTTTTACTTCTGGTGGTGACGCTCCCGGAATGAACGCTGGTATTAGAGCAGTTGTACGAACTTGCCTATATCACAAATTACAACCATACGCTATTACTCGCGGATACAAAGGAATGCTAGAAGGAGAGTGTTATCCGTTAGAATCTAATAATGTTAGTAATATAATACAAAAGGGCGGCACTATTCTAAAATCAGCACGTTGTGAAGAATTTAAAACGCAACAAGGACGGCAACAAGCATACAAGCAACTACAAAAAATAGGAATATCAGCTTTGATTGCTATGGGAGGTGATGGAACCTTTAGAGGCATACAAATATTTAGCAAAGAATATAACATACCTTGCATAGGAATTCCAGCTACTATAGACAACGACCTCTATGGTACAGATTATACTATAGGTTTTGATACAGCTGTTAATACTGCCATTACCGCAATAGATAAAATACGAGATACAGCTTTTTCGCACGATAGGGTGTTTTTTGTAGAAGTAATGGGAAAAAATACGGGCTATATTGCTGTGCGTACAGCTATTAGCATAGGAGCAGAA
Organism: bacterium; assembly: GCA_965261475.1. GTDB lineage: Bacteria > SAR324 > SAR324 > XYD2-FULL-50-16. Next base: position 1,069,267 of record OZ253454.1, read on the forward strand.
TTAGTAATCATTCCTGAAAATAAAATTTCTATAGATAGCATCACAACAACCCTGCGTAATGGTAGGCAAAATAAAAAAACCTCTTTTTTTGTGATTGTAGCAGAGGGCAATCACTTAGGTAATGCTTACACTATTAGTCAAAAAGTAAAAAAAGCACTACCTAAAATAGAAGACCGTGTCTCTGTGCTAGGTTATATCCAAAGAGGTGGCTCACCTACTGCTCAAGACCGTATTTTAGCTAGTCAGCTAGGCATCGCAGCAGTCAAGGCACTAGTGCAAGGAAAAAAAGATATTATAGTAGGTGTTGTTAAAGACGAGCTTCGCTATACTTCTTTACAAGATAGCCTCACTGCTAAAAAACAAATAATTCAAAATTGGAAACAAATGTTAGATATTTTATCTCTCTAGCACTAGCAACAAGCTCAATACCTATTTAAATCCCTGAATCATATCTTTGAGACCGGGAATAGTTGCTAACTGCTCTGCATGATCTGGGTGAAAGTATTGTGTGAGACGATAATCCTGACAACCTACCAATATAGTAAAATAATACATTTGATAGCCTGGAGCTACCACGCAAGGATGATAGCCGTAATCTATTGAAATAGTACTTTCGTTTTTAAGGTGATAAACAGGTCCTTGAGCTTGCTCTGTAGCATGTAAAAACTGTGCTCCAAAACCTTTTTCTGGTAAAAAACGAAAATGGTAAACTTCTTCAAATCTATTCTCAAGGGGCATTCTATCTGTGTCATGTTTATGCGGTGGAAACCCAGACCAACCCCCTTGACCTACAGTAAATAGCTCACTAACAAGCAATCTACCAATTTTACCTTCTGCATTCTTTCCTAAAATATGTAAAATTTTTCTGTGAGTTTTAGTGTCATCACTCCCGTATTGTATTTTTTGTACCTCACTTGGAGTTATGCGAAAAGGAGTAAGTTTTTTTTCATATAAACCACCAGCTATAAAGAGCTCGCTGTGTGGCGCTACTCCTTTGATGCTTACCAAACTAGCTAAGGGACAATAGACAGAATCCGCCTTTCCTTCCCAAATAGAGCGTCTTTGACCCACATTTTGAAAGGAATGCTGAGCTACTTGAAGATCACAGGTACCATAACTCAAAACAACTACACTTTCGTGTTTTGCTAAACAGTAGCTATATGTTTCATCTTTTTTTAAGAAGATGCGGTTAAAATAACAAAAAGGTACTCGCTGATTGCCTTCTTTGATAATTGCTTGATTTTTATTATCAAACGCAATAAAATGTTGGTCTTCCATAATTAAATTAATGTTTTTAAATAACTCATAGCTAGTTTAGCATACTCTAGGGGGTTTGCAATCGCAGGATCTTGCTCTGCTTCTACTACTATCCAATCTTGATAAGATATGCTTTTTAAATTATCTATAATAGGTTTAAAATCTATAATGCCATCACCAGGTACAGTAAAAACTCCCATCCTAACTGCATCCAAAAAACATTTTTGCTCTTGTCTAACCTGTATTAGAATATTTTCTCTAATATCTTTTAAATGCACATGCCCTATTCTTGAGATAAATTTTTTTAAAGCAACTAAATGATCTTCACTAGCAAAATAAAAATGCCCACAATCATAATTTAGAAACAGATAATTTGGGTTAGTAGCATCTAATAAATTTTCTGTTTCTTCTATAGTTTGAATACCCATACCAACATGAGTATGATAGCAAAGACGACAACCCTCACTAGCTGCGATTTTACCTAATTTGTTTAAACCTTGTGAAACTTTTTTCCAATCACTAGCGTCAAATATTGAGCGTTTTGTTAAAATAGGAGTGTTTTTATTGACAATATTTTTACTCCCTATCTCTGCTCCACCAATAATACTTGCCCCAAGCTCTTGCAAAAACTTTAACTGTTTGACAAAGAGCTTTTCTACTTCTTGGTAACTTAAACTAGTCAAACGAAAACCAAACCATTGATTGCAAACTTGTAAATTTAAAACACCTAGTTTATGCTTTAACTCGGTGGCGTCTTTAGGGAATTTGATTCCTATCTCGCATCCTGCATAGCCCGCGGCTGCCATTTCTAGAATACACTGCTCAAAAGATGTTGCGCCTCCTAGCTCTGATAAATCATCGTTGCTCCAGTTAATAGGTGCTATTGCTAATTTCATTAACTCTTACTTACAAGTAGTATTTTTGTGTTTTTTTATTTTTCTCATAAAGTGCTCGTGCTGCTTTAACTTTAACTTTAGTGCTAATTTCAGCTATAGGCACCTCCCACCAAGCCCCATATCCCGCCACAGTTCTTAAAATATTAGTTTCTACTACAATTACCGTAGTTGTACTATTTTGCTTAGCTTGCTCTAGGGCTACTTGTAATTCCTTTTTGTTCGCTACAGCCATAGCCTCTGCTCCTAAACTTTTAGCATTCGCTACATAATCTATAGCTAAAGTTGCTCCAAAGTGTCTTTTTCCTTTGCGAGAACGATACTGTGTCCCAAACCTTTCTTCACCAATAGCATCGGATAAAGCACCAATGCTAGCAAAACCGTGGTTGACTAGTAAGAGAATATTAATTTTAATTCCCTCTTGTAGAGCTGTGGTAATTTCATGATTTAACATTAAATAGCTACCGTCTCCTAGCATTACATAAATTTCTCTATCCTTTGCTGCCATTTTTGCTCCAAGCCCTCCCGCAATTTCATAACCCATACAAGAGTTACCATATTCTAGATGAAAATTTTGCTCGCTAGTGGCACGCCATAGTTTATGCAAATCTCCCGGCAAACTACCAGCGGCACAAATCATAATATCATCTTTATGTATAAATTGATTGAGTGTATCAATCACTACAGCTTGATCTATAGGTTTTTGAGTAGCGTTAGCTTCTAGGTAAATTCTACTTACTTCATGGTCCCATTTTTTATTCCATGCTTGATAATAATTTTGATAATCTGGACTAGTTTGATAATTTTGTAATTTTTTACTCAAGGTCTCTAGTGTAACTTTAGCATCTGCTACCAAAGGCAGGGCTGCGTGTTTAAAAGCATCCATTTCACAAACATTGATGTTGATAAATTTAACCTTGCTGTTTTGAAACAAAGATTTAGAAGCAGAGATAAAATCACTATAGCGAGTACCAATACCAATCACTAGATCTGCTTGTCTAGCAAGCTCAATCGCTGCCTTGCTTCCTGTTGCTCCTAAACCGCCTAAACTATAAGGTTTATTATAAGACACAACCCCTTTTCCTGCATAAGTTTCCCCTACTGGAATTTTATGTCTAGCAGCAAACAAATTCAGCTCTTTGCTAGCATAAGCATATTTTACTCCACCGCCAGCTATAATAATTGGTTTTTTTGCTTGCTTAATCCAGCTTACTGCTTTGTCTAATAACTTTTTATCTGCTCTGCTTTTGGTAATACTCCAAACTCTTTTTTCAAATAACTTCGTAGGATAAGGATAGGCTGCTGTTTGTATGTCTTGGGGTAAGGCAATAGTAACTGCTCCTGTTTCTGCTGTAGAAGTTAGCACTCTCATAGCTGCTAACAAAGAGCTAATTAACTGCTCTGGTCTATGAATTCTATCAAAAAACTTAGACACTGATCTAAAAGCGTCGTTAACCGATAAATCTTTGGTGTAACTATACTCCACTTGCTGTAGCACGGGCTCAGAAGAACGAGTAGAAAAAATATCTCCAGGTAGTAAAAGCACGGGTAAACGATTGATGGTAGCACTAGCAGCTCCCGTAATCATATTTGTAGCTCCTGGTCCAATAGAAGAGGTACAAGCAAAAGTTTGTGTACGGTTTTTGACCTTAGCATAAGCAATAGCAGTATGCACCATAGATTGCTCATTACGAGATTGAAAATAAGGAAAATCTTCCCTAGCAAAAAGAGCCTCTCCAATTCCTGCAATATTGCCATGCCCAAAAATACCAAAGCAACCAGCAAAAAATGCTTGCTGCTGCATCAAACCCTGTTCATCTTCAAACTCTACAAACTGCTGCGTTAAAAACTCTATTAAAGCTTGGCTAGTCGTCAATAATTTTGTTTTTTCCATAATTTATCTACTACTTGTATTCAGCATCAACATCGCGATAATACAAATTATTTGTTTTTTCTATGCTTTTTAAAATATAATAATACATATGCTATAGCTATTTAAATTTTTTAAAATTACTCAACATATTTAAAACAATATAAACAAAAGAGCTAAAAAATTTTATGCAAACAAAAATTTATGTCTAATTGCCAGAATAATGCTTTGGTATTAGAAGATTTAATTACCAACCTAGATTGGTATGATTTTTTTGAAACACAATACTCAAAAAACTACTGGAAACACTTAACACAAAAATTAGCTAATGAAACAAACTTTTATCCACCACCTGCTAAAATTTTTCATGCTTTCAACAGTCTCTCACCACAAAATATCAAAATTGTGATTTTAGGTCAAGACCCCTACCACCAAAAAGGACAAGCAGACGGTTTAGCTTTTTCTAGTCACGGGGCAAAACTACCTGCAAGTTTAAAAAATATATTCTCTGAAATTTTTAGTAACAATATCCCTACTTCTGGTAATTTACAACCTTGGGCTCAGCAAGGCGTTTTATTGCTAAACAGTATTTTAACTGTCAAAAATTCCTCGCCTTTATCGCACAAAAATTTTGGTTGGCAAGAATTAACTCAGGAAGTTTTAAAATATTTAGACAGCAAAGCAAAATGTTTTATGCTGTGGGGTCAGCAAGCGAGGCAAGCACAAAAATACTTAAAAAATAAAAATCACTATATTTTAAAAACCAGCCATCCTTCTCCCTTATCTACATACAGAGGTTTTACCGGTTGCAAACACTTTCAAAAGGCAAATAGCTGGTTACAAAGCAAAAATCAACAACCAATTGCTTGGTGCGACTTACTAACAAAAAACCCGTAGACTAGACGACTACGGGATATTTTCTTAAAAATTAAAACTTAGCGGCTTCTTCTGATCCTCTAGTTGCATTACCCTGACTATAAGAGTGAGCACCTGTACCAGCAAGTTTGCCACCATCAACAATCAAATATTCGTCCCTAATAGCTCTACCTGAAAACCAGCATTCCAAAATTTCTCTTACTCCATCTGCATAGCGAGCTTGCGCAGAAAGAGAAGTTCCAGAAGTATGGGGAGTCATTCCTTGGTGTGGCATACTGCGCCAAATATGATCCTTTGGCGGTGGTTGTGGAAACCAAACATCTCCAGCATAACCCGCTAGCTGTCCGCTTGCTAAAGCGTCAGCTACAGCTTGACGATTACAAATTTTACCACGAGCTGTATTTATCAAATAAGCACCATGTTTCATCTTAGCAATCATCTCTGAATCAAATAAATCCATAGTCTCTGAATGCAAGGGACAGTTGATAGTTACTACATCACAAACTCTAAGCATATCCTCCATATCAGAGTGAAAAATCAATCCGTATTTTTGCTCTACTTCTTGCGGTAGTCTATGTCTATCAAAGTAGTGCAAGTGAGTATCAAAAGGTTTCATTCTTTTTAGCACAGCTAATCCAATTCTACCGGCTGCTACTGTACCAATATGCATACCCTCTACATCATAAGAACGAGATACACAATCAGCAATATTCCACCCACCTTTTAACACCCAATTATGAGATGGAATATAATTTCTTACCATCCCTAAAATCATCATTACTACATGTTCGGAAACACTAACACTATTGCTATAAGTTACCTCGCAAACTGTAATTCCGTGTTGCATGGCTGCATCAAGGTCAACATGGTCAGAGCCTACACCAGCAGTAATAGCAATTTTTAGATTAGGAGATTTTTCAATCCTTTCTTTAGTAAGATACACTGGCCAAAAAGGCTGAGAAATAACTACATTAGCATCAAGGATCTCCTTATCTAAAATAGAGTTTGCTCCATCCTTATCAGAAGTAACAACTAACTTATGTCCAGCCTCTTCTAAAAACTTTCTTAAACCCAATTCCCCAGATACACAGCCTAGTAAATCACCAGAGTTAAAATCCCTGCCCAAAGGAGTAGGTACAGTTTGTCCATCTGGATATTTCATCACAACAGGCAAATCTGTCCTTGCATATTTTGGAGGATATCCAGTAACTGGATCATCATACAACACACAAACAATTTTTTGATTATTCATAATAATATTCTTAATTTATGTTTAAAAAACAAAGCAAAATATTTTTGCTTCGCTTCTAAGATTAGGTTTAATACAAAAAAAAAAAAAATTAAATATTTAAAAAATTTAAAATTTTGATTTTCTAGCTGATTTACGTGTTTTGCTTGTTTTGCTTGTTTTACTATTGCCTTTATCGTCAATAATTTTAATAGCTTGCTCTAGAGTCAGCTTTGTTGTATCTATCTTTTTAGGAATTGCAATATTATTCTTACCGTGTTTGAGATACGCACCATAAATTCCTGAGTACAGACCAATTTGATTATTATCTGTAGGATGAATTCCAAGTAAACGTATCAGTTTTTTTGTTTTTGAAAACTTTTTTTCCTCTTCCAAGATTTGAATAGCTCCCTCTAATTTTAATTCTGCTATTTGCGAGATTTTAATAGAGCGAAATACTTTCTTTGCGTCTGCTAAATCTCTAGAAATATAAGGTCCATATTTTCCAGAATTAACTAATACGGTCCCTCCTTTTGGATGTTCTCCTAGTATGATTGGTAAAGAAAAAAGTTGTAATGCCGTATTTAAATCAATACCACTAGTAACTAAAGACTGTGCTACAGCAACTCTTTTTGGTTTCACTGTGTCTTGCTCAATGCCAAGTTGTAGATAAAACCCATATCTGCCTTGTAAAAGATAAATATCCTTACCTGTTTTAGGATCTATGCCTATTGCGTCATTCTTATTTTTATTTTGGAACAGATCTTCTATATAATCTTTATTTAATTCCGCAGGTATAAGATTTTTAGGAATATTGACATTTTCTATATTGCCCTCTTTGGATCTTTGAATGTAAGCGCCATAAACAGAAATCTTAATTTCAGGTAAATTAGAAAATTGAAGTTTTTTATAAGTATTTGCATCAATAGATTTGATTTTTGTTTCTACAGTTTGACGCAATCCATTTGCTCCATTATAAAAGTTTTCTAAATATTCTTTTTGTTGTTTTTTTCCACTTGCAATTTCATCTAAAATAGATTCCATATTTGCCGTAAAACTAACATCGGTTAATTCTGGAAAATTTTCCTTTAGAAGTTTTGAAACTGCAAAAGCAGTAAAGGTAGGCGCCAAAGTATCTAGTGTTTTTCTAATATATTCCCTGTCAATAATAGTAGAAATAATAGAGGAGTAGGTGCTAGGTCTGCCTATCTCTTTTGCTTCTAGGAACTTAATAAGACTTGCTTCTGTATACCTATTTGGCGGCAAAGTATGATGGGTATCTGTTTGTAGATCTTTGCAAACCAACTCTTCATTCTTTATAAACAAGGGAAGATTGGCATCTTTGTCGTGATCTTGATAAACCACAGAGTATCCTAAATGAAGAATTTTTTTACCTGTGCTACGAAAAAGACATTTATCCGCTTGAATATCAACGTGTAAAAATTCTTTTTTAATAGCAGACATTTGAGATGCAATAGTTTTTTTCCAAATTAAATCATATAAATTCCTAGCTGTAGCATCTTCTTTTAAATCTTTTGCTTCCACAGATAAATTTACTGGATATATTGCCTCGTGTGCTTCTTGAGCATTCTTAGCTTTACTTTTATAAACATAAGCTCTAACAGGTAAATAATCTGCCCCAAATTTATTCTTAACTAGGTTACGAATATCTGCAATAGTACTACTACTCAAAATAACAGAATCTGTACGCATATAAGTAATGTATCCTTTTTCGTAAAGTTTTTGAGCAATACGCATAGTTTCTCTAGCAGAAAATTTTAACCTATTAGAAGCGTCTTGCTGTAAAGTAGAAGTAATAAACGGAGGATGTGTTTTTTGTAATTGAGTTTTCTTTGTTAACTCTTTGACTATCCAATCTGCATTTTTTAATTCGTCACTTATTTTGAGCGCTTCTTTTTTTTCTAGTAAATACTTATCATTTTTCAGTTTTCCTGTTTTTGCATCAAAATCTTTTCCTGTAGCAAGAGCTTGACCTCCTATTTCTATCAAAGAAGTTCCAAAGTTAACACTATTTTTGCTTAAAACCGCCGTTAACCCCCAATAGTTAGCAGAAACAAAATTCATTCTTTCTATCTCTCTTTCTACAATTAAATTCACCGCCACCGATTGCACCCTCCCAGCAGAAAGTCTGTAGGCAATTTTTTTCCATAATAACGGAGACAGAGTATATCCTACAAGACGATCTAAAATTCTTCTAGTTTCTTGAGCAGAAACTAAGTTTCGATCTAGCTCTCGGTAGTTTGCTAACGCTGCTAAAATTGCTTCTTTACTAATTTGACGAAAAACAATTCGTTTTACAGGGATTGTTGGTTTTAAAATTTCTAGTAAATGCCAGCTAATACTTTCTCCTTCTCTGTCATCATCTGTTGCTAGAATCAAAGTTTGAGCGTTCTTTAATGCTTTTTTTAAACCATCAAGTAACGGTTTCTTGATTTTATTTACTACATAAAGAGGCTTGAAATTGTTAGCATAGTCAATCCCTAAAGACGCCCATTCCTTTTCTTTGACATTTTTTGGAACTTCTTCACTAGAGTTTGGTAAATCTCTAATATGCCCCATAGAAGAGACTACTTGATACTCATCAGAAAGAAATTTACTCAAAGTTTTAGCCTTTGTAGGAGATTCCACAATAACTAAATTCTTTTTCATTTTTTAATCAAGCTTAATAGCTACTATTATTTGTCTTGCTTCTTTGCGGTCTATCTTTATAAAGAGGTTTTCTATTACTAATACGACGTCTAGCGTGAGAAAAATTTGATGAACTGCTACGATAAGTAGCACTTTTTTTTCTTACTTGATAAGTTTGCGAATGTGTAGTGGGCTTTGTTATCTTTTCCTGCTCTTTATTTTTCTTCAGAAAAATACTTCTCAGCAATCCTACGATAGAGCCCCCAATAGATACTTTCTCTTGCTGCTGAGCCCTAGGTTTAGGTACAAAAGCTCGTGGTGATATAGTCTGGTTTCTAGAATCTCCACGTATCTTCGCCTTATCATTGCCACGAAAATTATTACTACGAAAATTATTACCACGAAAATTAGTAGCAGGTATATTCTTTTGACTGTGCGGCTTGGTTTGCCTGAGATAATCTTTTTTTAAAGGTAAATTTTTAGCCAATGATACCTTAGGCTCTAGCATAGCTGGTGTTTTCCACAAAAATTGATTATTCCAAGTATCATTCTTACTGTTGGTATCTTTTTGGCTGTCTTGTATTTTCTGAAACTCATTCAACACTACATTTTTTTCTGCTTCTGTAGTATTTATATCTTGGAAAACAAAGCTAGTTGATAATTCTGCTGGCTTTTTGAGCTCTGGTTTTGAAGAATTTTGCTCTAATATAGAATCCTGAGTATGATTCCTAATAGTCACAATTTCGGCTTCATCAGAAAATTCAAGCTGTTTCTCTTCTTCTATATTGATTTTAATAGCATACTCTTCTTCTAATGAGCGGAATAAATTTAATTTTTCTGCTCTAATCACTTCATACAAATGACTAGATATATAAACAGTAAACTTAATAAAATCTCCCCTTTGAGCTTTGTTTTTAATTTGTCTTAAAATTTTATTGATTTGAGTATCAAAAGAAACAATCTTCCCTACACCTTTGCAACTTGGACAACTTATTAGAGCAGAACCAGCTAAATTTTGTCCTAGTCTTTGCCTACTTAATTCTAATAATCCTAAACGAGAAATAGAGTAAATTGTATGTTGAGCCTTATCTTGACTCATATGTTGTTTAAAAGTTTCTTCAATCTTTCTTCTTTGTTCTGCAGATTGCATATCGATAAAATCTATCACAATCAAACCAAAAAGATTGCGTAAGCGGATTTGCCTAGCAGCTTCCTGCGCTGCTTCTATATTGATTTGGAAAAACATTGTCTCAGAAGTATCGTTGCTTTTAGCACTTGCAGAGTTTACATCAATTGCTACTAAAGCTTCTGCTTGGTCAATAACTAAATGAGCGCCACTAGGAAGTATAACTTTTCTTTCCGATAACTGCTGAATTCCTTGCTCTACATTAAAATGGCTAAATAAGGAGGTTTTATCAGCATAAAACTGTAACTTACCAAGATCACTTGCACAATTTTGTTCTAAGTAGCTTTGCACCGCTTGAAACGTATTAGTGTCATCTACATATATTTCATCAACATCTTTAGTGTAGTAGTCTCTCATAACCTTAGCAATAAAAGGCTGTTCTTTAGTTAGTAAAACAGGATCAGAATAAAGGTTATTTTTTGCTAAAATTTCTAGCCATTGATTTTTAAGATTGTGATATTCCTGTTTTAATTCTTCGCTCGCAATACCTATAGCAGCTGTACGAATAATAACAGAATTATCATTATCTGTTTTGACAATATCACCTACAAATTTATTTAATCTAGTTTTTTCTCTGTAATTACTAATTCTCTTACTAATACCCATCATAGTAGGAGATGAAGAAAATACTAAATATCTTCCAGGAATACTAATAAAAGTAGTTAAACAAGCACCTTTAGTAAGCGTAGCATCTTTGACAACTTGCACAATCACTTCTTGCTTCTCTGAAAGTACCGATTGAATGGTGACTCCGCCTTTATCAGTTCTTTTGGGGATATAAGCTGCATAATCTACAGCATCAAGTGCTAAAAAAGCATTCTTTTCTAGACCTATATTTACAAAAGCCGCATTGATTGAGGGTTGAACTTGCTCTACAATGCCTTTGTAAATATTCCCTTTGTATTCTTCTTTTTTTCCATATTGATCAACATAAATTGATTCTAAAGTATTGTCTTTCAAGAAAGCAACTCTCACTTCCCAGTCAACACCAATTAACATCGTTTTTGACATTTTTATAAAAATTAAAATTTTAAATTTTTTAAGCTAGCTTCAAAAATAGTAAGTTTGTTAAAATTACTCACTAGCAGTAACATAAATATTGGGATTCACTAAACTAGTGACTCATAATGTAAATATACTAAAAGTTACTCTAGTTTTATCTTACAATTTCAGAGCCTAGTCTTTATAAAGTTATTCTAGCTTGCTCTATCAAAGAGCTCTGCAGCAAAATTCCAGTTTACTACATGCCAAAAAGCATTCAAATAATCAGGTCGTCTATTTTGATACTTCAAATAATAAGCGTGTTCCCAAACATCAATACCCATAATAGGGTAACCTTGATTGTTAGCGACTTTCATTAGTGGGTTGTCTTGATTTGGAGTAGATGTCACTACCAGTTTACCACCTTTTGCTATCAACCATACAAATCCAGAACCAAAGCGAGCAATTCCTGCTTCATTCATAGTCTTTTTTAGGTGCTCGTAAGAACCAAAAGTTGTACAGATAGCTTCCCTAAGGGCTCCTTGTGGCTCGTCAGCACCAGAAGGTGTAATAAAATTCCAGAAAAGATTGTGATTAAAAAAACCCCCAGCATTATTTCTGATTGCCGGAGAGGTATTTTCATCTATCTGAGACACAACACCTTCTACATTCAGGCTCTCCATCGGAGTTTCTTGTATAGAAGCTACGAATTTATCAAAATAAGTTTTGTGGTGCTTACTATAATGTATTTCCATTGTTTTTGCATCTATATGCGGCTCTAAGGCATTATAATCAAACCCTAGAGGTTTCATTTCTAGATTCATAAGGCTATCATTGGAATAAAGAATTAAATTTGCTCTAGCTCACTAATCTTTCTTAGGAACTAACACACATTACTCTAGTACACTTTAAATCTAAAGTCAATTTTTTTTATGATAAGTATTACAAAACAACTTCTATAAAAAATTCAACGCATACAATAGTTATGCTTAAAATTTTAATACTTAAGAAGTCTCACAAAAACAACAACATAGTGCTTAAGTTAAGCGGCTGTAGTTTAAAAAATTGGCACTCAAACAAGATAAGTCAAGATAAAACCGTAAAAGTACAGTTATCTAGTTTGCCTATAAATCAAACTATTAGGGGCTATTTTTGGAATATAACTAGTAAAATAATAGCCATCACTAGCACTGGAGACTTGTTGTTTTTGAATATTTTGTAAGGTCTTTAGCTCTAATTTTACAATTTTTTTTTCTGGAGAATAAATAAAAATCGAACAAGGAAGCAAGATAGTTCCACACAAACTCAACAAAGAATAGTCATTTTTTTTACTCTCTACAAGCTTCCCTACTTTAATTAAATTTTTTTCTTTAGGATAAAGATGTTTATTTTTAAGCATAGCAAACTGGGCGCTAGTTTTATTAGCTTTTAAAAAACCTACCAAATGCTCCCTTTTCCAAAATTTTGTTAAACTACTCAGCCCTGCACTAGACACTAGTGCTTTTTTAATCCAACTTAGTTGAGTCAAGCTACTAGGATCCAACCTAATGTATGCAATCTTTGCCTCTGTAATTTCTTTTAAATATGATAAAATACAAATATCTTTAGCGTTATACATTACTACTCCGCTGTGGGTTTGTACTAACTGATTCCAAGCCCCTAATCTATCTGTAGATTCTATAAAAATTGTTTTTTTGCTTTGCCTTGCTAGAAGCATTCTGGGTGAATAAAAAATTTCTTGCCTGCCTACACCTAAAATCTCTATACAAGTAGAGAGCTTTGTTTGCCACACTTGTATAGTTTTGAGTGGGGTTAAATTAGAGAGAATAATTTTTTGCAAATTAGGCTGAAAAATTTTTTCCCAGTGTAAAATAGCGTAAATATTATGACTAAACCTTTCTAAATTGAGCTCTAAGAAAACACCAGGGTAAGTTTTTAACAAAAATAACCCAATACCAGGATCTTGAAACCTCACAGCAGAAACAAAAGCAGCAAACCTACTAAAAATTTTTACATGTCTTTTGAGCTCATCATCGTCTACAAGGACATCCCAAACCAAAACCCTTTTTGCTAGTGGTATGTTTTTTAAATCTATTTCTTGAAACTCATAATTTCCGTATTTAGAAAGATACTTAGTATAAATCAAAAATTTATCTATCTTTTCTATCAAAAACGGAGTAGCAGCTATTTTTTGTAAAATAGAGCGAGAAAAAATAGAAAGTGCAAGTTTCATTGCAAATTAAACAACTTGTACTAAAGTTTTAGAGGGAGTAAGAAAACGAGCAATCAAGCCTTTTTGTAAATCTAGCGTAGCAAAAAAACTAATTAAAGTGTCTGCTTGTGCTAGTTCTATTTTTTCTCCGTTGGCGTTTTGTAACTCTCTTAGCGTCAGTAAAAAATTTTCCTTTATACCCAATATTTCTACCTTCATATTATTCCGTACAGGGTTTTTGCAATGCAAAAAAAGTCGTTTTTGCTGTTTGTGATAAAAAACAACAAAACCTAGAAACTTGTATTGTGAATCTTTAGTAGCAGTACCATCGTACACACTACTAAGACCTGCTTTTTTTCGTAAACTAGCAGTAGTATAACCTCTGTGAGGCAATTTATCTAATTCTAGCTCCCACGAAAGCGATACAAGCCTAGATTTTTGAGCTAGTTTTCGTAAATTACTATAAGAGCGCACAGTAGTAGCTAAATAAAGCTCACTCTTCATTCTACCTTCAATTTTAGCGGCGTTAATTCCATGAGTCACAAGCTCTTGAAAATATACGCTACCATTTAAATCTTTAGAGCTCAGCAAGGTTTGAGCTTGACCTATGTCTTTACTACTGTAAATATGTCTGCAGCTTTGAATACAGCCTCCTCTATTACTATCGCGTCCTGCGGTGTAGTTGGAAATAGTGCAGTGCCCTGAGTAAGACATACACATAGCGCCATGAATAAAAAGCTCTACTTCTATAGCTGTAGATTTTTTAATCTGAGCTGCTTGTAGAATACTTAATTCTCTACCTAAAACAATCCGCTTCACTCCTATTTTTTTCCAAATACTAGCATGCCAACTATTTAAAACGAAAGCTTGAGTAGAAAGATGCACTGGAATATTAGTGTGTTTTTTAACAAGCTCAACTACCCCCAAGTCAGAGCAAATGACAGCGTCTACTTTGAGAGAGTCTAAAAAGTGTAAATAATCTAGTAAGTGCTCAAAGTCCTGGTCTTGTAGATAGGCGTTAATAGTAATATAGGCTTTACGATGGTGCTCGTGACAATGCTCTACGCCTTTAGTTATTTCATCTAAAGAAAAATTATCAGCTCCCATTCTGAGTCCGTATCTTTGCCCCGAAAAATAAACCGCATCTGCTCCATATAAAATTGCAGTTTTGAGCTTAGAAAAATTACCTGCAGGAGCTACAATTTCTGTCATTTTTTACAAAAAATTATCTCTATATTTCAATTCAATAAATACACTATGTCTAGGGACTAGGCATAGCGTATTTTATTTTATAAAGAGCTTTTGATTGATCTTGGGATTTTCTATCAGTATCTTTTCTCCATCTAGTTTTTGAACAATCACTTGTGAGACAGAAGCAGAATTACCTAATCCAAATGATAATTCTGTTGTCTGATCTGTAGACATACCTATATTTGCCAAAGATTCTCTCGTATAGCTAGTTTTGTCATTGGTTTTGATAGTTACCCTAGCGCCTAAAAATTCTAAATTATCAGGCAAAACTACCGTCAAATAATTTGCTGTAGTTTGGTTTAAAAAAGCACGCAATGGTCCGTCCATATTGATCCACAAAACATCTTGCACTCCGTTATTATCTATATCTACAATTAAGGGAGCTTGTCCAAAATAAGAATTTTCTAGTCCCAAATCTGCAAAATGAAAAAAAGCATTCCCACCTTTACTACTAGGTAATTGCAAAGTTGTTCTAGCTGGTAATTTCCAAATTTTATGGAAAGGCCATTTTATATAATTCTGTGCTACTAGTAAATCAAGCATGCCATCATGATTCAAATCTTCAAATACTCCACCCCAACCAAACCCGCGGTTTATGAGGTTGTATTGCTTTGTTACATCTTTGAATTTAAAATTTCCTTCGTTAAGTAATAACAACCAACCTAAAGTATCTTGCTGGTCGTCTCGTAGATCTCCCCTAGTCAAAAAAGAAGGAATAGTTTTTCCTACATTACTAAAAAATAAATCTTGATCGCCATCCTCGTCTATATCTCCTACTACCAAACCCATCCAAAAACCATAATCTGTACGCAAAGGAACTGGTTCAAAAACTCCACTGCCAAGATTGCGAAAAATTTCTATCTCTCCTGTATTTTGCGCTACAACTAGATCTTGCCACTGATCACCATCTAAATCCAAAAATGCAGAAGTAAAAGTGTTGTTCTTAGATGCAGTACCAGAAGAGCTAGTAATATCTTCAAAAATTAAATCTCCTTTGTTGAGTAGCAAGATATTTGTTTTAGCGTGCTCTGGGTCGTTATAAGTAGCACTACGAAAAGCAGGAAAACTGACAAATACACTGATATATAAATCTAGATCCTGGTCTTTATCTATATCCGCAACTGCTATATTGAGAGGAATAGAATTTTTAGGAAAATTGACAGGAATTTTATTTTTTTGAAACACACCCTGATTATTAAGATACAAAAAAATACCGTTATCCCTAGCAACTAGTAAATCTACATCTCCATCATTATCCATGTCTATAGAAGTAGCTCCGTGAGTAGCAGCTAAACTAGAAAGCCCTGTTGCTTGAATAATATTTATAAGTTTGCCATTTTGATAGGAAAACAATCCATCAGCTTGATTATTACCTCCCCCTACAAAAATCTCCATCTTTTGATCCTGATCTATGTCAATAACAGCTGCAGCTAAAAAAGGATGTACTGTATCATCCCATTTATGATGAAAATCAACTTGTATTTCTTTAAATTTTTGTATATTTGTTTTGATAATTGGTACAACCCTTGAGCTACAAGAAACTAGGGCAACCACCAAAAAAGAGCAAAAAGAAACTAGAACTACGATATTTGTATGTTTCATATATAAAGATTTAAAATTATAATTTTACTTAAAAATAAGGTTACGAAAAAATATCTTGCAACATACTATATAAAAATAGATAGGAGAGACAATATTTGCACCAAAAATAGGAATATAATTTTTTTTCGTAGTCCAAATTTTACAAATTTTACCATCTTTGACTTGGTATTTGACAATCCCTCTTTGGCTATGTTGCTTTCCAGAAATAACCCATCTTCCTGTGATAGTATAAATATCTGCTTCTTGTGAGAGCTCCTCAAAATCAATACCAAGTTTTTGATTCTTTTTAGCAACTATACGATGAAGTTCATAAATCCATTTTTTCCAAGAAGATATACCCACAAATTTTCTTTGGTCCATAAAAACAACTAGTTCGGAGCTTAAAATATTAGAAACATCAGTTAAGGGTTTTACTAAACTAATATATTTTGCGAGTTGAGAAAAAATCGAATTTTTCGCTAGATTATGCTGCATATGTTTAGGCACTAATAGATAAATCACCTTGGTATGTCAAGCCTGACGCGAGAGCATACTTCATAGTATCTGCTTAGACAAGTTTGAGCAATCTTTTTATTTTTCCCGGCTGACACCAATTCATAGTGCCTTGCATTTGCAAGGATTCTAAGTAATTTTCGATCTTGCTATTTTGTAACTGCTGAAAAATAGTTTTTGTCTCTAGCGAGTTCTTGGTAGGAATAAATGCCTGTAGGGATTGATTTGCTTGCCAGTTGCCTGCAAAGATTTTAGGGTTAAAATATTTTTTGCCGTAAGCCTCCCAAACAATTTTCTCAAAATAAAAATTATAAGCCCCCACTCCCAGCAAAGCCCACCATTTGCCTTGAGTAATGTGGGTTTGAATCAAGGTCCCTTTACGAGTTTGTAACAACTTTTGATGCTGCTGTAAATAATACCATAATGATGGACAAGCTGCTAAAGCACTCATCAATAATGGTTTGCCATCATTGCTGTAGGGAAGTAATACCCATTTTTTAGGAATAGGAATTTTTTCTAAAAAATTTTTATTTGTAATTAAAGGAAAAATATATTTTTTTGGAAGTAAAGCTACTCTTTCCTTGTTAGCTACTTGGCAATTACCATCTTTGAGAGCTTGATAGCTATCAAAAAAAAATAAACTACTTGCTCCGCAGGCATTAACACCTTGTCTAGGTTGAGAATATTTTTTGAGAGTAATTTTCTTAAAATTACAAAGATGAGAATGTTTTTCTTTGGAAATACTTAAAGGATTATCATCATTAAAAATAGGTTGAGCGAATAAATTTTCCCACTCTTTACCGCTCCATCTAAGATAAGGAATAGGAAATACTTGCTTAGTATCCCTTGCCAAATGGACAAGAGCATACCTAGTAGCAATATCTCTAAACACTTTCTTTTTTCCGAAATCAAAAATTTTTTGGACGGAGTAGCAGGTCTGATGGATTTTGTATTTTCTAAAATGTTGATGAGCGCCATCGTTCAAAAATAAAGAAAGAGGAAGAAAAAAAAATGCTTGACCTTTGTCTTTGAGATTGTTGAGTATTGTTTTTTGAAGTACCAAAGCCGCCAAATCTACTCGGGAATAACCAAGCAATAATTCTTTTTTATTTTTTACCAAATCATAGTCAAAAAAAAGAGGTTTGATTTGTTGCTTATAAACTACTGGTAAATCTACAAAATTTTTCCAGGGAGGATTGCCAAATAAAAGATCAAATTTTTGATTTTTCTTTAGAAAAAAAATATCGTCATTTATAAAATTTTCTCTAGATAAACAAAGGTTATATTGAGCTTTTGCAAGTTGAAAAAAATCCTCAAAATAGTTTTTATTGAGCTCTACGCCGTATAAATTTTTAATAGGTAGATTTTTGTTCATGTAGCCTTGAGAAAGACCGTAATCTACCAAAGATAACAACAAATGACCTTGACCCATAGTGGGATCTAAAATTTTGGCACCAGCTAACCACTTTTGGAAAATTCCTAGTTTCTCTATAGCAAACTTGCCCCACTCAATAGGTGTAAAAACCGCTCCAATGTTTAAATCTGTACTATTTAAAGTAGTCATAATTATTAAATATATAGCAGATTTGAGAAGTTTATCAGTAATATATTTTATTATTTTTGATAAAAAATAGCTAGATATCTAAATCAATTAAGATAGTTTTGCTTAAAATCAATAAAGATAAAGCAGACTCTACTAGCAGCTCAAATGCTAAGAACTACAATAAACTAAAATGCGGTGCAATAACTATATTTTGACTTTTAAATTGTAACCTTGTATAGATACGAGCTCTTACTTATAAAAATTCATTGATATTAGTATTATACTAACATACTCTGCACTTAGATTTTATAGTAAGATCTTTAACCTTAATTAAACTTAATAAAAATGAATAAACTAATCAATGTAGCTAAGCTTGGTATCTTTATATCAATGCTGATCTATGCTTCAGTAACTTTTGCTGCTGGCGAAAAATATGTGTTAATTAGCCATGCACCTGATTCAGATTCTTGGTGGAATACAATCAAAAATGCCCTAAAAGTTGCAGAAAAAGATTACTCTGTAAGAGTAGATTATCGTAACCCAAGAACCGGAGATTTAGCAGATATGGCTCGCTTAATTGAGCAAGCTGCTGCTAGTAACTATGACGGAGTAATTACTACTATTGCTGATTACAACGTACTACAAAACTCCATTCAAAAAGTAGTGCGTAAAGGCATTCCTGTAATTACCATGAATTCTGGTACGGTTGAGCAAAGTGCAAAACTCGGTGCTTTGATGCATGTAGGTCAACCAGAATATTACGCAGGTCTAAAAGCAGGTGAAAGAGCAAAAGCCGCAGGTGTTAAAAGTTTTCTATGCGTCAATCACTATGCTACAAACCCTGCTTCTTTTGAAAGATGTAGAGGCTTTGCTAAAGCAATTGGTGTCAATTACAAAAAATCTACCATTGACTCAGGACAGGACCCTATATCTATTGAAAGTAAAGTAGGAGCTTTTTTAAGAAAATCTCCTAAAACAGAAGCTATTTTAGCTTTAGGTCCAACCTCAGCACATCCTGTTTTAAATTACTTAAAAAAATCTGGTAAGAAAGGTAAAATATATTTTGCGACTTTTGATACTAGCCCTGAAATATTAGCTGGAATTAAAGCAGGAACTATAGCTTTTGGAATTGACCAACAACCATTCCTACAAGCTTACATACCTGTAACTATGTTAGTATTACGCTCGCGCTACGGATTAGAGCCAGGTAGCAATCTAAATTCTGGACCTGGATTTATTACAAAGAGTAATGTCTCCACTTTAGAAAAACACGCAGGAAGGTATAGATAATTCGTTCAAATAAGGAAGCTTTTTTTAAGCTTCCTGTTTGTCATTTTTATAAAAGTTTTTTATGACTACCGAAAAAATTGATCAACGAATTAGAAAAATATCTTACTTGCAAAAAATTTTAGGGCGTCCTGATTTTAGTGCGATCTCAGGGACCTTATTAGTTTTTCTCTTTTTTATTATTGTAGCTGGTGACACTGGTATGTTCTACGCAGACGGCATCATCAACTGGTCTACTGTCTCTGCTTATTTAATAATTATTGCTATAGGCGCTAGCCTACTAATGATTGCAGGAGAATTTGACTTATCTATAGGCTCTATGATAGGTTTTTCGGGCGTCATTATAGCACTAACAGGCGTACAGTGGAATTGGCCAATAGAATTAGCAATACTAACTGCTTTTATTTGCGCAATCTTCATTGGTTTTATCAATGGCTATATCGTCATTAAAACAGGTTTGCCATCGTTTATTGTCAGCTTGGCATTTTTGTTTATTTTGCGAGGATTAACCTTGTCATTGGCTGTCATTTTTACCAATACTACTATTATCGGAGGAGTCAGCGAATTATTCCAAAAGAGTTTTTTAGTATCTGCGCTATTTCAGGGTGTAGTGCTAGAGAGTTGGTTTGATGCCTTTGGTACTTGGGGTTGGATTGAGGTTTTAGACGATGGCTATCCCCTAGTTAAGGGTATCCCCAAGGTTATAGTTTGGGCGCTTGTTTTGATTGTGTGTGCTCATACATTACTTACTAAAATGAGGTTTGGAAATTGGATTTTTGCCTCAGGCGGAGATCCAGTGGCTGCTAGAAATGTAGGAGTTCCTGCAAACCGCGTAAAAATTTTAATGTTTATGTTTACAGCTTTTTGTGCTACCTTATACGCCACTATACAAATTGCAGAAGTCGGTTCTGCTGCTGCAGATAGAGGGCTGCTCAAAGAGTTTGAAGCCATTATTGCAGCAGTTATTGGAGGCTGTCTTTTAACAGGAGGTTATGGCTCAGTGATAGGAGCTTCGTTTGGAGCTATTATTTTTGGAGTAGTGCAAATAGGGATTGCTTACACCGCTATTGATTCTAATTGGTTTCGTGTATTTTTAGGATTGATGCTACTTATAGCGGTTTTGTTTAATAATTTTATTAGAAAAAAAATAACACAGACAAAATGAAAAAAAATAGTAATAACTATTTGTTAGAATTACAAAATGTGAGTAAATATTTTGGTTCTATAATTGCTCTAAATAAAGTAAATCTTACCTTAGAGAAAAATATCCTTGATACTAGCAAACCTCAAAATAATGCTAAAACAAAAACAGGCAAATCGCTACTACTCCAAAGAGGTGAAGTTCATTGTTTACTAGGAGATAACGGTGCAGGAAAATCTACACTGATTAAGACTCTAGCAGGCGTGCACTTGCCTACCTATGGTAAATATTTTTATGAAGGCGAAGAAGTAACTTTTAAATCTCCAAGAGAAGCTCTAAACGCAGGTATAGCTACTGTCTATCAAGATTTATCCTTGGTGCCTTTGATGAGTGTAGCTAGGAATTTTTTTATGGGCTCAGAGCCTATCAAAAAAGTTTTTGGATTTTTTCCTAAATACGACGCAGAATTAGCAAATAAAATAACTACAGAAAAACTAGCAGAGATGGGAATTCATATTCGTGATGCCAATCAAAATGTCGGCACTATGTCTGGAGGAGAAAGACAGTGTCTAGCAATTGCAAGAGCAGTTTTTTTTGGTGCTAAAGTATTGATTCTAGATGAGCCTACTGCTGCTTTAGGAGTAAAACAATCTGCCAATGTCTTAAAACTGATCCAAGAAGTAAAAAATAAAGATATTTCTATTATCTTTATTACACACAATATCAACCACGCATACCCAGTTGCTGATAGGTTTACCCTACTCAATAAAGGAGGCTCTATGGGAACCTTTAAAAAAAGCAATGTCACTAAAACGCAAATACTAACTATGATGTCTGGTGAAGAAGAATTAAGTCGTTTGATTTCAGAAACTGCTTAATGAAAAAACTCAACTTTGCGCTATTTGGAATGGGTAGAATGGGGCGAATTCACGCAAATAATTTATTTTTGTTAAAAGGAGTACATTTAAAATATATTGTAGAGCAAAATCAACAAGTCGCACAAGAATATGCAAAAAAATTTTACTGTAGTATAGCAACTCCAACAGAGGTTTTTAACGATGAAACAATTAACTCAATAGTAATTACTACCCCCACGCAAAGCCATGCTCAAATTATACTCCAAGCCTGTAGCTATAAAAAAAATATTTTTTGTGAAAAACCAATTGCCTCTAGCCTACAACAAGCCAAAACTATAGCGCAAGAAGTAGAGCAAAGTGGAATAATATTTTTAACTGCTTTTAACCGTAGGTTTGACCCTTCCTTTCAAAAATTAAAAACAGAATTACAAGCAGGAAAAATAGGTAAACTTTTACACTTACTCATCATTAGCCGTGACTCAGAGCTGCCGCCTGCGTCTTACGTAGCTAACTCTGGAGGTTTAGTGCTAGATATGATGATTCACGACTTAGATATGGCTTTATGGATTCTAGACGAACAAGTAACACAAATTAGCGCTATAGGTAGTAATTTTTTTAGCGAGCAGATTAAAAACTTAGGAGATATTGATAGTGCCTGTGTAACGCTACAAACTGCATCTGGTAAAATAGCACAAATTATCAACTCTCGCTATAGTAGTTATGGATATGATCAAAGAATCGAAGCTTTTGGAGAAAAAGGAAAATTACTAGTAGGCAACCAAAAAACAACAGAGCTACAACTAGCAACTAACAAAGGCTTTCACACAGATAAGACAAAATTGTTCTTTTTAGAAAGATACCAAAAGGCTTACGATTTGGAGATGCAACACTTTTATGATTGCGTTCACAAAAACAAACAGCCACTAATTAGCGCACAAGATGGATTACAAACACTAGAGTTAGCAGCAAGAGTGATGAAAAAAATTCCTCAAATTAAAATTTAACAAAAATATCATCTCCAGAGCCAGCTTTGTGTTCTTTTTTGATTTTGCTCAAACTTGATGATGTCGGATTCGTATTGTAAACTCCAACCTATATCATCCATACCATGTAACAAAAATTCCTTACGAAATGCATCTACTTCAAAAATAATTTTTCTACCTGTAGCGTCTATCAAAACCTGTTTTTGTAAATCTACTTCAAAAACAACTTCTGCACCTGCTACAAATTGCTTCATTAAATCTGTAGTAATTTTTTTAGATAATTTAATAGGTAGAATACCATTTTTGAGACAGTTACTGTAAAAAATATCGGCAAAGCTGCTAGAGATAATTATACGAAATCCATATTCTAACAAAGACCAGGGGGCATGTTCTCTAGAAGAACCACAGCCAAAATTATCACCAGCTAGCAATATAGAAGCCCCACAGAATTCTGGTTTATTGAGCTCAAACTTTGAGTTAAGCTCTCCATTATCTAAATATCTCCAATCAAAAAATAGGTACTCACCAAAACCAGTTTTGGTAATTTTTTTGAGAAATTGTTTAGGAATAATTTGATCAGTGTCAACATTAGCTCTGTTTAACAAAGCGACCTTTCCTTTGTGTGTAGTTAAAGCTTGCATTATTTATTTATCAATTCTTAATCAAAGTTGCTGCCTTGTTTTTTTAAATAAAATCAAAAATATATTTAACTACAAAAATCATCTACCAAGTCAATTATTATCCCCATTTTATGCAGGTATGCTTAATTGTCTAACATCTACAAAATGCCCGTACAAAGCACTAGCAGCTGCCATAATAGGAGAAACCAAATGAGTCCTACCTTTTTTACCTTGCCTACCCTCAAAATTGCGGTT
This sequence comes from bacterium, assembly GCA_965261475.1. Taxonomy (GTDB): domain Bacteria; phylum SAR324; class SAR324; order XYD2-FULL-50-16. The sequence continues at coordinate 1,092,450 of OZ253454.1, forward strand.
GGAAGTAGAAGCACACCTTTGGTGCGGTTGCAGTTGATCTTCATTCATTCCTAAACACATAGAGCAACCAGCGTCTCTCCATTCAAAACCGCTTTCTTGAAATATCTTATGCAAACCTTCTTTTTCTGCTTGCTGTTTAACCAAACCAGAGCCTGGCACTATAATACCGTGAATACTGTCTGCTATTTTTTTACCCTTGATAAAATTAGCAACTATCCTTAAATCACTAATACGAGAATTGGTACAAGAGCCAATAAAAACTACATCTGGTCTAATAGCTGTAATCTCAGTGTGAGGTTTGAGCCCCATATACTCTAAAGCCTGCTTGCAAGATAGTTTATCTGCTTGATGCTCAAAATCATCAGGAGCTGGTACTTTTTGTGTAACACCTACAGATTGTGACGGATTAGTGCCCCAAGTTACATAGGGTACTAAATCTTCTTGTTCAATAGTTACTGTTTTATCAAATTTAACACCATCATCAGAATAAAGAGTTTTCCAGTAGGCTAGTGCTTGCTCCCACTGCTTGCCTTTAGGAGCGTGCAATTTATCTTTTAAATACTCAAAAGTAGTTTCATCAGGGGCTATCATGCCAGCTCTGCCTCCTCCTTCAATTACCATATTACACACAGTCATTCTAGCTTCCATAGACAAAGCTCTAATAGCAGCACCAGTATACTCAATAACATGCCCTAGCGCTCCTGCTGTGCCGATTTTATGAATTACTGAGAGCGTCATATCTTTAGCAGTAGTGCCGTAAGGAAGGTCTGTGTTAAAATCAACTTTCATAGTAGCAGATGGGTTTTGTTGCAAAGTCTGAGTTACCAAAACATGCTCTACTTCTGAGGTACCTATACCAAAAGCCAAACAACCAAAAGCTCCGTGGGTAGAAGTGTGACTATCACCGCAAACAATAGTCATACCCGGAAGAGTATAGCCTTGCTCTGGTGCAATAACATGTACGATGCCCTGCCTAATATCTGAGAGGTCATAAATTTGTAATCCGTGATGCTGACAATTATATGACAGTGTATCTATTTGTAACTTAGAAATAGGATCAGCAATCACAGCTCTATCTTTAGTAGGGACATTGTGATCCATAGTTGCTAGGATTTTGCTAGCTCTCCGTATTTTTCTGTTTGCTACTTTCAAACCTGCAAACGCCTGTGGACTAGTTACCTCGTGTACTAAATGTAAATCTACATAAAGAAGTGTATTTTCATCTTTTTTGGCTCTTACCACATGAGAGTCCCAGATTTTTTGATATAAAGTTTTTTTTTTCATAGTTAATATTATTTAACTTCTAAAAGTAACATATTAAATAGTTATATTTCAAGTCAATATTAGCTCTTTAGAGCAATCTTTTCTAAAAAAAGTGCATGAGCAGGAGCAGTTTTTCCTAGCATACTTCTCTTGCTCTGCTTTTGAAAGCAATCTTTAAAAAAGTCAATTTTTTTTTTACCAAGCCCAATATCTACTAAGGTTCCTACTATATTTCTGAGCATTTGTTTCAAAAAGCCGCTGCCTTGAAACATAATATGAATTTTTTTGGCATTATGCTTTTCTATAACTTCCCAATCTATACTAGATAGGGTCTTGACAGTGTCTTTTGCCGTGCATCCCCTATTACGAAAAGCCTGAAAATCATTTTTACCAATTAAAATACGAGATGCTAATTGCATTTTTTTAATGTCTAAAACTTGTGGTACAAACCAGTAATAATCTCTATAAAATACATGGTGGAAAGGAGCATTAAAAATTTGATATTTATAGGTTTTAATTTTTTCTTTGCAATGCACCTCGTCTGTCTTAGCAATAACAATAATCTCAAAAATACAAATATACGGAGCAAGCAAAGCATTTAAACTTCTTTGTAGTTTAAAAATACTAGGAGTTTGCTTTAAAATTACCGTTGCCCACTGCTCTTTTGCGTGCACCCCGCTATCAGTACGACTAACGCCTTTGAGTTTAATGCTTTCTTTATAGAGCGTGCAAAAAGCAGAATTGATAAAATCTTCTACTCCTTTTTGACTAGGTTGCGATTGCCAACCTTCAAAAGGAGAACCCTTGTAAGCTATTTTGAGTAATAAAGAAACTATTTTTGGTATTTAAGAACAAGATTTTTAATCGCCTTGATATCAGCACCTGCAATGCGGTTTGTAACTTTGCCTTTTTCGAATAACAAAAGACAAGGAATACTCGTGATTTCATATTTAGCAGCCAACGAGTTATTTGTTTGAACATCTACTTTTGCAATCACAACCTCTTCTTGCTCTTGAGCAAGTTTTTCTAAAATAGGGTTGATAGACTTACAAGGACCACACCAATCAGCCCAAAAATCAACTAAAATCGGCATAGTGTTTTCTAAAACTACCTTCTGAAAATCACTGTGTGTTACATAAATTATTTTATTCATTTTTACTATTTGTTGTAAAAGTTCCAATACCTCTTTGCGATGTTTGGTTGTACCAATCTTGTAAAAAGACAATATCTTCGTTTTGCTCTAGAGACGCCAAGATATCAGTATTGCCTTTTTTAAAAGCTCTAAATGCCTTTCCTATAATATTAATTCTTTGCTCTGAAAAATTTTGTCTTTGTAACCCCACAAGATTGATTTTATAATGCAGAGCAGGTCTGCCATCGGCTAAAGAAAATGGAAAAACATCTTTAAGCACTAACGACATAGCGCCTATCATAGCATAATCACCAACTCTACAGTATTGATGCACAGCTGTACCACCACCAACGTGGGTAAAACTTCCTAGCCTAACATGCCCCCCAATCATAGCACTGTGAGACAAAACACAATGATCGCCGACTACAGCGTCGTGCCCTACATGGCTTCTCCCCAAAAATAAACAATGATTGCCTATTTGTGTAATAGCTCTGCCATGCGCACCACGACTAATCAGACAATAAGAAAAAAAAGTGTTAGCATGACCTATCTCTACCCAAGTATCGTCGTCTATACCAGTTTTTTGGTTAACAAAAATATCCTGAGCTAATTCTCCAATAATAGCTCCTGTATGGACTATATTATTTCTACCCATTCTAGTATTGCTAGTAACATGAGCGTGAGCGTGAATAATAGAGCCTTTATCTATAGAGACATTTTGACCAATAAAAGAGTAAGGACCAATTTCAACATCTTCGTCAATTTCTGCACTATGATGTATAATTGCCGTGGGGTGAATTTTTTCTGTTTTCATAAAATTGACAGCTAAGCAGGATACGAGTAGTCTACTATTTTTAAAAATTTTTGTCAATCCACAAGTTTTTCTAAAATTCGATTGTTTTTTATATAATTTTTCTTTATCTTTAGCTAACTGTTTAAGACTATTGTGATAATGCTATTTTATATTCCTATACTCTGTCCAACTTGTTTAGAAAAAGTTTTTTTCTTTCAAAAAATCAATCAAAATTTTGGAGTTGCAGATCTAATTGATAGCCAAATTCACTACCATATTTGTCCATTTATAACAGGACAAAACTACTGGCAGACAACTATCTTAAAAAAATGTTTTTCCTTCATAGAGCAAAAACACCAAGATCTCACAAAAATATTTTTAGCAAACAACCCCCCTTTTTACTTCAGCAAAACTAGCAAGGTCTCTAAGAGAGCTATTTTGCTAAAATACGAACACAAAGAATCTATAGATAGACTGTGCTTTATAAACTTTGATTTTGTTATTTTTTATTTATTTGCGAAACCACAAGAAAAGTGGGACGTAGGCAAAATATTTAAAATAGCAATAAAAACAATAGTCAAAAATAAGGGTAACTTTGCTACTGATTTAGAATTAATTACAGAAAAAAAAGCAATTTCACTAGAAAATATAAATAATAATATTTTTTTAATGGAATTACGAGGAGCAAACCTCAGCCTACTAGAAAAAAGCGAGTCAATAGTGTTGAAACAACTACACAAAAAAAAAATTAGACAAAAAACAAATAAAATGATTGCGGTATATCCACAAAATTCAAAATCAGGATTTACTAGAAAAATTGTATTTTTTTTGAGCGAGCGAGCGAGCAACTTTTTTGCAAGTTTTTCATTGCCACACGGAGTAACATTTACCTTGCTGCAAAATGAATTATTAGTTGCCCTAGAAGATTTAAAATATTAAATATTTAAACTTTTTTGAGCTTTGAGCGCTACAGAAGGTAGTAGATAACTACTCGTATCTTCACCGAGCCTTAGCAATTCTCTAGCTATAGAGGAGCTAATAGAGCAAAATTCTGGACGAGCAAGAATACAAATAGTTTCTAGGTTTTTGACAATTGCCCTATTCCCAGCAGCTAGTTCCAACTCAAAAGAAAAATCTCCATGATTTCTAATACCTCTTAGGAGAAAATACGCATTTTTAGATTGAGCATACCTAGCTATAGAGGATTTAGTGTAGTCTAAAATAACATTATCCCATCCATAGTGGATAAAATAATCTCGCATCATTGATAGTCTTAACTCTGATGAGAAGTGATTTTCTTTTTCTATGCTATCTGCACTCACCCAGTAAATTGTATCAAATTTACCTCTAACTCTCTGTATTAAATCTGCATGTCCGTAGGTAGGAGGATTAGAGCTGCTAGGGTATACAATAATTGATTTACTCACTTCATACTAGGGCTCAGGTGACAACAAATAGACATTTGTATTTTTTAAAAAATTTACAACAATTACAAAAACAAACCTAAGAATACCAATCTTGATGAATAGCTTCGATAAACTCAGAAATTTGCTCTTTGGAAATCTCTCCTTTTTTGTAAGAGTGAATTTTTTCTCCCAATTTATTATAGGGGTTTTGACTAAATTCGTCCTCTAAATTCCAATTTTTAGTACTCTTAGCAACATAAAGATCATCTAAAGTAGCCCTACACATTTGATTAGAATCTAGCCCTAACAAAGTTCCTACCGCCCAAAGATTGTGAGGACAACAAATAGCGGTAGTATAAACTCCGTATGCTTTAAAGAATGCTATTAATTCCTTGTGTTTTTGTTTACTGAGTTTATTGATAGAAACAAAAAGATTGATAGATAAAGGTTTTTTTTTGCTAAATTTTTGAATAACTTGTTTGAGAGTTTCTCCAGAATCAATAACTTCATCCATCAAAATTAAATGTTTATTTTCTATTTTTTCTTGAGGGCAATCTAGATAAAATTTACAAATTTTTCTGGTAGTATTTTCATAGCTCTGAATGCCTACAAACTCATTTGGTATAAAATGTAAACGGCTAAACTCCTTGATAGCGCTTTCTAGATAAACCCCTCCCTTCAGTACAGGCAAAAATATTAATTGATTAGAGATAACCTCCATGCCATAGGTTTCTACAAGTTGATTGAGATGTTTAGCAAAAAAATACTCCAGCAAAAAATCTATAGAATATTTTCTAAGATAAAGACGATATTCGCGTTTGCCTATAAAAATTAAATTTTGATTCTGTTGCCTACTAGAGTTAATAACTAGTGAATTTTGTTTTCTAATCTCCTCAAATACTGTGTGCTCTAGAAAATGTTGGAAAGACATTGCACTATTAATAAATACCTGATACTACTTAGAAGGTTGCATGATGTGAATTATATTTCAATCATTATTATTTCCGTGGTAAAAATAAAAAAGAGCTGGGAGATTTCTGAAAATCTAGTCACTCAGCAAGATGATTTTTTTGCTAGACGCAAGTTTCTAAAAGGGGTAGGAGTGATTGCCGCAGGGAGTATGATGCCTTCTTGGGTGCTAAAAGCAAAAACAAACTTCGCAAAACTTGATTTTACAAAAAATAATAAATATACAAAAAAAGAATTTACTGCAGAAAAACTTTTTACTAACTACAATAATTTTTATGAGTTTGGTACAGACAAACAACTAGTCAAAAGCAAAGCTAAACGGTTTTTGAACCGCCCTTGGTCGATACGAATTGGAGGTTTAGTAGGCAAGCCAAAAATTTGGAATATAGAAGAAATTTTAAAAAAAATGCCTTTAGAGGAAAGAATTTACAATTTTCGTTGTGTAGAAACTTGGTCTGCTGTGGTTCCTTGGGTAGGTTTTGAGCTCAAAAAACTGCTCAAAGCAGCAGAACCTCAAGCTAATGCTAGGTATGTAGAATTTAAAACTTTCTTTAATCCCAAAATTGCTCCCGCACAAAGTAATAGTTTTTTTTACCCTTGGCCCTATACTGAAGGTTTGCGACTAGATGAAGCAAGCAATGAATTAGCTTTTCTAGCAGTCGGTCTTTATGGAAAAGAATTAGCCCCACAAAATGGAGCACCAATTCGCTTGGTTGTTCCCTGGAAATACGGTTTTAAAAGCATTAAATCTATAGTATCTATAGAGTTAACAGCTAAACAACCTCAAACCCTGTGGAATCAACTTGCACCAAAAGAATATGGCTTTTATGCTAATGTGAACCCAGAAGTTCATCACCCTCGTTGGTCGCAAGCCCACAATAAACCTCTAGGTAGCTGGCTTAAACGCACTCCTACAGAAAAATTTAATGGCTACGAAAAACAAGTCTCACATCTTTATCAAAATATAGATTTACAAAAGTTTTTTTAATATCAACCCTATTGCAATAAAAATTATGACCAAAAATACAAATTTGTTAAAAAGTGTAGTGATAGGCTTTATTTTGTTTTTTTTTACTAGTAGCCTTATAGCAAATTCTTGGCAAGAGACAATCAATAAAAGTAAAGGACAGACTGTTTACTGGAATGCCTGGGGTGGTGCGATCCTTATTAACGAATATATTGCTTGGGTTGCAAAGAGAGTAAAACAAAAATATGACATTGAGTTAAAACATGTAAAATTACAAGATACTGCGGATGCAGTTTCTTTAGTGCTAGCTGAAAAAAGTGCGGGCAAACACAAAGGAGGCTCAGTAGATTTAATTTGGATCAATGGAGAAAATTTTGCTACTATGAAATCCAAAGATTTGCTTTTTGGTCCTTTTGCTGAGAGTTTACCGAACTATCAAAAAGTAGATTATCAAAACAAATCCTCTATTACGCATGATTTTGGAGTTTTAGTAGATGGTTACGAATCTCCTTGGGGCTTTTCTCAGCTTGTTTTTGCGTACGATACGGCAGTGACTAAAAACCCACCAAAAAACATCACAGAGCTGTTAGTCTATGCCAAGAAAAACAAAGGAAGAATTACTTATCCTGCTCCTCCAGATTTCACAGGAACAACTTTTTTAAAGCAAGTGCTATACGAAACTATTAGTGATATTGCTTTGTTGCAAAAAGAAGCTTCTAGAGCAGAGTTTGAAAAACACACTAAACCTTTGTGGACCTATTTAGAAAAAATAAAACCTTATCTCTGGAGAAAAGGTAGGGCGTATCCTAAAAATGATCCAGAATTGAGAAAATTATTAAACGATGGAGAGATAGATATTGCTTTTTCTTTTGCTATAGGGGGAGCTTCAGCACACATTTTAAAAGGAGATTTACCTCAAACAGTTAGGACCTATATTCTTGATAAAGGTACAATTAGCAATGTGCATTTTGTAGCTATTCCTTATAATTCTGCTGCTAAAGAGGCTGCAAAAGTAGTAGCAAATTTTTTACTTACAGCAGAAGCTCAAGCAAAAAAAATGGATGCCAAAGTATGGGGTGATTATACTGTGCTCAATGAAGCTAGCTTGAATAAGCAAGAAAAATCCTTACTCAAAAAAGTTGATTTAGGTATAGCTACACTGACTCCGAAAGAATTACATACAGCTTTGCCTGAGCCTCATAAAAGCTGGATAGCACCGCTAGAAGCAGCATGGAAAAAAAGGTTTTTCAAGTAAAATTTTCTTTCATACTCAAAATAGCACCTTATTTGTGTTTATTTTTCTTGTTTGTCCCTATTTTATCAGGATTGCTTGGCACCTTATTACCAGCGCTAGGTTATTTTCCTGCGCTAGATTCTTATAATATAGGGTTTGATAATTTTGTGCGACTTTTCCAAGCTCCCTTTGTAGTTAAATCTATTTTTTTAACAATATTAACAGGAGTACTATCAACTATTTTTTCTCTGTTTTTAGCATTTTTTACAGTTGTTATTTTTTATGAAAGCAAGTTGTTAACTACAATCAGAAAAGCCTGTATTCCTTTACTAGCCCTACCACACGCTGCACTAGCAATTGCTTTTTCTTTTTTATTTATTCCTAGTGGATATTTAGCTAGAATGTTTTCTCCGTGGCTGACTTCTTGGGAGCGACCGCCGAATTTATTTTTTGCCCAAGATATTTATTCCCTTATTATAACTCTAGTATGCAAAGAGACTCCTTTTTTAATTTTAATCATCCTCGTAGCAACTTCTCAAATACCAGTGTCAAAAACCCTGCAAGTAGGCAGATCTATGGGTTACTATAATTTGGCTATTTGGACAAAGTGTATAGTCCCTCAAGTATATACTTTTATTAGATTGCCTCTTTATGCAGTATTGGTATTTGCCCTATCTGTGATAGATATTGCCTTAATTATTGGACCACAAATTCCGCCTACTTTCGCTATTAGAATACTAGAATGGTTTAACCACCCTGCAGATTTAGACCAAAAATTTATTGGATTAGCAGGCGCCTTTTTGCTCTTCTTTCTTTGTTTGTTAGCTATTTTATTGTGGGAGCTCACTGTTAGGTTTATTAGTTTTGTTGCTCGCTCATATTTAAGTAATGGCAAACGTGGCTCAAATCATAAGCTAGCAACATATTTTTTAAAAAGTTTTTTAAGCATAAGCTATTTACTAGTTATTTTAGGTATAATTTCTTTACTGATTTGGAGTTTTACACGAGTTTGGAGATTTCCTCATTTTTTACCTTCCCAATGGACGCTACAAAATTGGGCAATTCACTGGAATTCTTTATACGAATTTTTTTTCTTTAGTCTATCTCTAGGTTTTTTAGCTTCTCTAGTTTCTATTGTTTTAGCAATTCTATGCTTAGAAAGAGAAGTACAATTTTTTTCTCCACTCACTTCTAAAGGATTATTTTTAATCTATATACCTCTTTTAATTCCACAAGTAAGCAGTATGTTTGGCTTTCAAGTTTTTTTAGCAAAATTTTCTCTAAATGGAAAATTTATAATTGTTTTGTGGTCGCATCTTATTTTTGTACTTCCTTATACTTTTTTGACACTAGGAGATACTTATCGCTCGTTCGAAAAAAGATACGAAAATATTGCTTTAGGGTTAGGAGTAAGTCGCTGGAAATTCTTTTGGAAAATTAAATTTATCCTTTTGCTAGAGCCCATACTCTTCGCCTTCGCTATAGGATTTGCTGTCAGTATTGCTCTTTATGTCCCTACCTTATTTGCAGGAGCAGGAAGAATAAACACTATCACTACGGAGGCTGTCAATCTATCTGCCGGCTCTAATAGAAAATATTTAGGAGTTTATACCACATTGCAAACAATTTTACCTTTTTTAATTTTTGCACTTGCCTTTTTTTTAAGAAAAGCTTTCTTTTTGTGGAAAAAAAAATACTATGCTTTTTATTTAAGATAAAAAATGACTCTTAGAGTAGAAAATCTAACTATACAACTTGTAAAAACTTCAAAATACTTGTTTCAAAACTTAAATTTTGAAATATCCGCTGGAGAAGTACTAACTATGATGGGAGCTAGCGGTTCAGGTAAATCAACCCTGCTTTCTTACCTTTGCGGTACTCTCTCTGATAATTTTAAAGCACAAGGTAAAATTTTTCTTGGTGATGTTTTGCTAAACAACCAAGAACCAGAAAAAAGAAAAGTAGGTATTTTATATCAAGATCCCTTGCTTTTTCCTCATTTCAATATTTTTGAAAATTTAAGTTTTGGTATTCCTCATAACTACAACAAAGAGCAGAAAAAAAATAAAATTTTGCAGTGTTTAAAAGAATTAGAAATGGACGATTTTAGCCAAAGATTTCCAAACACACTCTCTGGTGGTCAACAAGCAAGAATCGCTCTTATGCGAACTTTGTTTTCAAAACCTAAAGCCTTGTTATTAGACGAGCCTTTTTCTGCACTAGATAGCAAACTTAAACAAAAAATTAGAGAGTTAGTGTTTTTATACACTAAAGAGCACCAACTCCCTACATTACTCGTTACCCATAGTTTAAAAGACGCAGAAGCTGCTAAGGGTAAAATAATTAATTTATAAAAACTATCCTTTTTGTTTTTTAAGCTTGCTGCTGTGAAAGAGCTGCAGACCTACTTTATTGATTTTGCTAGTTAATACAGGTCTTGTTTTGAAAGAATATAATTGTTTTACAACCATGAGACTAATTTGTAATTCTTGATTGGCAATTAGCATATAATCTTCATTTTTAATTTGCGGATAACTAATAAGAAAGTAAGATTCGTAATTTTCTAAAACTTTAGCATCAAAATCTATGTCGTAGTCAGTGTTTATAACAGAGATGCTAAGAATGCTCCCATTGTGTATTTGTTGACTTCTAAAAAAATGAAGTTGTTTGTTAAGAGTATTAAATTGTAATTTTTTTCTAATTTCACTCAATTTTTCTTCTTCTTTGAGACCCATAGGTTGTTTTTCTTGATAGCGTTGGACTATAGATTCAAAAAAAATATTATCTGCTAAGAATTTTTGATATTTTTTTTGTGGAGCTAAAATCTTTTTAATAAACTCACCGGAAGAATAATCAAAACTATACTTCCCTATTAAGTTCAAAAAAGAATTAGGAGGAGTTAGATAACTAGCTACTTTTTTATTGCGTAGTAAATAAAGCAAAATGAAAGAGCAAAGAGCAGCGCCCGCAATCCAAATGCTGATGCGTACATGCTCAACAAGATAAAGATAGTTTATCAAAGCTTGCAACTTCGTAGCAAGCCAAGAAAAATAAAATTCTATGTCCACAATTATTGATTATGGCTGTTATTTAAGACACCTTTTGTGCCCGTCCTTGAGGTGTCTTAGATGCTAGCGCTAGGATTTGTTTTGCTAACTCTGCAAAAATATTGAGCTCAGATTTTCCTCCTACAGCTAAAATAGCCGGATTATTAGTTTGAACTATGCCATTTTTATTGGTAAAGCTTCCCTTTTTTTCAAGATGAGTTAGGCTAGGCATTACTAAATTTGCATAAGGAGTAATAGGAGTCTTCATAGCACTAATATACCATACAAAAGAACTTGATAATAAGAATTGTAAAAACCAATCTTCTACAAAAGAAGGTCCCATTATCAAAACTAGACTAGGACTCTTGTCTTGTATTTTTTCTAAGCAAAGCTCTTGCGTAAATCCTGCTTGGCTTACTCCCATAGAATTTGGAGTTCTGTCTTTAGTAAAAAGTGTTTCAATAAACCTAGCTTCTTTTCGTTTAGTTTCTATAACTTTTGGAATTCTATAAAGTAGAGCTTGAGGAAGAAAATTTTTTGTGAATTCTCTAAGAGATACTAACTCTTCGTTAGTAGAATGATTAGAAGCAATTACCATTACCACTGACTCTTTAGTTAATTTGGTAATTTGTTCTTTAGCAACCTTAAAAGCTTGCTCCCAAGAGATTTTTGCTTTTTGGTACAAAGGAGTAGTATGCCTCTTATTTGCATCTACTAGTTTATGAAAACTCAACCTTCCTTGATCACACATCCACCATTTATTGACCTCCATATTTTCTCTAGGTAAAAAGCGAAAAATCTTTCCTTTGTAGTGACAAACATTAATATTGCACCCAGTAGAACAGCCATTACAAATAGAAGGAGTTTGTGTTTCCAGCCAAACTCTATTTTGAAAGCGAAAATCCTTAGTGGTAATAGCACCAACAGGACAAATATCTGCTAGATTGCCTTGAAAATTATCAGATAGAGGATAGTCCACAAAAGTATCTACAGAAAGCTGATAATTTCTACCAAATACTCCCATTTTATGCGTCCCACTTACTTCCTGTGTAAATCGTACACAACGGGTACAGTGGATACATCTGTTTCTTTCTAGTTGTAAAAAACTCCCAATATCTCGCCAGCCATAAACCCTTTTTTCGTGTTGTACTAAAGATGCTCCATTCCCGTATTCGAAAGAAAAATTTTGGAGCTCACACTCCCCTGATTGATCACAAATAGCACAGTCTAGGGGGTGGTTAATAAGCAAAAATTCCATCACAGCCTCTCTAGCTGTTTTAACCTTAGTGTTTTTACTTACTACTTTCATGTCCTCATAAATCATAGTGGAGCAAGCAGTTTGTAATTTAGGGTTAGCTCTACCTTGCCCATCATCTACTACTTCTACCATACACATACGACAAGTAGCTACTCTACTCAAGCCCTCATGAGCACAGTAATGCGGAATAAACTTTTTTGCTCTCAAGGCAGCTGTTAGTATATCATCTCCTTTTTGAAATTCTATTCTTTCTTCATCTAAGTAAAATTTAGGCATTTTCTTTTTTTATTGATACATTGTTTACTTTAGAAAAATACTGTTCAAATTCGTAGCGGAATTTTTTAATGTATGAAAGTACAGGCATTGCCCCAGCATCTCCTAGAGCACAAAGTGTATTGCCTTGTATATTGCTTGCTATTCTTTCTATATTGACTAAAGTCTTTGCACTTCCCTTGCCGCGTATTAAATCTACTAACAAGATTCTAATCCAATTTAAACCTTCCCTGCAAGGAGTACACTGCCCACAAGACTCGTGGTTATAAAAACAAACTAAGCGGTGTAAAAATTTTACAAGATCTACTTGCTGATCAATCACAATAATACCGCAAGAGCCCATCAAACTCCCAGCTTTAGCTACCGAATCAAAATCGTAAACAAGATCAATCTCATCTTTAGTTAGTATAGGGACAGAAGAACCACCAGGAATAACTGCTTTGAGCTCTTTGTCTTCTTGCATACCTCCACCTAAATCTGCGATGATTGCACTTAAGTTTTCGCCCATTTTAACTTCATAGGCTCCCGGTTTTTTGACATTCCCTGAAATACACACAATCCTTGTTCCTGCGTTGCCTTCACTGCCGTTTGCTCGAAAAGCTTTAGCTCCATAATTTACAATGAAAGGTAGGTTGCAAAGAGTTTCTACATTATTCACGCTAGTAGGAGCAGAATCAAACCCCTCTACTGCTGGAAAAGGAGGCTTAATTCTAGGCTCTCCTCTTCTACCTTCTAGGGAATCTAACAAAGCAGTTTCTTCGCCACAAATATAAGCACCAGCACCCGGGTGAATAATAACTTGTATAGGAAATGTATCTTTGGTATAATTTTTTGCTTGTAATTCTCTTAGAGCATTTTGTAGTCTTTCCATAGGCTCTAAAAACTCTCCACGTACATAAATGTAAGTACGCCTGCAACCAACAGCATAACAACCAATTAACAAACCTTCTAGGAGCAAATGAGGATCCTTATTCATCAGCTCTCTATCCTTAAAAGTTCCAGGCTCTCCTTCATCCGCATTACAAATCAAGTAGCTAGGTTTTGTTGTGTTTTTTGCCATAAAACTCCATTTTAAGCCTGTTAGAAAACCAGCACCTCCTCGCCCCTGCAATCCTGATTCTTTGACTAAATCTACTAAATCTGTAGGTTGCATCTTCAGGGCTTTTTTGAGGGCTCTATAGCCACCGTTTACTTCATACTCTACAAGGCTACCTTGATAGCCAGCTTTGCGAATATTCTTAAATAATACTAATGTCTCTTTCATGAGGGTGTGCCTTCATCAACAGCAGTTTTTTCTCGAATAAGTTGCTCTAACATCTTCATTTTAAAATTCTCACAATATCTATTATTGATTGCTACAACAGGTGCATAACCACAAGCTCCTAAACACTCTACTTCTTCTAAAAAATATTTTTTATTTTTATCTTCTCCTTGATCATTGAGGGACAACTTCTCTTTGATTTGTTTAACTAGATCATCGGCGCCTTTTAACCAACAACTCAAATTAGTACAAACAGCTAAATGTGTTTTCCCCCTTTTTTTTTGGGTATACATAGTATAAAAACTCACCACTCCTTGTATGTGATTAAATGAAACATTGCAAAGCTCAGCAAGATATTGAATAACATCACTGTCAATGTATCCTTTTTCTTTTTGCACGAGATGCAAAAGAGGCAAAAGAGCATGTATCTTCTTTGGGTACTGTTTTAGAATATTTTGAGCTGTCTTTTGAAATTGCGGACTAAACATAACTTTTAAGTTTCATTAAACTAAATCAATAATAATAGAAAAAAAATTAAATATCAAACCTTAAATAGGCTCAATCTGTCATCAAACAAGAGCTTAAAATTCAATTACTAAAAATATAATAATTTTTTACTATTCTTAACTAAAGCAAAAATTTTGGTAAAAGTAATGAGATACTAGGGAAGAGTACAAGCAAAAAAATACGAAAAATTTCTATTGCAAAAAAAGGAACAATCCCTAAAAAAATTTCTCTTGAGGGAGTATGTGGGGTAAGACTTTTTATAATAAAAAAATTAAACCCTACCGGAGGCGTCATCAAACCTAGCTCTACTACTACTAGCGCTAGTATGCCAAACCAAATCTTTAAACTATCATTATCCATCCCAAAAATAGCTTGAGATGCACTAACAAAATTGCCACCGTTAAGTTCAACTAAAACAGGAAAAAAAAAGGGAATAATGACAAGTATCATAGACAAAGATTCCATAAAAAAGCCAAGAAAAATCAAAAATAAGAGCATTGCTATTAAAATTAAATAGGGATGCCAACCACTAAGGGATAAACTGTTACTCAGCAAACTAGGTAAACCTGAGCGAGATAAAAAACCTTTCAAGACATCTGCAGAAAATAAAATAAAATAAATCATTGCCGTAATTTTAGCGGTTTGCTGAAAAGAATTTTGTAATTTTTTCCAAGAGAGATCCTTGCGCTTTAACAACAATCCATAAATTAAAACACCAAAAACACTTGCAGAAGCTGCGGGTGTGGGGGTAAAAATACCAAAGCCTAATCCTAAGATGATCATGCTAAACAAGAAAACAATAGGAATCAGTTTACGAATAGCAATTTTGCGTTCTGCTAGAGTAAATTTTATTGTCTTTGGTGCTAATTTAGGGTTTTTCCATACAGAAAATATTATCACTAGCAAAAAAAGAAATATCGCAATTACTGCTGGTAAAATAGCAGCTTGAAACATTTGTATAATTGAAGCCTCAACTACAATAGCATAAATAACCAAGGCAATCGAAGGTGGAATTAAAATTCCTAGCGTTCCTCCCGCAGCTAACACTCCTGTAGATAATCTTTCGCTATAGTGCAGTTTTCTAAGTTCAGGTAAAGAAATTTTACCCATAGTGCTTGTTGTTGCTATAGAAGAGCCACTCACAGCGCCAAACCCAGCGCAAGCTCCAATTACTGCTATAGCTACTCCTCCCCTCCACCTACCTACTAGTGCTTGCATACCACGAAAAAGATCACGATTGAGTCCTATTTCTGCTGCTAAGAAACCCATCAATAAAAAAAGTGGTAAAACAGAAAGGTCGTAATTAGAAACTGTATTCCAAAAAGTAGATTTGAATTGTAAAAGATAGGGCTCAAAGCGTATAAAGGGTACAAATAAACTCAACGCAAATACTCCTACTACTCCCACTAAAAACATAGCAAGAGCAACAGGAATTCTCAAAGAGATTAGTAAAAAAAGAGTGGCAAGACCACCTAAGCCTACCAATTCTCTAACACCCACAATCTAACGGAAATAAGAGGGTTAAAATACTACTAATGACCCACAAAAAACAAGAAAAAATACCTATCAAATAAAAATACCAAATTTTCCAACCCAGCACAAAAGTAATAACACTATCATTTTTAGCGTCGAGCATACCTAAAACCATACTATAGGTTAAAAAACTAGCGGTTAAGAAGAATAAAAAATTTGTAATTTTAGCTATAAAATCCAAAAATTTTGGTGAGGCATTTTGAGTAAAAAAATCTACAGCAATATGTCCTTTACACAACTGACAATAAGGAAACATTGATAATACAGCTATCCCTATCAAAAGGGTTACCGCATCTTCATAACCTGATAGAGCTGGAAAAGAAGAGTCGTAAAACCTAGCAATAAAATTCAGGCTAAACCCTCCAATATTGACTATTGTAATTGAAGTGATTAGTAATAATATTCCCCCAGCAAAAATTGTCCAACAAACAATAAGTTTGCGAAAAACAAACATTAGATAGTATGTTTTTTGACATTTTTACTAGCTGCTTTCAATAACTTATTAGCGTCAATATTATGTTTGCTAACCTCCGCTTTCCATCTCTTTGCTACTCTTTGATTAAGTTGTTGAAACTCTAGGCTCGTTGCTCGGCTCAAAGACACAACAGATTTACCTTTTTTTCTAGCAATATTCTTGCCTACATTTTCAACTTGATCCCATTCTTTGCCCATAGCAATCGCAAAATCTCTACCAGAATTGTTGTCTATAATTTTTTGTAAGCTCTGAGGTAAAGAATTGTAGCTTTGCTTATTCATCAAAAATAAAAAAATAGAAGTACCAAACCTTACTTTTTGATTTAGCTCTACAGAATAGTCAGTTAAGTCTGCTATTTTCAAAGAGATAGCGATTTCAAAAGGAATCAATCCCGCATCGATTGTTTTTTTAGATAAAGCTTGTGGTAAAACCGGCACTGGCATTCCCACTGGCTCTGCTCCCCAGGCTTCTATGAGCCAAGCTCCAGTCCTTGAGGGTGTTCTAATTTTTAACCCTACTAGATCTGCTAATTTTTTAACATCTTTGCTGACCAAATGCAACGCATTGCCTGCGTGAGTGTGGAGTAGCAACGGGTGAACACTTTGAAAATCATCTTTGATTAACTCAAAAGTATCTTGCAAGGCTAAGTTGGTAGCTTGAGCGCTCGATTGATGCACGGAAGGGAGTTCAAAAACTTCTACTCTAGGAAAGACTCCCGGTGTATAACCAGCTAAAGTCCACGCAATATCTACAACCCCATCTTTGACCTGTCCGTAGAGCTCTTTAGGGCTGCCACCTAAAGACATAGAAGGATAAATCTCAAATTTAATTTTTCCCTTAGATTCTTTTGTAATTTTTTTAGTCCAGGGCTCAATCATTTTTGTGTGTAAAATAGCCTGAGGACTTAAAAAATGATGTATAATAAACGTAAATTCTCTAGCAAATATTGCCTGAGAGAAAGACAAAAACACTACTAGCAATGGTAGCACTTTTAAATATTGCATATTTTGTATAGCTAAATTGATAATAAATTTACTTTTCTTGCTCTTTCTCTTTTTGAATAATTCTTTCAACAAAAGCATAACTTCTTTCTAAAAAATTAGGGATTTTTTCGAGTAAACTTTCTATATTCCCAGATTGAACCATCTGAATACTAACAATTCCTTTTTGGATTACTACAAAAGCAATAGGGGTTAGCACTACTCCGCCTCCTCCAGCATTTTTATTGTCTGTATCTCCAAACCCAAAACCAACTTTCACCGAATGCACGGGAATCAAGGTTACCTCCTCAAGCTTCATAGGCTCTCCAAAAACTGTTTCTGATTTTACAAAATCCTGTAATTGGGGAATAAAGTCATTCAAATACTGTCTAATTTTTTCTGAGTGCTCTTTCATAAGAAAAAAACATTGGATACAACTTCTTAACTTGGCGACTATCTGCTTAAATCGTTTACTTGGTATTGATAGTATTAGTTTTGAGTATTGGAGAATTTACGGTAAAAAGCAAGTTTAATTAAAAAATTATTTTGCCTAAGAAAAATTTACTTTACTTTTTTTTTGACTAAAAGTATTGCTACTCATAGTAGTAAGACTTTTTTTATAAACTTATGGAAAATCAAGCAAAATTAGTAATTATAGGAGCAGGTATTGTAGGCTGTTCAGCAGCCTATCACTTGAGCAAAATGGGATGGAAAGATATTGTAGTCGTAGACCAAGGAAAAGCTCCGCTATACGGTGGCTCTAGCTCCCACGCTCCTGGAGGAGCATTCCAAACCAATGCTTCTAGATTGATGACACAACTCGCTCATTATGGCGTACATTTGTACCACTCGTTAGAATTTGAAGGAAAAAAAGGGGCAGAATTGTGTGGAGGCATTGAGTTTGCCCGCACTCCAGAGAGAATGACTGAACTCAAAAGAAGAAGAGCCCTAGGTAAAAGTTGGGGATTAGCAGGGGAGTTATTGACCCCTAAAGAATGTCAAGCAAAGGTGCCTCTCTTAAATGAAAAAGAAATTTTAGGTGGATATTTTGTACCAGATGACGCTATAGGTAGACCTGTTGTTTGCGTACAAGCGCTGACTAGTTACGCCCAAAAAAAAGGAGTAAAATTTTACGATGAAGTAACCGTCTTAGATATACAAGTAAGACACAATGCTGTACGAGGGGTAGTAACCAACAAAGGCACAATTTTTTGTGAAAAAATTCTTTGTTGTGCGGGAATGTGGGGACCTGTAATTGGAAAAATGATAGGGCAACCCATACCCTTGATGCCTATGGAGCACCAATACGCAAAAACTACACCCTTGCAAGCATTAAACCCTTTTGCAGAAACAGAAATAACAATGCCTTTATTGCGTGACCAAGATAACTCCTTGTATTTTCGTCAAGACTTTGGGCAATGGGGTATCGGGAATTACCTACATCGCACTTTACCTGTAGATACTCAAAAATTAACACTATCTAGCAAATCAAGTACACCTGCTATTAGGGAATGGAAAGAGCAAGATTTTGCTGCTGCTTGGGAGCGCTCTTTAGAGTTGTTTCCTTGCTTAGCACAAGAAAAAGCTAGCCTAGACTACAAGATTAACGGAGTTTTTTCTTTTACTCCAGATTCTGGCTCTTTGCTCGGAGAATCTCCAATAGTTAAAGACTTTTGGATTGCTGAGGCTATTTGGTACACTCATGCTGCAGGTTTTGCTAAAATTATTTGCGAATGGATGGACGCTGGTGAGCCTCAGCAAGATGTACACGAAGCAGATATCAACCGTTTTTATGCTCATGCTGCTTCTAAAAACTATGTACAAAAAAGTGGAGGAGAGCAATTTAGAGTAGTTTATGATATTAACCACCCTAAAAGACAAAACGAATTAGAGCGGGGGTTGATGGTCAGTCCTGTGTATGAAAGACAACAGCAGTTAGGAGCAGTATTTTTTCAAACACTAGGTTTTGAAAGAGCGCAGTGGTATAACTGCAATCAGGGGCTGTTAGATATTAATTTTCCTAAAAGACACCCCTGGTCAAGTATAAATTGGTCTGCTATTGAGGGTATAGAAGCACTACAAACTAGAAATAATGTTGCCCTTTATGAGCTTTCTGCTTTCCAAATTTTTGAATTAGAGGGCGCAGATGTAGTAGAATTTTTACAGTATCAAGTACCTAGCAATATAGATGTTGCGGTAGGTAGGATTGTTTATACACAAATCTTAAATGAAACAGGAGGCATTAAATGCGATGTAACTATCTCTCGTATAGATGAGAGAGTTTTTTGGGTAATTAGTGGTATAGGCTCTGCCGGACATGACTTTGCTAGTCTAAAAACTAGAAGCGACAAATACAAAGCTGAGCAACATAAGAGTGTATATCTTAGAGACATCTCTGATAGTTATGCCACTATGGGAGTTTGGGGACCTAAAGCAAAAGACATGTTACAAAAAATATCTAATCTAGATTTATCATTTGAAAATTTTCGTTTTTTTCGCTGGAAATCTGCTTTTTTAGGCTCTATTCCTGTGATGATGTTTCGTATATCTTATGTAGGAGAAAGTGGTTGGGAAATTTATGTCAAAACTCCGTACGCTCACGCACTTTGGAGTATCATTGAAAAAACAGGCTCTGCTGACAATCTTATCCCAGCAGGAGGTGGTGCTTTTAATTCTCTAAGAATAGAAAAAGCCTATCGCTCTTGGGGTGGAGATATGGCTCAAAATGAAACACCTTTTCACGCAGGCACCGATTTTATTATACATTGGAAAAAAGGTGATTTTATTGGAAAAGCAGCACTGCAAAAAATTCAAAAAGAAGGCGTAGATTTAAGGCTGTATACTTTTAAACTGCAAAACAAAGCAATCGTTTTGCTAGGAGGTGAGACAGTTTATAATAAGCATCATAAAGTCATTGGCTATGTAACTAGTGCCGATTATGCTTATGCTATAAATGAATCTATAGGTTTTGCCTACCTACCTCCTGCGTACAAAAAAGAGGGGAGTGAAGTTTATTTTGATTATTTAGGTGTTTTATACCTAGGGTTTGTTACTCGTGATGTGCTATACGACCCAAATTACAAAAAAATCAAACTATAGCCCAATACCCCTATTGCCAGCTAATAAGATACCTCATAGCTCGTATTAAACTATTGCAATTATAGTATCATTGCTTTTGCTAGGCACAAGTCTGCAGTGTTGCTTGAAAGTAATTAGAAAATCTTTAGTGAGGCTAAATCTGCCTCTACTAACTACAGCGTCTAGTCGTAATTTGTCCTCTGCAGCCAGAATAGTTCCATTTTTGAGCTTAATACTACAATCTGTAGCAAAAACAACCCTTCAGCTAAATTATTAGAAGTATTAGCTTTATTATTGTTAAGCGCACACTTGTTTGGTTAACGCTCTTGCTGAGCATAGCTAAAGGATTATTATTATCATTGACCACGCTACAAATAAAAAAGTCTCTCCTATCGGTATTTTGGTGCTAAGAGATTGACATCTAAAGTAGCAAAATCTGCTACATATTCTAGATAGCTATCAGCAGTAACCGTAATACGAATAGATGAATCATTGTCTACAGATTGCATTCGCACTAAGCCGCAGGCAAGGGCTACTGATTGCTCTGTAGCATCTTGTGCTACTAATATAGGGTAATCCCCAGTAGCAAAATTCCAAATTTTTTGGGCAAGCTCATAATATTTTTTCATTTTACTTAAAACAGACTAGACCAATTTTATCTACGGTAACTAACACAAAACTGTAAAAAAACAAAAAATAATAATAATTTTTATGTTTTCAGCTCTAAAGAATCTACTAATTCTTGTAGCAATAAATTCTTTGCTTTCTTTTGTAAATATTTTGGATTGGTTAAAAAAAGATGGTACAGCTCTTGGAATTTATTGATACTTCTACCTCTTTTTTTGGCACCTTGTATGTAGATAGTTGCTTTTTTTTGGAGCATAATTTTTGCTAATTTTTTTTGCTCTTGAGAAAATCCTGCGTAAAGTATAGCTTTGATTAAACTATAGATACGGAACCTATCTATTGCAAAATACAAATAAGATAACTGATCCTTGTGCCCTGCAAAACGTTTAGCAAGTTTTTTACGAATTAACCCTACTGGATATTTTGCTGTAATTCTAATCCAAAGCTCATAGTCTTCACAACAAAACAAATTTTCATCAAACCCATCAAAAGCATTAAAAAGCTCTTTTTGGATGCAAACTGTAGACGGGGTAATAAAACAATGCTCTAAAGAATCAATAAATAAATCACCTTCTTTTTTTAAATATTTATTAACAGGATTGACCTGCTTATTGTCTCTAATCCAAATCTCTTGTGTTTGCAAAATTCTATACTTTGGATTTTCTTTGATGAATTTTTTTTGCTCTGTTAGTTTAGAGCTATTCCAACAATCATCAGAATCTAAAAAACAAATCCACTCAGCTCTAGCTTGTTGAGCTCCTTTGTTTCTAGCAAAACTCACTCCTTGATGTTTTGTAACAATATAACGAATTTTTTTTTTATGAGCTCGTTGCTGCAGACTCCTTAGCGCTTCCTGAGTATTATCTGTAGAGCCATCGTCTACTATAATCAGCTCAAAATCTTGCTCTGTTTGACAAAGTACAGAATACACAGATTTTTTTAAAAATTCCTTTCTATTGTACGTAGGTATAATCACAGAAAAAAAAGGCATACTAACGATTTTTTCTAGACAAATAGGCTTGCTTAATATAATCCACGAAAAGAGGGTGAGGCTGAAAGGGAGTAGAACAGAACTCTGGGTGGTACTGTACTGCTACAAACCAAGGATGCTCCTTTAATTCCAAAGACTCTGCTAGTTTATTTTGAAAATAACCACTAATTCGCAAACCTTTTGCTTCTAGTTGCGCAATATAATGACTGTCTAATTCAAACCTATGACGGTGTCTTTCTACAGCAAAACTACTACCATAAATTTCTGCAATTTTACTGTCTTTGGTGAAGTCTATTTTGGCGTTTCCTAGCCTCATAGTTCCACCAAGGTCTATCTTTGTTTTTTGAGGCATAATTTTGATAATAGGGTTTTGTGCTGTAGGTTTTATTTCTGTAGAAAAAACATCTTGCAACCCCAAAACATTTCTAGCATATTCCACAATAGCCATTTGAAACCCAAAGCAAATACCTAAAAAAGTAATTTTATTTTCCCTAGCGTATCGCACAATAGCTATTTTTCCTTCTGAGCCTCTTTTGCCAAAAGCCGCTGGCACTAAAATAGCATCACACACTAACTCCGTAGTATTATTTTCGAAAGCCTCTGGCTCACACTGCACTATTTTTAATTCTAAATTCTGAGCAATAGCTGCATGCTCTAGTGCTTCTAAAAGACTCTTATATGCATCTCTAAGCTGCATATATTTACCAGCCATAGCTATATAAACCTTGTCTTTTTTAGCCTTATATTTTTTTGTAATTTTGACCCATTTTTCCATTTTAGGTACAATGTCTTTTAAGAGTAATTTACGACAAATTGCTCCACAAATTCCTTCTTTTTGAAAAAGCAGTGGTATTTCATAAATACAGCTGGCATCAGCGCCGGCTATGACATTTTCTTTTCTAACATTAGTAAATAGTGCTATTTTTTCTTTCAAAAATTTTGGTAGCAAACGAGAAGAACGACAAATTAAAATATCTGGTTGAATTCCTATTTCCCTTAATTTATTTACACTATGCTGTGTTGGTTTTGTTTTTAACTCGCTAGCACTATCAATCCAAGGCACCAATGTCATATGAATATAGAGTAAATCTGTAGCCTCTTGCTGAAACTGCATTTGACGAATGGCTTCTAAAAAGGACAAAGATTCTATATCTCCTACAGTGCCGCCTATTTCCACAATTAGAATATCGTATCCTGCACTTGCTTTGTAAATATTTTTTTGAATTTCATTTGTAATATGAGGAATAACCTGTACTGTTTTTCCTAAAAAATCTCCCTTTCTTTCTCTCTTTAGAACTCTATTGTAGACTTTGCCTGCGGTAAAATTATTAATCCCTCCCATTTCCAAGCCTGTAAATCTCTCATAATGACCAAGATCTAAATCTGTTTCTGAACCATTGGCAGTGACAAAAACCTCACCGTGTTGTAAGGGATTCATAGTGCCCGGATCAATATTGAGGTAGGGATCGGCTTTGACAAAACTAATTTTATAACCAGCATCTTTGAGTAGAGCTCCAATCGCAGCAGAAGCTACACCCTTGCCCAGCGAAGACACAGTTCCTCCCGTAATAAATATAAATTTAGGCATATTTTCTTTGCCAAAAATTACCAATTAGTCGCTTAGTCGTTAAAACAAATGTAACAATAACCCCCCATATTTTACAAAGAAAGGTACAAATACTAAACTCAAAATAGCAGAAAGTTTCATCAATATATTCAAAGAAGGTCCAGAAGTATCTTTAAAGGGGTCTCCTACGGTATCACCTACAACAGACGCCTTGTGTGCTTTTGTACCTTTGCCACCTAAAAATCCTTGCTCTATGTATTTTTTAGCATTGTCCCAAGCTCCTCCCGAATTGGATTGAAATACGGCTAAACCTGTTGAGACAAGTAAAGAGCCTAGTAGGAGCCCTGCTAGTGCTTGGATGCCCAGCAACCAGCCTACTAGTAGAGGAGTAAGAATAATCAATAAACCGGGAGCTATCATTTGTTTTAGAGCAGCCTGAGTAGAAATTGCTACGCAACTATGATAGTTAGGGTCTGCGGTTCCTTTCATAATATCGGGATTGGCATCAAATTGTCTTCTCACTTCGTCAATCATACTATAAGCAGCTTTACCTACTGCTTTCATAAGTAACGCAGAAAATAAAAATGGTAAAATTGTTCCTGCAAATAAGCCAAAGAGTACCAACGGGTGAAGTACATTGAGCGTAGTAAAATTTTCTCCAGAAATAATGGATGCTCTTGCTAAAAAGGCAGCAAACAAAGCTAGAGAGGTTAACACAGCAGAGCTAACCGCATAGCCTTTACCAATAGCAGCTGTTGTATTGCCAGCAGCATCTAAAATATCGGTTTTTTGACGGACTTCTTTTTTCATCTGTGCCATCTCTGCAATACCGCCAGCATTATCTGCTACAGGTCCATAAGCATCTATAGTTAATCCAATAGCTAAAGTGCCAAGCATACCTAAAGCAGCAATTGCTACCCCATACATACCTGCTAATTGAAATGGTATAAAAATAGAAATTGCCAAAGCTAGAATAATAGACCAGCAACTACGAAATCCTAGAGCTACTCCAAAAATCAAATTGGTTGCAGCTCCTGTAGCACAAGATTGTGCTAGCTCTCTTACAGGTTTGTAACTATAAGAAGTGTAGTACTCGGTTAAAATACCAATTACCAAGCCTGCAACTAATCCAGAAAGATAGCTAAAGTAAATATCTAAAGCAGTGATAGTAATGCCTCCTAGGGTAAATTGCTCAGGTAACGCCCACAAGGTTACAAAATAACTAGCTATCGCCATTAAGGTTGTAGAAATAATCAGCATTTTTTTTAAGGCAGCAGAAACATCTTTTTCTTTTTTGACGCTCACAAAAAGCAAAGCCAAAAAGCTGATAGGAATACTAATTCCATTCAATAGTATAGGATACAAAGCCGCAGCCAAACTAGAGGAAAACACAACCGCGCCAATCACTAAAGCGGCACAAGTGCTCTCAGCACAAGAGCCAAACAAATCCGCTCCCATACCTGCTACATCTCCTACATTATCCCCTACATTATCTGCAATAACCGCAGGGTTTCTAGGATCATCTTCTGGAATGTTGTTTTCTACCTTACCCACTAAATCTGCTCCTACATCTGCTGCCTTAGTAAAAATACCCCCACCTACTCTACCAAAAAGAGCAATAGAAGAAGCACCTAAACCGAAACCCGCAATCACTTCAAAAATGACATGTGTATCAGCAGTAGGCAAAAAAAACTTGGTAACAAGATAAACAATCAACAAACCTAAAACAGCTAGAGCAACTAAAGCAAAACCCATTACACAACCAGAGTTCAAAGATATCTTAAATGCCTTTTCTAACGAAGTTTGCGCAGCTACTGCAGTACGAACATTGCCAGCCGTAGCAATTTTCATCCCTATATAGCCCGCAACAATAGAAATTAAGCAACCTACTTCAAAACTAAACAAAGTATAAATACCTTCGTTGATCTCTTTTGTGCGAATATCATCTACACTAAAAAAAATAAAACACCCAAAGACCAACATAAACAAAAACATAAATTTATATTCTTGTTTTAAAAAAGCGCTAGCACCATCTGCAATAGCATGATGAATTTTTTGTAGTAAAGATTTATCTCCTACTTGATAACCTAGAGGAGACACAAGAACTGCTCTAGTATAAAACAAAGCAATACTTAAACCTAAAACAGCAAGTCCAAAAATAACCCAAAGTATCATATTTTTATCTTAAAAAAATTAATTGTAGTGTGAAAAATTGTATTTTGAAAAATACCTACAGCCTAGAAAATAACCTTGCCAAATAATTATAGCAAGCAAAGATTTAACATAAATGAAGAAGTTATACTTTTTGTATAGTCATTTTAAGAATTTTTGCAATTAGTTAGCAGGTAGTGCTATGCTCAAAGTTTTGTAGTGCTCGTTATTGACGATAAATTATGCATCTTTCGTTGCAAAAAATATTTAAAATTTGCCAAGATTCTGATTTTCGTAAGATAGATTTTTTACTAGCCCAGTTTCTAGCTGATAAAGAAACTAAAAAAGAAAAAAAAGAAACTATATTTTGTATTAGCTTACTAACTTCCTACCGCTTATCACAAGGATGTATTTTTTTAAACGAAGAAACTCTAAAAACAAAACATAATATTTTAGCAGAGCTACTACAAATCAAAGTGCTAGAAGATTTTTCTACTCTAGCACACACAAGCTACAATTGCCTAGCTAGTAGCCCCACCAACAAACCGCTAATCTTGCAAGAAGGAAAAATATACTTTCAAAAATTTTTTCGCTATCAAGAGCAGGTCTTTAATTATTTTAAAAAAAACTCTCTACACTGTTTGCTACCGCAATCAGCTTACAAAAACCTATTTGCTAAAGAACAATCACTAGATACAACACAAAAAGAGGCACTCACTAAAGCACTCCATTATCCTTTGAGTATCATTAGTGGTGGACCTGGTACGGGAAAAACTTTTTTGATTGGAAAGCTCATATATTATTTGCAACAAGAAAATTCTTGTTTTGATGAAACAAACAGAATTAAAATAGCTCTTTTAAGTTTTACAGGTAAAGCAGTTAGACGCCTCAAAGAGCAGTTTCAAACACAAAAATTAGAAAATGTTTTTTCTGATTGCTACCTTTTAGGAGGTGCTTTTCTAAAAATTTCTACTATACACTCTATGTTGAGTAGCAAAGAGAGTTATTATTATAATCTAGATAAAGAAGAATTTTTGTGGGATCACCTAATTATTGACGAGATTTCTATGGTAGATTTAGCACTAATGTGCCGCTTACTTAAAAAAATTGCTAGTAGCACAAAAATTACCTTAGTGGGAGATAGCCAACAACTCAATCCTATAAATGCTGGTTATTTATTCTTTGATCTTTGCCAGGCTTTACAAAAAAACCGCCCTCCTTATTTTGCATTATTAAAAACACGCCACCGTTTTGAAGCAGCAGCAGAAAACCAAGTTTTACAACTAGTCGAAAAATTATTCTCTGATACCAAAAATATAGACAACAACCTGCAAGAAGGTTTTTATTTTTTTGAGAATAAAGAAGATTTCTACAAACAGCTCCAAGCTCAAGCTCAACACCAGTGGCTAGCATTAACAAAGGTTGACAATCCTCAAGATGCCTTTAGCGTTTATTATAGTTTTGTAATTCTTTGTGCTTTGAATGTAGGTAGCTTTGGTGTGCTTGCAATCCAAGAGTTTATCACAAAAAATTTAGAGCAAAATCAAAAAAAAACTGCTACACAAAATTTTTATCATGGCAGACCTATTCTAATTAAAATTAACACTCCTAAACTTGGAATATATAACGGAGATATAGGTATTTGCTTGGTAGATAAACAAGGATCTTACAAAGTTTATTTTGCTAGCGAGCAGGGTTTTATGGCAATCGCTTTGAACGACTTACCACAACACCAAAGTGCCTACGCCCTTAGTATACATAAGTCTCAAGGCTCAGAATTTCAGGAAACTTTAATCTGCTTACCAAAGGAATATTCTGAGATTCTGCATCGCGAACTACTCTATACAGCAATCACTAGAGCTAAAAAGAAAGTAACAATTTTTACTACTTTAGATATTTTACAAAAAACACTCCAAAAAAACTGTCCAGAAACAACTAATTTAAAAAATCAATTGCTTCTTTTATAAAATGCAAAACTATTTCAAAGATTGTTTGCTATTACTTACAGCAGAAAACATTTTAAACCCAAAAGTTACTCTACAAGAGCTAGAGTTTGCAAAAACTATAACTTCCTTAAAAAGAAAAAAATTTTTTTTATTGGGAAGACATCACGCCCATTTATTATTACAAAATTTTAACCAGCCTCTGCAAACGCTAGAAGCTAAAAATAACGGAGCAATCAATTGGCAAAAAGGTATCAAAGGTAGCATTAGTCATAGTGAAGAGCAAACTGCTATTTGTGTTTCTAACTCAAAAGATATTTTATCTATTGGCATAGATCTAGAATACAAAAACAGAAAACCATCTGCCAATGTTTATCAAAAAATAAAACACCAAAAAGAAAAATTTATCTCCTTAACACCACTAGAGATACTCAAAATTTTTTGTGCGAAAGAGGCAATTATAAAGTGTTTAGGGCAATTAGAGCGCAAAATTCTTTTCCAAGATATTTGTATTGTAAATTTATCACCTTGTATTTTTAGTGTTTTTGAGGAAAATATTTTTTTTACTAGGTGTTATATAGAAGAAAAAGAAAATTATCTACTTGCTGCTTTTATTCTCAAGAATAACAAATGAAAAAATTTACCCTGCATCTTTTTGACCTAGACGACACTCTAATCAATACTTCTAGTAGTTATTTAGCTGCCTACAAGGCAGTTTTAGAGCTAGTAAGTAAGGAACACACTGCCGTAGCAACAATATCTTTAGAAATATTAGCTGCTTTTTGTAGGCTTGTAGGCTCTAGCAAACCTGAGTTAGTGTTTACCAATATTTATAAATTTTATAATTGGCAATTTACATGGCAACCAAAACAGTTAGCCAACATTTTTTGGAGAGAGTTTTGGGCTAGATTGCAAATTTTTCCTTATGCCAAAGAATACCTGAGACTACTAACCACTGCACAAAAAAAAATTGCGATAGTTAGTAACGGAGATGTAGCAAAACAACAAAAAAAGTTAACTACAGTAGCTCTACAAAAACAATTTTCTGCTAAAAATTGCTTTGTCTCTGCTAATTTTGCTAAAGAATTTGCTAAGCCTTCGCCTTTGATGATTGAAGAGGCTATCAAACAAAACCAAGTTTGCAAAGAGCAAACTATTTTTTACGGCAATCTTGACTCAGATATCCTAGCTGGTAAATTAGCAAAAGTCACTACAGCAAGCCTGCTAATTAAGCCACCTATTTTAAAAAATCTTGTCTTGAATGCTGATTATCATTTTACTAGCTGGCAGCAAGTTATCAAACAATTGCTCTGAAGTAATTGCTTTGATAATAAAATAACTACTTTGTAAGCAATGCTTTTTTGAGATGTTCTTGAATATTTTGATCTTTGAGATGGATTTTTGACTCAAAAGCTACTCGAAATGGACGCTCCTTATGAGTGCGGTTGCTTTTCCAAAATATTTTAATAGGTTGCGCATGGATTACATAAAGATTGTATTTTGTAATTTTACAAAACCTTGCTAACAATTTACTTTGTAAAATATGAAACAATCTAAAAAAAAATCGGGACGAGAGGTAAAATTGACTTCTTAAAATATCGTGGGGACTAGAGAGGTATTTAACAGAATTACTACGATATAAATACTTGCCATTAGGCAGAGGTTTCTTTTTTCTTGTAGTGCAATCTTTGATACTACTTGGTAATTCTTTGTCTACATCTACAATGTCATAGCGTTGAAATAATAAATAATATTGTGTTTTTATTAAATGCTGCAGTGCTACAGAGCTAGCATTGATTAAATATTCGTCTAAATCCAAACCAGCTACAAAGTGTGTTTGTCCGCTGTGCAGCCTTAAAACATGATTTAAATGGGTATTTTGAGCAAAACGGTCACCAAAAGAATGAGGGAATAAATTACCATAGAAGTAGTAGCTCCAATCAACAAAAACTATCTCTAGGTCTGGCAGATTTAAATGTTGCAGCGCTGTTTTTACCTCGCTACGATTATCAGAGCCATTATCATAAAACAAAATTCTTTTAAACTGGTGCAAACGATAATGCCATAATACCCACTCTATAATATGATTAGTAGTATAGTTTTTTTGCAAGGTTGCCAGGGTTAGCTTCCCCGCACTATGTATCAAAGGAAAACTTGCAACCACCAGCTCTATTTTCCAATTCTGAGCGCTAAAGGTTAAGGTAGGATTTTTTTCTTTAATACTAGTAGCTAGGATTTTAAAACAAGTAGAACAAGAAGACACTGTTGAGTTGTGATAATGATAATACTTGTATTTAAGATTTTTTCCTTTGTAGTAAATTTTGATGGGTAAAAGTTTTTTGCCAAAAAAAAGTAGCGGAGGACCTACAGTCCAAATATATCTTTTATCAAGGCTAAAGAATACATCATAAAACAAAGAATAATCATCATAAGTTGGGTTTTCTGCTTTCGTAGCCAACCTACCAACTTGTCCTTTCCTCCTATTTCTAGTAATAATCTCTCTGCTAAAGCCGTTTGGTAGTTTAACCCAAGTAGGTTTGTATAACGAGAACATTGTGTTTGAATAATTATTGAGTATTTTCTTTTTTTTAATTGCTCTAAAATCCTATTGCTTACATTTTTGATATTATTATACCAATCGTATTTTATATATCAAAATTTTTGCTGTGGGGTATCTATTGATGTTAACAGTATTGTATTTTCCTGTATTATATAAAAGCAACAAACCTTGATTATTCTATAATAATATTTATGATTTAATCATACTAGCTTGTTTTACTTAAAAATAGCACTACACACTAAAGCTCTGAGTTGTTGTATTGTTATTTTGAGATAACACCTAACACCAAAATTTTTTAGAAAAAATAATTCTCCTTGCCAATCTAATTTTCTACAAAGAGGTCTAGACGATATTTCTAAAATTAAATTTTTTGCTATTCCTTGATACCCATAAAAATTTTTTATGCTAAGCAAAGGATCAGTAAATTTATCTTTTATTTGCATCAAATACGAATAGGTAAGTTGCTGAGAGCTCCAACCTAATATCATCAAAAGTAAATTTTCGGGTATAGTGATTTTAAATTTTAAAAAATGCTCTTGCATAATTTGAAGGTGAGAGCTTCTAAGGATTGATTGATATTTCGTGCTTATTTGCTGAGAATGCCTGCGGTATTTGATGAGTACTTGATCTAGGTTCGCAAAGTTAGCAACAGCAGCACAATCTACCCAAAATTTATAATCTTCAGCAAAGAATTGCTTGTTATAGCAAATATTATTTTCTTTGATTTTTTTTATTCTCATCATAGTAGTAGAGTTAGACAAGGCATTACCAAATATAAAAAGCAAGGTTTTGATTAGGTGATCTGTGAGCACTACGCCATGCCCACCTGCTTGTCCTATAAAAACCGATCTAGCACCAACTACATCTATCTTTGGATTGCTTAATAAAAAATCTAGCTGTGTTTGTAGGCGGTGCGGTAAGCTCAAATCATCTGCGTCTAGCCAAGCGATAAATGGCGTTTGTGCTGTGGCGAGTAGTTTATTTCTGCAAACCACCGCTCCTTGATTTTTTTTATTAGCTAAAACCTTAATTCTATGATCTTGTTTTGCGTATTTGCTAATCGTAGCCAAGCTATTATCTGTAGAAGCATCATCTAAAATTAAAAAATCAAAATTACTTAGCGTTTGAGCTAAAATACTCAAAATGCTTTCCTCTAAAAATTTTTCTGCATTATATACAGGCATCAAAACACTCAATATTTTTTGTTGCATTAGGTACTTAATAAAAATAAATAATTAGCTAAACATTTGCTCAATTTTACTCTCAGCTTGCAAGTAAACTATAAATATAATTTTATTATACGGGATATTTCTTATCTAATTCTTGGATGCTATCAATACCTCTTAAATCTACCTTAGGAAAACTTGTCAGATTTTTTTGCGCTCTTAACAAATAACCTTTTTTCTTTTGGAGTATAAAACGCTCAGAGCGTAATAAGTATAGATCAAATATTTTCTTAACAGGTAAAAAACGAAAGCGGGGAACTATTATTGTTTGTGCGCCATTAAAATTAGCAATAGCAGAGCCCATAGTTGTTTCTAATTGTAAAATATTTTTTCCTGCAATATTTTTATAATTTTTGATGAGGTCTAACTTCCAAGATGGTTGCTGCATAGCTTTTTGTAATGCAGGTAAATTGATCCACAGGTTATTAGTGTTGAAAGTGGTCAGTTTGCTTTGAGTATGATGCTGTTGCCAATTTGAAATTTGCTCCATCTGTGCTGCCTCTAGTAATTTTATTCTGCCTGTTTTACAATCTTTTAACAAACTACCTCCTTTGGTGTCGTTTTTTGTTTTTATTACTGTTTCAATCAAGAATGGGCAGCTGGTTTCCTCTAAATATTTGAGTATAGATAAGCTAACAGTAGCACCTAGATTATCTATATTGGATAAAAACAAATATTTTTTACCTTCTTCTAAGAATTTATGCAGTAAATTTTCTTGTAAATGGATAAAAATATCACCATGACCAGGAGGATAAAAAGCTTCATCACCGAATTTATCAACATCTAATAGACAATAATTTTCTTGTGCTAAATTTACCAAGCGCGGATAACAACTCTGTTTGAGACAATAAAAATTTATATTTTTATAAGCCTGTATTTTTTGCTTGGTAATTTGCTCTGTATAAAAACTATTCATCAACAAAAAAGGGATACTAACTTTCCATTTTTCTTGCAAAAATAAATGTTGATGCAAGCTCAGCTCTAAAAAACTTTTTTTGTCTTTGACAATAATACTAGATTTTGGCTTAGTACATTGCATACTAGTCCCTAAACCGCCGTTTAACTTACAAACTACTAGCTCTTGCAATAATTTTGCTTTCTTTGTTTCTCGAGGTGCTGATAATTCTTCGTACACAACAGAGTTTTTTAACGGTGTAAAATTACTCCACTCTAGTGGCAATTTATTTTTTTCTGCTAGATACCTCTGAAAATCCTTCAAAAATCTTTGGGTATTTGATGCATCCAATCTGCTCTTCAGAAGTTGTTTTGCTAAATTCGTCATTTTAGTTTTTTGATTAAAAAAATACCACGATTGCTGCTTTACTCAAGCTAATTGATAATTTTGTAAAAATTTTTATAAATCAACATTTAAAAAATTGCTATGTAATAGCCCAATACTTGAATACTAAAATCCGCTAATTAAATTAAAATTGATAGCGAGCCCTCTTGTTAGTGCGTCATCAGCGAATTTTTCAAAAAAAGAAAGTTCTAATTCACTACAACAATCTTGGTATTTTAACGATAAAGAAAGCTCATCTATATGCTTTCCTAAAAAATAAGCATCATCATAACTATTTGCCAACAAATAGTTCCTTTTAGCAACAAGCTTGCTAGACCATTTTTTAAATAATTGATTTTCTGTGGTAAAAACTAGCTGTTTTTTTTCAAAAAAATTTTCTCCATCGTAATTGGTGTAGGCTTGTCTATTATCATAGGCTACTAGAGATAAATTTTTATACATAATTTTCCAATTTTGTGCTAAATTTTTACCTGCTAGAGTATCTTGCCTCGTAAAATAAGCCAACCTAAAATTTTGGGTAAGTCTCCACTTCAAAGTCAAATGCCAAGCTAACCAATATTGTCCTAAGGAATAAGAATTTTCTCTATTTTTTGGTAAAACGAATAAATAATCTCCTGTATCTGTAGTTGTTTGTCGTGATAAAAAATCATAAACCCTAGACAGCTCTGCTACAAAAGAATTTTCTGGCTTTTTGCGCGTTAATCGCAAAGAAAACTTAGTAATTTCTTTGGGTAAAATCAGGTCTTTGCTATCAAAAAGAGGTTGTTCGTTGAGCCTATTCTGGTCTAGTAAATCCAGAGCTAGAGGGCTCTGAGATAAAGCAGCAGCAAAATTTTTTTGAGCATTAGTTTTTGGTATTTTTTGATAATCTACTTTAGCTTGCGCCTGCCATTTGTAAGCGGTTGTTTTTTTTTTGAGCTTGAGACCTGCTGTAAAATCAAAAGCTGAATATTGGTATTGAAACTTCCTGCTCTCTAGTACTCCTGCTATATTTTGTGCTTGATAAAAACGGTAATGGTAGGAAGCGCGTGGCTCTACAAAAAAAATGGCATTCTGAAAGAAAAAATTACTAGAAACTTCGCTAATTTGTCTCACTCCAGCCCAATCTTTTTTTATAGAAAATTGCTCTAAATTTTCTATAAACCTAGCTTGGAGGTATTTGTTAGAATAATTGTGCTCTAAGTGCAAACGCCCCTGGTTTGTTGGAGCTTGCTGAGAATTTGGTTTGTAATGTGAGTCGTCTGCAAACTCTATGTTTTGTTTGGCTTGCAAATACGCTGTTCCATTCTTCCAACGAAAATCTACAAAAAGTTTGTTTTCTGTAGCAATATTTTCATTTTGTGCTAGCGATAGTTGATAATCTGTTGCAATTTTACTATCTGATGCAAAATACGATGCTAAAAAAAGGTTAGAATTTTTCCTTAATAATTCATAGTAAAAAGCATCAATAAAATACCTATGAGATAAAACATTGGTTTTATTTTCTTTTCTTTGCGAGACAATCTCTGGTAAATACCACCAATTTATAATTGTGTGTGCTGGTTTAGTTTTACCTACTTTGTAAAACTGACTATCTAGTCCAAGCCCTCTTTTTTGACGAAAATCTAACCCTAGTGTGTAGTTAGTATAAGGGTCAAGAGCCCAAAAATATGGTATTTTAATCTGCAAACCGTAAGACTCTGCACGAGGTAAATCATTATAAGACAAACGGGGTGCTAAAAAACCGCTTTTTCTTTTTGAGCCTGTGGGCCAACCTCCTACAGGAGCATAAAAAACAGGAATATTTCTTAAATAAAAAACATTATTAACGCCAAAAGCGTAGTCATCTACAAAATAATCTAAATTCTCTGAATAAATTTTCCAAGTTTGATATATGCTGTCTGCTCCTACAATGCAGCTTGTAAGAAAAGCTTTTGTTACTTTGTAGACATTTTTTTTTTTTTGTAAAATTTGTTTTGCTGTGATTTGAACTTTATTTTTGCTATCAAAAATTGTCCCTTTTTCTATTTCAACTAACCCTGTGTCTGTATGAAGCAAGATTTTCTCGGCAGTAATTTCTATGTCATCGCTTTTCATACTAGCATGATCTTGTATCAACATTTGGTGCTTATCAAAATGATAGTCAATTTGTGCAGCAGTAATTTCCCAGATTTGTGTCTTTGTAGTAATTTTTAGGCGGGCGTGTTTGTAAGTAAGTTTTGCCTCGCTCAAAAGAATTTTACCATCTAGAAGCTCTATGGTAGTTTTTGCAGTAGTTTTTGCTTGTAATGTATAAGAGCAAAAACAAAGCAAAACAAAAATTTTGCATAAGATGTTCAACTTAAAATGCTCATTTAAGTTATC
Source organism: bacterium (assembly GCA_965261475.1). Classification (GTDB taxonomy): domain Bacteria; phylum SAR324; class SAR324; order XYD2-FULL-50-16. The sequence goes on from OZ253454.1 coordinate 1,127,334, forward strand.
AAAAGTAAGATGAGACAAAGCAATAATGATAGAAGCTAGCTGCCAATAGTATAATTGCTATAAAATACACCATTGTCAAGCGAGCTATCTATAAATAGCATAAGCTGTATAATCTATTAAAATTGCAAACTCATAGTCAATATATTTTTATTGTTAGTAAGAATTATTAGCAAAATAGAGGTAATAAAATATTGATTCTTAATTTTACAAAAAAAAGTAAATAGTTTACTTATATAGCTTTTGTTTGACAGCAAATACACAACTAAAAAAATAAAAAATGCAAAAAAGTACAGTAACTTTTTTAAATAAATTTGGAATTGATTTAGTAGGAGATTTAACATTACCTCTACAAAAACCAATAGCTTTTGCTTTATTTGCTCATTGTTTTACCTGCTCTAAAGATATCAAAGCAATGACTTATCTCGCTTTGTCACTAACTCAAGAAGGATTTGCTGTGATGAAATTTAATTTTACGGGCTTAGGAACTAGTAGCGGCGATTTTGCAGACACTAATTTTTCTACTAATGTCTTAGATTTATTAAGTGCTGCAGAATTTTTAGAAAAAAATTACGAAGCGCCTAAAATAATGGTAGGGCATTCGCTAGGTGGAGCAGCTGTTTTGCAAGCTGCCTCTTGTCTGCGGAAGGTACAAGCAGTAGCTACCATAGGAGCTCCAGCGGACCCCTTACACATTCAACATCTTTTTGATTATAAAAAAGATGAAATCAATAAAAAAGGAGAAGCAAAAGTGACATTAGCGGGTAGAGTTTTTACCTTAAAAAAACAATTGATAGAAGATTTACAAAATAATAATCTTAAGAAAAAAATTGGTAATTTAAAAAAAGCACTACTTATTTTACACTCTCCTACAGATCATACTGTAGGCATCAATAATGCTGCAAAAATTTTTGAAGCAGCGAAGCACCCTAAAAGTTTTATTGCCTTAGATCAAGTAGATCATTTGTTATCTAAGAAAGAAGATGCTTTTTACGTCGGCAATTTAATTGCTTCTTGGTCCAAAAAATACCTCAGCCTCGCGTTAAGCAAAACAACTACCAATAAAACAAATCAGGTCTCTACTCGCACAAAAAAAGGCGGTTTGCAAACGGAAATTAGAGTCCACCAACACCACTTACTAGCAGATGAGCCTACCAACTACGGCGGTACAGATACAGGACCTACTCCCTATGATTATTTAGCTGTAGCTCTGGGAGCTTGTACCTCAATGACCCTCATTATGTATGCAAAACACAAAAAGTGGCAACTAGAAGATGCTACTGTTGAAATCACCCATCAAAAAATACACTCTGAAGACTGCAGTGAGTGTGAAAATAAAGGTAAAAAAATTGATCAATTTATGCGTAAATTAACACTAACAGGCAATCTCAGTAAAGAGCAAAGAGCAAAGTTATTAGCAATAGCTGATAAGTGTCCAGTTCATAGAACTTTGCATGCTACAGTTAATGTCAAAACAGAGTTAACAAAATAACTCAAAAAAGATGGAGATAAAAAATCAAAATTACTCTGTTGTGTTAGATACCAATGTAATTCTACACCACAGTAATTCAATTTTTCGCTATCAAAGACCAGAGGTCATTATTCCTTTGTGCGTCATTCACAAATTGGATGATTTTAAGACTTCTTTAACATCTTTAGGCAAAAATGCCAGCACTTTCTTGCGAAAACTAGAAAATTTAGCAAAACTAGGAGATTTAAATCAAGGTATTACTTTAGAAAACGGAACAAAGTTGATTGTCTACCATAAAACCGATACTATCAGTAAACTTCCTAGTTACTTTAACAAAAATAAAACTTCTAACCAAGTACTGCTAACTTGTTTAGCTCTGCTAGCAGAGAAAAAAAATATAATTTTAATTAGCAATGACCTCAATCTACGTATCAGAGCAAAAGTGCTCAAAATACAAAGTTTACCTTTTGAAGAGCAAAACATTGATGTAGAAAATATTTATTGTGCTATTGAAGAATTGCAACTTACTCAAAAGCAATGGCAAGAATTACAAACCACAGATGCCATAGAATACCAGCCTACAAACACTTTTGCCAACCAGTATTATTTTGCAAAAAAAGAAACAGAATTATATCTTTTTAGATTTTTGGATAAATGGAAAAGACTACACAAAGTAAGTAATAAACAAAGTGTCTGGAATATTAAAGCAAGAAACCTAGAGCAAGCAGCAGCTATAAATTTGCTATTAGACGAAAAAATACCTATTGTTTTTTTAGCAGGTAAAGCAGGTACTGGCAAAACTCTGCTAGCCCTAGCAGCAGCTATAGAGCAACTTTTCCAAAATAAATACAACAAAATACTCGTTTCTCGTCCCTTCGTGCCTATGGGCAGAGACATAGGGTATCTACCGGGTGGGTTAGTAGAAAAAATGAATCCTTGGATGCAACCATTGATGGATGTATTAGAGTTTATTGAATCTCACAGTAGCAAAAATAAATACTTTGCTACGCAAGACATCATAGATAAAAAAAAGATAGAACTAGAAGCCCTGACTTATATTAGAGGCAAATCTATTCCAAATCGTTTTATTTTAATTGACGAATCACAAAACCTGACACCTCACGAAATCAAAACTATTATTACCCGTGTGGGAGAAAAAAGTAAAATCGTATTTACAGGCGACCCTTATCAAATTGATAATCCCTATGTAGATACCTATTCCAACGGCTTATCCTATGTGATGGGTAAGTTAAAACATTCAACTCTAGCTGGTATGGTGTCTCTAGTAAAAGGGGAGAGGTCTCAGCTTGCTGAGTTAGCTGCCAACCTATTATAATTACACAGCAACTACAATAAACAAAGTTTAGTATAAGTTGATTGAACGATATTTTACTCTAGCTTGTTATAGGCACTGCCTATCAAAAGGCTATAGTTTGAGCCCGTTTTGCCATTTTTCACTACGAATTAACTTATTTTTTTTATCATAAAATTTCCATTCTCCGTCTTTTTTATCATTCTTAATAACTCCAATTCTTTTTAAATTCCCATTTTTACGGTAGAACTTCCACTTTCCATTCCTTTGACCATTTTGAACAATGCCAGCTCTCTTAAGGGAGCCATTAGCTCTGTAAAATTTCCACTCGCCTTGCTCTATACCATTTTGATAGTAGCCCATTTGTCGTAACTTGCCATTTTTATGGTAAAATTGCCACTTACCTTGTCTTTGATAATTTTGATAGCTTCCTGTTGCCGATAATTGCCCGTTTTTGTGGTAAAATTTCCACTTGCCATCTTCTTTGTTATCTTTTAAGCTGCCAGTTTTCCATAACTTACCGTCTTCGTAGTATTGTTTGACATCTTTGGCTTGTAGTAGACCTAGAGTGGCAACTTGCACTGCTAGCATGAAGCAAAATAATAATAATAGTTTTTGATACTTCATAAAAATTTTATAGTAACTTGTTTATATTTTTATAATTTTACAGACTTATTTATCAATAGTGTTTTAGAGAAAATTTTGCAATAGCATAAAAAATAATTTATTGTAAATTATACACACAATCAAATCTTACTAGTGGACTCATCAAGCAAACATAGGTTTGGATTCGTTAGCCTTATAGGCAGAGCTAACGTAGGAAAGTCAACGCTACTCAATAAACTAGTGGGCAAAAGCATTAGCATTAGCTCTAATAAACCACAAACTACTAGACAAAATATTAGAGGAATTTTAAGCGCCCCTGACTACCAAGCAGTTTTTGTAGATACAGCTGGTATTTGCAACCCAAAAAACGAATTGCAAAAACGCATGCTCCGTCAAGCTTATAATGAGTTTTACGGAGTAGATTTAGTGCTTTATCTAGTAGAAAGCAGACCCCCACAAAATTTAGCAGACAACCTACTAGATCAACAAATTGTTCAAAAACTCAATCCTAGTAACACTATCTTAGTTATCAACAAAATGGATCTAGCTAGAGAAAAACAGCTACTCGATAGCATTGATTACTGGAGTAAAATTTTTCTAGCCAAAGAGATTATACCTATTAGTGCCTTAAAAGGTTACAAGTTAACTAGGCTCAAAGAGTTAATAGCGAGCTATTTGCCAGAACAACCACCACACTATCCTACCAATTGGATCACAGATAGTAATTTTTCTCAAATAGCTGCAGAATTTGTCAGAGAGCAAGCCTTTCGTATTCTAATGCAGGAGATACCTTATGAGTTAGTCACAGAAACAGAAAAGATAGAATACACAAACAAGCTCATCAAAGTTTTTGTCTGTATCTATTTTGCAAAAAAGAAACACAAAAAAATTTTGATAGGTAGGCAGGGAGCAATGCTCAAAAAAATTGGCACTAGAGCTAGAATTAAACTAGAGTATTTTTCTAAAAAGAAAATTTTTCTTTCGCTCTATGTGAAACAAGCAGAAAATTGGCAAAATAAACCATCATTCTTAAACCAAGTAGGCATTACAAAGTAGCTCGTGTTTTTCCATTGATGCGGCAATAAATTTTAAAAATATCATGCTCTGCTAAATCTGCTATTCTGATTTTTTTGAATTTATCTTGCTCTAAAGAGCTCAAACTTTTTAAGTCCAAAGTGCAGTCATTTTTTAGGTTATTCCACAAAGTTTTTCTAGGGTGACGAAAAACTATCCTCAAGAAAGAAAGAAAACTATCTAAGTCTTGCAAATTAAAATTTGTTTTTTTCATTTTTATCAGACACGAATCTACCTTAGGTACCGGATAAAAATCATTTTTAGATATAGGCAAAACTGTTTCTAGGGAAAAAAATAACTTTGCTAGCACACTCAAAGAGCTAAAAAATTTTTTAGAAATTCTTTTATCACCAATAATCCTCTCAGCGAATTCTTTTTGAAACATTACCAAAAAAAAATCATATAACTCTTTATTCCTAATCAAAGAAAAAAAAATTGGTGTAGATATTTGATAAGGCAGGTTACCAACAAAAGCACATTTGCTACCTAGTGGTAATTTTTTCCAATCTAATTTTAAAATATCATCGTTAATCAATGTAAAATATTTAGAATAAGCAAATCTTTCTTGCAAAACTTTTGCCCACCTAGTGTCTACTTCTACTGCAATCACAGGTATTTTAACTTGTAATAATTTTGCTGTTAGAGCGCCACTACCAGCTCCTATCTCTAAAATAGAATCAGGCTTTTCTGCTATAATTAAATCTAGTATTTTTTGTAGTACACTATCTATTTTAAGAAAATGTTGCCCTAGTCTCTTGTTATGCCTCATAGCAATTACTTGATAAATGCTAACAAAACTTAATTTTCGAAAAAGTATCCATGCCCCATTGGTTTGCTTGCAGGGCGTCTTGCAAAGAGTGAAGTTTCTTCAAAAAAGGAGGGCAATGCGTACTAGCAACCACATCTCTAACATAGGTCATCCAAAAAGAATAACCTTGCATTAACTGAGAAAAAGATATTTTTTCTGCTAGGAGAGATTGAACAAAAACTTCATTGATGCCATTCATAGCAGCAGGCAATCCTTCGCCTAACAAAAAACATTCCCTCATCAAAGCTACACAAGGGAATTTTTCCTCGTCTAGTGGTAAAAATTCTAGTTGCTCTAGCGTGAGAAAATCTATATTTTGCACGCTAGAAGAAATTCTACAATTTTCTCCTAAACAATAGGAAATAGCAATTTTCATATCTGGAAGCCCAAGCTGTGCTAGAGAGGAGCCATCATTATATTGAACAGCTCCGTGTAAAATAGACTGCGGATGCACTACTATTGCTATTTGATCAAGCTGCAAACCAAATAACCATTTTGCTTCTATAATCTCTAGTGCCTTATTCATAGTTGTAGCTGAGTCTATGGTGTTTTTAGCTCCCATCTTCCATTTTGGGTGCTGCAAGACTTGCTGTAAAGTAATATCTGCAAAATTCTCTTTAGTAGTATGCAAAAAAGGACCGCCTGAAGCTGTTAAAATAATTTTTGATACATTGGCAAGAGCTTCTTGCCCTAAACACTGAGCTATAGCATTATGCTCTGAATCTATAGGGTAGATAGGCACAGAGTTCCGTCTTGCCTCCTCCATTACAATTTTGCCTGCTACTACCAATGGCTCCTTATTGGCTATAGCAACAGGAATTTTCTGCCAAATAGCTTCTAGCATAGAATAAATACCTTGATAACCACTAATAGCACACACTACTAAATCTGCTCTAATTTTGCGAATCATTTGCCTTAAGCCTGATGCTCCTACAAATAACTCAGTCTCTGGTTGTAAATGAACCTTGCTGACTTCTTGAAAAATACAAACTGACTGAGGAGAAAAATCTGTAATTTGCTCTGAGAGCTTCTTCGAGTTAGCGTAGCAACTTAAAGCAGTAATTTGAAACGAATCGCGGTTGTGAGCTACTACCTGTAAAACCGAATCACCAATAGAGCCCGTGCTACCTAAAATTGCAATCTTTTTTTTCTGTTTCACTGCAAATAGCTCAAAAAAAAAAAATAAGCAGGAATAGCAAGCATAAGCGCATCTAGCCTATCTATGATTCCACCGTGAGCAGGCAGTATTCTACCGTAATCCTTGACTTGATAAATTCTTTTGACTTTAGAAGCCAATAAATCACCAAATTGTCCCGTGAGAGCCAAAACACTAGCTATAAGCACAGCATTAAAATAGTTAAAAACTTGCCAAAAATATTGTAGTATCAGTGCTACAACTAAAGCTGAAATAAAGCCTGCAAAACTACCAAGATAGGTTTTATTAGGACTAATACTAGGGGCAATCTTTCTTTTACCCCATCTTTTACCTACAAAGTAAGCAAAACTATCGTTGGCTACAATAATCAAAATTAAAAATAAAATATTTATTTTAAAATTTGGAAAATAAATAATTCCTAAAAAAAAAAAAAACGGCAACACTAGCCAAATACAACCAAAAAAAAAAACAAAAACTTGCTGGAATCTACCTTTGCGAAAAGCAAAGCTCACAGCAAGAAAAAAAAATGCTATTGATGATTGCTGCAACAACCAAGTGGTAATTTCTACACTATGACAACAAACATTGCTAAAAAAATCGTAGCTTCTTGCTGCAAAGAATATTATAAAAGCAAATAACAAAGGAGATATTTGTTTTTTGGTACAAACAGCAGAATATTCAAAAAACATTACTAAAAACAACAAAACAATAAAAGCTATAAAAATAATTTTTGTAGTAAAAAGCAACAAACATAAGGCAAAAACACCAAAAATACCTCCTATTAAAATCCTTTGTTGTATATAAGATAAATGTTTCATGACTTAGTTAGTGTGAAGTAAATTTTTTTTTTGAGAGGAGTATTTTAAAAATAACTAAAGATAAAGTAGTTAGTGCAAAAAATACTGCTCCAAAAATATAAAATAACCGCCTAGGCAAAATTTTATTGTGGATATTGATTTGTAATTCCCGAAGAGGTGGTTTTGTAAAAGCACCAATAGTATATCTACCATGCTGATTAAACTCTAAAAACTCTCCAAGCACTACTACTTCTAAATACCTTTGGTCAAACAGAATATTCAGGGGAATATTTTCTATCATAGTAGGGTGAGTATAAGTTAACTCTGTTTTAAAAGGAAGGTCGTACTCAAAATACAAACTTGATTTAGCAGGAGGAACTTGGAAGGTCAAAAAAACATCGCCATCCTTAACTTCACTAGTGAGTAACTCATCTTTTACCTGAAAACTTGCAAAATTTTGGTAATTTTTAGGGAGTGTAATTTTTAAAGGTTGCTCCTGAGAGCTTATAAAAACATCTTTGTTATTTTGTATTTGTATAATCTCAGTTATACGAATAAAATTTTCTAATAAATGGAAAATTAACAGCCGATTGGTATAAATAATAGCACTCAAATCCAAAGAAACTTTACCATCAAAATTATCATTCTGCCCGCCAGAAAATTCTATATTTAACACTTGCACTACTCTAGCTCCTAGCTTGATAGGTTTAGAAGCAATACGCTCTTTGCCTATGAGAGCACCTATCAAATACTCTGTGCTGGCTTCTGGGATAATATTTTTAAAAGTATATTCACCGCGCTCGTTTGTTTTAGAGCGCTGTATTGGTAGCATTGGTGGACTTGCTTCTTTATTCAATCTTAGTAATACGACGGGAATATCTTGTAATTGCTCAATTGGTAGAGTAGAAATAATTTTGCCCTTAATAGTATAAGGCACTCCTTGTGCAAAAACCCACTCAAAGCAAAGAAGCAAAAACAAAAAAATAACCGCTGATACCAAATACAATCTAAGAATCATTTTCAAATTGACTAACAGCTGAGACAATCGCTGCAATTGGAATTTTAGTTTGATTAGTGAGCTGTTTATTTTTTTTTAAAATCTCTTGCGCTTCTTTGTATGAATGGTTTTTAAATAAATAACTCATCAGGTATATAACTAGTATCATTAAGAAAAGAAATAAGAATACAAACAGCATGCCTACCATCATTAACTTCAATGCTTCTATAACCATACTATACTCATAAAACCTTAAAACTATTTTCTTAGCTGCCAGCTGCTAGTTTGTCACTCCTAGCCTATTCTCTAGCAAGTCTATCACAATATGAACAATTTTAATATGTATTTCTTGAATCCTAGCACTAGATTGCGATTCTACGATAATACAATCATCTGCTAGCTTTGCTAGTTTACCACCGTTTTTACCTAGTAAACAAAAACTAGCTATCTGTTTTTTTTTTGCAGCTAGCACTGCTTCCACTATATTTTGAGAATTGCCAGAAGTGGAAAAAGCAACTAATAGATCATCTGCTACACCTACACCTTCTATGTATCGTGAGAATACATAATCAAACCCAAAATCATTAGCAACACAACTTAAGTGCGATGGGTCAGAAATACTGAGAGCTGGTAGGGCTTGTCTATTTTGCTGAAACCTACCTGTCAATTCTTCGGCAAAATGCATAGCGTCACACATACTACCGCCATTGCCACAAGTAATTATTTTATTTGTTCTTTGTATCACTTGTAAAATTTTTTCACTCAACAACTCTACTTGCTTGAAGTTTGTAGGCTTAGACATAAAATTAGCTAGTGTCTTTGTTGCTTCTTCAAAAAGAAGGCTAACCTGCTCTAAAAATATGCTTGAACTATTCACAATCTTTTGTTATTAATTACTAGTAAATTGTGTATTTTTTACTCATAAAAATCAATCAAAATTATTATAATGAACAGAAAACTTGCATTTATTGGTGCTGGCAATATAGGAGGAACACTAGCGCATTTATCGCTGCTCAGGGCATACGGCGATATTGTACTATTTGACATTGCAGAAGGTATACCACAAGGAAAGGCGTTAGATCTAGCACAATGCGCTCCTGTAGAGGATTTTGATTTAAAAATCATAGGTACCAATAGTTACCAAGATCTTGTAGATGCAGATGTAGTAGTAGTCACAGCCGGAGTGCCAAGAAAAGATGGAATGAGTAGAGATGACTTAATTGCTATTAACGCTAAAGTAATGATGGTAGTAGGAGCAGGTATTAGAGAATATTGCCCTGACGCATTTGTAATTTGTATCACTAACCCCTTAGATGCTATGGTGCAAGTGCTACAAACTGCATCTGGCATAGCAGATAATAAAATTGTAGGTATGGCTGGTGTTTTAGACTCCTCTCGTTTTCGTACTTTCTTGGCTTGGGAGTTTGGGGTAGCTGTAAGTCAAGTCCAAGCCTATGTTTTAGGTGGTCACGGAGATACTATGGTGCCACTAAGTGCTCTCAGTAATATTGCAGGTGTGACACTCCAGCAACTAGTAAAGCAAGGAAAAATTAGTCAAACTAGGTTAGCTGAAATCATCAAAAGAACTAGGCAAGGTGGTGGTGAAATCGTAGCAAAACTAAAAACAGGCTCAGCATTTTACGCTCCTGCAACTTCTGCCTTAGAAATGGTAGCATCGTATTTACACGACAAAAAAAAAATTTTGCCAATAGCAACTAAAGTTGGTGGTGGAATTTATGGCATTGATGAGCCCTTATTCGTTGGAGTGCCTGCTAAAATAGGTAAAAATGGCGTTGAAGAAATTATTGAGATTGCTCTCAGCGAGCAAGAAAAAGTAAATTTTCAAGTATCTGTCGATGCAGTTAGAGAGCTAAATAAAATAGTAGCTGGCATGGCTCTATAAAAATCTTTCAGCTCGCCTACTACAATTCTTCAAAAAACTCATCCATAGGTTGTATGATACTCTCGTATATTCCTTTTACTTGCTGAGCTAGAGTGTTTTGCGTACCAAAGCATTGCCTCCAATAAAAGTGCTCTTTTGGGTCAGAGGAATCCGCAGGCTCATAGGATTCGCTAGCATCTGCAAACTTAAGCGGGTATTTAGCAAAAATTTTAGAATGAAAGGCTAGAGGCTGTGCTAAACCTGCTAAATAAATTTCAACATTTTGCTTTAAATAGCTTTGCGCATCTGCAACAAAATGTACTTTGTGAACTACAACTTCTTGTTTATCATTTTTCCCTATCCAATAAGACTGAGGTTTTTTGTTGGAAAATAAACTACACAAAAACAAGTGCTGTAGCCAAAGTTTTTGTTTTTTTTTGATATTCCACTTAGCAGGCTCAGCTTGCACATAAATATTGCTTTTATAAAAACTATTGCCTCCAAAAAATAATATACCACATAACAATTTTGTGTAAGCAACATACTCTATTTTTTTCCCTAGAGTATAGCTGTCAATTTTTTCTTTCCAATTTTCTAAAAAAACTAATTGTTTTTGCCATAGTTTTTGTAAAATTTGTAAAGGAGGAACTACTTCCTGCGTAAAAAACTCCATTACAATTTCTTCATTTTGCCTACCTTCGTTGCGTCTTTGTAGCCACTTTTTTGCTAAGTTATAACTTTGCAGATTAGAAAGAGTGTAGAGCTCATACTTAGAAGATTCTTGTTTGAGTTGCAAAAACTTAATTCCTAAAACATTTTCTGCGAAATAAATTATGGGAGAAGAAAAAAAATATAGTAGTTCTTTGACAGTCATATTTTTAATGGTACGCACTTCATAATTTTGTATAGGAATAAATTCCATTGTATTTTTGTGTGGTGATAAAGATGATACTTTTGCTAAATTATGCAAATACCGAGAATAGTTTTTATAATTTTGGTGCTTTTGAAAATATCTATCGTCAAACATATACAAAAAATGTTTACGAAAAAAACTCAATTTTTCGTAAGATGCAACCTTGAGTTTTTTACAAAAAAATTGCAACAAAGTAGAGAGAGCTAACGAGGGAAGTGCAGGCTGACCATCTTTATCCCAACCAACAAAACTAACATAAAAAAAATTTTTAGCAGATAAAATAGTTTCCCAAAAAATATAAAAATCTTCGTTTTTAGTATTAGGAAGGTTAAGTCTTTTTCTAAAATCTAGTTTATTTTGTAATACATTGAGTAAATTTAAACTAGATCTTTCCTGTCTTCTTGGAAAAGACGCATCATCTAGACCTAAAAAACAAATAACTTTAAAAGGAATACTTCTCATAGGTTGTACTTTACAAAAAGTAATTCCATTTTTAAAAAAATCACCTTGTCTTTGTTGTCGAAAATATCCCTGCCCAAAATTCTCTAAAAAAGCAAAAATTATCTCAAAACAGATAACTTTCTTTGAAACAAATATCTCTAAAGCGTCTGCTAAACCTGCTTGTATTTGTAAAAATGCAAAATGTTCTCTAGTAGATAGTAAGTATAAATTTGCTACTATGTCAGCTAGGCTTTGACACCACTGCTCCAAAGATTGAGGACGCAGATAGCCTTTTTCTTCATCAATAATTTCGAATAGACTATCTAAAAAATGTAAAAAATTCCCTAGAGTTTCATAGAATTGCTCATCTACTAAAAGCTCTGTGTCTAAAACGCAAGCAGAAAATAGTCTATCTTTGGTATGCTGCCAACTAAAATTCTCATGCTCCAAAGGCTCTTTGCTTTGAATATAGGCTAAATCTTTGCCCCAATGAAGATTACACTTGTCTAATAACGAGTTTAGTTTTGGTAAATCTTCGCTATCTAGGTCAAACTTTTGTAAAATTTCTGGACAATCTAAGAGTTTCAAAATTTCTTTTTTTAAAAAATTTTCTTGTAGAATTTGAGGCAATAATAGTAAAGATTTAAACCAATTTGGCAATACTACTGTAGAATCTGCAATACTATAGGGCAAAGGGTCTGCAGAGCGTAAAAATACTTGTTCTATGTAAGGAGCGTAGTTTTCTATATGAGGACTTTTGACTAAAATATCTTTTAGATGAATATCAGGGTTTGTTTCTAAAATGTCTAGTAAGTATCTGTGTAACTCCTCTACTTCTCTTTTAGAGTTATGGCACTGCCCAATGACAATAGAATGATCTTGCTCGTTGAGCCAAGTTTCTGGCTGTTCATTAGTATCATTGACTAGTTGAAACATACTAAACTGTAATTTTCCTAAGAGAGTTGTCGCAAGAGGAGTAAAATATTTTTCTGCTACAAGTTTGTCATCCCAACCATAATCCAATAAAAAACACTGAAACTCTGATTCTTTTCTAGCAAAACTTAATAAAGGGTGAGCTAGATTATAATGTAGGGCTTGAAAATCATCTTCTTTAGGAAAACGAATTTTTTGTTTTGTGATTTCTTTTTGGCTTAATAATCCACCAAAATATTCCTTAGTAGATGTTCTATAAAAAAAATAAATATCCATCACCTTTGATAAAGCAGAAAAAATTGCAAGGTAAATCTCTGGCAGATAACTCACACCAAAAATTAAAAGTCTTGGCGGAATTTGCCTGCTAAAATCTGTTTTTATTTGCAAGTTATGTATAAATGAAGAAATATGCGTTTTTTTTTGTAAGGTAAAAATTCTCTCCCAAATTCTTTTTTGTAAATAATAGATAGGAGTATCATCTATATTTTCTTCAAAAATTTGAGGGTAAAATAAAGCATATTTTTGAAAAATATCTGCTAAATGAACTGCAAATTGATATAATTCTCGTTTGTTGTTTTGATTTAAATAATTACTAAAATCATTGCTCTCTTTGAGAATATCAAATAAAATCTCTAGTATTTTCCATTCCCACTCTTGCTTATCTAGCAAAATTTTACCTTGAGCAAAACGTGGTTGTAGTATTTTTTGTAAAAATTGGTTAGTAAAAATAAAATGAATGTTGGCGCTAATCCCAAATAAATCTACAAGCTTTGATTGCACCCAGTTTTTCATTCCGTAATTTTGTATCAAAACAAAATCTGGTGTTAAAAGGCTATCTTCAGCAGTAATAAAAATTTGACCTAGTTTTTCTAATAGATATTCTTGCGAATTACTACGATACAAATACAACATTTACGACCATTGTAGTTGACTAATTTTAAATTTATCTTTACCTTAGTAGTATCTTTTATAAGATATTTGTTAATATTGCAAAACAAGAACAGAAACTTAAATTAAGAATTTAACAATTTTCATCAGAGCATTATTTGAGACTCAAATATGCTTACTACTCTAGCAGTAGCAAAATCTAATGTTTATACAAAAGTAAAGATCGTGTTAGTAACACTAATTAAATAACCTAAAATAAGAACATGAATAATAAAAAATACCCTATTTTTGCTAACATTAGCAAAAATGCACATATCAATAAAGCTAATTATCACAGACTTTACCAAGAATCTATACAAAATCCAGAAGAATTTTGGGCAAAACAAGCAGAAAAATGGCTTGATTGGGATAAAAAATGGAATGAAGTATCTCACTATGATTTTGAAACCGCAGATATTCGTTGGTTCGCAGGCGGAAAACTTAATGTTTGTTACAACTGTATAGACAGACACCTAGCAAAAAGAGGCAATCAAACAGCTTTTATTTGGGAAGGAGATAACCCACAAAACAGTAAAAAATGGACTTACCAAGAACTTTTTGAGGAAGTTTGTAAATTCGCAAATGTACTCAAAGCAAACAAAGTACAAAAAGGAGACAGAGTTTGTATCTATATGCCTATGATTCTAGAAGCCACCGTTGCCATGTTAGCCTGTGCTAGAATTGGAGCAGTACATTCTGTAGTATTTGGCGGATTTTCTCCTGATTCATTAAAAAATAGAATTCTAGATTGTGATTGCAAAATAGTCATTACTGCAGATGAAGGAATCAGGGGTAACAAAATTACACCACTAAAAAATAATGTAGACCAAGCGCTCACTGGTTGTCCTAATGTAAAAACTGTAATTGTGATAAAAAGAACATCAGGTATGATTGCTTGGAAAAAAGACAGAGATCTTTGGTATCACGAGCAAATGAAAAATATCTCTAGTGATTGTCCTCCAGAAATAATGGATGCAGAAGATCCATTATTTATTCTCTATACTTCTGGCTCTACAGGAAAACCAAAAGGCGTTTTGCATACATCAGGAGGTTATTTACTCTATGTTGCAATGACACATAAATGGACTTTTGATTACCAAGACCAAGAAGTGTTCTGGTGCGCTGCAGATATTGGTTGGGTTACAGGTCATAGCTACATAGTCTATGGTCCCCTTGCTAATGGAGCAAGTTCTCTAGTTTTTGAAGGAGTACCAACGTACCCCGACGCTGCTAGAGTTTGGCAAGTAATAGACAAGCATAAAGTAAATATTTTCTACACAGCACCAACAGCTATTCGTGCCCTAATTGGTGCAGGAGATAATTTTTTAGAAAATACAACTAGAGATTCTTTACGTATTTTAGGCACTGTAGGAGAGCCTATCAATCCAGAAGCTTGGGAATGGTATTTTCACAAAGCAGGAAAAGGACGCTGCCCCATTGTAGATACTTGGTGGCAAACAGAAACAGGAGGACAACTAATCTCACCACTACCTGGCGCTATGGAATTAAAGCCAGGTGCTGCTAGCCTACCTTTTTTTGGGATAGAGCCTCAGCTTTTAGACGAAAAAGGCAACATAATTGAAGGTGAGGGGGAAGGACTATTAGTTATAGCGAGATCTTGGCCATCACAAATGAGAACTATTTACAAAGACAAACAAAGATTTTTGACAACATATTTTTCTACTTTCAAAGGAAAATATTTTACAGGTGATGGCGCTAAAAGAGACTCAGACGGCTACTATTGGATCACAGGAAGAGTAGATGATGTACTTAATATTTCAGGACACAGGTTAGGGACAGCAGAAGTAGAAAGTGCTCTAGTCTTGCATTCCAAAGTAAGTGAAGCCGCAGTAGTTGGATACACACACAAAATAAAAGGACAAGGAATTTATGCCTTTGTCACTTTAATGTGTAACATACCTAGTAGCATAGATTTAAAACAAGAACTAATTGAATTAGTACGCAAAGAAATAGGCGCTTTTGCTAAAATAGATTTATTACAATTCTCACCAGCTCTACCAAAAACGAGGTCTGGTAAAATTATGAGAAGAATTTTGCGTAAAATTGCAAACAACGAACTAGAAAGTTTAGGAGATATTTCCACTTTAGCAGAGCCAATCGTAGTAGAAAATTTAATTGAAAATCGTCTCAACAATTAATGATAACTAGAGCACCACTTCTTTGGATTAGAGCAGAAAGTAGAAAACATGAATACCGAACTCCACTCATTCCAAAAGATGTAGCCTACCTAGTAACAAAAGGATTCAATATAGTCACAGAAAGCTCTCCTTATCGTTGTTTCAGTGACAAAGAATATCAAAAAGCAGGTGCCAAAATTACTTACGCAAACCACTGGATTACTGCTCCTCAACTATTATTAGATAGAGCTTGGGTACTTGGATTAAAAGAATTGCCTAGTAATACTCTTGATTTATTCCAAAACCACATTTTTTTTGCGCATGCCTTCAAAGGACAAAAAAACAGCAATAAACTCTTACAAAAATTCTCTAGGAGCAAAGGAGCTATTTTAGACCTAGAATATTTGACAGACAAAAATGGGTTTAGGCTAACTGCTTTTGGTTATTGGGCGGGCTATGTAGGAGCTTGTCTGTCCTTATTGCAATGGCTCAAAAACCAAGCTGGTCAAAAACTAGAAAATTTGATGCCCCTAACTAAAAAACAACTACACAATCTAGTTACAACAGCGCTCCAAAAACACCGAGCTAGCCTACCTAAATGTTTAATTATTGGCGTAAATGGCAAATGTGGTACAGGAGCAAAAGAAGCACTACAAAATTTTCAACTAACCCCTACTCTTTGGGATAAGAAAAAAACATTAAATCTATCTAAGCAATCTATCTTAATGCACCATCTTCTTTTAAATTGCGTCTTTATCAATAAAAAAACAATAAATTTTTTGAACTTATCGGATTTAGCAGAGCCTCACAATCTATCATTAATTTGTGATGTATCTTGTGATTTTACCTCTAGTTATAATCCTCTGCCTATCTATCAAAAACCTACTACTTGGAAAAAACCTGTAATCAAAATTGGTAGTAAAAAAAACGTCTCAATTATCGCCATTGATAATCTTCCTTCTTTATTGCCTGAGGAAGCTAGCAGAGGTTTTTCTAAGCAGTTAACACCATTGTTGCTCAAGCTACCTCACAAAACAAGCGAATGGGAAAGAGCTCATCAACATTTTTTAGTAGCATTGCAAACATTATGATTGTTAGTACAAAAGAAATTCATTGGATAGGGGCAGGACTATCTACGGGTACAGGTTTAAAGCGCATAGTCAAACAAGCAAAACACACCTATCTTTGGAACAGAACCCTAGAAAATGCAGAAAAACTTATACAAAATCTAGGTATCTCATCTAAAATAACAATTAAAAAATACTCGTTAAAAAATTTAGCAGAACACTTAAAGGAAGGAGATATTTTAGTTTGTATGCTAGCTACTAACTTGCATCTAGCAATACTAAAATTATGTTTAGCAAAAATGGTACATTTTGTAAGCAGTAGCTATCAATCAATTACAACGCAAAACCTAGCCGCAGATGCTAAAAAATTAGGACTAGTAGTGCAAATAGAATCTGGTTTAGACCCAGGCATAGACCATCTTTTTGCCCATAAGCTCATCAATCAATGCCAAAAAGAAACAAACAATATCTCTTTAAAAATACAACTAGAATCTTATTGTGGTGGCTTTCCTCAAAAACCAAACAATTTTTGCTATAAGTTTAGCTGGGCACCTCTAGGTGTACTGACTGCTCTACAAAATTCTGCACTACATATAGAAAAAGGACAGATTATCTACACTCCTGCTGCTTGGAGGGCTGCTTCTAGCTATTTTGTGCTGCAAGAAGAGTTAGAAAGCTATCCTAACCGCAATAGTTTAATTTATCAGCAACAATACAATATTCCAAGTCACTGGGAAGTAGATAAATTAATTCGAGGAACTCTAAGACCTAAAGGATGGAAAAAGGCATGGAAAAAAATTTTTGCTATACTCGAAAAAGGACAAAAAGAAGAAATCACAAAATTAGCAAACGAACTAGCAAAAAAATACCATTATGAAACAGGAGACCTAGATAGAGTTTTGCTATTTGTGAAACTTACAGCCTATCACAAACAATTAACTAAAAAAGTTTGGAATAAAACTATGATTTTAGATCTTGTTGGAGATAACTACAATAGCGCTATGGCAAAAACTGTTTCTGAGACACTAGCTTGTGCTATAGAAGATTTATTAGAAAACAAGATTTCCGCTGGATTGCATCTAGCAACTAAAAAGCGAAGTGCAAAATGGCTAACAAAATTAGTAGACAACGGCATACCTATACTAGAGATTTAAAAGTGTAACTAACTACAACGAACCCTAAACATAAATCTACTAGCAATTTTTTTAAAAATAAATTAACTACCTTGAGCTTGGAATGATTTTTGATAGTTATTTTAGCTACCTTGCTTAGTATTTTGCAAGCTAGATTCTACTAAATAGTTAGCGAATTCTGTAGTTAGTTTATCTAACTCCCGCACAGCATTTTTGATAGCTAATGGATCCTCTGCCTTAGTAGTCTTTTGTAAAAATTCTTTTCGTGCAATAACTACTGCTAATTCCTTTTTAGAATAAAATTTTTCTGCTTGCTTCCAAGATTTTTGTAAAAGATTTAAAATAATTCTTGCTTGGAAACGAACCTCTTGCAAATAGCGTTGCGAAAAATCTGCTTGGGCATAAACAATAGAAGTTTCAATCATCTGCTCTACTTGCTCTTGGGATAGTCCTTGGTCGGGAATAACATCAATTCTAGCGTCTAGACCACTCCTAGTTTCCTTTGCAGAAACTCTGAGCAATCCGTTAGCGTCTACCAAAAACTCAACCTCAATCCTTGGCAATCCTGCTACCATAGGTGGCAGACCCCGTAGAACAAACTTACCTAAAAATCTACAATCTTTGATTAACTCTCTTTCTCCCTGATAAATATTGATATTTATAGAAGTTTGATTATCTTTTTGAGTAGAAAATATTTCTTTCCTCTGACAAGGAATAGACGAATTTTTTAAAATAAGTTTAGTAAAAATACCGTCTAAAGTTTCAATACCTAAAGACAAAGGAATAACATCTATCAACAAAAAATCTCTACTGTTTCCAGCTAGTAAATGAGCTTGGATAGCAGCGCCTACCGCTACCACTCTATCTGGATCAATCCTTAAATGTGGTGTTTTGCCAAAAAATTCTATTACTTTTTCCCTGACCAAAGCTACTTTAGTGCTACCACCTACCAAAACTACGTCATCTATTTGCGAAACCGATAGTGCTGCATCCTTTAGCGCTACTGCCGTGTGTTGTAATGTTTTAGCAACCAAAACAGCAATAATCTCATTAAATACTTGACGTGTGATTTGGAAGTCAATAATGCTATTTGAGAGCTTAATCTTTTTGTGATATTCTAAGTGGTTATTTAAAAAAATTTTTGCATCTTGTGCGATTTGTCTGAGATAATTTTTGATATTAGCAGTTGGCTCTAAACCATCTAAATACTCATTGATGATATAATTAACTAGCAATTGATCCAAATCATCACCGCCAAGTTTAGCATTACCTTGTGTAGCAAGCACACGAAAAATTTTGTGCTTAAATTCTAAAATCGAGATATCAAAAGTACCTCCTCCAAAGTCAAATACTGCTACCTTGCCTTGTTTTTTTTGGTCTATGCCATAAGCAATAGCAGCAGCAGTCGGTTCGTTAATCATACGCACTACTTCTAAACCTGCTAGAATTGCTGCTTGTTTGGTAGCTTGTCTTTGTACCTCATCAAAATAAGCTGGAACAGTGATCACAGCCTGAGTAATATTTGTTTGAAGGATAATTTCAGAGACACTTTTAATTTTTTTGAGAATTTCTGCAGAAAGTTGTTCGGGTAAAAATTTTTTTGAACCCAGAAGAATTTCACCTCTAGTACCAGCAAAAATAGGATAAGAAAAAACGTTTTTTTGTTTTGCAAATTCTTGGTATTTTTTTCCCATTAAAGGCTTAAAGGAAAAAAAACAATTTGCTGCATCCAAGACCCTATATTGCAAGGCATCTTTACCTACTAAAATTTTATCTCCTTCGCTATAAACAGCAGAAACCTGCCAACTAGAAAGATCTGCGTTTTCTAGCACTTGAGCTCCATGTTCAAAAGTAAAGGCAGCCATACTATTCGTGGTACCTAAGTCAATGCCTATAATTTTGCTCATCTTAAAGACTCTATTTGCTCTTCTATGTTTTTGTAGTATTGAATTTTACCTATTTTCTGTGTTAACGCACAAAATAAATCTGATTTATTTTTTGCTGCAGCAAACAACTCAAAATCCACTGCCAATCCTCGTAGTAAATCTTTGTGCTGTTGGCGAAGTTTGATGATTAAATCCTTTTGCTTGGTTAATACTTGGCTAGCGACTAAGCTCTCTCTGACTTCTAGCATGAATATCAAAAAGTCTTGTGGCTGTGTAAAATCCTTTTCTAAAGGAGAGCGATAAAGTAACTTGCAAAGTAAAACAGCTCTAGAGAAAGAATTAGCAATCTCATCTTTAGCTTGTTTCAGTATTGCAGAGAATTTTAAGCTCAAAAATTTTTGAGATTTTGGAGCGTTTGTAAAAAAATCTGGGTGAAGCGTAAAAATACGTTCCTCAAAAGCAACCTCAAGTAACTCTAAATCTATATTGAAAGTTTTTGCTAGTCCAAATAAAGCAAAATTATCTGGTATGTTTGGATTAGACTTCAGCTGACCATTTGCCTCAAAAAAAATACTCTCCATATATTTTTAAAAAAAGAGAAGTTTGTATATTTTACGCAAATGTAGTTTGTTTAGGAGTAAAAGAAGTACCACATCCACAAGCAGCATGAGCTTTGGGGTTATCAAACTTAAAGCCTCTTTCCATCAAGGAAGTCTTAAAATCAACCTGTGTCCCATCAATGTAAATAAGACTTTTTCTATCTACAATCAGCCTCAAACCTTGAGATTCAAACAACCTATCCATCTGTTTCGGTTCTTCGGACTCAAAATCAAAATAGTAAGTAAAGCCTGCACACCCACCTCCTTTAATCCCCAAACGAATAGCAACATTCTCACTAAACGAATTTTCTTGTATAATCCTGCGAATTTCCTTCGCTGCATCTGGAGTAAGGGTAACCATGATGCTTTTCTTAACTAGCTTGTTTGCCTTGGTAGTCTTTAATTGCAGCTTTTATAGCATCCTCTGCCAATACAGAGCAGTGTATTTTTACTGGAGGCAGAGCTAATTCTTCGGATATATCCGAATTAGTAATACTCAAAGCTTCATCTATTGTTTTACCTTTGAGCCACTCTGTAGCAAGGCTAGAGCTTGCTATAGCACTACCACAACCAAAAGTTTTAAATTTAGCATCTACAATCTTATTATCTTCTACCTGCACTTGGAGTTTCATCACATCCCCGCACTCTGGTGCACCTACAAGCCCAGTACCAATTCTATCGTCTGTTTTCGCTAAAGATCCAACATTTTTAGGATTCTTATAGTGGTCTATAACTTTATCATTATACATTGTACTTTTTATTGATGTTCAGATCTCAGAATTACTACTAAGTCTAACAATAACTAACGAAAAACTCAGTACTATCAATACATATATCTAGGATCTGTATTGTTAAAAATTTAATGCGCAGCCCATTTTATAGAGCTGAGATCTATACCCTCTTTTACCATTTCATACAAAGGAGACATGTCTCTTAAGCGCAGAGCAACCGATACCATTTTCTCAATAACTATATCTATCTCTTGTTTTGTAGTAAATCTACCTAAACTAAAACGGATAGAAGAATGAGCCGACTCATCGCCTACTCCTAAAGCTCTTAAAACATACGAAGGCTCTAAAGAAGCAGAAGTACAAGCAGAGCCAGATGAAACAGCAATATCTTCAATACCCATCATCAAACTTTCTCCTTCAATATACGAAAAACTTACATTCAAAAGTCCAGGTAGCCTCTTTTCAGTATGCCCATTTAGCACTAAATAATCTATGTGCTCTGTGAGACCTTGATGAAGTCTGTCCCTGAGCTCTTTCAATCTTTTCATTTCTGATAGTAACTCTTGCTGACAAATACTACAAGCCTCTCCTAAACCTACAATGCCTGCAACATTCAAAGTGCCAGAGCGCATACCTCTCTCATGACCGCCTCCATGCACTACAGGCGCTAAACGAACTCTTGGGTTTCGTCTCCTTACATACAAAGCACCAACTCCTTTTGGTCCATAAATTTTATGACCAGATAAAGAAAGTAAATCTATATTCAGATCCACTACATCTATAGGGATTTTACCTACAGCTTGAGTAGCATCTGTATGAAAAAATATACCCTTTTCGTGAGCTATTTCTCCAATTTCCTTTACAGGGTTCAAAACACCTATCTCATTGTTTGCACTCATCAACGAGATCAAAATAGTTTGGTCTGTAATGCTATTCTTTAAATCCTCTAGAGATATCATTCCGTGTTTATCTACCTCTAAAAAAGTTACCTTGTATCCTTGAGATTCTAAATAATACGCAGGGTCTAGCACAGCTTTATGCTCTATGAGGCAAGTGATAATATGATTCCCTTTTTCCTTGTGCATCTCTGCAATACCCAAAAGGGCAATATTGTTAGACTCTGTAGAGCCACTTGTAAAAATAATTTCTTTAGCAGAAGCCCCAATCAAATCTGCTACTTGCTGACGAGCTTTCTCTACCGCTACTTCTGCTTGCCAGCCATAACTATGGTTACGACTAGCAGCGTTACCAAAGACCTCACTAAAGTAAGGTAACATAGCATCTACTACTCTAGGATCAACAGGGGTAGTCGCAGAGTAATCCAAATAAATTCTATTATCCATTACATAACACCTATTAAAGTATACTTACTGTTTCAGTCTACACTAATATAAACCAATGTCAACTATTCTAGCAGAATAAAAAATAAAACTAACAAAAGATCTTCTTTTAAAAATAGTTGGTTTGTATTTGATTTAGCGATAGCATTAACAAAATTTTTATTGACTATGATACTTTGATAGTATATTGTGGGGTAGTAAACTTGATACAATTAACTAAATGATAAAAAAATACGTATATCTAGCAACATTCATTTTTGTTGTTGCTTGCTCTAGTAAAAATGTAGAGCCTGTAAAAGATCAATCTGGTAGAGGATTGGAAGAATTTCCAAGTTGGGTTATTGACCCTCAAATTCCAGATGGTATTGCAGCTAGTGAGTGTATTCCTTATTCTGGAAATATATCTATAGATAAAGCTCAAGTTACAGCACAAGCACGTGCTACTTTAGCAAAACAGATTGAAGTCCGTGTTAGTGCTTTAGATAAAACCTATCTAGAAAGAACAGACGCTGCAGGTAAAACTGTAGTAGGTAATTCCTTTACTTCAGTCTCCAGACAACTAGCTGATCAAAATCTCACAGGAACTAGACTAGCAAAATTAAGTCGTATTTCTATAGGAGACCAAGAAAATCTTTGTGGCATGTTAACTTTGGAACCAGAGCGTTCTCAAACTATATTTAAACAAATTATAGAGGCGTCTCAAAGAACAGTTAGCCCAGAAGATGAAGATATTTTGTATCAGCAGTTTAAGGCGCACACAGCACAAAAAGATTTAGATAGTCTATTAGAACAACGCTAACTTTGAACAGAAGTTTTATCTTGTTTCTCGTTCGTCGAAAAACTTTAACAGCCATAAGATAAATATGAAAAAACAATATGAATGCCTAATTATCATTAACGACGCTCTTTCTGAGGCAGAAAAAAAACAAGCCAACGAGCGTATCGCACAAATTTTTAGCAAATCGCAGGCAAAAATACTTAAAAAAATAGAATGGGGCAGAAAAAAACTAGGCTATCCCATTAAAAAAGCTAAAAACGGAATTTTTTTTATTTTTTATATTGAGGTAGATAGTGAGCTAGTATCAAAACTAAAAACTCTCTTTGGCTACGAAGTATGTGTTTTAAAGAATATGTTTTTTCTAGTAGAAGATTGGGCAAAAGAATTAAATTATTTTGAAAAACTAAAAGAAGAACCTCACTTCAATGTAGAAAAATTGACAAAAGACACTACAAAATAATTATGGCAAAACCTAGAAGAAAAAGAGCTTACTTTCAAAAGCAAATTACAAAGTGCCTGTTTAAAAAAGGTATAGAGCGTATTGACTACAAAGATGTGGAATTATTAAAACTTTTTATTACAGAAAAAGGAAAAATTATCCCTAGCAGAATTACTGACTTATCAGCTAAAAGCCAAAAACATCTTGCTAGAGCTATTAAAAAAGCTAGAAATTGTGCTCTGCTACATTTTTCTAATAGTAAATATGATCTTTTCTGGGGAGAAACTAAAAAAACAATAATGGAGATAGAGGGGTTTTAATCAAAAAAAAAAAATATGTCTATAAAAGTGTTTTTAAAAGCAAGAATGAGTAATTTAGGAAAAATTGGAGATGAAGTTACTGTAAGCAATGGTTATGCAAGGAACTTTCTAATCCCTAAAGGCATTGCTGTTGTTATCAATAAATCTAATATAAAAATCATAGAAAGACAAAAACAAGAATTATTGGAGCAAGAAAACCAGCTACGCGAACGCCTGCAGGTTATTGCTGATAAAGCAGTAGATTTAAATTTTACATTAAAAATGAACGAAAAAGGAGTAGCTTTTGGCTCTGTTACCGCAGCTAATATTTTGGATAGATTTAGAGAACAAGACATTAAATTAGAGTCAAAAAATTTATTTATTACAGAAGCATTAAAGCAATTTGGAAAGCATACTATTACAGTGCAGCTAAATCCTGAAATCAAACAAGATTTTATAATCAATATAGTTGGTGAGGAAGAAAAAGAAGACGAAGAAAGCAAAAATAAAGATAATTCTGAAAATTAACAATTTATTTTAAAATAAATTTTTTCTTATTTTTGCACATGATGCTCGCTCTCCAACATAGGATATGTTTTCAAGTGAAATTATTTACTACCTTGCAGCAATTGCTGCTGCTTGTTGTTGGTCCATTGGACCTTTAATCGCAAGGAAGCCAGTTAGAGAATTAGGTGTCATTCTTTTTTGTTCTTTGAGGTTGCTAACTAGCTATACTTTACTCCGTTTATTTTGTTTGCTAACAGATAGACCCCTGTTATTTTCTCTCCACCAAATAACTTGGATTGCACTATCTGGATTTATTGGTGTCTTTGTTGGAGATAGCTGTCTTTTTTACTGTCTAAAAAAAATAGGGGCGAGGAAAACACAACTTATTTTTTCTTTACACGCACCTTTTACTGCAATTTTTGCTTATTTTATCTATCTAGAAAGATGGTCACAAGCTCAATTTATAGGCGCTAACTTAATTTTTATAGGAGTGTTGATTGCTATTTCTTGCAAAAAAACAGAATCTTTTTTTGCTAACCTCTCATTTTATAAAATGCTGTTGCCTATTTTTATAGGGCTACTTGCTGCTTTATCACAAGCAACAGGCACATTACTGATAAAACCAGTTTTCCAAGAATCAGAGAGCGATGCTATAGCTGTCTCAACTTTGCGTATTGGAATTGCAGCTTTTGCGTTTATTTTATTTTACTGGATCAATAATTCTTTAGCTTGGAAAAAAATTACAATTCAAACATTTTTGCTAACGATTTTAAATGGTTTTTTTGCTGTGATACTTGGAATCACTTTAGTAGTTTTTGCACTATCTGGAGGAGACGCAGGAATTATAGCGACCTTGGTTGCTACCGCTCCTGTTATAATTCTTCCTATGATTTGGCTCATAGATAAACAACGTCCTAGTTTATGGGCATTTAGTGGAGCTTTATTTGCAGTAGTAGGCTGTTATTTTCTTTTTAATTAAATACACAATATAAATTACAAAAGAATAAAAAATAATGTCAAAAAAGTAACTAACATGGTAGTTATTTAAAAACATCAAACTATGTCTAAAGTAATCTCTTTAATTAGTCAAAAAGGAGGAGTAGGAAAATCTTCTAGCGTCATTAATTTATCCCACGCCTTTGCTATTGGTGGCTACAAAGTACTTATTATAGACTTTGATTCTCAAGGCTCTATCAAAACAGGACTAGGTGTTACTATTGCCCATGAGTTAGGTTGTAAAGAATTATTAACAAAAAGCAATGATAGTATGCAATCTTTAATATCTAGTACAAAAGAATACAAAAATTTAGATATTATTTGCTCCAATATTCACTCACCTGCAGAAGAAAAAGCAATTTTTCAAATTTGTAATAAAGACAATGTATTAAGTAATTCTTTAAAAAAAAAAATACAAGATTATGATCTTGTCATCATAGACGCCCCCGCATCTACTAATAGTTTGGTCACCAATATAATTTATGCTTCTGATTATATACTTTTACCTTTGCAATGCGAAAAATTCGCAGTTGCTTCTTTGGCTAGGTTTTTAAAATATTTTCAACTTTTACAAATACAAATTAAAAATAAAGAAATTAAATTAGCAGGACTTTTGCTGACTATGTTTAAAAAAAATAGTAACGTGCATAGAAGAGTTGGCGAGCAAATTTACACAGCATTAGGAGATTCTGTTTTTCGTACCATCATTCCATTTGACGAAGCTTTAGTAGAATCCCATGCTCTGAAACAATCCATTTTTTCTTACAAAATGAACTCCGCTTCTGCTACAGCTTATATCAAACTAATGAAAGAGATTATAACAAGATATAATTTGAAACTACACTAAAATTATAGCTCTTTTTGTCCTAACTTGACTATTTCTGTTTCTATCCTTCTTGCTTTTTCTGCCTCTCCCAGTTCTAGATAAATTTTTCTAATTTTTTCTAGATTTTTAATAGCCATCTTAATGTCTTTTACTACTAAAAATATTTTAACCGATTTTTGAAAAGCGACTAAAGCTTCATCAACAAGTAAAATTTTATGATAAAGCACTCCTTTAGCAGCCCAACATTGAGCTTGAGAATGTTGTTGTGCTTCTTGAGTGAAGAGTGCTAAAGCTTTCTTGTAATAATAAATAGCCTTTAAATAAAATTTATACTCCGTATAAATTTCAGCTAAACGTAAATAAATAGTAGAAAGATAAGAATTAGTTTTATATATCATAGTCATAGACTCAGCAATCTTTGCATAATGCAGAGCTTTAGATAAATCATTTGATTGCTGCCACAACTCAGAATAAGTAACCAGAAAACTAATCATCCCTTTTTTATTTTTTCGAGCTTTGTAGCTATCTATAACATTAGCAGCTATCTTTAGAGACTCTGCTGAGTGCCCTAGACGAAAATAACAAATAAATCGTTGATGGTATAAATAAGCTACCCAATCCAAACTCTTATTTTCTACAAATACTGATTGCGCCTTATCAAAATAGCTCAAAGCTTTAGAATAAGCTTTTCTATCCATGTAGACTACACCTTCATTACAAATTTTCTGTGCATTTAATAATTCTGAATTGTCCATTATATTTGTATCAAATAATTTTTATTATTTAGTGTGATATAAAATTTATAATTATTAGCATTAAATAAATTGAGAGCTGGGAATAAAAAATCTAACTCTGAAATTTCATTGGGAGAATGCTCGCTTTCTACAACTCCGCTTTCAGATAATTTCCAATTCACACCTAATACATTGATAGGTTTAACTCTTCTGCCTATATTATTAACTAGTGTAACTTTAGTAAACCGAAATTTCTTCTTTGTTTTTGCTAAATTATGAAACCTAGTCTTTACACGAATATAATTATTTGTCCTTTGTAAAGTTTGAATAAATAAAGTAAATTCTGCTTGAATGATTCTAGGAGAAGTAGCAGCTTGAAAGACCTTGCCGTATAAGACAATCTCAGGGCTATCTTGTAGAGCAATGCTAGATGTATCTATAAGATAAGAAAAATCTTGCGGAGGCTTTACCTGTTTACTCTGAAACAGAGGATTGGTTTCAATAACTTGATTAGGATTAACAGCTTGAGGGTTAGTTTTAATAACCTGAGTAGGATTAACATCCTGAGGTTTGGCAACAATAGTTGATTTTTTAGGAATCATAATTGGCGCTATGCTCTTTGGTATAGTTTCTAAAATAAGCTCAGATTCTTTGATAGTTGCTTTATTCCCAGCTCGTAACTCTGTGCCACCTCTCATCTGGCGGTCTTGCTCACCTAGAGTACCTATAGGCGCCCTAGCTGTAGCATTACTAATTCTAATTGTTGGAACCTGAGACTGCTCGTCTGCTCTCAATAAATCTTGAGACTGACTTTGAGCTTTATGAATTTTTGTATTATCTGTACTACTCTGGTTAATTTTACTTGTCTTAGCATCAAATGCTAAATTAGTTTGAGTCTCTGTGAGTGATTGGGAGTCAATATTTACTGGCTCTTGAGCTAAATTATCCGCTAGTCGCTTTTGAGAGATTGATTTTACTGGCTCTTGAGCTAAATTATCCGCTAGTCGCTTTTGATAGATTAATTTTTCTGCCTCTTTATTTAAGTTATTATTTGGATATTTATCAATAAAATCAATATATCCCTTTAGATTATTCTCTGCTTTAACTTCTTCAAAAATTTGTTCTACGGTAAGGTTTTCCTTGGCTTTTAATAACTCAGGCAAGTAGGGGCTATTAGGATATTCCTGAATAAATCTATTAAACTCAGCATCGTTTTTACTAGCTATAACATTGTTGAGCTCTGAGACTTCTAGTAAATCCAATATATCTGCTGTATATATGCTATTGGGATATTCAATTAAGAATCTCTTATACGCCTTAGCTGTATCTACTTGTTTGACAGCTTCAAACTGAATATCTGCTTGATAAGTGCAAGCAGAAAAAAAACAAAACACAGCAAATAGTGATCTTTTAGGTAGCATAAGAAATAAATTTTATCATTAACAACAGAAAGCAAAAAACGGGCAAAAGTAAAAAAAAAATTATTTTTGATAAAATATTTAACTAAGTTTTTTGAAACAAGCTAGTTTGCATCTCCATTGGCTCTTGCTCTCCTAATAAAATAAAACTAGTGGCTGCTATTTGAGATAGCCCTAATGGTTTTGTAAAAGAATTTTGTTGAAGCTGATATCTAGCTTGAAAGTTTTTATCTACAATCACAAAAGGCACAGGGTTTAGGGAATGTTTAGTGCTGATTTGCTCTTTTGAGTCAACTAGTTCAATCATTTCATCAGCATTACCATGGTCTGCGGTGACTATTACTATACCGCCTTTTTCTTTTGCTGTTTCACAAATTCTTTGTAAACAGCTATCTACTACCTCTATGGCTTTCACTACCGCTAAAAAATTTCCTGTGTGCCCTACCATATCTGGGTTAGGAAAATTAACTAATCCAAAACGATAATCTCCACTACTAATCAAATCTATCGTTTTTTCTGTAATTTCGACTGCTTTCATCTGCGGCATACTAGCAAAACTATCAGGTAAATTAGATTCAATTTGATAATAAGTTTCTAGATTTTTATCTAGCTCTACCGCATAACCCCCATTATAAAAAAAAGTAACATGGGGGTATTTTTGTGTTTCGCTAATACGAAACTGACGCATGCCTTTTTCTACTAATCTCTCACCGAAGCACAAAATCTTTGGTAGGGGTTCTATAATTCGATTTTTAGGCTCACTCTTTTCTTGGTCGTAAACTGTCATAGCAGCAAAAAAAGCTCTAGGTTTACCTTTTAAATCAAAATAATTAAAGTTTTTATCATACCAAATACTACTAAACTCTAGTGCTCTATCAGCACGAAAATTAAAAAAAAATACAGCATCTTCGTCTTTGACGGCAATTGTTTTTTGTTTGTTTGTATAGATAGTAAAAGCAGGAATATCTTGGTCTATAATTTTAGAATTTTTTTGACGAAAATACTCAATGCCATCCTTAACAGACGCAAAACTAAACTCTGCTACTCCTTTGATATGCAACTCCCAACCTCTGCTAATCAACTGCCAATTTTGTGCTCGATCCATAGTAGTATATTCCCTACCTCCAGCAGAAGCAAAAGCATAATGAAAATTTTGATGCTCTTTATTGATTTTTGTAAATAGATTTTCTATCTGTTCTGTGTAGTGCAAAGCACTTTGGATTGCAGTATCCCTGCCATCTAATAAAGCGTGTAAATAACAACGAGTAATATTATTTTTAACAGCTAATCGAATAATTGTGATTACATGTTTAATGTGACTATGAATATTGCCATCAGAAAGCAAGCCAATTAAATGCAACGCACCACTCCTAGCAACAGCAAATGTTTTTTGCAAACAAGCAGAATTCTCAAAGCTTCCGTCTTGGATCATTTTTTGAATACGAACTGGTAATTGTACCCTGATATTACCAGCTCCTATGGTGCTATGACCTACCTCTGAGCCTCCTAGATCCGTGTTAGTCAAACCTACAAAAGAGCCATGGGCAAAAAGCTGCGTATTGGCATAATTCCTTAAAAGATAATCCATATAAGGAGTAGAAGCTTTGTAAATAGCGTTTGTATGATCTTTTTTGCCTACACCATAACCGTCTAAAATAATTTGCAACAAAAATTTACTTTGTCTAAAGTAATCGTAATTCATATGTATTTGATTTCATAACTTGCTTGTAGCATGCTAGGCTAGCTGCTCTTTAAAAAGATTTTGTAAAAAACCTACTTCCAAATATTGCTCTATTTTACGATAGGTATCTTGATTGACTATGTTTCTTTGAGATTGTTGATATTCTACATAAGCACAAGCACACCAACTCAAAGCACGTAGATAAAGATAAGGATTATAAAGACGAACTCTCCAAGCAATATTTTTTTTATAAAAAAACTTATTTTCTTTTTTATAGCAATCAAGAAAGAAAGCTGTTTCAGCTTCGGATAATGTATAATTCGCTTTCCAAAGCGTAGTCGTTGGAGCAAGAAAGTGAGATAAATCTTGACAAGGATCAGAAATTACAGCTTTTTCCCAATCTACCAAATAGCTATTTTCTTTTCCTATAATAAAATTATGAGAATTAACCTCTGTATTATTGATACAATAACAAGGATCTTTTTGAAAAAATTTTTCGGTTGTTTTTCCTTTTTCTAAATTGTTTAAAAGCTTAGTAAAAATATCTTTGACCTGTTTCGTCAAGCAAGTAGCACTCCAAATATTTTTTAATAAATTTTGTGATTCTTGCAGCCTATCAGAAAAAATATTTTGCTCTAAAATAAAATCTTGATGCTTTTTTTTATCAAAAGCTATAGAGTGAATTTTACTAAAAATAATGGCGGCCTTGCTTAAATCTTGTAGATAATTTAACGGTACTCCTGATAAATATTCCATAACCAAAACACCTTGTGCTAAAACTTCTTTGCTACCGTCGACAAAAAAAACAAGGGGTGTCACGCCAGAAGCTGAGAGGTTTTTTAAAGTCATAAATTCATAATCTATCTGACTATCAACACAAATTTGACTACCAAAATTAACACGAAAAACATATTTATGTTCGCTATCAACTAAAACATAATTTTTGTTATACTCACCTTGTGCTAAAAAATAAATTTGGTAATTTTTCTTTAGCGGTATCAACTCCCATAATTTTTTCTTTTCAATGTAATTTTGAATTATTTTTTCCATAATTTAGTCAAATATCTTGTAGTATTTTTGCTATTATTCCTTTGTTTTGCAATTATAAAAAATTTTTTTAGGCACTCTGCGGTATCAAGATCTAGCTCTTTCGTTAGCAAAAAAACTTTTTTTCCATGAAGTTCTCGTATAGTATCTTTGAAGACTTTAGAGCTCCCCCAGCAAATATGTTGTTGAAAAACTTCGTAAAAAAATTCTTTCATTCCTATTAAATAATAACCTCCATCTAGTGTAGGACCTAGCGCTAGATCAAAGTGCGACAAAGCATTAAAAGCAGATAAAAAAACTCGATGAGAAATTTGAGGAGCATCTGAGCCTATCAAAATTACCTTTGTATAGCCCTGCAAAAACATTCTTCTAAAAATATTTGCCATTTTATCGCCAAGATTATCTCCTTCTTGTAAGAAAAATTGAAATTCTTTAGTAAAAATATCTTTAAGAATTTGCGTATCACCTTCTTTGCCATAACTCACGAATAAATCTACACTAGTAGCTAATTTTATAACTTCTAGAGCAATATCTTTCAGAAAACATTGGTGTAGCAAAGCTGCCTGCTGTGCGCTATAATCACCTATTAGTCTTGTTTTTGTTTTACCTTTTATAGGCACTCTAGTCATAATTACCAAAGATTTCATTTTCTAGTGTAGAGTTCTTTGAGTTTAGCGCTAGGAGTACCTAAAAGATAAAAAAATTTTATTTTCTGCATCAGCAAACAGGTTCTCCAAATACCACCTCTCAAAAATTTTCTAGCAGAAGTTCCAATTTTTGTTTTTAGAATCACAGGTTTGACTATTTTTTTTGCTCGCATAGAAAATTCAAAATCTTCCATCAATTCCATTTGTGTAAAACCACCTAATTGTAGAAAAAATTCTTTTCTAATAAACATAGCTTGGTCTCCAAAAATCAAACTAAAGCACTTTACTCGTAGGTTAGAAAAATAAGCAATAAGTTTTAGGGAAAAGCACTGAGAATCAAAAAAACTAAGAGCAAAACACCCATAGGCATGTTGTTTTAAGGCTTTTTTAATTAGCATGAGACTAGTAGTAGGCACTTTAGTATCAGCATGCACAAACCAGAGAATATCTCCTTTAGCTAGGCTAGCACCCTTGTTCATTTGAGCAGCCCTACTAGAAACAGTGCAAGAAACTACCTGAGCTTTGTTTTGAGCTAACTCTTTTGTTTTATCTGTGCTAGTGGCATCTACTATTATAATTTCTTTACTACCTGCTAAGTTTTGCAAGCTAGTAAGCAAAGTTGCTATAGTTTCTTGCTCGTTCCAAACAGGTACAATGATAGAAATCATCAGAATTTTTAGCTTTTAGAAAATATATTTATGTATCAATATTGTACTGCTCACCCTAGAATAATTGGTACTTTAAGCGTGTTGCAGCCATTGCTTGATTGCTTTATAAATGCTATTTGCATCTATACCAGCTAGCTTTCTTTGCTCATCTTGGCTACCACCTATAAAAAGGAATTTATCTAGAATGCCAAAAACTTTATATGGCTTATAAATCTCTTTGGTTTGTAATAACTCGGCTACTCCTGCACCAAAACCACCCTTGATAACATTCTCTTCTAAACTCACTACTCTTTTGACCTTAGCTATACTAGCTAAAATTGTTTTTTCATCTAGCGGTTTTATAAATCTAGCATTGATCAGTAAGCAAGAAATCTGATCTGCTTCGAGTTTTTGACATAGCTCTAAAGCTACTGTCACCATAGTACCTACTGACAATAAACAAATATCCTCTCCTTGCTGTAACACTTCTGCCCTAGCCCAAGTAATTTTTTGAGGTTTTTCTGTCGCTTTGTAGAAAACATCAGCGTTACCTCTAGGAAATCTGATAGCTATAGGACCAGTATCATGTTGATGCATTATTGTTACCATAGAGACTAACTCTTTACCATCTTTAGGCGCCATAATCACCATATTAGGAATTATTCTCAAATAGCTCAAATCAAAAATTCCGTGATGCGTAGCTCCGTCTGCTCCTACAAATCCCGCTCTATCTAACACAAATCTCACTGGTAAATTTTGCAAGGCTACATCATGTATCAGGTTATCTAATGCGCGTTGTAAGAAAGTGGAGTAAATACAAACAAAAGGCTTTAAGCCTTTGCTAGCTGCCCCTGCTGCAAAAGTTACCGCGTGAGCCTCCGCAATACCTACATCAAAAACCCTGTTTGGATATTTTTGATACAGTTTTCCTAAGCCTGTGCTAGCCACCATAGCAGCGCTAATAGCAATAATGTTTTTATCTGCTAAAAAAATTTTTTCAAAACTCTCGCTCCATAAACTCGTGTAAGCTTTGCCTATATTCTTTTTTGCTATAAATTCTCCGGTATTAATTTTAAATGGATTGACTCCATGGTATTTGATGCTATTGGCTTCAGCGTAAGCTAAACCTTTGCCTTTAACAGTACGAATGTGAAGTAACACAGGTTTATCGTGTTTTTCTACCTTCGCTAAAAAAGAAAGTAAACTTTTTAAATTATGTCCATCTATAGGTCCAAAATATTCAAAACCTAATTTTTCAAACCACAAACTAGGAGATAAAAATTCCATAAAAGAAGTATTGATTCTTTTCAAAGTAGGAACAAAGATTCTGCCAAAAATACTTTTTTTTTCTCTTCTTTTTATTTCTTCTTTGACTCTCTTGTAAGTTAATGAGCCTTGAATCAAATTAAAAGTTTTGCTTAATGCTCCAACATTAGAGTCAATACTCATATCATTTTCATTTAAAATGACAATAATATTTTTCTTGATATGCCCTGCATGGTTCATAGCTTCAAACGCCAAACCTCCGGTTAGAGCTCCATCTCCAATTACCGCAATTGTTTTTCCTTTACTGCAATTAATTTCTTTTGCTACTGCTATGCCTAGCGAAGCAGAAATCGAAGTAGACGCATGCCCTGCACCAAAATGATCAAAAGGTGATTCTGTCCTTTTTAAAAACTTACTAAGTCCATCTTTTTGACCTATAGTAGGGAATTTGTTGTTTCTACCTGTAAGTAATTTATAACTATAGGCTTGGTGTCCTACATCCCATATAATACAATCGTTTGTTAGGTCAAATTTTTTGAGTAGAGCAACAGTAAGCTCTACAGTTCCTAAAGAAGAAGCTAAATGACCGCCTTTTTGACTAGTAACTTCAATAATTCTTTGACGACACTCATGGACCAAAGATTGTAATTTTTTAAAATTTAATAAACGGATATTTTTAGGATGTACTAATTTATCTAAAATAGGGTAATTACTCATGACTATTTTTTACTTAGTAGCGCTTCTGCAAAATACTTAACCGTACCACTAGTTTCCTTGATAATTCTTGCTAAAAGCTCCTTAGATATTTGAGCGTTTGTTTTAGAAAGAGCATAAAGAGCATGAAAGCGAACATCTTTGTTTTTGTACTCCAATAAATCAAAAAGTATCTTGTGATTCTTACAGCTACCAAGTTTTTGTAGGTATTTTAAAATTTCTACAATGTAGTTATTCTTCATTATTAGCAGTGGCTGTTTTTTATGTGCGTTTCTCTCCTTTGTATATTTTTTCTCTAAAATTGTTAATTTTTGGAATAACTCTTTCTCAAAAGAAAAATCTGTCATCTTGGTAAAGTTTTCAACAAAAATAGAAATAAGCATAAAATCATCTGTTTTGAGAAAGGCATCTGCTAAAATCTTATGTTTATTTTGACATTTTATACGTCTGATAGCAGATATAGCATATATTTTTGTCGACATGTTATCGCCGTGAAGATGAGGAATTAAAATTTCTATGGTAATTACTCCATCTGCTTCTAGCTCAAAGAGACGATTCTTGGCATCTCGTCTTACTGCAAGCTCCTTGTAGAATAATTGGGTAAAAATTTCTTCTATTTCTATTCTGAGCATTAAATCATTGCAAATTATTGAAGTTTTATAAGGGCAAGGTTATCATAAAATCGGTTGTTGTTGAAATCTTTTCATCAAATATCACAAATTTTTGTATAAATTATACAAATAACAACTACAAAACAAGTATCAAAAGATGTTATCATGTAGCACTTACTAAAATACTTAAAAAAATTTCTTGTAGGTATGGATATTTTCTTAGTACTAATTTTTATCACTTGTTTTGTAGTTGCTATTGTTTTTTTGTACTTACAAAAAAAATCACTAGCAAATAAAAGGCAAATCATTCAAGAGCAAAGGGAAAAACTAGAGTGCTTACGCATCGAAAATGCTAAAATAATAGAAAAATTAAATTCTAAAGACAACTTAGGAGGTTTGCTAGAGAGCAATTTTAAGAATATTGCCACACAAATTTTAGAACAAAAAAACGAGAGTTTAGTTAAGCACAACAAACAACAAATAGAAAGCTTATTATCTCCACTCAATCAAAATATTGCAGAATTTAAATCTCAATTCCGTACATCACAAGACAAGACAATAGAAGCAAAAACTCATCTCCAAAACGAGTTATTACAACTAAAAAATCTTAACCAAACTATAGGCACAGAAGCAAAAAAACTAACAGAAACACTCCAAGGAAACAAACAGCAGCAAGGTGCTTGGGGAGAAATGATTTTAGAGAGAGTTTTGGAATACTCAGGTCTAGTCAAAGGTAGGGAATACACCTCTCAAAAAGAAAGCAAAATAATAACACAAAACTCACAGCAACGCCTACGACCTGATATTATAATCCATCTACCAGCTGGTAAAAAAATTATCATTGACTCTAAAGTTTCCCTAGTTCATTACAATAAATTTATTCATAGCGAAGATGAGCTGCAAAAAGAGAAAGAGAAAAAAGCACAGTTAGAGGCAATTAAAAACCATATCAAAGAGCTAGGTCACAAAAGATACGAAGATATTTTTGATAGCTCGTTAGAATCTGTAGTAATGTTTATACCTATTGAGCCGGCTTTTGCATTAATTTTAGCTGAGCCTACTATTCATCAACTAGCTTTTAAACTAGGAATTATACCACTTAGCCCTACGAGCTTGATGGGATTTTTAAAAATAGTACATAATATTTGGAATCTAGAAAGGCAAGATGAGAATGCCAAAAAAATTGTGATAGAAGCTAGTAGAATGTACGAAAAGTTTGTTGATTTTCTAAAAAATTTTCAAGACATCGGCAAAGCTCTAGATAATTCTAAAAAATCTTATGACAAAGCACATAGCCAACTCTCTCAAGGCAGAGGCAACCTCACAAGTAAGCTCAAAAACCTAGAGAATCTAGGAATAAAAGCTAAAAAACAACTTGCAACTAACGAGAATACACAGAGCTAGCGCCTTAAATTAAAAGTAAAAAATTGTCTTATTTTTAAGAGCTATGAATTTTATATTGCTTTCTTTGGTATAATCTGTCATTGGTATTAGGTTAATTTAACTTAAATCTAGACGATTACATGAGAGAAATTATAGACTTTATAATGCCAGTAGTAGCGTTTTTGGTAGTTTGTGCGCTATTCACTATTCCTTTGATTTGGGGCTCTGTGGTAATGACTTCTATTTTAGGACATCTGAGCCAATTTTTGCAGAAAAAAAAGTCATGATCTACGAAGCCAACAAGCTAAGAAAAGGATTGCGAATAGATTTAGGAGGAATACCACATATTATTCTAGATACTCAATTCGTCAAGCCCGGCAAAGGACAAGCCTTTACTAGATTAAAAATAAAAAATTTATTGAATGGTACAAATTTAGATAAAACCTGTAAAATAGGTGAAAAACTTCTTGCTGCTGATGTCATAGAAAAAGATATGCAGTTTCTTTATATAGATCAAAATGATTATCTATTTATGGATACAGAAACCTACGTACAAATTAATATTACTAAAGAGCAAATAGGAGAAAATTGGAAGTGGCTAACCGCAGGCTCATCAGCTAAAATAATGATACATAATGAGCAAGCAGTAGGAATAGAATTACCAAACTTTGTCATCTTAAAAATTGTAAGCTGCGAAGCTGGGCTCAAAGGTGATAGAGTGTCAAAAGCTATGAAAGAGGTAAAAATAGAAACAACCGCCAATATTCAAGCTCCTATTTTCATCAATGAGGGTGATAAAATTAAAATAGATACGCGTACGGGAGAATATGTAGAGAGAATACAATAAAGATTTACTCCACTCCAAGCCTCTTCGCCAACTCTCCGTTTTGATACATTTCAATAATAATATCACAGCCTCCTAGAAATTCTCCATTGTGGTAAACCTGCGGAATAGTGGGCCAATTAGCAAGCTGTTTTATTTTATCCCGAATAGGAAAATGATTTAAAACATTAAAAGTTTTGTACTTGACCCCTAGGCGATTAAAAATTTCTACTACTTGGGCACTAAACCCGCACTGGGGCAATAACGCATTGCCTTTCATATAAATTAGTACAGGATTGGACTTAATCTGTCTTTGAATTAACTCTAAAACATTTGTTTCAGTAACCACCGTATCTAGTATCAATTCGTTGGTTTCCATATAATTATCTTGAAGATGTTTTAATTCTTAGAGCATGTATATTATCTTGCATCGCATCTCCTAGTGCATCGTAAATCATTTGGTGTTGCTGAATAATACTTTTATCTTTAAACTCCTCAGCTACCACATCTACACCATAATGTTTTTGATCTCCTCGTAAATCTTCTACAACTACATCAGCTCCCTGAATAAATTCCTCTATTTTTTTCTTTATTTGCTCTGTTGTGATCATTATTAACTTAATAAAAGTAACCTGTCGTAACGATATACCGAAAAAAAAAAATTAACAATACAAAGTTTTACAATACTAAATTTACAAACTCTTGCCAGTTTTTGACACGAATACACTCTTGGGGTAACTCACCTTGATTATATGCTTTATCTAGCAAAAAAACTTTAACTTGAGGAATTTTTTTTTTAACTAAAGCACAATTTACAGGCAAATCATCTAAAAATA
This sequence comes from bacterium, assembly GCA_965261475.1. Lineage (GTDB taxonomy): Bacteria > SAR324 > SAR324 > XYD2-FULL-50-16. The sequence goes on from OZ253454.1 coordinate 1,165,194, forward strand.
TAACTTCGTCATCGCTGGTAATTTTTTTTTGAATTACTTGGTGCTTAGAAGGATAATTGGGATTATTAAATTTTTCTTCTCCCGCAAAAAAAATTTCTTCATAAACAATATTTCTCAAATTTAAATTTTTGATTCTTTGTTGCTTCAGCTCTTCGGTAATATTTGTAACTAAAAAAATTCTACAACTTTGCGCTAGTTGATGGTAGCTTTGTGTGTCATTTAAAGATTCTAAATAAGTAAAATATTTACTTTGCATAAAATCTATAGAATATTTTTGTAAAATATCTGGTTGTAGAGTGCACTGCTGTTTTTTAGAACGATCATTGCCACAGAGCGTATGAAACTCTAAACATTCTTTAGGTAAGCGAATTTGGTGATATTTTTTTAAAAAACTAGTGAAAGCTTGATGAAAATTAAGTAAAACACCATCAATATCTAAAAATAATAATTTCTTTTTTATACCCATTTTTTTTTAAAATACAAATAAAGCCGTAGCATTTGTGCTAGTAACAAAGGCACTAGCAATATTACTGCTTTTTGATAATCACCTTTATTTTTGCTTGTAATATGAAAAAACAGCAAAATTAATACGAGATAGACCAATCTGTGTAACCTTTTCCAGATTCTTTTTCCCATTTTCTTTACGACAAAATCAAAACTGGTGAGAGCTAGTAAAAAAAGAATACTAAAGGCAGTAAAACCTATAATTACAAATTTTTTTTGAAAACTAGCTAAGAAAATCTGCAGACTTGCTTGATCCAAAAAATAAACAAAAAAATGCAAAAATACATAAAAAAAAGCACTCACTCCTAGCAATCTCTTATGTATATTCAAAGCTCTAATAGGAATTTTTTTTGGTAAAATCTTATCTAAAGGAGAGATCCAAAGAGTAATTAGCAGTAAAAAAGCGGCAACATTGCCAAAATAAAGCAAAATTTCCTCTAGGGGATTGGCTCCTATTTTGCCTTGAATAACTTTGCTAGCAAGAAAAAAAAGAGGCGCAATAATAATAAAATAAAAAATCCATTTTTTTCTTAGTAGTTTCAATAGTATAGCATTCACTGTTTCTCTTTAAAAAGCTCTAATAAAGCGTCTAGCATTAAATGATTTTTACCCCACAAAATCCACTCCTCATTGCAAGTCAAATACGCACTAGTAGAAACAGCTAAAATCAAGGTTTGTGATGCCGCAGAAATTAGGTTTGTTATTTTTTTATATAATTGCTCCTGTTTAAGCAGCGTATCACTCACAACTAACACTAGAGTTTTTTGCTGCAAATCTACTGCTGCTGCTGGATCAGAAACTTCTAGCTGAGGAAAATTCTCCTGAAATTTTTCTATAATATCACTGTGTTCTGCTGAAGCAACAAGTTGAAAATCTGTAATTTTTTTAATCCAAAAATAAATTTTCTTTTCCACAAAAATTTTATTGAGTTGTACTGTTTGGCAATAATCTGGCAGACTAGTTGTTTTGACCTTGTTTTCTTTTATTTTTTGCCTCCAAAACTTTATTTTATTTGCTAAAACCATTGCTTGTTCTGGTTCTTTGAGTAAATAACTTTGCAACCCTTTAGCCAATGCTCTCATAAAAGATGGAGGTTTTATTTGCCCTGAGCTAATCAAGATATCGTGGTTTGCTAATAGAGTTTTTTGAGCTATATCACTTGGGTTATATAGCTTACTACTTGCTGCCATCTCCAAACAATCTGAAAAAACTATTCCTTTGAATTGTAATTTATTCCTTAAGTATGTTTGTACAATACTGCTCGAAAAGGTAATAGGCTCTTTTGTATCTAAACTAGGCACAAGAATGTGACTAGTCATAATGGATTGCTCCAAAGTAACTTCTTTTTCTAAAAAACCTTGATAACAAGAAAATTCCATTGCTAGATCTTGCTCTGTTCCTTCATAAACACTGCAAAAACTATGTGGATCTTGTTTGATTTTAGCTAGTCCAAAAAAATGTTTGGCAACAGTATGTACCCCATACTTTTGATGTGCACTGACAAATATATCATTGTAATGGCGAATAAGCTGTGGGTCAGGAAAAAAACCTCTGTTTTGAATAACTTGGGCAGCATCTTTATTTTCTAGATCCAAAACAGGTGCAAAATTAAGATCAATATCAAAAAAAGAGAGAGTCTGAGCCATTATTTCTAAATTTTGCTTGATTTGACCCCAATTACATTCCCTACCCATCGCTTTAGCCGAAGCAATAACTGGAATATCTCGTGAAAATCTACAAATAGCACCTCCTTCGCAATCAATAGCAATGAGAATCTCAGGATCAAAATTTCTTAAGTCTAAAATTAACTCTCGTAATTGCTGTTTATCTTTTATATTATTAGAAAAAAGTATCACTCCCAGAGCTTGAGTATCTTTTAGTAAACTGGTGATTGCAGTAGTCAATCTATAACCAGAAAAACCAAGTATAATGGGTAAACGCATTTATAAAATAAAAATCCAAGAATGGAAAATATAGTCAATCTTTACAAAAGTACAAAAATTAGAATTTTAGGCCTCATGTCTGGAACATCATTAGATGGATTAGATTTAGCAGACATTAGCTTTCAAAGCAAATCTTTTTTTTTTAGTATGGAATTTCATAATTATGCTTTTTTTCCTTTTACTAAAAATATGCGCACAAAAATCTTAACCACTATACGAGAAAAAAAAGCTCAACAAATATCTGAGCTAAACTACGAATTAGGACAATTCTTTGCAGATTGTATTTTAAAATATATCAACAAACAATCATTAGCACAAAAAATTGGGCTGATTGCTAGTCACGGGCAAACAATTTATCACAAAGGATCAAAATGTACGCTGCAAATTGGAGAAGCAGATATTATCACTCAAAGAACAAAAATACCAGTAGTATTTGATTTTCGGGCAGCAGATATTGCTAGCGGAGGCGAGGGAGCTCCTTTGGTACCTTATTTTGATCAATATCTACAAACACAAAAAAAAGAAACAATACTCTTTTTAAATTTGGGAGGTATTGCCAACTTCTCTATAACAACAAACCAAGGTCTTGTATTTAGCGACACTGGTCCTGCGAATATCTTGCTTAATTTATTAGTGACTTGGAAGACTAAGGGAGAGTTTTTTTATGATAAAGATGCGAATTTTGCTAGGCAAGGAAAGATAGATTTATCATTGCTACAAGAACTTTTAGCACACCCTTTTTTTTCTGTAAAACCACCTAAATCCACAGGATATGAAGATTTTGGAGAAGAATTTTTAAAAACTATTCTGCATAAATACTCTAAACTAGATTGGAAGGATATTTTAATAACTTTAACTTTTTTGAGTGCTACAACTATTGCAAATATTTGTAAAAAATATTTAATTAAAAACTCTGTGGTAGCAGTAAGTGGTGGAGGATTACACAACCCGCTGTTGATGGAATATTTACAAATAGAATTTGCTCCTTTTGAATTAAAAGACTTCACGGAAGTTTTTAACCTAGATGCCGATGCCAAAGAAGCGGCAGCTTTTGCTTTTTTTGCCTACGAAAAATTTCAAAAAACAAACAAGTTTTCTCTAACAAAAAAAAAATTTGGTAAACTAGCTCTTCCTTAACACATTATCTTCTAAGGCAACGCAAGATTTAACTTGCTATAGTCCCAAGAATTTTGAAACACACTCTTTGGTGGATAAACACCTTTTGAAACATAAATATTCGGGAAAACTATAGATTCTTTGCCTAAAAAACTCATAGGTCCTAGCGTACTATTGCAACCTGTTTCACAACCGTCTCCTAGCACAACTCCCTTTTTAGTAGCTAAAATTTTTTGTCCAAAACAAGAGAAACCAAAACTATGGAATTCGTTTTTCTTTTTTTGAGCTATTTTGCGAAAAGGTAAGTTGCATAAAATAGTGCCTGCACCTAGATTACAATAAGAGCCTATCAAACTATCTCCTATATAATTAAAATGTCCAAATTCGCTATGTCCAAAAACAAGAGAATTTTTAATTTCTGTGGCATGTCCAATAGTGCAAAATTGACCTACAATAGTATTGCTTCTTAAATAAGCCGATTGTCTAATTACGCTATTTTCTAAAACTACACAAGATGGTTTGATGGTGACCCCTGCGTCTATTTTGATCCCTTTACCAAGGTAAATTCCTAAAGAAGAAATATAAACTTCGTTTTGCAGTTGTGTGGCTTGGAAAAAATAAACATCATTGTTAATTTTAGCAGACGAGCTGATTGACTCTACATTGAAATCTGTAGCAAAATTAGCAAAAAAATCTTGTAAAAATTTTGAAAGTTTTTCTTGCCATTGCCAAATAGGAAATTGCTGAAACCATTCAAATGGCTCTGGAATATTTTCAAAATAAAATTTTGTATTTTGCCAATCTTGATTTTGACTAATCACTGTAAATTTGTTTCAGTGAAAAATGTTTGTAAGTGTGCCATTTATAATAAGATCTATGTAACTGTAGCAATAACTCGCTTAAATTACTAGATTGATTCTTACAATTTTTTACAGCTCTTTGTATATAACTCATAGCGCCTATAGGGTGCAGAATTAAATAATTACTAAAACAATTAAGTTGATTGATGGTAAAAATTCTTGTTTCAAAACATGATTTTTTTTCAACTGTTTGAAAAAAACTGTCTTTTTTGATTAGATACTTTGTTTTCGAAAATAAATCGTAAATTAAATACCCAGATCTTCGTTCTTTTAAGAAAATAAAAAGAGAATGTATATTATCAGAAAACTGGTAACAAGAAGAATGCAATCCCTTCTCACCAAATTTACTAACGATTGTTTTAAATACAGAATAATTATTCTTGAGTCTCCAATCAAACAAAAACCAATTTAAAAAACAATTAATACGGTTTTGATAATTGACATCAACAGATTGAATCTTACCACATACTTTAGCGAAGTATTCTTTTGCTTCAAGCAAACTTGTAGATAGCTCTGGGTCTCTTTGTACAAATTTAATAATACTTTCTAAAGCTACTTCTATATTGATATTATCCATTTAAAAAAAAACCTATTTTGAGTAAGCTAGCAGAATGCAAGACTCAAAGCAAATGTTTTGCTTTGTCAATATTAACATGCTAGTAACATAAATTATATTTAACGGTGGTCTATTGTAAAGTAATATTAAAAACAATGAAAACAAAAAAACTATTCGAAGAAGATGCTTATTTAAAAAAAATAATAGCAAAAGTGGTACATATTAGAGAAAATATAGTATTTCTTGATAAAACTATTTTTTACGCTCAAAGTGGAGGACAACCAGGAGATATAGGAGAAATCACAACATCATCTGGAAAAAAAATCCGTATTTTAAATACTACCAACGACTCCCAAAGAAATGTTTGTCATCATTTAGAAACACCTATTAGTTATAATGAAGATATGCTACAGCTTCAAATAGATTGGCAAAGGAGATACCAACTAATGAAAATGCATAGCTGTATGCACGTTATTTGTAGCTTAATCGATGCTGATATTACTGGTTGTGCTGTCGGAGCAGATAAATCTCGTATGGATTTTAATTTAAAAAAAAACATACTAGATAAAAAACAACTATCAGATAATTTAAATATCTTAATTACTAATGGAGCAAAAATTGATTACGAATGGTGGCAAAAAGAAGAATTACAAAAAAATCCAAAATTAGTGCGGACGGCAAAAGTTTTACCACCTAGCATTGAAGATAAATATCGCTTGGTAAATATTACAGGGATTGACCTACAGCCTTGTGGAGGTACACATGTCAAAAATATCCAAGAAATTGGTAAAGTTGCCATCACTAAAATAAAAAATAAAGGTGGGAATAACCGTAGAATTTACATTGAGTTTGTCTAATCTAACAGCTACTAACAAAGACCAGTTCAAAGCTCAAAAATCCTAAAAACATACTAAAATTTTGATTTATTTTTAGAGCACAATTTTTTTTACAAAGCTTTGCTACAACAATCACAATTACTTCTTGTCGTCAAAGTCAGAGGCTATAAACTTCGCTAATTACGCAAAATTAGTAATTTTTTGTTTGCAAAAATGTGAGATTTTTGCAAGTATAGAGTAAAACCTCCGAAAATAATGCAGGGCGAGGTAGCTCAGTCGGTAGAGCAGGGGACTGAAAATCCCCGTGTCGGGGGTTCAATTCCCTCCCTCGCCAACTTAATCAAAAAATACATAGTAACAAAAATTTAATAAAATTAAGACTTCTGTTTTTTACTTTCTATTTTCTCTTTCTTGTTGGTCTCTGTTTTGTTTTTTGTTTTTACCTCCGAGCGAAAGTTTTTAATACCTTTGCCCAAACCAGATCCTATCATAGGCAAACGAGTTGCCCCAAACACTACAATAACTATCACCAAAATAATAGATAACTCTCCTATTCCTAATCCAAACATAGTTTTTATATCTAATAAATAACTCTTACAACATCACCAATCAAAATCTTTTTTGCTTCGTCTTTATTTTTTACTACCAACCAAGCATAATCATCTGCTACCAACTGAGATATTCTTGCCTCAGCAATAATAATATTTACTATTTTTACTTTGCCTGAAAGATGATCTAGTTGATTCTTTTGACGATAAACATTGAGAGTGCCGTTTTGAGTTATGCCATTTTTATTGCCTAGCGTAACCTGTATAATATACTTATTCTTTTTGCGATGACGCCTAATATCTCTGATATAACCCTTAGCTGCAAATTGATTCAATAATTTTTTCTGATCTTTGCTAGTAATAGCATTTTTTACTGCTATTTGAAAACTCGTCGCTCGTACATTCTGATCATTACAAATTCTACTGAAATTGTGCGCAGTTACTGTTTTGGAGCCTTTGCCATGTAAAGGAATATTCAAAATTAACTCTAACCTAGGTAAGGTATAAACTTCAAACCTACCTTGTACCTCGCCTGTATAGATGCAAAGAGGAGGATGATAAATCGTTTTTACCGGTACATAGTACGTACTACCATCAGCAGACTGCGCTGTATATCCAGGAATAGTTTCATAATATCCATTTTTATAAAGCGAGTAGCTATTCGTATTATCTATTTGTCCTTTGATGGCGTACTGTGCTACTGCAAACTCTAGATCTTTCCCAGATGTACTAGCAGATAAAATAGCCTCATCACTAAACTTGGCTATGGCAGAGCGGTCAATAATACTTACATTTGTTTGGGTGAGTATTTCTCTAATCAAACTCGATGCTATATTGCTAATAGCAGAGCTACCATTTTTTACAGTTTTATCCTCAATATTGTAAAGTGCAATTTTAGTTTGAGTGGTTTGAATGCTCTTCAGAGCAGGTATTATTGGGGCTTTACCTGCTCTGATAGAAGAATATTGTGTAAAATCTTTGATTACAACAGAACAACTAGCAAACAAAACAAGAATCAGTAACAAAAAAAAATACAGAATTCTCATAAACCTATTTTATATTTTTAAATTTTAAAGAAACAGAATTTATACAATACCTAATTCCTGTGGGTTTTGGTCCATCTAGAAAAGAATGTCCTAGGTGGGCATCACACCTACTACAGATGATCTCTGTTCTTTTTGTAAAGAAACTCTGATCTACTTTTTCAGCTATAGCTGCTTTTTGAATAGGTTGATAAAAACTAGGCCAACCTGTACCAGAATCAAATTTATGCTGAGATGCAAACAAAGCCGCATCGCAACAAGTACAATAATAAACCCCTTTTTCGTAGTGTGAATTATATTTACCTGTAAAAGACCTTTCGGTACCTTGCTGACGAGTGACATTATACTCCTCGTTGCTTAATTGCTCTTGCCACTCGGATTCTGTTTTTGTAATTTTTTCCATAATTTTGATAAACCAATAAACTAAATTTAGTAGCTAAATTAGGTCTTTAAGGTATCTGATCTTAGTAAATAAGTCAAGATAGCCTGTGGTGCTTGCTCCGATTTTTTTGCTTACAGATTGTTTGATTTCCTCAGAATCCACTCTCAAAAAAGGATTGATAGCCAATTCCGTTTTTAAACTAGTAGGTGAACTAATATTTTTGTTTCGCTCTTGGGCTATACTTCTGTGAATAAAGCGATTACTAGGCTCCAACGTGAGAGCAAAGTTCAAATTATTAGCGCTTAAATTATGCCCAAAATAAATTTTTGTGACTGGGTCTAGTTTTTTTATTTTTTCAAAACTAAAATACATTTGCTCAGCACTGCCGTCAAACAATCTACCGCATCCTGCAAGAAACAAACAATCTCCACTAAATAAAAATTTAGCATTTTTTTCGTAAAAACTAATACATGTTTGGGTATGACCGAAAGTTTCTATGACCTGTAATTTGAGAGCTCCTAGTACAACTTCATCATTTTCTTGCAAAAAATGGGTTTGCTCTGGAATTTTACCTTTAGCGTCTTGATGTCCGTAAATTTTTAAACTAGGAAAACGTTGCTTTAATTGAATATTGCCTGCGACATGGTCCTGGTGATAATGAGTACAAAGCACAAAATTTGGAGTCCAGCCTCTTTGTTGCAAAACATTAAGAATTGGCTGAGACTCTCCTGCATCTAAAATAGCTACCTGCTTGCCGCTTTGTAGCAAATAAGCATAGTTATCTCTAGCAAAAGGCACTGTAATTATTTCAAACATTTTTGTTTGGAGTTTGTTGATTAGTTAATACTTCACCTCCCATCAATAAACCTATTTTTTGGTTATCTAGTTCTTTAGTATCATAAATCAAAGATAGCCTGCCTTTGAACAGCACCGCAATTCTATCACTAATTTCGTAAATTTCATCTAGATCCTGCGAAATAAGTAAAATAGCAGTCCCGCTAGCAGCTAAATCCAGCAAAACTTGATGAATATTTTTTTTTGCTCCTGCATCCACGCCCCAAGTAGGATTTACAATTATGAGCAACTTGGGTGTTGTAAAAATCTCTCTTCCTACAATAAATTTTTGTAAATTTCCTCCAGAAAGACTCCTAGCCTCTGTTTTTGTACTAGGCGCAACAACTTCAAAATCTTTAATAATCTTACTAGAATCTGCGTTAATTTTTTTGTAGTTAATCAAACAATTCTGTAAATAATCTCTCTTATGCATATAAGAAGTAAGAAAATTATTTTGTACTAAATCCATCTCGGGAACAGCGCTGATACCTAATCTTTCTTCTGAAACAAATGCCATTTGTCTTTGCCTTCTTTGTTTGAGACTAAGTTTTCCAATATCTTTACCCTGAAATAAAATCTGCCCCTCTGCTTGACAGCTAACTAAACCAAACAAAGCTTCTTGCAATAGTTTTTGTCCATTACCAGCTACTCCTGCAATAGCCAATATCTCCTTTGGTTTAATAGTAAAATTAATCTTGCTAATGCTAATATTTTGCCCCTGTGTAGTTAGTGATAAATTATTAACTTCAAAAAAGTTGTCTTGTTTTTGGAATTTATTTGTTATTTTTTTTCTTTCTAAATCTCCCAATCTTTGCCCCATCATTTTTTCAGCAAGGGTTGTTTTGGTTTCTTTCGTAGGGTCGCAGTGCATAATAACCTTGCCTTTGCGTAAGATAGTAGCACTGTGACAAAGCGCTTTGATTTCATCTAATTTATGACTAATATACAAAATACTACAACCTTCTTGTGATAATTTTTTTAAAAATTTAAAAAAACGCTCAATTTCTATGGGGTTTAAAACAGAAGTAGGTTCATCTAAAATCAATAGTTGAGGATTTTGAATCAAAACCCGCACAATTTCAACTCGTTGTTTTTCACTTACTGATAAATTTAAAACTTTTTCTTCAAGATTTAAATCGAAACCATATTTTTGAGAAGTTTGAGTAATTTGCTGATGCAGTTTTTTAGCCGTGGTCTTTAAACTCAAAGCAATATTCTCTGCTACTGTAAAAGACTCTAGTAAAGAAAAATGTTGAAACACCATTTGAATCCCAAGTTCTTTAGAGAGGTCAAAATGGTCTCTTTTTAAAAGCTCTCCTTTCCAGTAAATTTTACCACTATCTGATGCTGTGACCCCATAAATTATTTTAACCAATGTACTTTTTCCAGCTCCATTCTCTCCTAATAAAGCTCTAATCTCTCCTTTTTCTACCTTTAAATTAATATCGTGGTTAGCTATCGTAGAGCCGTAAGTTTTATAAATTCCTTGCAATTCCAATACAATGCTCATGTCAATAGGGTGTTTTGTTTTCTTTATTTGTCCACCTTTCAAAAAGTTCTTGAGCTACTGACATTTTAATAGCAAAAATTGGAATAGCTCTTTTTGCTAGTGCTAAAGGAATTTCATCGTATAAGAAGCTGTCATCAAAGCCAATTTTTTGTGCATCTTTACGAGTGCTAGCAAAAAAAATTTTTTCTGCCCTTGCCCAATAAATAGCTGATAAACACATAGGGCAAGGCTCACAACTAGTATAAATAATGCAATCTTTCAAAACAAAGCTATTGATACTTTGACAAGCCTCTCTAATAGCCACAACTTCCGCGTGTGCAGTAGGGTCATTGCTAGCAATAACTCTATTACAACCTTGTCCGATAATCTTATTGTTTTTGACTATTATTGCTCCAAAAGGACCTCCTTCGTTATTATCCATACCTGTTCTAGCCAATAAAATAGCCTGTTGCAAAAAGCGAATATCTTGTTTGTTGTAACTATTCATAAACTATAAATCTACAGCAACCAACATTAGAAATTAAGTAATTTGTTTAGCATTACATAATCATGTAAGTAAAATATTATATCAAAAATTATATTTAAAAAAATTTTTATTTATTTAATCTTTGCTTGCTAATTAGTATCTCCTTAAAAACTACACTTCTAGTGTAATTTATAAATATATAAATCTCCTGCTTGTTGCAAAAAAATTACAGAAAAAAATTCTTGTTCTAATTTTTCCTTATTTTGTTTTCCTTTAGTAATAATATAAATTTTTTCTGCGATGGGTTGATGAAGATCTAGTTTTGGGCTCGAAAAAATTGAACTGCCAAAAGTAGGAATAGGAGTATTGTTATAAAAAATTGGAGCAACTGCTGTAAATTTATAAAAAACTACCTTGCCTGTTTTCTGTAAATTGGCAACTTGCTCTACCAGCATATCTTGCGAAAACTGCTGAAAAATTGGTAATTGCAATCTCCATAATCCTTGAGACAAACATAAGCTCATTATAGCCAGACTAATAATTGCTAATATATTTTTTTTTTGTAAAAAAAATATAAAAACTAAAATTCCGCCAAAAATTAAAGCCGTACCTGTAAAATAAACAGAAATTTTCCAATGAAAAATAAACGGTATACTTAATTTTTCTAACCACCACCTCATGCCTAAATGCAACGATAAAAAAATACCTCCCATTGCCAAACAAAAACCCAAAAAAAAAAATAAAATTCGTTTAGAAAATATATTTTCTTGCAGTTGTTTATTCAAAGCAAATGCTGTAAGCAAGGCTAATGGGAAATAAAGAGATGCCGAATAATGAGGAAGTTTGTTTTTGACAAAAGAAAAAACAATAAGTACAAATACTACCCAACAAATACACAATAAGAAAAAATTTTTTTGTACCTTTGGACAGTTTTGACTAGCAAATAAATTCCAGGCAAATTTTTTTTTAACACAAGAAAAAAGAAAAGGGGTCCAAGGAAAAAGACCAAAAAACAGAGCTATAAAATGATAATAAAAAGGACCACTATGTCCTTGTGCAGATTGAAACAAAAGCCTCTTTTGAAATTCGATAGACTGCGTTAAATATTCTACTCCAGAGACTAAAAAATTTACTAAAAACCAACTAGCAGCTACTAAAACAGATAAGACACTAGAATAAAAAAAATCTAACAAAGGTATTTTAGGATGTCGCTGCAATATTTTATAGCAAATAAATACAAAGACAGGAATAACGCCGCCTACAATTCCTTTCGTTAGCACTGCTAAGCCCATGCTAATAGATGCTAAACTCAAAAATAAAAAATAATTTTTGGATTTTTTGATCCGTGAAGTTTTACTATTTTGCTCATCGCAAATAAATAAACAAACAATCGCTAATGCAATCCAAAAATTTAAAGTAACCTCTAGCGTAGCGCTTTTTGTCAATACTGCTGGCAATAGGCTCGTAATATAGATTAACCCCCACAGCATCCCCAATCTCAAAGAGTAAAAATATCTACCAGCAAAAATACAAAGTAACACACTAAAAAAACCAAAAATTGCGGAAGGCAGACGAGCTGCGAATTCATTGATTCCAAAGATTTTGTAAGTTAAAACCTGTAGCCATAAAAAAAATGGTGGTTTTTCATGGAATAAATCACCATTGACATAAATATTTAAATAATCACCTCTTTGAATCATTTGCTTACTTGCCTCAGAATAAACATTCTCATCCCAATCCACTAGGTATGCTGCATTTAACCCTGCAAATAAAAAAATCAACAAAAAGGCAAAATAACATAAAAACAGTAAAAATCTGCGCTCTAATAATATTTTTGTTAGCATTATCAATAAAAATTTTTATACTCTAAAGAAGTATGAAAATTTTTTAGAGAAAACTCAATGGGAAAAATACATTTTAGCCTTTTCTTGATTTTTGCTTTTTTAGCTTATCTTTGTTTCTTGTTTGTAGATTATCAATTTATTGCTTGGTTTGACCAAGGCAATTTTTTAATATGGAAAAATATTTTTAACTACTTCTCAGTACTAGGAGATGGTCGTTTTGCCTTAAGTATAATAATTTTTTTGTTTGTACTATCTTGGAGTTTACAATTTTTTGCTCTCAAAAATTTTTCTCCAATCCAAATCCAGCAATGGAGAAAAAAATTAGTAGAGCAAAGCAAAACACTTTTTCTATTTTTATTGCTCGGTGGAATAATTATCAGAATCTTAAAAATAACTATAGGCAGAGTGCGCCCTACTTATTTTTTAGAAGCAAAAATACAAAAATTTGACACTCTCAACATAGCATACCCTTTTTCTAGCTTTCCTTCAGGGCACACTCAAACAGTTACTACTTTAATGCTGTGTCTAATTTTATTCTATCCTAAATACAAATGGTTTTTTTATACTTTGATTTTCTTGGGTGCTACTAGTCGCATAATTTTACTCGCACACTACTTCAGCGATGTTGTCATAGGATGTTATATTGGAGTAATTTGTGCTATGCTAGCTCATAGATTCTATCAAACAAAAATATCAAATATAGCGTAGAATTTATATTTTGATAAAAATAAAATTAGCAAGAAGATAAATATTTATCAACTCTCACAAGAGCTCAGTCTTGGATTTGACTCTATTATTTTTACTGCATAAAATTTACTATTTGCAATGTTTTTGTTGAGTTTAACCTTAATAACTTATAATTTCTTGTGTAAATATTATACCCTATAAGCTGTTATAGTGCTTCGTGATACTCTAGCTAGATAACTCAATCTTGCAATAAAAATGCAAAACAAAATAAGAATTACAGTTTATCTTCTTCTTTGATAGATAATTAAAAGTTTTTAGAAGGTAATAATTTCTTCAATTTCTTTTTTTTTAATAGCTGCCTTGCTCCTTGTTCCAATTACTCCAAAAGATAGTATAGCAGGACCTACGACTTCTGCCAATACATAGACAATGCCGTTATGTTCTAGTACCTGTTCTTTTCCTTGTGGCTGTAATTCTAAACCAACAAAGGCATGATTTGCAATAAGCACTAAAATACCTCTGGTATTGGAAAATAAATTCTTAGCTATAGCTAAAAAAGCTACTGATTTAGAATCACAATCTCCTTTATTTTGAGCAAACAAAATAGGAGGAGTAATAAACCCTGCAAAGTATTCCAAATCCCTTTGTTTTAAATCATCATAAGGAATGGCTTGTAAAAAATTTAGCAATTTATTAGCTAGCTGCCTTTGAGACAAAGAAGAATCATCTAAAGAAAATGCTACTTGATGCATAAGTGGTTGATATTTTTTGACAAGCCTTTCGTAGTCTGGATGAATACTATGTCCTTGATTGTTTTTTGTAATTTTAAGATAATATTTGTAATATTCTTCTTCTTGTTTATTGGTGAGAGCTTGAGCAATGTTTTTAATCAGGTCTTTTTGAGATCTTTTGATAATTGCTAAAAAATCTTTATTAGATTGTACTAGCTCCTGAAAATACACCTTTAATTTTTCTTGTTTTTGGTTAAAAAGAGCTTGAATATTAGTAATTGTCTTTTGCGTTTTTTCGATAGAATTGATTATTTTTTGACCTTGTTGTTTTGTCAATCCTGCAGGAATTTCATAGTAAATTTTAAATCCATCTTCTGTTTGCTGGACTTCATAAATCACTTCGTTAATTAAAATCTTTTTAGTTTGTTGTATTTTTTGTTTTATGTCCTTGAGTAAATCAGCGTAAGCTTTTTTTGTATTAAACTCAAACGAACAAGATTGCATTTTTAAAATATGATGATAAGAAAATTTTACATCTTTTGTAAACTCTAAATCATAGACAAGAATTTGCTCTGGGCACTGAAACGCTAACTCAAAATTTTGACCTAAATTACGTTTTGCTTGCCAGACAGTATGCTCAATATCTGTTACATGACGATAATATTCGTTTGCTGTAGCAGTTAATTGTTCTGCCGCTATTTTATAGGCTAAGCTAGGTAATTCTGTATGAATTTTTTGATGCAATAGCACTAGGCTAGGAATATCTTGCGCAGAGCGCCGAACAAGATCTCTGCTCAACTCAAAGACAAGCTCAATTTCACGATTAGCCGAATCACTAAATCTGTAAAAAAAATCTACCGAATTTACTGTTTCTTTTTTAATAAGTTTCAAATCTATAGCAAATAAATTAGAAAAAACAAAAATAGTTAAAATTATGAAAAAGAAAAAAATTATCTGCAACCGCATTATTGTCTTTCCCTAATAATACTTCGAAGGAAAAACTCAGCTGCTTTATAAGAGCTACGAACTAGAGGACCACTAGCTACATAACGAAAACCCATCTTTAGTCCCTCATCACGATAAAAATCAAATACAGACGGCAAAACATACTCGTTAACTTCCAATTGATGCTTAGTTGGTCTGAGGTATTGTCCTAGCGTAAAAAAATCAACTCCTACTCCTCTGAGATCATTCATTGTTTGTAAAACTTCTTTTTTTGATTCTCCAAAACCTAGCATAATAGAAGATTTTGTATAGTGCATTAAGTTTTTATTTTTTATATATTCTAGCACTCTCAAAGATTGTCTGTAAGTAGCCCGTCTATCTCTTACGCGAGGTGTTAGTCTCTCTACGGTTTCTATATTGTGCGCCATCACCGCAGGCCTACTATCAATAATTTTATCTACTAAACCTAATTCTCCTCTAAAATCTGGCATCAAAATCTCTACAAGCATATCAGGGTTAAACTCCTGCACTTTCTCAATACAATCCCTAATATGTTGTGCCCCTTGGTCGATTAAATCATCTCTATCTACAGTAGTAATTACTACATAGTCTAAATTCATTTGCGCTAATGTTTCTGCTAACTTCAAAGGCTCCAGCGGATCTAGTGACTCGGGATATTTTTTTGTAATAACAGAGCAAAACCGACAACCCCTAGTACAACTATCTCCCATCACCATAAAAGTGGCTGTACCAGATGACCAGCACTCACCAATATTAGGGCACCTAGCTTCCTCACAAACCGTAGCAAGATTTAAGCTTTTCCTTTTTTGTTTGATAAAATGATATTTTTCGCCAGAAGGAATAGCTACCTTGAGCCAGCTTGGTTTCCTTGCTAATGCTTTCATTTATGCTGGGTAGAGTTGGGACAGTTTTTTAACTACAATATCGTGACCAAGCCAAATAACTGCTTGTTGATAATTAGAAGCATAATCAAAAATCAAATGTCCTGTAGCCTGGATTGTTAGCCTACTTAAATGATCTGAAATTAAATCCTTATTGTTTTTATGTTGCAAGTTAATTTGTTCTGAAGTTCCTATTAGTAAATTGCTAATTTCTTTATTATTTTCTGTAGGCCAATCCTCAAAAATAAAAGATTTTTTAGCAATTTCACAAGACATTTTGACTTCTAAATCATAAAGTATCTCATCTAATTCTACGCCATCTTTAAGTAAATTTTGATAAAATTTGATTTTACTAGTTGTCCAAGACGACGGATGAAATTTCTTGAGGGCAGTAATTAAAACAAGCAAAGGTAATTCTACGCCAGCAAAAACACCACTAGAATCTGTACGTATCTCTGGGCAGTTATAAACTACTGTATTAATGTTTTGAGCAGCAAACTCTCTAGCATAGTTTTCTAACCTTTTTTTTGCATGTCCTTGTTGATAAGGAATATATGTTTGCCATTGAAACTTATTATCTAACAAAATTTCTGTTCCATGATAACCGTAAGCACTATAAAAAACATATTTACCTTGTGCTTCGTTGCGCTCTCTAATTTTTTGAGAAGATATAACTAAAGAATGAAATGTATCAGCAGTGACGCTATAAAAACTCTCACAACAAAGTTGACCTAGATCGCTCTTCCAAAACTCTCCAGAAGATTCATGCCTTACTCCTTTGCCTTTAAACACCCTATTAGCAATCAAAAAAAGTAATTTAGAGCGAATAAACCCTCCTGCCATAGTATGTGCAAAAAATATATTTTTTTGTGATGGAATCTTTTCATAGAGCATCTCCATTGTTTTTTGAAGCATTTTTGCAAACTTTGCTTCTGCTTGTTTTTTGCAAGCAAGAATATGTTGCCGATCAAGCTTGGCATTTTTCCAATCTTTTTTGTCTATAGTATTAACTACATCTACAAGCGAACTACCATCTACTTGCTCTAAATCAAACCCTGCTTCTAAAGGAATATTGATAATTTTACCTCCCAGATTTGCTTCGCTTGCTTGCAACTCCTGTGAAGTTAGCTCTCTCAAATTCCTTGCAGCATCTCTTCTGCCTACAGTGATTCCGATAATTTGCATCTGATGAGCTCTAGCTTGTTGGATCAATCCATTAGCATATCCCTTACCAAAAAGCTCTCCAAAAAGCACAAAAACATCTCCCTTGCCAAAAATTTTATTCTGAGGAATCTTTCTTAACCCTACTAATTTCATTGAAATTGTATGCTCTATAGTTTAGACTTATTTCTATAAAATATTAGTTTATTTTTTATATAAAAACAATATTTTATAAACACTTTTATTCTTAAATTTTTAAAATGAAAAAAATTTTTTCTTTTATTCATATTTCTGATTTACATTATTCTTGTCCAAAATTGCAAAAAAAAGATTTACTGAATAAAAGATTACTAGGCTATTGGAATGAAACCATCAAAAAAAAATATCTTATCAATGCTAGAAGAAAAGATTTTTTTCAAAATTTGGCTACCTACATTGAACAACAAGGTTGTGATCTATTGGTAATTACAGGAGATTTGAGTAACCTTGCTTTTGATGAAGAATTCCAGCAAGCAAAAAAAGAAATCAAATACTATTTTTTTAAACAAAAAACCATCATTATTGCTGGCAATCATGATCGCTATCTAAAAAAAATTACAGACGAAGAAAGATTTGAAAAATATTTTAGTGAAAACAGTCCCTTTTCTTGGAGCAAAAGAGAAAAAAAATCTATTCATACTATAGAGATAGCTAACAAGTTCCAACTTGTATTTTTTGATATGGCCGTTCCCAATATTCTTTCTGCAAGAGGTAAATTAAGTAAAAATTTTTTTGACGAATATCATCAAAAAATTAAAAGCGACTCCTCGTACCAAAAAATAGGTTTTGGACACTATCCGCTAGGATTAGCAGATAGCAAAAAAGAAGCTTACTTTAGAAGATTAAGTAAAACAAAAAAACTAGAAAAACTGCTAATGAAAGATAAATTTGTTGCTTATTTTCATGGACATATACACGAAAACTGGATTAGAAATTTTACTCTAGCCAATCATACCATGAGTTGCGTAAACTCGGGAGGATCTGTTTTAGATAGGAAAATGAAATTTCCTTCTTGTCATCAAATGGAGATCTTCTCCAACGGAACTTGGAAAATCAATCCGATTCTTCATAATTCATCAGGAATTTGCTAAATTGAGCTACCTACAGTAATTTTATCCAAACTAGAATAAAAGGGTTTTCGAAAGGTAGTAAAATTTTATCTATTTGCGATCAAAGGCACTGGTCTCACTTCTTCACCTATGTAAACGCTAGATGGGCGAATTAGTTTATTGTTTGCTTGTTGCTCAAAAATATGTGCAGACCAACCACTCAAACGGGACATCACAAAAATCGGAGTAAAAATATCTATCTCAAACCCCATTAAATAATAAGTAGGACCTGTAGGAAAATCTAAATTAGGGTATATATTTTTTTTTTCTACCATAACTTTTTCTAAAATTTCATACATTTGTCGCCATTTTTCTCCACCTTTTAGAGACACAATATCAAAAAACACATCTTTCATAATAGGCACCCTGCTATCTCCCTTGCGATAAACCCTGTGTCCAAAACCCATTACCTTTTGCTTTATTGCTAGTGCATTCAGTATCCATTGCTCTGCGTTTTTTGCCTCTTTAATTTTTATAAAATTATGCATTACTGCCTCGTTTGCACCGCCATGTAGCTCTCCTTTTAGCGCTCCTATAGCGCCTGTAATAGCAGAATAAATATCAGAATTAGTGCTAGTGATGACGCGAGCAGCAAAAGTAGAAGCATTAAAAGAGTGTTCTGCATAGAGTATTAGAGAAACATTCAATGCCTTAATAATCTCAGGCTCAGGCACTGCTCCTAAGCACATAGCAAAAAAATTTTCTATAAAACTCAAAGATTCGTCTGGTAAAATTACGGGTAATGCTTTCCTAAGACGATGAAAAATACTAATCACAACGGGAGTCATAGCAATTAGCTCTACAGCTTTTTCGTAATCATTCTCACTTAACTCGCCTTGGATACCTATATAGCTAACAGCCGAGCGCACTACATCCATAGGGTGCGCAGTAGGGGGGATAGATTTTAATAAATCTAGTAGTCTAGAGTTAATATTTCTTTTTGCTTTCTCTAGCTTACATAAATCTGATAACTCTTGTTTATTGGGAAGTTTACCCTGTAATAAAAGATAAACAACCTCCTCAAAACTACATTTTTGTGCTAAATCCTGTACGAGATAACCCCTGTAAGTTAAACTATTGATTGCTGGCATTACTTTGGATATAGCCGTTTTATCTACTAAAACTCCCGCTAAACCGTATTGTATGTTCATATATTAAATAGTAAAATTAAAAATATTCTGATCAAATTGATTGTATCTTTTGTAACCAAGAGTCTCGTAGAGCTCTTTTCTAGTTTGCATTTTTGCAAGCAGCTCTCTTTGATGTCCCTTGGTTTTTAATTCTTTTAAGCCTCCAACGCTAGCGGCAATTGCTAGTCTCCACAAGGTAACCGGATAAATTACCATCTTAACTCCTGTGAGAGCTAGTTGTTTGACATCCAATAATTCTGATTTACCAAACTCCGTCATATTAGCGAGTATAGGAATAGCAGTTGCCTTGCAAACCTCCATAAATTCTTGCTGGCTTGGCATAGCTTCAGGAAAAATCATTTCTGCTCCTGCTGCTACATAAGCTGCTATTCTTTGCAATACTCCTTGCATTCCCTCAACTGCTCTAGCGTCAGTACGAACAATAATCAAAAAATTTTTATCCTTTCTAGCCTGTAGCGCAGTTTTAATTTTCTTTACCATTTGCTCTATAGAACAAATACTTTTATGGTTTAAATGTCCGCACCTTTTAGGATGAATTTGGTCTTCTAAATGCAATCCTGCTATACCAGCATCTTCAAAAAATTCTACCGCACGAGCAACATTCATAGGCTCTCCAAAACCAGTATCAGCATCAATAATGCAAGGTAAATTAGTTACTCTAGCTATCTGTCTACCCCTGGAGGCTACCTCACTGAGAGTAGTCAAACCAATATCTGGCAATCCTAAATCTGCAGAAATTACCGCACCAGAAATATAAACAGCAGAAAACCCTGCTTTTTCTATTTCCATAGCTACCATAGGAGAAAAAGCACCAGGAGCTTGTAGTAGTTTTCCACTTTGCAAGCATTTTCTTAAATCTACTCTTTTTTCATCTGGAGTTTTGATTTGCAATAACATAAAATTTCATTGTGTGTCTATTATAAAGTTTTCAAATATTTGCTTTTCCTATTGTATTCTTAGCTTAAAGCAATCAAATTATTACCTGTTTGCACACTCTGCCCTACAACAACAAATATTTCTGTTACTCTGCCTTTTTTAGGTGCCTTGATAGGAGTTTCCATTTTCATAGCTTCTAGTACCAAAAGCAACGTGCCCTCATCTACTTCTTGTCCTAGGGATACTAAAACTTGTAATACGCTACCCGGAGCAAAAGAGGTAATGATTTCACTATCACTGCTAGAGCTAGTAACATCTGCATTGCTCTTTGCTGCGACAGAAGATTGAATCTCTGTTTTACCCTTAGCAACCTCTACAGAATAAACCATACCGTCTACTTTTACCCTGTATGTTTGTGGAGTAGCAGATGCATTAGGACTTTGTATATTGACTGTCTTTTTAAGCTCTGTATTTTTACGAACCCCTAGCGTTGCGTTCCCCAGTAAAAATTGTAAACCTTTTTCTTCACAGCTAGCAATAATAAAAATATTTTCATCGCTAACTTCTAAATTATTATCTATTAAAATCTTTTTTGCTTTAGGAATAGCATTTTCTAGTATTGATAATGGGTTGCCTACAAAAGGAGGTTTATCTAGCTGTTGCGACGCAATTTTTACAATTTTTGGGTCAGGCGCTGAAGGTGTTTTGCCAAAATACCCTAGTATCATATTACCATAACCATCGGTAATTTTTTCCCACTTACCTTGTGTTACATTAGCGTATGCTTGTTGAAAATAAAATTGTGATACAGGAGTTACAGAGCTTCCGTAACCACCTTTTTGAATTACATGTGCCATCTCCTGAATTACTTCGTTGTAAAGATGCAAAGTATTAGTGTCTCTCATCATCATAGTATTGGCAGTCAAGGCGCCTCCTGGCATAGGAGATAAGGGAATCATATAAGAAGTTTTTGTTGCCTCTGGAGGTAAAAAATAATCTTTCATGCAATCTTCAAAGACTTCTACTGCTTTTCTAATCTTATCTATATCAAGATCTAAACTATAATTTGTGCCTTTGAGGTTATGCCACATGCAAATTATATCCGCTTGACAAGTTCCTCCACTACAAGGGCTTTGAGATAAATCTATACCATCTGCACCTCCTTCAAGAGCGGCTAAATTCTGCGCAATAGCACTAGCAGCCGTATCGTGTGTGTGAAACCATAAGATAGTATTAGCAGGTACAATTTTCCTAGACTGTTTCAATGTTTCATAAACTTTCTTTTGATTAGCGGTACCACTAGCGTCTTTAAAACAAATAGAATCAAATGGAATATCAGATTTAACGATTTCCTTGATTTTAGCAACATAGTATTGCGTAGAATGAGCATAGCCCTGACAACCTGGTGGAAGATCCATCATAGTAACTACAATTTGGTGGTGCAATCCGTGTTTTTTAATTACTTCTCCAGAAAAACGTAAGTTTTCTATGTCGTTGAGAGCATCAAAATTTCTAATAGTTTGAATTCCATGCTTTCGAAACATCTTAGCATGCAACTCTATAATATCTTTAGGTTGCTGTACTAGAGCTACTACATTGATACCCCGAGATAGTGTTTGTAAATTAGCATCCTTGCCTGCTTTTTTACGAAACTGATCCATCATATCAAAAGCAGATTCCTGACAATAAAAAAACAAACTTTGAAACCTAGCTCCTCCTCCCGCTTCAAAATGCCGAATTCCAGCCTCTACACTAGCTTCTAGTGCAGGTAAAAAATCTTCTGTCAAAACCCTCGCTCCGTAACAAGATTGAAACCCATCACGAAAAGAAGTATCCATAAAGCTAATATTTTTCATCTTATTTTAAATTTCAATTATAAAATTATTACACTCCTTAAATAACTCTAACTCTCTTTTTTATAAGGCTGTCCAATTGCTTTAGGTGCCAATGCTTTGCCAATAAACCCTGCTAGCAAGGTAACTGTCAAAATATAAGGCAGGGCTTGCACAAATTGCAAAGGAATCTCTCTAAATCCTAAAATTCGTACTCCTTGCAAACGAATAGAAAGGGCGTCCAAAAACCCAAACAATAAACAAGCGAATAAAACGTTATAAGGTTTCCACTTACCAAAAATTAAAGCAGCTAAAGCTATGTATCCCTGCCCTGCGGTCATCTCTCTAATAAATGAAGCGTTTTGAGCAGTAGAAATATAAGTTCCAGCAACACCTGTCAATATACCTGTAAAAATTAAAGCTCTATACCTTAAAAAAGCAACCGAAATACCAGCTATGTCTACCGATTGCGGATTTTCTCCAACTGCTCTAAGCCTAAGACCAAACCTTGTTTTAAAAACAATAAACTGTGCTAAAAATGGCACTAATAAAGCAAAATAAACTAAAATATTGTGCCCTGAAATCAACTCTTTA
This sequence comes from bacterium, assembly GCA_965261475.1. GTDB lineage: Bacteria > SAR324 > SAR324 > XYD2-FULL-50-16. The sequence continues at coordinate 1,187,663 of OZ253454.1, forward strand.
TATAAATCACCTAGAAATGGAATAGTCCCTATTGTATCTACAAAAAAGAATGTTATAGGAGTAAACCTTTGCTCATCTAGGAGTGTAGGTGTAAATCCTCCTTGATGAAAAAGAGCGATAGCTATGACAACAGTAAGTCCAGAAACTAGTAAATTGATTGCTAAGCCGCTGATAATGTGGTCGCCATTGTGAGTAACACAAACAAAGCCATGTAGCATACTAAGTAATGTAGATATAACAATCGCACCTAACAAACCTAGCCACACATTGCCTATAATAGCCGCTATAGCTGCTGCTGCAAAGCAAGCTGCTAGCATCTTACCTTCAAGACCAATATCCACTATACCGCTCCTTTCTGCAAATAATCCAGCAGTAGCTGCAAGTATCAAAGGTACAGCAATCCTTATAGCAGAATCAAAGATTTGTAAAACAAAAACAAATTGCTCTTGCATAATTTATTTATAAAATAAGAAATATATTTTTTCAATATAGGGTTTTAACATATAACTTAAAGCACCAGAAAAAAGTACAATCAATCCTTGAATTACCAGAATAATCTCTTTAGAGATAGTTGATTTTGCAAAAGCAAGCTCTGTTCCTCCTTGATACAAAAATCCAAACAGCAAACTAGCAATAACTACGCCTAGGGGATGATTCCTACCCATTAGAGATACAGCAATGCCAGCAAATCCAAACCCAGCGGTAAAATCTAGGAGTAGCTTATGATGTACTCCCATAATTTCATTTACTGACATCATTCCCGCCAGAGCTCCGGAAACCAACACAGTTATGATTGTTACCTTTTTAAAGGAAATACCAGCATAAATAGATATTTTTTCGCTTTTTCCTGCTACTCTTAGTTCATAACCACTGCTAGTTCGCCAAATGTAAATCCAAACTAGCCCAGCACAAATCAAAGCAAAGATAAAAGATATATTAAGCGGAGTATAAGAGCTCTCTACGCCGAGCCATCTCAAAAAACTAGTAGCAGTAAACAAATGACTAGCTTCTGCAAATAGCCTTGTTTTAGGAGCTTGCTGACCAGATTCGATTAAAAAATTGACTAGCAAGTAAACCATTAGAGCCGCTGCAATAAAATTAAACATAATAGTGGTAATTACTATATGACTACCTTTGTAGGCTTGCAACCAAGCAGGAATCAAAGCCCACAAAGCTCCAAACAAAGCTGCTGCTAAAATTCCAAGTGGAATCAACAAGTAAAATGGCAGAAAACTATCAAAAATCAGCATTGTCAAGCCTATTCCAAGCCCTCCTATGTACGCTTGTCCTTCTGCACCTATATTAAAAAGACTAGCGTTAAAAGCAACACTCGCCGCCAAACCTGTAAAAATAAAATTTGTAGTATAATACAGAGTGTAGCAAATAGCTTCTTTGTAGCCAAACGATCCTTTGAGCATTATCAAAAGCGAAGAAAAAGGATTTTCTCCAATCAACGCAATCAAGACGCCAGAAAGTAAAAAAGCCAATAAAATATTGATTAACGGAATAGCAATATAATCTACCCAAGCAGGCATTGTATTTTTCACCTACCACCCTCCCATTAACAATCCTAGTTTCTGCGTACTAGCATTTTTAGCGCTTAATTCTCCAGTTATTTTACCTTGACATATAACAATAATTCGATCACTCAAGGCTAAAATTTCATCTAGCTCTGCAGAAACCAATAAAACTGCCTTACCCTCATTTCTCTTTTCCAATAATTTTTGATGAATAGCTTCAATAGCCCCAATATCTACTCCTCTTGTTGGCTGCCCTACCAAAAATATTTTGGTTTTTTTACCCATCTCACGAGAAAATAGTAATTTTTGTTGATTGCCTCCTGAAAAATTACCCAATCTTAATTCTGGTGCTATTGGTCTAATATCAAAATTATTCATATTATCAAAGCACTCTTTATACATAATATTTGGCTGTAATAATTTATGCTTTAGAATCTGCTTATCGTGTTGATAACCTAAGATATTATTTTCTATAGCATTAAATTCTTTAAGCATGCCAGTTTCTAGCCTATCTTCTGGAATATGCATAATACCTAACTTACGAGCAAAAGCTGAGTTAAAAAAATTTTTAGAGGTAAACAAAGCATCATCTACAGTAACCTCGCCTTTCTGTAAAGGACACATTCCCGATAAAATTTCTAACAGCTCTGTTTGTCCATTACCAGATACTCCAGCTATACCCAAAATTTCGCCTGCAAAAATCTCAAAACTAATATCTTGCAAACAAGTAACCCCAAAATCATTGATATAATTTAAATTTTTTACTGCTAAAAGTTTGTGGTTTTTAATTTTTACTTTTTTTACTCGCTTAGTCTGCAGGTCTCGACCTACCATGAGTTTTGCTAAAGCATGGGCATCGGTATCTTTTGTTTTTAGAGTTTGTAAAGCCTCGCCCTTTCTCATAACAGTCACATTGTCGGTAATATTTAAAATTTCTTTGAGTTTATGAGTAATGAGTAGAATAGTAACACCCTCGGTTTTTAAGGTTTTGAGGATCTGAAACAACTCTTGTGCTTCTTGAGGAGCAAGCACACTAGTAGGCTCATCTAGAATTAAAATTTTTGCATCACGGTAAAGAGCTTTAAAAATTTCTACCTTCTGTTTCACCCCTACTGGTAATTTTGATATAGGTAAGTCTAAATCAATAGACATCTTGTAGTTTGCTTGAAGATTTTTAATTTTTTTTCGTACTATAGCTAAATTTTTAGCAAGCAAGAATTCATCTTCGGCTCCAAGCAAAACATTTTCGACACAATTAAAGGTATCTACTAGCATAAAATGCTGATGCACCATACCAATACCTAGTGAAATAGCTACTTTAGAATTTAGAATTTTTACAGCTTGACCTTGTATAAAAATCTCACCTTCATCTGCTTGATAAAATCCGTAGAGAATACTCATTAGAGTAGATTTACCAGCCCCGTTTTCACCTATAATACCATGAATAGTACCTTTGGTGACTTTCAAACAAATATCCTTATTTGCCTGTAATTTTCCAAACCATTTATTAATGCCTTTCAGTTCTAGCATAGTTAAAATGTGTTAAAATATCTAATCTTAACAGTTTTTAAAATTTTGTAAAATTGTATCTTAAACATTATCTACCTTGATTAAAAAATAAATAATTCTTTGCTATTTAATAAAGCCGTGTATAGCTTAAAAAGCTTAAACCATAAAAAACAAATAAATTTTTATATTTGTGAAACAATATAATAAAAGTTTTTAAAACTCAAACTTTATTGCTAATCTGAATTTACAAGAAAGACAAAATCAAAAATGACTATACTAACTGTAGCAATGCCTGTTTATAATCGAGAAAAATTTTTAGATGCAAGCATTAACAGTATACTACAGCAAAGCTACCAAGATTTTGAATTTATAATACTAGATGATAGCTCTACCGATAATAGCATCTCAATCTTGCAGCAATATCAAAAAAAAGATTGTAGAATAACAATTCTACAAAATAAAACCAACAAAGGAGAAGCCTATAGTCGTAATTTACTAATCAAAGAAGCAAAAGGCAAATACCTAGCTTGGATGGACTCTGATGACACTTGCCCTTTGTACCGCCTCAAAGAGCAATTAAATTTTTTAGAAAAAAATCCAAACATAGATATTGTTGGCGGGCAAACAATAGTATTTGGAACAAAGAATCAAATGACTTATGCCCCCCTCACAGACCATAACATTAAATCACATATTTTATCTATTTGTAGCTTTGTCAGTTCTTCTACCATACTAAGACTAAAAAAAATTAGAAAATATAATTTACAATACTTAAGAAAATTTGAAATTTCTACCGATTTTGCATTTTTAGTCAGCGCTTGTCAAAAATTAAATTTTGCTAATCTACCTCGTATCTTCTATCACTATAGAGTCCACGACAATCAACTACTATCCAAAGTAAATGAAAAAAAATCACATTTTACTTACCTCCAAAGCATCAAAAAACATTTAGAAAATTTTGGTATTGAAGCAGAAGAAAAGACAATTGCTACTTTCTTTCCATTGCTAGAGCCCTTAGAAAATTTAGTAGAATTAAAAAAACTAACCAAACTTGTTCTACAAATTTTATCCATTACTGATTTTTACGGTTATCAAGGCATACATAACGAAATGAAACACAAGCTCTTAGCTGCTATGTACTATCAATACTACAGATTTTATGCAAAACAAGGTGCTAAAAAAATAATTTATTTTGTCTACCACTATGGGCTGCAAACTTGTTATCATGTCATCCAGATGAAGTCCTACAAGGCTATTCTAATCGCTAAAACTTTCTATTCTCGCTTTATTTATTAAATTTTTGAAACTACTGTAGCCTACCCCCCCCCACTGTCGTAATTACTATGCGTTGTCGCTAGCTAAGGAAGCTACACAATAAGCAAGTAATGTGAAACTTGCTTAAGCTTTTTGCCAAACTTTAGGTATGACTTGTAAATTGTGCTTGATGATGAGATAAGCTGGCTTGTCTTCCCAAGCCTCTAGAATAATTCCTGTGGTTGAGCCTATTTTTTCTACTAGCATTTTTGGAGGGTGAAAATGCCCCACTACACAAAGATTACAGTTAGAATTTTGCGTTAAAAAATAACGCCACTCTTCCTTGCAAAATCTTTGCTTATGCTCTTGATTTGTAGTTTTTATTTTTTGCTCAGCAGATTGTGTAAGCTTGGTTAAATAATTAGTAGATAGCAAACTAATAAAACATTTCATCGCAAAACTATGAATAATTTTTCTCCAGAGAAAATAATTTTTGTCTTGGCGATTGATCAGGTTGCCGTGTGTAAAAAGAATTTTTGCTCCACTATTTGTTTGAAAAATTAAACTAGAAAAACTACAATAATCAAAGGGCAAAAAAGGATTGGATTCTGAGAAAAAAATATCCCTGTTACCAATCAAAAAACTAATTTGCCCTCCGTTTTTTCTAAATTTTGTTAAAACTGCTACTAGTTTTGTTTGCTCTTTTGAAAAAGTTTTTGGTAAGCTAAACCAAGTGCGAAATAAATCACCCAATAAAATCAAATGATAATCGCTTGCTTGCAGACTATCTAGTAATTCACAAAATGGTCGTATAACTTTCCAAACATTAGGAAAATGCTGGTCTGTAATTATCAATAAATGTTTTTGTAACAAAAAAATAGTTTTTTTTTTCATTGACTAATCTTTAAATAACCGTTTAATATCCTTAAACATAACAATAAAAAGATAATAATGAAACAACAAGTATTTACCCCCAAAACAAATACAGAAATAATTAACAACAGGAAAATGATTAACGGGTACGACGACGGACTAATGCAGGTTCACCCTCTTAAACATCCGTTATCAATGGAAATTTTTCAAAAAATGATAGCCAATACTTGGATGCCACAAGAAGTCGAAATGACCCGTGATGTGGAAATGTGGAAACAACTAGGCGAGCTTAGTGCTAGGGAAAAACGATGCTACGAAAAATGCCTAGCATTTGCTTCTAACCTAGATGGCTTGTTAACCGATTCTATAGCTCACGATATAGGCAGACATGTGACATCTCCTGAAGCTAGATTGGTGATAGTGCGTCATGCTTTTGAAGAGGCAGTGCATGTTTTATCTTATGCAACTATGATTGAAGCACTAGGGCTAGACCCAGAGAGAATTTATGGGCTATATCGTGAAGAAAAAGCTCTTTACGAAAAAAACGAACATATTCAAAAAAGTTTAAATAAAATTAGTAAATCTGATTTTTATACGGGGACTTTTGTGAATGACCAAGCTTTTTTAGAAGCTTGTATCTCTAATATAATTTTGGAAGGAATTTTTTTCTATTCGGTATTTTTATTTTTTTATGTATTAAAGAAAAATAATAAAATGCCCGGCAGTGCTGAAATGATACAATTTATTAACAGAGACGAAGAAATGCACGTAAAACACTTTACATATATGGCAAACACTATCAAAAACGAACAACCAGAACTTTGGACAAAAGAATTTCAAGAAACAATTATAGAAAATTTTCGCGAAGGAGTAGCGTTAGAAATCAGCTGGAGCAAGTACTATCTAGAAGATGGAATTTTAGGTCTAAATTTAGCAAATATCACGGAATATATCAAATATCTAGGGAATAAAAGAATGCAAGCGCTACAACTCCCACAATTATGGCAAAACGCTAAAAATCCTTTTACTTGGTTAGACGAAATGACGCAAGGAGCTATGACAGAAACTAATTTTTTTGAAGGAAGAGTGAGAGAATACTCAAGCGGCACTTTGGATTGGGATTAGTATTTTTAAATCTTTTTTGTAAAAAATATAAATTTTTTTAACATCTATCATATATAAATTATGGAACAAAAAAATATTACACTAGTAGATAGTTTATTTGCTACAGATACTTTAAAAAAGATTGCTGTTAGAAATACAACATTTGTGATTTTATTCTCTCTAGCTTTGTGGATCTCAGCCAAAATACAAATACCTTTTTATCCCGTGCCTTTAACCCTGCAGACTATGGTTATTTTTTTGATAGGGATGCTAGGAGGATGGAGATTAGGTCTAGCTACAATTAGCTTTCACTACCTGTTAGGAATAGCAGGATTGCCAGTTTTTGCAGGAACCCCTGAGAAAGGCATTGGTTTTGGCTACATGCTAGGACCTACTGGAGGTTACCTAGTAGGCTTTGTATTCGCTGTACTAATTACTGGTTTTTTTGCTAGAAGAAACATCTATCAAAACTGTTTTATGTCAATTCCAGTTTTAATTATTGCTAGCATCTCTATCTACATCCCAGGAGTAATTTGGCTCAGCAAATTTATCGGATTAGAAAAAGCAGTGCAATTTGGGGTGACTCCTTTTCTTTACGGAGCTGCATTAAAAATTATACTAGCTAGTTTGCTTGTTGCTCTTGGATTTAGATTACAAAAATAACCAAGCAATCAGTTTTGTAACATTTACAATTTTTTAAGCAATAGCGCTTTTAATTAGCATAACTAAGTCTTAATCATTGCCAATAAATATGTCGTTGCATTTTCCTGCTGAGTTTTTTTGCTCTAACAGAAACAAACTCTGTAGTGGACTAGATAAAGACTCGCTAATACTAATTCCTGCAGCTAAAAATGTTTTTCAATCTGCAGGTTTGCCCTATCATTTCACACAGAATCCTAGTTTTTTTTATTTTAGTGGAATTTGTGAACCAGATTGCTTACTACTACTAATCCCCTACTCTCCTATAGGAAAAAAAGAGATAATTTTTATACCAAAACCAACAAAACAAAAAAAAATGTGGTTTGGTGAAACAATAGATAAAGAAACAGTAAGCAAAATTAGCGGCATTGCAGAAGTGGAGTATCTAGAAAGTTTTGATGCTATCTTGCAGGCTCAACAAAACTGGAAAACAAAATTATATATAGAAAATAATAACTTGCAAAACAAAACTGCATTGCAATTTTTCTCTCACACACTACAAAAAATTAAACAAAAAAATCCTGCCCTAGAAATAAAAAAATTAGATGCTAAAATAGCGACACTGAGAAATAAAAAACATCCACTAGAAATAGCAGCCATTCAAAAAGCGATAGATATTACACATCAAACATTACTTAGAGTTTGGCAAGATACTTCTGATGCTAACAACGAATGTCAACTAGCAGCAAAGTTAACCTATCACTATCAAATGTTAGGAGCTGCAGGGCACGCTTTTTTACCTATTGTAGCTGGTGGTAGTAATGCTATTACTTTGCACTACCAAAAAAATAATACAGCGCTCAACAAAAAAGAATTATTACTAATAGACACAGGAGCTAACTGGCAAGGTTACAATGCAGATATTACAAGAGTCATACCCCTAGCAAAAAAATTTACAGACTATCAAAAACAATGTTACGAACTAGTTTTGCAAATGCAACAGATGGTTGTAGAGTCTATTACACCTCAAATGACCTGGTGGGAATTGTATCAAAAAGCAGGACAAATTCAAGGGAAAATACTCAAAAAAGCAAAATTCATAGCTAAAGAAACAGAACATAAACAACTTAGTATTCACCGCATAGGACACTCGCTAGGTTTAGAAGTTCACGATCTTTGCGACCAAGATCTACCACTCACAGAAGGTACAGTGCTCACAATAGAGCCGGGACTCTATTTACCAAAACAAGCTATAGGTATTCGTATAGAAGATAACTTTTTAGTTACTAAAAATAAAGTAAAAAATCTCTCACAAAAAATCCCAAAAAGTATTGAAGAAATAGAAAATATTTTTTGATAGATAAACAACTCATAATATACAAAAATCAAGGTTAAGCAAAAATTATCAGTTAAAGAAAATTGAAAAATAAAATCTACCTTAGGCAAACGAGCTAACTTTGATTTACAAACCGTATATACATAATATACACTTTTGTTTTGTGTTTAGTTATGCTATACAACCTTGGCAGTTAAGCTTTGATAAAAAATTATAATGTGCCTGCTGATTGTTTTTGGAATAGTTTCACTATTGATTGGTTATTTTGTTTTTCTCAAAGCAAAAGAATAGTATAAATAAAGCTATTAACAACTTCGTAGATAGTATTAAAATCCTTGTTGACTTTAGAATAATTGGATAATGCAAACAAAAAAACTTTACTGTGCCAAAGATATTATTCCATTTTTAGATTTTACTTCACTCAACGATAGTGATAGTAAGCAGAGTATTTGTGAATTTTTAGCAAAAGTTACTAGTGCAAATGTAGCTATAGCAGCAGTTTGTGTATATCCAAAGTTTGTAGCTTTAGCAAAAAAGATACTACAAGGCAAAAATATTTTTGTAGCTACCGTAGTTAATTTTCCAAACGGAAATAATGATCTTCAAAGTGTCCTAGCTCAAACAACATACGCTCTACAAGAAGGAGCAGATGAAATAGATTTAGTTTGTAATTACAAAGATTACCTTTCACAAAAAAAATCAACCTCTTCGATTCGTTTAATACAACAAGTAAAAAATATTTGTCAAACAAAACAGCTAAAAGTAATTTTAGAGACAGGGGAGCTACAAAGTGCAGTGCTTATTCAAAAAGCCAGCGAAGATGCTCTGCTAGCAGGTGCAGATTTTTTAAAAACATCTACTGGTAAAACCAAACAAGGTGCAAACATAATAGCGGTGCGTACCATGTTAAATGTCATCAAAAATTCTCATAAAAAAAGAGGTTTAAAAATATCAGGAGGGATAAAAACATACCACCAAGCATTAAACTATATTTTGTTAATAGAAAATATGGGGTTAGCAAAAATGTTGCATCCGAGTACCTTTCGTATTGGGGCGAGTAGTTTACTTGCAGATTTACTAAAAAATTTAGATGAATAAAAATATCAAAAATAAAATAGTACCAGCAGCAGAAAAACTATACCACATAGGTATTAGTAGGCAAGATATAGGATTTGCTAAAATTGCCATCTTACCCGGCGATCCAAAACGAGTTGCTATAATAGCAAAGATGCTAGACGCTAACTCTAGGGCAATTGCTGATAATAGAGGACATACCTCTTACCTAGCAGAAATCAAAAACCAAAAAATACTTGTTATTGCTACTGGTATGGGGTGTCCGTCTGTAGCAATCGTCTTAGAAGAGCTAGCAATGCTGGGAGTAAAAAAATTTATCCGTGTGGGAACTACGGGAGTAATTCAAGAAAAAATTGCACTCGGGGCTCTGATTATCAATAGTGGTGCCGTACGCTTAGAAGGTACGTCTTCTCATTACGCACCCCTAGAATTTCCGGCTATTGCAGATTTAGAACTTACTTTATCACTAGCTAAGGCTGCAAAAAAATTCTCTATAGACTATCATTTAGGTATTGGCGTTTCTTCTGATACCTTTTGGCCAGGTCAAGAACGACAAGATGGCTATTCAGGATTTGTCATTAAAAAACTGCAAGGCTCACTGCAACAATGGCAAAAACTTGGTGCGCTAAACTATGAAATGGAAGCTTCTTGTTTATTTGTCATAGCCTCTATATTTGGTCTCAAAGCAGCTGCTATTTGTGTTGCTATTGCCAAACGCACAGATTCTGAGCAAGTAGACAAAACAAAATATCAAATAGGAATAGAAAATATTATCAAAATCATTGTAGAAACCCTATGACAGAGGACACTCTTTTAAAACTTGCTATAGCAGCAGCAAACAATGCTTATGCACCCTATTCTAAATTCTGTGTTGGTGCTGCAATTTTACTCAATAATAATCAGGTAATTCAGGGTTGTAATGTAGAAAATGCTTCTTATGGGCTTACCAACTGCGCCGAAAGAACCGCTTTATTTGCGGTCTATGCTGCAGGTTATACCAAAGAAAATATCACAAAAATAGCGGTAGTAGCTAGTAGCAAAATAGTTGCTTCACCTTGTGGAGCTTGTAGGCAAGTCTTAGTAGAATTAACAAAAAAAAATTGCCCTATTATTCTTAGTAATTTTACCTTGTCGCAGAAAAAATACACCACACCTCAAGAGTTACTACCTTTTAGTTTTTATTTGTCAGAAAGAATTTGCTCAAACAACCTAAAATAAAGGTTTTTGACAAAAAAAAATCAAAACTAAAATTCCTAGCAGCTTTTTGGTTAAAATTCTTTGCTCTTTTTGAAATCTTGATTAGCCTCTTTTGCTAAAAGCCATGGAGTGATTTTCTGTTTATAGATAAAGTGAATATTTTCTACTGGTAAAAAAACACTCAAATCATCTACTAGCTCTGGTGTTGCAGCAGTATTTTGTGCTAGGGGTAATCTTTGTTGAGTTTGGTCTGCTAGATTAAAAACAATGCTAACCGACGTCTCTCCTACGTGCTTTGCAAGAATATTTTTTATTTTATCCCAAAAATCAACAAAATCGTGCTTTTTACTTGGCAAAAACTCTCTATGAAAAGATAAAATAATTTCCTTAGTATACTTTTTTCTAATTTTAGCAAAAGAAAGCATGCGATGAATGTAAAATTCGTCGTACTTGCTATAAGGATTTTCCTTGCAAGAGCATAAAATAACTTGGTTAGTATCCAAAAATGATTGCCAAATTTTATATTTTTTGGTACTCAAATAAAAATTTTCTTGTCCTGTGGTATCTTCTAAACAAACTTCTGCTTTCTTCTGGTTTTCTTTATTTAAACGAATGCGAATATTTTCAATATAACAAGCAAACCAAATATTGTTTTTTAGGTTTTTTATTCTTAAATTTTTGATTTTTGTTAAGAAAGTAAATTTTTGTATTTCTTGCTTATAAAGATAAAGTGGATTCCATCTCAAATAAAATCCTAGTGTTTCTTTTTCGTTTGTTAATAATTCAGAAAAACTCCAATAATTACTTTCTTGTAAATCTATCTCCTCTAAACTTTTGACTTCTGCAACACCAAAAAGAGAATCTTGTTTACTTTCATTGATATTATTATACGAGCTAATATTTTCTAAAAGAGCTAAATTCTCAAAAATTTGTTTTCTATTTTTTGCTAGACTATCTAACGCTCCAGAGGAAATCAGAGCTTTGAGTACTCTAGCGTTAACTTCACTAGTGAGTGCTTTGCAAAAAGCAATAAAATTAGTAAAGCCAGTTCCTCTATCTTTTATTAAAGAAGCAATACTGTCTTTGCCTATGCCTTTGATTGCTAAAAAACTAAACCGTATATGATCTCCTTCTAAAATAAATTTTTCTTGGCTTTTATTGATATTTGGTAAGAGGATCCTAATTTTTGTCTTTTTTAACTCTTCTATAATACTTTTAATCTGCACTTGGTTATTGAGCTCATTATTCAACAAAGAACAATAAAATTCTTTGGTATAATGACTTTTTAAATAAGCTGTTTGATAGCTAATTACAGCGTAAGCTGCAGAATGGGATTTATTAAATCCATAGCCTGCAAACTTTTTAATATCGTCAAAAATTTTTGTTGCTGCTTCTTGTGTCAATCCCCTAGCTTCGCATCTTGTAATAAATTGAAATTCTTGACTATCCATCACAGATTGTTCTTTTTTTCCTATTGCTCTACGAAAAATATCTGCTTCTGCTAAAGAAAAACCAGCAACTTCTTGTACAATACGGATAATTTGTTCTTGATAAACCATCACTCCATAAGTAGGAGACAAAATTTCTGTGGTACTAGGATGAATATACTCAACTTTTGTTACTAAATTCTTCCTATCTACATAATCATACACCATTCCTGATTCCAATGGTCCTGGTCTATATAGAGCAATTAGTGCAATAATATCCTCAAAATTACTAGGTTTCATTCTGCGAATTAACTTTGTCATTCCTGCGGATTCCATTTGAAAAATACCTTTGGTCAAACCTACAGACATAGTATGATAAACCCTAATGTTATCAATGGGTATTTGCTCTAGATCAAAATTTAAATCTATTTTTTTAATCTCATTAACACAATCTCTAATTAGGGTTAAATTTTTTAAACCCAAGATATCAAACTTAGCTGCTCCTTGATGCTCTGCGTCTCCCATAGTATACTGAGTTTGTATCTCGTTATTTTCCTTTGGAGTACAAAGAGGAATCCTCTCAACAATATCTGTATCCATAATGATAATACCAGCAGCATGCGTACTTAAATTAGAATTTAGACCTTCCAGACTCAAAGCTATTTGCATCAATTGTTTTTCTTGCTCCTGAGTAGAATGCAATAAATCTGCAAACTCAGAATTCTGTTCCATAGCCTGTTTGAGAGTAATACCTAGTTGGTTGGGTATCATACGACAAATAGTATCTGCCTCACTATACGCCATACCCAAAACTCTTGCTACGCCTCTAATTACAGCTTTAGCTTGTAAGGAGCCTACAGCAGAAATCTGACAGACTTTTTCACTGCCATATTTTTGCTTAATATATTCTATTACTTTATCTCTATTTTCTGCTTCAAAATCTATGTCTATATCTGGCATAGATTTTCTACCAGGATTTAAAAATCTTTCAAAAAGTAAACCATAACTTAAAGGATCAACATTGGTAATTTGCAAACTATAAGCAACTAACGAACCCGCAACAGAGCCTCTACCTGGTCCTACCAAAATACCTTGCGTTTTTGCCCAAATCACAAAATCTGCGACTATTAAAAAATAACCCTCATATCCCATATCAATAATAATATTCAACTCATAATCCAATCGGTCTTGATAAATTTTTGTTTGACTAGTAATTTCTTGCTGCGTCCATTTCAGCGTGATTTGCAATCTTTGTAACCTTTGATTTAGTCCTACTTGTGCTTTATGTCTAATTCCTTGCCCTCCTGTAGCAATCGCAGGAAGATAAATTTGCTTATTTTCCAAAGCTAACTCACAAATTTCTGCTATTTTTAGCGTATTAGAAACAGCATCTGGAACATCACAAAAGGTAGCCAACATTTCTTCTGTTGTTTTTAAATACAATTGCTCGGTCTCCACTTTGTTATTTTGTCCGTCTATTTTTTTTTGCTCTCCCATCAATTTTAATACTAATTGAGGAAAAGCATCTTGCTGACTAAGATAAAAACAAGGGTTTGTCGCCACTAAAGGAATGTCATTTTCCTTGCTAAGACTTATTAAATATGTATTAAGTTTTGTTTGTTGTCTTAAGCCTATGTGAGCAATTTCTAAATAAAATCTCCGCTCAAAGAGCTCTTTATAATTTTGTACCAATTCTTTTACTAACGAAAATTTATCTAGAGCAAAAGCTTTTGCTAGATCACTTGATAATTCTCCATTGATTAAAAATAACCCCTTTGAGTATTTTTGTAGCCATTGCCAGCAAATAGTGGGTTGTTGCTCTATTTTACCTTCTATGTAGGACAAACTAGAAAGTTTAATCAGATTTTGATAACCCTGTCTATTTATACACAACAAGTTTATTTTGGTTAAACCTAAAATTTTTGTTTGCAAAAGAAAACCTTGTCCTATGATAGGTTTGACACCTACATTTTTGAGAGCTCTATAAAATTGAATCGCTCCGTATAAATTATTATGGTCTGTAATAGCACAAGCTGGCATTTGCAAACTTTGAATTTTCTTAGCTAGTTGCGGAATTTTTATAACACCTTCAAAAAGAGAATACTGTGTATGAAGATGTAAAGGTACAAAACTCATCAGGATAAATTAAAATAAAACAAAAAATCTACTAATCAATAATACTATGATTGAGAATAAAATATTTTATATATTTTTTGTATCAAAATTGTTAAACTAACCCTAGTATCAAGGGTATATTTTGAAATTTTTACTATGAAAAAACTATTTTTATTTTTAATTTTTATTGTTTTTGCTCTGTTAGCGAATTCTACAACAATTTATAATATAGGAGAATCGCTGACTGGATACGAATACAACGAAGATTGGGATAGGTGGTTCCCAAGAAAATTGAGTATTTGGGCAGGAAAAAACAACCTAGAAAGAACCGTAGTATTTTTACATTTTGGCTCTCGCTCTGGAGATCTTGTAGTAGATTTGGGAAGTTCTTCTGATAAAAGAAACCAATTAAGAAAAACTATTGAAAAAATTTTAGGCTGGAGTGTTACTGCTCAACGCTCCAGAATAAATGCAACAAGAACTATTGGATGTTTTGGCAAAAAAACTTCTACCATATGCAAACAAACTGGTATAGCGAATCAAAGAGGAGAATTGGGCTTAAGGTTTTTTAGTACAAAAAAGGGCAAAGAAGTAAGTATTGTTTTTAACATTATAGACAAAGACGACCCACTACATAAAGCAAACATTTATTTTAACCCCTCAGCAATGGAAAAACTTTACAATCTACTAGAGAACATAGAGTAACTAATTAGCCTCCTATTTCTTGCATAAAAGTTTTTGCACCTACAAAAAATTCTTTTTTTGACTTCATAGCTTGCGGCAAAATATTTTTTAATTCTTTTTGACAATCTTCTTTTGACAAAGCAAGCAAATATCTCAGAGTATTATTTTTTGTATTGCTGATGCACCCATAAAGCTTCCCATCAGAAGTTAGCCTCAACCTATCACAGTTTTGACAAAAAGGAGCACTATTGTTAGGAATGATACCAAAAAATCCTTTGTTTGGGATTTGAAATCTTTGGGAGGTTGAGGATAAAGAAGTTGTAACCCTGGAAAAAGTGTATTTTTTGCTAATAATATCCAAAATTTCTTGCATAGAAACAAAATATTGTTTAAAAATACCGCTAATATGTCCCATCTGCATTAGTTCAATATAGCGACACTCTATTTTTCGTTTGAGGCAAAAATCTAAAAGTGGAATAATTTGGTTACTATTTAAACCATTCATAGGTACCACATTTAACTTGAGAGTAAAACCACGTATACAAGCTTTTTCGATCGCTTGCAAAACCTTTGTGAGCGCCTTGCGACGAGCTAGTTTGTAAAACCCCTCTTGAGCTAAAGAATCAAAACTAATATTGATTCTTTTATAACCACACTCCCACAATAAATCTAAATACTTCTCCAAAAAAAACCCATTGGTAGTGATACTTTTTTCTATTTTTAATTTTTTTGTGCTACGCAAAAATATTGCTAGTGAGCTATACAACAAAGGCTCTCCTCCTGTAAGACGCAGTTTTTGTATTTTTGATGCTTTTACTATTTGCGAAGTAAGAAAAAATAAATGTTTGGCTGATAACTCTCCTGCAAGTTTTTTTAAAAATAACCCCTTGGGTACACAGTAAGTACATTGAAAATTACAAGCCTGCGTAAGGCTGACACGTAACGAGCGAAACTCCCTAGAAAATTTATCTTTTGTAAGTTGATTTAAGATTCCCAAGGTAAAAAACGGACAAAGGTTTGAGGTTTAAAATTTGTAGCACTAGTATTGGACTTTAGGCACACTAAACCATCGCTTGCTACCAAAGACAAAAAATCTCCACTGCTACGAAATGGCAGTGCCTTTAGTTTATAAAGACCGACTTTCTTAGCAGGATAATAGGTATCTAATGAGAACAACTTTGTTAGTTGCGGAGTAATTCTTTTTAAATGCCACTGAGGCAAACACTCTTTGTAAGCATAGCCTAAAAAATGTTTGATGTAAATCTCGACAAATAATTTATAGCAAACCTGTACGGCAACAGGGTTACCGGGCAATCCAAAAACTACGCTTTGTTTACTTTTACCAAACCATAGGGGTTTACCTGGTTTGATTTTTACTTTATGAAAAATTTGTTGACATCCCTCTTGTTGCAATAACTCGGGAATTAAATCATATTTTCCAGTAGAAACAGAGCCACTGATTAAAAAAATATCATATTCTAGCCCCTCAATAATTTTTGCTCTCAATAAATTTTTATCATCAGCAGCTATACCTAGTTTTTGAGATGGAATATTTATTTTTTGCAAACACTGAGCTAGTAAATAAGAGTTCAAATCTCTAATTTGATAATCGCTGGGTGTTTGAGTGCAAGCTACTACCTCATTGCCTGTGGAAAGAATAGCGACACGCGGAGGAGCAAAAGTTTCCACTGCTAGTTTGCCTAAAGAAGCACAAAAAGCGCTCAGCCTAGAGTCTATGACCTGTCCTGCGGTAAGTACCGCCTGTCCTTTTTGAGCATCTTCACCCTTAGGTGCAAAGCACTTATCTAAAGTCAAAGAAGTTATGCGAACTCCTTTTAGTGTATTTTGTAAATGCTCTATAGGAATCACTCTACTAGCACCACAAGGTAAAGGCGCTCCCGTCATAATCCAAACAGCTTCTCCTTTTGATAAAGATTTTTTTCTTTTTTGAGACAAATCTTCACCAGCTTGCACCGTACCTACTAAAGAAAATTCTTGCCCTAGCTTTATTTTTTCTTTTTCATAAATTGCAATGCCATCCATAGTAGCACGATGAAACGCAGGTATGTCTCTAGTAGTTAGTACATCTTGCACCAGCAATCTGTGCTGACTCTGTACTAAACTTTGTTTGATTTTCTTTCTAGCTACGGCAGTAGTTAAAATTCTTTTTTGTGCGTCAAAAACAGAGATCACCTTTAGTTACAATTTGAATAACAAAAATTATACTACAAATAAACGAATAGTGTAAATAACTAAACTGCTATAGATTTTTATAAATAATCATCAAAATTGAAAAACAATTTATAAAAACTTAAATGTAAAAATAACGGCGGTTATTTGTTACAACAATCATAATCTGTTAGCTATGATATGTTGAGCGTTCCAAAATATTACTTGTAAAATACCTTAACCTAATATGCTGCAATAGCATAACAAAGTAATAAGCAATGCTATCTTGGAAGTCATAAATAACCTGTTGACTTACTCTGCTCAATAGGTTAGTCATCAACTATATAAATAAGAATGTTTTAAGTTTTGTCTATTTGTATTACACTAGAGATTAGTATTTATAATTTATAAATATTTAAATCAAAATCTTATGAAAAAAATAATCTTGTTATGGTTGATTGTTATATTCTTGTTGTCAATACAAGTGCTTGTAGCAGAAGAAATTATACAAACAGGAAAATGGAGTAAAATTGATTACAAAGTAGATGGTACTTGGAAAATTATTAAAAAAACAGACGGCAATTATCTTGTTTTAGATGATAAATTTAAAACAAAATCAGGACCGGATTTACACCTCTTGTTTGCGAAAATCCCTATTGCAGACTTAACAAATTCTAATGCAAGCAGTAATTCTCAAGTTATTGCTAGACTTAAATCTCATAGAGGTTATCAAGAATACAAAATTCCTAAAGAATTAACTTGGAAAAACAATCGTGCTATTATCATCCACTGCGTACGCTTCGCTCATTTATGGGCAGGGGCAAATTTAACACTATAATTTAACCGTAATCATGACAAAAAAGATTGTTATCTTAGGAATTATAGTAATTATCATAGCTAGTTACTTCATCTTTAATTTAGGTCAATATTTAACATTAGCAATGTTACAAGATAACAAAGATAGACTATTTCAACTCTACCAAAAGAATCAAATTCTTTTTTTAATTTCTTTTTTCTTAATTTATGTGCTATCTACCGCAGTTTCTATACCCGGAGCAACTATACTTACATTAACTGGAGGTTTTATTTTTGGTAGATATCTAGGTACTATCACTGTAGGAATAGCAGCTTGTATAGGTGCTACGCTTGCTATGATTATAGCTAGGACTATTTTAGGCAAAAGTCTACAAAAAAAATATCATAAACAACTTGCTACTATCAATCAAGGAATAGAAAATGATGGAGGAATGTATTTACTTTCTTTAAGATTAATTCCTATCTTCCCTTTTTTTTTGATAAATCTTTTAATGGGCTTAACCACTATGTCTATTGCTAGATATTATATTTTTAGTCAAATAGGAATGTTGCCGGGCACTTTTGTTTATGTTAACGCAGGTACTGCTTTAGCTAATGTGGAGCAACTATCCGATATTTTAAGTTTTGAAATTTTTATTTCTTTTGCACTTTTAGCTATTGTTCCGTTAGTAATCAAGTTTGTAATGAAAAAAATTAAAAAATGAAAAAAGTTGCATATAACACTTATCTTATTGACAGCTACTATATCAAAGAAGGTATAGCGGCTATATATCTAATAGTAGAGCCTCAAATAAAAAAATTTTTGTTAGTAGATTGTGGTACATCCCATTCTGTAGCTATAGTTGAAAAAGCCGTACAAAAATTAGGAATGAGTATCAAAGATTTAACAACTATTGTGCTAACCCACGTTCATTTAGATCATGGAGCTGGAGCAGGTTTATTGATGCAAAAAGCACCAGACGCCAAACTTTACATACACCCTAAAGGGCACCGTCATATCATAGACCCTAGTCGTTTGCTAGCTGGGGCAAAATTTTTTTATGGAGAATCAGTAGAAAAACTTTTTGGCAGCGTGTTGCCTTGCCCAAAAGAAAGAGTGATAGCTACTGAGCCAAATGCTATTTTAGATTTTTATGGTAGAAAATTACAATTTCATTTTAGCCCGGGACATGCAAAACATCATATGAGCCTATGGGATGAAAAAAACAAACTTTATTTTGCTGGAGACTCTGCTGCTATAGTCTACCCTAACTGGTCTAGCTCAGAAAAATTTTTTGTACTAGTACCTTCTAGCCCTACAGACTTTAACCCTGAGCTCTGGAGGCAAACCCTAAAAGAAATTAGAGAGAAAAAACCAGAAAAAATTTTTATAACTCATTTTGGAGTTATAGACAATATCAAAAATTTACTGTTTCAAACAGAAAATTGCTTACAAAAATTGATTTTTATTGCCCTTGAAAACCGCAATAATTCCGCAGGAAAAATACGAGAACAAAAAATTACTGCTGACATAATGCAGATGGTCGAAGAAGAGCTACAAATTATTAACCCTGATTGGCAAACAAAAGATATTCGTAACTGGTATCAAAAAGATTGTCGTATAGCAGCTTTGGGCTTAGACGATTGGCTTAGCAAACAAAATAACTCATAATTAAGCTACTGCTAGCTATGCAACAAGACATAGTGTTATTTTATCAAGTAAACTTTAGCATTAAATGCATAAGTAATAATCTAGAAACTAGAAAATAACAAAGTACACTCCAGTTTTAACTAAAGTAATTATAAAGAATATTTTTAGCTACTGCTACTGCATTGCTACTTTGCTTGCCGTTTTCTAGCAAAACTACAATAGAATATTTTGGATTGTAAGCGGGGGCGAAACCTGTAAACCACACATGATTTTCTAAACTAAGGTCTAGTTTTCCTTGTTCTTTAATAATCTTTGACTTGATTTGACTACTAATAAGCTGCGTGGTACCTGTTTTACCGCCTGCACTAAAAACAGCATTTTTGAGACCTCTGCTCGTACCATGCTTAGTAGCAACACCATTCCTCATCCCCTCTAAAACTAGCGCTAAATTTTTTGGCTGAAAATCTAATTTTTTCTTAGTAACTGCAATAGCGCTAATTTTACTACCTGTTTGAATATAATCCGTAACTCTAGGTTGTATCAGATTGCCGCCATTGACAATAGCATTGACATAGGTAATTAATTGCAAAGGTGTTACACCAACATAATTTTGTCCAATACTGACCCCTACAGTTTCTCCTAGATACCACTTTGATTTTTTTATTTTCTGTTTCCATTGCTTATTTGGAATATTACCATTTTTTTCATTAGGAATATCTATGCCTGTATTGGCATTAAACCCCATGCTAACTGCGTATTCGTAAATTTTATCTACCCCTAATTCTAGCCCTAAATGATAAAAAAAAGTATTACAAGATTGTGAAATTGCCTCTACTAAATTAATTTCTTTGTGCCCACTTTTTTTCCAGCAATAATAGTTTTTTCTATTTACTTTATAATAACCTACACAATTATATATAAATTCTTTATCTATAATTTTTTCTTCTAAAGCTGCAATAGCAACTAACATTTTAAAAGTAGAGCCTGGAGGATAAACGCCTTGAATACAACGATTATTTAAAAACCCTTCCTTGCTTTTAAATAATGCACTCCATTCTTTCTTACTCAAAAACGCAGAAAATCTATTAGGATCAAAAGAAGGAGTGCTACACATAGCTAATACCTTGCCTTGATAAGGGTCCATCACAATAGCGGCGCCTTTCCTACCGCCAAAAACTTTGTAAATGTTAGCTTGCTGCCTAGCATCTACATTCAAATAAATATTGCTGCCTTTACGAGGAAGTTGTACATACTGGGTACTGATAATTTTGTTAGAGCTATTGATTTCTAACCTGATTCTGCCATCTGCGCCTAGCAAGTCTTTATTGTATTGTTGCTCCACCCCAGAGCTGCCTACATGAGTCGCAGATTTAACTTTTTTAGAGCTGATTGTCTTTAGTTGTTTTTTATTGATTAAATTGGTATAGCCAAGCAAATGTGCTAATAAATCAGAAAATAAATATTGACGAATTTGATTAACATCTATAAAAACCTTAGGAAACTCCTCTTGATACGCTTCTATCAGAGCTACTTGTTTCCAAGTTAACCCACTAAAGATTTTAATATTCTCAAAATTGGAAGTTTTAAGATTGAGTTGAAAATTTGCAAGCAAAGATTGGTAGGGAATACCTAGTGTAAAAGAAATTTTTTGCAAAATTTGCTTAATATCTTTGAGTTTTCTAGAAGAAATCAAGAGATCATAGGAGGGAATATTTTGAGCAACTATTGTATTATTTTGGTCATAAATCAAACCTCGTAGCCCACCTGCAGAAACTAACCGAATACTATTTTCCTCAGAGAGCTTTTTGTAATAAGCTCCATTAACTATTTGTAAACTCCACAAACGCAAAGCAATGCCTCCAAAAAATAGCGCTAGAACTCCCTGAAAAATAAATTTTCTTCTTGTTAAAACATTCTTTTCTTGTTTTGTGATTTTATTAGCTTCCATATTTTTTGCTAACTATAAATTAATTTTATGTACTAATTTTCTCATTAGTGGATAAACTCCAAACAATAAAATAATAGTAGGAAAAATCTCTACCCACAATGCCCGAAAGAAAAAAAGACCAAGATAATTTGTATTAAAAAAAATAAAATTTAACAGTATTATCAATAAATGTATTATGCATAACAAAAAAATACTCAGCCAAATATGTTTTAAGAACTCTTCTTCTCTAATTAAGAAAAAATAGAAAATATAGTAAGAAATAAAAAATGTGAGAGCATACATTCCGGGTGTAGAAAAGTTTAAATAGTCATAAGTAAGCCCAAGAAAAAAGGAATAAAGAGCGTAAATCGGACTACGGAATAGTACTGAAATATAATAAACAAGACAAAAAAAGATATTAAATTTCCAAAAAGAAAAAATCATATCAAAAAAAGATTGTAAAAAAATAGCTACGATCCACAATAAAACAAAAAACAATATCTTTTTCACTGCTCCTGGAATAAAGGAAGAAGATCATTAAAATTAGATTTTAACATAATAAAAACTAATTCAATCCTTGAAAAATTTACAACTGGCTCTATTACAGCTTCTACAGAATAAAAAAAATTATTTTCTTCAAAAGTTTTTACCCTACCTACAGGAAAATCTTTAGGGAAAATACCAGCAATTCCAGAAGTAGCTATAATATCACCCTCTTTAATTCCACTATGTAGCGGAAGAAAACGCAACGATAGATTATTCTTTCCTTGTCCGTACAGCATGCCTTTGTCTCTTGTTCTTTGAAGCACTACAGGAATATGAGATTTTATATCTGTAATAAGTTGTACATAACTAACTTTAGTATCTACACTTAAAATCTTTCCAACTACCCCTGATGAATAAAGAACTGCTTGATTTTTTAAAACACCATCATTACTACCTCTATTGATAACTAAAACTTTAGCATAACTATCTACAATATCGCCTACAACCTCAGCAAGCATAATTTGATCTTTACTTTGTTGTGCAAAAAGAAAAGCTTTTCTAAAACCAATATTGGCAATACGTATTTTTTCTGTTTGAATGTTAGCTAATTTTTGTTTTTCTAATTCTCGTTTAAGAGTCAGGTTTTCTGCCGTCAAATCTTTCAAAATAACATAGCGGTTAACAAAAGAAATCGTACTATTTTTAAAAAAACTAGAAAGTTCTTGAGAGGGAATAGCAAAAAAAAAAACAAATTTACCAAACAAAGTTTCGGTTGCCCTGCTTTCTTTATAAGCTTGAATAAAAAATAGAGAAAAAACTATAGTAGCTAAAAATAAAATAGCCTCTTTTTTTTTTTTCAGATAAGAGAACATTGGAATAATTATGTACCAAACAGACAAAAATTACGATATGCAATTTTTCCACGAGTCTAAATCATTTAAAACAGTCCCTACTCCTAAAACAACACAAGACAAAGGATCTTCTGCGTAAATAATTGGTAGTTTAGTTTTTTCACGTAACAAAATATCTAAATTTCTTAACAGAGATCCTCCTCCAGATAAGACAATACCTCTATCTACTATATCTGCTGCTAACTCTGGAGGAGTGTCTTCTAGAGCTCTTTTTGTAGCTATAACAATTTGATCACAAGTATCTACTAAGGCTTCCATTGCTTCTTTGCTAGTGAGGGTAAGAGTCTTTGGAATTCCTGTTAGCAAATCTCTTCCTTTGATTTGCATACTATTGCACTCTACTTCTTTATCATCAAAAGCACAGCCTATTTTTATTTTTACTTGCTCTGCTGTTCTTTCTCCTATCAAAAGATTATATTTTGTTTTGACATACTGAATAATATCTTCATCCATAGTATCGCCTCCGATTTTTGTAGAGTTACTATAAACAACACCTCCCATAGAAATTACGGCAATTTCCGTGGTTCCTCCACCTACATCTACAATCATATTACCATTAGGCTCTATAATTGGAAGTCCCGCACCAATAGCGGCTGCTATAGGCTCCTCAATTAAAAAGCTCTCAGCAGCACCAGCATACTCAGCAGCTTCTCTAACAGCTCTTTTTTCTACTTGAGTAATACCACAAGGAACTCCTATAACCATTCTAGGTTTGAGTTTTAAAAATGGTATATCTTTTTGAATCTGTTTTACAAAGTACTTAATCATTTCCGCTGTAATATCAAAGTTGGCAATTACTCCATCTTTAATAGGGCGAATTGCACTAATATTACCCGGAGTTCTACCTAGCATAACCTTCGCTAGATTGCCCACTGCTACTACTTTAGTGCGTCCACCCACATCTTGACGCACGGCAACTACAGAAGGCTCTGAAATTACAACCCCTTGATTTTGCAAAAAAACTAGAGTATTTGCTGTACCTAGGTCAATTGCCATGTCGCTTCGCAACATTTTCATTGCTTTACCAAACATAATTACTTCGTAAGGTTATAATAAAATGAGATAAAAAAAACATTAATATTTACAAACAACATTTATCAGAATCATCTATAGACAAGTTTTTTGCTCTAAGCGTAAAAGATATTCCTTGATTTGTAAACCACCACCAAAACCAACTAATTTTCCATTAGAGCCTATCACGCGATGACAAGGTAATATAACAGGTAGAGGGTTGGCATTCATTGCCAAGCCTACAGCACGAGCATATTTAGCACTTTTACCAGCTTTTTCTGCTAGTCCTTTGTATGAAATAGTTTCTCCATATTTAATTTTTTGTAAATAGCTAAAAATATTTTTTTGAAACTTGGTTGCAATAAGCTCTGTAGGAAGATGAAATTGTTTTTGTTTATGGGAAAAATAATTTTGAAATTGTACCTGTACCTCTTGCAAAAGCTCTGTTGAGCTATGCTTGGCATCTAAATTAGAAAAATCATCGTCAAAAGAAATAGCAAAAAGTTTGCGGCAGCTAGCTAATGCCCACAGTTTACCTATAGGAGTTTGAAGCTCTTGTTTATATAAATTTGTCGGTAAAAATTTATAATTTTTCATTTTATAGATTCTCAGAATTTTTTTTATCAACAAAATGAGATACCAAACTGGTATTTAGCTGACCATCTTGAAACCTCAGACTCTTTAGGATTGTTTTTTGTAAAGGAATACTAGTCTTAACTCCTTCAACTAAAAATTCTTCTAAAGCCTGCAACATTTTCTGAATTGCTTCTTTTCTAGTAGGCGCTTTGACAATCAATTTAGCAATTAGAGAATCATAAAACGCTGGCAGAGTGTATCCTTGATAAACAAAAGAATCCACCCTCACGCCAAAGCCTCCCGAGACATGATAACTTTCCAATTTACCAGGAGAAGGGGCAAAAGTATTCGGATCTTCTGCGTTAATGCGACACTCCAAAGCATGTCCTTTAATTTCAATATCATTTTGAGTAAAACTTAAAGGAAGTCCTGCTGCAATCTTAATTTGCTCTTGCACTAAATCTATACCGCTCACTTCTTCTGTCACTGGATGCTCTACTTGCAATCTAGTATTCATTTCTATAAAATAGAAGTTTTGGTCTTTATCTACTACAAATTCCATTGTTCCTAAAGATTCATAATTGATAGATTTTGCTAAACGCAAAGCAGCATCTTGCATATTTATCAACACCTCTGGTCTTAAAAATGGCGCAGGAGATTCTTCGATCAATTTTTGATTTCTTCTTTGACAAGAGCAATCTCTAGTTCCTACTTGCACTATATTCTTGTGAGAATCACCTATAATTTGAACCTCTACATGCCTAGGTGTTTCAATAAATTTTTCAATAAAAACTTCATCATTCCCAAAGCTAATCATAGCTTCTGATTTTGCAATATCGTAGAGCTTATTTAAACTATTTTGCGAATAAACAACTCTCATCCCTCTACCACCGCCACCAGCAGTTGCTTTGATAAGTACAGGAAAACCTATTTCTTTAGCTATTGCATGGGCTTCTTTCACAGTAGCAACACCTTTTTTGCTGCCAAAAACTATAGGGACATTCGCTTTTTCTGCACAAATACGAGATTGAATTTTATCACCCATAGTATGAATATGTTGTGCCATAGGTCCAATAAAAACTATATTAGAGTCATTGCATTTATCAACAAAGTCTGCTTTTTCTGATAAAAAGCCGTAACCAGGATGAATTGCTTGCGCTCCAGAAATCTCTGCTGCTGCAATAATAGCAGGTATTTTTAAATAACTTTCTGCTACAGCATTGGCACCAATACAAACAGACTCATCTGCTAATTTTGTATGCAAGCTATCTTTGTCAATTAGAGAGTGCACAGCAACAGTAGAAATACCCAAAGCTTTACATGCTCTAATAATGCGAATAGCAATTTCTCCTCTATTAGCAATTAGCACTCTCTGAAACATCAAGATTTTTTAATTGCAAGGATTTTACTCTTATACTCTACAAAGTGAGCTGATTCTACATAAATAGCCTCTACCACTCCACTAACCTCAGACTCAATGGCATTCATAATTTTCATAGCCTCTATGATACAAAGGACATCTCCTTTTTTTACTACAGAGCCAACTTCTACATAAGGAGCCGCTTCAGGACTAGATGCACGATAAAAAGTCCCTACCAAGGGAGATTCTACATAATAAATATCTGCATTCTTGTTTTTCTCACTAACTACAGAAGTTTCTGCTAATTCAACAGGTTTTTCTTGTAGTATAATTTGTTCCGTCTTAGCTATACTAGGTTGAGTAGCAACAAATTCTGCTGGCGTAGTAGCAGATTCTTTTTTCAGTACAAGTTTTGTATCTCCATCTTTGATAATCAACTCACTCAAGTTAGACTTATCTAGAGCTATCATTAAATCTTTGATGTGCTCCAACTTCATTATCTTTTTTTAAAAATAACCACAATTTATAGTGTATTGTAGTATTATTAAAAATAATATTCAAGTATTTTACTAGTATGTCAAAAAACTAAACATTATAATAATAACAACAAGGATCAACATCCTTCTCTACTGCCAATTACTTGTTATTTTTTGTTTAATTTCTTGCCAAGTTGGGTGATAGCTTCCTAAATTTTTGATAGCTATAGAAGCAGCAATATTAGCAATATTGCCTGCAATCTTGGTTGCTACTCCAGATGATAGGGTTAATGCTAGCATAGTTACTACTAAATCACCAGCTCCTGTGACATCAAAAACACTCTGTGCTTTAGCATGAAAAAAATAATAATCTTTCACCCCTTGATAAATTAATAAACCTTCGCTATCTAGGCTCAAAGCAATCGTTGGAATCAAACAAGTTTTTTGAATAGCTGCGGCAGCTGCTAAATAATCGTCTTTATTTCTTAATTTTTGACCATAAAAACATTCTGCTTCTAGGCGATTAGGTTTAAGGCAGCTAGCTTTGCGATAATTGGTAAAATCTGCATCCTTAGCAGGATCTACAATAGTAAAAATATTAGCATCTTTTGCTTTTTGTAATAACTTTTGTAATACATAGGGAGTGCAAAAACCTTTGCCGTAATCAGATAAAATAATAGCTTGAAACTGCTTTAAATCTCCTATTTTGGCTAATAATTCATCGGCTGCATGTTTTGCTAAAGAAAAATTCTGTTCGTAATCTATTCGCAACAATTGTTGTTTGTGGCTTAACACCCTAGATTTGACAATGGTTTTATATTTATCTAAAAAAAGCAATAGCTCTGTAGAATTTTTTTGATTATTAAGAATACTACATAATTGAGTACCTTGAGCGTCTTTACTGCAAGCTGCAGCAATTTTTACTCTATTTCCTAGGACATGAAGATTGGTAACACAACTACCAGCACCACCTAGTAAAAAAATTTCCTTTTGAACTTCTAAAATAGGGACAGGTGCTTCGGGAGAAATTCTATTCACATTGCCAAATATATAGTGATCAAGCATCAAATCACCAA
The DNA here is from genome assembly GCA_965261475.1 of bacterium. Classification (GTDB taxonomy): domain Bacteria; phylum SAR324; class SAR324; order XYD2-FULL-50-16. The sequence goes on from OZ253454.1 coordinate 1,214,833, forward strand.
AAACCAAAACTTGCAATGGTTGAAAATTATCTATAAAGCTTAAAAGCTCTTGTTTTAACATTTTTTATGGCGCAAGAATTTTAGAATGCCAATTGCCGTTTGCATCAAAAAAAAATCTCAGCCTATGGTGCAAGCGAAACTCGCCTCCTTGCCAAAACTCTAGCTCTGTAGGCTGTAGAGCGATTCCTCTCCAATAATTAGGTAGAGGAATTTGTTTTTTTTCTTTAAACTTTGTTTCAAAATATCTATACCTTGCTAAAAGCTCTTCTCTATTTTTTAGAGGTTGACTTTGATTAGAAGCCCAAGCTCCTAGCTGGCTTTGTCTTGTCCTACACTCAAAATACTTACCTGTTTTTGTAGCAGACAACAAGCTACACTTACCTTCTATTTTGACTTGTTTTTGTAGAGCATCCCAATAAAATAACATAGCACCAAAAGGATTTTTCTGTATCGCTTGCCCTTTACAAGAATTCAAATTAGTGTAAAAAATAAACCCGTGCTCTTTAGAAAACTCTTTCAATAATACAGTCCTAGAAGTAACCTTGCCTTTTAAGTCAGCTGTCGAGAAGGTAAGTGCATTACAATTGATCAGCCTGGTATTCTGAGCATCAAGCAACCACATTTTAAAGCCTTCCCAAGGATTCTTGATATCTAAAACTTCCATAATATTGTTTATTTTGAATATTTTTTACAACTAACACTCACTTCATCTGCGCTAGCTAGCGCTCCTGTTTTGATACACTCCACTTCTATCCACGCTATATTTTTTTCTTGGGAGAGTAAATCTGCTAAACTATAAGTTAAATTTTCTACTAACTCAAAGGAGTTAGAGTATAAAAAATTTACTATTTTCTGACAAAGCTGGTCATAGTCTAGTGTAGAGCTAACACTAACTTGAGATTGAGATAAACTATATGCAAGATTTAAAATAATGTTTCTTTTAGTTTTTTTTTCCCAAGCAAAAAGACCAAGGTAAGCCTTACATCTTAAATTTTTAATTTTTACAATCATAGCAACTTTGAGCTAAAATAGCGATGGGGTGACTTGAACACCCGACCTTACGATTATGAGTCGTACGCTCTAACCTCCTGAGCTACATCGCCATTAGAAAAAATTTGAGCTGATAGTTTTTATTTTCGGAGAGAGGGGGATTCGAACCCCCGGTACCCATAAAATAGGTACAACAGATTAGCAATCTGTCACTTTCAGCCTCTCAGTCACCTCTCCTAAATCATTCATGCAGAGGGGGAGGGATTCGAACCCCCGAAGCCTTGCGGCTTAACGGTTTTCAAGACCGCCGGTTTCAACCACTCACCCACCCCTCCATATCTAGTACATAATTTAAAATCCACTGAATTATCACTACACCTAAAAATTTTCTAAAAAGCAACATTCGTACCTACCTTAAAAAACTAAATATAACTATTTATTTTAAAATCGTCAATCCTTTCATGTAGGGCTGTAAAACTTTTGGTATCTTGATACTGCCATCTTCTTGTTGATAATTCTCTAACAAAGCAGCCCAAGTTCTACCCACTGCTAATCCTGAGCCATTAAGAGTATGTACAAAAATAGGCTTACCTCCAGATTTTGGCTGATATTTTATATTAGCTCTTCTGGCTTGAAACTCTAAGCAATTAGAGCAACTTGAAATCTCTCTATAAGTGTTTTCAAAAGGAAACCACACTTCAAGGTCATAGCATTTAGATGCAGAAAATCCAGTATCTCCACTACAAAGTAATAAAGTTCTATAAGGCAATTCCAATTTTTCTAAGACAGTTTCTGCGTGTTTTACAAGTAGCCGATGCGCCTCTTGTGAATAATGAGGGGTAGTTAGCCAAACAAGTTCAACCTTAGAAAATTGATGCTGACGCATTAAACCTTTGGTGTCTTTACTGTAAGAGCCAGCTTCACTACGAAAACAAGGAGTATATGCTGTTAATTGCAATGGTAAATCATGCTCTGTGATAATTTCTTCTCTATAAATATTAGTAAGAGGTACTTCTGCTGTAGGAATTAAATAGAGTCCATCTGTAGTTTTAAACAAATCTTCTGCAAACTTTGGTAGTTGACCTGTATTGTAAATACTAGAAGAATGTACCAAAAAAGGAGTTTGCCATTCTTGGTATCCGTGTTCTTTTGTATGCAAATCTAGCATAAACAACGCCAAAGCTCTCTCTAGCATTGCTCCTAGACCTTTTAATAAAACAAACCGTCTCTGAGACATGCGGACTCCTCGTGCAATATCTAAAATTTTTAAGTTTTCACCTAGTTGATAATGAGATTTAGGGTTAAATGCAAACTTTGTAATATCACCTACCCTGCAAATTTCTTGATTGCCACTTTCATCTTTACCAAAAGGCACATCCTTTTGTAATAAATTTGGCAACATACTCAACTGTTGTTTTTTTCTTTTTTCTAATTCCCTAAGCTGCTGATCGGTTTCTTTGATTTCTTGCCCTAATTTTCTAGTTTCTAGAATTAATTTTTCTTTATCTGCTCCAATTATTTGATTCCTAGCAATCTGTTTAGTAACAAAATTTCTTGCATTTTTTCTTTTTTCATTTTTTTGAATTTCTGAAGTAATTTTTTTATCTAAAGCAACTAAAGAATTCAAATTAAAAGTTATATTTCTATTTGTTAAATTTTTTTTAATATCTGGAGCATTTTGTCTTAAAGTTTTTAAATCAATCATAAAAAATTTTATTACATAGATTGTTTTGGTTTATATTATCTTATCATTCAAAATAAATTTCAATGTGTTATTTGTACTCTACAAACACTTGACAATAATCTGTTTATCTTTTAGACTTAACATTAAGCCAGGACAACTCTGGATGATAGTAATCGTGTCAGACCTGAAAAGGAGCAGCGCTACCTATATATTGAGGTGTGTTCTGGTCCTAAAATTCTAGAATTAAATAATTACGAAAGATAGAGAATAATTTATTAACCATGAAGCACCTAGATAACCAATTTTTGATAAGAGCTAAAGTGAGAGCTTGCCTAGTAATATGTTCTAAAAAACTTATAGTGATTTTACAATGCAAATAATCAATGTAAAGCTCCTACAAGACAATGGTGTTCAGTACGGACATCTAGCACACAAAAGACACCCAAAATTCAACCCTTATATCTTAGGTAAAAAAGGTGGTATTCACATCATCAACCTTAATCAAACACTGCAAAAATTAAAAGAAGCATACGATTTTGTTTATAAACTAACAAGCGAAGGTGGCAAAATTTTGTATATTTGTACTAAACCCTATGTAAGAGATATTGTTAAGAGAGAAGCAGAAAGAAGTGGTAATTTTTATATCAACTATCGCTGGCTAGGTGGTATGTTAACTAATTCTACAACCATTCGTCAATCTATCAACAAACTCAAAGATATTGAATCTATTGCAGGCAAAGACTATGATTATTTAGGTATTTTAAAAAAAGAAGCGTCTAAAAAGGAAAAAACAAGAAAAAAACTAGATAACTTGTTTAGAGGTATTCGTAATATGTTTCGTCTGCCTGCTGCTGCTTTTATTATAGATATTCAAAAAGAAAAGATCGCTTTAGCTGAAGTTATTAAATCTAATATACCTGTAATAGCAATTACCGACACTAACACCAACCCTGAGTTAGCCAATTATCCTGTTCCTGGTAACGATGATTCTCTCAAAACCATTGATCTTTTTTGTCAAGTCATTAGTGCTGCCTCTATTAGCGGTAAAGCTGTATTTGATAAACAAAAAGAAGAGCTCAAAAGCGTTAAAAAAGAAACTATAGAAAAAAAGACTAGCGACAAGCCAAAAAGAAACACTACAACAGAAATCCAAGCAAAAAAAACAACTACTGGTGCTCAAAGTGAAAAAGCAACCTCTGCTCAAGAGCTAAAAGCTAAACAAACAGCTACTGCTAAAGATAAGCAAACAGCTACCACTAGTGCTCTAAGCAAAAAGACAACCTCTGCTCAAGAGTCAAAAGACAAGCAAACAGCTACCACTAGTGCTCTAAGCAAAAAGACAACCTCTGCTCAAGAGTCAAAAGACAAGCAAACAGCTACCACTAGTGCTCTAAGCAAAAAGACAACCTCTGCTCAAGAGTCAAAAGACAAGCAAACAGCTACCACTAGTGCTCTAAGCAAAAAAGCAACTTCTACTCAGGAGTCAAAAGATAAGCAAACAGCTACTGCTAAAGCTAAACAAACAGCTACTACTAGTGCTCTAAGCAAAAAAGCAACTTCTGCTCTGGAGTCAAAAGATAAGCAAACAGCTACTGCTAAAGCTAAACAAACAGCTACTGCTAGTGCTCTAAGCAAAAAAGCAACTTCTGCTCTGGAGTCAAAAGATAAGCAAACAGCTACTGCTAAAGCTAAACAAACAGCTACTGCTAGTGCTCTAAGCAAAAAAGCAACTTCTGCTCTGGAGTCAAAAGATAAGCAAACAACTACTGCTCAAGATAAGCAAACAACTACTAGTGCTCCGAGTAAAAAAGCAAGCTCTACTCAAGAGCTAAAAGCTAAGCAAACAACTACTGCTAAAACTTCTCTCAAAAAAAATACAGAAGATAAATAAACCTATATTTAATAGTTGATTCTACAATGATCTTAGCTAGTTTGGTAAAAGAATTGCGTCATATTACTTCTGCGCCTTTGATGGATTGCAAAAAAGCACTAGAAGAAAGTAATGGAAATCTAGAGCAAGCCCAACAAGTACTAAGAAAAAAAGGAAAAATTTTAGCAAATAAAAAATCTTCAAGAGAAGCTAAGGAAGGAGTCATTGCTATTTACTCTAGTATGGAGCATCACAAAATAGGTATGTTAAAGTTAGCATGCGAAACAGATTTTGTAGCCCGCAATGAAAAATTTCAAATAATTGCTGAGCGATTGACAAAATTACTCGCTTTAGAGGGAGCAAAAAATTTTGAGGAAAAAAATTTAGCTGGAGTAAAAATTAAAGACTACATAATAGAAAAGATTACAAATATTAGAGAAAACATCGTAATCAGCCAAATAGTACAATGGAAGTACGCTGATAATTCTATCATCAACAGTTACTTACACCACAACAAAAAAATTGGCACCTTGATTGAGCTAGAAGGAGATACTAATGAGCAAACACTACTAGTAGCAAAAGATCTTTGCCTACATGTTGCAGCTAACCCGGTAGAGTGCATTGATGAAGAGGATTTATCACCTGAATCTCTAGCAAAGGAAAAACGTTTTCTTATAAATCAAGCGAGTCAATCTAATAAACCTACAAAAATATTAGAAAAAATTGTAGAGGGTAAATTAAAAAAATTCAAAAAAGAAATGTGTTTGCTAGAGCAACCATTTTTAAAAAATACAGAAATTAGTGTACGAGAATTCTTAACGACACAATCAAAATCCCTCAAGCAAAATCTTAGAGTCAAAAAATTTATTAAATTCAATTTTTAATGCTAAGAATTTTGCTAAAAATTAGTGGAGAATACTTAGGAGGAGTAAAAAAGTTTGGATTTGATACAGATGCTATTGACAGTCTTATCAACCAAATAACCACTATTTACAACAAAAATATTCAAATATCTATTGTGCTAGGGGGTGGAAACTTTTTTAGAGGTCAAAAAGAACAAAATATTATCAACAGAAGAGCCGGAGATAATATTGGGATGCTAGCTACTGTGATGAATGGCTTGTTTTTACAATCAGCTTTAGAGAGACAAAACATAAAAACTCGTTTAATGACTGCTATAGCTATTAACCAAATTGCTGAGCCCTATATTCCAAGAAAAGCTATTCGACACTTGGAAAAAAATAGAATTATTATTTTAGCTGCTGGGCTAGGATTACCGCATTTTTCTACTGATACAGCATCTGTAGTTAGAGCCAAAGAGTTAGACACAGATATTGTGATAAAATGCACTAAAGTAGACGGTGTATACGACAAAGATCCTATAAAATTTATCAATGCCAAAAAATTTACTCATATTACATATGATAAAATTATAGAAAAAAAAATTGAAATTATGGATAGTACTGCTATTACTTTTGCCAAAGAACAGCAATTACCACTTTATGTTTTGAATATTACTACTAAAAAAGAGCTAATAAATTTTTTTGAAAAAAAATATACAGGGACTGCTATTCATTTGCAAGGTCGAAAAGATATGATAGAAAATACCTTAAAAAAAATTAATACTTAAGATGAAACAACAAACTCTATCCATTATTAAGCCAGACGGCATAAAAAAGAATCTCATAGGAGAGATTCTAAGTAGATTTGAGAAAAATGGACTTCAAATAAAATCTTTAAAAATGGTGCGCCTGACAAAAAAAAAAGCTGGAGAGTTTTATGCAGCACACAAAGATAAAGTATTTTTTGATGAATTAACCAATTTTATGTCTAGCGGACCTGTAGTTGTCAGTCTTTTAGAGGGAGAAGATGCTATAGAAAAAAATCGTCAAATTATGGGAGCAACAAACCCGAAAGACGCAGAGCAAGGCAGTATTCGCAAAGACTTCTCAGAAAATGTTGGAGAAAACACTGTGCATGGCTCAGATGGAGTTAGTGCTGCTAAAATAGAAATAAAATTCTTTTTTAGTTAACTTTATTGCTTAAGAGTTTCTTCTAGCATAGCATTGATAGATAGAGGATTGCTTTCTTCTGTAGCAATGTTAAGAGCTTTTTCTTTCTTGTTATTGTGATCTTTATCTCTTTTACCAAGTAGATACAATTTATGCTTTTCTTCTAAAAAAGAAACTGTAAAATTAACATCTGTATAATCTACCTTATTAGATAAATGAGGAATTATACTCTGCGTAACTAAAATCTCCCCTGCTTTTGCCTTAGTAATAATATTTTGCAACATATAAGCCGAATCTCCATAAAAAATACTATCTTCTATATCATCTTGCTCAACATTCATAGAGCTAATTTTCCCAAAATGTGCTGCTATGGAGCACGAAAAATCTTGTATGCCGAATTTTTGAAATTGAGCTGCATTAGTTTGAATTTTTTTATTTATATTTTTAATGGACTGAATACTAATCTCAAAAAAATTCTTAGCATCTAAAATAAAAAAATAATAATTACCAAAATTTACTAATCTTATTCTCTGTTCTTGAGTATTTTTTACAATAAGATAAAAAATTTCTAATATAAAATCTTTGAGATTTGGTTTAGCGTTTGTATTCTTAAGTAAACTATATTCTAGTTTCACTAGCACGCAAAGATAATTACTTTTCCCTAGGTTTTGCTCTTTTGCCATAGTTTTAATAGGGTTTTTCAACTCATTTTCTAGCTCTAAAATAGTTTTTTTTTGCTCTTTGATGAGTTTACCAACCTCTAAAGACAGCTGAGTAATTTGAATAATTTCTTTGAAAAAACTAGGTAGTTTTTTTGGCAACTTATATTTTAAAATATCGTACAGCTGTTTATTTAAAGCTAGTAATTTTTGCGACAATAAATAGCAAAAAGAATAAGTAAATATAAAAGTAAAAAGTACTATTAGAATACTGCTAAAAACAAGCAATAAACGAAAATTATTAAACTGCGTGTCAAAAAAAGTTTTATCAAACACATTTTTTATAAACCATGTTTGGTTATCTACAAGAATATCAACAGGAATGATAGATTGGTATCTAGTTCCTTGCGTAGTTTGAATTTGTTGCAAAACAAAATTCTTTTTATAATTACTTAATAAATTTTCTAATGATTTACTAATGCTGTTGCCTAGTAATTCTTGACTTGTAGAATTATAATAATAACTATCTGGGTATGCAATCACAGAAGTTTCTAATAAGGATCTAGATCTGTTATTTTGAGCAATACTTTGAATTACTTCTTGCAATGCTTGTTTATTCTTATTTTCTATAACGCCCTTTAGAGAAGCAAAAATTGTTTGCGATTGAGAAACAATAGAATCTTGAATGCTATTATATTTAGTTTGCAACAACAAATAGTTAATAGTGCTTAGAATAATCAGCACTATAGAAGTGATAAAAATACTGTAGAAAAGAGGAATAGATACTATCTTCATATTACTAAAATTTGACCTTTAGTTTTCTAATATTCTCAATTTCATTTCTTTTGCCTGTAAAGCCTTCAGCAATAATCAATACTTCTTGCATTTTGATACTTCCAAGATTGATACTATTGTCACTTAGCGCTCTAAGGGCAAAATTGGTAATAGCGTTATACCCAAAATTCTTAATTTGATGTCTAAGCTCAAAAATTCTTGCTAAATGCTCATCACTAGTAATTTGAATACTGTCTTGGTTAATGCGAGCTACTAAATTCTGCAAACCAGTAGCCAACAGCACTATATCTTTTTCCTCAATTAGCTCTTCAAATTCTGCTCTATATTCAGTAATGCTTTGAGCAAAAACACCTTGCTGTTTTCTTTCCTCTGCTAAAAAAGGATTAAAGATAATATTTTTCTCCTCGCTATGAGCGACAGCATCAAAGCCACCGCGGTAAAAAAAAGTAATAATAATACTTCTTTCATCAATCTTGGTAATATGCGGAGCAAGATTAGTTAGTAACGGATTAAATTGCATTTTTAATACAGCTCTAGAAATATACCTACTGTCATTAACAAGGCTGATGTTTTTTAAATATTCGTATTGCCTATCTACGAAAAATTCTTGTTTAATAGTAGAGTTAGGGACAGTAATATAAATAAGATAATCTTTGTATTCTTCTTGTTCTACAATCTCTATTCCTACCATCTCTTCTGTCAACAAAATTGCTTGGTCAAAAATCAATATAATAGAAAATTGAGGAGTATTACCGTACGCTAATTTCAACTTTTGGAATTTCATATCTATAATAGAATAAACCTTGTCCATAGCTGGTATATCAGGATAGGTCGCAACCAAAAGCCTTTGATCTTCTAGCAACTTATAGGCATCATAATAGGTAAGTGAGTCTTTTTCTCCGTTATGTACCTCTAGAATGTAGTGATAATAATCACCAAAAAGATTGACTCCAAACCTGCTATTTTTATGAGCATAGGGCACAATATCTAAAGATTTAATAGAATGGAAGATATTTTGTCCTGCTAAAGGATCATCGCCTGTATAACTTTTTAAGTAAGTCTTTGCATTCAAAGCTACTTGGCGAAAATCTTTCCTATTAAATAAAACAAAAGAGCTATTACTTTTAAACGGAAAAATCAACACATTGTTGTGTCGTAAAAAGATTTCTTCTTTTTTTGCAAGTTGCTGCAGATAGTCAATAGTTAACTTATAGATTTTGCCACTACGCGCAACACCCTCTAAATAATATTGTTGCTCTGCTACTTTTCTAATATCTATAGATACCATAAAGTCACTGCCAATAGAAGAATGTTGTAAAGCAGTAGCTAATTTTCTAGCATTATTTAAATCCGTATATTTAAGAGTAAATCCTAAAACAGGGTAGATAATAAATAACGTATAACAAAATAAAAGTACTATCTTTTTCATAATTATTTAATAATTAAAATTTCTAAGTCTGTATCCTTTTTTTTTTGTGGATTAACAAAAGGGATCATTACGTAAACATCTTCTAACATGTCAGCAAGATAGATAGCAGATAAATACTGGTTTTGCCTAAAATAAATTACATTCCTACCATAACCCTCTAATGGAATTTTTGTAATATTGATAATATTCAATTTATTCTCTAAATCACGCTCAATTTTTTTTCTTTTTTTAAGCAATTTTTGGGAAAGCCTATAAGCTTTTTTTTTTGTTGATTTTTGATGTAAAATAGCAATATTCAACCTATCTGGTTTGACATAAAGTTTAGATATTAAAAATTCTGATTGTGGTGCCGTAATTTCATTGCTAATTTCTGCATAAAAAACAATCTTATCTGGAGATATTAATAGATCTTGTAGAAACTTCACATTTTTATATTGCAATGTTAATTGCACTCTAGTGTCTTGTTCAACAATTTCTACAATCTCAACTTCTTTGATATGAGGCAAAGTAATTAAAACGTTGTTGGCTTCATCCTCAGATATACTAGGATCTAAATAAAGCTGATCAATTATAATTGTACCAACACTCTCAAAAAAATTGGAGCGTATATCATTTTTGGTTAAACCATAAAAAGAGCCAACTAATTCAAAAACAACTTGGTTTTCTACATAGGAAACAGAAATTTGATTTAGTATAGAAATATTGGTTTCCTCGTATTCTGCTCCATAAATACTTTGCTCGGTACCCAAAAACACAGACACTAGAGCTATTAAAATTAAAATCTGTTTTTTCATTATGACAAAATTGAATAAAAATACGATTCCTAATTATCTAGCAACAACTATTCCTTTTTTTAAAAAAAATTTTTTACCCAGTAGGCACTAGGAAACTTTTTATACCAAGTTCTTTGTCTCTTGGCATATTGTCTAGTTTTTTGTTGAATTTGCTCTATCATTTTTTGCTTTGTTAATTTTCCTTGCAAAAATTCTACTGCCTGTTTATAACCAATCGCTTGCAAAGCTGGAGCTTTGGCAGAATAATCTTGAATTAAAGTTTCTACTTCGTCTAAAAAACCCATTTTTAACATTTGTGATACTCTTTGGTTGATTCTTTCATTTATGACTGTTTTTTCTATATCAATCCCCAAATAAAGAGGGCTATACTTATTTTTTGTTAAATGATGCATTTTATGAAAAATAAAAATACTTTTTTGATGGGATAAAAAAACCTCTAGAGCTCGTATAATTCTGTAGGTATCATTGGCAATGATCTTATTTTTTGCTAAAACATCTAGTTTTATCAGCTCCTGGTAGCAAAACTCTAGCCCTTTTTTATGCAGAGCTGCTACTTTTTGTTTAGCTGCTAGAGTTACTTCTGGAATATTTACCATACCTTCAATTAAACAGCGAACATAAAACATGTTACCGCAGATTAAAATAGGAATTTTTTTTTTACTATAAATTTTATCTAGCGCATACTTAGCAAAATTTAAAAATTTTCCTGCGCTATAAAACTCTTGGGCATCTAAAATATCTATCAGGTGATGTTTGACGCTTTGAAGTTGTGCGCGACTAGGTTTAGCAGAGCCTATATCAAGTCTCCGATAGGCTTGTATAGAATCTGAAGAGATAATCTCTGCATCTAGTTTTTCTGCTAGTGCTAGAGATATTTCTGTTTTACCGCTAGTGGTAGTGCCTAATAATACCAAAATAGGAAAGGCTTTGTTATATAGGTTTTGATAAATAGCTTCCATCATAAGCAAATGTACTAACTCTTTATGAAAACTGATACTACAGCCTCAATAAACCTCAGAGACCTGCTGCCAATCTACAAATTTAGAACAACAAGCAAAAAATACACTTAATTTTTAAATTTTACAATAAATTTTTGACTAAAATAACCTAGAAAGGATAGCCCGCAAAAATAGTAAGCTCGCTGCCCTCATCGCTAATTCCAAAATCTGCACGCAGTAGCGAAGATGTAAATAAGGCTCGAACTCCTACACCATATGAGCTTTTGAGCTTACTCCACAAACTAGCAGGAGTTCTAGCAACCGTACCTCGTTCGTAAAAGAAAGCAAATTGCCAACTTGTGTGTACTCCTCTTTCAAAAAAAATATCAAATGCTCTTTCTTTTTCTAAGACATACCAGCGAAATTCTACTCCTTGAAAATTAGTATAACTATCAAAAAAACGACCACTAGGATAACCTCGTAGTCTGTTTAGCCCGCCTAAAGAAGTAGCATTGCCTAGTTTGACCTCCTCTTGTGCTTTTTGCCTTAAGCTATCTAAATCATCTTGCTTGCAATCTTTTAAACTTAATTTAGTACAATCATAATTATCTGGGTTGACTACACCGGCTTTAGTTACCTGAGATGCTCCATAAAACTGGTGTAATACTAGCACTCCTTTTTTGCTAGCTAAAATAGGGATAAATCCTGTAATGCTGTAATCTTCTTGATAATAAGCAGGAGCCTCTCTCCTAGAACTAGGTAAATTATATCTTTCATACTGCACTCTATAGCCTATTCTAGGATCTCTGCGGTTGTCTGTATCATCTAAATAGATGCCATATCTTCCACCATCTTCTCTTGAGCTAATATTGGCATCTTCGTTTTTAATAAATTGACCTTTTCCTCCTTCTAGGATAAACCCAAGAGGATCCACAGCACCAGCGCCAAAGGTATAATAAATTTCTAACTGGTCTGAAAACAAATGATAAGATAATTCTACTCCTTGAAACTGAAAGCTATTTAACAAAACATAGGTAAAATCATCTTTTTTAGAATCTATACCTCTTGTTCTTTGAGCTACAGCTAAATTACTTCCACCGCCGTAAAATATTGAAAGGGTAACAAAACTACTATCTAAAAAAAACAGTTTAGCTAAAGGAATGTCTGTGACAGAAAATATATTCAATCTAAAATCCTCACCGTTTCCGTATCTATCAAAATTTTCATTAGCATCACCGTAGGTAGAAATCGCAACTAGATCCACACCACTGCCTTTAATACTAGATATACTACCACCAAAACCATAAAAAGATTGAACTCCTGGAATATTGCCAATAACCGGAAAAATAAAGTAGGTTAAACTAGGAGGAGTAACCTCTCGTCTATCAAAGTAAAGAGCATAAATAGTATTAGAGAAAAAAAGAAAAACAGAAAAGAAAAAGAAAGTTCTCAAAAAACTTTGACTTATCAACATCGTTATACTAGAATTGACCTAATTATAATAGACATAATTACAAGTTACATGCTAATGGATTTAGATAGTCAGGTCAACTTTTCTGGATTAGAAAATGAGACCACTCAGCCTACAGGAAAAACAAATATTTTAGCTATTGGAGTTGGTGGTGCAGGCGGCAATGTTATTCGTCGTATGATTGAAAGCGAGCTAGGTGGCATCAATTATGCTGTAGTTAATACAGACCTACAAGTGCTCAACAGCAATCCAGCACCTCTTAGAATAGCCATAGGTAAAAATTTAACTAAAGGCTCAGGGGCAGGAGCCAGACCTGAGGTAGCCCGCCTTGCAGCCTTAGAAGATATAAACGACATTAGGAGTTGTTTAGCAGGAATGGATATGGTTTTTATCACAGCTGGTATGGGTGGAGGCACTGGTACGGGTGCTGCTCCTATCATAGCAGAAGAAGCAAAAGAACTAGGTATTTTGACTATAGCAGTAGTAACTACTCCTTTTGGTTTTGAGGGCTCAAAAAAAGCTATGCTTGCTCAAAACGGTATTGCAGAGCTTAAAAAGCACATAGATACTTTAATTATAGTAGACAACGATAAATTGTTAGAAGTTGTTCCAAAATTAAGTATAAATAAAGCCTTTGGCTTAACCGATGGGGTATTACGCAATGCAATTTTTGGCGTTTATAATTTAATAACGGGTGAGAGCAATATTAACCTAGATTTTGCTGATGTTACAACTATTTTAAAAGATAAAGGACGTGCTTTTATTAGTATAGGCGTAGGTAACGGAGAAGCCCGCGGTGAGCAAGCTGCTAGAAATGCAATGAAAAGCCCTCTATTAAGTAATAATATGGTGCAAAATGCTACAGGAATTATTATCCACGTAGAAGCCGACTCTGATTTTAATCTAATGCAAGTTCAAAAAGCCGCTAAAATGATTCAAAGCCAGGCTGCTAAAAATGCAGATGTTATTTTTGGTCACAAAGAAAATCCTCAACTACAAAGTGAAGTGCAAATTACGCTGATTGCAGCAGGATCGGAAGAATCTACTACAATCTCTGATGCTAGTAGACAACCTTTCAGAATTGATGATGTAATGTTGAAACGCAATAAACCCGGAGATACAGTAGAAAGCGCTGACGATTGTCTAATACTAGGGGAAGATTATGAACAGGTAATTGATAAACCTCGTATGCCAATAAACTTTAACGCAAAAGATCCAAATACACCTGCCTATGTAAGACATCAGATACGCCAAGACGGTCAAAAAAAAGAAGAAGACTAACTTTTGCAATATAATTCTTCTACCGTAATCTCTGAACTATGGTTTTTTTACCTGCCTTTGTTAGCAATCATACTTTCTTTCTAATAGTTATCTTAGGCTTTGCTATTATCTTGCTTTGGAAGGGTGCAGAATTGCTAGTAGATGCTGCTTGTAGCATAGCTACTAGACTTGCAATTTCTCCACTAGTAATCGGCTTAAGTATTGTAGCAATTGGTACGAGTGCTCCAGAATTTGCAGTTTCAATCCAAGCAGCCTTAGAAGACAATCCAGAAATAGCAATAGGTAATATTTTTGGCTCTAATATCTTTAATTTGGGTTTTATCCTAGGTTTAGGAGCAATATTTGGTAAAATTACTACTAATAGACAAACAGTTTATGTTGCAGGAGGATTTTTAATTTTTTGTGCTTCCTTGCTTTATCTTTTTTCCTTTGGACTGCCTAGTCTCAAGTTTACAAAAGGCTACCTTTCTACTAGCTTTTCTTTTGTCCTTATTTTACTTCTTATAGGATATATTTTTTTTCTTTACTACCAAAAGAAGACAACAACAGTAAAAATTTATACAAAAAAATTCCATTGGAAAGATATATTGTGGCTAATTTTCGGTTTGGCTTGTATTATTCTAGGAGGACATTATTTGGTAGAAAGCAGCTCGCGTTTAGGAGAGCAAGCGGGCTTGAGTAATTGGATTATTGGTATCACTATCGTAGCTATAGGTACATCATCACCTGAGCTCGCTACTACTCTAATGGCTATAGCTAAAAACAAACAATCACTCGCTATAGGCAATCTGCTAGGAAGTGATTTATTTAATATTTTAGGTGTTATTGGAGTAACAGGATTAGTCGGCAAGGGAATTGTCATGTCTCAAATAACAAATTTTAGTTTAACAATACTCCTACTAAATCTGCTAGTGGTAGTATTGTTGATGAGGACTAATTGGCAGTTGAGTCGCTTAGAGGGTTGTTTTTTAATACTTATTAGTTTTGCTCGCTATATTTTAGATTTTTCTTACAATGCAAATTTTTAAATGCTAGTTGTATCTTGCTTCTTTTTTTTGTTGGGAGCATCTATAGGCTCGTTTTTGTTGTGCTTATCCCATAGAATGCCTCTTAACAAAAATCTTCTTACTCCATCCTACTGTCCAAAATGCAAGCACAAACTACCGATTTTTACCCTACTTCCTATTTTAAGCTACCTATTACTTAGAGGAAAATGCATAATATGCAAAAGAAGTATTCCCCTTTGTTACCCACTAATAGAAATTTTGTGTGGCATTATCTTCTACCTTGTTTGGCATAAAATAGGAATAAAATGGGAATTAGGTTATTTTCTGTTTAGTTGGTCTATTTTTTTGTTAATTGCAATTCTAGATTGGCAAAACAAGTGGTTTTATAGCTTACTACCAATTCTAGTTTTGCTCTCGCATAGCCTATATTTGTTTTACTTTCCAACAAATCTATTAGCATCTTTTTTAGGAATGTTGATAGGAGCAGGTTTTTTTTACTTCGTTGCTTTTTTTTATCAATTCTGTTGCAAAAAACAAGGTTTAGGAGAAGGAGATATCACCCTGCTAGGTACTTTGGGTTATTTTCTAGGATGGGAAGCCCTACTACCTATTGTAATCTATAGTTCAATCCTAGGTATTTTGATAGGAGTTTGGCTACTTTTCAAAAACAAAAAAAACTCACCTTTTCCATTTACTCCTGCCTTAATAGCCGGCGCTTTTTTTCACTGGTATTACCCACAAGCCTACTATTACCTTAGCAGCCTACAAATAATTTAATTAGCATATTTGATACCTGCCAATCGCTATTATAAAAAGCATTATGAAACAATCTACTCTAGTTATGCCTTGATTTTTTGTTTCAAAAGCAAAAAATTATGCAAAAATTCGGGACTATGAGTGCGAATATAATCTACGCCTTGGTCGAAAAGCAAGGTTTCTAGATACGCCCCTGCTGCTCCAACTTCGCTAGCTGTTTTTTGTAGAGTTTTTTGTAAAAAAGATTTTCTTGAGACTCCTAACAACAAAGGTAACTGAAACGCTCGTTTTAGCTGCTGAATATTTTGTAAAACCTCAAAAGAAATCTCTGGGTCTAGGCTCAGAAAAAAACCCAGACCTGTATCTAAAATAATTCGCTCTCTCGCAATTCCTGCCTTAGTTAAGACTTCGAGTCTGCTCCCAAAAAAATCTTGTATTTGTGCTACAATGTCGCAGCTAGCAATTCGCCTATCTGCCTTGCTAGCTCTTTGCACAGAATGCATCAAAACCAACTTGCAACTACTAGCAGCAAGCTTCTCATAAATCTCAGGGTGCGAAAAACCGCAAATATCGTTTAAAAAATCTACTCCTTGCCGTATGGCGTAAAGCTGTACTTCTGGTAAACAAGAATCTATAGAAATTTTTATTTTTGTTTTTTTGAAAAAACCCAGTACCCACTCTAACCTTTTTATTTCTTGTTGTGCAGTAACTCTCTTTGAAGTCGGATGAGAAGAAGCTGCTCCAATATCCAAAACTCCAGCACCTTGAGCTATAAGCTTGAGTCCTTGCTTTATAGCTTTTTCTTTATTGAAATAACAAGCACCGTCAAAGAAAGAATCTTCTGTAAGATTTAAAACACCAAATATTTTTTGTGATAGCCTCTGATCCATCAAAAAATTTGCAGTGCTGCGCCTAGACTCCACCCCAAAGAAATAAACAACAAAAAATATAAAATCAAAAATAATCGCTGTTCTTTTTGCATAGAAAAAAGTAACCACGAAAAACCAAACCCACTAGCAGCGCCGCCTATATGTCCGCTATTACTAATTCCAGGAATTAAAAAACCAAAAATTATCATCATAAAAGCCAAAAAAGAAAATTTTTTCCACACAACATACCCTACAAAATCTTTGCGTTTTTTCCCATAAGCAAGCAGACAACCAAGTAGTCCAAATACCGCACCAGATGAGCCTATTACTGCTGTGCCTCCACCAAAAACAAGAGCCAAGACACCTCCGCCAATTCCAGAAATCATATAAATTAAAAAAATTTGAGAATCATTCAAAAAACTTTTTACTTCTTTAGACAAATAATAAAACCAAAACATATTTAACAGTAAATGCAACAAACTACCGTGTAAAAACATATAACTAGTAAAACGAAAAAATTCTCCTTTAGCTATTGCTTTAGAATATAGCATGCCTAGTTTATCCAAAATTATATAGTGGGGAGCAAAAAAACCAAAAAAATCACTGCTAACTTGGTACCTAGAAAAAAAAGACCAAATTACAGAAACGATAAAAAAAAAAATATTTGTATATAAAATAGCCGAAACCAGAACACTATTATTTATTAAATATTTTGCAAAGGGGTTAGGGATGATATAACCACAATTAGGACATTGCTTCGCTTCTTTATTGTAAAGTTGCTTGCATCTAGGGCATGGAATAGCTTTAATTATTTGTGACACAGAGTTTAGTAGCTCAAACGAATATAACAAACACATTGTAAATAATTTTTTACCAAAAAACAAGAAAGAGGATTGAAATAAAATTTTTTATAAATTGTTATTTTATGTCAAAACTCGCTATATAAAATGTTGTCTAAAATAATAATTTTTTGATTGTATAAACACCAATTTTATTGTAACCCTTAAGAAGTTTATTTTGTTTATTAAAAATTATGAAACTTTTATCAGATATAGAAATCGCTAGAGAGGCAACCCCAAAACCTATTGCAGAGGTCGCTCTCACACTAGGTGTTGACGAAAAAGACCTTATTACGTACGGCAAAGACAAAGCAAAATTTTCTTGGGATTGGATTAACAAAAACCAAGACAAAAAAAATGGTAACTTAGTGCTTGTTACTGCTATTACTCCTACACCTGCTGGTGAAGGCAAAACCACAACAACAGTAGGGCTAGGAGACGCCCTAAATAAGATTGGAAAAAAAACAACCATTTGTCTTAGAGAGCCTAGCTTGGGACCTTGTTTTGGTATGAAGGGAGGAGCTGCTGGAGGAGGTAGAGCGCAAGTCATACCTATGGAAGATATTAATTTGCATTTTACAGGAGATTTTCATGCTATTACTTCTGCGCATAACTTGCTAGCTGCAATGATAGACAACCACATACATTGGGGCAATGCTAGCAAATTAGATATACGTAAAATACAATGGCGTAGGGTTTTAGACCTCAACGATCGCTCTTTGAGAGATATAACAATTGGATTGGGTGGCACAGCAAACGGGTTTCCTAGACAAACCGGCTTTGATATTACTGTAGCATCCGAAATTATGGCAGTGTTATGTTTATCAAAAAATATGGATCATTTACAAACAATGCTAGGACAAATGACAGTAGGCTACCGCAAAGATATGTCGCCTGTTTTTGCTAGAGATTTAGAAGCTACAGGAGCAATGTCAGTGCTATTACAAAATGCTCTCGCCCCAAATTTAGTGCAAACATTAGAAAATAACCCTGCTCTAATACACGGAGGACCTTTTGCTAATATTGCACACGGGTGTAATTCTGTAATTGCTACTAACAGTGCTCTTAAAGTATCCGATTATGTGATTACAGAAGCAGGTTTTGGTGCAGACTTAGGGGCAGAAAAATTCTTTCACATCAAATGCAAAAAAACTGGATTAGCTCCAAAAGTCGTGGTGGTAGTAGCCACAATCAGAGCATTAAAAATGCACGGCGGTTTGAGTAAAGCAGAGCTGACACAAGAAAATGTATCAGCAGTAGCAAAAGGGTTTTGCAATCTCAAAAGACATCTAGAGAATTTAAAAAAATTTGGTATTCCTACACTAGTTGCCATCAATCATTTTTATACTGACAAAGACGCTGAAGTTGAAAAATTACAAGAGCTTTGTACGCAAGAATCAATTAACGCTTACCTTTGTAAACACTGGGAAATAGGAGGAGCTGGAGCAGAAGAGCTTGCTAGAGCAGTAGTACAAACAGTAGAGCAAAAAACAGCTAGCTTGCAATTCTTGTATGAAGATCAAACTCCTCTAGTAGACAAAATTAATGTTGTAGCTAAAGAAATTTATCGTGCAAAAGAAGTCAGATTTTCTAAACTAGCAAAAAAACAAATAGCAAGGATTGAAAAAGAAGATTGGCATAGTTTACCTATTTGTATGGCAAAAACTCAGTACAGCTTTAGCGTGGACCCTACAGCTGTGGGAGCACCTAGTGGGCATATTTTAGAAGTACAACAAATACAATCAAATACTGGTGCAGGGTTTCATGTAGTAGTTTGTGGCGATATTATGCGTATGCCAGGCTTGCCTAAAATTCCTGCGGCTAATAAAATTGGTTTTGGGGATAATAAAGAAATTGTGGGTTTATTTTAAAATAATTATTTAAATGAAATTACTAGACGGTAAAGCATTAGCCTTAAAAATTGAAACAGAGCTAGCAGTATTTGTCAAAAAACTAAAGAAAGACGGCATTCAACCAAAATTAGCTGTAGTTTTAGTAGGGGAAAACCCCGCATCTAAAATTTATGTAGCAAAAAAACAAGATGCTTGTCAAAAATTGGGTATCTCGTCTATTTTAAAAAAACTGCCAGCCCATAGCTCGCAGAATGAAATTTTGGAGGTAGTCGCTAAACTCAATCAAGACCAAAGTATCAATGGTATTTTATGTCAAGCGCCTTTTCCTAAAGAAGTAGCAGCAATAAAAATTTTTCAGGCAATCGACGCTCAAAAAGATGTAGATTGCTTTCACCCTTACAATATTGGTTTGCTGACGCTAGGCAATCCTACTGTTATTCCTTGCACGCCTTACGGTATGATTCAGCTTTTGATTAGACACGGATTTGAGTTACGCGGAAAAAACATTGTTGTTTTGGGAAGAAGTAATATTGTAGGGCGTCCGCTTTCTATTCTATGCTCACTCAAGCACTACAATGCTACTGTTCAGGTTTGTCATTCTGCTACTAACCATCTAGCAGCTCAGTGCCGTAGAGCAGATATTTTACTTGTTGGCATTGGTAGTCCAAAATTTGTAGGCTCAGACTTTGTCAAAGAAGGCGCAGTTGTTATAGACGCAGGAATCAATCGCATACAAGAAAATGGAAAAAATCGTATTGTTGGAGATGTAGATTTTGAGGCAGTAAAAACAAAAGTAGCAGCACTTACACCTGTGCCGGGAGGAGTAGGACCTATGACGATTGGCATGTTGCTTTATAACTGTATCAATCTTACTGCTGTGCAAAACAATCTGCCTAAATTTAACTTGTAGCTAGTCTAAATAATAACTCGTAAAAATACTTAATAATGATAAATAAAAATTATTGCAAATTTTATGTAATTAGTTAAAAGTTTACTAAAAATCAACCTTAATTGTTTTAGCAAATATGAACAAACAACCAACACAAGCAAGCGTAGTTATTATTGGTGCAGGGGTAATTGGATGTTGTGCCGCTTACTGTCTTGCAAAAAAAGGAGTCAAAGATGTGCTATTGATAGAAAGAAAAAAAATATCCTCTGGAACCTCTTGGCACGCTGCAGGAATTCTAAGTGAAATGCGTGCCTCAGAAAGCATGATACAAATGGCAAAAAATACTACTAAAATATTTCAACAGCTAACAGCAGAAACCGGAGTTGACATTAATTTTAAAAAAACAGGTAGCCTATTTGTAACAGCTAATAAAGATAGGTTTGCTCAATTTAAAATGCTACTTTCTTTGGCTGCGTCTTTTGATGTAGAAGCTTACGAAATATCTATAGAACAAGCTAAACAAAAATGGCCTCTAATTAACGAAAAAGATTTAATTGGCGCAATCTTTGTACCTAATGACGCTTTGATTTGCCCACAACAAGGAACACTTGCTTTAGCAAAAGGTGCGCAAAAATACGGCGCAAAAATTTTAGAAGACACTAAGGTTGTAAGAATTATAGAAAACAATGGCACGGTAACAGGAGTAGAAACAAACGAAGGTATTATTGATGCAGAAAAAGTAGTAGTTACTACTGGTATTTGGACTAGAGAGCTGATGGCACAATACAATATCAATGTTCCACTGCACGCTACAGAGCACTACTATGTGCTTACAGAAAAAATCGCTGGTGTAGAGCCTATGCTACCCTTGTTAAGAGATTTTGATGCTCGTTGTTACGTTCGCCCCACAATTGGTACCCGCTGGCACAAAGAAACAGGGCATTTAATGTGTGGTTTTTTTGAAAACAAAGCTAAACCCTGGGGAATGAATGGTATTCCTGAAGATTTTGAGTTTGGTAGATTAGAGGAAGATTGGGGGCATTTAGACCAAGTGCTGAGCTTGGTTAAACACCGTATACCCACAATCAAAGATGTAAAAATTGAAACTTTTCTCAACGGACCTGAGAGCTTTACCTACGATAATAATTATTTAATGGGAGAGCTACCAAACCTCAGGAATTTATTTGTAACAGCAGGGTTTAATTCCCGTGGCATACAATCTGCTGGCGGTGCAGGACAAATTATTACCGAATGGGTACAAGAAGGGTGCTTAACTAGAAAATACGATACACATGACATAGATCTAGCTAGAGCTCCTAGTCACTCTGCTAACAAAAAATTTTTGTTTGAACGCTCTAGAGAAATTTTAGGCTTGCTATACGACATAGCTTATCCTTATCTACAAATAACATCAGCAAGACCTCTCCGCACAACGCCCTTTCACGATAGACTACAAGCAAAAGGCGCTTGTTTTGGAGAAACAGCAGGATGGGAAAGAGCAAATTGGTACGCACCTACTAAGGCAGAAGCAAAATATCAATATAGCTTTGGCATACCAAATTGGTTGCAATACTCCAATCAGGAGCACCTAGCTACTAGAGAAAATGTTACGGTATTTGATCAAACTTCTTTTGCTAAATACCTAGTACAAGGAAAAGATGCTCTTTTACTACTAGAAAAAATTTGTGGCTCTAAGATAAATGTTGCCATAGGCAAAGTTGTTTATACTCAATTACTAAATGAGATAGGTGGTATAGAAGGTGATATTACCATTACCCGCATAGCTAAGGAAGAATTTTGGGTTATTGCTACAGCAACTTCTCAGCTACACGACTTGCTCTATATTCAAGGAAAAATCCAAGATTTTGCATTACAGGCAACCATCACAGATATCACTTCAGCCTACGCTGTGTTAGGTATTATGGGTCCTAGATCTAGAGAATTACTACAAAAAATGAGTAACGCTGACTTTTCTAACGAAGCCTTCCCTTTTGCTACTTCTCAAACTATAGATTTTGCTTATGCTAGAGTTAGAGCTACTCGTATTACTTTTGTAGGGGAACTAGGCTGGGAAATTTATATACCTACAGAGTTTGCACTAGCTGCTTTTGACTATTTGATGGCAGAAGGTCAATCACTCAACATCAAAAATGCTGGGTACCACGCTATGAATTCGCTAAGACTAGAAAAAAACTATATTCACTGGGGTCACGATGTAGTAGCGGGAGATACTCCAGTAGAAGCAGGAGTTGGTTTTGCAGTACACTTAAAAAAAGAAATTGATTTTTTAGGTAAGGCACAGCTTACCAAACAAAAACAAAACGGGGTTGCTCGTAAGTTAGTAGCTTTTAAAATAGTAGACCCTAAGGCTTTGCTCTACCACTACGAGCCTATTTATAGAAACAAAGAAAAAGTAGGGCATATAACTTCTGGTCAATATTCCCCTCTTTTAAAATGCTCTATAGGTTTAGGGTTTATTTACAATAAACAAGGAGTAGTGGATAAAGATTATATTTTAAACTCTAGCTATAAAATTAAAATTCTAAATCAAGATTTTACAGCGATACCGTCAACACAAGCTTGGTATGACCCTAAAATGAAAAAAGTTAAAGATGTGAGTTAAAAGAAAATGATACTAGTTGATTTATTAGTACAAAGAGTAAAAGCAGTGCTTAGCCGTGAAAGCTAATATTTTGTTTTTCTTGTTCTTATTTATAGTAAGATTGAATTTGATTATAAAACATTTACTCAAAAAATAATTCTATTGCGAACAAATGTCTATTCTAAGCCCAAAAGAAGTCGCAGCCCTAATACAAAGCACTAAAATAGATACTGCTGAAGACAAACTGATTACTAAACAAAATCCTGAAAGCATCAACAAAGTAGAAGTTACTAGTGATACCAAACTAGCACAGACCAGCAAAACAAAGTTAGAGTTAATTCAATTTGAAAAAAAATATCCGGCTTTGGAATTAGTATTGACTAGGTTTCTAGACTTTTTTGGTAACATAGTAGAAGACTGGTTAGATGCTAAGGGCACTATAACCTACCGCAGAGTAGAAGAAGGCAAAATAAAAAAAATTTTTGCGGATGAAAATAGCAAAAAAGATTATTTTCTAGGATACTATCAGCTCCAACCTGTTAAAAGTTTTCTAACGATAGTTTTTGATATTCCATTTTTAGAGAACCTCTTCATTGCCAAAATGGAAGCAGATGTATTTACAAAATATAAATCAAAAGAGCTCAAAAAGAAGTATCAGGGAATGCTAGAGGATCTATTTGCTAAATTAGAAAATAGTTGGAATCAATCTTGGAGATATATTTACCCTTTGCAAACTAAATTTAACCATTCTCTAAAATTCTCAGACTTACTACAGACCAAACTAAAAAGCAGCAAAGTCATAGAATTTTATTTTGAGTTAGAAATTTTAGGTGCTAAGTATCCTTTGTTTGTAATGTTTGATGAAAAATTACTCAATCATCTATCTAAAACAAAAGTTGCTATTAGCTCTTTTTTACCAAACAAGGTAAAAAGAAAAATGTTTTTAGAAAAACTTACCAAAAAAAAAATCAAAGTTAGCTCTTCTTTGGGCTCATATAGCATTACTCTACAAGAGTTACTAGGTTTAGAAAAAGGTGACATTATTTTAACAAAATTTAAAAAAGGAGATACCGTTTTCTTCTCTATAGAAGAAGAAGTAAAATTCATCGGTAAGTTTTTTCCTTACAGACAAAAAAAAGCTATGCGTCTCATCAAATCTATTTAATGCTATAGAGTGAATTTAGTAGCGGACAACTTAACAAAAAAATATCACAAAAAAGAAATAGTCAAAGGTGTTTCTTTACGCGTCTGCCCCTCAGAAATTGTGGGGTTACTAGGGAGTAATGGCGCAGGTAAAACCACCACCTTTTACATGGTTATGGGGTTATTGCGTCCAGATAGTGGCAAAATTTATTTAGCCAACCAAGATATCACAAATCAACCTCTCTACAAAAAAGCACGACTAGGTATAAGTTACATTCCTCAAGAAACTTGTATTTTTGAAAAATTAAGTGTAGAAAATAATATTATAGGCGTTTTGCAGTTTCAGTCTTTGAGTAAAAAAATAATACTACAAAAAACAACCGAGCTATTAGAAGAATTTAAAATTGCTCATTTAAGAAAACAACTTGCCTTGAGTTTATCGGGTGGAGAAAAAAAGCGTCTAGAAATTGCGCGAGCCTTAGTCAATAATCCAAAATTTATTTTGATGGACGAGCCATTTGCAGGAGTTGATCCTATCGCTATTGACGATTTACATAAATTACTTAAAAAATTAGTAAAAAAAAAAATTGGTATTCTAATTACAGACCATAACGCGAAAGAAATACTGCGTATTGTAGACAAAATTTATCTTATGAATGACGGTGTAATTTTAGACCAGGGTACTCCTAAGCAAGTACTCCAAAATCCTTTGGCAAAAAAATACTATTTTGGCGAACAATTTACATAAATATAAATGCAAAAACTTAATATAGCTCTAGTTGGTGCTAGCGGAGCAGTGGGTACAGAATTTTTGAAACTTTTTGAATTAAGAAATTCTCCTTTGAAAAATTTACGGCTTTTAGCATCTAAAAATTCGAAAGGCAAAAGTATCATCTTTAGAGGAGAAAAACTAACTATACAAGAATTAACAAAAAATTCTTTTGCCAACATAGATTTAGCATTTTTTGCTGCTGGTGCTAGCAGAAGCCTAGAGTTTGCTCCTTACGCCGTCAAAAGTGGTGCTTTAGTTATAGATAATTCTAGTGCTTTTCGTTTACAAAAAAATGTACCGCTCGTTGTGCCAAGTTGTAATATGGCAGATGCTAAGCACCACAAGGGAATTATTGCTAACCCTAACTGCTGCACTATACAAATGGTAGAAGCTCTCAAACCTATACACGACGCAGTAAAAATAAAAAGAGTGATTGTTTCAACCTACCAAGCAGTTTCTGGCTCTGGCTTGAAAGCGACAGACGAATTACACCAACAAATGAAAGATTATCTAGCAGGAAAAAAATTAAATGCTAGCGTTTATCCTTACCCTATTTTAATGAACGCCATTCCTCAAATAGATCTATTTGTAGAAAAAGGTTACACTAAGGAGGAGATGAAAATGGTACTAGAAACCCAAAAAATTTTACATAGCCCAAAAATGAAAATTGTAGCTACATGCGTCCGCATACCTGTGCTCAGGTCGCACTCAGAATCTATTTTGATTGAAACAAAGAGCAAGATTACTCCAGATAATGCGATAAATTTATGGGAAAAAGCTGGCGTGAAAGTGCTAAACCAAGCAAAAGCAGGCGGCTATCCTACACCTAGAGAAGTTACTAAAAGTTTACATACTTATGTGGGAAGAGTAAGGGAAGACTTAACCTTTAAGAACGGACTTTTTTTTTGGTGTGTAGCAGATCAACTATACAAAGGAGCAGCTTGGAATGCCCTAGAGATTGCAGAAAAATATTTTGCTAAAAAATAAAAATGGCAAAAATTATTTCATTCTTAGCAGAAAAAAACAAAATAGGCGCAGAGCAAAAGCGAGATAAAAATTTGCAAAATAATTTTTCAAAAACTCCTCAAAAAGAGATGGGAGTACTTGTATGGCTTTATTGCTCTAAATGCCAAACTTTGGAATACAGCGAAATTATAAGCACTAATGGTAGATTGCATAAGTGTCAGAGCGAGGTCGTAGAAAAAGAGGTAGCGATAGATATTACAGCAGAATACACAATTTGTAAAAGAAATTTATTTTACATAGATACCTTTTACAAAAATTTTTTAACCAGTAAGCGAAAAAAAATAGAAATAGAATATTTTAAAATAATGATAGAAAATCTACAGTCTATGGAGTCTCAAATGATACAAAAACTAAAAAAGATTACCAAAAAAAAGGAATTAATTGCTTACGACTGGAATCTAAAAAATTTAGAATTTTTACCTATTGCAAATATAACATCTATAGGTTTAGCAGTTTCTGATTTTCGTTATAGACCAAAAGCTAGGTTTGAAACAATAGAATTCTTCTCAGCAGAGAAGCTTGCTCAAGATGACGACACATCCCCAGAATATCTAGACAATTGATAATGGAGCAAATTCTAGTTATAGACTACGGTAGCCAATATGCGCATCTAATTGCTAGAAGAATTAGAGAATTGGGAGTTTTTTCTCAAGTCTTAGATTCTGAAACTAGCATCGAAAAAATTAAACAATTAACATCTGTAAGAGGCTTTATTCTCTCTGGAGGCTCTTATAGCGTAGATGATAAAAAAGCACCAACTCTCAATAAAGCACTACTAAATTTTGAAGTACCTATACTTGGTATTTGCTACGGTCATCAGTTACTAGTAAAGCACTATCAAGGCAAAATCGCAGACCTACAAATAGGAGAATACGGAGTAGCTGAGCTCAAACTAAAAAAAGAAAATATACTGTGGAAAGGCTTAGCAAAAAAATTTATGGTTTGGATGAATCACCAAGACCAAATACAAAAATTACCATCAGAATTAACAAGCATAGCTAGTACCAATAATTCTCAAGTAGCTGCCTTTTGTCATAAAACACTGCCTCACTACGGATTGCAGTTTCACCCCGAAGTTTCTCATACCACGCTAGGTAAAAAAATTTTAGCAAATT
The DNA here is from genome assembly GCA_965261475.1 of bacterium. Classification (GTDB taxonomy): domain Bacteria; phylum SAR324; class SAR324; order XYD2-FULL-50-16. The sequence goes on from OZ253454.1 coordinate 1,241,627, forward strand.
TTGTTTTTGATATTTGCGTGACTAAAAAGGAATGGCACACAAAATACATTATCCAACAAATTAGACAAGAAATCAAAGAAAAGATAGGGGCACAAAAAGCAGTTATAGCTCTGTCTGGTGGTATAGACTCTACAGTAGCAGCTATACTTTGCGAGCCTATTTTAAAAAAAAACTTGAGTGCTATTTTTATTGATACAGGTTTAATGAGATTTAAAGAAAAAGAATTTATGCAGCAAAAATTTAATCAGCATAATTTTGATTTTAAAATTGTGCTTGCCAAAAATAAATTCTTTAGTGCTCTCAAAGGAGTAGTCTTTGGCAACCAAAAAAGAAGACAAATAGGAAAAATATTTATTGATATTTTTACAAAAGAAATTAAGAAAAAAAAAGGCAATGTGCTTATTCAAGGGACTATTTACTCAGACCGTATTGAAAGCGGGCATACTAAATATTCTTCTAAAATAAAACTTCATCATAATGTAGGCGCCCTACCTAAAAATTTAAAAATCCAAATCTACGAGCCACTTAGAAATCTCTACAAAGACGAAGTTAGACAAATTGCTAAAGAACTAGGAATTGATGAAGAATTAAGACAAAGAAATGTTTTTCCGGGTGTAGGCAACGCTGTGAGAATTGTAGGAGCAGTAACACCAAAAAAGGCAGAGATTGTGCAAAAAGCATCGTATATTTTAGAGACAGAATTAAAACAAGCAAAGCTCTATCATAAAGTATGGATGGGCTTCGCTATTCTACTTCCTCTCAAATCTGTAGGAATTAAAGGAGATAAAAGGAGTTATAAATTCCCAATTGTTTTGCGTATTATAGAATCTAAAGACGCTATGACAGCCAATTTTACTCAAATTCCTTACCAATTATTAAGTAAAATCTCTCACCGTATTACCAATGAAATCAAAGATATTAACCGCGTACTCTATGATGTTACTAACAAACCTCCCGCTACTATGGAATGGGAATAGCCTCTCTGTGCTACGCCATAGCTCAACTTGTATCAAGGCACTAGGCAGTCGCTTGGCTCCCCGAGCAAGACTCGAACTTGCGACATAGTGGTTAACAGCCACTCGCTCTACCAACTGAGCTATCGGGGAATATTACATATAATAATAAATCTTGCAGTACTAGGCAAGCAGAAAAGCTAAGAAGAGTTATTTTTATGATGCTTGACAACAGCTACGCTATAGCATAATTGATGCTTTGCTGAGCTTTTGAGATTATTTTTGAGCCTTGCGAATCTTATTGTTGAGGTTATCGGTATTTAAAAATAAAACAACATTATTGCCCTTCATAAAAATAGCATCTTTTGCAGGATAAGCATTTATAAGCTTTGCCCTGCTAATAAGCTCTCTCCTTATTTTTTTATAGGTTGCCCGCTTCATTCTTTTAAAATCAAGGTCGGTAAAATGCTCAAAAACTTTGTATTTTGACAATGATGTGGCTAGTGTTTGGTAGCTATACTCTAGTGCGTTCCAGCTACGCTTACCTGGAAGAGCAAATGCTTTGGTACCGACTATATAAAAATTTAAAGGCTCTTTTTGATAGTTAGCTTGTGCGCGAATAGCACTAGTAATTTGATTGGCTCGTATAATGTCAGCTTGCGTTTGACGATAGGCTGTATAAAAGTAGATATTGATACTAAAACTATTGATAACAATAATAGCTACCACAAGTGCTATACCTATATTTTTAACAATTTTATTAGCTCCCGCAGCAAATAAAAAAAAACCTGCCATCATCCACCCTAATGTGTAGAAAGCCCTAGGAGGAGCAATAGTACCAAGAATCTGAGGTAAACTTATGATAATTGTCAAGCCAAAAAACAAGGCAGATGTCAATAAAATACTTACTATAAAGCTAAAGCGTAGATAAAATTTACTCAATAGCCCAATAGCTCCAAAGCAAGACAAACCAAACATAGCATAAAAAATAACATTGTAATTATATTTATTCACCAAGGCATAAATTGATTTTATAAAATCAAATAACCTTATGAAATAATAGCTAGCCTCGTGCGTTGTCATTAATTTTGCGTAATAATTCGAAGTATTTAACCCAAAATATGCTACATATAGCCAATTAACTAGCAAATAAATCATAGTAGCTAGGAATAAAAAACAAATAGCAAACAAGCCAGTCTTGATTATTTTTTGTAGCTCTTTGTTGTTTGTTGTAGTACAAAAATCAAGTGCAGACCTGACACACACAATAACCAAACAAACTTGTAGGATAGTTTGATAACTACTAATAGCAGCAATAATCAATACCAAGCCTAAAATCTTAGACCAGATGTATTTAGAATTATAAAATACATACAAACCATAAACTCCTAAAAAAGTAGTAATCCAAACAGGAGTATTAGAATTAAAGAAAAAGTTGCGGGCAAAAAAGATAGTTGTAGAGCAGAGCAGAGTTACAAGAATAACATTAAAATTTTTGCGTTGTTTTAAAATACTAGCAGACACAAAACCAGCAAGTGTCACAAAAAAAACACCTAGTAAAACATTAAAATAAGGCAAAATAGATAAACCACCTTTAAAAATAAAAGAATGTATCAGACCCCCCAGCCATCTGCCATTCCAATGTGCATGCTGCTGCAAAGAATTAAGAAACAAACGAGCATAATCGTCTGTAGCTAAGCTGTGATAAAATAATTTTTGTCCATAAATTAAAATATTGATTGCGAACAAAAATAAAAATAGACGAATAGCGTGCCAGTGCTTTTGAAAAAACTTGACTATCACTAGCTCTAAATCAACTCTCCACAACCCAGATAAATTATATTTACTCATTATTTTATAGTACAAATAGCTAAATTAGCATCCAGTTAGCAGATAGGTAAAACTCACTTATGCTCACTAAACTCTAGTACACTGCACATAATAATAAAACTTGCAAAATCAGGCAAGCAGAAAAGCTAAGAAGAGTTATTTTTATGATACTTGACAACAGCTACGCTATAGCATAATTGATGCTTTGCTGAGCTTTTGAGATTATTTTTGAGCCTTGCGAATCTTATTGTTGAGTTTATCGGTATTTAAAAATAAAACAACATTATTGCCCTTCATAAAAATAGCATCTTTTGCAGGGTACGCATTTATAAGCTTTGCCCTGCTAATAAGCTCTCTCCTTATTTTTTTATAGGTTGCCCACTTCATTCTTTTAAAATCAAGGTCGGTAAAATGCTCAAAAACTTTGTATTTTGACAATGATGTGGCTAGTGCTTGGTAGCTATACTCTAGTGCTTTCCAGCTACGCTTACCTGGTAAAGCAAATGCTTTGGTACCTACTATATAAAAATTTAAAGGCTCTTTTTGATAGTTAGCTTGTGCGCGAATAGCACTAGTAATTTGATTGGCTCGTATAATGTCAGCTTGCGTTTGACGATAGGCTGTATAAAAATAGATATTAATACTAAAACTATTGATAACAATAATAGCTACCACAAATGCTATGCCTATATTTTTAACAATTTTACTAGAGCCCGCAGTAAATAAAAAAAAACCTGCCATCAGCCATCCTAATACATATAAAGCCCTAGGAGGAATGACAGTGCCAAGAATCTGAGGTAAACTTATGATAATTGTCAAGCCAAAAAACAAGGCAGATGTCAATAAAATACTTACTACAAAGCTAAAGCGTAGATAAAATTTACTCAAAATACCAATAGCTCCAAAGCAAGACAAACCAAACAGAGCATAAAAAATAACATTGTAATTAAATTGATCCACAAAGGTATAAATTGATTTTATAAAATCAAATAATCTGGTGAAATAATAACTAAGCTCATGAGTTGTCGTTATTCTTGAATAATGTCCTCGAACTTCTAGTCCAAAATATGCTACATATAACCAATTAACTAGCAAATAAATCATAGTAGCTAGGAATAAAAAACAAATAGCAAACAAGCCATTCTTGATTATTTTTTGTAGCTCTTTGTTGTTTGTTGCAGTACAAAAATCAAGTGCAGACCTGATACACACAATAACCAAACAAACTTGTAGGATAGTTTGATAGCTACTAATAGCAGCCACAATCAATAACAAGCCTAAAATCTTAGAGCAAATGTATTTAGAATTATAAAATACATACAAACCATACACTCCTAAAAAGGTAGTAATCCAAACAGGAGTATTAGAATTAAAAAAAAAGTTGTGGGCAAAAAAGATAGTTGTAGAGCAGAGCAAAGTAACAAGGATGACATTAAAATTTTTGTGTTGTTTTAAAATACGAGCAGATACAAAACCAGCTAGTGTCACAAAAAAAACACCTAGTAAAACATTAAAATAAGGTAAAACAGATAGACCTCCTTTAAAAATAAAAGAATGTATCAGTCCGCCGAGCCATCTGCCATTCCAACTTGCGTGGTGCTGTAAAGAATTAAGAAACAAACGAGCATAATCGTCTGTAGCTAAGCTGTGATAGAATAATTTTTGTCCATAAATTAAAATATTGATTGCGAACAAAAATAAAAATAGACGAATAGCGTGCCAGTGCTTTTGAAAAAACTTGACTATCACTAGCTCTAAATCAACTCTCCACAACCCAGATAAATTATATTTACTCATTATTTTATAGTATAAATAGCTAAATTAGCATCCAGTTAGCAGATAGGTAAAACTCACTTATGCTCACTAAACTCTAGTACACTGCACATAATAATAAATCTTGCAGCACTAGGCAAGCAGAAAAGCTAAGAAGAATTATTTTTATGATACTTGATACAGCTACGCTATAGCATAATTGATGCTTTGCCTAACTTTTGAGATTATTTTTGAGACTCTCGAATCTTATTGTTGAGTTTATCGGTATTTAAAAATAAAACAACATTATTGTCCTTCACAAAAATAGCATCTTTTGCAGGATAAGCATTTATAAGCTTTGCCTTGCTAATAAGCTCTTGCTCTATTTTTTGATAGGTTTCCCACTTCATTCTTTTAAAATCAAGGTCGGTAAAATGCTCAAAAATTTTGTATTTTGACCTTAGCGCGCCTAGTGCTTCTTGCGAGCTCTTCTTGACTGTCAAAGCAAATGCTTTGGTACCTACTATATGAAAATTTAAAGGCTCTTTTTGATAGTTAGCTTGTGCGCGAATAGCACTAGTAATTTGATTAGCTCGTATAATGTCAGCTTGCGTTTGACGATAGGCTGTATAGAAATAGATATTGATACTAAAACTATTGATAACAATAATAGCTACCACAAATGCTATGCCCATATTTTTAACAATTTTATTAGCTCCCGCAGTAAATAGAAAAAAACCTGCCATCAGCCACCCTGATGCGTATAAAGCCCTGACAGGAACGTCAGTGCCAAGAATCTGAGGTAAACTTATGATAATTGTCAAGCCAAAAAACAAGGCAGATGTCAATAAAATACTTACTATAAAGCTAAAGCGTAGATAAAATTTATTCAATAGCCCAACAGCTCCAAAGCAAGACAAACCAAACATAGCATAAAAAATAACATTGTAATTATATTGATTCACCAAGGCATAAATTGATTTTATAAAATCAAATAACCTTATGAAATAATAGCTAGCCTCGTGCGTTGTCATTAATTTTGCGTAATAATTCGAAGTATTTAACCCAAAATATGCTACATATAGCCAATTAACTAGCAAATAAATCATAGTAGCTAAGAATAAAAAACAAATAGCTAGCAAGCCATTCTTGATTATTTTTTGTAGCTCTTTGTTGTTTGTTGCAGTACAAAAATCAAGTGCAGACCTGATACACACAATAACCAAACAAACTTGTAGGATGGTTTGATAGCTACTAATAGCAGCCACAATCAATAACAAGCCTAAAATCTTAGAACAAATGTATTTAGAATTATAAAATACATACAAACCATACACTCCTAAAAAGGTAGTAATCCAAACAGGAGTATTAGAATTAAAGAAAAAGTTATTAGCAAAAACGATAGTTGTAGAGCAGAGCAAAGTTACAAGGATGACATTAAAATTTTTGCGTTGTTTGAAAATACGAGCAGATACAAAACCAGCTAGTGTCACAAAAAAAACACCTAGTAAAACATTAAAATAAGGTAAAACAGATAGACCACCTTTAAAAATAAAAGAATGTATCAGTCCGCCCAGCCATCTGCCATTCCAACTTGCGTGGTGCTGTAAAGAATTAAGAAAGAAACGAGCATAATCATCTGTAGCTAGGCTGTGATAGAATAATTTTTGTCCATAAATTAAAACATTGATTGCAAACAAAAATAAAAATAGACGGATAGCGTGCCAGTGCTTTTGAAAAAACTTTACTATCACTAGCTCTAAATCAACTCTCCACAACCCAGATAAATTATATTTACTCATTATTTTATAGTATAAATAGATAAATTAGTATCAAGTTAGCATAGGTCAAACTCACTTATGCTCACTAAACTCTAGTACACTGCATATAATAATAAAACTTGCAAAATCAGGCAAGCAGAAAAGCTAAGCAGAATTATTTTTATGATACTTGACAACAGCTACGCTATAGCATAATTGATGCTGTGCTGTGCTTTTGAGATTATTTTTGAGACTCTCGAATCTTATTGTTGAGTTCATCGGTATTTAAAAATAAAACAACATTATTGTCCTTCACAAAAATAGCATCTTTTGCAGGATAAGCATTGATAAGCTTTGCCCTGCTAATAAGCTCTTGCTCTATTTTTTGATAGGTTTCCCACTTCATTCTTTTAAAATCAAGGTCGGTAAAATGCTCAAAAATTTTGTATTTTGCCCCTGGTGCTTCTAGTGCTTGCCAGCTGTGCTTACCTATCAGGGCAAATGCTTTGGTACCGACTATATAAAAATTTAAAGGCTCTTTTTGATAGTTAGCTTGTGCGCGAATAGCACTAGTAATTTGATTGGCTCGTATAATGTCAGCTTGCGTTTGACGATAGGCTGTATAAAAGTAGATATTGATACTAAAACTATTGATAACAATAATAGCTACCACAAGTGCTATACCTATATTTTTAACAATTTTATTAGCTCCCGCAGCAAATAAAAAAAAACCTGCCATCATCCACCCTAATGTGTAGAAAGCCCTAGGAGGAGCAATAGTACCAAGAATCTGAGGTAAACTTATGATAATTGTCAAGCCAAAAAACAAGGCAGATGTCAATAAAATACTTACTATAAAGCTAAAGCGTAGATAAAATTTACTCAATAGCCCAATAGCTCCAAAGCAAGACAAACCAAACATAGCATAAAAAATAACATTGTAATTATATTTATTCACCAAGGCATAAATTGATTTTATAAAATCAAATAACCTTATGAAATAATAGCTAGCCTCGTGCGTTGTCATTAATTTTGCGTAATAATTCGAAGTATTTAACCCAAAATATGCTACATATAGCCAATTAACTAGCAAATAAATCATAGTAGCTAGGAATAAAAAACAAATAGCTAGCAAGCCAGTCTTGATTATTTTTTGTAGCTCTTGGTTGTTTGTTGTAGTACAAAAATCAAGTGCAGACCTGACACACACAATAACCAAACAAACTTGTAGGATAGTTTGATAACTACTAATAGCAGCAATAATCAATACCAAGCCTAAAATCTTAGACCAGATGTATTTAGAATTATAAAATACATACAAACCATAAACTCCTAAAAAGGTAGTAATCCAAACATGAGTATTAGAATTATAAAAAAAGTTGCGGGCAAAAAAGATAGTTGTAGAGCAGAGCAAAGTTACAAGAATAACATTAAAATTTTTGCGTTGTTTTAAAATACTAGCAGACACAAAACCAGCAAGTGTCACAAAAAAAACACCTAGTAAAACATTAAAATAAGGTAAAACAGATAGACCATCTTTAAAAATAAAAGAATGTATCAGTCCGCCCAGCCATCTGCCATTCCAATGTGCATGCTGCTCAAAATAATTAAGAAAGAGGCGGTCATAATCGTCTGTAGCTAGGCTGTGATGGAATAATTTTTGTCCATAAATTAAAATATTAATTGCAAACAAAAATAAAAATAGACGGATAGCGTGCCAGTGCTTTTGAAAAAACTTGACTATCACTAGCTCTAAATCAACTCTCCACAACCCAGATAAATTATATTTACTCATTATTTTATAGTATAAATAGATAAATTAGTATCAAGTTAGCATAGGTCAAACTCACTTATGCTCACTAAACTCTAGTACACTGCATATAATAATAAAACTTGCAAAATCAGGCAAGCAGAAAAGCTAAGCAGAATTATTTTTATGATACTTGACAACAGCTACGCTATAGCATAATTGATGCTTTGCCTAACTTTTGAGATTATTTTTGAGCTTCTCGAATCTTATTATTGAGTTCATCGGTATTTAAAAATAAAACAACATTATTGTCCTTCATAAAAATAGCATCTTTTGCAGGATAAGCATTTATAAGCTTTGCCTTGCTAATAAGCTCTTGCTCTATTTTTTGATAGGTTGCACTCTTCATTCTTTTAAAATCAAGGTCGGTAAAATGCTCAAAAACTTTGTATTTTGACCATGGTACGCCCAGTGCTTGCGAGCTGTGCTTACCTGTCAGGGCAAATGCTTTGGTACCGACTATATGAAAATTTAAAGGCTCTTTTTGATAGTTAGCTTGTGCGCGAATAGCACTAGTAATTTGATTGGCTCGTATAATGTCAGCTTGCGTTTGACGATAGGCTGTATAAAAATAGATATTGATACTAAAACTATTGATAACAATAATAGCTACCACAAATGCTATGCCTATATTTTTAACAATTTTACTAGAGCCCGCAGTAAATAAAAAAAAACCTGCCATCAGCCATCCTAATACATATAAAGCCCTAGGAGGAATGACAGTACCAAGAATCTGAGGTAAACTTATAATAATTGTAAAGCCAAAAAACAAGATAAATGTCAATAAAATACTTACTACAAAGCTAAAGCGTAGATAAAATTTACTCAAAATACCAATAGCTCCAAAGCAAGACAAACCAAACATAGCATAAAAAATAAAATTGTAATTATATTGATCCACAAAGGTATAAATTGATTTTATAAAATCAAATAATCTTATGAAATAATAACTAAGCTCATGAGTTGTCGTTATTCTTGAATAATGTCCTCGAACTTCTAGTCCAAAATATGCTACATATAACCAATTAACTAGCAAATAAATCATAGTAGCTAGGAATAAAAAACAAATAGCCAGCAAGCCATTCTTGATTATTTTTTGTAGCTCTTGGTTGTTTGTTGCAGTACAAAAATCAAGTGCAGACCTGACACACACAATAACCAAACAAACTTGTAGGATAGTTTGATAACTACTAATAGCAGCCACAATCAATACCAAGCCTAAAATCTTAGACCAGATGTATTTAGAATTATAAAATACATACAAACCATAAACTCCTAAAAAGGTAGTAATCCAAACAGGAGTATTAGAATTATAGAAAAAGTTGCGGGCAAAAAAGATAGTTGTAGAGCAAAGCAGAGTAACAAGGATGACATTAAAATTTTTGCGTTGTTTTAAAATACTAGCAGATACAAAGCCAGCTAGTGTCACAAAAAAAACACCTAGTAAAACATTAAAATAAGGTAAAATAGATAGACCACCTTTAAAAATAAAAGAATGTATCAGTCCGCCCAGCCATCTTCCATTCCAGCTTGCGTGGTGCTGTAAAGAATTAAGAAAGAAACGAGCATAATCGTCTATAGCTAGGCTGTGATAGAATAATTTTTGTCCATAAATTAAAATATTGATTGCGAATAAAAATAAAAATAGACGAATAGCGTGCCAGTGCTTTTGGAAAAACTTGACTATCACTAGCTCTAAATCAACTCTCCACAACCCAGATAAATTATATTTACTCATTTGATTTGTATAGTATAAATAGCTAAATTAGCATCAAGTTAGCATAGGTAAAACTCACTTATGCTCACTAAACTCTAGTACTATAGAGCCGCACACACTGCATATAATAATAAAACTTGTAAAATCAGGCAAGCAGAAAAGCGAAGCAGAGTTATTTTGCCTCAAATACTCATTTTTTTAAATTTACTCTCAGGTATATTGCGTATAATTCTCATAATCCATTTCCAAATAGCCATAGTGTAGAGTACATTTTGTCTTTTTTGCTGTGCTTGGTAAATCTCCCCCGCTACCTGCTGTGGGCTAGCTGTGAGCCTTGGAGGTAGAGCTAAGCCCTTAGTCATTCTTGTAGCTACAAAACCCGGTAGCACTGTCAAAACGGCAACATTATAGGCATCTAGCCTGTTTCTTAACCCAGACAAATAAGTGCTAAAAGCAGCTTTTGCCGAGCCATAAATATAATTACTCTTTCTACCTCTCTCACCCGCCACAGAGCTAATCCCAACAATAAATCCATTTTTTCTTTTTTCAAAATCATCAGCAATAATATTAAGCAAATATACAATGCCTGTATAATTGGTATGAATAATTTTTTGAGTTTCTGCTATATTGCTTTGAGCTTCTTGTTGGTTGCCAAGATAACCAATAGCAGAGATAACTCCTACTATTTTTGTAGGTAGCTTAAAATAAAAATCCTTGTGCTTGGCATAGTCTAAAATATCTAATTCCAAACATTGAGCTTTTATTTTGTATCTAATTTGTAAATTGTGAGCAAAGGGCTCTAGTTCTTGGCAATTTCTAGCAGCAAGATAAAGATGATAGCCTTTTTTTGCGTAGATTTTTGCTAGAGGTCGAGCAATATCGCTTTTAGCACCTAAAATTAAAATAAATTGCATTTTATATTTTTAATCGCTGAGATTGTATAGAATAAAATTTTTTATCCATTGCGTATTTTACTCTGAGCTCTCTAAATTTATTTATTTGAGCATAACCCATTTCAAAATTTTTTTTGCTGATGCGGGCGTCCTTACTAAGATAAACACGACCACCATAAGCTATAACAATATCATCTAATTTATCAAGGAGCGCAAATAAATTTTTTTCTATTTTAAAATCCAATGCCAAGCTATAACCCTCAAGGGGAAAGGACAAATAGTTGCTATTTTCTTGAGAGTAGAGTTTGAGCACGGCTAAAAAAGAGCCTTTACTAGCATCTACAATTTTTTGCAGTATTAGAGTTAGTCCCTCAAAACTACTTGCCTTTGGTAAAATAAATTGATACTGAGTAAAACCACTTTTTCCGTAAATTCTATTCCAATTATTGATAGCATCTAGGGGATAAAAAAAAGTATCAATACTAACTCTTTGTAGAGAGCGCTTCTGCTGAGTTTTACTATAATAGAGTCTATTAAATAGACTCATACTTGTTTTATTAAGTACAAAAGACGGAAAATAAAATGGTATATTAGTTTTACTTTTTGTTTTGTAGCTCAAGCCTCCCTCTTTGTCAAAGTCTCCTAGCATTAGCAAAGATCTACCTAAACTATTTTTTTTAGCAAAACAATCTATCCAAGCTACAGAATAGGAGGCATTTTGATATTGCTCAAAGGCATCAAAGGTTTCTCGTAAATTCTTGGTTTTGATAGTAGTTTGTAAAATATTTGCTGATGCAATGCGTTTTAAGTAAATCTTGGCATCTAAAATCACACCCGTTAACCCCATACCTCCGCAAGTAGCCCGAAATAATTCTGTATTTTTTTTCTTACTCAAAGCTACAACTTCTCCGCTAGGCAATAGTAGCCGTAAAGACTCCACACACTCGCTAAAACACCCTTTGAGATGATGATTCTTACCGTGTATATCACTCGCAATTGCACCTCCTACTGTAACCCACTTGGTGCCGGGAGAAATTTTTAAAAACCAGCCTTGAGGTACAAAAATATCCAAAATCTCGCCTAGCAATACACCAGATTGTATATGCAATAAACCAGTTTTTGATTCAAAATCTAAAAAATAATTATGCGGTTTAATATGCAACATCTTGTCACTCAAGGCACTATCTCCGTAGCTCCTTCCATTACCGTAGGGAATAAGTCCTCTTTCTTTTTGAATCATAAACTTCAATTTGTCTAGATCCTGATAGAAAGGATAAAGCTCACCCCTTACCCTAGGATAATTACCCCAGCTACTACAAAGTAATTTTTGCATTTGATAAGAATTTTTAGAAATAAATAATCCAACCAAAAGATAGTAGCCAGAGCAAAATAGTAATTTGCATAAACCTATCTTTGAGCACAATTTGAGTAGGCGAAGAACTATTTTTTTCTACAAAAGTAATTTGCAAATAGCGTATAATACCTAGAATCACAAAAAAAGAAGTGCTATACAAATACTCGCTTTGCAATCGCTCAATGATACTAGGAGAAACCGTATATAAAATATAGCACACAATATTGACAGAAGCAGTAATCATCATTACAGCATCTATAAATTGCAGATTGTAACTACCAATATCTTTTCTTACCTTGCTGTTGGTATCTAAGAGAATCAAAAAATCATCGCGTCTTTTTGCTAAAACAATAAATAAAGCTAGTAAAAATGTCATAATTACAATCCACATAGACAGTGTAGTATCCGTAGCACTAGAGCCTACAAAAAGCCGCAATACAAAACCTATAGCAATACAAAAAATATCCAAAACAGCAATATTCTTTAGCCCAAAACAATAGGCAATATTGATTATAATATAAATAGCTAGATAGGGCAAAGAAGCAAAAGAGAAACTAACCATCAATAGCACACCTGCTACAAACAAAACTATCATCAACAAGACAGCATGGCTTTTAGAAATAGTTTGTGCAGCAAGCGGTCTATATTTTTTTTGGGGGTGTTTTTTATCTTGTGCTATATCTTTGTAATCATTGAGAATATATACAGAGCTGGCTACCAAACAAAATGCCAAAAATGCAAATATGGCATTGACTAACAAGTCAAGTTGCGTAATTTGACCTACAAAAAACAAAGGTAAAAAAATAAATAGATTTTTAAGATACTGTTGCCAACGAATAAGAATAAAAATAGGTTTCATCACAAATAAGACTATTTTTGATAACTATAAATTTGTATTGCCTCTAGCATAGTTTTAAAACAAAAACTCATACTTACTCGCAGTAGCGCCTACTCAAACTATGATAGCCTGATAGTGAGAGCTTTTGAGCTATAATAAATCTAGGGTTATGCTAGTAGCAAGTGTTTTAGCTCAACATTTGAGCTCAACATTTGAGCTCAGCTCGCTAATAGCATAAACACACTATAGTACAGCATAATGCGATAGCTTAAGCCAACTTATAAAAATACAAGCGCACCGAGTTCAGCACTAAAGTTAGAGAAGAAAGCGACATCGCAAGTGCTGCAAAAATAGGGCTCAACAAAATTCCTAATACAGGGTATAACACACCTGCGGCAATAGGAATACAAATAATATTGTAAGCAAAAGCAAAAAATAAATTTTGTTTTATATTACAAACCGTCTGACGAGAAATCTCAATAGAGTGAATAATTTTTGCTAAAGAATGGCTCATTAACACTAAAGACGCACTTTCTATAGCAAGATCAGTTCCGCTACTCATCGCCATTCCTACATCTGCTGTAGCAAGAGCAGGAGCATCATTGGTACCATCGCCGACAAAAACAACTACCTCGCCCTGTGCTTGTAGTTTTGCTACTTTTTGTGCCTTGTCTTGCGGTGAGAGCTCCCCAAAAGCTGTTGTAATAGAACACTCCCTAGCTACAAAATCTACATTTTTTTGGTTATCTCCACTAGCAATAAAAATTTTTATTCCCATTTGCTTAAGTTTTTTAATAGCTAGAAACGCATTTTTTCTAATCTCATCTGCGATAAAAAAACAAGCAAGTACTTCTTTGTTTTTGCTAGTTGCCAAAAAAATATAAGAGCAAACTCTTGTTTTTTTTAAAACATGATCTAGCGTAAAACCTAAATTTTTGAGCCATTTGGCATTTCCTAGAAAAAATTCTTCACCTGCTATTTCACCGCAAACTCCAGAGCCAACTATAGTTTTAAAATTTTGTATTTGAGAAAATTTATTTTGATTAGCAAGCTGTTCTTGAGCAAAACCTATGAGAGCAGCAGCAAAAGGGTGTTTAGTCCCTTGTTCTAACGCCAAAACTAGCTCCAATATTTTTTGTTGTTTCATCTTTGAAAAATTTTGAAACTCCACAACTTGAGGCTTACCCTCTGTAATAGTGCCGGTTTTATCTAGTATCAAACTAGTAGCATGCGTTAGTTTTTGCAAAGCTGCGGCAGAATGAATCAGAATACCAGATTTTGCAGCTCTATTGATTCCTACCATCACAGAAAGAGGTGTAGCCAGCCCTAAAGCACAAGGGCAAGCAATAATAAGCACGCTAGTGCTAGTAATAAACATCAAAGGTAACTGAGGAATTGGGGCAAGAAAATACCAAGCAATAGCAGTCAAAACAGCAACAACCAAAATAATAGGTACAAAAACACTAGCAATAGTATCTGCCATACGCGCCATTGGAGATTTAGAAGATTGAGCTTTCTTAACTATAGCAATAATCTGAGAGAGCAGGCTTTTATCTAAAATATTTGTCACTTTAGCTATAAAACTACCTTCCAAATTCGTACTCCCTCCTATGACCTGGCTCCCTTTTGTTTTAAAAACAAGAATAAACTCTCCAGTTAGAGCCGACTCGTCTACATTGCCTGCTCCCTCTAAAACTTCTGCATCTAGCGGAACTTTTTCTCCCGATAATACCCGAATCCAATCTCCCTTTTTTATTTTATCTATAGCAACATCTTGGTCTTGTCGGCTTTTTTTATCTACTAATTTTGCAGTTTTTGCTTTGAGTTGGAACAGGCTTTCTAAAACGCGGTATGTTTTCTGTTTGGTTTTAATCTCTAGGGCATAGCCAAAATTTACTAGTCCAATAATCATAGCGCTAGCCTCAAAATAAAAATGTCTAGCACCTATTGGGAATAATTCTGGTAAAAATAAAATCAAACTAGAATAACACCAAGCAATAGCAGTGCTCAAAGCAATCAAGCTATCCATATTAGTTTGTAGGTGTTTAATTTTTTGGAAAGCACCCCTATAAAAATGAGCACCACTATAAAACATAATAAACAAGCTCAGCGCTGCTACGAGCGAGTATAAAAGTTTATCACTAGCAGTTACTACCTGCATAGAGCCTCCACTAAGTCCATAAATCATCAAGCTGCCTCCGTAAAATAATGCTAACAAAGAGCGAGTTAGAAAATATCTATATTCTGTTTTTTCTTGTTCTTTTTGTTTTTGCATAGCATCGTCATCTCTTACTAACTCTGCTTGGTAGCCACTAACTTTTAGATTCTCAATAATTTCTTTAGCAGCAATTTTACCTTGTACTAACAAAGATTTATCGACAAAATTTATTTTAAAATCTTGTAATTTATTTTTTTTGGAAGCTTGCAATCTTTGGAGAGATTTTTCTATGGTACTTATACAGCTTGCACAATGTATGTTGCGGACAATAAATCTTAAATTTTCCATTAGTAAGCTAATTTGATGCCTTCTAAGTGTAGCTTGTATTTGTAAAAAACAGTAAAAAATAATAGTTAAATTTTCTCTTGTATTATTTTAAACAATATTTTACAATTTTTGGTATATGAAGAAGCAGTCTTGTGGACTGCTGGCAAACTGCCTTACTCAGGCAAGTTGCCTTAGGATTTTAATTAAATTCTCATATGGCTATCAAAGCAATACAACAGAGTTCTTATCAATTCGCTTCTTCTTTTATTTGTCAATCAATTATTAAAGAGAAAAATGAATAAATACCTCAAATTATAAAAAAAGTAGCCAAGAACATCCCAAAAGGATCAATTATGCTCAACGATGATGCGCTTGCCCTAGTATGCTCTTATTTATTAGAGATTAGTAAAAAATTAATTGTTTCTTTAGCTAACATACCAAGACTACGCAATCGCGCATACTTGTAGCTAGCTACAAGTAAGATGTGACCAAGTCTAGATAGCATCTATGCTATTTTGATGACTTTTTAAAATTAACCTCAACTAAAATTAAGAATATGAGTTTAACAAACAAACAAGAAGATAAAATCAAAAAAATTGATCGTAGGGAATTATTAAAAAAAGTGACAATAGCCTCCGTAGCTGTAGTAGGTACAACACTAGCTCGCCCTCTAACAAAGTTAAAAGCAAAAGAAAAACAATCTTTGTCTATAGCTCTAGAGTCTAACAGGGTAGTAGATTTAAGTCATACATTATTCCCAAATTTTCCAACTTTTTCTGGCAAAAAATGGCTAGAGATTGAGAATATATATAGCTTTAAAAAAGATGGCTATAACCTTAATAGATGGTCTTTAGTAGAGCATATAGGTACTCATATAGATGCACCTGCTCACTTTTCTAGTAATATCACAGTTGAAAAAATCAAGCCTCAAAATTTAGTAGGACCTTTAGCTGTAGTCGATATTCAAGAAAAAGCAGAAAAAAATCCAGATGCTAGGCTTACCACTGCAGACCTCAAAAAATGGGAAAAACAAAACGGTAGGCTACCACACGGCGCTATTGTAGCTCTAAATAGTGGTTGGGATAAATATGTCAAAACACCAAAATTTCGTAACGCAGATAGCAGTGGCAAACTACATTTTCCAGGGTTTCATATTGAAGCTATAAATTTCTTGCTAGCAGAAAGGAATGTAAAAGGTCTCTTGGTAGATACTCTAAGCCTAGATTATGGCTTGAGCCCTGATTATGCCGTCCACAACAAATGGCTACCTACAGGTCGCTGGGGAGTAGAAGTCGTCAAAAACCTAGGTAAACTTCCAGCTAGAGGAGCAACAGTAGTAGTAGGGGCACCTACTATCCAAGGAGGATCAGGAGGTCCTAGCAGAGTCCTTGCCTTTGTTTAGTCTATAAGGCAATCTACTCAAGAAAATAGTAGGTTGCCCTTGTTTAATCTAAAAGACTACAAAGTATAAACTTACAGTTTTGCTACTATGTAAAGTATCAAAATGATAACAGAAAATTTTAGACAATAAAAACCAAACAGCAACAAGGGTTGAGCGACAAGTCTTTGAAAAAAAGAAGTCTTAAAAAGCCATCTCCACAAAAATACATTGAGTAGAATTAGCACTTCTGCGACCACGCTAATAAGCAAGTACTCTGTCTGATTAAATAGATAAAGAGTAACTAAAATCAAAACTCCAAAACTAGCTAGCAATAGATATACTGCTAAAAAACCTCTGTCATTCATCTTGTGTTGTTTCTTCTTGCATCAAATTTTTAATTTTTTTGATTTTTTGATAAGCAAGACGCAATCCAGTAATTAAACCTAATATTCCACCACTAAGTACGCCCCAGGGTGCCGTAAGCCAAGATTTATCTACCCACAATCCTAGAAAAAAACAAATAGCTAAACTCAAACCCATTTCTATACCTAAAGCACTCAGTGAAAGATAAATTTTTTTGTTATTATTCATAATACAGCAAATAAAAATTATTTAAAAATTTGAAACTACAGTCAAACCTCAAGCTATGAGCTATCAAGATAAAACCGCAAAAATAAATTCCAATCTCCAAAAAATAAGAGCAAGCTAAAAACCAGAAACAAGAGTTTTTTTACAAAACTATTAAAATAAATTTTGCGCTTGTCTAAAAAATATACGCTTGCTAGTACGCTAAAATGCGCAAAAAAACCACTAAAAATTACATCTGATAAAAAATGCCCCCCTTGTGCAATTCTAGCATAACCTAGTGCCGCCCCAAGTAGCAAACTCAAAACAAGAAAAAAATAAGCTATTTTTTTATGAGAAAAATAAAGAAGATAAAAAAGTACAATCATGATAAACCCACTCTTAGCGTGACTAGACGGAAAACTTAAGCCCTGTTCTCCTATTTGCCAAAGTTTAGCAAAAGCATTATCACCGCCAAAAACAATCAGCTCTCGTGGTCTGGGACGAGAAAATAATTCCTTGCATACTACAACTAAAATTTCTGAAGCAAAAATAGCACTCACTAGAATTAAATGTTTGTTATAGTTTATCAATGTTTTTTTAAAATAGGCAAGAAACAACAAAACCCAAAGAAAATGTAGGCTCAGCAGCTGCGGCAATGCACCATAATTGTAGATAGCATTGACCCAAAAATTTTGAGCTAGTCGCCAACTAGCTGTTTTAAAATTGTAAAAATAAGTAGCAATCAATAGATCTAAATCACTAGATACAAAAATCACCGAAACCCCAAGAACAAAGAAAAGGAGACAAAAAAAATGCAGCTTGGTTATTTGCTCTAAAATATTGTTATTCTTCATGCTATGATAATACTAAACTTGTAAATTTATGACTATGATAAGTATTATAAATTATGACGTAGGTAATTTGCAAAATATTTGTAACGCATTTAATTATTTGCAAAAAAAATCACAAGTTATTAGCACTCCCAAAGAATTAGCAAAGGCAGAAAAAATTATTCTACCGGGTGTAGGATCCTTTGGTTACTGCGTCCAAAAAATAAAAGAATATAATTATACCGATGCCTTGCTAGAAGCTGTAACCAAAAAAATACCTCTGCTTGGTATTTGCGTTGGTATGCAGGTGCTTTTTGAAAAATCTATAGAGCTAGGAGAGCATCGGGGTCTAGGAGTGCTTGGTGGCAAAGTAGAGCGCCTAGAAACAAAATACAAGGTACCACAAATAGGGTGGAATCAAGTCTCTAATTGCCAAGACAATCAAAAACAATGGTTTTATTTCGTGCATTCCTACCATGTTATTCCTACAGAAACAAGTATTGTTGTTGGCAAGTGTAACTATGGCATTCCAGTAGTTAGTATTATAAAAAAAGAAAATATCTGGGGTACTCAGTTTCACCCAGAAAAATCCCAAGATGCTGGGTTAAGTTTTTTAAATCAATTTGCTAACTACTAATGCACGCAATTCGTATTATCCCTTGTTTAGATATACAAAATGGCAAAGTCGTCAAAGGAGAAAATTTTATTCGCCTCAAAGAAGTAGGGCAACCCCTAGAGCTTGCTAAAAAATACAACATACAGCAAGCCGATGAGTTGGTATTTTTAGATATCACAGCTACCAACCAAAATCGAGAGACACTAGTAGAGCTAGCAAGCAAAGTTGCCAAAGAGATTTTTATTCCTTTTACTGTAGGCGGAGGTATTAGCTCGTGTCGGTTAGCTACCAATATTATTAAAGCTGGTGCAGATAAAATTGCTATTAACTCAGCAGCACTGAAAAACCCTGAGCTACTCACACAAATTAGCGAGCAATTCGGCTCTCAGTGCGTAGTTTTGGCTGTAGATGTCAAAAAACAAGGCAACAATTGGATAGTTTTTAGTAACGCAGGCAAAAAAAATACAGGTAGAGATGCTATAGAGTGGATAGCAGAGGCACAGCAAAAAGGAGCAGGAGAAATTCTATTGACTAGTATGGACCAGGACGGTACAAAAAATGGCTACGACAATGACATTAATTGTTTAATCAGCGAAAAATTTTCTATTCCCTTGATTGCATCTGGAGGGTGCGGAGAGCTAAGTCATTTTTTAGACGGAGTAACAAAAGGAAAAGCAGATGCTCTACTAGCGGCTAGCTTGTTCCACTACGACACCTTTACTATCCGACAAGTGAAAGAATTTTTAGACAAAAATCAAGTTCAGGTAAGATTATAAAATATGTATCTTAAATACCTGTTTTTTTGCTTGTTATTGGTAACGCTTGTTATTTATTTTTACCAAAAAAACACAGATACACAAACAACAAAAAATTTTTCTAAAATTTGGAAAGCAGAGGGCGTTGCTAGTATTATCCAAAATAAAAATAATTTAGACGAAAATTTTGTAGTGAAAGCGTCAAAAATGAAACAACAAGGCAGGAGCTATTTACTAGAAAAATTATTGATTACTAGCGGCAATAAAGAGCTACAAGCTCAAAACGCAATCTTAACAGAAGATAAATTGCGCATAGACAAAAATGCTAGCGGTAAGTGGAACGATTTTTTATACAGCGCACAACAAGCAAGGTGGGATTTTAAGAATCAAAAAATAACTCTTAGCGGCTCCTTTGTGTTAACAAAAATAAACCCAAAAACAAAACTAACTGCGAAAACAGCAATTATCCAAAAAGATACAATACAAGTTAGCGGTAATGTGAGATGGCAGAGCCTAGGCAATTATATGCTACAAACAGAAAAAATGTTGCTTACTACAAAAACTTTACAATCTCACCGTCCTTGGAAACTAGAAAATAAAAAAACCGATTATTTACTCACAGCTAATTCTTTTGCCTACGACTTAGCAAAAAAGCAGCTGAGAGCAAAAAATAATGTTATTTTTAAAAACAAAGACCAAAGTTTGATGGCACAAGAATTACTATTTAGTATCAGTAACAATAGCATAGCTACAAATAAAAAATTTATTTTTGATAGTAGCAAAGATAGCATCAGGGTTAGTGCCAGTACTTTTTTTTATGATTTAAGCACAAAAAAAATACAAGTTAAGGATCATGTTACAATCGAACTAGAAAAATTTTTAGTGCTAGGGCAAGATTTTGTACTAGATTTTAACGAGCAAACAATTATCTCTCAACACGAGGTACAAATAAAAGATAAAACAAATAATTTTGAGCTATTATCAAAATCTTTTTTTTATAATCTCAAGGATCAGAGTTTACTAGTCAATCAATAGCATTATAAATTAACTGCTTTTGATTTAATTACTTTTACTATGCAATATATTCCTAATTTACTTAGCCTATCGCGTTTGTTGCTCGCATTACTAATAAGCTTCTTGATACTCAAAGCAGCCTATCTGCTCGCCTTCGTTTTTGCTATACTAGCAGCACTGACAGATTTATGGGATGGGCAATTAGCTAGAAAATTCAAAGTAGTATCCCACTTAGGCTCTGTGCTAGACCCTATAATGGATAAGTGCTACTTACTAATAATAACCTGCTGCTTGTTTTTTGATTACAAAGCACCAAACCTATTTTTATACTATCTACTCCTTGCTTGGTTTATTGTAGCTTGGGCTAGAAATATAGCGCAACTACTCGCAGTACCTATTTTGGGTTTATTAAAAATAAAATTTAGAGTCAAAGCTAGGCTTTTTGCTAAATGGGCTACTGCACTCAATATGATTGTCTTGATTGTGATCTTTGGGAGTCTAGGGCTAGCACCATTACAAAATACATTTTTGATTGCTGAGCTCAATCAAGTTCTGCTTTATCTAGTTATTATTCCTAGTCTTGCTTGTGAGGTGTGGATTTTGATAACATTTTTACCGAGGTTTATACAAATACTACTAGGTAAACACGATACTTTTACTTAATAAATATTTTTATTATAATGCAACTCCTGCTCTTAATTAAATTGATAAAATAGCTCGCTTTGCTTATTGTATCAATTTTTACTTACCAGATTTAATTATGACTAATTTTTATTGTACCTATTATGAATAAAAAATACCCTAGTATTCGTAATTTAACAAGTTACTCTTGTTTGAAAAGTCCTAGTAAAAAACATTTTCCTGCTTTATAGTTTTTTCTTTTGGTAAATGCTGCGAGCAGCTAGGCTCGTGAAAGTAAGCGTCCGCTTGTCAATGATTGTTGGGCGGAGTAAAAACATTTAAGGTGTGAAAGTGTCTTTTTAGAATGGAGAGTTTGTTGGCTTTCTTTTATTTTTTTTTGTATTATTATCATTCATATAAAAATCAAAGATAAATTTAAAAAATGGAAATAATTTTAAGTTTAATGGTTATCTCGTTTACAGGTTTTATTTTGTATGTAGCAATTACAAGCTAAACACTCTTTGTGAGGGGCAAAATTACCTAAAAGATACTAAATATCTAAAATCATACTCCAAGTATGAATAACTTATGAGTAATTCTTTATGAATTTTTATCTTATACGAATCAATGTATAAATATTGTGATTGTTTATTAGGATCTAATTAGTAAAAAAATTTATTTATAGATTTTACTTCTTTTATCTATTTTAGAAATAAAAATTTCTTTTTCTTTAAAATTTATAATATATAAAACTCTAAAATTTTTAACTCTTATTCTAAAAGCTGGAGGTACAACATCTATTAATTTTTTTGAGCCTTTTGGAAAAATTTCTTTTGATAATTTTTGAATATGTTTAGAAATCAAACTATAATCTTTTTTATTAATTTTTACTAAAAACTTTTTTGCTTGTTTGGAAAAAAAAATTTCATACATTATTTAATTTTCTTTTTTCCTCAATATCACTAAAAGAAAATTTTTCTCCATTTTTATATTCTTTTAAACTTTGTAAAAATTCTTTTTTTTCTGCTAAATTCAAATACAAATCTTCATCAATTAATTTTTTTTGAATTTTCAAAACTTCTGTTTTGATTAGACTTTTTATTTTATCTGTTCCTATTGTTATTTGTTTCATTTTAATTACCTAGAAAAGTTTATTTTATTGTTCTATAAAAATCATTTACTCAATCTGCTCTCAGTAGTTAATTTAAAAAAATTTCCAGTTTTTGCAACTTGAAGCTCTACAGCATCAACACTTAAAAAGCAAGCTATTTGCATTTATCTTTGTGTAATATCATTATATTCTCTAGAAGTTTGTCCTTGATAGATTTGTCTTGGTCTGCCAATACGAAACTCTTGGTCTTGATACATCTCTCGCCAGTGGGCAATCCAACCTACCATTCTAGCTAAAGCAAACATCACAGTAAACATATTAGTAGGAATTTGCATAGCTCTATAAATAATTCCGCTATAAAAATCTACATTAGGAAACAATTTTCTATCTATAAAATAGTTGTCCCTCAGCGCTTTCTCCTCTAATTCTTGGGCTATATCTAGCTGCGGGTCAGAAACTTGTTGCCTTGCTAAAACATTTTTACAAGTATCTTTGATAATAGTCGCCCTCGGGTCAAAATTCTTATAAACCCTATGTCCAAACCCTGACAAACGAAACGGATCTTTTGGGTCTTTGGCTTTGTCTATAAATTTTTTGACATTCCCGCCTTCTTTTTCAATAACCGTAAGCATCTTCAAAACCGCTTCGTTTGCCCCTCCGTGCAAAGGTCCCCAAAGAGCTAAAATTCCTGCTGCCATAGAGGCGTAAACATTAACTCTACTGCTTCCTACCAACCTGACAGCAGAAGTAGAACAATTTTGCTCGTGGTCTGCGTGTAAAATTAAGAGTTGGTCTAGTGCTTTTTCGTAAACTGGATCTACTTCGTACGCTTCGCAAGGCACAGAGTGCATCATATGCAAAAAGTTTGCTGCATAATTTAGCCTATTGCTAGGATAAACAAAAGGCTGTCCAATAGATTTTTTGTAGGCATAAGCTGCCATAGTAGGAGTTTTTGCTATAAGACGCGTAGTAGCAAGTTCTATTTTATCAGTAGGACTATCACCTATAGTAGCATAAAAACTAGACATACAAGCAATAGCGGAAGCGAGCAATGCCATAGGCTCGGCTGTTTGTGGCCAAACATCGTAATATTTTCTATATTCCTCGTTAATCATAGTATGTTGAGTAATATTACATGTAAAATCGCTCAGCTCTTGGTTTGTTGGTAGCTCTCCGTAAATCAACAAATAAGCAACTTCTAAAAAAGTAGATTTTTGGCACAAGACACCAATATCATACCCTCTATAGCGTAGAATTCCTTTAGCTCCGTCTATAAAAGTGATAGTACTTTCTGTAATACTAGTATTTAAATAGCCAGAGTCTAAAGTTACAAGCCCAGACTCCCTACGCAAATGTTTGATTTGCAAGGCAGTCTCTCCTTCTGTACCAACAATTATAGGCAGATGATATATTTTTCCTTTGTAGTTAATAGTAGCAGTATTCTTCATAAAATAAATTGAGTAAGTACAACGACTGTGTCTATATATCATAGAATAAACTTGCTATAAATACAAGTTAACAGTTATCACAACAAGCGTCGCAAGCTAATCTGATAGCTAGCGCCTATAGATTGTTTGCTTTTTTTTTAACTTTTTTATAAGCTACAAGTTATATTTTATTGATTTTTATGCCTACACGCATTGTTGTCAAAACAACTATTAAAATTGACAAGATTTACAAACCAAGAGTAAAAGATAAAGAGCTATGTTGAGGCAATAAATTAAATTTATAATGAAACAACCAATTACTCTACCTACAAAAAAAGAAGATTGGAAAGCAAAAGTTACTTTTAGAATTTTTTCTCAACTAGTTTCTCTAAACGAATTAGTAAATTTTCAGGAAAAAAAAATAGCGCTTTACCAACCACTAGATGAAGCAATAGAAATTTGTATTGCGGGTAAAGTAGTAGCAAAAGGAGCTTTGATAACAAAAGAAGGTAAATATTTTATAAAAGTCATAGAAATTCTATGAGGTTTCTAGTAAAAGAGTGCAAACATTAAAATTAGGGTTACTAACTATCAGCGATAGGGCGAAAAAGGGAATCTATCAAGACCGTAGTGGTCCTGCGATGAGAGATTGTCTGCAAGCTCTAATCAGCTCCCCTATGCAATTCTTAACAAAAACTATTGCAGATGAGCAAGATAAAATCATTGAGCAACTCAGACAATGGGTGGACGAGCAAAAATGTCAGCTAATCTTAACTAGTGGGGGCACAGGTCCTACAATAAGAGATGTAACACCAGAAGCTACTCTTGCCGTAGCCGAAAAGATAATGTATGGCTTTGGAGAAAGGATGAGGAGTATTAGTTTGCAATATACCAAAAATGCAATTTTATCTCGTCAAACGGCAGTAATTCGCAAGCAGTGTTTGATTGTCAATCTACCCGGTAGTCCTCAATCCATTAAAGAAATTCTAGATGAGTTATTTTCTGCTATCTTCCACTGTATAAATCTATTAAATGGACCCTTAATCAAAACTAATGCTAGAGATTGTATTTTTCGTAAGCAACCCTAGAGAGGTTGTAGGTTGTGCGAGCTTCTGTTTGCTTGGTTTGGGTTAGGTTTGAGTGTTTTGTGCTGATTTATGTTGTTTGCTTGTGTGCCTATTCTTGGATTAAGATTTTCTGTGATTGGTTGAGTTTTTTCTTTAGCTTGTGAGCCTGTATTTGGTGCGTCTGTGCTTTCTTCTGTCGTTTGCCTCTGGCTGTAGTGTGAGTTGTGGTTTCTACTTGTGGGCGGTCTATTCTAGTTGTGATTGGTAGTGATAAAATGCGAATAAACTAACTACGAGGTGTATATAACACAAAGCATCAACTACTTTAAAAAATAGTAGTTTTGATGCTTTTTAAATCTTTGTAGTAGGTTAGTTTGCTACAAGCAGTCTTATTTAAGCTCAAAGACAGACACACTATGATCAAGGGCACCCACTACAAAAAGATAAACCTTGCCTCCTATGGTAGCTGTAGTAACACTACTAGCTCCTCTTAATTTAAGGGTAGCGTCATCTCTAATTGATAGATTAACTCCATTACCATTTGCTTGGGAAATGGTACCATTATTGGCAATATTAAATACGGATACACCATGATCCTCTGCGCCCGCTACAAAAAGATAATTCTTTGATGAGAAACTAAATGTGGTAACACTGCTGGCACCATTGAGATTACGCATAGGATTATCAGGGTAATTAGTGGGGTTATTAGGATCACCATCGCTAAGTATGTCATATTTCGATATTCCTTTAGCCTCTGCTGCACTCGCTATAAAAAGGAAGTCGTTGCCCATTATACCTCCTACGCTGTGTGCATCAATTGTAGTAAGACTACTCGCACCCTTGATATTGGAATCTATTATATCCCACAATGTAGAAGTGTGAGAAAGGCTACCATCGTCTGCAATCTCAAAAATAGAAAAACCCTCCTCTGCACCCGCTACAACAAGAAATGTTTTGCTATCTTTAACAACTGTAGTCAGACTACTAGTGCCTCCAATTTGATATGTCATATCGTCTGCGTCTGATATACTAGTTTTGTAAGTCAAGGTACCAGTATCTGTGACTTCAAAAACAGAGACACCGTCATCGGTAGCACCCGCTACAAAAAGAAAGGTTTTGTCGGCTATAACAGCTGTAGCAAGAGCACTAGCACCTTGAATTTGCAAGATATTATTATCAGGTGTACCATCTTTAAGTGTCAAAGCTCCGTCACTTGTTGCAACTTGATAGGAGTAGACTTTGCTATCTGCTCTACTTGCTGCAAAAAGATAGGTTACACCTCCTATTTTACTAGAGATGACAGAGTTAACATTAATATTACTAACACCACCAGCGCTAGTTAGCTGACCATTGGCACTGACAGAGTCCACACTAAGATCTTTCCCAGCTGTAAAAAGATAGGTTGTAGCATCTAGTAGAGCTGTAGTAGCACTACTATATGGGTTAAGAGTAAAACCAGTTTTGCTATCTGTGAGAGCAAGTCGTAAGCCTAAAACTTCCACGCGCAAAACTAAAACTACATCTAAACGATTAGGACGGCTAGCAGTAATTGTTACAGTTGCATCTCCCATAATATTATTATGAGCTAAGAACCTGACTCCTTTTCTGTTGCTATCAAGTACCTCCGCAAATACAATAGTTTCATTGCTACTAGCAGCAGCAAACTCAACATCTGTGGTTGTTATCTCAGAGTCAAAGGACAATGGAATTGTACCAAAATCTTTGCTTTGTGTATAGTCAAGAGATAAAAGATTTTGTTTATCAGATGACCATTCACCAGCACGCAGCACGCCTTCTTTTGTTACTCTAATTTTAATCTTTATGTCAATAGAAAGAAATTCATATTGAATATGAGCTGGAGCAGTAATGCGAACGGTTACATCTCCAGTTGCTGTTTTAGTAGGAGTGATAGTCAATACCCCCTTACTGTCTATATCTACCCTTGCTATTGTGGATTGCGTTGTAGCAGCAGTATATCCTCCCATATAGTCTGGTGTTCTTGTTAATGGCTTTATAGATACCGCGCTTCCATCTCTATCAATTACTATTGGCTGAGGATATGTTAGCTCTTGCGCTATTGTGCTACTTTGAACTGGGAGCTCAATACTAATAGGAGAATAATTTTCGTTACCATCTCTATTAACTGTAATTGTTGCGTCTCCAATTCCTATAGGGGTGATAGTTACTCGCCCTGTAGCAATATCTATATCTGCTGTAACTATAGTACCATCAGCAGACTCATAAGTTATACTATAGCCACCTCCGTCTGTTGGCGTCGTACCATCTACATCTATAGTTACACTAGGACCACCAGGATGCAAAGCACCACTCAAAGCTCCATATCCTAAGTGTTGAGCTATGGGGTTAACTGTGATTTGTATCTCAAAAGTAGCAGCCTTATAATTTATATTCCCATTTCTAGTAATTGTAAGAAGTACGCTTCCACCTGTTAGAGGAATTATAGTTAGCGCTCCCGTATTTAAAATACCCGCTGTGATTATGCCTGCTTGAGATAAGCTAGTGCTATAAAAATTGTTACCTGGCGATGCATCATCAATGTTAAGAGACATAGAACTACCTTGATAGTCTAACGCCAAACTAGTTACTGCGTATCTGAAAGGTTGTTTTGCTTGAGTTACTGTAACAAGTATATCTGCTGTAGCTTGCTCATAATAGGGAGTTCGTGCTCTAGTTACTCTAATTGTTGCTGGAGCAGAGTCAGCATTCAAAGTACTCACTACAACATTATTAGCAGTATCTAACCTGACGCCTATTTTTTTATTGCCACCAGTGATAATATTATCGCTTGTAGCAGCAGTGTATGTAAAAACAGTCGTAGGCTCTATTTTTAGAGTTGAAGCTACAAAGTCTATTGTTGTTTCTATAGTAGGGCTATACTCAATCGTGATAGCATCAGTTGCGTATCCCAAAGCAACTACTCCACGCAGGACACTAAGCTGGAATGAGATAGTATTACTTCGATTGTAATCCTCATCACCTTCTTTATAAATAGAAATGGTGGTATCTCCTGTGCTTACAGTGGTAATACTCAATGCTCCATTAGCCTTATCAACAGTACTATCAACTATACCAGTAGTAGTAGAGCTTGCCTGATACCTACCTGCGCCTTGACCACCAGTGATAGTAACTACATTTTGAGACTCCTTATATTTATACTTAAAAGATGGCACAACCCCTGCTGACAAAATTTGCTGTGTTTTAACTTCCACTCGTATAGTTAAATCTGCAGCGGCATTGTAGTTTGCATCACCTACTCTTTGAATAGTAACGGTTGCATCTCCAGCTGCTACGGCTGTGATGCTTAGGCGACCAGCACTATCTATGTCCGTAGTAACTATATTTGCATTATCACTGGTTGCTGTATATACTTCACCTATACTCAAGCCACCACTAATAGCAAAAGTTGTAGCGTCTCCCGGTTTAGCAAAAGAAAAGCTAGTTATATCTGATATTAATTCTTGGTCTGCTTTGATAACTGCAACACCTATTTCAATAGGATCACTCTTTAGATATCTACTGTCTTGTTGCTTATAGATAGTAATAGTTGCATCTCCAACTCCTACAGCTCTCAAGCTAAGTAAGCCGCTTTCTTGATTAATATCTGTAGTAACTATACTCTCATTACTACTGAGTACATATTTGCCATCGTCATCAAGGCGGTCGGTTGGTAAGTTAGTGATAGTTGAGATGGTAGCGATAGCTGATGTAGTAGTGTCATTGTAAACCAAGTTAAATGTGCTACGGCTCGCTGTGAGCTCTTGAGTTATTCTGTTAACTACCACACCTATTTCTAGAATATTACTTTGATTATAATTACTATTGCCACTATCAAAAACACTAATTGTTGCGTCTCCAATTCCTACAGCGATGATGCTAAGCTCATTATTAACTATGCTAGCAGTTACTACACCCTTAGGTATAATACTTTCGATTTCGTATGCTAAATTACCTCCTGCGAAACTTGCTGTTGCAGTAGCATTATAATCTAACTCAAACTTACTCTCAGAGACTGTTATCGTTTGCGATGCTTTTGCTACTGTAACCGTGATAGATATAGTGTTGCTAGGGTTAAAATTTGTACTGCCTGCTTTCCTAACCGAAATAGTTGTTGTCCCAACCTTAAGAAAAGTTACTGTTAAGATATTAGTCACAGCATCTACAGTAGCAGTGGCTACACTATAATTACTATTACTAACTACAGTATAAGCAGCAGCATCAGTAGTGCTTGTGATAATATCAGTAGTTTCGGTTTGAAGTGATGTTAAATCTTTATAGGTGGCTGTAAATATACTTTTTGTTGATCTTATTACTTGGTTTACTTGAGTAGTGACTGCCACGGTTATTGTGATTAGATCACTAGTTGCGTAATTTCTACTCCCTTTTTGCATAAACTTAATTTCTGCCCTACCGAGTGCTACAGCCTGTATCGTCAATTCATTTCCTGCAATGCTCGCACTAACTACTGCAGGTACTCCAGGGGTTGTCGGTGTTGTCGGTGTTGTCGGGGTACTAGTAACAACAGGTGTGGTATACTGACCTGTGCCTTCGCCACCTAAAATTTTTACTTTCGCAGAAGTGCCTGTCTCCAATTGAAAATTAGTTTCATTTCCTTCTATTGAGATAGTTTGAGGTACTCGATTTATTGTTACTCTAATTTCTAGAGCACTATCTTTGTAATTCCTATCACCTCGTTTTAGTACAGTAATATCTGTAGTTCCGCCAAGATTTAAGTCTACAGTTAGCGTGCCTGACTCGGTGATACTAGCAGTCGCTACGCTAGTATTATCACTAGTAGGTGTATCAAAACCGCCCGTACCCTCTCCACCTGTGATAGTGATACTCGTAGTATCTCCACCTTTTTTGTAAATTGCACTAATAGAGCTAGGGCTAGCTACTAGTCTTTGAGGTGCTTTGTCAACTGTAACATCTATTATTGCTGCACTACTAGACCTATAGCCGTAATTACCAGCTCTGGTAATAATAATGTCTGTAGTACCAGCATCCTCAAAAGTTACAGTGATTGCACCACTAGCTGTGATACTAGCAGTAGCTACATCTGGTTGGCTACTTTTTAGATAGTAGTCACCAGTAGAGCTGCTACCTGATGCCTCAGAGTCATCTGTGTCATCTAGCTTCTTGTAGATTTTCATAAAACTCTTTTCGCTTAATATTAGTATTTGAGCTGCTGGTTTGTTAATGCTAACGCGAATGTCTTTACTGATAGGATTGTAGGTTGTAGTGCCACTATCTCCACCTCCTCTAGTTACAGTAATCACTGCTGTACCAGCACTCTTAGGGGTGATAGTAATTAAACCACCATTATTGGTATCTACAGTAGCGGTAACTATTTCTATGTTGCTACTTTTGACGCTAAAATTACCTACACCAGAGCCTCCTGCAACGGTTATATTCTTATCTGCTACAGTAGCAGCATAACTGTCATAGGTGACATCTGCATCTGTAGTGCTACCGTCTGTACTTGTAAAGTTTAGCGCAGCTTGGGTTGCGTCTTCGTTGACTGTGATAAAAATTACTACTTTGCCTCCGTTATAATTGTTATCTCCTGCGTTAGACACAATCACAGTAGCATCTCCTACAGTTAGGGCTTTGATGGTAAGCTCGCCGAATTTGACATCCGCTGCTTTACTTACGGTTGCTGTAACTACACCTGTATTGCTATTTTCTACGGAATAGTTTCCTTCGCTACCTACTAAATCGCTGTCTCCTCCTACTCCGCCTACACTCTTAGCTGCAACACTAATAGTAGCTGTTGTACCAACTTTTAATTTCCACCTATCACTAGTAGTGTCGCCAAGGTTAACTCTTAAATTTTGCTCTTGTTTCTTGACGCTGATTTTAATAGTCTGGCTAGCACTATCGTAAGAGCTATCTTTTGCCCTGACAATCGTAACCTCTGCGTCGCCAACACCTGTAGGTCTAACACGCACTAATCCTACAGAGTTAGAGGTAGCTTTAGCTACCGCTTCGTTGTCACTACTAGCAGAATACTTACCTTTACCCGCTTTGTTGCTGGTAACTTGTAAGATTTTAAAATCTGTTTCTCCAAAGGTAAAGCTCAGGCTCTCAGAGCTAGCACTCAAGTCTTGTTTTTCACCCGGTGGATCTACTGGGTCTACTGGGTCTATTATATCTGATGAATCTGGTGAAACTGGTGACGAACCGCTACCGCTGTCGCAAGCGACAAAAAATAGACTAAAGAAAATAACTAGTACAATAATTTTTATTTTTTTCATGAAGATTTGTATAAAATAATTTAGTTATCAGCAGATAACAACTAACAATAATAGTATAAATAGATAATAAAATACAAGAAAAATAAACTAAAATAATACCTAAATAAAGTAAATGTAGATATTATACTCAAAACAGCTGTGGTTGGTGTCATAAAATACTAATAACAACAATAAACAGGGTTGTGTTTTGTAAGTAAAGCGAGATAGGTTTGCGGATTGTGAGCCTGTGCTAGCTTCTGTTGTGGGTTTGGGTTGTGATTTAGATTTGCTGTTTGGGTTAGGTTGTGGGTTTAGTTTAGATTTGTGCTGTGGGTGGTGTCATAAAATACTAATACAAACTATATAGATAGAGATTGTGTTTTGTAAGTAAAGCGAGATAGGTTTGCTGTTTGGATTGGAGCTGTGGGTTATTGGCGGGTCTTGGGTGTTTTGTGTTGTAGGTTATGGTTTGGGTGTTTTCTACTAGTTTCTGCTGTAGATTGTAGATTTTGGGTTGTGGTTTGGATTGGGGCTGTGGGTTATTGGTGGGTCTTGGGTGTTTTTTACTAGTTTCTGCTGTAGATTTTGGGTTGTGATTTAGATTTGCTGTTTGGTTTGAGTACTGGGGCTGGGTTTGTGTTATAGCTGGTTTGACTGGGCTGTGGGTGGTGTCATAAAATACTAATACAAACTATATAGATAGAGATTATGTTTTGTCAATAAAGCTAGATAGATTGTGGGCTAGCTAGCTTCTGTTATAAATTGTAGATTTTGGGTTGTGATTTAGATTTGCAGTTTGGTTTGAGTACTGGGGCTGGGTTTGTGTTGTAGGTTATGGTTTGAGTGTTTTCTACTAGTTTCTGCTGTAGATTGTAGATTTTGGGTTGTGATTTAGATTTGCTGTTTGGGTTGGGGCTGTGGGTTATTGGCGGGTCTTGGGTGTTTTGTGTTGTAGGGTTTGAGTGCTTGTGGTTTGGATTGTGAGTTTGTGCTAGCTTCTGTTGTGGGTTTGGGTTGTGGTTCAGGTTTTGTGCTGTATAAAATATCAACAAACTAGCTGGTAGGTATATAATAAAAAAGCATCAAACTACTTTTTTATAGTAGTTTGATGCTTCTTCTCTCCTAGTTTGGATTGCTACGATTAAGGAAGATATCTAACCTCAAAGACAGAGACGCCATCATCTGTGGAGCCAGCTACAAAAAGGAAGAGCTTGTCTCCTATGGTAGTTGTAGTAAGGCTACTCGCACCACCAAATTTAGAATTACCATTATCTGTGTTGGTCGTCGGGAGATTTGAGCTTGAGATTAAGCTTGTCCCACCATTGTCTTCAAGTACATAAGTATTGAGCGTATTACCATATGCTGCAAAGAGAAAGTTTGTATCTCCTTTTTGAGCTACTGTAACAAAAGTATTCATATTATTTGAGTTTAGTATTTGTGTACCCTGGTTTTTAAAACCACCGTCACTCGAAACTTCAACTTCTCTAACTCCCGTTGAGCCTGCTGCATAAAGAAAGAACTTTGTGTCTGTACTAACTGTAGCAAGACTCAGTGCATCTGTAATATCCCGTATATAATTATTAGACGGCTTCGCCAAGGTAATTGATGATCCTACAGCCTGATTAAATTCATAGACACCGACAGCATCCTCATCTTTACCAGCTACAAAAAGAAAGTGCTTGTCTCCTTTGGTAGCTGTAGTAAGAGCGCTAGCTCCTTCAAAAGTATACCTAAGGTCAGTAGTGCTATCAGTGAAGTTATTGCCTGGAGTCAAGGCACCATTGTTGGTAACTTCAAAGGTAGAGAAGCCATCATCGTTGGAGCCGGCTACAAAAAGATAGAGCCTATTCATTATGGTAGCTGTAGTAAGAGCACTAGCACCGCCAATCTCATAAAGAGGGTTATCATCGTCTTCTACGCTAGCTCCTTCACTCAAGGAGCCCGTTGCAGTGCTATAGCTATAGACGGTGACTGTGCTGGTATCTCTATTTGCTGTAAAAATATAGGTCTTATCTCCTATTTGAGCCGATGTAATAGAGTCAGCAGAAGCAGTAGTGCCGCCAATAGTTGAGCCAAACATACCCGTATTACTTACGTTTCGTCCACTAATAGGTTGACCAGCTATAAAAAGAGATGCATCTTTTACTACAGTAAGACCACTGTAATCGCCTAGTACAGCATCAGTGGTAGCTACATGAGCAAGTTCCACGCCTGAGACATTCACTGTTATGTCAGTAGTGGCAGGAATATAATAATTAGTGCTACCGCTGAATGTTTTTGTCACTTCCAAGGTTGTAGTACCAACTCCCTTGGGTGTAATTCTTATTGTTCCAAAATCATCAACTACAAGTACTTCTGCGCTAATTATATTAGCATCAAAGCCACTAACAGAATAACTAAAATTGCTACGATCAGTAGAGAGTATATCACCATGCATTCTTGACACTTCTGTTTGCCTTACATCCATAGAAACACCCTCAAATATTAATTCAACTGGAGTAGGTTCATACGCCAATGTTGGATTTCTCAAAGTAGTGACTGTGAACGTCCTACTACCATTCACGTAATTACGTCCTCCCCAGCTAAGAGTCAAAACTACAGGGGATAGCGTCAGGGTCAGGGATCTCATATCATTAATCTTTCCGTCCTTTCTTCTGTCGCCATTGAAGATAAAGTGCAGCCCACTATTCAAGGGGTTGAAAACATTAAATTCGATCAGCTTATCTACAATATTTTCGTCAACAGGCTCTATTGACGTATCAATATCATAGTCCACTGTAACTTCACCACTGCTGGGAATAGGTTTATCAGTTGCACTGTATTTGTAGTCTATATTAAGTAGGATTGCTTTTTCTACTGTAACACCTATATCTGTGCTAGCTGCTTTATAGTTACGGGTAGCTGCTCTAGTTACTGTTACTGTTGCATCGCCAGCATTTTGAAACGTTACTGTAAGAGTACCTCTATCTAGAGTAT
Source organism: bacterium (assembly GCA_965261475.1). Classification (GTDB taxonomy): domain Bacteria; phylum SAR324; class SAR324; order XYD2-FULL-50-16. The sequence goes on from OZ253454.1 coordinate 1,275,638, forward strand.
GTTTACTTAGTTCACCACCTCCTTCAAATGAAGGATTGTTGAGTACCTTATAACCAGTAGCCACAGCTGGGTTATTAACATTATCAGGATTCGTATATGTATGACTATCATCATTATCTATTGCTGTAATAGTGTAAGTCAAGGGAATCAGGGGAGTTCCTGTAAATACATCTTCTATAGCAGGATTGGCTATCATAACATTCGATGGTATATCAGTATACGTAAAAGTTTGAGATACATACGTATAGGTTAGAGGTTGAATTGCTCTGTTTACTCTAACAAATATATCTATTGTAGCTTCATTATAATTAGAGTCAGGATCTGTTCTAGTTACTCTAATTCTTGCTGGATCATTGTGAGCATTTTGAGCCATTACTGTAATAATAGAGTTATTAACTGACACAGGATCTAAGATTGTAAGTGCAGCACTATCACCATTATCCCTTACGTCATAGATATAACTAAAAACAGTACTTCCTACATTCATTGGATCTTCAAGGGTTATTGTGGCAGTAGCAAGTCCAGTATGATCATTAGGATCATTAGGATTAGTACGAGGACTATATGTAATAACTTGATTAGTATCATCATAGTCTAGATCTAGGTCTGCTCTTTTTACTTTAACAGTTATATCTGTGGTAGCTGTATTATAGTTACGGGCAGATGTTCTAGTTACTCTAATTATTACTGAAGCATCGTTAGCATTTTGGGGCGTTACTGTAATAAAGCCATTACTAGTTAACATAGGAGGTTCTGAGATTATAGATGCACCATTATCCAATACTACATAAGTGTAAGTAAAACTACCTCCTGCTGCATCATACGTATCTTTACGGTCTATTGTAAAAGCAGTTGGACTAGAACTATACGTTACATTCCGATGAGGATTATAATAGGCTAGATCTCGAGTTGCTTTATCTACTGTAACAAATATATCTATTGTAGCTTCATTATAATTAAGACCAGGATCTGTTCTAGTTACTCTAATTCTTGCTGGAGTAGGGATAGTACTTCCTACTGGAATAGGGCTAGCATTTTCAGCCCTTACTGTAATAATATTAGCATTTGTATCAACGTCTATTATGTCAGTATCACTATTACTATTACTAGCTAGTGCATCAGCTTCGTAATTAAAAGTAGTACTTACAACCGATCCAGTTGGATACCCAAGATCTATTAGTTCACTATTAGCTCCTGTAAAATCACTAGTATAAGGAGTATATGTCAAATCATCTGGAACATTATCAGGAACTATAGCTAGGGTTGCTTTATTTACTGTAACAGATATATCTACTGTAGCTTCCTCATAATAGGGAGTTTGCTTCCTAGTTACTCTAATTGTTGCTGGAGCAAGGTCAGCATTCAAAGTGCTCACTACAACATCATTATCATCAGGATTTAACCGTACGCCTATTTTGTGACCACGAGTGATAACATTATCATCACTAGTAGTAGCAGTGTATGTAAAAACAGTCGTAGGCTCTATTTTTAGAGTTGAAGCTACAAAGTTTATTCTTCTTTCCACAGTAGGGTGATAATCAATCGTGGTAGCGTCAGTTTGGTATTCCAACTCAACTACTCCACGAGCAACATTGAGTGGGAAGAAGATAGTATTACTTTGATTGTAACGCTTATCACCTGCTTTATAAATAGAAATGGTGGTATCTCCTGTGCTCACAGTGATAATACTCAATGCTTCATTAGCCTTATCAACAGTACTATCAACTATACCAGTAGTAGTATATCTTGCTTGATACCCACCTGTGCCTTGACCACCAGCGATAGTAACTACATTTTGAGACTCCTTATATTTATACTGAAAAGATGACACAGCACCTTCTGCTAACAAAGTTTGCTGTGTTTTAACTCTCACTCGTATAGTTAAATCTACAGCGGCATTGTAGTTGGCATCACCTGCTCTTTGAATAGTAACGGTTGCATCTCCAGTTGCTAGAGCTGTGATGCTTAGGTTACCAGCAATATCTATGTCCGTAGTAACTATATTTGCATGATCACTGGTTGCTGTATATACTTCACCTATACTCAAGCCACCACTAATAACAAAAGTTATAGCGTCTCCCGGTTTATCAAAAGAAAAGCTAGTTATATCTGATGTTAATTCTTGGTCTGCTTTGATAACTGCAACACCTATTTCAATAGGATCACTCTTTAGATATCTACTGTCTTGTTGCTTATAGATAGTAATAGTTGCATCTCCAACTCCTACAGCTCTCAAGCTAAGTAAGCCGCTTTCTTGATTAATATCTGTAGTAACTATACTCTCATTACTACTGAGTACATATTTGCCATCGTCATCAAGGCGGTTGGTTTTTTCGTTAGTGATAGTTGAGATGGTAGCGATAGCTGATGTAGTAGTGTCATTGTAAACCAAGTTAAATGTGCTACGGCTCGCTGTGAGCTCTTGAGCTGCTTTGTTAACTGTCACGGTTATGGTGAGAGTATTACTTTGTGCATAATTACCATTTTCAATCGCAAAAACCTTGATTTCTGCTGTGCCAGATTTTCCATCTCTAGTATCAATGCTAAGCATAGAGTTAACGCTGTCAATCTCAGCAGTCACTACACCTCCTTCATTGCTTTCGATTTTGTATCCTGCTGAACCTCCACTAAGGAGTGTTTCAAAGGTTTCACCGTAACTCAAGGTAACATCAGTTGTAGCTACTGTTATTTCTTGTGATGCCTGTTCTACTGTAACCTCAATAGATCTATTTCTACTACGGTTAAAATTTGCATTGCCTTCTCTATAAACAGAAATTTTTGCACTTCCTACATTATCAAAAGTTATTTCTATACTAGTAGCGTCTATCATTGTAACAGTTGCTACACTCTCATTACTGCTGCTTGCTACAATAGCATTGCCAGTACCAGTAGCATCTGTACCAATACTAACATCGGCTGATATTGTATCTTGGTAAGTGACTGTCAATTCTGTAACTCCCAGTGTTAGTACTTGGTTTGCTTGAGTAGTAACTTCCACGTCTATTGTGACTTGGTTACTATTTACGTAATTTCTATCACCATTTCTACTAAACACAATTTCTGCGTCACCGACTACTCCAAAAGTTAGTGTCAAATCATTATTTTCAAAGTCTGCACTAGCTACTGCTGGGTCATCATTACTATCTATGGTATAATCACCGTCGCCTTTAGCTCCTAAAATTGCTACGGTTACAGGTATACTGCCTAGTTGCTGTTGAAAATCAGTTTCACCTCCTTCAATTGAGATCATGTGAGGTGCTTTTGCTATATCTACTCTAATTGTGAGCTCACCAGCTAAATAATTGTGATCGCCTTGTTTTTCTACAATAATATCTGTAGTTCCAGCTTGATCTAAAGTTAATTTTAGCAAATCTGATAGTAGATTATCGCGTCGTGGATCAGTTTCTCGGTTGATAACAGCCACAGTTACGACGCCATTATTATTGGGGTTATTATCAGTGTTATTAGTAATTTCAGGGTTCTCATTAAAAGGACCGTCGCCTTGTCCTTCAACAAGGAAAACCATAGTTCTCTTTAAACTCGTATAGTGTGTTCTCAACTCGTTATCACTAAAAAAGGGGTAAACAACTCCACCTTCAACTTCAACGTCAACGCGACTAGGGATAGCTGATAGTGTTTGAGCTGCTTTGTCAACTGTAACATCTATTATTGCTGCACTACTAGACCTATAGCCGTAATTACCAGCTCTGGTAATAATAATGTCTGTAGTACCAGCATCCTCAAAAGTTACAGTGATTGCACCACTAGATGTGATACTAGCAGTAGCAGCTATTATTCTACTGCCTCCTTGTCCTTTCTTACTACTTTCTATGTAGTAGTCACCAGTAGAGCTGCTGCCTGATGCCATAGAGTCAGCTGTGTCATCTAGCTTGTTGTAGTCTCTTGTAAAACTATTAGGGTTAGCTATAAGTGTTGGAGCTGTTGGTTTGTTAACGGTAACGCGAATGTCTTTGCTGATAGGGTTGTATTTTTTACCATCACCACCTATACCGCCTTGCCTAGTTACAGTAATAACTCCCTTACCAACGAACCGAGGAGTGATAGTAAGTACATTATTATTATCAAATTGTATAGCAACTGGATAGCTACTGTCGGCGGTAAAATCACCTGCTGAGCCACCTGTGACCGCTATAGTCTTGCTTGCTGTTTTACCATAACCGTCAAAGGTAACATCTGTAGTGCTACCGCCTCCATTGGTTGTAAAGTTTAGCGCAGCTTGGGTTGCATCATTATTAACGGTGATAAAAATTTCTACAGAGTCTTCGCTATAATTGTCATCTCCTTTGTTAGACACAGTTACAGTGGCATCTCCTGTGCTCTCAGCTGTGATGATAATCTCGCCTGCTGGGTTCACGGATGCTGTGACTACCTTTCGGTCGCCAGTGCTACTTACTATACTTTTAATGTAATAGCTAGTCGTGCTACCTACTAAATCGTCGCTATCTCCTCTCACTCCTCCGAAACTCACAGCTGCAACACTAATAGTAGCAGTTGCGTCATTGCTTAATTTCCACCTATCACTAGTAGCAGCACCAAGGTTAACTTTTAAATATTGCTTTTGTTTGTTAACGCTGATTTTAATAGTTTGGCTAGCACTATCATAAGTGGTATCTCCTTCCCTTTTAACTATGATTGTTGTTTCACCAACACTTATAGGGGTAACACGCACTAATCCTACAGAGTTAGAGGTAGCTGTAGCTACATTCTTATTGTTACTACTAGCAGAATACTTACCTTTACCCGCTTTGTTGCTGGTAACTTCTGAGGTTTTAAAATTTGTTTCTCCAAAGGTAAAGCTCAGGCTCTCAGGGCTAGCGCTCAAGGTTTGTTTTTCACCTGATGGAGTTGATGGTGGAGTTGATGATGAACTACTACTAGTAGTACAAGCGACAAAAAATAAGCTAAAGAAAAGACCTAGCCCAATTACTTTGATTTTATTCATGATACAGTTTTTGAGATTTAATAAAAAAATTACAAACGAGCAGACAATAAACCCGCTACTTGCAGAAAGGATGACATACCAAAAAACAAAATGCAAGAAAAAAATAATAAAAATAAAACTAAACCAAGAAGACTAGATAGTCTATGCAAAATATAGTGCTAAAGACATATTATTTTGTAAAAAAGAAAATTTTTTTAGAAAATAACACCTGATAAACTTATTTTTATGCGCTAAAAACTGGAATTTTTGGTGTTGAGATTGCTACTTACACTTACACTTAACTATTCACTGATAGGGCATAAGTATTTAGCTCTACCATACTAATTGGTGATTAACAAAATTGCCTGATTTACCCCCGAATTTTTTATAAAGACCTTGTTTTTCGATGATAATTTGTTTATCTGCTGATTTACACATATCATAAAGAGTAAGACAAGTTGCGCTGAGGGCAAACAAAGACTCCATCTCTACTCCGGTTTTTCCGTAGGATTGTACTTTGGTTTGTACGCGAATTTGAGCATACTGGGCGATAACTTCTACATTTATCTCTATATTTTCTAAAGTGAGCGGGTGACACAAAGGAATAATATCTGATGTTTTTTTTGCTGCTTGTATGCCTGCTATTTTGCTGATAGTAATAGCATCTCCTTTGGCTAGTTTATTTGTTTGTAGCAATTTGATAGTTTGCTCACTAACTTTGATGATAGCCCTAGCGATAGCTATACGATGAGTATTTGGCTTTGAGCCTATATCTACCATTTTTGCTTCACCTTCGCTAAAATGTGTAAAATGTTTCATATAGTAATAGGTGCCCTAGTTTGACCTATTTTTCTAAAAGAAGACTTAGGAGAAAAAAATTTAATTAACTCTGTAACTGGTTCTTGATAATTTTGAATAGCAAGATACAAAGGCTGTTGTTTAGCTAAAAATTTTTGTAGTTCTTTTCTTTCAAAATTTTGCTCTTTTTGCCATTTTTGATCATAGGTATTTAATATTTGTAATTTTCCACTCTCCATATCTTGTATTTCTAAAAAAACCTGTTCGCACAAGAATTTTTGAAAAAAAATACAAAGATCTATTAAAACTATCTCGTGTTTTAAGCTGATTCTTTGCAACACTTGAGAATAATTAGAATTATCTAAAAAATCAGATATTAAAAAAATTACAGACCTGTGGCGAAAAATATGCTCCAATTTATCTAGAGCCATTGCAATATTAGTTTGACGGCTTTGGCAAGAATGGACTAATAATTCCCTGACAATCTGTAAAGCATATTTTTGCCCTTTCTTTGCTTTGAGGATTTTTTCTACCCTATCAGAAAATAACACTAAACCTACTTTATCAGAATTTTTTAAGGCGCTTAAACCTAAGTGGCAACAAATTTCAGCTGCTATTTCTCGTTGGCTTTTTCCCTGGAATTGAAAAAAAGCAGAAGCAGAAACATCTACCAAAAAATAGATATTTAACTCCCGCTCTTCTGTATAATTTTTAACATAAAGTTTGCCTGTACGTGCTGTAACATTCCAATCAATGCTTCTAACTTCATCGTTTTCTTGGTACTCCCTCACTCTATCAAACTCTAGTCCTTTGCCCCGAAAAATTGTTTGATAGTTTCCAAGAAAACTCAAATTCAGCTTGCTTCTTGCTGCAATTTCAATTTTTTTTACTTTCTTGAGTAATTCTTTTTCGCTAATCATCGTCTTATGAGCAAACTGAGGCGCAGGCTGAAAAATTTTATTTTTTATTTTTTGGAAAAATTGTTTCATTTTGATACTTTTTTAATGGCAAAAAAATACTGCTTGCTTGCTACAGAAAACTCTTTGAGAGCTGTTTTATGCTCTAGTTGGATAAACCGAGTGCAGAGAGTCTCTTGTTGGATGTAGTCTTTGTAGCTAGCAAAAATTTTTGTTAAAAAGGGATGGGCAAAGTACTCAATACTAATTCTATCTGTAATTTGTAGCCCTGCATTCTTTCTTTCTTGTTGCAACAAATGCACCAATTCACGACTAATTCCTTCTGCTACTAATTCCTCGTCAATATTGGTATCTAAAATAGCGGTAATTTCATTGCTACTTTCTATCAAACTCTCCCCGCTACTGTACTTGCTAAAAAATAAATCGTCTTTTGTAATTTTGTAGCTTAACGCCCCTAGAGTAAAACTATAGGTAGCTCCTTGATAGATTGCAAAAACTTCCTTAGAAGCAAGCTTGTTGATTATTGCTTGTACTTGTTTAATTTTTTTTCCAAAACGAGGACCTAGAAGAGTAAAGTTAAGCTTTGCTTGAAACCGCACTAGACGCTCCTCGCTAGCTAAAAAACGAATTCTTTTGACATTTAATTCCTCTAAAATAATATTTGACATTTTTTCTATGCTAGCTAGCAGTTGAGTATCATTAGCTATCAGTGTGATTTGTGATAAAGGTTGTCTTAATTTTATTTGCGACTTTGCCCTCAAAGAACGCCCTAAATTGACTACTGAAATAATTTGATCCATCTGTGTTGTTTTTTGCTCACACGCCCAAGATTTATTAGCTACTGGGAACTCGCACAGATGCACGCTAAGAGGCTCGTTTGGAAGGCTAAGTACCTTGTAAATTTTTTCTGCTATAAAAGGGGCAAAGGGAGCTAATAATTTTGCTAAAACTCTAAGTACCTCAAACAAACAAAGATAGGCTTGATTCTTGTCTGTTTCTTTTTCTGATTTCCAAAATCTTCTGCGACTTCTGCGAATATACCAATTTGTGAGGTCATTGATAAATAAAAAAAAAGGTTGCACAGAGCGATTTAAATCATAAGCGTCCATTCCCCTACGAATCTTCGTAATAAGTTGATGCAATTTAGCAATTATCCAAAGATCTAGAGGGTTGGTAAACTCGCTGAGGTCTTTGGACTCTTGTGCTTGCCAGTTATCAATGTTGGCGTAGGTAGTAAAAAAACTGAGCGCATTCCACAAAGGAATAAAAAAATTTTTGGAAGTTTCACGAAGTAATTGCTCAGAAAACTTGCACTCCTCGCCCTTGATAGCTACACAGTCTAGTAGATAGAGTCTAATAGTATCAGCACCATACTTTTCTATGAGCTCCAGAGGGTTAGGATAATTTTTTAAAGATTTACTCATTTTTTTTCCATCTTCTGCTAACAATAGCCCGCTCACAATCACATTTTTAAAAGCAGATTTTTGAAACAAAGCATTGCTCAAAACCAACAGAGTATAAAACCAACCTCTAGTTTGGTCTAGTCCCTCGCTGATGAAATCAGCAGGAAAAGCTTTGTCAAACCTTTCTTTGTTTTTAAATGGGTAATGCTCTTGTCCGTAAGGCATAGCACCAGATTCAAACCAACAATCTAGAATTTCAGGAATTCGTTTCATTGTTTTTTGACACTTAGGGCAGGCAAAGGTTAGCTGGTCAACAAAATGTCTGTGTAAATCAGTAATCTTTTGGTTTGTTTTTTTTGCTAAATTCTCACAAGAGCCAATAGATTCTTGGTACTTGCAAGCTACGCACTGCCAAACAGGAATAGGAGTACCCCAGTAACGATTTCTGCTAATAGCCCAGTCTCTTGCTGCTGCTAGCCATTTACCCATTCTGCCTTGTTTGATATGTTCCGGAGTCCAGTGTATTTGCTGATTGTTGTCTAGCATTGTTTGTCGGATTTTTTGGACTGCTACAAACCAAGTAGGTATAGCACGATAAATCAAAGGAGTATCACTACGCCAACAAAAAGGGTACCTATGAGAGATTGTAGTTTGATGAAAAAGAAAATTTTTTTGTTTTAGGGAGGCAATAATTTTTTTATCTGCATCTTTAAAATACATTCCGTGCAAATCACCCACGCTTTGGTCAAAATACCCGCTTTCGTCTAGAGGTAAAACTTGCGGTAAATTATGCTCTTTGCCTATAACAAAATCATCTTCACCAAACATAGGAGCACAATGCACTATGCCTGTTCCCGTTGTTTCACTCACAAAATCTCCTGCAAAAACACGAAAAGCACCCTGATTGCGGGCGTCAGCAAAATAAGAAAAAAGCGGAGTATAAGCTTGACCTACTAATTGTTGACCTGACATTCTAGCTATGATTTTAGCAGTAGTAAAATACTGAGGGACTAGAGATTCTGCAAGATAATAAAACTTCTCGTCTAGTGCTATTTTTACATAATTTATTTTAGGATTGACACAAAGTCCAAGATTAGCTACTAGAGTCCAAGGGGTAGTCGTCCAAGCTAAAAAATATTCGTTTGTTTTATCACAAAGCGGAAAACTAACTACTATAGAGGGATCTTGGACTTCCTTATAATTCAAATTGACCTCAAAATTAGATACGGGAGTATGCAAGCGAGTACTATAGGCAACAATTTTACTCCCTTGATAGATTAAATTCTGCTTCCATAAGCTATCAAAAACCCACCAAATAGACTCCATAAAATCTAAATCCATAGTTTTGTAGGCGTTTTTTAAATCAGCCCAACGCCCCATACGAGTAACGCTTTTTTCCCATTCTTGTGTATATCTTAAAACAATACTGCGACAATACTCGTTAAACTTTGCTATACCCATCTTTTCTATTTCTTGCCTACCTTGTGTAAAACCAAGCTCTTTTTCTGCTTCAAATTCTACAGGAAGTCCGTGGCAATCCCACCCAAACCTACGCTCTACTTTTTTACCAAGCATAGTTTGATAACGAGGAATAACATCTTTGATAGTACCAGCTAGAATATGCCCGTAGTGCGGTAAACCTGTAGCAAAAGGCGGTCCGTCATAAAAAAAGAAACGCTTGTTTTCTTTTCTCTCTAGTACAGAGCGCTCAAAAATATTGTTTTGCTGCCAAAAAGACAAAATTTCTTCCTCCATTTTCGCAAAAAATGTTTGAGGACAAATAGTTTCAAAAGACATAGTGCTTTGTAGTGTTGTTTTTTAAGAATAGTATAAATAAGTTAATCATCATAAGATTGCTTTTTTACTTTTTACAAGGTGCTGCTAGATAGCAAAATAATTTTTTAGAAAAATATCAAAAGAAACTTGCGGTAGTTGCTCGAGCTTTTCCCATTTTTTAAAAGATAGTCTTGTCTCTGTTTCAAAATATTCTTGCCATTTTTGACTTAAATTACTATTGAGAAAGTATTGCTTTTGTTCGATAGCTTTTTGTAAAATATATTTATGAAAGGAAGTGTCTTGACAGGCGCCTACAAGTTTAGCCGATGGTGTTTTTTGAGGGTTGGCTAATACTTCTTTTTGCTTGGCTATAACGCGAGAATAATTTTTAGTTTTACTTGCTTGGTCTAGCAAATCTGCGACTAATTTTAAGCAACGAAAAATTTCGTTTGCTAATTCTAAAAAAGTTTTTTTAACTCCTTGTTGAAAGATAAAACACTGCTCTTTTCTACCTTCTAGGGCAATGTTTTTGCTATTATTTAAAATTTCTGTCATCTCAAACTTACTCATCAAAGCACTTGGTAATAGCAAACAAAATAAAAAAAATGTTTCCAAAAAATAACCTGTATCTAACTCAATACCAGTGGGAGAAAAAGGATCTAAATCTAGGCTTCGACACTCGATATAGTGCACTCCGTGCTCCCGCAGGGCTAAAAGAGGTCTTTGTGTTTCAACGGCTATAGGCTTAGGTCTCACAGGGCAGTAAAATTCGTTTTCTATTTGTATTTTGTTAGCGTTTAGTTGTAGATATTTTGTTTCTTTGACTCCAATTTTTTGATAATTATTATCTGTTGTTTGCGTAGCTAATAGTAAATCTCTAATATATTCTTGTAGCGAATTAAAAGAAACATAAAAATCGCTTTTGTTTTTATAGACTAGCGCCCGCATACAAGTAGCAAAAGGTAGCTTTTCTAACTCAAAGAGCGTAGCTTGGCTAAAAGGCGAGCTACCAAAAAGATAAAGTATTAAAAATTCGTATCGTAAAAAATTTCTAGCTGCACCAAAATAACTCTGATTTTTGTCCGTAGCAAACCCTTGTTTTATAAACGCATCTAAAACTTTACGATGAAAGGAATAGTTAAAGTGCACCCCACTAAACAATTGTGCTAAATCTCCATAGCGATGTTTGAGACCTGTGCGATAAATTTCTTTGAGCTGTGCCTTATTGGATTGTCCGAATTGTGCTATTTTGACTTCCTTTGGTAGCTGAGGTGGAGCACTAGCTAGCCACAGATTTTCTGTTAAATTTTTGTAGATATAAATATGTAGCTGGTAAAAGTCAGAAAACAATTTTGTTAAATCTTCGTACGGAGAGGTTGTCATCTCAAGCATAGCATCGGCATAATCTTTGGTAATATATTTATTTGTTAGAGCCTTACCAAAAGCTACAGGCTCTGCTTGGAGTGAAAGCTTGCCTAGCTCGTCTATTCTAATATTTTCTTTTTCTATGCCTTTTTTTCCTAAACAAAGAAAAGGTAGTATTTTTGCTCTTGTTAAAAACTGTACTCTTTGCCGAAAATTTTGATACATAACTTTTAAGTAGGAAAACACCTAAGATAAGCTTTTTTGCTTTTTTGCAACATAATTTGTATTTTTTGAGAGTAGCCTGTGAGTGCTAGCTTTTGCTTGGCAATATTTTTTGCTACCGCGCTTGGAGCAGGCGCGCCTGTGTGTAGTTTGTTGGTAATCAATTCCATAGGTTTATCATTGCTTAAAATATCCCGTAATTTTGCTTTTGAAAAAGAAAAATCTAGTCCAAGCTCACTAGCTGCCATTTGTAAATCTTGATAGTTAATTTTTTGCTTTGATAAGCGCACAGCTAAAGCTACCAGATGATAACTATCGCGAAAAGCAAGGTTGCTATTTACTGCTAAATAATCTGCTAAATCAGCACTAGTAGCATAATTTTTAGTACTCAATTCTTTCATTCTTGCTCTACAAGGTAAAAATGTGCTTATGATAGATTTTAGTATCTTTGGTACCTGCTCTACTTCAAAAAATACATCAAAAATAAGGTATTTTGCTTGTTGCGAGTCTCGATTGTAGCCACTAATAATTCCTTTAGCTAAACTCAGCAGACTCTGGAGGCTCCCCTGACAAAAAGAGCACTTGGCTCGTATCATTTCTGCAAAATCAGGATTTTTTTTTTGAGGCATAATAGAAGAGCCAGTAACAAAAGCATCGTCTATTTTAATCATTCCAAAATAGGGGTGAGACAGCATAATTAAATCTTGAGATATTAAGCAGGCTTGATTCATAAATAAAGCTATGCTAGCTGCAATACGCGCTTCCCACTCGCCCCTAGCGCTGACGCAATCTAAACTATTTTCTTCAACTCCTTCAAAACCTAGTAAACTTGCTGTATATTCCCTGTTAATCTGCCAAGTAGTACCAAACCCTGCTACTGCACCTAGCGGAGATAAATTCATTTGCTCTGTGAGCTGCAACATACTGACAATGCTCCTAGTAATAGCTTGCGCCCAGTGAGCCAGCCAATGTGCTAGCGTAGTCGGCATAGCGGGTTGATAGTGAGTAAAACCAATCATAGGTGTATTTTGCTCTTTGCTAGCTACAGTTAAAATTGCTTGGTTGAGCAAAACAAGTTGCTCTATAAAAAGTAATAATTTATCTTTCAAAAACAAACGCATAGTAGTAATAACTTGGTCGTTTCTACTTCTAGCTGTATGAATTTTTTTACCAGCTGCTAACTGTTTTTGGTAAATAATATAGTTTTCAATATTGGTGTGGACATCTTCTAAAGTAGGGTCCAAAGTAAAACTACCTTTTTGATACTCCAATAAAATAGTGCGAAAGCAAGTTTGCAATTTACTCCATTCTGCTCTTTGTAAAATTTTTTGCTTGCATAGCATTTGACAATGGGCGTAATTCGTCCATAAATCGTAGGGAATTAAAATATCATCTAGCATAGGCACAGAGCGAACATCTCTGCTAGCACAAAAAGCAATATTCTCACTAGAGGGCGACTTACCTGACTTCTGTGCCCAAAATTGCTTTTGATTATCCTTTGTCATCGGAGAGTTTTTACTGGTTTTTTAAGCAACAGTTTTTATATTTTTTACCACTACCACAAATACAAGGGCTATTTCTACCTACCTTTGGTGCTTTAATAATAGGTTGTATTTTTGTATGTTGCTTTTGAGTTTCTCCGTGGTGCAAGCTCATTGGTGAGGGCGTAGGTTGGTGAGCTAAAACTTGTCTTTCGTCTTTGAGCTTCAAATGGAAAAAGTCAAAAACACATTTTTTTTGAATAGTGTTTTGCATCTTGATAAATAACTGAAACGCCTCCCTTTTGTACTCTTCTAGGGGGTTTTTTTGTCCAAACCCTCTTAAGCCTATACCATCTTTGAGGTGATCCATATTGAGCAAATGATCTTTCCACAAGGCATCTGTATTCATCAATAAAATTTGTCTTTCTATGAGTGGTGATATCTCTCCAAAAATATCTTTTTTTTGCAAGTAAATTGCTTCTGCTTGTGTCAGTAAAAAATCTATAATTTCATTGGTTTTAACATAGTTTGATAATTCTGCGACTGATAACTCTTGCGATAAATGGAATTCGCACTGCTCTTGCAATTTTGCTAGTTGCCAGAGAGCTGTATTTTTATCAGCACAACATTCTTCTACTAGCTCTTCGAGCCAACCTTCTATCATCTGTAAAAGTAAATTTTCTTTATCACCTAGAATATCCTTTCTTTTTTTGTAAATAATTTCTCTTTGACGATTGATGACATCGTCGTATTCTAATAAATGTTTGCGAATATTAAAGTTTTGTCCTTCTACTTTTTTTTGGGCGTTGAGTATAGCACGAGAAATCAAAACATGCTCTATCGCCTCATCTTCTTCCATTTTTAACTTCTTCATCAAGTTAGCAATATTTTGTCCGCCGAAAGTTCTCAGCAAGTCGTCTTCTAAAGACAAAAAGAATCTGCTTTCTCCAAAATCTCCTTGCCTACCAGAGCGTCCTCTGAGCTGATTGTCAATTCTTCTAGATTCGTGTTTGGAAGTACCAAGTACATACAAGCCTCCTAGCTCTTTTACTCCCTCTCCTAGCTTAATATCTGTGCCTCTGCCAGCCATATTAGTTGAAATAGTGATTGCTCTGGGTGCTCCAGCTGCAGCTATAATCTCTGCTTCCTTGTCGTGGTACTTAGCGTTTAAAATTTGATAGGAAAGCTTTGCTTCCTTGAGTATAGTTGCAATCTCTTCGGAAGCAGACACAGAATCTGTACCAATCAAAACAGGTTGATTCTTTGTATGCAATCTTGTTACTTCTTTTAAGACAGCTTGATATTTTGCATTTTTGGTCCTATAGATAGCGTCATTTTGATCCTTGCGAATCTGCTGTTTATTGGTTGGGATATCAACAACACCTAAATTATAAATTTTGATAAATTCTTTTTCTTCTGTGATAGCTGTGCCTGTCATTCCTGCTATTTTTTGATATTTACGAAAATAATTTTGAAAGGTAATAGAAGCCAAAGTTTGGTTTTCTCTTTCAATTTTTACTCCTTCCTTGCACTCTATGGACTGATGCAGACCATCACTAAATCTTCTACCGTCCATAATTCTGCCTGTAAATTCATCTACAATTTTAACCTCTCCGTTTTGCACTACATAATCAAAATCTTTCTTTAGCAGATACCTAGCCCTCAAAGATTGATTGACAAGGTGTAATAACTCTACATTCTCATAGTCAAACAAACTTTCTGATTTTAAAACACTAGCTAGTCTTTGCTCTATTTTTTCAATTCCTTGCTCTGTTAACTGAATGTTTTTGCTTTTTTCGTTAATGCTAAAATGCCCATTTGTCACAACCTGTGTTAACTTCATCTCAGAAAAAACTTTCTCCATTTCTTTTTTGCTCACTTGCAAAAATTCTGTAATTTTTGCTACTGGAGGATTTTCATCTTTACTATAGGCTCTCGTCAAGCCTAAAACTGCTTCATCGGCTATTTTATAGGTATTGCTTTTGTCGTCTGCTGGACCTGAGATAATCAATGGAGTGCGCGCCTCATCAATCAAAATACTATCAACTTCATCTATAATAGCGTAGTTTAGCTCTCTTTGATACAAAGACTCCAAACTGTACTTCATGTTATCGCGTAAGTAATCAAAGCCAAACTCATTATTCGTGCCGTAGGTAACATCTGCTGCATAGGCTTGTTTTTTTGCTTGCTCTTCCATATTGTTATAGATAAAGCCGACACTCAAACCTAAATACTCAAAGATTTGCCCCATCCATTCGCTATCTCTTTTAGCGAGATATTCGTTCACTGTAACTAGATGCACGCCCTTACCTTCTAAAGCGTTGAGATAGGTAGCTAGAGTAGAAGTGAGGGTTTTACCCTCTCCTGTTTTCATCTCTGCTATAGTGCCATAATGCAATGCTATACCTCCTAAAATCTGCACATCAAAATGTCTCTCACCTATAGTATCAAACGCCACTTTCCTAACTAAAGCAAAAGCTGAGGGCAATAAATCATCTAAACTTTGCTCTTTTGCTTTTAAAATTCTACGGAATTCCTCGGTTTTTTCAAGGCAATCTTGACGACTAAATGACTGATAGGTGCTTTCTAGTTGATTGATTTTTTTTAAGATAGTTTGATACCTTTTGATTTGCTTTTTAGAATAAGAGCCTAAAAGTTGTTCTAAAATAAACATTGAACTAATAATTAAAAAGGGCTTTGTGGAACATACAAAAAATCAACTTGATAGAACAAAGAAGCATTGTTTTTACCTCCGCTAACTCCTATAATATCATCTTTTTTAACTTTTTGTAATTTTTTTACCTCAATGCTAGAGAGATATCCGTATTTTGTAAAGGTATAATTGCCGTGATAAATTATAACAATTTTGGTTAAAATATCGTCTGCACCTGTATAAATCACTATGCCGTCTAGCGTAGTTCTAACTAGCGAATTAGGCTCTGTGTAGAGCAAAATTCCAGATCTAGGGGTAAATTGAGAAATATTGCTCTTAGAATCCCTACCAAAAGCAGAAACCAAAAAACCGCGCACAGGCAATTCTGTAGGTTTAGCAAACTCTAAAGTATCTTGTGTCAAAAATTGTACTAAAGATTCAAGGTTTTGGTTTGCTAACTCTAAATTTAAATTATTTTCTTGAGTAGCAATCAGAGCAAAAATACTCTTTTTCCCTTTTTGAACTTCCTTGATGAGAGTAGCAGATTCCTTTGGAGATTCTGTATTTTTTGTGATAGTAAAAATTTTACCTAGTTTGTAGTGGTAATCATTGAGCTCCTCAATAGATTGGTTTAAGTTTGCTACATCTTTATTATATTGACTCAAAAAAACCTTTTGTTTTTCAAATTTTGTTTTGATGCTCTGAGCGCCGTAAGTGGTCTCTTCTATCAAAAAAGTGCGAAACACCCACCCTGCGTGTAAGATAACCCCTGATAAAATCAAAAAAAGGAGAAAAACATTAAAGAGTGAAACCTGAAACCTTTTGACCTTTTTTGAGCTAGTAGGTACGATAGTGATTGTAATATATTTGCGTATCATAAAAGATTGTATGAAATCTACTGGAATTTATCTAGACCACGCCTCTAGCACACCTCTTGCTCCTGAAGTATCCCAAGCAATGCAGGAGGTTTTACCACACTTTGGCAACCCTTCTGCTATCCATAAATTCGGACAAAAAGCAAAGTCTATTCTAAACAGCTCTAGAAGAAAAGTAGCACAATTGTGTCAGTGCTTGCCAGAAGAAATTATTTTTACTCCCTCTGCGACTATCAGTAACAATCTTATGCTACAAGGGCTTGTTTTTCAAGAAAAAAAAACTCCTAGAGCACACTTTATTATCTCACCCCTAGAGCACCCGTCCGTCTCACAAACAGCTCTAGCACTAGCAAAACAAGAAAAAATAACTTTGAGTATAGCACAAACAGACAAAAACGGAGTGCTCAAGCCCCAAGATATAGCTCAACTTTTCCAAGAAAATACTAAATTGGTTAGCATTACTAGTGCTAGTAGTGAGGTTGGAACCTTGCAACCTCTAGAGCAAATTGCCAAGATTACAAAAAAAAATAATATTATTTTGCACACAGATGCTACTCAAGCTATCACAACGCTAGGTGTAGATTGCACGAAAGTAGATGCACTGACGCTATCTAGTCATAAGATTTACGGACCCAAGGGAGCAGGCTTGTTGTTTCTACGACAAGGAATTACTCTGCAACCGCTTTTTTATGGAGGAAGTCAAGAAAATGGTAAAATCGTTGGCACAGAAAATTTGATAGCTATTGTGGGTTTAACCAAAGCCCTAGAAATAGTGGTTAAAAAACAAGCTAGCTACTACAAAAAAATGAAAAAACTAGGAGAATTATTGGATAGACTAATTGCTGAGCAATTACCAAGGGCTATTTTTGTAGGAGATAAAAAGCAAAGACTTGTGTTTCATAGAAATTATATTTTTCCCGGATGCTCTAGTGGGGAAGTTTTAATGCACTTAGACTTGCAAGGAATTTGTGCCTCTAGTAGAAGTGCCTGTGCTAGTGCTAAAAGCGATACTAGCCCTATTTTACTTGCTATGGGTTATAGCAAAATTGACGCTAGTAGCGCTCTTAGAATTAGTCTAGGTACCAAAAATAATGAAGCACAAATTATCTGTTTTGTAGCAAAATTAAAAGAGATTTTACATAAAGTACAAAGAATATGAATTTTTGGGAGCACCGTATTATCCACCCTAGTAAATTAAGCCAGCTAGTACAAAATAGTTTGCAAGGTAAAAAATTAGTATTTACCAACGGTTGCTTTGATATTCTACACTACGGGCACTTGTGCTATTTGAGCGAGGCTAAAAAACTAGGTGAGCTGCTACTAGTTGCGCTCAATTCTGATAACAGCGTGCAAAAAATTAAGCGTCAAAAACCTGTAATGAGCCTCAAACATAGATTAGCAATCATAGCTGCACTAGGTTTTGTGGACCTAGTAACTTGGTTTGAAACAGACACCCCCGAAGAGCTCTTGGCGGCTACCAAGCCAAATATTTTGGTGAAAGGAGGAGATTACAAACTAGACGAGGTAGTAGGAGCAAAGCTAGTACAAAGCTACGGAGGAGAGGTCTTTGTGCTGGGTCATCAAAAAGGCTTGAGTAGCAGTTTGTTTGCTAAAAAACTAAAAAAATAATACTGATTTTTAATAAGACTTTGGAATAAGGCTAGTTTTATGTGGCAATATCACTGCTATGGTTTTTGTAGGAATAGGGCTAGTTTTATGTGGTAACAAGCACTGAGGCAAGCAAAATCATCTATCAAAACAAATAATCACTGGCAATAAAAAACCCCTCTTTGAAAACTCAAAAAGGGGTTCATAGCAAAAACAACAAACTGCTATTTTTGAAAAATTAGAAGCTTTGTTGCAATCTAACTCTAATCCAGCTAACAGCCCACTCTTCATCATCACCTACTTTTTCAGTAACACTCAACCAGCCAGCTTTGAAATCGGCTGTACCTAGCTTGGTTACATAGCCGAGCTCAATACCAGCATTGGTGATTTTAACAGGATCATTTTCAGTGTCTCCAGATTTTACCTTGTATTCAGTGCTTCTGTTAACCGTAGAAAAACCCACACCACTAGACTCACCTAGAGCAAAATCTACACCAATCTGAGTAGTAGAAGAAGAAGTCTCCTCGCTACCTCTTGAATTTTCTGATTTAGCAGAAGGACTCCAGAGGTTGAAGTAAGGCTTCAAATTGCCAAAGCTCAGACCTACACCAAGTCCAAACGCCGAAGCACTAGCTTTGTAGTCGTCACTACCACCAAGATCTTTGCTACCAGCTTCTGAGCCGCTAACTACAACCAGACCGACATTTACCAAATCGCTAGAGTAGTTCGCCTTGATACCAGTGTTAAAACCAGAAGGAGCTCCTTTTTTGTCAGCAGTAGCACCGTCTGTATTACCGTACCAAAAGTAATTTTCACCGTCCGAATTCTTTTCAGCACGGACAGCGTAGTTGATAGAGCCGAAAGCTTTGCCAAGAGCAGGTTGTTCAGAGCTACTTTGCTCTAGAGCTAAGCCAACTTTTAAGCTATCGCTCAGCTTGTAGCCAAAATCTACAACATTAGAGCGGTTATCCAGAGCATCTATGTTAGCACCTCCTGTTTCATTAGCATGGCTATTGCCACCTGTATGACCTAGCAAAAGATTGCCTGCACCCTGACTGAAGGTCAACAAGGGAGTAGTTAGCCCAATTTTGACAGAAAAACCACTGGCATTGCTCACAGAGACCGTATGGTCGCCCGTTTTGGTAGCCTCTACAGTATCGCCTTCTCTAGGGGAACTAGCGACAGCATTTTGATTAGAGTCATTGCGTACGCTAATAGTCGCAGCCGCAGCCCAATTACCATCCTCAGCAGAAACGCTACCTACATACTCTTGCCTACCGTCACCATAATAGTAGATACCACCGTTAGCGGCTTCTCCTGTGAGGGTAAAAGCTACCCAAGTGTCATCTTGGTCGATAAAAACTCCATTGGGAGTAGTTTTACCTCCAGCTTCTGCTTTTTTATTCTCAATTGTCTTGGCTATGTCCCAATCCACGCGTACCTGTCCACTGACACCCCACTCTGCTGCTGCCAAAGGCGTTGCAATAGCTCCTGCTGATAGCAAGGCAATTGCAGTTTTTAAGATTCTTTTCATATTTTTTTATCAAATAGTTAAAATAAAACTACCGAAGCCCTTAATCTCTCAAGAGCTCAATAGCTCAAAATCATAGCCACAAGCATAATGCAAAAAAAAATATTGTCAATAAAAACCTAAAATTCTTTTTATAAATTATGTTTATGCCTAGTGTTTCTTAAAGCATTTTGCATACCAAAAGTCAAAATATAGAATTTTTTTTAAAGAATTTTTGCTACTTAAATGCTAGTTTTCGTAAAAAAAAACACTAGCAAATTGTTATAAATTGGCTCTAGTTGGTAGCAGCGTTTTGTTTGCTGATATTAAGTAGCACTCCAGTAGCAAGCAGAAAAATTACCAAAGAGCTACCACCGTAGCTGATAAAAGGTAGTCCAATACCCTTAGTAGGCGCTAGCCCTAGCACTACAAAAAGATTCATTAGGGTTTGTAGTAAAACCAGACCAACTATACCAAAAGCTAGATGACGACCAAAAGCGTCTCTCGCTTGAGCGGCAACACGAAAACCCACACTACAAAAAGCAAAAAATAAAATACAAGTAAAAGAGATACCTAGTATGCCCGTCTCTTCTGCTAAAACAGCAAAAATAAAATCTGTGTGAGCCTGAGGTAAAAAATATTCTTTTTGTAAAGAATTACCAAATCCTCTACCAAAAATACCACCTCCACCGTAGGCAATTAAAGAATTAACTAGCTGATAACCGCTTGCTAGCCTATTTTCCCACGGCGATAAAAACCCCAAAATTCTCCGCACACGATAAACATTTACAAAAATTAAAAAACCACCCGATAAAATAAAAACTAAAAATACCCCTAGTAGCTGCCACAAGCTCACACCTGCTGCATAACAAATAAGAAAAACCAAACAAAAGAGTAGTACCATAGAGCCAAAATCTGGTTGTAGCAGCAACAGCAACCCAAAAAAAGTAAATAATGTTAAAATAGGCAGTAAACCAAAGGCGAAAAGATGAATTTTTTGCTCTTTGCGTGCTAAAAAATCTGCAATCCACATTAAAAAAACTAGTTTTAAGAGCTCGGTAGGTTGGAAGCCAATAAACCCTAACCTAATCCACCTTCTAGCTCCAGAAATTTTGGTCCCTACCGCTGGTATGAGTACCAAAACTAGTAGCACCGTTACGATAAATAGCGCAATTCCAATCCACGGTCGGTATTTTTGATAAGGAATATTCGATACACAGAGCATCCCAAGATAACCAACGCTTAAAAATATAGCGTGCAATAAAAAAAACCTATAGGGGTTATCAAAATACCGCGTTGAGAAAAAAAAACTCGCAGAATACACAAAAATTAACCCCCAAACAAGCAATAAAGATACTATAAAAATAATTTTCTTGTAGTCACTAATTGGAATGTTTTGGCGAAAAAAACTAATAATTGCTTGCATTTTGTAAAAAGTAATTGCTTATGTTTAAAAAGCAAGAATAATTCCAAAGATTGAGATAGTCTATAGGTTTTTAATCTTGCAATATTATAAAATGGCAAAAAAAATACTCGTTATCATAGGGGAAGCCTCAGGCGATTTACACGGAGGCAGTGTACTAACAGAGTTAAAAAAATTGCTACCAAAACTCACATTGATTGGCACAGGTGGTAAAATATTCCAAAAACTAGCTCAAAAAACCTACTACAAAATAGAAGAACTAGAGATTATTGGATGGGTAGAAGCTCTAAAAAACTGGAGTTATTTAAAAAATATACTCAAGCAAATTGTGACACTGCTAGACCAAGAAAAACCCGATGCCCTGTTTTTAGTAGATTATGTAGGTTTTAACCTGAGACTTGCGAGCGAGGCGAAAAAAAGGAATATTCCAGTTTATTTTTATATTGCCCCGCAAGTTTGGGCGTGGAAAAAAGGCAGAATAACGCAAATAAAAGCTACCATCAAAAAACTTATTGTGCTTTTTCCTTTTGAAGTAGAGTTTTTTGCTAAAGAAAATTGTCAAGTAGCGTGCTTTGGTCATCCCCTACTAGATATTGTCAAAACAACTTTGAGTAAAAAACAAACCTTACAAAAGTACAAGCTTGATAAGCAAAAAAAATTAGTTTGTTTGTTTGCTGGGAGTAGAAAACAAGAGTTACTAGCACATTTACCGAAACTATTGCAAAGCGTAGAGCTTTTGAGTAAACATCAAGATTTACAATTTGCTTGCATTGCTTCCTCTCAGCGCAACCTCAAAATTACCAAAGAGCTCTGTGCTCACAAGCTAATTAGCAAAAAAATTCTTTTTGTTTGTGATAGCTCCTACAACTTAGCA
The DNA here is from genome assembly GCA_965261475.1 of bacterium. Taxonomy (GTDB): domain Bacteria; phylum SAR324; class SAR324; order XYD2-FULL-50-16. Next base: position 1,297,485 of record OZ253454.1, read on the forward strand.
GGAGCGGCAGATTTAGCGTTAGCTTGCTCTGGTACAGCCACCTTAGAATTGGCTATTTTACAAACGCCTATGGTTATTTTTTATCATACTTCCTACTTCAATTTCTTACTAGCAAGGTATATCTTTAAAATTAAAAGGTTTGGCTTGCCTAATATAATCTACGACAAAGAATTTATTCCCGAGCTTTTGCAAAGAGATTTTACTCCGCAAAAATTAGCTAAAATGGCTTTAACAATTTTGCGTAACCACAAAAACTACCAAAAAATGCAACAAAACTTCTCGCTACTCAAAAAAAAACTTGGCAAACCGCACGCCTACAAAAAAACAGCAGAGTTTTTAGCCAAAGAGTTTGACTAACCTAGCTCCACAGGCTTCACAGTTGTCATACCACAGCGAGTAGTAACAAAAAAGAGCTAGTTGAGCTTTTTTGTTAAAAGTTGTTCCAAAAAATTTATCACAAAATTATCTGCTTTGACATCTCTCATAGCAATAGGGTTTTGCAGAGTAATACCAGCTAAACTCCGACACCTAGAAAGTGCTACATAGGTTTGCCCCGTGCAAAAAGCACCCCTTGAGAGATCTATGATTGTTTCTGAGAGAGTAAGCCCTTGTGTTTTGTGAATAGTGCTAGCCCACCCTAGTGCTAGCGGAAACTGTTTAAAAGAGCCTATCAGCTTCTTGAGTATTCTTTGTTGTGAGCGCTCGTAGGTGTATTGGTATTTATCCCACAGAGTTCTTTTGACCTCTAAAACTTCTTCATCACCGCTCTTGCGTACAAAAATAGCATCGTCTGTCAGCTCTACAACCTCGCCAAAATCTCCGTTGAGCCACTGGGGTTTATTATTTTTAAGAAACATTACCCTAGCTTTGAGCCTGAGCTCTAGTAGATAAGATGCAGGAAGCCTCCATTGCTCTATGCTAGCAGAGCCTGTAATCCTTGCTTCAAAAAATACAGATTTACCTCTTAGAGTATTAAGTTTTTGTTTGTTAATAGCTTTTGCTTTGTAGTTCGTAGTGACTAGATAAGTAGCATGCGGGCTTAGAGGTTTGTTTCTTTTTTGTAGATAACAACGGTTATTTAAGAGAGCAACCCCTGCTCTGTGGTTGTTGTTAACTCTAATACGGCTAAGTATTTTAATCAATTCTTGGTCTTTTTGTCTTTTAACCAAGGTTAACTGAAAGGTTGTAAGTGCAATTTCTTTAAAAATATCTGCTGAAAAAAAATAAGCGCTTTGGTATCTATGAGAAAAATAGCTACGCTCCTGCGAGCTAGCTACAATAGGAGGGAGTTGCAATAAATCGCCTACTAAAACTACAGAAACACCGCCAAATGGTTTATCATTTTGTTTGATTATTTGTAGGATTTTATGCATGCTATCTAGTATATTAGGTAGTAGCATAGAGACCTCGTCTATCACTAATATTTTGGTGTTGTCTAGCAACTCTTTCTTTTGTCTTGACATCTTGAGCTTACTCTTTGCTGAGAATTCTTCAGGAGTAATATGAGTAGCAGGAAAACCAAAAAAAGAGTGAATAGTTACTCCTTTGACATTGAGGGCAGAGATTGCCACAGGAGCAACAACGACTAGATTTTCTGTTTTTTGAGCAAGGTAGCGAATAAAAGTAGATTTGCCCGTTCCAGCCTCTCCTGTGACAAAAACTAGGGGGTGCTTTTGCAGAGCTTTTTCTATTACTAGATATTCTGGTAGTACCTCCATTTATATTAAATTTTGATAAAAAATTATCTGCTTCTAAGCATAACAATAAAATTTGTATTTTGAAAAATAAAAATGAATCCTTTTGATTTGCAAAGTTACGACTATCAACTACCTCTAGCTAGTATTGCTAGCAAACCACTAGAAAAAAGAGATACAGCAAAAATGCTAGTTTACCATAGAAAAAGCGAAAAACTAGAGCATAAAATGGTTTGTCAGCTTCCAGAATATCTAGGTAGCCAAGACCTTGTAGTAGCGAATGACACTAAAGTTTTGCCAGCAAGATTGCTTGGCAAAAGAAAAACAGGGGGCTACTTAGAGCTATTGCTAATTAAGCAAAAAGATAAAAATATTTGGGAGTGTAAACTACTTAACTCACGAAAATTAAAATTAGGAGAAAAATTTGGGCTTTGTAGCGAAAAAATACAAGCTACCTTGTTGTCTAAAAATGTAAATGGTACTAGCGAATTGGAGTTTGCTTTTGCGGGAGATTTTTTTGATATTTTGCAACAAGAAGGTTGTGCACCGCTACCTCCTTATATTCTAAAACAAAGAAAAAATAACCACAGTAGCTCAACAGAGGATCTCAAGAGGTATCAGACTCTATACGCACAAAAATACGGGTCTATAGCAGCACCTACTGCAGGGCTGCACTTTAGCAAAGAATTACTAACAAAAATCAAAGAGCAAGCCCTATGGGCTTCAATTACCTTGCATATAGGTCTAGGGACATTTGAGCTAGTTACAACAGACGATATACGAGAGCACTTAATGCACAAAGAGTACTATAGAGTCAGTCAAATAACTCAAAAACACTTAAACACAGCAAAAGGGAAAATTTTAGCCGTAGGTACTACAACTGCTAGAGCTCTAGAAAGCTTGCCTTTGATGATGTCAGACTCTTTTGTAGCGACTAATTTATTTATCTACCCTTCTTACTCTTTTCGCTATGTCAACTGCCTACTCACAAACTTTCATTTGCCAAAATCTTCTTTGATGATGATGGTTGCTGCTTTTTGTGGGCTAGCAAAATTACACGAGCTATATCAATTAGCAATAAAAGAAAACTACCGCTTCTATAGCTACGGGGATTGTATGCTAATCTTGTAAATAAATTCTTCCAAGTAAAACTAAAGTTATTTAGTATACCTGTTAGTAAATTTAACTAGCAAAACTTTTTCTTTTGATTTTGCTTTTTTTATTCTATTCTTAATACTAGGATAGCAAATTTTTGAGGCAAGCAATAACTATTGCTTGTGAGATTTTTTAAAATTCAAAACTTCAATTTGCAATTAGTCTTATGCAGGCATTTTAAATGTTTTTCTTTCTGTTTTACTCGGTTGCTGCTTTATTGATTGTTAGTAGCATTTTTGTAGTATGCTCCTTACGCCCTGTAAACGCTGGACTATCTTTGATATTTAGTTTTTTTTTGACAGCATTTATTTATATCCTACTATCCCAAGAATTTATTGCTGTTATTCAAGTGCTAGTTTATGCGGGTGCTATTATGGTGCTTTTTATTTTTATTATTATGTTGCTAAACCTAGGTAAACAAGAAAAAATAGCCCGCTGGAATACTGCTTGCCTAGCAGGCTTATTGTTGGTAATTGCTCTAGCTGTCGCTATTATAAAGGTAGTGCTTAATTGGGATTATAGCAAGGTTGCCAAAGGTAGCTATACCAGCAAGCTCATACTAGAAAAAGGCTCTATAGAGCTTTTGAGCGAAACTTTGTTCCACGAGTACATCTTAGCTTTTGAGTTTATTGCAATTTTATTATTAGTAGCAGCCATTGGTGCTTTTATGCTAGTCAAAGAAAAGAAAAAAATTTAAGATGGATTTTATTAGTTTATCTCAACAACTGTTAATTTTGAGCGGAATTTTATTTTGCATTGGAATTTTTGGATTTTTAGTACGCAAAAACGCCATTATGCTCTTAATGTCTATAGAAGTTATGCTCAACGCTGTCAATTTAAGCCTCGTAGGTTTAGCTTGGGAGTTACAAAATATAGAAGGTGTGATTGCAATTTTTTTTGTAATTGTCATTGCAGCTGCAGAAAGCGTAGTCGGTTTAGCAATTATTTTAAGAATGCACCGTGTGAAGCAAAGCACAAATACCGATGATTTTTATTTACTTCGTTCTTGATTTTAAAAAATTCTATGCACTCGGACAATGTTAGAAAAACTTTTATTGATTTTTTTGTAGCTAAAGGACACAAACATATTGCAAGTTCGTCAACGCTTCCCCACGGTGATGCTAGTTTATTGTTTACCAACGCGGGAATGAATCAATTTAAAAATTATTTTTTAGGAATAGAAACCCCTCCATATTTGAGAGCTGTGAGCGTGCAAAAAATTATCCGCGCAGGAGGCAAACACAATGATCTAGACAATGTAGGCAAAACAGCCAGACATCATACTTTTTTTGAAATGCTAGGGAATTTTTCTTTTGGAGATTATTTCAAAGAAACAGCCATAGCAAATGCTTGGGAATTCTTAACACAAGTTTTAGGCTTACCAAAAGAAAAACTTGCGGTTTCTGTGTACCAAGAAGATGAAGAATCTTTGCAAATTTGGCACAAAAAAATAGGCATGCCACTAGATAAAATTGCTAAACTTGGTACTAAAGATAATTTTTGGGCGATGGGAGACACTGGTCCTTGTGGACCTTGTTCTGAGATCCATTTTGACCTTCATAGCGAAAGACAAGGTAGCGGCGTAATTGCAAGTCTAGAGCAAGATGATGGTAGATTTTTAGAGATTTGGAACCTAGTATTTATGCAGTTTGATAAAAAACAAAACGGCAAGCTAGTTTTACTACCTGCTCCAAGTGTAGATACTGGAATGGGATTAGAAAGAATAGTTTCTGTAATACAAGCAGTAGATTCTAATTATAAGACTGATATTTTCTTGCCACTGCTTGCTTGGATTGCTAAAGAAGGAAACTATACCTACGGCGCAAACAAAAATTTAGACATTTCTGTCCGAGTTATAGCAGATCATCTACGCTCTGTAAGTATTATTATTGCTGATGGAGTGCTTCCTGCTAACGAGGGTAGAGGTTATGTTTTGAGAAGAATTATCCGTAGAGCGCTCAGACACGCAAAATACCTACAACAACCATTAGGTAGTTTTGCAGCAGGCAGTGTCTTTTTTGCTCAAGAAGTGCAAAACATTTTTCCTGAAGTCTACGAGCAAAAAGATTCTATTTACAAATATATTTTGCAAGAAGAAAAAAGATTTGCATCTACCCTAGACAATGGACTAAAAATTTTATTGGATTTAATAGCCGTCTCAAAAAAACAAAAAAAGACAGAGCTACAAGGTGAGAGTCTTTTTAAACTATACGATACTTACGGCTTTCCAATGGAGCTCGCTACAGAGATCCTAGCAGAAAATACAATGAGTTACAACAAAAGAGACTTTGAAGTATCTATGCAGAAACAAAAAGAAACCGCTAGAAAGCAGCAAATATTCAAACAAGAAAAATTGATGAAACCCTTGCTAGATATTCAAAATATTTGGACAAAACAAAAAGAGCACTATAAAAATGAGTTTGTAGGCTACCAACCAACTAAAATAAAAAGCAAACTACAATTTATTTGGAATGATAAGTTACGCTTAACGCAAGTAAGTAGAGGAGAAAAATTTTATTGCATACTAGCAAAAACGCCTTTTTATGCAGAATCTGGAGGACAAGTTGGTGATACAGGTTGGCTAAAAAACGAAGATTTTATTATTCGTATTTTAAATACTCAAAAATCGCCAAATGGACTAAACTACTCTCTTGCTAAACTAGAGGTAGCAAATAAAAATTTACAATTAAGAGATCAAGATAATTTTATGGCAGAACTAGATGTAGCAAGAAGAAAGCAAATTCAAACACACCACACAAGTACACACTTGCTAAACGCCGCCTTGAGAGAAGTAGTAGGTTTACACATCAAACAGGCTGGATCTCTGGTAAACGAACAAAAATTAAGGTTTGATTTTCAGCATTTTGAGCCACTTAACACTCAAGCACTCACAGAAGTAGCAGAGCTAGTAAATAACTATATTAGGGAAAACGAAGAAGTACTAAGCAAAACTATGCCTATAGACCAAGCACTAGCAACCGGAGCACTTGCTTTTTTTGGAGAAAAATACAAAGAGCAAGTACGAGTGGTGCAGGCAGGAAGGCATAGCAAAGAGCTGTGCGGGGGATGTCATACTAGTAGAACAGGGGATTTAGGGTTTTTTCAAATTCTCTCTGAGTCGTCTTGTGCATCAGGAATTAGAAGAATTGAAGCTGTAGCCGGTAGCTCAGCTTGGAGTTGGCAAAAAAAACAAAATAGTAAATTTCAACTTCTAGCTAGTATCTTGCAAGAATCTACAAATAAAATATTCAATCTTGATCAGAGTATTCAAGCAGCAAAGCACAAATCTCAGCATTTAGCACACATAACAAACGAAAATAAATTATTAAAAGCACGAATTTTGAAAGATTTTTTAACACAGGTTAAAACAAAACTTTCAAAAAAAAAGTTGCTTTTTTTAGAAAATACTACTACGCTGCTTGATAATAAAAATTTAGCTGATTCTCTAATGAGAAAATTTCAGCCCGAGCTTCTTTGTCTATACAAAATAGACGGGCTCAAAGTGGAGGTTTTACTCTCTAAAAACAAAGCACTAGAAGGGTTTCAAGCAGGAGAGTTTATCAAAAAGCACTCTAGTGTGATTGGTGGAAAAGGAGGTGGTAATGATATTTTTGCTCGATGTAGTGGTAACAATTACGCAGGTTTAGCCAAGCTGCAAAAACTTTTAGAAGAACAAGTACAATGAAAATGAATTTTTTACAAAAATATATAGATCTAAAAAGATGGAATGTGAAAGGTATTTTTTTGATTCTTAGACAAAAAAAAATATGGATCGCTTTGTCGTTAAATGCGGTTTTAGCGGGCGTTACTCTTTCTACTTACATAGAAAACAACCTACTAATAGCTAAAGCCTCCTATGAGCCTGTTCGTTTTAATTCTTACGATGGCAAAAGTGGACAAAAACCTTATACTTACTTCAAAGATTCGACAATTTATAATGCCTTTACGCCTCTACAAAAAATACCAAAAAAACAACCAAAAAAAAAGAAAACACCAAACTACTTGCTAGAATTACATAAGATTCAAAATAATTTAGAACTCCGCGGCACTATACTGCTAGGCTCTATCAATTTTGCTGTCCTTTATCACAAAAAACAAAGAGTAGAAAAATCTTTCCAAGAAGGTAACAAGATCTTTACTACAAATGTTACATTGCAAAAAGTAAAAAGAGATAATGTTGTTTTAGCCTTTAGAGGTCATAGCTCTAAACTAGCCATTTATAAAACAGACAATTCAAAAAATATTATTGTCCCTGTTCAACCTAGTAAAAAAAAGAAAAAACTAGTAGCAGAAAAAAAACAACCGAAAAAACGAAGTAATCAGAAAGCCCAAGCTCGTCATAATAGCTCTAATAATAAGAAAGTTTTAACAGATTTAAAAAATGAGATTGCTAAAGAGCAATACCTAGGTAATTTTAATTTTAACCAAAAAGATGCCATTAAAATTCAAGATGACAATATCAATGTTAAGAAAGAGTATTTTGAAGGTGCCCTACACAATCTACCTGTAATGCTAAGTCACGCTAGAGCAGTGCCTTATAACAAAAATAATGAGTTTCTTGGCTATCAATTAGCTAATGTTCTCAAAGGGGGGATCTTCGACAAACTTGGTCTCAAACAAGGAGATATTATTACTAGTGTTAATGGTGAAAAGGTCAAAGATCTATCTCAAGTAATGCAATTTTTTTCCGTCTTAAAAAATGAAAAATATATTGCGGTGGATCTACTTAGAGATAGCAATGTTTTTACCATCAACTATTCTCTTATATAGCTGTATTTAGTAGCTTTCAAGGCTAAACATTAAAACGTATGTGGAGTATATCTCCATCTTGTACGAGATAGTTTTTACCTTCTAAGCGTAAGCGACCTTGGTTTTGAATTTCAGCTTCTGAGCCAAATTTTTTAAAATCCTCAAAAGAATAAACTTCTGCTCTAATAAAGCCTTTATACATGTCTGTATGAATTTTACCAGCGGCATGCCGAACAGTAGAATTATTTTTGACATTCCAAGCTCGCACTTCTTGTTTGCCTGCTGTAAAAAAACTAATTTGATCTAGTAAGTTAAAACCTGTATACACAATTTTTTCTAAACCACTCTTATCCATAGACAACTCTGCCATCAAACTTTGTCTATCCTGAGCGTCTAGTTCTGCTAGCTCGCTCTCAAATAAACAATTGATTTCTATTGCTACTACTCCGTCCTTTTGGGCTATGCGTTGCACTACTTTTTGTAATTCCTGGTCTGTATCCTTGCTTGTATTATTCATAACATAAAAGAATGGTTTGGCAGTAATAAGGTTGTTTTCTGCTAGCTGCTCTTTTTCGTCTGGCTTGAGAGGAAAAGTTTTGGCAAAATTACCCCTGTTTAAATGCTCTAGTAGTTTTTCGTGAAACATCAAAATATCTTTTTGTTTGGCTGCTCTAGTTTGTTTTCTCAGTTTTGATAATCTATTATTTAATCTCTCTATGTCAGAGAGTAGTAGCTCGGTTTTGATAGTAGCAATATCATCTTCAGGCGAGCATTGCCCGGCAACATGGACAATATCATTATCCGAAAAACAACGAACAAGATGAATATAAGCATCTACTTGTTTAATCTGTTCTAAAAATTTATTTCCTAGTCCCTCACCGCTAGAAGCTCCTTTGACTAATCCTGCAATATCTATAAGCTTTAAAAAGTTTGCTATTCTTTTTTGTGGTTGCCAGACCTGATAGAGGTAATTTAACCTTTGATCAGGCAGACTAGCTAGAGCTATATTAGGCTCTATGGTACAAAAAGGGTAATTAGCAGATTCTGCATTTGTCGCAGTAATGGCTTGAAACAATGTAGATTTGCCTACATTTGGTAGCCCTACAATACCGAGTTCTAGCCCCATAAATTGCGTAAATTTAAGTTATAGTAGTTGAAGTAATAGTAGATAGTAGGAATTTTATGCAAAGCTCAGTAGCTTGTTCTACAGGATTTTGTAGCTTCTTTTGTAAGGAAGTAGAGATTTTTTGCAAGACATAGCTAGAGACTTGAGTTTTCTCTGCTGGACGACCAATTCCTATTGCTAACCTAGAAAATTCTGTAGTAGCTAATTTTTGAATAATATCTCTTAATCCATTGTGCCCACCGTGCCCGCCTTTTGTTTTATAACGAATAGTGCCAACAGGTAAGTCTAGACTGTCACAAACTACCAAAACCTCTGTGAGAGCAACTTTATAAAAATTGGTACAAGCTACAACAGCTTTGCCACTCAAATTCATATAGGTTTGTGGTAGTAGCAAGGCATAGTCTAGAGAATTGTATTTTCCTTTGTAAAATAAAGAGTAAAATTGGTTTGTTTTCTTGGTTGGTTGCAATTTTTCTGCTAGCCGCTGAATAACTCTAAAGCCTATATTGTGTAGAGTGTCTTCATACTCTCTAGTAGGGTTGCCTAGACCAACAATAAGTTTCATTGATAACAATCACTTCTTGTTTTCTACCTGTTCTTGTTCTTGTTCTGGTGTCTGTACTTGTTCCTCTTCTGGAGTCTCTGCTTCTTGCTGAGCTTCTTCTGTAATAGTACTAGTAGAAACAATAGTAAAATTTCTTCCCGTAGCTACAGGTTTTACACCTTTAGGATAAGTAACATCTAAGATATGGATACTATCACCAAAGTTTAACTTGCTAATATCTATCTCAATAGATGCGGGAATATCCTTCGCCTGACATGTGATAGGTATCTCGTGACGAATAACTTGTACCACTCCTCCCATTTTAGAGACAATAGAATCTCCTATAGTGCGAACAGGAATATCTAAATTCACAATAGTACTAGCAGAGACCTCTAAAAAATCTATATGTATAAATTTTTTAGCTATACGAGAATATTGATAATCTTGAATAATTGCTTTTTTGATTCCTTTGCCCTCTAGCTCTAAATCAAGTATTTGTGTTTTGCCTCCAGTTCCTAAAAAAAGAGCACTTATAGCAGAGTGAGACACAGTAAGATTGGTATTTTCTTTTCCTCCGTAAAGCACAGCAGGTACTCTGCCATTTAGCTGGAGCTGACGATTTGCACCTTTACCTGTTTTTTTTCTAAAAACAACTTGTAAATTCATAAAAACTGTATAACTTATTATCAATATATTGTAATATTGTTGAGGTTACAGGTTTTGTACTATGAGGTCAAGTGAAAGTTATACTATGCGATTTTTAGCTATCTTTATTTTTTTGCTATTCTTTTTAGCTGGCTTATTTATACAAATAAGCGAATTAACCGCTAGAGAGCCTAACATACAATGGAAGCTTACTAAAACAGAGAAAATTATAGAGCAAAATTTACACGATTATTTTCAAAAACATCAATACCAAGAAGCCTTAAATTATCTAATCACCCAGCAAAACAAAATCAACAATTTGTTGTTTTACCATCGTCAATATTTAGAAATTTTGTTTCTACAAGAAAAAAAACAAAAATTGCTTAACCTAGCGACACAATGGATTACAAAATACAAAAATAACCCTAATTATCTTTTTTTAAGAGCAATGTTTTTGTATCGCCTACAGCACCGTTTATCTGCCTACGATGATTTTGTAGCCGCCTACAAAAACAACAATCAAACAAGCAAGATCGTAGAATTTTTATACTATTACTATATAACTATACAATACTCTAATTTGCCTTCAACCTCCTATGAACTCATAGAGCAAATATTGCAAATAAAGCCAGATAATAGCTATTTTTGGGTAGAAAAAACAAAATTACAGATTAGAGCAAAAAACTTCCAAGCAGCCTATAATTCTATCCAAACAGCAATATCTCTAGCACCAAACAAAGAATATTATAACTATTTGCTGGAACTTGAAAAAATAATTGACCCTCATAAGTATCAAAATACTCTGGTTTACTTACTCGAGCAATACCCTCAAGATATCAACTACTACAAACAATATTTTGCTTTACAAAAAACAATAGCTACACAACAAATATTTGAACTTGATTTAATCAAGTTTTTAGCAGACAAAAAAGACGAAAGTTATTTGGCTGATTTTTATTTGCTACTAGCAAATATACAACAAAAATTAGGCAAAAAAGAAGCTATAGCAAATTACAAAAAAGCTATCTCTTTACAAGCAAGTCCTACTACTATAATTATACTAGCAAAAATTCTTTGGAATGCAGGTAAAAAAGAACAAGCAATTGTCTATTTTAGAGAATTGTACGACAAACAAGAGCAGGAAGCTTGGATTTTCTATGCACTAGGTACTTATTACAAAGAGCAAAACCAACCCTACAGCGCAGAAGAATTTATTCTCAGTGGACTAGAATATCACCCAGATAATACAACTCTACTCTGGTTATATGCCCAAGTGCTACAAGCACAAGGAAGGTACCAAGAAGCAATTATAGCTACAAAAGAAATCTTAAAAAGAGAAAAAAATCACCATTTTTTCCTGAGTAACATAGGTTATTGGTATAGCCTTTTGAATAATTATAAGTTAGCAGCAAAGTTTCTTAAACAAGCTTTAGCAATCCAAAATAATGAACTTACTCGCTATAGAATAGCGAATGTTTACTATAGACAAAACAACGAAGACTTGGCTTTATCCTATCTCAAAGAAGAATTTAAAAACGAAGAATTGCTGCCTTTTGTCTATGAGTTAAAAGCAGAAATTCATTTTACAAAAAAAGACTATACTGCTTCATTGTCAAACCTACAAAAATCTATAAATTTTTTTCAAAAGCAAGGTAAAGAGCCTACTAACTTTATCAAAAATTTAGAGATAAAAAATTTATTACTACTAGAAAATTTTGACTTAGCTAGAGCAAAAATTCAAAGCTACGCAAAGCAAACAAAATTTATGCAAAGGCAACAAATCTTACTAAAATTTAATAATCAAAAAACAACGAAAGACGAGCTTGTCAATGAAATCACAAACTACCTACAACAAAATGAGATAGACAATTTTTTATTAGAAATTTTTTTTTATTTGACACAAGGCAAAGATTATTTATGGGATTGGAATGCAAAAGAAGCAAAAGTTTATCAAAAAATTTTACTACTACAGCTTCAAGACGCTAAGTCCATCTTAACAAAGTTGCCAGAAAGCTCTAATAAAATTTTTTTAAATTATTTTTTAGCTCAAGCTCAGGGTCAAAATAATTCTTTACTTGGTGCTCAAGCTAGCGGATTCTGGCAACAATATTATCTAGGTTACGAGAGTTTTAGAAATGCAGAGGTAGCAAAATCTATCATTTTTGCCAAAAATGCCATACTCGAGAATGAAAATTTTATTTGGAGTCATGTTTTATTAGGTCGTATTTACCAAAAACAAAAAAACTACAAAAAAGCTATTCAATCGTACAAAAAATTTTTAACAAGGTTTCCACTCAATCTTTCTGTTTTAAGAATGCTAGCGGTTTCTTACGACCTACAACAACAACCACAGCAAGCAGAAAAAATTTACTTAAAGCTCATAGACCAATATCCTAACGAGGAATTAGCTTTCAACAACCTAGCTTGGCTCTATCTAACAAAAATAAAAAGTACAAAAAATACAGAAAAAGCACTCAAACTATCACAAAAAGCGGTAGCAATCAATGCCAACTCAGCTAATTTAGACACTCTAGCTGAAGCCTATTATCAAAACGGGAATTACAAGCAGGCATTAAAATTGATTGAAAAATCTTTGGTACTAGACACCCAAGACCTAGATCACTTTAAACAACAAAAAGATAAATTCTTAAAAGCTCTGCAAACTAGAGTACTTGTTCCCTAGACTACTTGTAGTGTCTATCTTTAAGTCTTTGCTCGTCCTTTGCTTAAGCCAATTTTTCCTGAGCGAATACTCTCTAAAATAATATCCTCACCTAGCTCCTGGATCATAGCGTCTATTTTAGCTGTAGCACCAGAAACTTCCATTATCAAAACATCATCTGTCATATCTAGCACTCGTGCACCATAAAAATCTATAATATGATGAATTTTTTTTGCGTACTTAGCAATGTGATGTAGTTTAAAAATAGCAATTTCACGAATTACAGCATTTTCTTCACAAAGCTCACGAGTTGTTAAGACATGGATTAGCTTTTGTGTTTGTTTGCGAATCTGCTCTAAAGTTTTTCCGTCTCCGCGTAGTGCAATGGTAAAACGGCTAATACCTTTTTGATTCGTATTAGCTACAGTTAAACTGTCTATATTAAAACCCCTCCTAGTAAATAAACTAGAGATTCTAACCAAAACCATAGGTTTGTCCTCTACGGCTATAGAAAAAACATGGCGTTGTTGCATTCTTTATTAAAATTTAATTGCCATTGCTTTCTTGACAGCTGGGCGCTCCGCAATTTTTGCTACCCACCGCTCAACACTAGGGTAATTGGCAAAAGAAGTTTGATACCAACTAGGTTTGCGAACCCAAGGGAAAAGAGCAATATCTGCAATGGAATAATTACCAGCAATATATTCTTGTTTGTTTAGAGAATTTTCTAAAACCAAATAAAGTCTATCTAGTTCGCTACGATAGCGATTGAGAGCATAGGGAATTTGCTCTGCAAGGTGTAAAAAATGCCCCAACTGCCCAAACATAGGACCTACTCCACCCATTTGAAACATCAACCATTGGATTACTCGGTATTTTGCTTTGGTATTTTGAGGAATAAATTTGTGATATTTTTCTGCTAGATAGAGCAAAATAGCACCAGATTCAAAAATTACTAGCTCTTTATCTACCAAAACAGGAATTTTACCGTTAGGATTGAGTGCTATATATTCTGGTTTTTTTTGCTCTCCATTTAATGCTATTTTAACAAGCTCAAACTCAACTCCAAGCTCCTGCAATAAAATTAGAGGTTTATAGCCGTTGGGCGTAGTCCATAAGTATAGTTTCATAATTTTATTGTTGTATTGTAATTCTTTTGCTTAGGCGACCTAGTAAATAAAATTAGCTTAGTTTAGAATTGCTCTATTTTGCATTTTTCTTTATTCCTTAAATAGTAAACCTTAAACTACCCGTAGGTAAACTGCAATAAAAAATTGTAGATTAGTATTTAATGACAAAGACAATACACAAAGAATTTTTATTTTTATCGCCTGCTAAAATTAACTTGTTTTTGCAAGTGATGTTTCAAAGGAAAGACGGATACCATGAAATTATTACAGATTTATTGGCAGTAAATTTATACGATGAAATCAAAATTATCCCACAAGCAACCACAAATAAAAAAATACTTATTCGTAAAAATTATTCCACACAAACAATAGATTTAGTACAACAAGCAATCTCATTATTAGAAGAGAAAATAAACAGATCTTTTTCTCTACTTATCAAAATAACAAAACAAATTCCTATAGGGGCAGGGTTAGGCGGTGGTAGCTCTAATGCAGCTACTATACTTTTAGCACTCAATCGTATTTTTAATTTAGGACTTACTACTGCTGAGCTGTGCGCTCTAGCGAATAAACTAGGAGCAGATGTTGCTTTTTTTCTCTACCAAAAACCAATGAGAATGGGTGGAATAGGAGAAGTCCCACTTGCTCCTCTTAGCATCAGAGCTTTGCCTATACTTATACTAAAACCAAACTTCTCCATTGCTACAAAAAATAGTTATCAAAATTATAAAATTCAAAACCGTAAAATAAATTTTGCTCCACACTATAGTTTAGCACAAGTCAAAAAAATATCTGTTTTGCAAAATAGCCTGTATGCTGCAGCTTGCAAAAAATACCCTCTTTTAAAAAAATACCATCAAAAATTACAAGATACACTGCCTTTATCTGTGCAAATGAGTGGCTCCGGAAGTAGTTTATTTGCTATATATCAATGCGCAAGTCTCCGAGACCACGCTGCATCAATACTCCAAACATCTAATAGTAAAAATGAGTTTCAACTGTACCCTTGTAGCAATCTTTGCTCAACTAAACTACCACTGCTTTAGCAAGAGTAGCGCTTCTTGTTGAAACAACACTAAAAATCCAATTTCTTCTGATCTTTTGCTTTGCAAAATAATTGCTAAGTTTTGCTTAGCTAATCGAGCTTGATGATTTTTAAAATAAGCCTTAGCTAAAAATAAATTAGCTCTATGGAATAAAGGGTTGGCAGCTAAAGATTGTTGAAAAAGTGCAATAGATTTAGCTAAATCTCCACCTAAAGCAGTGGGTAATTTAAGGTAATAAACACCTAATGCACAAAGTGCTCTTTCAGAATTCTGTCTTTGACTAATAACAAACTCTAAATCTTCTTTGATATTATCTGTTAAAAAAAGCAAGGATTTTAGTAGCCCAGAATGAAGTAAATTAGTGCCATTGATAATTGCATTCCAAAGACGAATATCAGTATTTTGAGGGTAATTTACAATTGCTTGTTTCATATAAAATTTAGCTTCTTTGAGAATATTCCTTTTTTGTTGTTTGCTATTTATTTTTTCTTGTCTAACCCAGAGTGCTCTAGCTAACTTCCAATAAACTTCTGCTTTTTGAGCATCAATATCAAAGGCGTTTTTGTAATACTGGATAGCTAGCGGTAGGTTGCGGTCAAAATCATGATGCTGATATAAGCTATCAGCCATTTTAAGATTATAGTCGTAAAGCTTCTGCTCTAGGCTAGCTTCTACAGAACTGCTAAAAAACAATCCCAAAAGCAAAAAAAAAATTCTCATTTTTACCTTAAAAGTGTAAAACTATGACAACATCATACTAGTAAACTAGCATAATTTATAAAAATTACGATGAAAAAAGATAGCGAATTAGTAGCAATGCAACATTTAGCTCAAAATTTTAAACTCGATATTTGGGAAAATAGCCTAGCAATACCTTATCAAAAAAGCAAAAATAATCGTAATTTATTGCTAGAAAAAAAACTTTTTTTTACTTGGGTAGAAGAAAAACAAAAAATTCTTATTTTTGTGTCTATTCAATCTAGTTTAGCAGAAATATTTCAATTTGCCTCTTTCTTTGAGAAACCAATTGTCATTTATCTGACATTTATACAACTTATTCGAGAAAGACTAGCTGGACTGCAAGGAGCAAAACAGCACTCTCAAAATAATTTTATTTCTTCTTTTTTACAAGAATTACTAGAGTTAGCCACTTACAAAAAAGCAACAGATATTCACCTAGAGCCTACTAAAAAAGATATCTACAATCTACAGCTGAGAATAAATGGAATTTTGCAAGCATATAAAGACTCAGCTCCTACAGAAGTTCTATTTAAAATAAAACTACTGTCTAAAATGGATATTGCAAAAACTCATTTTCCTCAGGACGGTTATATGAATTTTACCAATAAACTAGGTAAAAAATTTGATCTGCGAGTGTCTACACTACCATCTGTAATGGGAGAAAAAATGGTTGTCAGAATTTTACCACTAGAAAATCTAGAGATCAATTTAGAAAAACTCAATTTTACAGCTGCTTTCATTGCTGCCATTAAAAAAGTTATTCAAGCGCAATCTGGATGGATTGTAGTAGCAGGTCCTACGGGCTCTGGTAAAACTACAACGCTCTATTCTATTGTTAGAGAATTGATCAAAAAAAATTTGAATATTATCACAGTAGAAGACCCCGTAGAATACCGTTTAGCAGGAGTAACTCAAGTAGAAGTCAAAGAAAAAATAGGCTTAACTTTTGCTAAGATCTTGCGCTCTAGTTTACGACAAGACCCAGATGTTATTTTAATCGGAGAAATCAGAGACGAAGAAACCGCTAAGATTGCTGCTAGCGCTGCTAAAACAGGGCATCTAGTGCTCACAACCGTCCACAGTGCTAATGTATTAGAAACTATACAAAGATTAAAATTTTTACAAATAAGCTCAGAAGATTTAGCAAACTCCTTTAAATTGATTATTGCACAAAGATTGTTAATTGCACCAAAACTACACCAAAGAATCCCCGTTATAGAATACCTAGAAAATAGCACT
Organism: bacterium; assembly: GCA_965261475.1. GTDB lineage: Bacteria > SAR324 > SAR324 > XYD2-FULL-50-16. Next base: position 1,314,216 of record OZ253454.1, read on the forward strand.
AAAATTAGAAACGCAATCTTAGAAGAAAAATCTATAATTGAAATAGAAAAAATAATGAAACTACAAAAATTTGTTTCTTTGCAAGAAAACGCAAACAAACTAGGCATCAGTATCATGGAATGATAATTTTTAAAAGATTGTATTTGTGGCAAGGTATCAATATCGTACACAAACAAAAATTTGGGCTAAAAATAGCTCATAGTAAAAGTAAACTTATAAAAGTTTTAAATAAAAATGGTATTTATCAAATTAAAATAACTACTATTCCTAGCTCAGTGCAACACAAGCAGCTCTCACTAGTAGAATTACTCACTTTCTTGCGTGCTATATCTTCCTATTTTAGGATTGGTCTATCCCTACAAGAGGCACTACCACAAGTAGCTAGTCAATTTTCGCTCCCCCTCTTAAAATATATTAGCTGCAGTCTCTACTTGGGGTTACACAAAGGAGAAAATTTAAGAGTATCTTTTGGCAATCTAGAAAAAAATTTTCCTTTATTTTTTTTATCTATGATTAGATTATCATCTACTGCTGGCAACCTAGAAAAAATTTTCCAAGATGCAACTGATTTTTATGACAAAATAGCAGAACGCAAAAAGAAGCTACAAGAAGCTATTAACTACCCCTTGTTTGTTTTAGGCTTTACTTGTCTAATTGTTTTTCTCATATTGTTTTTTATTATTCCTATGTTTCAAGGAGTTTATGTCAATTTTCAAAATGACGAACTACCACCTTTAACTCAAATAGCCATTTTGGTTTCTGATTTTTTGAGAGCTAATATTATTTTTTTATGTGGCGGTTTATTCTGGCTTATTGTATTTAAAAAAAAAAAATGGTTAAATCAAATAAACCCGCTTTCTTTTTTTAGCTATCTCAAAAGCATATTGACTAGAAAACTCTTAGATCCTTTATTATTTGCCTACGCTATGCACAATTTATTGCAACAAGCCGTCTCTTTAGACGACGCTTTGTGCGCAACTAGTAGCGTACTTGCAAAAGAAAACGCAAAAAAAGTAACATCTATCTCAAAATTATTACACAGTGGGAAAAGTTTTTATCAATCTTGTCAGCAGGTCAATTTGTACTGGAAAGAATTTGCTACTATTTTTACAATCGCAGAAAAAACTGGAGACTTAACTACTGGATTTAAAAATATCTATAAATTTTGGGATGAAAAATTTGACCTCAAAATTCAACAATTCGCTAAAATTTTACAATTCTTTATTATTGCTTTTGCAGGTTTGATAATTTTTGGTGTTTTCTTGGCGGTTTATTTGCCTTTGCTAGAGCTCGGATCTGTGGGTTTTTAATTTTTAGCATAGATGAAACAAGCGCTCTTTATTATTTTGCTATTCGCCTTCTGCAACCCCCTTTGGGCAGCTATATCTTTAAAAGAAAAAAACAGTTTAGCCCTGATAGAAAAACTATCTCAGGACTCCCTGTCTCACTTGGCACTGCTAGAAGTAGAGTATTTTTTAGCTAACTTTCCTAGTAGTAGCAAGAAAAAAGAAGTCAAACTCCAACAAGCTACTCTATTGACAAAAATAACCGATTACCAAGCTTCTATACAAATATTATCAGGATTAAAAATAACAGAGTTTCAAAAAGAAACCTATGAAGATCTTATTTTCTTGCAGGCAAAAAATTACCTTTTTACCCATGATTTTACACAGAGTTTAATTTTTTTTCAAAATATAGCTAGAGAAAAACAAGATTTATACTACTCCAATGCTTTTTATCAAGGAGTAGCTTACCTGTTTCTAGGGGAGCTTTTACTAGCAAAACAAACAATCAACAACATCTCAAAAAACAAACAAACAAAGCGAGAACAACAAATTTTAGCAACTATCAACAAATGGAGTCCTCCAGAAAACATCACAACAATATTGGCAAATAAAAATTTTTCTCAGCTAGAAAAATTGATCCTAACAACTCTTTTTTTTGAGTTAGAGCTACAACAAAAGAATACAAAACAAGCACTAGAAAAATTGTTTTTTTTTAACTTACAAAATAAAAAATCAGATGGAATTTTTGCTATAGTAGATTTTTTAGTAGGTAAAGCTTTGTATAAGCTAGCTCAAGCTCAGCACTTGGAACATAAAATATTGCAAGAAGCTAAACAGTTTTTAGTGTCTTATCAAGAAAAACACAATAGCCCAACTCATCAGAGTTATTTTTATCTTGGCAATATTTATGCGGAATTAGGTGAGTATGATTTAGCTTATCGACAATACAATAATTTGCTACAGTATGTAGAATATACTAAACTAACGGATTTCATACTAAATTATGTCAAACTAAGTAGATTTTTACAAAAAACTTCCCTAGTTCCTGAGATTTTACAAAAAGCAACCAATAATACTACAGAGTTAAATACCAAAAAAAAATTTATCACAACATTGATAGATTTTTATACAGCGCAAAAAGTATGCAACAAAGCGGAGAGTTACCTCTTAGAAGTAGCGAGTATCACAAATAGTATAAAAAATTTTGAAGGCAATTTTATTCTGGGAAAATGCTATTTTGAGCAAAATGAACAGCTCAAAAGTTTGCATTATTTGGAAAAAATTCCCCTAGAGTACTCTAACGCCGCAAAAATTACTAAAATGATAGCTATAATTCTAGGTAAGCAAAAAAATAAAGAAAAATTTTTAGCATACTTTGCACCGACTAAAGACCCTGCAACAAAAAAACACCAAGCAATACAAATAAATACTCTGCAATACTACTACTACGCAAAAGATTGGCAAGAGTTTATTAAAAATTTTCAGGCTTTGGAAAAAACAAATTTTTTCTTAGCCGATTTTGACACCAAAAAACAACTAGCAACTGCTTACACTCAAAACAATCAACAAAGCAAAGCTACTGCAATCTATCTAGCACTACTCAAAAATAACCTTGCTCCAAAAGACACCTCAGCCATTGTAAAAAAACTAATTCAAATATATCAAAAACAAAAATCTTACGCTAAAATCTCAGAGGTTTATAAAATATTGTTAGAGGACCTGGCAGAAGCAAACAAGCCAAAAACCGAATTATTAATTGCTAAAAACTATCTAGCTGCTAAAAAAACTGTTTTAGCACAAAAATGGTTTCGGCGTATAGCCTATAGAAAAAATACTGCAACAATTCTAAACTACACAGAGCTGCAAGCAGAAGCGTTTTACTATCTTGCTGGAATTTACTCTGCACAAAAAAAATATAAATCTGCAATTACGATTTTAATACCCGAGCTAAAACGCATTAGCATCAAAAACAAGTGGTACAGTAGGCTAAACTTTACAATAGCTCAAGCCTACGCCAATCTACAACAATGGAAAAATGCTCTCAAACACTACAAAAAAGTAACAAATAAAAAAAATAGCAAGGAGAGTAGAATTGCTAAAGGCAACATCAATAAAATTCAGAGCTTCCTAACAAAGCAAAAACAAAATAATCAATAAAAATTGATTGCTAGTAATGAAGCAAAAATCAATCTCTTATCACAAAATATCTTTTAAAAATTTTCCCGTCCAACTATTCTTGGCTTTACTGACAGTTTCTGGAGTACCCACTGTTAGTATTTCGCCTCCTTGTTGACCTCCTTCTGGTCCTAAATCAATTAGCCAATCCGCGCATTTAATCAAATCTAAATTATGCTCTATTACTATTACAGTATTTTTTTTATCTACTAAATTTTGTATAATCTCCACTAGTTTTGCTACATCGTGAAAATGCAAACCTGTAGTAGGCTCATCCATAATAAATAAAGTTTTAGTAGTACTAGGTCGGGATAGCTCTGTTGCTAATTTAACTCTCTGTGCTTCTCCTCCCGATAAACTTGGTGCTGGCTGACCTAAGCGAATATAGCCCAAGCCTATACGGCTGAGAGTCTCTAAAAAAGGGGAGATAGCGCGATGATTTTTAAAAAAAATTTTTGCTTTTTCTACTGTTAGAGCTAAAATATCTGCAATATTTTTACCGCGATACCTTACTTTGAGTGTTTCTTCGTTGTACCTTGCTCCCTTGCAACTTTCACAAACTATACTAACATCAGGAAGAAAAAACATTTCTATATTTTTTGACCCTTGTCCCTTGCAAGCATCGCATCTTCCTCCTTTCACATTAAAAGAAAATCTTCCTGGTTGATAGCCGCGTGTTTTTGCTTCTTGACTCATAGCAAAAAGTTTGCGAATGGCGTCAAAAACTCCCGTATAGGTTGCAGGATTGGAGCGAGATGTCCTACCAATAGGAGATTGATCTACAAAAATAATTTTATCTATCTGCTCTACTCCTTGGATTTGTTTTATTTTTCCTGGCTGAATTTTTTGACTACCTAGTTTTTTGAGTAAATTCTTATAAAGACACTCGATAGAAAGAGTAGATTTACCAGAGCCCGAGACTCCTGTAACGCAAATAAATACACCTAGAGGGAATTTTATACGGATATTTTTTAAATTATTTTCACTACAGCCTTGCATAGCAATAAATTTATCCCACTTTCTTCTTTTAGCTGGCGTCTGAATAGTGAGTTCTTCTCTTAAATACTTAGCGGTGAGACTATCTAGTTTGAGTAACTCTTGCGGTGTTGCTTGTGCTACCACGGAGCCTCCATGCTCACCGGCTCCTGGACCTATATCTATGACTTGGTCAGAAGTCAAAATCACATTTCTATCGTGCTCTACTACAATGACTGTGTTATCGTAAGCTTGTAATTTGCGTAGGGTTTGGATTAACCTTAAATTATCTCTGTAGTGCAGTCCTATGGTAGGCTCATCTAAAACATAAGTAACTCCTGATAATTGAGAGCCCAACTGACAGGCAAGACGAATTCTTTGTTGCTCACCACCAGAGAGGCTATTGGTTTCTCTATCCAAAGATAGATAACTCAAACCTACATCTGCTAAAAAATTTAATTTTTCTAAAATAGCTTTTTGGAGGGGCTCTGTAATAATTTGTTGTTCTTTAGTAAATTTTAACTTTTGAAAAAACTTAATAATATTTACTACCGTCATTTGATTAAGTTGTGCTATGTTTTTTGTGGCTACTTTGATTGCTAACACTGCTTGTTTAAGACGAGCACCTTCACAAACCGTACATTGTTTTTTGACCATAAACGCATGCAAACGTTTTTTCTGCGACTCTGTAGCAGCATAATAAAACCTTCTTTTGAGATGAGATAGAAGACCCTCATAACCTTTAAAACCGTAAAAAAATTGTTTTTTAATTTCTTTGCTTAAATCTTTCCACTTAGTGTCACTAGTAACTCCAAAAGCCCTACAAAACCAACGTACTGCTTTGTCGTAAGAATGTACTCTCATTATAGCCGCACCGCACTTTTTCCAAGCGTAAATTGCACCTTCTGCTAAAGTCAAATTATCATCAGGAATAATTAAATCTTCATCTGGGTCTAAAAGATTACCTAAACCATTGCAATTTTGACAAGCTCCAAAAGGCGAATTGAAAGAAAAAACACGAGGAGAGATTTCAGAAAGTAGCATGCCGTGTTTGGGACAAGTAAAATTTTCACTAAAAAGCTCTTCTTGCCACGAATCACTCCCTGCTTTTTGAGACAGTATAGCTATGACGCCCTGACTCATTTGCAACGACATTTCCACAGCTTCATTAAGTTGACTCTTGAGATCTTCTTTTAAAATCAACCTATCTACAACGACATCAATATTGTGGTTGTGAGTTTTGACTAATTTTGGAACTTCTGCGAGGTCGTAAATTTGTTGGTTAACCCTTACTTTAGAAAAACCGTCACGTAGTAGTCTTTTAAAAACTTCTTTGTGCTCTCCTTTAGCGCTTTTAACTAGAGGGCTTAAAATTTGTAATTTTGTATTTTGAGGATGCTGTAATAAATATTGCGTAATATCTTCTGCTGATTGAGTGCTAATTTTTTGGGAGCATTTATAGCAGAAAGCCTCTCCTACTCTAGAGAAAAGTACACGCAAATAATCATAAATTTCTGTAGCAGTTGCAACAGTAGAGCGAGGGGTAGCACTTCTGGTTTTTTGCTCTATAGCTATGGTAGGAGTAAGTCCAGTGATAGATTCTACATCTGGTTTTTCCATTTGCCCCAAAAACTGCCTAGCATAAGAAGAAAGAGATTCTATATAGCGTCTTTGTCCTTCTGCGTATATAGTATCAAAAGCTAAAGAAGATTTACCACTACCCGACAATCCAGTAATAACTACAAAACTTCTTTTCGGTATATCTAGGTTTATACCTTTGAGGTTGTGCTCTTTAGCTTGTTTAATAGAAATAAAATTTTTAGCATCCATATTAAAATTAAGTAAAAGAAATACCTATTTTTAGCAACTATTCTTTGTAAGAAAAAATTTAAAAACAACCTCATTAGAGATAAATTTTGCTGTTTTGATACTGCTATTTATTTGATAAAAAATAAAATTAAATACTAATAAAAAAATATTGCATTAAAAAAAAAATCATTGTACTATTTTTACATATCTTTTAGAGTAGTCTTTATGAAAAATTTTGTGATGCGAATAATGTGCTTGATCTGTACCATTTTTTGGGGAAAAGCATTTTTGCATTCAAAATAAGATAACTCTAAATTTTGTTTACAAAAAGCCCCCTCAAAGAATTTGAGGGGGCTTTTTTATTTATAAAAAAAATAATACAAAAATAAATTATGACTACACACAAACTAGCTACACAGGTTTTACACGCAGGGCACGAAATAGATGCGACAAACTCTCGAAGTGTTCCTATCTACCCTACTGTTTCCTACGTATTTAATGATACAAAGCACGCGGGCGACCTCTTTGCTTTGAAAGAATTTGGTAATATCTACTCTAGGTTAATGAACCCGACAAATGATATTTTAGAAAAAAGAGTTACTGCTTTAGATGGTGGAGCTGCTGCATTAGCACTAGCGTCTGGGCAAGCAGCAGAAACAGCTGCAATTTTAACCATCACTCACTCAGGGCAGAATTTTATATCTGCTAAAAGCCTATATGGTGGCACTTGGACCTTATTTACTCAAACTTTTGCTAAATTAGGTATAGAAGTTCGTTTCTTTGATTCGCAAAAACCAGAGCAAATCAAAAATCTAGTAGACGAAAATACTCGCTGTGTTTATTTTGAGTCTATTGGCAACCCTAAAAACGATGTTCCAGATTTTCAAAAAATTTCAGATACAGCACATTCCGTAGGATTGCCTGTAATCTGTGATAATACAGTGCTCACCCCCTATCTTTTTAAACCTATTGAACATGGGGTAGATATTATAGTTTACTCTACTACAAAATTTTATTCTGGGCACGGAGTGCACCTAGGAGGAGTGATTATAGATAGTGGAAAATTTATTTGGGCTGATAACCCTAAAAAATGGCCCGAATTTTGTGCTCCTACTCCTGCTTACAACGGAATAATTTTGGAGGAAGCCCTGAGACCTATTGGCAACATAGCTTATATTCTCCATATTAGAACTCATTGGCTGAGAGATACAGGCGCTGCAATGAGCCCCTTTGCTGCTTGGTTTACTCTACAAGGTATTGAAACCCTACACTTAAGACTGCAAAGGCACGTAGAAAATGCACAGAAAGTTGCAGAATTTTTAGAAAATTCTGATCGAGTAGAGTGGATTAGATATCCGGGATTGACAAGTCACAAAAACTACGAGCATACCAAAAAATACCTTAAAAATGGAGCTGGTGCTATTATTGGATTTGGTATTAAGGGCGGTTATAATTCTGCAGTTAAATTCATCAATTCTTTAAAATTAGCTAGTCACTTAGCAAATATAGGAGATGCGAAAACTTTGGTTATTCACCCCGCTTCTACCACCCACTCTCAGCTGACGCCAAAAGAGCAAGCACAAACAGGTGTTACTCCTGAGTTTGTACGTCTTTCTATTGGAATTGAGGATGTAGGAGATATCATACAAGATATTCAGCAAGCCTTGCTAGCGGAGTGAATAAATACTTTCAAAATTCTGATGCAAGTATAGAAAATTTAGTTTCTAGCTTTCGTAAAATTATACACTTGGCAGAAAGTTTTCCTCTAGAATTAGGAGGTTCTTTAGCAGGGTTAGACATTGCTTACGAAAGTTACGGAAAACTCAATAAAAATAAAAGTAATGTTGTACTAATTTGTCACGCCATTACCGGAGACTCTCACGTTGCAAAGCATACAAAAAATGATATTGTAGGATGGTGGGATTCTATGGTAGGCGCTGATAAATATATTGATACTAATAAATATTTTGTGCTTTGCACTAATATCTTAGGTAGCTGTAGGGGTACAACAGGACCTCATTCTATTGATCCTCAAAGTCAAAAACCTTACTGTCAAGATTTTCCTAGAATCACTATAGGAGACATGGTCAACGCCCAAAGATTGTTCTTAAAAGCTTTAAGCATAGATTCTTTGTTGTGTGTTATTGGTGGTTCGTTAGGAGGATTCCAAGCGTTACAATGGGCAACTCAATATCCTCAAATAGTTAAAAATTGTGTTGTACTAGCAAGCTCAGCTCACCTGAATACTCAAGCACTAGCTTTTGATGTCATAGGTAGAAATGCAATTATTAGAGACCCTAATTATCAAGCAGGTCAGTATTATGACAAGCAAAAAAAACCAGATGTAGGTCTAGCAATCGCTAGAATGCTAGGGCATATTACCTACCTTTCTAAACAATCTATGGAAAAAAAGTTCCACAAAAATAAACTAACACCCAGGGCAATCGAAACTGATTTTGAGAAAAAATTTTCTGTTGGCTCTTACCTTGCGCATCAAGGGGATAAGTTTATAACAAGGTTTGATGCTAATAGCTATATTTGTTTATCTTTAGCTATGGATACTTTTGATTTAGGGAGCACCAAACAAGAATTGATCAAAATACTCAAGCAATCAAAGTGCTACTGGTTAATTATAAGTTATACAAGCGACTGGTTGTTTCCAGCAACACAAAGTAATGAAATTGTGGAAGCACTATTGAATTTAGGAAAACACGTCAGCTATTGCAATATTCCTAGCGAATGCGGGCACGATGCCTTTTTATTAGACGACGAATTGGAGGATTACGGTGGAGCAATCAAAAGTTTTTTACAAAAAACTTATTACGACAACCATCTAGTGACTACTAAAAAAACAAAAATAGTACAAAAAAATACCAGTATTTTTTTCAAAGAAAGAATAGATTTTCAAACTATTGCCAGTCTTATTCCAAAAGAAGCTAGTCTGCTAGATCTAGGTTGTCAAAACGGAGAGTTACTAGAATTCCTGAGTGCTAGAGGAAACAACGCTATAGGTATAGAAGTGGATTATCAACAAGTCAAGATAGGATTAAAAAAAGGTTTAAGAATTATACACTCAGACCTGAACCAGGGATTGCAAAGTTTTCAAAATCAACAATTCCAATTCGCTATTGTCTCTCAAACCTTGCAATCTATTTGCAATGTCAAATATCTCTTAGCAGAAGTAGTGCGAGTAGCAGCAAAAACTATTGTTTCTTTTCCAAACTTTGCGTTCTTGCCTTTAAGAAAAATGCTCTACTTTGAAGGTAAATCTCCCAAAACAAAGGGTTGGTACAACTACGAGTGGTTTAATACTCCAAACTGTAGATTTCCTTCTATTTTAGATTTTCAAGAGCTTTGCGAAAAAATGAATATAGAAGTTTGCGATGCTATTTTCTTAAATACAGACACCAAAGAGCAAATACAAAAAGACCCTAATCGCAATGCAGATAACGCTATTTTTGTAATTCAAAAAAAAATACAATCAACAACTACATTCTAGTTAAGGGGTAAATTCCTAATATTTTAAAAGATTTTTCTAAAATAATTTTTGTGCAAGAGCTCAGGTAAATTCTTTTTTGTTGGTGTACCTTGCTATGTAATATATTATGCTCGTAATAAAACTTATTAAAATTCTTGCAAAGCTCAAAGGTAAAATTTGCTACTAAACTCGGCTCATATGCTAAAGCTGCTTTTTTAAGCATATGAGGAAAAAGTAAAAAAGATTGCAAAATCTGTATTTCTTCTTTGTTCCACTCATAAGTATTTTGAGGAGGTATAAAATCCACTTTACTAAGTAAGGAGTAAATTCTAGCATAGGTATATTGTAGATAAGGACCAGTATTCCCCTCAAAACTTAAGGAATTTTGAGAGTCAAAAACAAAATCTTTTTTGCTATGAGTGCGAAGAATAAAATATTTAAGAGCAGCTTGAGCAATTTTTTCTGCTACAAAAACTAACTCCTTTGGTTCTCTGTCTTTGTCTTTTCTTTTTTTTATTTCTTGCAAAGCTAGGTTTTTGACCTCGTCTAACAAATTATCTAAATCTACAATTTTACCCTCTCTAGATTTCATCTTGCCGTCAGGCAAAAAAATCATACCATAACTTAAATGCTTGCAATTTTGTACCCACTGAAACCCTAATTTTTTGAGTATAGCAAACAAGGTTTGGAAGTGTAGTTTTTGCTCACTACCTACTACAAATAAACACTCGTCAAAAGCATAATCTTGATATTTTTTGATTGTGGTAAAAATATCTTGCGTTATATAAACTGCTGTACCATTTTTTCGCAAGAGCACTTTTTCACCTAGCCCTTCATCTGCTAAATTTATTACTACTGCACCTTCTTTATTTTTTTGACAAATATTAGCTGTCAAAGCTTTTTTGACAATCTGTTTTCCTAAAACATAAGTTTTACTCTCAAAATAAAATTTATCAAACTCTACAGCGCATCTTTTGTAGGTTTCATTGATACCAGCTAACGCCCAAGCAGTCATAAGCTTCCAAAGTTGACGAATATCACTGTCTCCTTGCTCCCATTTTTGTAAATACTCTTGTGCTTGCTCTACTAATTTTGGATCTTGTACTTTTTTTTGATGGAATAAAATGTAATAATCTCCCACAAAATGATCTCCTTTTCTTTTTTCACTTTGCGGTGTTTTTGCTTTACCAAATAAACTATAAGCTAGCATTGATTGGCAAATATGAATACCTCTGTCGTTAATAAGATTTGCTTTGACCACGTCATAACTGGCATTCTCCAAAATTTTAGCTAGGGTAAAACCAATGGAATTATTCCGAGCATGTCCCAAATGCAAAGGTTTATTGGTATTAGGTGAAGAAAATTCTATTAAAATTTTTCTACCTACTCCGTGATCATTTTTACCATAATCTTGCTTAGTGTAGATAGTGTCTAAAAGAAGTTTTCCTAGTTTGCTATAGTCCAACAATAAATTGATATAGGCTCCCTCGCTTTGTATTTTGCTAATCCAATTCTTATCTGTGGGAATAAAATTTTGAGCGATAGTTTGGGCAATTTGTTGTGGCGTTTGTGATAAAGATTTAGCTAGCATAAAACAGTTAGCAGCCAAATGACCTAGTTTTGGATTAGGAGGTGTAACTAACTTGCAAAAAAAAATCGTAGGATCTAGTTGAGGGTAATTGTCTTGAATAGTGTTTTGTAATTCAATTTGCAGTTGAGAAAAAAACACTTTGCAATTAGTCGTTTGAGTATTTTTTTAATAAGCTTTGTAAAAATACAACACTACTTCCCGCCACAAAAACAGAGGAATAGGTACCTACAACCAAGCCAATAATAATACTCAAGGCAAAATCATTCAAAATTTTACCTCCAAAAAAATAGAGCATTACTACAACTAATAAAGTAGTCAAAGAAGTAAGGATAGTACGAGACAGACATTCGTTAACGCCTAGATTTACTAAGTCTATAATATTTCTATCTACCTGTTTTTTTTTCTCACGAATTCTATCAAAAATCACAATGGTATCATTGAGAGAATAGCCCAAAATAGTCAATAAAGATGCTACAATAATTAAATTAAACTCTTTGCCTAACAAAATAAAAACGGCCATTATCACAAAAATATCGTGAAACAAGGCAATCACAGCACCTACTCCAAACACAAACTCAAAACGTATCGTAATATAAGCCAAAATTCCTACTAGTGCTAATAAAATAGCATAAAAAGCCTTATTTCTTAGCTCTGAGCCAATTTTAGGTCCTACTGTTTCTACCCTACGAATTTCCATTTGCGGAAAATTTGCTAACAAAGCTGCGTTAATTTTATCATTGATATGTTGAGTTGTCAGAGCTTGATTCTTAGTAATGGCAATTAAAAATTCATTATTATCTTGAGCACCAAAATTAGTCACTATAGTTTCTGGTCCAAGCAATCCTACCAATAAACTTCTAACCTTGGCAATCTCTGTTTTATGTGGAAATTGGACTTGAATATTAGTGCCACCCTTAAAATCTATGCCTAATTTAATGCCCTTAGTAAATAGACCTATCACCCCTGCTGTGAGTATTAACAACGAAAATACACCAGCAATTTTACGGAATTTTAAAAAATTAATATTTGGTGTTTGTTTAAATATCTGCATAGTGGTTTAAATAGATAATTTTTGCTCCTTAGGAGCTGTTCTATAAAAAAATTCAAATAAGAAGCGGGAAACAAAAAGACTAGTAAACAAACTAGCAACAATTCCTATAGATAAAGTCACAGCAAAACCTTTAATTGGACCTGTGCCAAAGTAAAAAAGAATAATAGATGCTAGCAAGGTCGTAATATTAGCATCTAAAATAGTCCACAAGGAGCGCTGAAAACCTTGTCCGATTGCCTTGTGTAAATTAGTGCTAGCCAATTCTTCTTTGATTCTTTCAAAAATCAAAATATTAGCATCCACAGCCATACCTACGGTTAAAATAATACCTGCCATGCCAGGCAGAGTAAGAGTAGCTTGAAAATAAGACAAGGCAGCAAAAATAATGAGAATATTAAAAATCAAAGCAAAAATACAAAATAACCCTGCGAGACGGTAATAACACAGTAGCAGCAAAATTACAAAAACAAAGCCTAGTAGCAAAGCTATCATGCTAGAGCGAATAGAATCTTCTCCTAAAGAAGCCCCCACAGTTCTTTCTTCATTGATTACTAATGAGGTAGGCAAAGAGCCCGAGCGAAGCACTAGTGCTAAATCAGAAGCTTCCTTATTGCTAAAATTTCCTGTAATTTGAGCATTGCCACCATAAATAGCTTCATTGATTCTAGGGTAAGATTGAATTTTATCATCTAAAACAATTGCCAAATTCCTACCTACATTCTTTGCGGTAATTTCTCCAAAAAGATCAGCACCTTGAGAATTAAAAGTTAAAGTAACATAAGGCACTCCAGTAGTTTGCGAATAAGATACCCTAGCATCTTTGACACGCTCACCACTAAGCACCACTCTATCTTCTACTACGATTCTCTCAACACTCAAAATTTCTCCCGATTGAGTATCTTTCTGTTCGTAAACAAGCACTAAATTTTCTTCAGGATATTCTGGATTGGCGTTTTCAACAACAAAACGAAACTCTAGTTTGGCACTTTGTTGAATAATCTTTCTAGCTCTCGCAGGATCCGATTGACCAGGAAGCTGTACTATAATAGAATTTTTCCCTTTTTTTTGAATAGTAGGCTCTTTGACCCCCAATAAATCAATACGGTTGTTAAGAATATTGACTACTTGATCTAAAGCACTTGCCTGAATAATATCTTTTTTATCATCTGGAATCTTTGCTAAAAATACCCCTTTTCCTTGATCTTCGACAACAAAATCACTAAGTATTTGTTGTATATCTTGTGTTTGCCAATCTACTTCTTGATTAGGAGTTAACAAAATATTTAGAGAACTGCGATCCGCAGCTAGCTCAATATTCAAAAAAAAAATATTATTTTCTAAAAAATAACCCCTCAAATCTTCTCGCAAATTTTTTGCTAAATTCTCAAAAATAGGCTCTAGCTGTAGATCTAAATCTAAGTAAATCCCTCCTTTTAAATCTAAACCCAAATTAACCAATAACTCAGGGTCTTTTTCTTTGGAAGAATAAAATTTTAATTCTGGGTTATAAAGCCAATCTAGCTCGTTAGCTAAAAACGAGCGAATAGGCTCTCTGCCTTCAAATAGTAACTCACCCTCTTGAGCAAAAAAACCTATTTCTGAGTTTCCTGCAAAAAACTCAATTTTAGTTATTTTTTTAGCGTAAGATATTAAATCGTTTAAATCAGTCGCAATAGCAGTGACATTCTTCGTATTTTGTTTAAAAAGCAAAAAATAACTATCTTCTTGACGCCAAGTTTCTAGGTTTTTAAAAAATTCTGAAAACAAATCCAAAGACGCTAGTTGTAAAACAGCGCTAGGGTCTGTTCCAATCACTGCTATACGGTTATTCTCTTTGTCAACCAAAAATAAATCAAGCGAGTGCAACAAGCTCAAAGCGGATTGAAAAGAGCGGGCTTTTTCTTGGTAGAGTGCACTACTATCTTTCTTTAACCCTGGAATAAATTCCAAAAAATTAGGGTAGTTGACATAAAGCACACCGGCAAACAACAAAAAAATAACAATAAATTTGGAGTGTAAACCCATTATTAAACTGCCTTTTGAGGAAACTATTTAGCGTCTTTTTTAGAAAGGATAAATTCTTTTTTTATACGAAAAATTGTTTTTTCTGCTACCTCTAACTCTACCACAGTACCGTCTTTGCTAATGGATTTAATCTTGCCATAAATTCCAGAGTTTGTAACAACTTGGTCTCCTTTTTTTAAGGTAGAGATAAATTGTTTTTGTAGTTTTGCTTTTTTTTGTTGAGGTCTAATAATCAAAAAATAAAAAACAAAAATAATTAAAACAAAAGGAATAATTTGTACCCAAAAAGGCTGTTCACCTTTCTCACTTGCTGCGTATGCAGTACCTATAAATATATCAAACATAAATCAAATAAAAAATTAATAATCTAACAATTTTAGGAATATGAATAACAACCAGGTGCTAGCTTGCTTTGAAGCCCTGTCCATAATTATATCCAAATACCTGTAACTTGAGTATATAAATATAAGCTAAAAACAGTCAAGTTAAATTAGTGCTTATATATTTTTTTGCTAGCTAACTTCCAGACAAGATCTACTAAATTAGCACAATAGTCTAGATGGTGGGTCACTAAAAAGATACTTGCTCCTTTGTTTTTAAAATAAATCAATAATTGGTTTAAGTACTGCACTCCCTTATCATCTAGCCCTGCATAAGGCTCATCTAGCAGCAATAATTCTGGTTGTTGTAGCTTCATTAACACTAGCAAAAGTTTTTTCTTCATTCCCGTACTAAAATTTTGAATAGGGATTTTAGAAAATTGACTTAGATTTAATTCTGCTAGAGAGCATAAAATTTTGTCTAGAGAAACATTTTGATAAAAAGAAAGAAAAAACTGTAAATTTTCTAGAGCACTAAAGCTATTATATAGACTATCTTCGCTTGAGAGAAAAAACAGGCTCCTTTGATAGCTTATAATGCAATCATCTATGTTTTTTTGATTCCAAAATATGCTGCCTTTGGTTGGTAAATGCAAACGAGCCAAAATTTTTAGTAGGGTAGTTTTACCTTGCCCATTATCACCACACAATACCGCGAATACTCCTTTTTTGAGAGAAAAATTAATTTCCTCAAAAACAGATAGATAGCCAAATTTTTTACTTAAATTTTCTACAACTAACACAGGTATTTGATAATTTTACTTTTTGATTATTATTTACTAAAATTGTAACTTGTTTACAATCTAAAATAAATTTTTTTCTTCTATGTTTACTATCTCTCTCATAGATATTCAAATACCACAAAATGCTGGGAATATAGCAAGACTTTGCGCTGGAAGTAAAATGCATTTGCACCTCGTAGGAGACTTAGGTTTTCGTCTTACCAACAAAAATTTTCAAAGAGCAGGATTAGATTATTGGCAATTTGTTACTTGGGAATACTTTGCAGACAAGCACAAGTATTGGCAAAAATTAGTCCAAGAAAAATTCTACTTGTTTTCTACCAAAGCACAGCAATCTTATCATAAACTACCTTTTCAAAAAAATGATTACCTAGTATTTGGCAGTGAAACAAAAGGGCTAACAAAAACATGGACCGAAAAATACCAAAAACATTGCTACACTATTCCTATTTTAGAGAAAAAAATTCGTAGCTATAACTTAGCTAATTCTGTAGCAATTGTAGCATTTGAGGGACTCAAACAGCTAGGAAAATTTTCTTAAAAAAAAGCCAAATAATTTAATTCAAAAATAATAATATTTAAGATTGGAAATAATAATTTTTTATGTAAAAATCTTAAATATATTGAGATTTAAATCTTGATATTTTTTCACCTTAAATTTAATTTAACCTTAGTATAAATTATGATGCTAACCAAATTAACCAAGATAATCTTGGCTGTCATAGTTGTTGTTTTCTTAGGTGTAACAAGCCTTAGTGCTCAAGTTACAAAAGTTGGTTTTGTATATGTAGGACCTATCGGAGATCACGGTTGGACCTACAGACATCATGTAGGATTGCAAGCCATAGAAAAGGCTTTTGGGGATACTGTAAAAACCAGTTATATTGAAAAAGTGCAAGAAGGAGCAGACTCTGTGCGTGTTATTCGTCAATTAGCTGCTAGTGGACACGATTTAATTTTTACTACTTCTTTTGGATTTATGAATCCTACGCTAAGAGTAGCTAAAGATTTTCCAAAAGCAAAATTTGAACATGCTACAGGCTACAAAACAGCTAACAACCTCAGCGTTTACAACTCTAGGTTTTACGAAGCTAGGTATTTAACTGGTCTGATAGCAGGTAAAATGACTAAAACAAATAAACTAGGCTATGTAGCTTCTTTTCCTATTCCTGAAGTAATTCGGGGCATTAACTCTGCTATTTTAGGAGCAAGAAAGGTTAACCCTAAAGCTGAGATTCGTGTAATTTGGGTTAGCTCTTGGTATGATCCAGGTAAAGAATCAGACGCCGCACAAGCTCTAATTGACCAAGGAGTAGATATTATTCTGCAGCACACAGATAGCCCCGCTCCTTGTCAAACAGCAGAGAAAAAAGGTGTTTATTGTTTTGGACAAGCATCTGATAATTCTCATTTTGCTCCCAAAGCACACCTAACGGCTATCATAGATAATTGGGACGATTATTATGTGCAAAGAGTCAAAGATGTCAAATCTGGGACTTGGAAATCACAAAATATATGGTATGGTTTGAAAGAAGGAATAGTAAAATTATCTAGCTATAGTAAAGATGTTCCGACTAATGTCCGTGCTTTGGTAGAAAAAACAAGAAAAAATATTATTGCTGGTAGGGATCACCCTTTCACTGGCAAAATTCTAGCTCAAAACGGAAAAATACTTTACAAGAAAGGACAAATCATTCCTGATAAAGATCTTGCAAGAATGAATTTTTATGTCAAAGGCGTAATAGGTAAAATACCTCAGTAAAGTATTTATTTAGATCTTTTGAATGAACTGTTAGCTCAAAACAGCGAAAAAATAGTTAGTAGCATAGTATTGACAACTTTGACTCAAAGCTGATAATAACTATCTTGCCTTCTATTTTTGATTTACACTATAGTTGCTTTGCAGTGTTTGGAATAACAGCAAATCATTCGAAAGATCTATTTATGACTTTTAGCTTTTTAATATTTTGTAACATCAAAAATAAGCCTTGTATTAAGGTAAATTTTGATGAGGGTGATAAATTTTATTTGCTTTTTTTGTTAAAACATAGTAACAGGTAAGTATCTGTTATTCCTTTAATTTTTATAAAATGAAAAAGTCTTATTTAGTATATGTATTATTTTTACTACTAGTTATTTTTGCTAGTTGTACCAAAAAATCTGTGGAAAAACCTATGGAAGAATCTATGGAAGAATCTAGTTCAACTAGTTTTGCTCCTGCTGTTATTTTTGATATGGGAGGAAAATTTGATAAATCTTTTAACCAATCAGCTTACAACGGTGCAGAAAGATTTAAATCAGAAACTGGTATCCAATACAAAGAGTTTGAGATTACCAATCCATCACAAAGAGAACAAGCCGTAAGAAAAATGGCGGAAAAGAAAAGCGATCTCATCATTGGTATAGGTTTCGGTCAAGCAGATGCTATAGACAAGGTTGCTAGAGAAAACCCAGATTTAAAGTTTGTTATTATAGACTCAGTGGTCAACCAGCCTAACGTACAATCTGTAATTTTTAAAGAGCAGGAGGGCTCTTTTTTAGTAGGAATGTTAGCTGCCCTAAATTCTCAGACCAATGCTATTAGTTTTATAGGAGGTATGGATATTCCTCTCATTAGAGCGTTTGCTTGCGGTTTTGAGCAGGGCGCAAAACATGTTAATGCTGAAATCAAAGTTATTCAAAATATGACTGGCAATGATCCATCTGCGTGGAATAATCCTAGTAAAGGTGCAGAACTTGCTAAATCTCAATTTGAAAAAGGTTCAGATATAGTTTTTGCTGCTGCTGGCGCTACAGGTAGTGGAGTCTATCAAGCCGCTAAAGATAGCGGAAAATTCGCAATAGGTGTGGATAGCAATCAGAATTATTTGCACCCAGGAACTATGCTTTCTTCTATGGTTAAAAAAGTAGATGTGGCAGTTTATCAAGCTATGAAAGCAGCTCAAGATGGCTCTTGGAAAAGTGGTATTAGAGTGCTTGGTTTAAAAGAGAAAGGAGTAGATTGGGCTTTAGATGAGCACAATGCCCCTTTAGTTTCTGATGAAATAATACAGAAAATATCTCAAGCTAAGCAAGATATCATTGACGGTAAAATTACCGTAGTAGATTATAGAGCTAATAATACTTGTAGTTATTAGTTAGCAAACATATAGAGGAGTTAGGTTAACTCCTCTTTTAATTTAAATCAAAAATCTCAATGGCAGTTCCAAAAAGAAGAAAATCACACAGCACTACTAGACAAGGCAGAAATCACAAAAAAATAATTTTTCCTACTCTCAGTATTTGTCCTCATTGCAAAAACAAAAAACTTCCGCATGTGGTTTGCGTTTCCTGTGGCTACTATAAAGGACAGGAAATAATCAAGGCTTAACTCTCTACTTGTATGATCGCTCTAGATGCTATGGGTGGAGATTTTTCACCACAAATTCCAATACAGGCAGCCGTGCGGTGCGTACAAAAGCATAAAATACCGATTCTACTCCTAGGAGCTCAAAAGCTGCTAGAAAAAGGACTAGCAAGACACACCTACGATAAAAAATTTATTAAAATTTATAATACCGAAAATTCCATTACTATGGAAGATTCTGTAATTCAATCTTTAAGAAAAAAAGAATCATCTTTGTACCAAGCATTTGTTTTACACAAGGCAGGTGAAGCAAAAGGCGTAGTTAGTGCTGGCAACTCTGGTGCTTTTCTAGCTATAGGTAAGTATATTTTACGCTCTATAGAAGGCATTGATAGACCCTGTATTGGTGCTGTAATGCCTCATTGTAACGGAAAATTTGTTTTTTTAGATGTAGGTGCCAACATCAATTGTAATGCCAAAGATTTATTACAATTTTCTATTCTAGGTGCTATTTATGCTGAAGAATTTTTAAAAATACCTAGACCCAAGATTGGACTTTTGAACATAGGAGGTGAAAAGGGAAAAGGCAGTAGTTTGGTGAAAGCAAGTTACCGCTTAATAGAAGCGTCATCTCTAAACTTTATAGGCAATATAGAAGGAAAAGAAATTTTTTTAGGAAAGACAGATGTTGTAGTTTCTGATGGTTTATCAGGGAATATTTTTTTGAAAGCTGCAGAAGGCGGAGTTTTATTGTTTCAAAAAACTATTAAAAAACAACTCTACAAAAGTTGGCGGGGTAAGCTAGGAGCTTTGTGGTTAAAAAAAGACTTCGATGCCATTAAAAAAAAAATAGATTACGCAGAATATGGCGGAGCACCTTTGTTAGGGGTCAATGGAGTAGCTATAGTTTGTCACGGCTCTTCGAGCATTGATGCCATTGTCTTCGCCATTCGTTATGCACAATGGGCTGCTGATTGTAAATATGTAGAAAAAGTTTCTCAAAAACTAAAAACAATAAATCTCAAATCTAGTTTAGAATCTCAAATAGATTAAAAAATAATTATGACTTATGCATTTGTTTTTGCTGGACAAGGTTCACAAAAATTAGCAATGGGTAAAAAGTTTCAGCAACACCCTATTTACAACGAAATTTTTGCTAAAGCAAACAAAGCTCTAGGTTACAATTTACAAAAGATTTGTAACGAGGGACCAGCAGAAAAATTAACTCTTTCCAAAAACGCACAGCCAGCTATTTTGAGCGTTGCTACCATAGCACATAGAATTTTTACATCTCATCACTCGGAAATTCGTCCTAGTTTTATGGCAGGGCATTCTTTAGGAGAATACAGTGCCCTAGTCGCAGCTAATGTCCTTGATTTTTCTGATGCAATAAAAATTGTTCATCGCAGAGGAGAGTTAATGCAGCAAGCAGTACCAGAAGGACTAGGAGCTATGGCTGCTATTTTTGGTAAAAAAGAACAAGATCTTTGCTTGTTATGCAAAGAAATTAGTACAAATGATAGCAAGGTCTCTCCTGCAAACTATAACTCTGACGGACAAATAGTAGTATCTGGGCACAAAACAGCGGTAACCAAACTACTAGCAAAAACAAAAGGAAAGCTTTTACAAGTTAGCGCTCCCTTTCATTGCTCTCTAATGAGCCCCATAAAACAAAAATTTAGCGAATATTTAGCAGAATTTTCTATACAAAAGGCAAATATTCCAATTATCAATAATGTCAATAACGAGATACAAAAAAGTAATTTTAAAAAAAGTTTATTACAACAAATAGATCACCCTGTACTCTGGAAAAGCGGAATCAAATTAATGATCTCAAAAGGAGTAACTAATTTTATAGAGCTTGGTGAAGGAGCAATACTGACTAGTCTTTGCAAAAAAATAAATAAAGAAGTTTTATGTAAAAACATAAATACACTAGAATCTATAATAGAATTTAAAAAATGATAAATTTAAAATCAAAAGTAGCATTTATCACAGGAGCTAATAAAGGAATTGGAAAAGCAATTGCCCTCAAACTAGCAAAAACTGGATGTAATATCTCATTCCTTAACCAAGATCAAAATTCGGCGCAAAAAACTCAAAGAGAACTAGCAAATTTAGGCGTAGAGGCAATATTTACATGTGGTAGTATTTGTGATACCAAAGTAGTAGAACAAGCTGTCAAAAAAACTCAAGAAAAATTTTCTAAAATTGATTTTTTAATTAATAATGCTGGTATTACACAAGATAACCTTTTAATTAGAATGACAGAAGAGCAGTGGGATCAAGTCCACAATGTCAATTTAAAAGGCTATTTTCTGATTACTAAAATTATCGCAAAACACATGATGAAGGCTAGAAGTGGTAAAATTATCAATATAGGCTCAGTAGTAGGTCATACAGGTAACCCAGGACAAATTAATTATGCTGCTAGCAAATCTGCTTTGGTAGGCTTTACCAAGTCCATCGCATTAGAATTAGCCACTAGAAACATTACATGCAACCTAGTATCTCCAGGCTTTATAAAAACAGATATGACGAATTTATTGAATGAAAAACAAAAAGAAGAAATTTTAAAAAAAATACCTTTGCAAAGAATAGGAGCTACAGCAGATATTGCTAATGGGGTGCTATTTTTGTGCTCTTCTATGTCAGATTATATTACTGGGACAACCTTACACATCAATGGCGGAATTTTTTAAAAATTCTATAGCTTTTTTAAATTTTTTTTTGTAACCTGATTTAAGGATACATTAACTGATAGATATTGTATAATAACATTTAAATTAACTAAAAAAGATATGAGTAAATTAGCAGATATAAAAAACATTATTAGCGAGCAGTTAGGAGTTGAGGAAGATAAAATAACTCCAGAGTCTAAATTTATTGAAGATTTAGGAGCTGATTCTTTAGATATTGTAGAACTAGTAATGGCGTTTGAAGAAAAATTTAATATTGAGATCCCTGAAACAGAGGCTGAAAAAATTCAAACAGTGCAAGCTGTTTTAGATTATTTAGCAAAAAAATAGACTTTAATAATAGACACAATGAAAAGAAAAGTTGTTGTCACAGGATTAGGAACAATCAATGCTTTAGGAAACAATGTATCTGATTGTTGGAGTAAGGCTTCAAAAGGAAAAGGAGGCATAGAGCTCATCACAAAGTTTGATGCGTCAGAATATAGAAGTCAAATGGCGGGAGAAGTCAAAAACTTTGACCCTCATACCGCCATTACCAAGAAAGATCTAAAAAAACTAGGCACTTTTATTCAATACGCTCTTTGTTGCACTAAACAAGCACTCAGCGACGCTAACTTGACTATCACAGAAGACAACGCCCATGATACTGGTTGTTTGGTTGGTGTTGGAATCGGAGATCTAGACATTATTTACCACAATTCAGCCTTGATTTTAAAAGGCAAACAAAATAGAATTTCCCCTTTCTTTATTCCTGCTACCCTTGCTAACATGGCATCTGGACAAGTTTCTATTTTTTTTGGTGCTAAGGGCTATAATTCCTCTGTAGTTTCTGCTTGCTCTTCTTCTAATCATTCCATTGGCGATGCTGCAGAAATTATCGCAAGAGGAGAAGCTGAAATAATGATTACAGGAGGCTCAGAAGCAACTATCTGTCCTTTGGCTATTGGAGGATTTGCTGCGATGAAGGCACTATCTTCTAGAAACGACGCCCCTAGTACTGCTAGCAGACCTTATGATTTGGAAAGAGATGGTTTTGTACTAGCAGAAGGTTGCGGAATTTTAATTTTAGAAAGCGAGGAATATGCAAAAAAAAGAGGTGCAAAAATTTATGCAGAAGTAACGGGATATGGTGTGAGTGCCGATGCTCACCACATGACATCACCATCACAAGAAGGTCCTACTTATGCTATGCAAATGGCGTTGAACAAGGCAAAAATAAACCCAGAGCAAGTAGATTATATTAACGCCCACGGAACTTCTACTCCCTTAGGAGATGCCAATGAAATCCAAGCAATAAAGAATGTTTTTGGTAGTCATTCCAATAAACTATCTATTAGCTCTACAAAATCTATGCACGGACACGCCCTAGGAGGTGCAGGTGGAATTGAATCTGTAATTACTATTAAAGCTATGCAAGAAAATTTAGTACCCCCTACTATCAACATTGAAAATTTAGATCCACTTTGCAACCTAGATGTCACGCCAAACAAGGCAAAAGAAAGAAAGATCAATGTTGCTATGAGTAATAGCTTTGGTTTTGGAGGCACAAACGCTACTTTGATTTTTGCAAAGCACAATTGATTAAATTGTGCAAAATCTCAAAAAAAATTACCTATCTGTTATAGAAAAAATTCAATCGCACCCTGATTACAACCCTCAAATTCGGCTGATTGCAATTTCTAAATTCCAGCCAATTAGCAAGATGTTAGAGTTATTCGAATTAGGACAAACTGTATTTGGAGAAAATAGACTGCAAGAAGCTAGAGAAAAAAAACCAAAACTTCCAGCAACAATAGATTTACATTTTGTTGGAGCTTTACAATCTAACAAGGCTAAATATATTCCTGCTCTTTTTTCTACATTGCATTCTCTTTGTAGTTTACAAACTGCAAAAATTTTAAACAAAAATTGTCAAATAAATACTACAAAACTCAAAGTACTAATTCAAATGAATCTTTGCGATGAGCAACAAAAAAGCGGACTGCTAACCTACAATGAGCTAAAACAATTCGTAGCAGAAATTATCAACCTTAACTCTTTGCAACTCTTAGGCTTGATGACAATACCAAACCCCAAACTACCTACTATCCAAATTGCAAAAATTTATAGACAACTTAAGGGATATCAAGAAAAAATAGCACAAGAATTTTCTTTGCAAGATTCCTTCGTTGAGCTTTCTATGGGTATGAGTTCTGATTATGAACTAGCAATATCTGAGGGGGCGACAATGATTAGATTGGGAACAATACTTTTTGGTGAACGCCAATAAAAACTAACGTCTTTTTAAAACTAATAAATTCCTAAACAAAAGACAGCAAAGGGCAAAAAATAAAAAATACTGATAGTACTCCTGCCATAAAATAGTTTCTGTTTCTTCTACTTGTCTTTTGCTTTTTCCGTGAATAAATTTTTTATAAAAAGCCCCTAAATCTGCTTGTTTGGTATGCACAGGAAAATAAGCTGATTTAGTTATTTTAGCTATTTTGATTAAAGTTGCTTCGTCTAACTTACTGACTACAGACTCCCCTTCAAATTTAATTGCTCTACCTTTCTGATCCACTAAACGCACTCCTTGCGGATTACCAATTCCTATAGTGTAAATACTAATACCTTTTTCTGCTGCTATTTTAGCCGCCTCTAATGGCTCATCTCCTCTACTTTCTCCGTCTGTTAACAAAATAATATCTTGATATAAAATTTCATCAGAGTGCAAGACTCTATCTATAGCCGTAAGTAGTGCTTGCTCTAATTGCGTGCCTCCTTTGACTAAATCGTGTACACCAACTCTGTTAAGAATTGTACTAAAATAATTATAATCTACCGTTAAAGGTGATTTGATAGCAGAGTTGCCTGCAAAAACTACTAGCGCTACCCTATCACCTGTTAGCTCTTTTAAAATGCTAAAGATTAATTCTTTAGCTCGAATCAATCTGTTGGGTCGAACATCTTGGGCTAGCATACTTTTAGATAAATCTAATAAAAAGACAACATCTCTGCCCGTTTGAGAACTAGTTACTCTTTTGGGGTTGCCTTGCAACCTAGCAATACTAAAAACCAAAAAGAATAAACACAACATTTCTAAAAAAAATTTTGTTTTATTATAATAAGAAAAGGAAAATCCCTTCTCTAGAAAAATTTGATCTATTCTTTGTCTTTTTTTTTCTAATTGCAAAAAACCATAAATAAAAACTGGAATGCAAAAGAGTAAAAACAAAAATATACTATTTGCTAATTGAAACTTCATTTAATAAAAAAATTTTTCACTACATAGGAAACAAAAAAAAATAAAATCAAAACAAAAACAATAGCGCTGCTTGTTGGAATATCTACCCACAAAGAACTCAGAATACCTAAAATAATCCCTAAAAAATTAAAGCACACACTCAATAGCACAGATTGCATAAAACTTTTGCTAAAAACTTGAGCAGTTAATACTGGAATGACTAGCATAGCTCCAACCAAAAGTCCTCCAATAACTTTGAGAGAAATAGAAGTAATAATAGCAATCATCCACACAAAAATTATTTCAAAAAATTTATAGTACTTAAGTCTCTCGCGAGCAAAATTTTTATCCAAACAAACTATAAAAAATGACCTCCACCAAAAAAATACGCAACACAAAATAAATATATTGACTATAAGAAACCAAGTAGCTTCTACACTGTTAATTAGTAAAATATTACCAAACAAAAAGGTTTCCAAAGAAAAGACAGAATTCCTGGCTAAATGCGAAAAAAAAATAATAACTGCTAGTCCTCCTGTCAGCAAGAGCATAGCTACAGCTTCTGGTGGAAACTTTTTTTTATTCCAAAAAAATACAAGTATGAGGCTACTACAAGTGGAAGTTAGTACAGCCGATAATAAGGGATGTATAGAAATAAAAAACCCTACGCCTACCCCTGCTAGCGCAGTATGAGACAACATATCTGCAATCATAGCTTGTCTACCAGCTACTAAAAAATTGCCTGCAATAGCACAGGTAATAGCCATTACAGAGCCTACCAACAAAGCTCTAATCAAAAAAGTATGTTGCCAAAACTCTATCATAAAATTTAATGATGGTGGTGAATCAGAGTAGTTTCACTATGAAAACTATCTTGCTGTACTCTTTGACAGTTACTACTAATAGATTTACTAAATTCTAATGGATGACAACCACTATACAATTTTTTATCCAAACATAAAATTCTTTTGGTTTGCTCTATGACATAGTTAATTTCGTGTGAAACAAACAAAATAGTAATAGCGTGCTGTTGGTTAAGATAAGATAACAATTGATAAATTTTAATTTTAGTTGGACTATCTACTTCCTGTAAAGGCTCATCAAATAATAAAAAATTAGGATTATGAATAATAGCACGGGCTATCACAATCCTTTGTTGCTGCCCCCCAGATAAAGAATGTAAATTTTTTTGAAGAAAATCAACACTAAGACCAACGTCTGCTAAACTTTTGATCATCAGCTGTTTATTTTTTGTTCTAGTAAGTGATTGACGAATACCCATAGATAAAAATTCGCCAACAGACATAGAAAATTGATTTTGTAATTGTAATCTTTGCGGAACATAGCCAATAACTGCATCTTGTGCTAAAAAAATTTTACCCGAACTTGGTTTATAATACTTCATAATAGATAACATCAAGGAAGATTTACCAGCGCCATTAGGACCTATTAAACCTACATATTCTCCCTTAAAAATTTTAAAACTAATATTATCTAAAACTTTTTCAGTGCCTAAAGATAAGCTAAAATTTTTTAGCGATAAAATAATATTTTCCATTGAATAATTAATTGCAAACCAAAGCGGTCTTTAATTGGTGTAAATTTTGCCGCATTCTTGATAAATAACCTTCTGATTTCCAAGCAAGGTTGTCTATAACTAAAAATTGTGCACTAGTTTCTTGTAAGAGAATATCTGCAAACCTATGCGGTGTATTTTCTTCTACCAAAATAAAATTGACTTCCTTTTTGACCAATTTTTTAAATTTCAAAATACTCTCTGCTGACGGTTTAGCTAAAGTAGTAAACCCAGAGAGTGAGTAAGTTATAAATTTATAACGCTCAGCTAAGTAACCCATAAAATCATGGCTCACAATCACTGTATTTTTTTTACAACTAGCTAAAATATTTTTATATTGTTGGTGTATTTGTAAAAAAATATTTTTTAAATTTTCTGCTCTTTGAGAGTAAAATTCTTGTTTACTTGGATCTAGTTTAGCAAATTCTGCTCCTAGTAAAATTGTTATTTTTGACATAGCAACTGGATCGAGCCAAATATGTGGATCTAGCAGCTTCACTGCTTTACTTTCTTTTTGACTGCTATCTAGTTGTATTGCTAAAAATAACTCTGATAACTCTCCTTGAATAGAGATAGTTTGTTTTTTTCTTTGCTGAGCTAAGTTTTTTGCCCAAACTTCTAGAGAATCTGTTATGTAGATAAATAAATCTGCATTATTGATTGCAATAATATTTTTAGCAGACGGATAAAATTTATGTGGATCTGCATTGGTTAAGTTTTCCAAAATAACTTCTGGAGCAATCTTTTGAACCAAAAACGCAAGGGGGGAGAAGCTAGTTACTACTTTGAGCGTTTCTTTAGCAAAGCTTGTTTGCCAAACGAAAAAAAAACTAGCAAATAAAATAAATATTTTTTGATTTTGAAAAGACCAGTTCTGAGAACTAGTAAATTTATTCATGTAATTTATTTTATTATCTAAATTAGTCTATGTCTGCTATGATTTCTTGGTGTAAAAGACGAAGTGCTTTATCTGCATCTTTAGTGCAAACTACACAAGAGATATTAATCTCTGACGAGCCTTGTGAAATAACTTCAATATTGATATTCCCATTTGCTAAAATAGAAAACATCTTCCCCGCCGAGCCTACATGTTGTCTTAAACCCCTGCCAACTAAACTAATAATACTCATTTGATTATTGATGGTTACCTTTCCTAAAACATTTAACTCTTGCATCATAGAGCTAGGCATTTCTTGCTCATTCAAAGTAAGAGAGACATTCACTTTAGAAGTAGCAATAATGTCTATAATGATTTTATATTTGCTAAAAATATCAAACAATCGCCCCATAAAACCATAAGCCATCAGCATTTTATTAGAATGGATATTGAGTACCAAAATATTTTTTTTGCAAGTAATAGCAACAGCACCACTAGCAACAGATATGTTGTTGGCATCTACTAGCGTTCCTTCACCCTCAGGATCAAAAGTATTTTTAATACGAATAGGAATTGGTTTTTGAGTTATATAACTTATCGCAGATGGGTGGATAACTTCTGAACCGTAATAGGTTAACTCCTCTGCTTCTTCTGGGTGGATGCTTGTAAGCAGTTTGGTTTTACGAATTAAATTAGGGTCAGCACTAAAAACACCATCTACTTCTTTCCAAATTTGTAATTCTTTAACCCTAAAAGCAGTAGCTAGCAGGCAAGCTGTAAAATCTGTATAACCCCTGCCTAAATTAGCTAAGATTCCATGAGGGAAATTACCTAAAAACCCTGTAAAAATTAGTACTTTTTCTTTTGCTTCTGTTTGATATTCTTTTAATTTTTTTTCTATCTCTAAAAAAAATTTATAATCTGCTTCTATAAAATTTCCTTTAATCAGGTTAGCTAGGTCTACCGCTTTTGTTGCAACGCCTCTATCTTCTAAAAATGCAGCAAATATTTTAGCGGATAATTGCTCCCCCACACTCAAAATATTATCTTCAGATTTGTGCGTCATTTCACCAATAATGCTGATTGCCTTTAAAAATTCTTTCAAAGCAGTTAGTTTTTTTTCTACATATTTGTAGCAATTTTCCTTGATTTTTTGACTCTTAATCTGGTGTAAATACAAAAAATGTTTTTCTTGTAACTCTTGAATAATTTTTTGAGTACCTCCCTTATTTTTAACTGCTAGCTGAGCAGCCTCTAATAATTTAGTTGTAGTCCCTTCTTTTTTATCTTGATCACTCAGCGCTGACACTGTTACCACTATATTATCCTGTTTTAAATAATCAACAACAATAGTAGTAGCTCTTTTAAGACCTCCTTTTTTTCCAAGTGAAGTTCCTCCAAATTTTTGAGCAATCATAGTCAATATTTTTATATTAGATATCTAGTTTCATAAAAGAAAACAACTATTGCAAAAAAGTATAACAACATATTTATTTTAGCTTCAAAAGAATGAGAAATCGTATAAAAATTCTTCCATAGAATGAAAATACCATAAATAAACCAAAAAAAGATAGGAAGCAATAGCCTTAAATTCCAAGTTAAAAAAAAATTTTGTTGTAAATTACTGCCTCCTATAAATAAAGATAAAAAAATAGCTACAGACAAGCAAAAAAAACCTATGTTTATTAAAAAACTATTATTGCTTTGCAATGTGCTAATGCTAGGTAAATAGCGATTTAGAGATACTCTTTTCTGCTTAAGCTGAAAATCACAAATAAGAAAAAAAATGCTAGTGATAAATACAATAGAAAAAATTAAATAGGTAAAAATAAAAAACACAACATGGATAAAAAGCAATATTTTTTGTAAAACTAATTGTTGTGCTAAAAAATCGCTACGATGTTTTAATAATACAAAGGACAAAATTAGCAAAAAAAATACAAATCCAGACAGCACCAAGCTCCAGTAAATTTCATTTTTGATTTTGATAATAAAAATAAATGCTAAATTGATAGCAAAAGCACAAAAAAACACAATCATACTAGATTGCAACCAGTATTGTAGACCCCAAATAACAAAGTAAGAAGTTTGTAACAAGACCAATAGAATAGCAGCAGCAAAAACTAGAGGGAATAACCTTTGTTGTTTTTTAAAAAACATAATCCAAGATAACAACCAACAGTGGAAACCTACTAAAATAATAAGTTTAAAATAATAAGGAGCAATGTACTCTATAAAGTTAATGCTTGACATTATAGTTATGTTACATATACAAAAATACTCAAATTTTATATTCTAGTATACTGTGTAAAAATAAATTGCTTCTTTTAAAAACTAGTAGCTAATGTCTTTATAATAATTGCATCAGGTGTTAGAGGCAACAAAGAAAGTCAGTTAAAACTTTGAGTGCTTTTTCAATATCTGCTAAATACACTAGCTCGCTAGGGTGATGACTAACTCCATTAGGGCTTCTCACAAATAACATTGCCGCAGGCATACTACTCGCCATAATCATAGCGTCATGACCTGCACCACTATTTAGATAATAAGGCTCTATATTTTGATTTTTAAAAGATTGGCTAAGTAATTTTTTGACTTGAGCTGAGCACTCTACAGTATTTTTAGTGCCTAAAATACTTTTTTTAAAACCAACATTGCTATCATTTGCTAATTTTTGTAAATGTTTAGCAGTTTTAATCAAAAACTGCTCTCTTATTTCATTGTTATAATGACGTACATCTAAAGTTAGCAGTGTTTTATCGCTAATAATATTAACGCTATTAGGGTAATTGACTATTTCACCACAAGTTGCAACCAAACCGTCTTGGCTACAAGCTTCTTTGGTAATATACAAAATTGCCTTAGAGGCACAAACAAGAGCGTCTTGTCTATCGCCCATCAAACAAGTACCTGCATGATTTGCCTTTCCTGCAAACTCCATCATCCAATGAGTTTGTCCGACTATGCCATTGACAATACCCAAAGACACTCCGCTATTTTGTAATACAAACCCCTGCTCTGTGTGTATTTCTAAAAATAAATCTCCCTTTTGAAACTTGCTAGTTTGATTGATTTTAGTAGGAGTTAAACCAAAGTTTTCAATAGCTTCCTTCATAGATATTCCGTCTTGGTCTAACTCTTGTAAATATTCTAAAGGAAACCTACCAATTCTCCCTAAACTTCCTAAAAAATTTTTTCTATACCTAGAGCCCTCCTCGTCAGAAAATCCAATTACTTCTATATTGTGTTTCAAGGTTATATTTTTTTTTTGCAGAATTTTTAATAAAGACAAGGGAAGTAAAAAACCTAAAATCCCATCATATTTTCCTGCGTTAACTACAGTGTCTAAATGAGATCCTATGATCAGTGTAGGTGAATTTTTTTTGTAAATATAACTACCTATAATATTACCAATATTATCTACTCTCACACTCAATCCAACTTCTTCCATCCAACTTGTAACCAAGCGATGCACTTGCCTCATAGGAGCTGTTAAAAATCTCCTAGTAATATTTTCTTTGCTTTCACTATGCAAAGCCAAGGTATCGCATCTATCTAAAACTTCTTGAGCAAAATTGATAGCCATATTCAAAATTTTGATTACTTATAGTTCTTCATTCAAAATAAATTGAATTCTTTTTTCTGCTGTTTGAAGAGCTTTGTTGATATTTTCTCCAAATAAAATCCTCTCTAATTGCTCTGTCAATATTTCTTGTATTTCAATCCAACGCGGGTGTGCCTGCGGAGAAGTAGCTGTTTTTAAGGTTTCTAAAAAAACAAGTAACTCCGGATGTTCTTTTTGATAAAAATCAGAGTGCACAGCTTTTTTATCTGACGGAAACAAAGTAGTAATGCGCTCTGTAATTACTTTAGTATTTTCTGGTCTAACCAAAAAGCGAATTAATTTTTCTGCTAGCTCCTGATTCTTTGTATTTTTGGTAATAGCAAGCACCTGCGCACCAGCAAAGTTTACACTTTTACCAGTAGGAGCCACTGGCAAAGGAGTCACTGCAAAATTTAAACTAGGAGATTCCTTATGAAATCTAACGATTTGTCCAGGCTCTTCGAGCATAAACCCTAGTTTGCCTGATTGAAATTGTTTTCTTACTACAATATTTTCATCAAACAAACTATATTGCTTGAGGAGATTATAAAATTGGACTGCTTCAAAAAAAGGTTTGCTATTAACCCCCGTTGTTTTCCAATCAGAATGAATTAGTTTAGCTCCATTAGACCAAGCAAAAGGTAGAAACTTCTGCCAAGTAGTATAAGCGCCCGTTTTTAATCCATATCCATAAATATCTTTGCTTAAGTTTTGAATCGCCTTTGATTGTTTGAGCAACTCATCCCAGTTTTTTGGTGGAGCAGAGAATCCTGCTTTTGCTAACAAGTCCTTGTTATAAAACAAAGCCCCCGTAGAAAGAGTCCAAGGTACGCCGTAATACTTGCCTTGATAATAAGTAGGCTCCCAGTTTGATAAGCTACGGAGTAAATCTTTTGGCTCTATAGCTTTTAATCCTCCATCTTGACTAAAACCAGCAATCCAGGTAGAGCCTACCTCAATCACATCAGGAGCTTGATTAGCAGCAAAAGCAGTGACAATTTTATTGAAACCATCTGCCCAAGTTAACCTTTCTAACACAACTCTAATATCTGGATTTTCTGCTTCAAATTTTTCAATTACAGGTTTGATCCAGTCTTCACTCCAAAACTGCCAAAATTTCAGCTCCGTAATGCTAAAAGCATAGATAGGGACCAAACAAAAACTAAAAATTAAAATATATTTTTTCATTTTCTTTTATAACTAAAATTAAACCTGCTAATATCCTTCCACAAAACTAATAAAACCCCAATAGAAATAAAATCATCTGCTAAATTATTGACAAAAAAACTAGTGGTAAAAAACCTAAAATGCATAAAATCTGTTACCGCTTGGAAAACAAACCTGTCAAACAAATTACCCGTAGCACCTGCTAAAATCAGCGCCCACCCTAGCTTTTGTGAGCTAACCAAATTATCCCAAGAACGAATTGCATAGGTTAAAATTACAATTGTAAATAATGAAGGTAGAATAAACAAAAATGGAATTTGAATATAAGATGGAACAGTTGCAAAAATACTCCAAGCCATACCTTTGTTTGCTACATAGAGCAAATCCAAAAAATTAGGAATGAATTGTATAACTTGCCCATCTGCTAAAAATAATCTAGCAAAATACTTAGAGGTCTGGTCACACAAAAAAAGAATAACAATAATATAAAAAAAGACATATAAAGAAAATTTTTGTTTTTTCATAAAAATCTTTAAAAAATAATTATAATCGTAACACTACCTCATGACGCACTATATCCTATCCTTGCTCAAAACACTATTCGTCAAGTCTTGTGATATCCTAGCTTATTTTACCTTATAATACTATTGGTTTAGAACTAGTTTGAGACTTAGCAAAATTAAGCTCACAAGATGATATTTTAAATTTTATAAATCGCCTGTTTTCAACATTATTCGCATAACTGCAATCCCCAAAAAATCAAGATAGTTTGTTTAACATAAATCTAGTTACCTGCTCGCTAGAAGCTGCAACTCTATCAAACCTTTGCGTTTTGACAAAAAGTTTTTTGATGCTAGGTGGTAATTCTACTTTTGAGTTAATAATTTTTTCAATAGTTTCATAAAATTTAGCGTAATGCGCTGTAGATAAGCAGATAGTGCGCTCTTTTGACAATTTAGTCGCTGCACTCACACCTACCGCTGTATGAGGATCCATCAAATAATTTTCTGTTTTATAATATTTTTTGATAGTATGGATAACTTCTTGTTTGCTTGCTGTTTCTGAAAGAAAATCTTGTTTAATTCTTTGTCGCTTTGTATCTGGTAGCATAAAAAAATTAGTATTCTGTAAATCTAGCATGAGGCTTGTAATTTGCTTTGTATTTCCACCGTATAGATGATAAAGATATCTTTCAAAGTTACTAGCCCTTTGAATATCCATAGCAGGAGCAAGAGTTGTTACTGCTTGCTGAATTTTATACTCACCGCTTTGCACTACGCGAGTTAAAATATTATTTTCGTTGGTAGCTAAAATAAGTTGCTCTATAGGCAGACCCATTTGACGAGCAATAAACCCAGCATAAATATGCCCAAAGTTGCCTGTGGGAATGCAAAACTTCAATGGCTCTTTAGGGAATGCTTTTTTGTGTCTGAGACCTGCGTAAAAATAATGCGGAATTTGACCTAGTATTCTAGCCCAATTGATAGAATTCACTGCTCCAAGTTGAAATTTATTTTTAAAATTTAAATCTGCAAAAATTTGTTTGATAATTTTTTGACAATCGTCAAAATTACCCGCTACTGCTAGATTGTAAACATTAGCAGCCTCAGCGCTCGTCATCTGCAACTTTTGAATGGGGCTAACTTTTCCATCAGGAAAAAGTGTAAAAATAGCTAAATTTTTCTTGCCCGCTACTGCCGCGATTGCAGCGCTGCCTGTATCTCCAGAAGTAGCCGCAAGAAGATTGAGTTGCTGTCCTCTTGGTAAAAGTTGCTCAAAAAATTCTGCTAATAGCTGCAGAGCATAATCTTTAAAAGATAGAGTTGGACCATAAAAAAGCTCTAGTATAGAATGATTTGATAGATGCACAAGGCGTAAAGGAGTGCTGGGAAACGAGCTATAAGCACTCTGCACTATAGTTTGTAATTGACTTTTAGAAAGACAAGGTGCACAAAAAGGAACAAAAAGCTCAGCTGCTAACTCTTGATAATTTAACCTCGCTAGCTCGTCGAGATTACTAGAAAAATTTGGAATACTCTTAGGGACAAATAAACCACCATCTGGAGCAAGTCCTTCTAAAACTACCTGTGAAAACGAAAATAAACGATGCTGATTGCGCGTACTCAAATATTCCATCAATCTAGACTAGACGCAGAAAAAGTATAATATTTTTTGGCGGTAAGTTTTACTTTTTGCTCTTTATAAAACCTATGATTTTTATCCATTCTAACTTTAATAGAGCAGCCGTCTTGCATCCTGACAAAAACAAATTCCTTATCTCCTAAATACTGCACTCTAAAAATAACTCCATTGCTATTGCTCTTGTTTTCCTCTAAGCAAATATCTTCTGGTCGTATAATAATTTGCTCATTTTCTTTTTGTTTGATTCCTCTTCCTACAATAGACTCAAAACAACTCCCCGCACTCTCAAAATTTAAAATATTAGTTTCACCCACAAAAGAAGCTACCCAATCAGAAGAAGGGTTTTCATAAATTTCACGAGGTGAACCATACTGTAAAATTTTGCCATCTCGCACTAAAAAAACTTTATCAGAAAAAGCAAAAGCCTCAGATTGATCGTGCGTAACTAAAATAGAAGTCACACCTTTGGCACGAAAAATAGCATAAATCATATCTCTTAACTGCAGGCGAAGTTTGGCATCCAAACTAGCAAAAGATTCGTCTAATAAAATCACACTAGGCTCTGGAGCTAAAGCTCGTGCTACCGCAACTCTTTGTTGCTCTCCACCTGATAACTTATAGGGCATTTGTTTTTCTTTGCCTTCTAGTTTCACTAACTCGATCATTTCAAAAACTTTTTTCTTGTTTTTTTTGACTCCTCCCCGTAAACCAAAGGCAATATTTTCTTCCACAGAAAGATGAGGGAATAAAGCATAATCTTGGAAGACCATACCAATTTTTCTTTTGTCTGGGGCTAGTGTAAATTTTTGGTTAGAGACTACTTCTCCTGATAAAGAAATAACACCCTTGTCTACATCTTCTAATCCTGCAATAAGTTTGAGTATAGTGGTTTTACCACAACCAGAAGGTCCTAAAATAGAAATAAACTCCTTATCGTTAACTTGCATATTGAGATTAGAAACAATTTGAATAGCATCAAAAGACTTGCTAACATTGTCTAATTTAATAATGGTATTTTGGGTGCTCATTTTGTGTTTTCTATTTTGAAACTACTAGGCTTGCTAGTTACCTTAGTGTCAGCTTTGATAAATGCAATATTTTATTGCTTAGAGGCAAGCACTAAAATCCTTATGCCTGCATCACCGTACATAATATAGCGAAATAAAAAAAATTTAAATCAATTTTGTTATTTTATTGCTTTTTAAGTAGTTAATCTTCATTTAATTAGAATATGAAAATTTATTGTTTGCTCTAGGGAGCAAATTTTTTGGTTACAAATCTGAAACACTAGTGCCATACTAGTGCTAGTAGGTACAGGAGTTTTGCCTTTCCAAATTGCTGTTTGCGTAAATTCAAAAATATTCTTATGTACAGCTAGAATACTCCTTGCAAGTGCATCATAAATCTTGGAAGGCTGAGACTCAATTAAATTAATTTGTTGCCAATTATTGTTTAAAAATTTTATTTTTGTTGCTAAGGGAAAATTAGATTTGTTTTGTATAGCATAAATATACCAAGTTTTTTCTAAATTGCCTTGTAATACAATTTTTATTTCACGAGAGCTAGTTTGATAAGCACTAGCCTGTATTGTTATTTGACGTAAAAATTCTAGCGAAAAAACAGAATCTGTAACAAATAAACTACTAGAGTAAAAAAAACAAAGCAAAAGCAATCTTTGTTTTTGTCTGAGCTTATGTATCATAAATAACTATCTAGATCTATTGTTTTTTTTTGAAAAAATTGCCATAAATTAGAAACAATACTACAATTACTTAGTATATAGTAATGAGCTTATTATAACCATACGCAAGTTTACAATGAAAATTAAATTAGAGGTCAGAGAGCAAAAATCTGTCTTTTGGACTTTTTTTTCTCCTTTATTGGCGGTGCTATGCTCTTTATCTGCTGGCGTTTTCTTATTTTATCTTTTAGGTTACCCTGCAACAGAATCTTTCATTGCTTTTTTCTTAAAACCTTTTAGCACTTTATACAATTTAGGAGAAATTACTATCAAAGCGATCCCCCTTATTTTGATAGCACTAGGATTGTCTATAGGTTTTAGAGCAGGAGTTTGGAATATTGGGGGAGAAGGACAATTTATTCTAGGGGCTTTAGGAGCTGCGAGTGTTAGTTTGTATTTTATAGACAAAGAAGGAGTTTGGTTACTACCAATAATTTGTATCTCAGGTATTATTGCTGGGGCTTTGTGGGCAGCGCTTCCTGCTTTCTTCCGTACAAAATTCAATGTAAATGAAATACTATCTAGCTTAATGTTAAATTACATTGCTTTTTTTTTACTAGTTTATTTAGTGCACGGCGTACTAAAAGATCCAGACGGTTTTAATTTTCCAGAGTCTAAAATTTTTTCATCTGCAACTTTACTTCCCGTTTTGCTAAGCGGAACAAGATTGCATGCAGGTGTATTTCTGGTGCTGCTATCTACATTAGTAGTTTGGATAATTATCAAAAAAACTCTTTTAGGATTTCAATTACAAGTCATAGGTCTCTCACCCAAAGCAGGAGCCTATGCAGGAATTAGTCAAAAAAAAATTATTTGGGTTTCTATGTTATTGAGTGGTGCTTTTGCGGGATTGGCTGGAATGCTTGAGGTCAACGGAGCTGTAAAACAAATAACCACTACATTTAACATAGGTTACGGATATACTGCAATTATTGTTGCGTTTTTAGGCAGACTGCACCCTGTAGGAATCTTCCTTGCTGGTATCTTACTAGCTACATCTTACATAGGAGGCGAGATTGCACAATTAGAGTTAGGGTTTCCGAAAGCAGTAATTGGAATTTTTCAAGGAATGCTTTTGTTTTTCTTGCTTGCTTGTGATTTTTTTTATACACACAAACTTACTATGACAAAAATCTAGAATGTTAGATAGCATTGGGATTATTTTATCATCTATGTTGGTAGCTGCCACTCCATTATTATTGGTAGCTACAGGCGAGATCATTACAGAAAAATCAGGAGTACTCAATTTAGGGTTAGAAGGATTGATGCTTATAGGAGCAGTTACAGGTTTTGTAGCTGCTAGCACCACTGGAATTTCTAGCCTAGGTTTTTTGGTCGCAGCTGCTGCTAGCGCTTTATTTGCTATGGTTTTTGCTTTTCTTACTCAAACTCTAAAAACTAATCAAGTAGCTACAGGATTAGCTGTAAGTATTTTTGGCATTGGACTAAGTGCTTTAATTGGAAAAAATTATATAGGAGTTACCATTGAAAAAATCCCAACTATCTCCATACCTTGGTTACACAAAATTCCATTGCTAGGAAAATTGTTATTCCAACAGGATTTTTTGGTTTATTTTTCTATTGCTATGGTATTTTTTGTACAATTTTTCTTACAAAAAACAAGAGCGGGCATGATACTAAGAGCGGTAGGAGAAAATCATTACACTGCTTACGCTCTCGGTTATTCGGTAACTAAAATACGTTATTTAGCAATTGCTTTTGGTAGTGCTATGGCGGGTATTGGTGGAGCGTACCTATCTTTAATCTATACTCCTCACTGGGCAGAAGGAATTACAGCGGGCAGAGGATGGATTGCTCTGGGGCTTGTTGTTTTTGCTACTTGGAAACCCTATAACTTGATGCTTGGATCTTATATTTTTGGTGGAATTTTATTAGCACAGCTTTATCTACAAGGATTAGGTGTAGGAATTTCACCCGCATTAATGTCTATGTTGCCTTATGCTGCAACTATTTTGGTGTTAATTATTATTTCTTCAGATAGTGCTAGCATGAGATTGCAAATTCCAGCTTGTTTAGGCAAGCCGTTTTATTTAGATAAAAGTTAAGTCAGTGCTTACAAAACAAAAATTAACTAAAAAATTACTATCATACTCAAAACAACAATTTTATCTGTGTTGTGGCTTTTGTTATTGAATATTTGAAGAAACTAATAGATATTTTTTTTGAGAGCGGTCAAAAAATACTTAAAAATTTGCTATTGCCCAAAAAATATCTTTACCATAACCTTAAAATAAGAATTTTTTGTAAGTTGCTGTGATGAAGTTAATTTTAAAAGATGGCACAAGTTTTTCTGCAAAGTCATTTGGATACCGACAAGAGACAGCAGGAGAATTAGTCTTTACTACTGGTATGGTAGGTTATCTAGAAGCTATGACAGACCCTTCATACGCAGAACAAATTGTTGTTTTTACTTATCCCTTGATTGGTAATTATGGTATAGCATCTCAAGAGATTAAAGACCAACTGTTAAAACATTTTGAATCACGAAAAATTTTTCTTAGGGCGATTGTAGTTAGTAGTTTAACTAGACACCACCACTGGAGTGCTAAATGCTCTTTGCAGAATTGGATGAAAGATCAACAGATTGTAGGTTTACAGGGTATAGATACTAGAGAGTTAACAAAGACGCTTCGCTCTCAAGGTAGTCAGCTCGCTAAAATTTGCTTTCAATCACAAACAACTCAAAAGTTCTATGACCCTAATACAACCAACTTGGTTAGTAAGGTAAGTATACGCGAGCCTATACTATTTGAAGGTGGCGACAAAAAAGTTTTACTGTTGGATACAGGTTGTAAACACAATATTATTCGCTCCTTACTAAAAAGAGGGCTAAGTGTAGTATGGGTGCCGTGGAACTACGATCTTGCTAGCATAAAATACGATGGGCTAATGCTAGGCAATGGACCAGGAAACCCAGCTTATTTAACTCCTATCATAGCAAAGATTAAAAAAGAATTTACAAAACAAAAACCTATTTTTGGTATTTGCTTGGGTCATCAACTAATTGCTGCTGCTGCAGGGGCAAAAACTTACAAAATGCCTTTTGGACATCGCTCTTACAACCAACCTTGTTTAGAAACAGGTACTCATCGTTGTCTCATAACCTCGCAAAATCATGGATATGCAGTAGATAACAAGAGTATCACTAAAGATTGGAAGGTATGGTTTGTCAACGCTAATGACGGTAGCAATGAAGGCATTAGTCATCAAAAACTGCCTATTCGTTCTGTGCAATTTCATCCTGAGGCAATGCCTGGTCCTACAGATAGTGATTATTTGTTCGATGAATTCGCTGCTTTATTGCATAAAACTTAAAAAAAGATATTTTTCCCATAAAAATGAAACAAAAGGTAATTATCATTGGTAGTGCAGCCTTAAAAATTGGTGAAGCTGGTGAATTTGACTATTCTGGATCACAAGCAATCAAAGCACTAAAAGACGAAGGTGTTGAAACTATTCTAATTAACCCTAATATTGCTACCGTACAAACATCACAAGGATTAGCAAACCGATTTTACCTGCTGCCAATTGATACAGAAAATATAGAAAAAATCATAGCTAAAGAAAGACCTACGGGAATTTTACTCTCCTTTGGCGGACAAACAGCACTAAACTGCGGTCTAGACTTACAAAAAAAAGGAATTTTAGCAAAATACAATGTAGCAATTTTAGGTACTTCTCCTCATACCATTCGCATTACAGAAGATAGAGAGCTCTTCAACCAAGAGCTGACAAAAATTGGAGTTCATCACCCAAAAAGTCAAAGTGTAACCTCAGTAGCAGACGCTTGCAAAGTTGCCGAACAGCTAGACTACCCTGTGATGCTACGTCTTTCATTTGCTCTAGGAGGATTAGGCTCTGGTATTTGTAAAGATAAAAAAACTCTCATCAAACTCAGCTCTGATGCTTTTTTCTACACTAAACAAATTTTGATAGAGGAGTATTTACGAGGTTGGAAAGAAATAGAATACGAAGTAGTACGCGATAGGTTAGATAACTGTATTACTGTGTGTAATATGGAAAATCTAGATCCTCTTGGTATACATACGGGAGAATCTATCGTCATTGCTCCTAGTCAAACCTTAACAAACGAAGAGTATTTTTTTCTCAGGGAAATATCAATCAAAACCATCAGACATCTAAAAGTCATTGGTGAATGCAATATACAATACGCACTCCACCCTAGCTCTATGGAATACCGCGTCATTGAAGTAAACGCCAGGCTTTCTCGTAGTTCAGCACTAGCTTCTAAAGCCACAGGTTATCCATTAGCTTACATCGCTACTAAACTAGCTTTGGGTTACACACTACCAGAGATTAAAAATTCTGTTACCAAAACAACCCAAGCTTGCTTTGAGCCTGCTTTAGATTATGTAGTTGTTAAAATGCCACGTTGGGATTTACAAAAATTCCATTTAGCCTCTAAAAAATTGGGAACTAGTATGAAATCTGTAGGAGAAGTAATGGCAATTTCACGCTCTTTTAAAGAATCTTTGCAAAAAGCTATTCGCATGTTGGATTTAGGTTTTACAGGCTTTATTGGTAAAGAAACAAAGAGTATCTTGCAAGATAGATCCGAAGTGATAGAAGTGCTTCAAAATCCTACCGATGAGAGAATCTACGCCATAGCACAAGCTTTCCAATTAGGAATGAGTGCGGATGAAGTTCACACCTACACCTTGATAGACAAATGGTTTCTATATCAATTAGAAGATTTAGTTAAATTTTACAAAAAAATTGATCATGACGTTTTGTGCAAAGAAAAAATGCTAGAGTGTAAAAAAAATGGTTTTTCTGACTTACAAATTGCACAAGCATTAGCTCTCACAGAGCAAAAGATTAGAGACTTTCGTCATCAAAACAATATTAGACCTTGTGTGAAACAAATAGACACTCTAGCTGGAGAATACCCTACACTAACCAACTACCTTTATTTGACCTATTCGGCGTCAACAGACGATATCACTATTCAAAAAAAACAATCCATTATTACATTAGGTGCGGGCAGTTACCGTATAGGAAGCTCAGTAGAGTTTGATTGGTGTTGTGTAAATGCTATCCAAACTATTGCTAAAGAAGGCTATTGCTCGGTATTAATAAATTTTAACCCAGAAACTGTCTCCACAGATTACGATGTTGCAGATAAGCTTTATTTTGATGAGATTTCTTTAGAAAGTGTAATAGAGATTTTTTATAAAGAGCAAGCATATGGAGTAATGATTTCTATGGGAGGGCAAACTGCCAATAACCTAGCTATACCACTAGAGCAAGCAGGTATTCGTATTTTAGGTACACCTGCTAAAATGATTGATAACGCAGAAGACAGACATAAATTTTCTTCTCTACTAGACAGCTTAGAGATTAGGCAACCTTGCTGGCAAGAAGTACAAAGCTACAAAAATGCCGTTGAATTTGCACAACAAGTTAGCTATCCTGTGCTAGTTCGACCATCTTATGTACTTAGTGGCGGCGCTATGGGCGTAGCTACATCAAAAAAAGAATTAGAAAAAATTTTGATAAACACCAAAAAAATATCACCAAACTATCCGGTTGTTATTTCGCAATTTTTACAAAATGCTAAAGAAATAGAATTTGATGCAGTGGCTAGTGAAGGAGAAATAATTATTTTTGCTATTAGCGAGCATTTAGAAAATGCAGGAGTACATTCTGGAGATGCTACTTTGGTTTTACCTCCTCAAAAAATTTATCTTGAAACCTTGCGACAAGTTGAGAAAATAAGCAAAAAAATTGCTAAAGCATTAAAAGTAAGTGGTCCTTTGAATATTCAATTTTTAGCAAGAAACAACCAAATCAAAGTTATAGAATGTAACTTACGAGCAAGTCGCTCGTTTCCTTTTGTATCCAAAACTACAAAGATTAATTTTATTGAGCTAGCAACCAAAGCTATTCTCAAAAAAAAACTCAATCCCATTTTTAATACTTATCTTTCTTTAGATTATATTGGAGTAAAAGCATCGCAATTTTCTTTTACTAGGTTAACAGGAGCAGATCCTACTTTAGGAGTAGAGATGGCGTCAACGGGAGAAGTAGGTTGCTTAGGAGATAATTTTTATGAAGCCTTACTAAAAGCACTAGTGTCTGTAGGTTTTAAAAAAACAATTAAAAAAGTTTTACTATCTAGCGGACCTAAACAAACAAAATATAACCTACTAGCTAGTTGCGAAAAACTAATACAAATGCAAGTACAAATATATGCTACTCCAGGAACTTATAAATTTTTAAAAAAACATAAAATTACTTCTACTTATACCGCTTGGCCACAAAAAAAAGGAAAACATGTTTTAAATTTGATTACAAACGAAGATTTAGACTTGGTGATTAATATTCCAAAAAATTTTCAAGAAAAAGAGATTACTGACGATTATCAAATTAGAAGAAAGGCAGTAAATACAGCCATTCCTCTTATAACTAACGCTGAGCTTGCTATTCGCTATATAGAAGCGTTGGAGTTTTATCAAGATAAAGAATGGGAATACAAGGCTTGGGACGAATATCAAAGCCGACACTTAAATTAAATAATAATATTTTAATAGCTAGTACTTAGACAATTTTATGTAAGTTAAATTGAATAATTTTATCATCAATCTTGCCAAACCAAAAGGTATGTGCTGTGTCAAAGCAGCTAGTTTTTTGAAGAAACACTACCAACAAAAAAAAATCGGACACTTAGGGACTCTAGATCCTATCGCTACAGGAGTGTTGCCTATTTTTGCAGGAAAATATACAAAACTTATTCCATATTTTCAAGATGAAGACAAAACATACCTAGCAAGAATTCGTTTAGGCTCTGCTTCTATTACTCTAGACACAGAAAGCAAAATAACTTCTTTTGATATTTTACCTTTTGCTTTAGCTCAGGTAAAACAAGTTATCAAAGGATTTCAAAGAGAGTTACTACAAGAAGTACCTCTCTACTCTGCTCTAAAATATAAGGGAAAACC
Organism: bacterium; assembly: GCA_965261475.1. Lineage (GTDB taxonomy): Bacteria > SAR324 > SAR324 > XYD2-FULL-50-16. The sequence goes on from OZ253454.1 coordinate 1,357,087, forward strand.
TCAATACTATTACGCAAGAAAAAATATTGAAATTCCAAAAAAGAAAAAAAAAATAACCATTTTTACTATAAATTTATTATCTTACAAACACCCTCTACTTGAGCTAAAAATATGCTGTTCTAAGGGGTGTTATATTCGTTCACTAGCTAAAGATATTGGGCAAAACTTAGGAACCTGTGCTATTTTAGAGGAATTAACAAGAATAAAAATAGGAAAAAAATTTACCCAAGAAAACATAGTTTCACTTGACGAAATACTAAAAAAAGAATACGATAAAGCTTTTATGTTAGAACCTTGGGATTTGTTGAATAACTATACTTTAGTCAACATCCATGCTGGTGCAATCGCTCCTGTTAGAAAGGGGCAAAAAATAGAAATTAACCAAGAAATAAACACTCAAAAAGAAGTTTTTATTTTTTTGAAACAAAGTTTAATTGCAGCTGGAGTTGCCTTGAGAGATCAAAAAAGATTATTCTTTCAACCTAGGAAATTATTTATTTGAATTAAAATAATGCTTACAAAAAAGGACAAAGGTGAGATTGTTAAAAAATATGGCAATAGTACAAAGAATACAGGATCTACAGCTACTCAAATAGCTTTACTAACTGCTAGAATTGCTTATTTAACAAAACATTTTAAAATTCACAAAGAAGATTTTTCTGCTCAAAAAAGCCTGCTTTATCTTGTAGGTAAAAGAAAAAAGTTTCTTAATTATTTAAAAAAACAAAATAATCAAGAATATCTTGACTTGATCTCACAACTATCAATTAGAAAATAATTGTTTGTCCCCTTGTGTGAAGCATTCTTATTGTTTGTCTAAAGCAGAGCTCTTTGCTGTAAGTTAAATTGCAGAGTGCATACTGTTCAAATTATAATTTATTGGTAAATCATAATTTTTGTTTACCAAGTAATTTAATAATTGCTTAATAAACAACAGTTAGTGGTGTGACGATAATTTTCAAAGATTTAACTAAGGTTTGCATAAAATTTATGAGTTATTGATCAAAATCAATAATTCTTTAATAAAATTAAATACTATAAAAAATGAATAAAATAGAAGTAGATTTAGCTGGCACTCCGCTAGTACTAGAAACTGGTAAGTTAGCAAAACAAGCTAATGGAGCTGTCACTGTAAAACACGGCAACACTGTAATTTTAACCGTTGCAGTAGGTAGCGATAATATAAACCATGAGTTAAATTTTTTTCCCTTAACCTGTCAATTTTATATTAAACATTACTCTCACGGCAAAATACCAGGAGGTTTTATAAAAAGAGAAAATAGGCAATCTGATTTTGAAATTTTGACTTCGCGTCTTATGGATAGACCTCTTCGTCCTTTATTTGAAGATTGGTATAAAGCAGAAACTCAAGTTATTTCAACTGTGTTAAGCTACAAAGCAGATTTTGCTCCTGAATCTTTAGCGATTTTAAGTGCTTCTGCGAGTTTGTTAATTTCTGATCTTCCTTTTCATAACCCTATAGCTGGAGTAAGAGTAGGTTTTGTAGACGGAAAATTTATAGCAAACCCTAATACTGAAGTTTTAGAAAATAGCTTAATGGATTTATTTATAGTCGCTTCTGATAGCTCTATTGTGATGGTAGAGGCAAATGCAAACCAATTAGATGAAGAAACCATGCTCAAAGGCTTAGATTTTGGCTTTCAATATGCACAGCCACTAATCAAAATCCAAAAAGAATTAGCCGAGCAAGTTGGAAAACCAAAAATGACTGCTCCGATAAATTTAACCTCAAAAATAGAAATTCCAGAAGAGAAAATCTTAACAACTACTAAATCTAAATTACAGGAAGCACTTTTTGAAAAAACAAAAATCAAAAGGTCTCAAAAGATAAAGGAAGTAACCAGTGCAGCTATAAGCGAATACTCTACAGAAGAAACAGCAAGCGCTATTAAAACCCTTTTAGGGGATACTGCTAAAAACATTATTAGAGAAGAAATTCTACTGAATAATCATAGAGTAGATGGAAGAAAAAATACAGATATTCGTCCTATAACTTGTGAGTTAGGGATACTACCAGAAACACACGGCTCAGCCTTGTTTACTAGAGGAGAAACTCAAGCACTTGTAGTGTTAACTCTAGGCACCAAAGAAGACGCACAAATGGTAGATAATGTAGTAAGTAATGAACAAAAAAGATTTTATTTGCATTATAATTTTCCCGCTTTTTGCGTTGGAGAAGTAAAGAGAGCAGGACCACCTAGCCGTAGAGAAATAGGGCATGGCAAACTAGTAGAAAAAAGCATAGCAGGTTTACTACCACCACTAGATCAAAATTTTCCTTATACTGTTCGTATAGTATCAGAAATTCTAGAATCTAATGGCTCTTCTTCTATGGCTTCTGTTTGTGGTGCTAGTTTAGCCTTGATGGATGGAGGCGTCCCCATTACTGAAGCTATAGCTGGTATAGCTATGGGATTAGTCAAAAAAGGAGATAAGTATGTTATTTTAAGTGATATTTTAGGAGACGAAGATCATATTGGAGATATGGACTTTAAAGTAGCTGGTACCAAGAATGGTATTACTGGTTTACAGATGGATATTAAAATTGATGGTATATCTCAGGAGTTAATGAAAGAAGCTCTTACTCAAGCCAAAGAAGGTCGTTTAAAAATTTTAGAAACTATGAGTAAAACTATTGCCCAAACTAAACCTACTTTGGCAAATAATGCTCCAAGATATATTCAATACAAAGTAGATACTTCTAAAATAAAAAAAATTATAGGCACTGGAGGACAAACTATCAAAGCTATTGTTTCTCAAACAGGAGTAAAAATAGATATCAATGAGACAGGATTAGTAAATATTGCCGCCTACGATCAAAAAAGTGCAGAAGCAGCATTAGTTATTATTCAAAGCCTTGTTAAAGAGATAGAAGTTGGCAAAATCTACGAAGCAGTTGTCAAAAAAATTACACCTTATGGTGCTTATGTAGAATGTCTGCCAGGTGTTGATGGTTTTTTACATATTGCCGATATATCTCATGATCATATTGATGACTTAAAAAACTACCTCAAAGAAGGGCAAGTTGTCACTGTCAAAGCAACTGGAAACGATAGACGAGGCAACATGAGAGTATCTATTAAAGAAGCAAACAAATAAGCAAGCTTGTAGCTCCGTATCATTTTAGTCCCCGTAGTTTAAAAGGATAAAACAAAAGATTCCTAATCTTTAGATACGGGTTCAATTCCTGTCGGGGATAAACAGAAGATGTAATTTGCTATTTTAAGTTGACAATACATTAACCACTCTAACAGCTTGCGTTGGAATTTTACCTTAATTAAAAACAGAATAAAATTTGAGGCGCAAGCTCTAATTCTTGAACAATGATGATAATCATTGTCTTGTAACAAACATGCTAGTATTCCAAAATATAAGCAATTTATTAGCAACCCAAAAATCTTCCTTATTACAAAATAAAATTTTTATTTTTCCTACTGAAAGCGTCTATGCCATTGGTTGCTGTGCAACTTCTAACTTCGCTGTGCAAAAAATTTATCAGATTAAAAAAAGAGCAACTAACCTGCCTTTGCTAGTTTTAGTAGATAGCTTAAAAATGTTATTAGAATATGCAAACAAGCTGCACCCACATCAAAAACAAGTGTTATCTGCTATAGGAGCAGGAGAAGCCACTATTATTTTGAAAGCTAAAAATAAACTGTCTCACTATCTCAATATACCGCAAAAAAATTTTCATACACAAAGCATAGGTTTTCGTATTACCTCTCACCCTCTAGCTCAAAAACTTATTCAATTCTTACAAGTACCAATAGTCGGTACAAGCGCTAACATCAGTGGTCAAGCAACTGCGTATCAAATACTAGAGATTGAAACAAATTTATTATCTAAAGTAGATTTTGTACTAGATGGAGGAAAAACAGACAGAGCTGCTTGTTCGAGTTTACTCGATTTTACTACATTCCCTAAAATCAGTTTATTAAGACAAGGCAAATTTTCCTTACAAAAACTACAAGAATTATCACTCAAATATAACTTAGATTGGATAGATAAAAAACATGTATAAAATAGGAATTGATCTAGGAGGAACAAAAATAGAAGTTGCCATCTTGCAAAACAATTCTAGCAAACCTATAGTTAGAAAAAGAATTCCTACCAACGCCAATGCTGGTTATGCGGCTATACTGCAAAAGATCTCACAATTAGTACAAGAGCTCAAACAGGCAATACCCCCACGAGTAAAAACAAAAATAGGTATAGGAATACCGGGTTTTATTTCTAAGAAAACAGGTAGAATCTTAAATTCCAATACTCAATGTCTAAATGGACAAAACTTGCAAACAGATTTAGCAAATATATTTTTACAAAAAATTATGGTAGAAAACGATGCCAACTGTTTCGCTCTCAGCGAGGCTTGTTGGGGGGCAGCACAAGATGCTAATCTTGTTTTAGGAATTATCATTGGCACAGGAATGGGAGGAGGGCTAATTTTTCAAAAAAAAATACTTTCTGGTTGTCATGGCTTTGCAGGAGAAATAGGACATCTAAGCTCTAATTTTTTTGGAGATCTTTGTTGGTGTACCCAAAAAGGATGTCATGAAACCTATCTATCTGGTACTGCAATACAAAATAAATTTGCAAAGATTTACAATCAAAACCTATCTGTACTAGAAATTTATAATCTTTTTTTAGCACAAGACAAACGTGCTATAACTTTCTTTCAAAATTTTTTACAAAATTTTGGTAGAATTATGAGTAATTTAATTTTAGCTATTCAACCCGAAAAAATAGTGCTAGGAGGAGGAGTTTCTAACCTTCCTTTGTTATACCAAGAAGGAGTGGACTGTGTAAAAAAAATTTTAGCTCATCAAGCTCATCTTCCTGCTATTGTTCCAAATAAATTAGGAGATGCTAGCGGTGTTTTTGGAGCTGCTTTGTTGGCGTAATCTAGCCTCGAAAATAACGATTTTTATACTATCTGTTTTATCATTGCGTGCAAAGCTGCTACTGCTTTTCTAGCGTAGGGCTCTAAGCGAGGCGGTATTTGCTCTGCGCTAATTTCTGGACCTAAAATTCCAATGCCCATAGGCATAGATAATTCTAATTGTAACCTAATCAAAGCAGAAACAACACTTTGAGCCATTACCAGTCCATGGGCTGTCTCTCCTTTTTCAATAATCCCCAAAACAACTACTCCACGAGTACTAGCTCCACTAATACTAGTAGAGGCAGCTCTACTAGTGCAAAGAGGTAATTCCATAGCACCTGGTACCCAAAACTCTTGGTTAATAATCAGATTCAATTTTTTAGCTTCGTCTCTAGCATAACCTAGCATTTGTTTCATAGCATCTTGATGAAAAGAGCTTAATGCAAGGTTAATGTAAGTGTTAGTAAGTAGCATGTTTTATTTCTAGAGAAAAATAAGTAATTTGTTCCTCTTTTGTTGCCAGTAAAAATATATCTTTTTTTAAAATTTTTTGCCATTTTGTTTTATTTTGCTCCCAAAAATCTGTTTTTAGAGAAGCAATTTTGAGCAAAATTTTGGCATCGTCTTGCTCAAAAAATACAAGCCAAAAATCGTCAAACGGTAATTTTTCTATTTCTTTTAAAATATTAGAGGGAAAAAGCAACGAGCGTTGTCTAAGCTCTTGTAGTATTTGTTGGTGAAACGCTGTCACTCCTCTAGTGAATAATTTTTGTGTTTTACTATTTTGAGTGGAATTTTTTTGTAATTTTCGAAGCTCAATTAACTCTGTGTGTAATTTTTGTGTAATATAAAAATTATTAAAAATAAAGAAAAAAGAAAAACATAGCATTGCAACACAACCTATGTAAGCTAAAGCAGATTTATTATGTTTTTTGCTCTTTGCTTTCTGAGATATAGGTTTTTTACTGCTAAAAAAATCTTGATAAGAAGGAAAGAAAAAAGATTTATTTTCTGCAATAAAATTATTATTTATTTTTTCTTTCTGTTTGATTAAAAAAAAATAAATATCATTGATTTCAATATTAGTAATACTTTGCACTGCTTGCAAAAATTCTGTATTTGATAGTTGTTGTAGATTGGGAAAATACTGAATATCAGAAAAATATTTTTGTATAATAATAACTTCATTATCTAAGCAAAATGCAATATTTTTATTTTGTGGGCAAGCAAGGGCTTTATTAAAAAAATAAGAAGCGGCTGGTTCTAAACTATGTACAAATGGTATATTTTTCATAAAAAAATTTTTTTTATTATACATGTAGTAGGCAAAGCGAATTTGTGTGCTAGTGATCCGAAAGGCTTGTATATATCTATGCTTTGCTTGTAGCATTTGAGGTGGCAAAATAGCTTCCCATAAATTATCGTATTCTTTTTTATATAAAGCAGGCAGATATGGAAGGAATGTCTTGACGTCGGGGTAACTAATGAGAACTTTTTTAAAGGAAATTTTTTTAAAATCAGATAGCCTAATAGGCTCTAGTTTGTAATAAAAAAAAAATTTACCTTGATTGGCAGAAACTCTCTTCACAAAATAAGGAGAAATCAGGTAAGGTTGGTTTTTGTGAATTATAATAAGGTCAATAGGATCTCTTCTTTTTGGAGCCATTAGCAAATATTTTAAGTTATAACACTTGCGCCTTCGTTATCTACCTTGAGAGTATAAATTTTAAAATCTTCTTTTATTTGAGAAAAATGCTCGTCTAGAGCACACAAAATTCTCTGAGAAATCGCAGAACAAAAAATAATTAACGAGGGACCGCTACCGCTCAGAGCTAGTCCATAATAATCATCTCCTCGCAACTTATTTTTGAGTTTATTAATTTTTAAATGTGGAGGTAGTCGATATTTTTGGTGAAGCTCATCTTCTAATCCATAACTTAAAAGCTCAAAATTTTGCTTAGCAAATGCTACTCCAAGCAAAGCAGACCTGCTCAAATTATAAACTGTTTCTTTTGCAGAATATTGTTTAGGTAGGCTTTGTCTATTTTCTATTGTATCTGTATTACCCATCATTTTAACAATAATGCAGTGTAATTGCTTATCAATGCGAAAATTAAAATTTTTAACTGCGTCATTGTCTATCAAAGAAATATTAAATCCTCCGTAAAGACAACCAGACAAATTATCTGGGTGCTGCTCCATAGCCAACGCGTCTTTTAAAATTATTTGTCTATCAAGTGATTTTTTATGAACTACGCGTGCTAACAAAATACCAGCCAAAATAGCATTCGCAGAAGAACCTAAACCCATGCCTATAGGAATTTGCATGTAGCAATGTGTATAAAAAGGAATTACTGCTAAACCATAAGCCCTGCAAGTATTTTGATAAGCTATCAGCATTTTATTATGTGCTAGTTTCAAGTTAGTCGAGGGTGTCAAACTATACCTTATTTCCTTAGTGTGCGTCTCAACTTCATATTGATTATAGAGGCTAAGTCCTAAAGAAAGGCAATCAAACCCAGCTCCTAAATTAGCAGACGATGCAGGAATTTTGATTTTAACTTTCATAATTTTTATAAGTCTTGTTCCTTTAGAATAAGAGAAAAATGCAAGAAAAACAACTTGCATTTTAGACCGCTAGAAAAATATTCCAGTAATTCGTCTTCGTACATAAATATAAAATAAAAATAATGTTAACAAAATAACAAAAAACAATACGAATAATACTAGCCAAGTTTTGGCAAAAATAAAAATCAAGGCTACAATACAAATTTGCACTAGAGCATAATAGATAGACACAACCAAGTGAGGTATCGCTGCTTCATTAGCTAAAACTTGATAAAAATGCAATCTATGCGGTTGAGAAAAATCTATTTTTCTTAATTTTTTAGTAAATAAAGTAAACACACAATCGGAATAAAAAAGAAATAATAAAGAGCATAAACGAAAAAAATCAAACCAGCTTTGTGAGATCAATAGGATGCTTGTAGCAATACTAGCACCTAAAAATACGCTTCCTACATCTCCCATAAAAATTTTTCTTTGAAAAAAAGCAAGATTCCAAGGTAAAAAACCTAGTAAAGCAAAAACCATGAGCACGCAAAATACTATCCAATTTTCTAGCCCGTAAACTTGGGAATATACGCCAAGAAAAACAAAACTGATAATAGCATTCAACGTAGCTATGCCGTCAATACCATCCATAAAATTGAAGAAGTTTGTGGTAGCAACCAAAAAAAATACAAAAAAGATCCACATCAAAGAAACACCAAAAAAAAATGGATTAGCAAAATATAAAATCCCTGAGGCGCAAACAAACTGCATCAAAAATCTTAGCTGAACGGCAATTTCCTTGCGATCTCCTAAAAAAGAAAAAAAAGACAATAAGCAAATTATCAACAACCAAATATTGCTAGTAAATACGAAAAAGTGAAGGATAGCCACAAAGACTATACCAATTCCTCCTCCTTTAGCAACGCCCCCTTTGTGAGAGCTTCTTGTTACAGAATTATCTACAAGCAATAATTTTGTTCCAAATTTAAATACACACCAGCTACTTACAAAACTTATACTAAATGCAAGTAAATAATACCACCAATTGTTTTGAAGAATAGCTATCATAAATAGTAGATTTTACCTAATTTAAACTTTTCAAAAGTAAATACTATAATCATATTATCTTATAATTTATCTACTCTGCTGAGCCTTATTTAGTCATTTGACATGCTAGCTCACAGGCGTAGGCAAAACTACTCTCTTGCGCAATACCTAGACCAGCAATATCAAAAGCTGTGCCGTGACTAACACTAGTACGAATAATAGGCAATCCTAAGGAAATCTGAGCTGATTTTTCTAAAAAATTACTTTTCCACCCTACCAAACCTTGATCATGATACATAGCAATAATAAAATCTAACTTCTCCCTTTTTACTCTATAAAAAATACTATCCGCTGCTATAGGTCCTACTACCTTGATCTTTGCTTTTTTTGCTAAAGCGATAGCCGGAGCAATAACTTCTTGTTCTTCGTGTCCCAAAATTTGCTCTTCTCCTGCGTGTGGATTCAAACCACAAACTGCAATTTTAGGAGACTTTTTACCACAAAATTTTGCATAGTTGTCGCATAAAATGATTGTTTGTAAAATTTTTTCTTTTGTGATACTAGAGGCAACTTGAGCTAGAGGAATATGATCTGTAACTAAAGCCATAGAAAGCAATGGACTAGTAAAAGCCATAGTGTAATTAGAGACGCCTGTCATCTTAACTAGAAGAGGAGTATGTCCTTTGTAAGGAAGACCTGCTAACTGCAAGGCAGCTTTGTTAATAGGAGCAGTAACAAGTGCGTCCATTTTTTTTGCCATAGTGTCTTTAATAGCACTCTGTAAGCAATCAAAGCTAACGATACCACTTTGCATAGAAATTTTTCCTGCACGAACACTGATTTTGTACTCTTGTTTTTGAAAAATTCTTGGAAAAACAATATCTTTATTTTTTACTCTTTGAAAAAAAATATGCCAATAAGCACAATCATGCCCCTTGAGCCCTTGAAAAATTTCAGCCCACTGATAAAAAATCGCAAGATCCCCATAAATATAAGGGATAAAGGAAAGAATTTTTTTCTCATCACCAAAAAATTTTGCTATAATTTCGGCTGAGACTCCATTTAGATCCCCCATGCTCACAGCTATTTTTTTTTGAGACCTAGTATTCATAAAATATGTATTGTCTTTGATTTTTTATCTTAAAAAAATATCTAAACTATTATACTAGAGATAATATTTTTTTAAATTTTAACCTAGATTTACTAGATATATAATCTTTGTAAAGACAAAAAATATAAACAGGCTAAAAAATTTTATTGTATTTTCTTTTTAAATAGTCTAAATTTTCTTACTATATCTATTTTATATTTTTTAATACTAATTATTTTACAAAACATTATGAATGAAAATATCAGAAATTATGTAATGGAGTTTATTGGAGCGTTTTTTTTGGTATTTGCTGTAGGAATGACTCTCATAGAACCTCAAGTGCAATCTGCTCCATTTATTATTGGGCTCACATTACTAGTTATGATCTTTATCGGAGGACATATCTCTGGGGGGCATTATAATCCTGCTGTTTCTACGGCTGTATTTCTTCAAAAAAAACTAGGCTTATTCCCGTGGATAGGTTATCTCATTGCTCAAGTACTAGGAGCGTGCGTTGCTGGTATTTTAGCTATTTATTTGAAAGATGCTACTGCAGTAACAATAGATATTGCTTGGGGACGAGCTTTTATCGTAGAATTGATCTACACCTTTGTATTAGTTTTTGCTGTTTTAAGTACCTCTTTACTACCTGCTGTCTTTGCTGTGCTATCAGCAGGCATAGCTGTAGGGCTCATAGTGCTCACAGGCTCTGCTACAGTTGGTGCTATCTCTGGAGGAGCTTTTAATCCTGCGGTCGTCCTAGGGGCTTTAATTTTAGGAATTTATAAAATACAAGATATTTGGGTTATACTCCTAGCAAATTTTCTTGCTAGTTTTTGCGCTGTAATTCTATTTCATAGAGTCAAAATTACCTTGTCAGAGATTCAATTCAATTCAATAGTTGAAAAACAATTACCAAAGATCAAGGAAGAACAAAAGGAGGAACAAAAGGAAGAACAAGTTGTAAATCTTCCTCAAGATTTACCGAAAGATTTACCTAAAAAAAGGAAAAGTAATGGCGCTAGACCTATTCGTTTCGCAAGACATAGCTCAGGAATTACTAGGGATGAAATATCTAGGCAACAAACTTAAACACCTAGTAGATTTTTCCAAAATAAAGTAATAGGCGTATTTTGAAATTTTTTTAAAATAATGAACTTGTCGTGAAAAACATGATCCATAGGATAGAAGTCGCCTTCCCTTGTTTTTAATCTGCCTGAGGTAAAAGATTTACCCCAAGAATGAGATAACAATAATTTTCCTTCTGATTCTGCCAGAGGGAATGTTTTTTTTAAAACTTCTTCGTATTTCGGTAGGTAAATAATTTGATGAAATGACCCTAGGGTGCGTATCCCTAAAAAAAAGGTAATTACAAGAAAAACTAAAAAAGAGGAGGGGCAATTATTATTATTTTTTAAAAATTGTACGAAAGCAGTAAAGTCACCTTCCCTAACATATTGAAAAAAATCTAGATCCTTTGACATTAAAGATTGAATTTTCCAGGATTTTTTACCTTTTACACGAGTATAAAACCAAATAATGTCTAAATTTTTTTCTATTTTTTTAAAATCTTTTAGAATTTCTTTTAATGGGTTAGATTTTTCCATCAATTTTACAACAAGATACTCACGAACTAACCTACAAAGATCAAAATAAATTATCTCTTTTTTTTGGAAAACATTTTTTTGCAGATTTGCACAACAAGATAAACTCCAATTAACTACAGATTGTTCTATTTGAGGTTTGGTAAAAAATTTGAGTGTTTTTGTTGTAAAACTATCCCACAAATCCAACCTATACTTGTCAAAATTACTTCCAAAGATCAAATCATTGTTATACTTAGCAAGTATAAGCCGTATCCTTTGCTCTTGCCTACCACCTAAATCAAAATTCCTATTTTTATTTTCTTTTTGAGCAAGTCTATAAAAATAAGAATCTTTTCTGATAATTTCTGCAAGAGTCAAATCCCTGTAAGATAAAGCGCCAGAAAAAGCTGTATTAGAAAACGAAACTCCAGTAAAAACTCCTACTAGATAATACTTCTCTTCTAGTCCTAATAAAGAGATTAGATCTATAGCCGTCAAGGTAGGTCCATTAGTAGGTGTGAGATGATGCGCTGTTTGTAAAACAGGATTCCTCTGCAATTGCTCTAAAATTTCAGAATAATTTTCTTGGTATCCACACTCTTGTAATTCATGAGCAAAAACTTGCAAAAAAACCTTGTCTAGTTTGCCATTCCAGGCGGTATAATCGTAACATCCTCTTGCATAAGCTTGAGTAGTGAGACCAGGAGCGTTGCTGATCTTTTGTAAAAAAAATTTATTTTTATCCGTATTTTTCATCCGCAAATTTTCCTAAAGTAGTAGGTAAATCCCCTAAAAACCCTTGTGTAAAAAATAAAAATACGCATGGTTGAGCTATAGAGTTTTTTAAAAAACTTGCTAATTCTTTGACCTCAGTAAAACAAAGTGCTGTTTTTTGCTCTTGTTGTAATCTTTGACACACTATATCTAAATTAAGTCTTTGAGTTTTATCAAAATTTTGTAATTTTGTACTCTTAAAAAATAATATATGATTTGCCTGCAAAAAAGATTTATCTAAAATATTTTCATAAATTTTATGTATAGAGGTATTGCTACGAGGCTCATAGATAGCAAAAATTTGATGGTTAGGATAAAAACTTCTGATGCTATTGAGACTTTGTTTGATCGCTGTAGGATGATGGGCAAAATCATCATAAACTATAGCTTTTTCTTGAGTGGTTTTGAGCTCTAAACGACGCTTAGCATTATTAAAAGTAAGTAAATGCTTTTGTATTGCTGCCATAGAATAGCCTAGTCTTAGACAACAAAGAATAGCTGCTGTAGTATTGTAAACATTCATAGTACCTAGCAACGGCGTACAAATATTCCATAGCTTTTTTTTGTTTTTTAGAGAAAACAAAGTGCATTTTTGTTTTTGAGAAAATTCAATATCACAAATTTGGTAATCAACTTCACTGGCTTGTCCAAAACTAATTAGCTTAGTATAAACTTGACTAGTAGCATTTTTGACATTTTGATCGTCATAATTTGCAAAAATGGCTCCATTAGCCGGTACTTGCCTAGTAAGAAAACAAAAACTTTGGACAATTTCCTGTTCACTACGAAAAATATCTATGTGGTCTAGCTCAATATTATTGATAATTAAGTAGTGAGGAAAATAATGAAAAAACTTGCTTTTTTTATCAAAAAAACTCGTATCGTATTCATCTCCTTCTATCACAAAAATTTCTCCTTGCCTCTTGCATGCACGTCCAAAATCTTCAAAATGATTAGAAGCACCACCAACAAAAACACCTATAGGCTCTCCTAGTTTAAATAATAAATAGCTAATTAAAGTGGTTACCGTAGTCTTACCATGAGTGCCGGTAACTACCAAAGGCAGATTGCCTTGTAAAAAATGATTTTTGATAGTTTCTGGCATAGAAAAATAAGGTATTCTATTTTCTAGGACAAATTCTACCTCACTATTTCCTCTGCTCTGGCTATTCCCAATAACTACAAAATCTGGTTTTTGATTTAAATTTTTTACGTGGTATGGAGTAAAAACGGGAATAGTATTTTTGACTAAATAACCCGTCATAGGTGCGAAAGCTTGCTCATCTGACCCGCTGACCTCAAAACCTTTTTGTTTTAACATAACTGCCAAAGTTGCCATAGCAACTCCGCAAATACCAATCAAATAAACCCTTTGAGACATACTTGTCGATTAGATAGAATCTAAAAATTCTTTCTTGATGATAGCTGCATATTTTTTAATTCTTTCGTTTGTAAGTTCTGGTTGACTATCTTCATCTACGATCATTCCTATGAGCATACCATTTTTTATGGCTAACGAATCTTCAAACTCATAGTCCGCCTTCGACCAATTATCGCAAACTATTTTAGCCGATCTTTTTACAAGTATATCATAAATAGCTTTCATAGCATCTCCAAAAGTATCAGGGTAACCCTCTTGATCTCCTACTCCGAAAACAGCAACTTTTTTTCCTGCTAGCTCTACTTCTGGGGATTCTAGGTTATGCAACCAATCTTCCCAATCTTCTTGTAGTTGCCCTATATCCCAAGTAGGAATACCAAATAATAAACATTGATAACTATTGATGCTTAATTTGTCAGCAGATTCTACATCGTGTAAATCTACTAATTCTTCGCCTAGAAGTTTTTGAATTTCTTGCGCCACCATCTCCGTATTTCCAGTGGTAGAACCATAAAATATACCTATTTTTGACATAACCGTAATTCTTGTAATTAAAAATAAAACTATACTAAATAGTTACTAAAAAAAAAAAAAATATCAATCAAACTCTTTATTTATCTATTAGTTAAAATATAAAACTTAAATTTTTGAGTAAAATACAAATTTTATTCTAATGCTAAAATAACCAAATATTAGCGATTTTCTTTAGTCATTCAAATATAGTTGAACCACACGCAAAAAATAATAATTGAAAACAATTTATATTTTGTATACTGTAGCTTTTATTACTAAAACTGTTTTATTTAAAGATGAAAGGCTATAAAACGCTGATTCTTAGTGCTTATTTTGAGGCAAAAAAAAGAAAACACGAATATATGTGCTTAGAGCACTTACTCTACATTTTGCTTTTTGAAAACGAAATTGTCAAAATAGTAGATTACTGTAAAGGAGATATTTTTTATATCAAACAACAAGTAGGCAAATACCTAGATACACATATCAAAAAAATTAGTACTGGAGATCCTACTCAAACAGAATCTATGATACGGCTGCTAGATAGATTTTTATCTTCTAAAAAAGAAAAAGGAAAAAATTTTATAGAATGGCTCAATCAAAATCATTTGTTACCTGAAAAAATGATAAATGTTTTTATGGAAGATAGCTGTGCTTTATTGTTTCTGATACTACTAGAAAAAGATTCTAACGCTAGTTATTTTTTAAAAACAGTAGATGTTGACAAAACAAAATTAATGAAGTGTCTACTCAGCAGGCACAAAAAAACAGAAACTATTACTATTGTAGAGTATATAAAAGAAAAAAAGAAACCTAAAAAAAAATTCAAAAACCTGCAACAATACGCTGTCAATCTAATTCAAAAGGCACAAGATGGTAAAATTGATCCTTTGATTGGTCGGAAGGCAGAAATCAATAGGATTACGCATATTCTTTGTCGTAGAAAAAAAAATAACCCTATCTTGGTAGGAGAGCCTGGCGTGGGAAAAAGTGCCATAATAGAAGGATTAGCCTATAATATTTTTCATAAACAAGTTCACTCTGCTCTACAAGATATTATTATTTATAGTGTTGATTTAGGTGCATTAGTTGCAGGTACTAGGTACAGAGGAGATTTTGAGCAAAGAATTAAAACCATTCTAGAAGAAATTCGTTACAATAGCAAAATTGTACTGTTTATTGATGAGATCCATAATATCATTGGAGCTGGAAGCTCTTACTCGGGCACCTTAGATGTAGGTAATTTACTAAAACCTGCATTGGCTAACGGCGAGATCAAATGCGTTGGTGCTACAACCTATAAGGAGTTTCAAAATGTCTTTGAAAAAGACGCAGCCCTTTCTAGAAGATTTCAAAAAGTAGATGTAGCAGAGCCTTCACCGAAAGAAACTATTGCAATTCTACAAGGAATTAAAAAAAATTATGAAGAATTTTACGGTATTGAATATACCAATGAAGCAATTGAAACTAGTGTACGACTTGCTCGCAGGTATATTGGTAATAAATTCTTCCCAGACAAAGCTATTGATATTTTAGACGAAGCTGGAGCAAATTTTATCTTAGGCAATTCTTTAGAAATTAAAAAAGTTTCCAAAGAAACCATTGAAGACACAGTGCATTTAATGGGATATATACCAAAAAATAGAAAGGAAAACGAAAAAGAATTGATACGAAATTTAGCAGCGGAATTAAAAAAACAAATTTATGGGCAAGACAATGCCGTAGAAAAACTTGTTTCCTGCGTTAAAAGAAGTCAAGCAGGTTTTGCAGACCACAAACCTATTGGCTCCTTCTTGTTTAGTGGTCCGACTGGAGTTGGAAAAACAGAAATTAGCAAACAATTAGCAAAAGCACTGCAAATAAAGTTCATCAGATTTGATATGAGCGAGTATATGGAACAACATTCTGTTGCAAAACTAGTAGGAGCGCCGCCGGGTTATGTAGGCTATGAGCAAAGAGGTTTGCTTACAGACACCATTAGTAAAACTCCTCATTGTGTTTTACTTCTAGATGAAATAGAAAAAGCACACCCAGCTATCTACAATATTCTCTTGCAAGTGATGGACAACGCAACACTCACAGATAGTTTTGGCGTAAAAGTTGATTTTCAATATGTAATTTTAATTATGACATCTAATATAGGAACCCAATATAGTAATACTAATTTTATGGGGTTTGGAGATGAAAATTATTCTCAAGACAAACAGGCTGTAAAAAAAGAGTTTGCACCAGAATTTTTAAACAGACTAAATGCAACTATTCATTTTGCTAAACTAACCGACGAGCATATTCTAAAAATAGTAGATAAAAATCTAGGAGAATTAAGGGAAACCCTATCAACCAAAGGCGTGACACTTATAGTGCAAATGAATGCTAAAAAATGGTTTGCAACTCACGGTTATCACTCACAATTTGGTGCAAGACCTATAGATAGACTAGTACAAAGAGAAGTCAAAGATAAGCTAGCAGAAGAGATACTATTTGGAAGTTTGCAACAAGGGGGCAAAGTTGTTATTTCTGTAAAAAATAAAAAACTAGTTTTTTGTATCCAAAGTCTTGTATAGTCTTTACTTTTACTAAAGTCTCAGATGCTATTTTTTTTTAGACTAGTTATTTCTTTTTTACTTTTATACTTCTTTTTATCTTTTTATTGCCCTAATTTTTTTCTTTTTGTTGCATCTCAAAATGATATCTTTTACTACTTTCAGCTAATATCGCTTGTTCTTTGTAAACATTTTGGCTGGAGTGTGTTTTGGTTTCCGTTTGCTATTGCTTTTCTTTATAAAAAAAACAAACCCTTATTAAAGATGATTTTTTTTTTATTTATTCCTTTAGCCTTTTCCAACTTAGCTGGAATCCTATGGCTAGGTAGTTTGTATGAACTTTATTACTATTTTGGTAGTTTTGCTGTTTTTAGCCAGCAGTTATTCAATAACCTAGTTTGGCAGATTGTACTTTTTATTTTTTATTTATACTCTCTCTACTTGATACTTACTAGTTACAGCATTATACCTTTTTGGAAAAAGCTATTCAAAGTAATAGCATTGTTATGCTCTAATAAATTCTTGATTCAAAATAATAAAAAAATAAATTTTCTTAAAAAAATATTTTACAAAAAAATTTTTAAAGTTTATTATAAAGAAGTATCAAATAAGTTCTTAAAATCCTTTAAGTCGCAGAGTTTTTTGCAAAGTGCAAAAAAGCAAGAAGCCAAGGGAATAAAAAGAATTGTGGATTCAGAAAATTCTTTCCAGAACAATTCTTCAGATAACAGTTCGCTTAACGAACTTTTAAGTATTTTTCATTCCATTAGTCGAACTAAGAAGAGTAAGGAATAAATAATTTAACTAACAATTTAATATGCTTTTTAAAAAAGAAACAACAGTAAATGAGCAAAATGGTAAAGCTATTTACTTATCAGAAATCAAAAACCTAAAAAGATTAGACTTAGACCAGCTAGCACTTCAGTATAAAATCGAAAATCCTGATACATATTCAAGGCAGGATCTAATTTTTTATATCTTACAAACACAAGCGCAAAAAGGAGATGCCATTTGTTGCACCGGCGTGCTAGAAATATTGCCAGATAACTTTGGATTTTTACGCTCCTCTTGTCATAATTATATGCCAGGTCCAGATGATATTTATGTATCACCTTCTCAAATTAGAAAATTCCGACTAAAAACAGGAGATACTATTGAAGGTAAGGTGCGTCCTCCTAAAGATTCCGAGAGATACTACGCTCTTTTAAGAATAGACAAACTAAATTATGGAGAAGTAAAAAACAATATATCAAGAAATTTATTTGAAAATCTAACACCACTTTATCCAAACTCTATGTTGCAATTAGAGCATGAAAATTGTGATGATATTGCTAGAATAATAGATTTATTTTGTCCGATTGGAAAGGGGCAAAGAGGATTGATTGTAGCTCCTCCTAGAACAGGAAAAACAACTATTCTGCAAAGAATAGCACAGAGTATTGCAACAAATAGCCCAGATATATTTTTGATTGTGTTGCTCATAGATGAAAGACCAGAGGAAGTAACAGATATGGAGCGTTCAGTAAGAGGCGAAGTAATTAGTTCTACTTTTGATGAGCCTGCATCTAGACACGTCCAAGTTGCCGAAATGGTTATTGAAAAAGCAAAGAGACTTATCGAATATAATCATAATGTAGTAATTTTATTGGATTCTATTACTCGACTTGCTAGGGCATATAATTCTATCATACCTCCTAGCGGAAAAATTCTCTCTGGCGGTGTAGATACTAACGCTCTACATAAACCAAAAAGATTTTTTGGTGCTGCCAGAAATATCGAAAATGGTGGCTCGCTTACCATTATCTCCACTGCTTTGATAGATACTGGCAGTCGTATGGATGAAGTTATTTTTGAGGAATTTAAAGGTACTGGTAACCAAGAAATGATCTTGGATAGAAAATTAGTGGAAAAAAGAGTTTTTCCTGCTATAGACATAGGTAAATCTGCTACTAGAAAAGAAGAGCTACTACTAGCTAAAAACAATTTATCAGAAATATGGAAAATTCGTAAAATTTTATCTGCGCTAAATGTAGTAGAAGCAGCAGATTTGATTAAATCTAAACTTAAACTCTATAAAACAAACGAAGAACTACTCAAAAATGTTAACAGCTCTTAATTTTTAACCATGAAACAAAATATTCATCCTGATTTTAAAAAAACAGAATATACCTGTAGTTGTAGCAACAGTTTTACGATCTATTCATCTATTGGTGGAAAGGTCAAACTAGAAATTTGTTCCGCTTGTCACCCTTTTTACACAGGAAGTCAAAAAATGGTTGATACAGAAGGTAGAATTGAGAAATTCAACCGTCGTTATAAAAATAAATAACCTGTTTTAAAATAATCACAATACTTATTCAATAATAATTTATTGAAAACTATTGCTATTTTAAACTCTTTATAGACTTTTATGATTAAGCAATTAGAAAAAATAGCTTTACGATATCAAGAAATATCTGCTCTTTTGCAAACTGATACAGTGTTTCAAGATGCTAAAAAAATTCAAATTCTTTCTCAAGAGCAAGCCAATCTTTTCCCTGCTTTTGAAATCTACCAAAAAATTAATAAAGTCAAAAAAAACCTAGCTGAGTGCGAGGCTCTTTTACAAGGCAGTAAAGATACGGAATTAAAACAACTAGTCTTATCAGAAAAAGATGAGTTGGAGAAAGAGCAAGTGCTATTATTAAAAAAAATAAAAATTTTGTTAATACCTAAGGACCCAAGAGATCGCAAAAATGTTATTATGGAGATTCGTGCAGGTATTGGAGGAGATGAAGCAGGATTATTTGTAGAAAACCTTTTTAAACTCTATTGTAAATTTTCTGATTTAAAAAAATGGAAAACAGAAGTGCTAGAAGCCCATATAGCACCTATTGGTGGGTACAAATATATTGCTCTTAATATCTGTGGTCATAATGTTTATAGTTTGCTTAAATTTGAATCTGGTACCCACAGGGTTCAGCGCGTCCCACTCACAGAAAGTCAAGGTAGAATACATACTTCTGCGGCTACTGTAGCAGTATTAGCAGAGCCAGAAGCAGTAGATATAGAGATTTTACCTACAGAACTCAAAATTGATACTTTCCGCTCGCAAGGTGCAGGAGGGCAGCATGTAAATACCACAGACTCAGCAGTCAGAATTACTCATTTGCCTAGCAACATAGTAGTTAGTTGCCAAGACGAAAGGTCACAAATAAAAAATAGGGCGAAAGCTATGAAATACCTGTCCTCAAAACTCTACGAAAAAAAACTAGCAGACAACGAAAAAGAAAGAGCCTCACTACGTAAACAAATGGTAGGTAGTGGCGAAAGATCAGAAAAAATACGCACCTATAACTACCCTCAAAGTCGAATGACAGACCATAGAATTAAAATGACAAAAAACAATTTAGAAGAAATTATGACAGGAGGAGATATTTCAGATTTTGTCTCCGCCTTATTAGCGCAAGATCAAGCAGAAAAAATCAAAGAAATGGAAATAAAATAATTCTTTACTTTTTTACTCCTTATTAAGGATAATAACCTATACTTTAGTACTTCTTTTGTAAAAAATGGACGCTAGCAAATTTAACCAATTAACAAAAAAAATTTACGATAGAATTTTTTGTTCTTTTGAAGCCTATGATCCAGATTTGGTAGAAGCAGATTATAATTTAGATAGCATTAGCATTTGTTTCCAAGACGGTACTAGATTTGTAGTCAACCGTCAACCTCCAGTGCAACAGTTATGGTTAGCAACTAAAAACAAAGGTTATCATTTTGATTACAATGAGAAAAATAAAAAATGGTTTTGTGACAAAACAAAAAGAGAATTCACAGAAATTTTTAACGAAAATGTTTCTCACATTATTCAACAACCTTATAAAATAACATTATGAAAAAAATAACATTAGTGCTTTTATTTGCATTGAGCATTGCATCTATTGGATACAGTGCAAATATTAAGCTTGCTACAGTAGAAATACAAAAAATAATAGACGAATCAGAAAAAGGGCAAGCATCTAAGGAAAAATTAAAAAAAGAATTTAAAATCAAAGAAGATTCCTTAAAGGCAAAAGAAACAAGTTTGAGGCAACTACAAAATCAGTTACAACTCGGATTACTAAAAGCAAGCGCTAAAGCAGAAAAACAAGCAGAATTTGAAGCCTTACAAAGAATCTATACTCAAGAAAGCAATGAATTCTTACAAGCAGTCCGTAAAGCAGAACAAGAACAAACAAGAATTATTTTGAAAGATCTCAAAAGAATTGTAGAAAAATTTGGAAAAAAACAAGGTTATAATTATATTGTCGAAAAAAGCATAGAACAATTTATACTGTTTACTAAAAATCCTTTAGATGATGTTACCGATAAAATAATCAAAGAATATGATAAATTATGATGGATCTAAATCAAATCAAACAGTCAATACCACATAGGTACCCTTTTCTACTTATAGATAGTGTATTGGAACTAGCAGAAGGAAAAAAATGTACAACACTAAAAAATCTTTCAGCAAATGAAGAATTTTTCCAGGGGCATTTTCCAGCAATGCCTATTATGCCTGGTGTTTTAATTATTGAAGCATTAGCACAAACTGCTGCTTTAATTGGGGGCAAAAGAAAAAAAGGAGAATTATTTATGATTGTAGGAGTTGATAAATTTAAATTTCAAGCTCAAGTTATACCGGGAGATCAAATTATTTGCACCGCAGAAATATTAAAATTTAAATTAAATATGTTTTTCTTAAATGCCAAAGCAATTGTTCGAAAACCAGATGGTACAAACCACCCTTGCGCATCTGGTGTTTTAAAATGTGCTAAAGTGGATACCATAAAATAAACACTTTACTATGCAAATATACGCTATAGGAATAGCTTCTAAAAATAAAAAAGGAGAAATTTTAGATGTGTTTTTTCCTTTGATTAAAAATATACCAAAACATTTTGAAACCATTACTAAGTTTTACCAAAAACACACTAACTTTGAAGCAGTACTAACGAAACAAGATTTTTCTCACATACAAACTGCTTTTACTGCCCGACCCTTACCTGATTTACCAAAAAATAAAGATTTTTTACTAGTTTGCTTGATGAGAGATACAGCACTTGAAACAGTGGCAGAAAGCTATTTAAAACTACATTTACTTTCAAAACGACTTTATAAACCTCATCAACTAGATTTAAGTAATATTTTCTCAGTGTTACCCAATGTTGTTTGGAGCAATAAAGGAGCAATTGATATTAACGAAATAGAAGAAAAACAGCATCAAAGTCGTCTTACAGAAAATCCTATACTGGTCAAAAGTTTAGATAAAATACCTGCAATGACTGATTATATTACACCAACAAAAGTGCGCATAGGAGACGCTGTTAGAGTAAGGTTAGGAGCTTATTTAGGGGAGGGTACAACAATTATGCACGAAGGATTTGTAAACTTTAACGCTGGGACACAAGGACCTAATATGATAGAAGGTAGAATCTCAGCAGGCGTATTTGTTGGCAAGGGCACAGATTTAGGAGGTGGTTGCTCAATTATGGGAACTCTATCAGGTGGTGGAAAAACAGTAATTTCTATAGGTGAGGATTGTTTAGTGGGAGCAAATGCTGGATTAGGAATTTCTCTCGGAGCTAGATGCACCGTAGAAGCAGGACTATATCTTACAGCAGGAACTAAAGTTCGTATTTTAAATACTCGCAAACAAGAAGTAATGCAGGTAAAAGCAGTGTCTTTATCCCAAAAATCAGATCTGCTCTTTCGCAGAAATTCACTGAGTGGCAGTGTTGAGTGCCTAGTAAACGAAAATAAAATAGAGCTAAACAGTATTTTACACCACAACTAACTATGAAAAAAATTATAAGATTTACAGCAGTTTATTTTTTCTTGTTTGTGATTATTCTGTATTTAGGTATAGAATATCAGGCGCAAAATTATTATCCCAAGTCCGATCAAATTGCCGATGTACTACAGAGACTCAAAAAAGATTATGTAGACTCTCAAAGACTAGAGCCTTACACAATGTTAGAGGCTACTTTAGAAAATCTTGCCCGTCATATACCTCCTGTTGTATTACAAGAACTTAAAGGCAGTCCTTTTTCTGCTGTTACTATTCAAGTAGATAAAGCAAAAAAAGAATTTATTATTCCAAAACTAAAAAATTTAGCAGACTTAGCAAACACCTTACAAAAAATAGTTATCTATATCAAACAAAACCTCCCAAAAGAAAAAGATTTAAAAAACATAGACTATGTAGCTATTAATGGATTTCTATCTGTTTTAGACCCTTATACTTCATTATTAGTCCCTGAAGTTTATACAGAATTTCGTGAAGATACAGATGGGAATTATAGCGGAGTAGGAATGTATATTGGAATTAGAGACACAAAATTACAGGTTATTTCACCTATCTTTAACTCTCCTGCCTATAAAGCAGGTATAAAAGCTAAAGATATTATTTTGCAAATCAACGAAGAATCTACAATTAACATGAGCACTGGTACTGCTTCTTCTAAAATCAAAGGATTAGAGGGTACAAAAGTAAATTTACTAATCCAAAGAAAAGAATTTAATAAACCAAAAAATTTTGCAATAACTAGAGCGCGTATATCATTAACAAGTGCTAATGCTTTAGAGCTAAAAACAAAAGAAGGAAGAATTGGCTATCTATCTATTTCCCGATTTCACCAAAAAACAGCTAAAGAAGTAGAGACAGCACTAAAAAAACTGAAAATAAATTATTCTGACTTTCAAGGAATTATTTTAGATTTAAGAAATAATCCAGGAGGCATCTTACAACAAGCAGTCAAAGTCAGTGATAAGTTTCTAGCACAAGGCAGGATTGTAACCACCGCTGGGATATCTAACAAACCAAGAATTGCTTACAACGCTAGGGGAAGTAATAGCATCATAAATACTCCTATTATCATCTTAATGAATGGAGGCTCTGCTTCGGCAGCAGAAATTCTTGGCGCTGCACTTAAACAAAATAAAAGAGCCATTGTTTTAGGGACAACAAGCTTCGGCAAAGGCTCCGTACAACAATTAAGACAATTTCAAGATGGTTCTGCTTTAAAACTAACCATTGCTAAATATCTTACTCCTAATAATAACTCTTTGCACTCCATAGGTATTACTCCGCATATTGAGGTAAACCCTTGGATTATTGACGGCAATAGCATCAATATTATTAACAACAAGGAGTTAAATGCTAACAAAAAAGATAAATTTGCAGAGTGGGGAGGCGTTCCAGATAAACCAATTCGTTCATTTAACTATCTATTTGATAAAGATTTTCAACACAATATTTTTAGCACTAGCGAGCAAAAACAAGACATTGCAGGATTTGATATAGATGGTTTAAAAAAGGATTATTTACTTTATTTTGCTAGCAAAATACTAGAAACTAGTAAAGTAAAAGATTTACCAACACTATCGCAAACAGTAATTGCGACTACAAAATTAGAGGAGCAAATACAAAATACCAAACTTAAAAAAAAATTAGAAGAGATTGGTATTTCTTGGAGACAAAAACTACAAGGAACTAGCGAAGTAGAAGTTAAATTTTGGGTAGAAAAAAAAAGACAAAACAACGAAGCTTGTTTGCAAGCCAGAAAGGATCGCATACAAGCTGGTGATGAAATTTATCTTTGTGTAGTATTAAAAAATACTACCAAACAAGAAACTATAAGATTACAAGCAACTGGAAATTCTCCATATCCTATTTTTAATAAAAAACAATTCGTCTTTGGCAATATTCCTGCTGGGAAGACAAAAAAATGGTTTGTCCCTGTCAATATTCCTGCCTACTTTGCTAATGCAGACATTCCTTTTACTATTAAGCTCCTAGACTTTGAAGAAAAAGAGATTATTGCTCATCAATTCTTCTTTAATATTAACCAAATTCCTCAACCTCAATTTCAGTATTCATTGAAAGCTTATAGCAAAACTAGCAAAATAGAAGCTCCTAATTCTATAAAATTAGATATACAAATTTTTAATAAATCAAATGTAGATTCTGGTAAATTAAATATATCGCTTAAAAATGGAGAAGGTAAAAAAATTTTTCTTACAGCTGCTAAAGACACGGTAAATAGTTTAGCAAAAAAAAATCAGAAAAAATCAGAATTTAAATTTGATTTAAAACATTCTATTCCCGATGGGGCAATTGATTTATCATTTTCTTTATTGGACTCCAAATATAACAAACATATTACTCATAACTTTACTATTCCTTATGGAGCTGAAGGAACGCAAACCATCACTAATTCTGCACCTAGTATTAACATCAAAAGTTATCCTCTACAAACCAAAAAAGAAAAAATTACTTTAGAATTTACTAGTGAAGATGACAAAAAAATAAAAGATTTTTATATCTTTGCCAATGACAAAAAAGAATTTTATCGTAGTTTTGGCAAACAAAAAATTTTACATGATATTGCAATTAAGTTAAAAACAGGTTTAAATAAAATAATATTTTTTAGTCGTGATAATTATGATGTCACTACCTTGCAACAAATTTATATTTATAGACAAAACTAACGCACCAAATACCACTGCAACAAATAACCTATCAACTGCTTGAATATAAATAATATGATTTATTTTTTTCTGCGAGTGAATAGATGCAATAAACTAGTAACTACAATCAAAAAGGAGCTATAAAAATGGATAAAATTCCAAAGAGGAACAAAATCTAAAGTATAAAAAAAGAGCATCAAACCACTATAAAAATTGATAATAAAAACTAATAGATAGATTACACCACTCCACGCCGATGATTTTTTTTGATGCTTGCTTTGTAAACTAAAACTATCTTGATATTTTTTGATATGTTGCAAAATATACAAAAAAAAGAAAGCAACAAAAAAAAATCCTAAGATAGTATGAAAAATACCTAAAAATAAACTAGTTCGCCAAAAATAGATTGTAAAACCACTCACCAAAAGTAAAACAAAAAATAATTTTAGTAACTGATACATTAACAAAGATGGAATTCTTTTTAAGATAGCCAAGATAACAAACTAGTTTTGTTGTTTTATGAAACCTTTGATAGATAAAACACTGTTGTACTGGTCTATGATGTCTCTATGAGAAATAAGCCCAATAATTTTTTTATCGTTGTTTTTTGAAACAACTGGCAGAATATCCAAATCTTTAATACTAAACAAATTTAAGGCTTGAGAGAGATCTGCATCTTCCTTGATAGTAATTAAATTAGATTCCATAATATCTTTCATAATGATAATATTTTCTAAACCTTCTTCCAAAATAAGTTCTTGTATCATAGAAAAAGATACAGCTCCTGTGAGCTCTTTTTTAGCATTTAAAATAGGAAAATAATGTGTTTTTTGCTTTGGAATTTGTTTTAGTAGAGTATCAAAGCTATCTTTTTCTCTCAAACTTGTAAAATCAGAATGCAAGACCTGTTTAACAGTTATAGATTGTAAAACACTTAATTCTCGTCCTTCCTCTAAGCGAATACCTTCTTTAGCAAGTTTTAGCGTGTCTATAGACTCTCCTAATAAAGTTTTAATGCTGACAGTACCAATAATAGAGGCAAACATTACAGGAATAATGACATGGTAGTCATTGGTTAGTTCAAAAAGCAAAAAAATAGCAGTTAAAGGCGCAAGAGTCGTAGCAGCTAAAAACGAGCCCATTCCAATCAACGCGTAAGAGCCTATTTCTATATTTAAATCTGCAAACAAGAGTTGTACTATGCTACCAAACAAAGCTCCAAAAGCAGCTCCAATAACTAATGATGGGGCTAAAATACCACCTACATTGCCAGAGCCTAAGGTAATAGAGGTTGCTATTATTTTTAATATTACTAGCAAACCCAAAAACCAGAGAGTATAAGAGTTATTGTGTAAAAGTTGAATCATTAAATTATACCCATCTCCTAGTACTTCAAATTGCATTAACCCTAGACAACCTACTAAAAAAGCACCTAGTATAGGTTTAGCTAATCTAGGAATTTTGAGTTTTTGAAAAAAATCACTTGTAGCATAAAAAATGCGTATAAAAAAATAAGCAAGAAACCCAATAAATACACCAAGCAAACAATAAAAAATAAATTCTTCGTAAGTAATGCTGTAATTTAAATTACCAAAGACTGGAGCATCTGAATAATAAGCACGAGAAATAGCCGTTGCTACACCTGAAGCTACAACTAATGCACCAAAAGATTCTAATTGAAATTTACCTAGCATAATCACTTCTTGTGCGAAAAGCACGCCTGCTAAAGGAGCATTAAATTGTGCTGCAACTGCTGCTGCTGAGCCTGTAGCAATTAACACTTGCAGACGGTTAGCACTCATAGAAAATATTCTCCCTACTTTAGAGCCTACAGCTCCTCCTATTTGAGCAATAGGACCTTCTACTCCAGCTGATCCTCCAGTAGAAATAACAATGGATGCTGTAACCATTTTTGCTAAAATTTCTCTAGTCCTAATCAACCCGCCTTGCAAATGTATAGATTTCAAAAAATCTGGCATAGTGTAGCCACCTACAATAATTTTTGGAAATAATTTCATTAACACCACCAACAAAATAGCACCTGCAACAGGTATTACAGGTAAAGCAAACCAGCCAATATTATCCGTCAACCATTGGTAGCTAACCTCAAACGCAATATGATGTAAAAAATCTAAGATGTTACGAAAAATAACAGAAAGAAAACCCGCAATAACTCCCGTGAGTACTGCCATTAATAGCAAAGAATTGGTATGACTGAGGAATAGTTTGCGATATAAGGTTTGAAAAATTTCTTGAATTTTAAAATATCGTAATCGCTTGATATGATTTTTAAGTTCTTTTAATCTTTTCCTTTCAATAGACATTTATAAAAGAGCATAATAATGATTTAAATTCTCAACGTAGCAACAAACACAAAATTCACTATGCTAATAACCTGTATGAGATTGAATTTTATATTTATATTTTAGCTGTAACTCATTAGTTTTTATCCACAAAAAAAGGCTGAACCTAACTTTGCTCGTCGCAATTCTAATATTTTTTGAGAAGAAAAACAAGGTAATATATGCTGTTGTGCTAATATTTTTTTTACTTCTAAAGCTACTATTGGTGCAAAAACCAACTTCACAGGAGAGCAAACTATAAAGTCAGCATAATTTTTTACAAAGGGTGCGGCTGGTAGCAAGCCTGTTTTTTGCCAAGGCTCAGCTCTATCTACACTAATCATTTTCCACTTAGCATCTACTAGATTGAGTTTAATATTTTTTTGTAAAAGTTGCGTTGCTTCTTGCAATTTTTGAACACTTACTTGCTGTTTTTCTGCAATTTTACCTCCCAAATACCATAGCATATTCCCATTTTTTTTATAATGAGAACTAATAGTAAAAAGAGGTTTAGAACTCGCTGTAATACAATGTCCATAAATTTTGAAAGGAGCAGAATGCTCTAGTATCAACATTGTTAGAGGACGTAATTGCGCTTTGTATGGTAAATCAAAATATGTAGCAAGGGTGCTATTACCTTTACCTGCTGCTAAAATAAACTTTTTTGTCCAAAGCAAGATATTTTCTTTTTTAAACTTAATACCTACAAGACCTTCTTTGCTAGTGTAAGAACAATTTTCTTTTTCCAAAGAGCACTGGTAGTAATGGTTTTTTTGCTGATCATAAAAATTCTGCATCATAGAATAGCTATTGATAATTTTTTCCTTTAGCCAAAAAATATGTTTAGGTTGATGTGTGAGCCAAGTAGGAAACTCAGAAAATTTTAACTTTTCTAATTGAGAACGAAAAATTTGTTTTGAGCCCTTAGCAAAAAAAGAAGCAAGTAGTCCTTGCTCGTTCCAAATAAGTTGCTTATCAGCATAAATTTCTGTTTTACTTAAATCTACTTCATAGTTTCCAGCTAAAGCCTGCTCCCAAATATCTGCACTTTTTGTAAGTAAATTTGTTATTTTAGCAGTCCGATTGCCTAGCAAATATTTCAGTCCTTTATGAATAATACCTTGTGATAGGAGCGTTTGCTCTCCTCCAATAGTATTCTTCTCTAAAAGACAGGTGCTATAACCTTGTTTTTGTAAAATAGCATCTATCCACACTCCGCAAACGCCTCCTCCAAAAATTATGCAATCAAAGTAGTATGACTTCATAGCTCAGTAAGCCATGCCAAATAACACCTTGTATTTAGATTGTGCTTGAGAATAAATACATTTTTGAGTACTAGTCTCTGCTAAAATCAAACGAATAGTAGCTTTGGTTTCTGCTTGAATTTTTAGAGCAGTTTCGTGGCTTCCATCCCAATAGGCTTCTACTGCACAAGCTTCTTGTTCAAATACTCTCTTCATTTCTTCGTAATCTTGTAATTCTAGCCTATTGCTTTTTTGAAAATCTAACGCTTTTTTAAAAAGATTATCGTGCAACATTGCTAGCTGCTCTTTAGCAACAAGAGCAACTTTTGATAAATTGGTAGTAATTTTTGCTTTGCTATCTCTTTTGACTAAAACACAAGTTTCGCTCTCAAGCTCTCTCACTCCGATTTCTATTCTGAGCGGAATACCTTTTTGTATCCAATAAAAAAACCTATCAATTGGTCTTTGATGCGTTTGATTATCTGTGTGTATTAGTAAAAAATCAAATCTTTCTGTCAGTCTTTGTAAAACTTTTTTTGTATATTCCATAACTCTCACTTGGTCTGCTTGTTTGTGAAAAATAGGAATTAACACAATTTGTGTGCTAGCTATTTTTGGTGGTAAAATTAACCCATCGTTGTCTCCGTGTGCCATAATAACTCCTCCTATCATACGAGTAGAAACTCCCCAGCTAGTTGTCCAAGCTAATTCTATTTGATTCTTGCGATTAAGAAATTTAATACCAAAAGCATTAGCAAAATTTTGCCCTAAATTATGAGAAGTACCAGATTGTAGAAACTTGGTATCCTGCATCATTGCTTCCAAAGTATAAGTTTCTAGTGCACCAGGGAACTTTTCGTGCTCTGGTTTTTTACCTGTGATTACTGGGATTGCACAATAGTCTTCTAAAAAAGTACGATAAACTTCAAGCATCTTTAAGGTTTCAGCTCTAGCTTCTTGCAAAGTTTCGTGTGCTGTATGTCCTTCTTGCCACAAAAACTCTGCCGTCCTCAAAAACAACCTAGTACGCATTTCCCAGCGAAATACATTGCACCACTGGTTAATTAAAATAGGTAAATCACGGTAACTCTTCAGCCACTTAGCATACATATGCCCTATAATTGTTTCAGAAGTAGGACGAATTGCTAAAGGTTCGGCTAATTTATTACCACCTCCGTGTGTGACAACAGCTAATTCTGGAGAAAATCCATCTATATGCTGACTTTCTTTTTTTAGAAAGCTATCTGGAATAAGTAAAGGAAAATACGCATTTTGATGCCCTGTTTCTTTGAACATTCTATCCAAAATAGATTGCATTTTCTCCCAAATTGCAAAACCTGTAGGTCTAATAACCATACAACCCCTAACTGGTGCATAATCTGCTAACTCACCTGCTTGGATCACATCTAAATACCATTGAGAAAAATTTTGCTCTTGTGGAGTAATATTTTTTGCCATTATCTATTAGAATAATTGATTTTTATTCAAGTAAAAGAGTACACTATAAAATAAAATTTTGTACTATAATTCTAGCTTTGGTGCTTTTTGTAATGTCTCTTCCCATTGTTGTTATTCTCTCAGGACCCTCTGCTGTAGGGAAAACTACAATTGCAGATATTTTGTTAAAATGTAATAAAAATTTTGCAAGAATTATCACTTGTACCTCTAGAGAGCCTCGTAGTAATGAAACAAATTATATTTTTTTATCAAAAAAAGAATTTAAAGAAAAAATTAAAAAAAATTGCTTCATAGAATACTCTAAAGTATATAAAAATTACTATGGTATTTTGCAAAGTGAGTTTGAAAAAGCCTACAAACAATTTACCTACTCCTTGATAGTGATAGATACTGTAGGCTCTTTAAAACTTATAAAGTACTGCAAACAAAACAAAATTACCTATAAGAGTATTTTTTTAACTCTTCGAGATAAAGAGCAAATAAAAGAAAGATTGCTAGCAAGAGAAAAACAAGAAAACCAATTTACCACAGATAAAAAAGCAAATATCAAAAAAAGGATAAAGGCGATGACAAAAGAATTACAAACTGCTCAATTTTTTGATAAACAAATTTATAATCAAGATTTACAAACATGCGTACTGGAAATCCAAAAATTTATAACTGCCACTAGTAGCAACAAAGACCAAATAAAAACTTAACTCAAAGCTTATGGATAAGAGTTTTGTTTTTATAAAAATTAAAGTTCTGATTTTCTTCTGTGCTCTTGCTCTGAGTGCTTGCGCAAAAGGAAGTAAGACATCTACGAATATAAACAATTGTAGTGCTACAAATTCCCTACTTACCTTTGATAATAATACCTCTGATGAGATTCTAAACCCTAAGAGCAATCCTTTGTATGCTCAGCAGTGGCATCTAAAAAATACAGGTCAAAAAGCTTTTGCAGAAAATCCAGGAACAGCAGGTGTAGATTTACGCTTGGACGGAGTATTGCAAACCGGCAGAGGTGTGGTAGTCAATGTTGTAGATACTGGACTAGAAATTTGCCACGAGGATCTAAGGAATAACATTGCACCAGGCTCTGTAAATTTTCTCGATAATAGCAATGATCCAACAAATATCAAAGATACAACTGGCGATCACGGCACTAGTGTTGCAGGCTTGATAGCAGCAGCAGCAAATAATGTAGGAGGTCTAGGAGTAGCGCCTGATGCGAGTTTGATAGCCCACAATTTTTTAGCTGCTCAAAGTTCTGCTAATTTTATAACTTCTATACTAGCAAATGCAGATATAGTAAACCAAAGTTTTGGTAGAGATAATACAGATGATTTTAGACCAGAAGACTCTGTTATAACAGCTTACAAAGAGGGAGTGACCAACAAAAGAAATCGTAAAGGAATTGTTTATCTAAAATCTGCTGGCAATGGCTTTCAAAAAGAAGAAGAGAACCCTTACTGCATAGCAGAACTGACCTGTCATAATGCAAATATGGACCCTGTGCACACTTACCCTTATAACATTATCATAGCTGCTATCAACGCCCAGGGAGAAAGGGCTTCTTATTCTACTGCGGGCGCTGCTATTTTACTCAGTGGATTTGGTGGGGAAGATGGCGAAAACTACCCCGCTATGATTACTACAGATCAAAGCGGCTGCCATCAAGGCTACTCAAGGACAATTCAAAGACGAAATCAATTGTATACCAATAGTAGAATTCCTATTTCACTAGATGTAAATTGTAACTATACTAGTACTTTTAACGGTACCTCCTCAGCTGCACCAGTGGTTGCTGGCGTAGTAGCTTTGATGTTGGAGACAAACCCCGAGTTAACTTGGCGAGATGTTAGACATATTTTAATCAAGACCGCTCGTAAGATAGACCCTACTAGGGATGCTTTGTATTACCGTGATATAACAACGCAAAACATACCTAATCTCAACGATGCTACCGTAGAACTAGGTTGGACAACAAACAAAGCAGGTTTAGAGTTTCATAATTGGTATGGTTTTGGTTTAGTAGATGCGAGCAATGCTATTAAAATGGCTAGGGGTTATAGTGCTGATTTAGGTAATTTTCAAGAGCGCACAACTGATTTTTTATCTGTTAATAGCATTATCCCAGACGCCAGCACAAAAGGTATAACAAGTAAAATTGAATTTAGATACTCTGTAAGAAGCATTGAGTCTGTACAAATTGATATCAAAATTACTCATAAGTTTACAGCAGATTTAGGAATTTTTCTAGAATCACCACAAGGTACAACAAGTTTACTATTAAATTTTGCCAATGCTTTTGCAGACACAGATAATTTAAATATGCTACTAGCAAGTCAAGCATTTTACGGCGAACAATCTAGTGGAACTTGGAAACTAAAAGTTATAGATTACGTAGACAAAGACATTGGCACTTTGGATAAATGGAACTTAAAAATTTATGGGCACTACCAGAAACTACCTCAGCAGATAGTACCTTAATAACACTGCTCAAGCAAAAAAATTATAAAGGTATTATTTCTAGTACAACGAAAAACCTACACTTTGACATTTTGTTTTTTCCTATGCTATGCTCTAATTAAATTTGTAGTTTCTACTGTTCATGTTGCTTTTTGCTATCTTATCTCCTCTTGTAGGTTTTTTTTTGCTCTTCTTACTCGGCAAAAATTTATCTTTTATACAACAGGGTTATTTAGCCTGTTGTAGTGTTTTTTTTTCTTTCCTTGCTTTTTGTTACCTTTTTTTTAATTTCTCTCTTACCAAGACACCTATTAACTACAATCTATTTACTTGGTTGGAATTAAGAGGATTGAGCGTTTCTTTTGGATTCTTATTGGATAACTTAAGTTTTGTAATGGTACTAATTATTACAGGAATAGGCTTACTTATTCATTTTTATTCCATTGGATATATGAAAAACGAAGAAAGCTCTTATCGTTATTTTAGTTTTCTTAATCTATTTATTTTTTTTATGCTTTTGTTAGTCATAGCTAATAATTTAGTATTGCTGTTTCTAGGTTGGGAAGGAGTAGGCTTATGTTCCTACCTGCTAATAGGGTTTTATTTAGAAAAAAAAACAGCTAGCAAAGCTGCCAAAAAAGCCTTTATAGTCAATCGTATTGGAGATTTTTGTTTTGTGATAGCCCTCATGCTAGTTTTTTTTATGTTTGGATCCTTTGATTTTTGGACCATACAAACAGAATTTAACAAAACTACTTTTGAGCAAGAATTAATTTTACTAACTACTTTGATGTTATTTTTAAGCGCTACAGGAAAATCTGCGCAAATACCACTGCATATTTGGCTACCAGATGCTATGGAAGGACCAACTCCCGTATCAGCTCTTATTCACGCAGCAACTATGGTAACAGCAGGTATCTATCTCATAGCTAGATTGCATTTTCTTTTTATTGCTGCAGAAACTACACTTTTTCTTATGCTAATCATAGGCTCTTTGACAGCTTTGTTAGGTGCAGCAGTAGCTATAGTACAAACAGACCTAAAAAAAATTCTTGCCTATTCTACTATTAGTCAATTAGGTTATATGTTTATGGCTTTGGGAGTAGGAGCCTTTTCAACTGCTATTTTTCATTTATTAACTCACGCTTTTTTCAAAGCTCTGTTATTTTTAAGTGCAGGAGCTTTGATTTATGCCTTGTACCACGAACAAGATATTCGTAATATGGGTAGGCTAAAATCAAAAATGCCTTTGATTTGGAGTGCTTTTGCCGTAGGCAGTTGGTGCTTAACAGGATTACCTTTAGCTGCTGGTTTTTTTAGCAAGGATGAAATTTTATTTTCGGTGTTTCTAGGATCTATGCGTTTTCCACTCTTTTTTGTTATAGGTATTTTTACCAGTCTCCTCTCAGCTATTTATACCTACCGTATGATGAATTTAGTTTTTTACTCTAATGAGAGAAAAACACACAAAATCAAAAAAATACCTAAAACTATGCAAGCAGTGTTACAAATTTTGATTTTAGGCTCTGTGAGTGTAGGGTTTTTAGGAGTTCCCCATTTCTTAGAAAAAATCCATTTACAAAATATATTTGCTCATTATTTCCACTCATTTTTTACCGAAAAAGCCTTGCCTACAACAGATGTTGCCTTTCTCTCAACAAACCTCAGTCCTCTAATGAAAGAATTTTTTGTTTTAGGATTGTCAGTCTTTGTCTCAGGTTTAGGAATGCTATGGATGTATTACAAATACTGCCACAAAGACTGGAAAATAGCTCAACGAACGAATTACATACACTATATTTTACAAAAAAAATTCTTTATTGAAGAATTCTATTATGGAATCATCATACTTCCCTTAAAAACAATCTCTCAAAATATCTTCTTAAGATGGGGTGAGCAAAAATTTATGAGATGGAACTTACAAATTTTTAGCCAATCGGCTCTATTTGTTGGCTCTTTGCTAAGTTCTTGGCACAACGGCAAACTCTTTCGCTATACACTAACAATGCTGTTTGGAATTGTAGCAATAGTATATTTTTTTATTTTTTAAAATGGACCTATTAAGTCTGATTTTATTTCTACCTGTAATAGGAGCATTATTCTTAAGTTGCATACCTCAAAATAAAACCTATCCCCTTAAAATTGTTGGTTTGATATTTCAAATATCAACTTTTTGTATCGGATTTTATGTACTATATTTATTCCAAAATTTGGAAAATAGCCCTCAATTTGCGGTTAAATATAATTGGATTTCTTATTTTGGTGTTTTTTATGCCTTAAAACTAGATGGCTTAAGCTTTGTGTTAATTGCGATTACGCTGATTTTATTTCCTCTAGTCAGTTTAGGTTGTTGGAGTGTGACTCTAAAACAAGAAAAATGGCTATGGATCAATATTTTAATTTTAGAAACCGGTCTACTTGGAGTTTTTCTCTCTGCAGATATATTTTTATTTTATTTTTTTTGGGAGACTGTGCTCATTCCTATGTATTTTATTATTGTCCTTTGGGGAGAAGCCAAAAGAGTAAAAGCAGCTATAGAATTTTTTATTTATACTATGGCGTCCTCTTTTTTTATGTTGTTTGCTATTTTTTTACTAGCAATTATTTCATACTACCAACTAGGAGTAGCAAGTTTTGATTTAGAAATATGGAAAACATTACAACTTGGCACACTAGAGCCTTACTTTTTTTGGGCTTTTTTTATTCCTTTTGCAGTCAAAATTCCTCTGTTTCCATTTCATTCTTGGATGCCTGCTGTATACAAAAATGCACCTTGGATAGGCACTATATTTTTATCAGCCCTACTCTCTAAGATGGGTATCTATGGACTGCTTCGTATTGTCATTCCTCTTTTTCCATTATCCGTACAAAATTACAGTTCTTTAATTTTAACCCTCTCCTTAATTAGTATTTTATACTGTGCTACAGTTGCTATAGTGCAAAAAGATTTAAAAATGGTTATTGCTTATTCTTCGGTATCACATTTGGGTATGATTGTTCTTGGAATTTTTGCTTTACATCTTTTTACTTGGAGCGGGGCGATTTTACAAATCATTAATCACTCCGTTACCACAGCTGCGATATTTTTACTGTTGGGGTTACTAGGCTATCATTTTAAATCCACAAAAATAGGAGATTTTTACGGATTAGCAAAAACTACTCCTAAACTTTGTGTTTTCTTTTTTATATTCACCCTTTCTGCTATTGGGTTTCCTAGCACAGGTAGCTTTGTAGGAGAGCTCTTTATCTTTTTAGGAAGTTTTCAAACTGTATTATATTTTGCAATTTTTGCTGCTTTAGGTGTTATTCTTTCTGCGGTTTATATGCTAAGAATCAACCAAAAAATATTCTTTGGTGCCACACACAAGCAAATCTTTGCTACAAAAAAAGATTTAAACCTGCGAGAAATTTTAGCTCTACTACCTTTAATAGTAATTATTTTTTGGATAGGAATTTACCCTAAATTCTTGCTAAGTAATTTTGAAATTTATGTTCAACAAAATTTGAGCAATTTATTAATACGATTTTTATAAAAATGCCTCTATTATCTTTTAATTTAATTGCAGCAGAAATTTGGTTATTAGCTATAGGATTTGTCATTCTAATCGTAGACATGTTTTTTGCACCTAATAAAAAATGGATTCATTGTTTGAGTGTTGCGTCTATGTTAGTTGCAATAGTTTGGTTAATTGCTAATTTTTTTTTAGAAACACAAGGTTTTTATGGATTTTTAGCTACTAATACTTGGAATAATTCTTTGAAGATTTTACTAATTATTGCTACAGCTATTTGTGTCTTACTCAGTCCTCCTGTACTAGAACAAAACAAAATACACAGCTCTGAATTTTATTTTTTATTGCATGTAGTACTAGTTAGTATGTTATTTTTAACGGATAGCTTGCACCTATTTTTTATCTATATCTGTTTAGAAACAGCTTCCATAACTTCCTTTATACTTTGTAGCTTAAATACAAACAACAAACTTGCTGTCGAGGGAGGGATGAAATACTTTTTACTCAATGCTTTTGCTTCTGCTATTTTACTCTACGGAATTACTCTACTATTTGGAGCAACAGGAAGTTTTAATTTATTACAAATACATAGTAGTTTCCTTGCTGCCAACTCCGTTGATAGCATAGCTATACTAGGTATTTTATTTTTGGTAGTAGGCTTTGGATTTAAAATTGCTCTAGTTCCCTTTCATATGTGGACTCCAGATATTTATGCTAGTTCTGCTTTAACGATCACTGCTTTTTTTTCTACTCCTATGAAAATAGCCTTTATTGCTATCTTTGTAAAAATATGTATAGTAGCTTTGATTACCTATTTTCAACTTTTAGAATGGATGTTAGGTATTCTCTTAGTGCTTACCTTGATAGTAGCTAACCTACTTGCCCTAGTGCAAAAAGATATAAAAAGAATACTAGCTTATTCCTCTATTTCGCATGCGGGTTTTTTGATACTAGGAATTTTGAATATTCCAACAGGAGGCATAACCTCTTTATATTTTTATTTTATTACCTATATTTTTGCATCGTTGGGAGTATTTGCTTGTCTAATTTATCTCACAGGAAAAAAAGAAGTTATTTGTTTAGATGACTTAACGGGATTAGGCTCCAAGCATCCTCTAGTTTCTAGTATTTTTATTTTTTTTCTCTTTAGTCTTGCAGGTTTGCCTATTACGGGTGGATTTATTGCCAAACTAATCTTGTTTTACAACGCACTACAAGCCGGCTATTTAGGAATAGTTATTATTGGCTTGCTAGCTAGCATAATTTCTACAGGCTACTATCTCAAATTAGGAATACAACTTTTCTCTCCGTCTATGACAAAAATTAATTCTGCTCAAGAAATCAATATTCGCTCTCAGTTTGTCTTGTGTTGTTGTGTAATTGTCTTGCTTGTTTTGGGTATTTTCCCTTCTGTCTTAGATTGGAATATCGAGCTTATTCAAGGAAAATTACTCTTTTCTTTTTTATAATTTTACTAGATTTTAGATAAATTTACTATTGACAATAGTAAATTTATTGTGTAGAATTTATATGTGAAACTGTGTTATTTCTTATAACCTGTTTCTTTTTTCAAATCTTAATTATTACATTAAAACTATGATTAAACCATTACAAGATAGAGTAATTGTAAAACGTAAAGACGCTGAGACAAAAACTGACAGCGGTATTATCATTCCAGACACAGCAAAAGAGCAGCCTCAAGAAGGTGTTGTATTTGCAGTAGGTGAAGGAAAAAAAAAAGACGATGGAAGTCGTATTACTCCAGATATTAAAAAAGGAGATAATATTCTTTTTGGCAAATATGCTGGAACAGAAGTTAAAATCAATGGTGAAGACTATTTGATAATGCGAGAAGACGACATTGTCGGAGTTGTTGCATAAAAATTTAAATAACAAAACTAAACAAACAAAAATTATTAATTATGTCTAAAATTATTACATTTGGTGAAGAAGCTAGAAAAAGCATACTAGATGGTGTGAACAAACTAGCAGATGTTGTGAAAGTTACATTAGGACCTAAAGGTAGAAATGTTGTCATTGATAAATCTTTTGGTGCTCCTTTGATAACCAAAGATGGAGTAAGTGTTGCTAAAGAAATTGAGCTAGAAAATAAAGTAGAAAACATGGGGGCTCAAATGGTCAAAGAAGTAGCTAGTAAAACTTCTGATGTTGCTGGAGACGGCACAACAACGGCTACTATTCTTGCTCAAGCAATTTTCCGTGAAGGAAGTAAAAATGTTGCAGCAGGAAGCAACCCTATGGATTTAAAAAGAGGAATTGATGCTGCAGTTATTAGTGCAGTAAAAGCTCTAAGTAAAAACTCTAAATCCGTTGTTGATGCAAAAGAAATTGAACAAGTAGGTACTGTTTCCGCAAACAACGACCCAGAAATTGGTAAAATTATTTCTGATGCAATGGATAAAGTCGGAAAAGATGGAGTAATTACTGTGGAAGAGGCAAAAGGTCTAGAAACAGATTTAGAAGTTGTAGAAGGAATGCAGTTTGATAGAGGTTATCTGTCTCCTTATTTTATTACAGACTCTGATAGAATGGAGTGTGTTTTGAAAGATCCTTACATTATTATTAGTGAGAAGAAAATTAGCAGTATGAAAGATATTCTTCCTGTCTTGGAAAAAATTACCAAAGAAGGCAAACCTTTCATTATCATAGCAGAAGATATTGAGGGAGAAGCTCTTGCTACTTTGGTTGTAAATAAAATCAGAGGAACCTTGCAATGTTGTGCGGTTAAAGCTCCTGGATTTGGCGATCGAAGAAAAGCTATGCTAGAGGATATTGCTATTTTAGTTGGAGGAGAAGTTGTCTCAGAAGATAGAGGGATGAAGTTAGAAGATTTAACCCTAGATCAACTAGGAACAGCAAAAACCGTAACTATGGATAAAGACAATACAGTCATTGTAGACGGAGGAGGCAATGTAGATAGTATCAAAAATAGGGTAAATCAAATTTCTGCTCAAATAGAAGAAACAACTTCTGATTATGACAGAGAAAAACTAGAAGAAAGAAGAGCAAAATTGGTAGGAGGTGTAGCAATTATTAACGTAGGAGCTGCCACCGAAGTAGAGATGAAAGAAAAAAAAGCAAGAGTGGAAGATGCTCTGCACGCTACTAGAGCCGCAGTCGAAGAAGGTATTGTAGCTGGTGGTGGTGTAGCACTGCTAAAAATTCAAGAAAGCGTGAAAGCTGATACTGCAAACTTAGTAGATGATCAAAAAATAGGAGCACAAATTATTGTGCGTGTTCTCGAAGAGCCACTAAAGCAAATTGTCAGTAATGCAGGGCTAGAACCTGCAGTGATTGCAAACAAGATCAAAGAACAACAATCTATTACTTTTGGGTTTGATGCTTACAAAGAGGAATATGTAGATATGTTAGAAAGAGGTATCATAGACCCAACAAAAGTTACTAGAAGTGCACTACAAAATGCATCTTCTATATCAGGTTTGTTGATTACTACAGAAGCAACCGTTCACGATAAACCAGAAGCTAAAGAATCAGCAGCACCAAACCCTGGTATGGGTGGTATGGGTGGTGGTATGGGTGGTATGGGCGGAATGATGTAATCATACCCTTGTAAAAACAGTACCTAAGGAGATAAGTCGTCTTATCTCCTTATTTTTATATCATTTTCAGTATGTCTAATTTACTAGATACTATTGAACTCTCGCAAAGAACACAACTTATTGCTGAGATCCAGCATATTATTCAAAAATTATACAACGAAGTTATTGTTATAAAATACGGTGGCTCAACTTTAGAAGTTAAAAGTTTTGAGCATACCGTATTAGACGATATTTGTATCTTACAAAAATCAGGAATTAAACCAATTATTATT
Source organism: bacterium (assembly GCA_965261475.1). Classification (GTDB taxonomy): domain Bacteria; phylum SAR324; class SAR324; order XYD2-FULL-50-16. The sequence continues at coordinate 1,396,833 of OZ253454.1, forward strand.
CATGGTGGAGGTCCAAGCATTACCAAAGAGTTAAAGCTGCGTGGTCTTAAATCGCAGTTTGTGAACGGGCATAGAGTTACTAATAAAGAAACCCTTTCTGTGGTAGAAATGGTATTATCTGGAAAAGTCAATAAGAATATTGTAGAAAAACTGAACAGCTACGGGATCGCTGCGGTAGGAATTAGCGGCAAAGATGGAAAAATTTTAATCGCAAAAAAAAAACTAGTAGATAATCAAGACATAGGTTACGTAGGAGAAATTACAAAAATCAATATACAAATGATAGAATTCTTGCTCAATAATAATTATGTGCCTGTAATTTCTCCTATAGCAACTGGAGAAAATAATGTTACTTATAGTATCAATGCAGATAGCGTAGCAGCTGCTATTGCTATTAGCACGGGCGCTAAAAAAGTATTATTTTTAACAGATGTCAAAGGAATTATGAAAGATGAAAAATTAATTCCATACCTTGCAAAAGATGAAGCCTATAAGTTAATTAAAGAAGGTGTAATTAAAGGGGGGATGATTCCGAAAATAGAATCTATGCTAGAATGCTTTAAAGGGAGCGTAGATCAGATCTACATAGTAGATGGTAGAAAAAAACACCCTATCATCGGCGAATTATTTAGCAGTGTAGGGTTAGGGACCTTGGTAACTCGCGACTAATAAAAATTAGTAAAAAAATTAATAATAATTTCAAAATCAATAAATTAGTTTGTGTTATAATGCTTAAATTTACTAGGTAAAATAATGTTAAAAAATACTCTTATAGAGTTATTGTCTATTCCATCAGAAACTAACTCAGAAAAAAAAATTAGCCTTTTTTTACAAAAAAAATTACAAAATTTTCAAAAATTTAAATTAATTAAAAAAAATTTTACCCTGTGTTATTTTTCTCAAAATTTTGATACTGCTAGGTCTAGCATCGCTTTTTATGGACATCTAGACACAGTCAAAAATCAACAAACCATAGCAGTGCAAGAAAAAAATGGTTTTCTCTACGGTTGTGGAGCAAGCGACATGAAAGCTGGAGTAGCCACTATGGTAGAGCTGATGAAAATCATAGAGCAAACAAAAACCTTGCCTTATAACTACCAGTTTATTTTTTATACAGGAGAAGAAGGTAGCTATCATAAAAGCGGTTTAGAAGGTATCTTTGGGGAGATACCAAAATTAAAAGTAGCAACGATGGCATTTGTATTAGAGCCGACAAATAATAATATTCAAACTGGTTGTCTAGGCTCTATACGTGCACAAGTCAGCATACTAGGAAAATGTGGACATAGTGCTCGCCCTTGGTTAGGAGAAAATGCTATTCATAAAAGTTGGAAATTTTTAAAATTTTTAAAAGAAACAAAACCTCAAACAGTCACTTTGCATTCTTTGGATTTTTACGAAATACTATCAGCAACTATGGTAGAAGGTGGAACTTTACCTAATGTCATACCAGACAAAATAAAATTTATAATCAACTATCGCTATGCTCCAAATAAAACAAAACAAAAAGCTCAGACAATGCTAACGCAAATTTTAAAAAATAAAGTTGATGACATAGATATTTTAGAAAATGCTCCATCAGGTAAAGTAGTAGATAACGCAATGTTAAAACAAATTGCTAAAGCATTTGCTTTAAATATAGAGCCAAAACAAGCGTGGACAGATATAGCACGACTAGGGCTAGTTGGTATTGATGCTGTAAATTTAGGCTCAGGCAATCCTAATGAAGCACATCAAAAAGATGAAAAAGTTAGCGTTACTCAGTTACACCAAGGATTACAAATTTATAAATACATTGTTCTAGGTTAAAAATGCAAGAGATACAAGTTGGTAAGAAAACAATCAATCTTTTAGAAGCAGATGAATTCCAGCTAGATTATAAAAAAGAAAAAAGAAAAAAAATTATTAAAAATAAATACATACTAGCATTTGCTGTTTGTGTGATTATCTTTTTGCTCATTCCAAAATTTAATTTTATCAATAATGCTCCAAAAATAGGTGATTTAATCACAAAAGACATTGTCGCAGAAACTAATGTTTTATTAAAAGATAAAGACGCTACAAAATTTAAAATAAAAAAAAGCTTAAGCAATTTAAGCGTTTTCTTAGACTATGATCCTTTAGCTTATCAAAAATTAATTGAAAAAGTGCGCTCTTCTTTTAGTATTTTTTTAATAAAAAATGCAGAGATTAGAAAACAAGAAATAAAATTCCAAGAAGAAAAATATCAGTTAGCAATAAACAACTTCTGGAATTTACAAAATATAGAAAAACTAAAAAACGCAAAACTAATTTATAAAAAGTATTTGAGTTTTTTAAAAGATAAAAATCAGATAAATAATATCTATTCATTACCAAACGCAAACTCTTTGCAGAACAAAGAAAATACCTTAAAACAAGAAAGACAAAAACTTGATGAAGTGCTTATAAAAACGAAGGTACAAGATAAAGAATTTACGAAAAATATCTCAATAAATTACGACAATAATTTAGGAAAATTTTTTCAAGAATTAAGATTAAATTTTGATCAAGAAATTTTTACCTTACTGCAACAAATAACCGATTATGAACTTTTTTTTAATAGATTGATTGCAATCTTAATAGAGTTTGATCGCTCTTTTATTTTAAACTCTAAAGATATATTGCAAGCTAATTTAAATAAAGAAATTCAAATTTTTAATTTAGAAACCAATGCACCTATTGCCAATTCTGATAGAGTAAATTTTCTTGATCTTAAAGAAGTCGATCAAATTATTAAAAAATATATAGAGCAAAATTTTAAAGAATCTACACACCTAAACCTTGCTCTATATTTGTTAGCAAAAAAACTACTAATTCCTACCAGCTTTGAAAACAAACAAAAACTAGAAGCCCAACGGAAAATTATTACCAGTGAAAGCAATTCTGTTTTTATTAACATTGCCAAAGGAACAGTGTTGGTAAAAAAAGGTAATATTTTAGGAAAAGATCAAAGTGATATTATTACCAACTATTACAATAATCTAAATCAAGGAAAAGGTATTTTTTATACCATAGGAATAATATCCTTAATACTTTTAATTATTCTGATAATTTTTATTACCTTAAAAATAGAAAGAAAATCTGTAGATATTTTTTATGAAAATTTTGTAATCTTGCTGTGCTCAGTCGCAACCGGATTGATTATTATTTCTTTTGTAAAAGGAATGTTGAATGAGTTTTCTGTCAACCTCTCTCTTTTTTCTTTATCTGGCTACATTTATGCCTTGCCTATTACCATAAGCGCTATGCTCGGAAGTAGTTTAGTTAATTTTAGGACAAATATGTTTAACGTTTTTCTTACAGCACTCTGTATTACTTTTTATTTAGAAGAAGCCTTTTTATTTTTTATTTATTGCTGGTTAAGCGCAAGCTTTACTTGTATGATCTTCGTTAATTTAAATACTAGGTTTGATTTGTTAAAAAAAGGAGCAATAACTGCGATGATCAATATGTTGATCTTATTTGTATTAGAATTATTAAAAGATCCGAGCAACATTTCTATAGATATATTGCAATCTGTTTTATTTGCTTTTATGGGAGGAATGTTATCAACTATTTTGAATATTATTTTGCTACCTTTATTTGAGCAAATATTTGGAATCAGCACCCAGTTAAAACTACTAGAGTTATCCAACCTCAACCATCCATTGTTAAAATTATTACAAAATAGATGCTTAGGGACCTATCAACATTCCATATTGGTAGGTAGTTTAGCAGAAGCAGGAGCACAAAAAATTGGTAGCAATTCCTTATTAGTAAAAATTGGAGCTTACTATCATGACATAGGAAAAGCAGTAGAGCCTCAATATTTTAATGAAAATTACCACGAAAATGAAAAATCTATCCATGATGATCTTCCCCCGCAAGAGTCAGCAAAGAAAATTATCAATCATATTGTTTATGGTATTCAATTTTCTAAAAAATTTAAACTTGGACAAAGTATTACAGAATTTATTATGGAGCACCACGGAAATTCTACCATTCAATTTTTTTACAATAAAGCCTGCAGACAAAAAGGAGAACAGGTTGTAAAAAAAGAATTTTGTTATCCTATGCCACGTCCAAGAAGCATAGAAACTGCTGTGATAATGTTAGCAGATAGCTCAGAAGTTACAGTGCGTTCTTTAAAAAAAACTGACAAACACAGTATTACAAAAACTATCAATGATGTTTTTCAATATATTACAGATAATCAGCAATTAGATTTATCAGGGATTAGTATTAAGCAAATACGAATACTAAAATCTGTATTTATTGATATTTTAGTTTCTTTAAATCACAATCGAGCATTAGGTAAATAAACGCATAGTGTAATAAATTTGAATTATTTGTTATAAAGGTCATATCATAAAAAATAACCTAACTTTTTTGTAGCTAATACGTAATTTTCCCCTTATTTTTACTGAACTATGAATATTATTCAATATAATAAATATGAATTTTTGTTAAAAAATAATATTAATTTTTAAATATGGAATAGTGGTTGCTTTCATTTAAGATACTGTTGCAAAAACAACCTTTATTAAAATTAACTTAACTAACAAATATTTTGTAACTTATAGAAAACCCAAAAATTATTTTTAATTTATATGCTTTACCGCTGTTGTTACTTACTGTTATTCATTGTTATATTACCAAATAACATATTAGCTAAAATCAAGATAGATAACTTCTATCATAGAGATTTTGTTAATCAAAAAAAGAGCAATACTCTTTTTCTAGATGCTAGGTCACCTCAAGAATACCAAAACGAAACTTTGTTGTTATACAATCAAAAAAAATTATTATATCCCCAAATTTATGATTTACTTCCTACATTAAAACAGGAACAGCTGTCTCAAGCTCTTAGAGTGCAAAACTCGAATAGCGAAGAGAGGTTGATTAGTCTAGAAAAACGAATTTTTCAGCATATTGCAACAAACCTATCCAATCAAATTGAGGCAATAAAAACTAGTAAAAATAAAAAATACATTATGGCACCACACAACGATGTTGCAATCAGTGTCAATCAAAAAAAAATAGATATTTTTATCAATTTTTATACGCACAAAAAAAGAAAGATATTTTTAACAGGATTAAAAAGAGCTCCTAAATATTACAAAATGGTTGATAGAATCTTCAAAGAATACGGATTACCTCACGATCTTTTCTATCTTGCAATGGTAGAATCTAACTTTAACCAAAAAGCTATTTCTAAAGCTAGCGCAGTTGGTCTATGGCAATTTATGGCAAAAACAGGAAAGAGCTACGGCATGACATATAGCTGGTGGCATGATGATCGACTAGATGCTGAAAAACTCACACATACCGCAGCAAAATTTTTAAAAACATTATACACAAAATACAAAGACTGGTCTTTAGTGCTAGCAGCTTACAATAGCGGAATAGGTACTGTAAATAGGGCAATCGCTAAAAATAAAAAACTTGGAAAACCCACAGATTATTGGTCTCTAAAACTTCCGAAAGAAACAGAAAACTATGTCCCTGTTTTTCTTGCTGTGATACATATTTTTAACAATTTAGAATACTATAATTTTCCTATTCCCCAAAAACTTGAAGAATGGAAAAAATATAAAATTGTACATGTTAGCCCAAGTGTTTCTTTTGCGCAAATTAGCAAAAAGACCGCCTTAAATGTGGTAGAACTACAAAATTTTAACCCATCACTAAAATATTCTATCACGCCTTATAGCAAGTCAAAATACCCCCTAAAAGTTCCGATATATAGCCAAATTAACAAACAACAGCTAGCTAGCTTAACACCAGATATTGCTCAAGGTTTTATTACTCATCGTATCACAAGAGGAGATAATCTATGGAATATCTCTAGAAAATACCAAACTTCTTTAAAAAATATTTACCTTAGTAACCCTGTTTTAAATGCTAATAAATACCTCAGACCAGGTCAAAAAATAATTATTCCAATTGCTACTAGCTCACCAAAAAAACTACAAATAACTACAGATAACAAGGTGTATGTTGTCCGCAAAGGAGATTCTTTATGGTCTATTGCTAAAAAATATAGAGTAAGTATCAAACATCTAATCAAAAAAAACTATCATCTTAGCTCTACAAAAGACATTATTAGAATTGGCGTAAAAATAAAGATCTAAATTCTACGTTTTTAACTCTAGAGAGGTTTTGAATACAGTAAGACCTGCTATAAGGATATTATAATGACAACAGTGCTACTACTGTCAAATCAGGATTGGTTTGAGAGCTTGTCTTAATACCTATAGGTATCTGGTTTAAAAGGACCTGCTGAGCAAATACCAAGATAATCTGTTTGCTTTTGATTGAGTATATCTAGTTTGACACCTATTTGCGCTAGGTGCAATCTCGCAACCTTTTCATCTAGCTTTTTAGACAGAGTATAAACTTTATTTGTTAGATTTTTATAATTTTGCCAAATCTCTATTTGAGCTAATACTTGGTTGCAAAAACTATTAGACATCACAAAGCTAGGATGACCCGTAGCACAACCTAGGTTAACCAACCTGCCTTCAGCAAGCAAAGTAATAACTTTGCCGTTTGCATAGTAAAATCTGTCAACTTGTGGTTTTATATTTTCTTTGGTAATAGAGCTATCACTCAATAAGGCAGATACCTGTATTTCTAAATCAAAGTGTCCAATATTACAAACAATCGCTTCTGTAGGCATTTGATCTAAATGCTCTTTGGTAATAACATCACAACAACCTGTTGTAGTGATAAAAATATTGCCTATTTTACAAGCATCATCCATTTGCATAACCTGATAACCTTCCATAGCAGCCTGTAGAGCACAAATAGGGTCTATTTCTGTTACAATCACCCTAGCTCCCATTCCTTCTAAAGAAGCTACACAACCTTTACCTACATCTCCAAACCCAGCTACTATAGCTACCTTGCCCGCAATCATTACATCTGTTGCTCTTTTAATACCATCTAGTAAAGATTCTCTACAACCGTAAAGGTTATCAAATTTAGATTTAGTAACCGAATTATTAACGTCAAAAGCTGGAATTTTTAATTCATTTTTTTTTGTCATCTGATGTAGTCTATGAACACCTGTGGTAGTCTCCTCTGATACTCCTTTGATCTTTGATAGCAAATCTGGTCGTTTTTGATGTACAAAAGCAGTAAGATCGCCTCCATCATCCAATAAAATATTAGGCCCACCATCAGCCCAGTTTAAGCTTTGCTCTAAACACCACCAATATTCTCTTTCTGTTTCTCCCTTCCAAGCAAACACAGGAATATTTTTGGCGGCTATAGCAGCAGCAGCGTGATCTTGAGTAGATAAAATGTTACAAGATGCCCAGCGTACTTGTGCTCCTAATGTCATTAAAGTTTCTATTAAAACAGCTGTTTGAATTGTCATGTGCAAAGAGCCTGTAATTCTTGCTCCTTTTAGAGGCTGTTCTTGCACATAATCTTCAGCAAGACTAACTAGTCCTGGCATTTCTGCACGCGCAATTTCTATGTCTTTTTTGCCACATGTAGCTAAAGAAATATCAGCTACTTTATAATCTTGAAAATTATTTTTAATTTTTAAATTCATACCCATATGTTTATTTTATTAAACATTTTTACCTAATTTACTTCCTATAAAAGCTCCTATTACTGGAATAAAAGACGATACCAAACATAAAACAACAGGTTGTAGCCAAAAATTTAAATAATAGAAAAAAATATAAACCCAAGGAATGACTATAATATATCCACTATAAATATAAATTTTATGATATAAACTCCTTGCACTATAAATAAAATAAACTAAAAAGGCAGAAGAAATAATACCAACAACACTATAGATAAAAAAATTCGTTATGTATTCTGATTTTGTTAAACTATTTTGTATTTGCAAAACAAAAATAGTTAGTAAAGGCCAAGCTAAAGCTACAAAAAAAAAAAGAAAAATCTTAATCATTTATGTTAGTCTACTGTTTCTTCGGAAATAAATTTTTTATCTGTAATATATTTTGCTTCCGTATAATCTGTTTGTGCCATGTTGTCTACAATCTCATAATCATGCTCTTTAGTATTATAATGAAAACCAGTTCCTACTGGAATTAAACGACCTAAAATAACATTTTCTTTTGGTCCTCTAAAATAATCAATTTTACCTTCAGCAGCGCTAGCAGTAAGTACTTTTGTAGTTTCCTGAAAGGAAGCTGCAGAAATAAAAGATTCTGTACTCAAAGATGCCTGCATAATACCAAGCAGCACTGGCTTTGCTTCCGCTTTTCTTTTTCCCTCAGATTCCAATCTCTTATTCTCCGCTCCAAATAAGTGTTTAAATATTTTTTTACCTTCTAGAAAGTTAGAATCTCCTGTTTCTGTAATTTCTACTTTTTTTAGCATATGCGTTACAATAACCTCTACATGTTTATCGTTGATTTTTACACCTTGCATTCTATAGATTTCTAGCACTTCATTTACTAAATATCGTTGCAGAGCGACTAACCCTTTAATTTTCAATATATCATGAGGATTTTGCACTCCGTCGGTTAAAAGATCCCCTGCTTTGATAATCTCGTCATCCAGGACACGGATAAAATCTCCTCGATTGATTAAATAGCTCTTTGATTCGCCCACATCAGGATGAATAATAATTTTCTTTTTTCTACGTGCATTCTCTCCAATCTCTACTTTTCCTGAAATTTCTGATATTTGACAAGGATTTTTAGGAACGCGTGCCTCAAATAAATCAACAACTCTAGGCAAGCCACCTGTAATATCTTTGGTTTTAGCAGATTCCCTAGGAATTTTAGCTAAAATATCGCCTGCTTTAATTTTATCGCCGTCTCTTACTACTAGTTCAGAACGCACAGGTAAATCAAAATCTTTACGCCAACTCCCATCTTTTTTAACCACTCTTTTTCCTTTATCATCAACAAGTCTAATAGATGGTTTTAAATCATATTCATAATTTTCTACAATTACCGCTCTAGAAATTCCTGTATTATCGTCTGTTTCTACAACCATACTTTTGTTTTCTATAATATCACAAAATTGTACTATACCAACTTCATTAGAAAGAATAGGTACAGAAAATGGATCCCATTCAGAAATAGTATCTCCTATTTTTATCTCATCGTTGTGTTTAAAAAATATTTTTGCACCTAATGGTAATTTTAACCTATCTACATCGTAACCTTCATCATTAACAATACTGACCTCTGAATTTTGATCTACCACAACTTGTACATTATCTTTGTTGATTACAGTATTAACTTTATCTAGAATAATTTTACCTGGTTTTTGACAATCCCAAGAAGTTTCTTCAATTTTACTAGAGGCAGTCCCTCCAATATGAAATGTGCGCATAGTTAATTGAGTACCAGGCTCCCCAATAGATTGAGCGGCAATAATTCCTACAGCCTCACCGATGCTAACCATTTTACCTCTTGCTAAATCTCTGCCGTAACACAACACACAAAACCCTCTTTCAGCCTCACATGTCAATGGAGAACGTACAGCTACAGAAGTTATTAACGATTTATCAATAGCAACTATATTATTTTCATCAAACATAGTACCTTGTTTTACTAACAATTCTTTGGTGTAAGGATGTAACACATCCTCAGCAGCAATTCTTCCCAAAATTCTTTCTCCTATTCTTTCAATAATTTCTCCATTTTCTATTAAAGCTTCTATAATAAATTTATTGCTTGTACCACAATCTCTAACACTAATCACGCTATCTTGAGCAACATCTACAAGTTTTCTTGTCAAATATCCAGAACGCGCAGTTTTTAAAGCTGTATCTGCTAATCCTTTTCTTGCTCCATGTGTAGAAATAAAATACTGCTGAGAATTTAAACCTTCTCTAAAATTTACAGTGATTGGAGTCTCAATAATTGCTCCACTAGGCTTTGCCATCAATCCTCTCATTCCGCAAAGCTGTTTGTTTTGATTAGTACTACCTCTTGCTCCAGAATCTGCCATAGCAAAAATAGGATTCATTTGCATCATACCGTCTACTTCTCTTTCTTTAGATAAAATATCTAACATTCGATTTGCAATATCTTCCGTAGTCAAAGACCATAAATTAATTACCCTATTATACCTTTCATTATCTGTAATAATACCCTCTTCGTGCTGTCTTTGAATTTTGAGTACTTCTTTTTCTGTTTTCTTCACAAGTTTGTCTTTTTCGCTTGGAATAGTCATATCTGTAATAGCTATTGAGAAGCCTGCTATCGTAGCATATTTAAAGCCTAAATCCTTAAGTTTATCTAATATATCTACTGTAACTACATTACCTGCAAAACGATAACAAAGGTCCACAAGATTTTCGATATCTTTTTGCTTGAGCACCTTATTAATTGTTTCAAAACTTATACTCTTAGGAAAAACATCGTATAAAATCACTCTACCAGCTGTAGTGTCATAAATTTTATCTTCAATACGGACTTTAATTATTGCTTGTAAATCAACAAACTCATGTTCATAAGCTGCAATGACTTGTAAAATACTAGAAAATATTTTTCCTTCACCTTTTCTTTTCGGAAAACTTTTAGACATCCAATAAATACCTAAAACCATATCTTTTGTTGGTATCATAATAGGCTTGCCAGTAGCTGGTGATAAAATATTATTATGCGCCATCATTAACATTTTAGCTTCTGTTTGAGCTTCTATACTCAATGGAATATGAACTGCCATTTGATCGCCATCAAAATCCGCATTAAAAGCAGTACAAACCAAAGGGTGTAATTGAATTGCTTTTTCTGCAATTAGCTTAATCTCAAAAGCTTGAATTCCTAGACGATGCAAAGTAGGAGCTCTGTTTAGTAGCACAGGATAGCCTCTAGTAACATTTTCTAACGCTTTCCAAATTAGTGGATCATCTGTCTCCAACATTCTCTTAGCTGCTCTAATAGTAGACGCATAGTCGTGATTTAGTAAATAACCTAGTACAAACGGCTTAAATAACTCTAAAGCCATTTTTTTAGGAATACCACATTCGTTAAGTTTTAAATTAGGTCCTACAACTATGACAGTTCTTGCTGAATAATCCACTCGTTTACCTAGTAAATTTTGCCTAAATCTACCATATTTACCTCGTAAATTATCACTCAAAGATTTTAGAGGTCTGCCGTTAGCACCCAAAATAGCCCTAGCACTACGAGTATTATCAAATAAAGAATCTACAGATTCCTGTAACATTCTTTTTTCGTTTTTTACAATAATATCAGGTGCATTTAACTCTATCAATCGTTTGAGACGATTATTTCTATGAATCACTCTACGATACAAATCATTCAAATCACTAGTTGCAAATTTTCCTCCGTCTAACGCCACCAGAGGGCGTAAATCAGGGCTAATTACTGGCAGAACAGTTAAAATCATATTCGACATTTTCCCTCCAGATCTACGAAAAGAATCTAAAACTTCAAACCTTCTTGTAAAGTTTTTTCTTTTCATTTCTGATTTACATTCTTTAATTTCTATTTTGAGTTGCTCAATTATCTGCTCAATATCAAGATTATCTAGAGTTTCTTTAATAGCTTCTGCGCCCATTCCAGCTTCAAGATCTTCGTCTGCATAGTCATGTTTTTCATAATCTTCTTTACTAATTAACTCTCCGATCTTTAGAGAAGTGCTTCCTGCATCAAAAACAATATAAGATTCAAAATGCAAAACTAACTCTACATCCTTCAGGCTTAAATCTAGAGCTATCGCTAGTAAACTAGGTGCTCTTTTTAAAAACCAGCTATGAGCAATAGGTACACAAAGATTGATATGACCCAATCTTTCTCTACGTACCTTAGACTCAATAACTTGTACACCACACTTTTCACAAGTAATGTCTCGGTGCTTCATTTTCTTATATTTTCCACAAACACACTCGTAATCCACTACGGGACCAAAAATTCTTCCACAAAATAAACCATCTCTTTCTGGTTTATTTGTTCTATAATTGATAGTTTCAGAATTCTTTACTTCTCCGTGAGACCACTCCAAAATTTTTTCTGCAGAAACCAAATAAAGTTTTGCCGAATTATAAAACTGGGGGTCATCTTTTTCACTAAATGTTTTTTTCAACTTATACTCCCTAAATAAAATTAAACAACTAAATATCTTCCATAATTTCTTGAGCTTTAGCCCTAGAGTCCCCTACTAGCTCTAAATCTATACACAAAGATCGTAACTCATTAACTAAGACTTTAAAGGATTCTGGGATCCCTGATTCGTAATGCAAATCTCCTTTGACAATAGCTTCGTACACCTTATTCCTGCCAAAAATATCATCAGATTTTACAGTTAATAACTCCTTTAAAATAAAAGCTGCTCCGTAAGCCTCCAAAGCCCATACTTCCATTTCGCCAAATCTTTGTCCACCAAAATGAGATTTTCCTCCTAAAGGCTGTTGAGTAACTAAAGAATAGGGTCCAGTCGACCTAGCATGTAATTTATCATCAACCAAATGGTAAAGTTTACACATATACTTATAGCCAATTGTTACTTTTTGCTTGAATTTTTCTCCTGTTTGCCCATCGTACAAAGCGACTTTTCCAGAATAATCCATACCACAAAGATCCATAAGTCTACGTATATCAGTTTCTTTTGCTCCATCAAAAACAGGAGTGGCAAAATAAACACCATTTCTTAGTTTATTAAAGAAGACAACTAATCCATCGTCATCTAAACTGTCTAAATACTGATTTATATAATTTGATTGATAAATTTCTTTGACAAATTTTTTGATTTCATCATAAGACACCATAGTTGTTAGCATTTGATCAATTTTATCACCCAAATGTTTAGAAATCATGCCAAGATGGGTTTCTAACAACTGTCCAATATTCATACGAGATGGTACGCCCAACGGATTTAAGATCAAATCAATAGGTTCTCCATCCTCTGTATGTGGCATATCCTCAACGGGTAAAATCTTAGAAACAACACCTTTATTCCCGTGTCTGCCAGACATTTTATCACCTACAGAAAGTTTTCTTTTCATAGCAATATAAACCTTAACAATCTGATTAACTCCCTGAGGCAAATCTTCTAGTCTTCTTTTATTCTCTATTTGATTACGATATTTGCTATTAACTGTTTCTGCTTGTTTCTGCATTTTTTGCAGTAGTGCAACTAATTCTTTGTTTTTTACTTCGTTTTCTACACAAATACCGATAAAACTCTCAATAGGCAATTTTAATAGTTCATCTACATTGATGAGAGATTTTTTAGCAAGCACAACCTTTTGAGTTTTGGTATTAACAATATCATATTTTAATTTTTCACCCTCTAGGAGATTTTTGTGTTTATTGATAAAGTTGCTCTTTAGAATAAAAAGCTCATCTTGATTGTCTTTATCAATATTGCTAATCATCTCTTCTTCAATTTTAATAGTAGAAGATTTTTTTTCTACGCCTCTTCTATTAAAAACTTTAACATCCATAACTATACCTCTTACTCCTTGTGGAACTTTTAGAGAGCTATCTCTAATATCAGCAGCTTTATCTCCAAAAATTGCCCGTAATAATTTTTCTTCAGGGTTAAGCTGAGATTCTGTTTTAGGCGTAGTTTTACCAACCAAAATATCTCCTGTTTTTACATAACATCCAATACGTACAATTCCAGATTCGTCTAAATTTCTTAACCTGTACTCGCTAGAAGACGGGACATCTCGGGTAATATGCTCTCTACCAATTTTTGTATCTCTAGCAGATGTTTCAAATTTTTCTATATGCACGGAAGTAAAAACATTATTGTGTAGCAATCTTTCGCTAACTACCAAAGAATCTTCATAATTAAAACCATTCCAAGACATAAAAGCTACCTTAACATTTTTTCCAAGAGCTAATTCTCCAGACTCACAAGCTGGACCATTAGCAATAATTTGTCCTTTTTGAATTTTATCGCCTTTTGCTACTAATGGAATTTGATTGATACAAGTATTTTGATTGGTTCTATCATATTTTTGCATCCTATAAATAACAATGTCAAAAGGATTATCCTTAGAAACCGTGTTTTCCATTATAATTTTAGTAGCATCTACAAAACGCACTACTCCGCTTTTTTCAGCAAGTACACAAACACCAGTAGTTTGTGCTATCAATGCTTCCATACCAGTTCCTACAAAAGGAGCTTCAGGAATAGCCAAGGGAACAGCTTGCCGTTGCATATTAGAGCCCATTAAAGCGCGATTTGCATCGTCATGTTCCAAAAATGGAATTAAGGAAGCAGCCACAGAAACGAGTTGGTGTGGCGATAAATCAATCCATTCTGCCCACTCTCTAGGCTGTGATTTAAACTCACTATTTTTCCTCAGAGTGATCATTTCTTTAATAAATCTTTCTTTTTTATCTAATAAAGCGTTAGATTGAGCAATATAAAAATTACTATCATCTAAGGCGGACATGTACTTAACTTCATTAGTTAATTGCATATCTTTGACCTTTCTATAAGGAGTTTCAATAAATCCAAACTCATCAAGTTTGGCATAAATAGTAAAACTAGACATAAGTCCAATACTTGGTCCTTCTGGAGTTTCAATCGGACAAATCCTTCCGTAATGCGAAGGATGAACGTCTCTCACCTCAAACCCAGCTCTATCTCGACTCAATCCGCCAGGACCCAAAGCACTCAATCTTCTCTTATGCGTCATTTCAGACAGAGGATTGGTTTGCTCCATAAATTGAGACAATTGATTAGTAGCAAAAAAGTCATGTATAACACCAGTAATCAATTTTACATTAAACAATTCATTCAAACTGGTATTTTCCTCTCCCAAGAAAACCATTTTTTCTTTGATATTTTTTTCTATACGAAACATTCCTTTGTTAAAACATTGACCTAACAGCTCTCCTACATCTTTGACTCTTCTATTTTTTAAATTATCTATGTCATCTAGCACCATTTTACCTTTCCTTAAAAGAAAAAGACGCGCGACTGTCTCAAAAAGATCATCATGATCTAATGTGACTTTATCTATAGATTGGTTCTTACCAAATTTTTTATTAAATTGCATTCTTCCTATTTTAGAAAGGCTATAAAATTGCTCATCAAATAAAAAAGATTTAACAAAACTCTTGCTTTTTTCTAAATTAACAATGGAAGTTTTTAATTTTTTATAAATTTCAATTGCTGCATCGTCTATTGAAGTAATTTTATCCTGCAATATAGTGTTTCTCAAAGCAGCATCCATAGTGTCGCTTTCTAGTAAAAAATAATTTATATTTTTTACTTTGTTTGCTAAGAATTTTTCTAAAAGCTCTAGCGTAATAATTTCATTGAATTTAGCAATGGTTTCTCCGTTTGCACTAATAACATCCTTGAGTATAGCAGCTCCTAAAAAATCTTCTTTTGAAACCTCTATTAGTTTTTTGCGAATATTTTGGAATTTTTCTACATCTCCAGCTTTCCATCTATCTCCTTTGAGTCCAATTACTTTATAGGTTGCCCCATCTAAAATATCCTGAGTAATTTTAGTATTTTCTTTAATTTTTCCATCAAAATTCTTGTAAAATTTTTTATCAGACAAAATTAATTCTCCTACAGGGTAAAATCTTTCTATTATTTCTGGGCAAGTATAGCCTAGCGCTTGAAAAAAAGTAGATACTAAGAGCTTCTTTTTTCTATCTATTTTAACATTTAAAATATCCTTAGAATCAAATTCAAAATCTAACCAAGAGCCTCGTTGCGGGATAATAGCGGCTATAAAAACTTGTTTGCGACTAACTACTGGTTTTTTATTTTCTAAGAAAAATACTCCCGGAGAGCGATGAAGTTGGCTAACAATTACCCTCTCTGTGCCATTGACAATAAAATATCCCGAAGGTGTCATTAAAGGAAAATTGCCAAAAAATATTTCATCTTCCTTAACTTCCTGTATTTTAAGATTAGCAGTAAGATGTTCTTGTGCTAACTCATAGGTAATCAATCTAAGTTTGATCCAGATTGGAATAGTGTAGGTAGCACCTCTGTTTTTACATTCTTCACGAGAATATCGTGGCTCTGCTAGTCTATAAGAAATATATTCTATCTTAAATCTTGAGTTAGAATTAGCAATAGGAAAGACATTATTAAAAATAGCTTCCATGCCAATTTTTGCTCTATCAGCAGGCTCTTTGCTTCGTTGTATAAATCCCTCATAGGCTTCTGTTTGTACGCTTACAAGGTTTGGAGAGCTGGTTATATTTTTTATTTTACTAAAATCAACCCTGATGCGCAAAGCATTTTCTATGTTTTGTATCATTTAATATTTAATAAAGTTAGATTTTCGAATTACTGCTATACTAACCCAAAGACTGGCTGTAAAAATCTATAAGTTTTATAAATTTAGCTATTGAAAATACCCCATTGCAGGTATTACATCAAAAAATTAAATCCGCACTAATATCCTATAAGTGTTTCAAAAAACATTAACAATGTCAAGTAAATCTTCTTTTAAATAACTTTTCTTTGTAATACTTTAATTCCAAAATAGATTCCCTAAGATCTACAAGAGCGTCATGCACTCCTTTTTTAGAAAAAGGTGCAATTTGAGGGTAGCATACCTCTTTGATAATCTTCAAACTAGATACATCTAAATTACGATAATGTAAAAATTGCGAAAATGTTGGCATATAACGGTATAAAAACCTTCTGTCTTGTCCAATACTATTACCACAAAGCGGTGATTCTCCTTTTTTTGTATGTTGGGTGACATAAGCTAAACAAATCTTCTCTACTTCTCGCAAACTAGTAGTAGATGCTAAGCATTGATCAAATAATCCTGTCTTTTTGTGAGTAGTAAGACACCATTCGCTCATGCCATTTAAAACCTTTACAGGTTGTGTGAGACAACAAACAATTCCCGCATCTAACTCCTGTAACTTTGAGTTTGTTGCAACTATAGCTATTTGCAAAATCACATCTTTCTCAGGGTCCAATCCTGTCATTTCCAAATCTAACCAGATGAAATTAGTTTGTGAATCCATTAACACAGTCCTGCCGTTATTTAAAAGATTTGTGTTCTTTTTTATACTGATCTACTTGTTTTGCTATATCTTGATCATACCAGAGTAAATCAAAATCAATTCCTCTTTTGGTGCCTAGAGCTTTTGGAGCTTGTATATATCTTTGTCTGAGATAAAGTTGAAAAGGTCTTTTCCAAAAATGAATTAAAAGAGTACTTTGATGAGTTATTTGCTCTATTTTATCAATAGCAGCTACACGTTTTTGTTCGTCTAAGTCGTATTCGTAAGCATCAATCAACTGATCTAACTCCTTGTTACCAAAGAAAAAAAGATTATTAGTTCCAGGTTTTTTATTTTCTGTATGCAAAAACTGACGAGGAGAAGGATATCTACCACCACCAAAAAAAATGACTACTGCTTGGTACTTACCAGAATCTAAAGTACGAAATAAGGTGGAGCCGTCTTGTAAAACTAATAGTAAATCAATACCTGCTTTTAAAAAACTATTTTTAATAGTTCCTAAATAAGGACTGTGTACAGCCGAAGCGTACAAAAGCCGTAGAGTTAGTTTTTCTCCATTTTTGTAACGTAATCCATCTTTTTGAGAAAGCTGCCAACCTGCGTCATTTAATATTTTGTTTGCTTTTTTAAGATCAAATTTATAAGTTTCTATGCTTGTTTTGTATGGTGGATCTACATCAAAAAAATTATGCTTCCGCTCTCCTAAGTTATACAGATGATTTTTATTGATCGCTGCAAAATCTACACTATAAGCTGCTGCTTGTCGTAAACGTGTATCAGACCAAATCTGATCTTGCGTATTAAACATAATACCACGAATGCCTACCCAAGTTTCTATAGGGTATTTGTGTTTTAAAATATAACCTTTTTTGATGGAATCAATAGCCGTTTCTTTAGTCCATTGTATTTCTGTAGGTGCAAAAACACTCAATTTTCTTTTTTTAAAAAACTCAAAAGCTACAGCTTGATTGCGAATAATAACCAAGCGAATAATATCAAAATTAAATTGATGCTTATATTCTGCACGATTTGCCCCCCACCAGTTTTTAACACGATGAAACTCTATATACTGATTGTTTTTAAATTTCTCTAACACATAAGGACCAGGCACTACATTTGCCTTCCATTGATAATTTTTAACCCAATTCTTATCTAACACTATAGCGTGTTTAGGCAGTGGAGAGATATTGACTTCTTCTAGTAGTTTCCAGCTAGGTTTGACACTGACAATTTTTAATGTATATTCGTCTATTGCCTCTACAGACGCAAGGTGGTCACGAATATATTGGTTGTAAAAAGGAGCTTGGATAGCAGGGTTTTGTAAAAACTGAAAGGCAAAAACATAGTCTGCAGCAGTAATTTTTTTACCATCAGACCACCGAGCTTCCTGAGCTAATTTAAAGTACACAGTCTTTTGGTCATTGGCTATACTCCAGTGTGTTGCTAATTCTGGTAAATACTCTGAAGTATTTGGATGACGATTAACTAAACTCCAAAAGGCATATCTGCGATTATAACCAACAAAACCTCCAGAATTACTGTTTGGTCCATAAAGACGAAAAGTCAGAGGATAAGTCGATAGATAAGTAGCATAAACCCCGCCCTTTTTAGCATTGATAGAAGATAAAATTGGTGTATAAGCGTTAGTTTGCCACACAAGATCTTTCGGTAAGGCTATAACTTGCAAAGACAAAAAGGTAAACAAAAATAAAAAAAACGTCTTTATAAAAATAATTTTTAAATGAGTCATCTAACCTGAAGTAATGTAAAACACATAAAAATCTATGCTTTATTTGGTAAAAAAGCAAATTTTAATTTTGACGGGCAAACAAATCTTCATTGATTACAAAATCTTTAAAAATTATAGTATTATTTTAAAATCTTAAATCATAGAAAAATCAAATGATAATTCGCTCTGTAGAATTATTAAAAATCTTGCCTTCTGTTGAAAATTTTACACAACAACACGCCTTTCCAAAAATTTTGTTTTTTGGTAAATCCAACGTAGGCAAGTCCAGTTTAATCAATAGTCTTTTACAAAATAAAAAAATCGCGCGTACTAGCTCCAAACCAGGCAGAACTACTCTGTTTTACTATTTTCTTATTAACAAATCTTTTCTTTTTGTAGATGCTCCGGGCTACGGATACGCAAAAGTACCTGCTTCCCTAAAAAAACATTGGGAAAATCAGTTTCATATACTACTGCAACAGACAAATTTAAAACTTATTATTCACCTTATAGACCTGCGTCACCCACCTAGTAAACTAGACCAGCAATACCACAAAATAATACAAACAGGTAAAGTAGCCTACACTATAATAGCAACAAAATCCGATACTCTCAGTAATAACAAAAGAAAACAAGCCGTAGCCCAACTAGGGCAAAGCCTACAAAAAGAAGTTTTTGACTACTCCATCAAAGAGCCTCAAGCTCAAGAACAAGTATGGGCAGGAATTACTCATCTACTACCAATTTTAGAGAAATAAACTGTTTTTCTAAATCGATTTGTTTGATTTTAACTTGGTAAATTCGCTCAAACTTTAAAAAAGGAGCAACAACAAATTGCATCAATTGTAATTCTAAAAACTGCACCATCAATCTTCCTTGATAGATTTTAACAAGCTTAATAAGAAAAACCTTGTCTTGATTTTGAAAAAGATACTTCCTTTTCCAATAATTAAGTATTTTTTTTTCTAGATTTATATATTGTGCTGATTTATTTTGCACTCTTTCTAAAATAGAAAATAAAGAATTATCCTGAAAAGGAATTTTTTTGTCTTGTAAAATAGCTAACAGTATTTTTTGGGATAATAAATCTTGAAAACGACGAATAGGAGAAGTGATATGTGTATAACTACTAACTCCTAGGGAGCAATGTTTATCTGCTGATAAACTAAAATACGCTGGCGGAATATCTAAATGTTCTAGCTCTAGTTTTTGGCTTTGCTCTTTTGAAGCAATAACTCTATAGGCTGCTTGTTTACGAAAAATAGCAGCGCAACCTTTTTTTACAAATAAATTTGCTGCCCAACTATTTGCTTGAATGGCGCACTCACTAACTATCAAATAAGCGGGACTAGAAGTATTAACATACGAAACTTTGATATTTTGCTCATCTCTAATATCTAAACGCACATCATTTCTACTCAGATTTAAAGCTCCATTAGCTATTCTTTGTTGTAACCACAAAGAGCAAATTTTATGAAGAAATTGCCATTGAGATTTTTGATTGATCCACTTACTAGCAAGCTCATAAGAAATATTATTTTTGACACAGATCTTGGAAGAATAAATTTTTTTTGAGTGTAATTTACCAAGTTTATCAAAAAACCAGGCAAAGGTTACCACACGACGTAGTTGTTGTTGAACCAAAGAAAATGTTTTTTGAGATAATATTGTCGGTAGCAAATGATAAACTTTAGCTAAGGTATATACAGAAGAAATATGAATTGCTAAGTGCTCAAATAAAACAGAATCAGATGAAATAAAAGAAGCTAGATCGCTAATATGTAAACGCACTGTGTAGCCATCTGCTAGCTCTTCTACACTAATAGCATCGTCAAAATCTCTTGTTTTAGAACTATCTATAGTGTAGCAGTGTAGGTGAGTCTCATCTAGAATATACTCTTGCAAACAAAGCGAATATTCATCCGCTAACTTTTTTGCTTGTAAGAGTATTTTTGGATCATACTGCTCGCAAACTTGAGCTTGCTTTACTTGCCACTCTTGCCAAGAGATATCTATTTGTAAAAGCTGAAGCAAAGCTAAAAATTGATTCTCGTATTGATTACCAAACCCTGTGAATGATAGAATTTTGTGAAAATATTTTTTTTCTAAATGCTCTTGTGGATACTGAGCAAAAGCAATCAATCTATTTTTAAAATCTTCCCAATCTCCAGACTGGTCTTTGGTGTAAATTGGTAGCTTTCCTTTTTTGAGCAAGTTAGCCCACAGAATCTCTAGTTTTTTCTTTTGCTGAATTTTTTCTTGTTGCTTTTGTTTATTTTGCAAAACAACTACTCTTTCCAATTTTTGTTTCTGAAATACTCCTTTGTGATGTATAAAAAAATTTTGTTTTGATACTAATAAACGATAATAGAGAAATGCTTGTTGCCAGACATCTGTAAAATCTGATAACACAAAAGACGCAATCTTTGCTAAAGAATATTTTTGTTGTACTTCACAAAGCTCGTACACCACAGCCAGATCTACAGAAAATTTTACTAATTTTTGTTTTTGATTGGCTAAATAAAAGATGGGATCAGTAGCATTTGATAATTCTTCTTCAAAAATAAATAGCATAGAATTGGCAGTAAGAGCGTACTTTTTTTGGCTACTCTGCACCAAAAACTTGCTTTTTTTTTCTAACACCAAACCAAACTCCAATTTTTGATGGAGATAAAAAAGACAAAATTGACAAGCTTGACCCATAAATTCTTACTCTTTATGCTTAAACTCGGATAATACACAAATAGCCAAAGAATATTGACAATAATTATAAAATAACTACATTTTATTTTTTTAATTTTGCTTCAATTCTGCTAATTCTAAAGAGCTATTTGTTTCTTGTACTTTATCTAATAAAATATTCCCTAAAGTTTCTAATTCTGTCATTGCTTTTGAGCTTTTCTTTAGAAAAATACTAGTTTGTTTAAAATCTGCTAAAAATTCCTGCTTTTTTTTTTGCTTAATTTGCTCTACTTGCTTTTTAGCTGCAGCTAAAAATGTTTCTAAAAATTCTAAATTGTGAGGATTATCTATTAAAATATGGGTGTAAAGCTCAGGGTTTCTCATTAAAATCCTACAAACCAAAGAAAAATTAATTTGATAGATAGGACTACAAATATCTAAAAGAGTTTGAATATCTACATTGTGTTCTCGCAAAGTCGTAGCTAAGCTAATTTGAGTGAAGTGTAATAAGGCTTGTATGACACTCATGTAACTATCGTGTTTTTGCCATTGTTTTAGAATATATACATCTAAACCCAAGGATTGATAAAGTTTTTCTAGGTCTGCTAACTGTTGCTTTTGACAGCGTACAGGCAATAATAACATTTTTTGACCTTGAATATTCTTGACAGTACCAAACATAGGGTGTGCAGAAATCACACTTGCAGAACTTTTTTGCATAGCAGCAATAACATTCTCTTTCACAGAGGTAAAATCAGAAAAAATTTGGTCTGCGCGTAAAAAAGGTGCTACTTTCTGTGCCAATGCAGGGGTTGCTTCAATAGGGACGGCAAGTATGACCATTTGTGCTTGAGGAATTTTGTCAATCCATAAAGCTGCATCGTCGTTTTTTTCTACAGCTAGCACTGCAATGCCTTGTTTTTTAAATGCCTCAACAAAAATCTTGCCTATCTCTCCAGATGCTCCAAAAATAATTACTAGCATAAAAATCAAATAGAAGGAATGATAATTTTTGTGATAACTATAAGCAATACTTGCAATTTTTAAAAAGCTTGCTCTAAATCTGCAATTAGGTCTGAGACATCTTCTATGCCTACAGAAATCCGAATCAAATTATTGTTAACCCCGACTTTTTCCCTCATTGCTTTTGGAATAGAAGCATGCGTCATAGTCGCAGGATGTTCTATAAGACTCTCTACCCCACCAAGACTCTCAGCTAAAGTAAAAATTTTTAATCTAGATAAAAAATTTTTACTAGCTTGCATACCACCCTTCAAATAAAAACTAATCATAGAGCCATAACCTCCTAATTGTTTGGTAGCTAGCATTGTTTTTGCTAATTTAAACTGTGGATGAGATGGCATTCCAAGATAAATAGTTTTTTCTACTTGAGAATTATTCCTCAAGTATTCAGCAATTTTTTGAGCATTTTTTTGTGCTTTTGCTACCCTAATTGCCAATGTTTTGACACCTCTTAATACCAACCAAGAATCCCATGGGGCGTGACAAGGACCTATAGCATTGTGTAAGAAAAATAAGCGCTCTCTAATTTCTTTGCTATTTGTCATAGCAACACCCACAATGACATCACTATGTCCATTGATATATTTTGTTGCAGAATGCATCACTATGTCTGCTCCTAACTCCAAAGGATTGAGTAGATAAGGACTAAGCATAGTATTATCAACAACAACTAAACTATTTTGTTTTTTAGCAAATTTAACAATTTTTTGTATATCACACAAAGAAAGTAACGGATTGGTCAAGCTTTCTAGCCAAATCATTGCTGGTTTGTAAGTTTGAATAGCTTTGTCAACTTGCACTAAATCATTAAAATCTATATAATGAAAATCTAGTTTTCCTTGATATACCTCGTCAAACAGACGAAAACTTCCTCCATATAAATCATTACAAGAAAGTACACAAGAGTTTTTTGCTACTAACTGTAGAATTAAAGAAGTAATTGCCAATCCAGAAGAAGCAACTAAAGCGTATTCTGCTTTTTCTAAAGATGCTAAACAACTTTCTAGTCTAGTTCTAGTAGGGTTATGCGTTCGACTATATTCGTATCCTTGATGTTCTGCTGGGGCACTATGAGCAAAAGTACTGGTTTGATAAATAGGAGGAATCACAGCTCCTGTTTCCTGGTCTCGCTCACTACCAACATGAATAGCTTTTGTTGCAAATCCTAATTCTTTTTTCATTTTATATTAAGGTAAAAAATTATTTTCCTGCATCCACTGATCGCTGTAGAGTTTATTAACGTATCTGTCACCAGAGTCACATAGTACAATCAAAGCTTTTTGCTTATGCGAAATCTTTGTTAAAAATTCTAATGCACCAAATACCGTCATACCAGAAGAACCTCCTGCATAAATTCCTTCTTTTTGCAGCATTTGTCTCGTCATCAAAAAAGCATCTTTATCTGAAACTTCTACCCAAGAATCGATTACAGAAAAATCAAAATTCTCAGGAATAAAATCGGCTCCTACTCCTTCTAAAATATAAGGTTTAGCTTCTGTTATTTTTCCAGTTTTTGCGTATTCTGACAAGATAGAGCCTCTGACGTCCACAGCAATAGTGTGAATTTTATTCCCTAGTTGCTCTTTTAAAAATTGAGAGCTACCACTAACTAGACCTCCCGTGCCTGCTGGAAAAAAAACTAGATCTAGCTCTCCTTTTGTTTGCTGAAAAATTTCTGGTCCTGTAGTTTTGTAATGAGCTTCGCGGTTGAGAATGTCGTTGTATTGATCAATATAAAGCGAATTTTCTGTTTCTTGAGCAATAAGTTTAGCTACACTATAATAAGAACGTGAGTCAGTCGGCTCTACATCAGACGGACAAATAACTACTTCTGCTCCAAAATTTTTTAAAAAGGCAATTTTATCTGGCGATTGTTTATCACTAATAGTAAAAATACAGTGAAACTTATTGACCGCTGCCCACAAAGCCATACCAATGCCTGTGTTACCAGAAGTGCAAGCAACAATAGTGCCTCCTTTTTTTAGTTTGCCTGTAGCTACTGCCTCATCTAGCATATATTTAGCAATTCTGTCTTTGTAAGAGCCACCAGGATTTAAATATTCCAATTTAACATAAATATCGTGGGGCAAATCGCTCGTTATATTTTGTAACTCTACAATTGGGGTATTACCAATAGCGTCTAGTATATTCATCTAAAAATTATCTTTGCCTGTGCCAAGACTACATCTTTTGAAAGAAAATTGGAATATAAATTTTTATTCAAATTGATTTTACATTATTTTTATCTATAGCATATAAATGCTAAATGCAATCACCATCTACTGATTAGTTATTTTGTAGCAAATTAGCTTGAATAAAATTATCAAGCTCACCATCTAAAACAGCATCAGTATTACTGGTTTCTTCACCACTGCGGTGATCTTTGACCATTTGATAGGGTTGTAATACATAACTGCGGACCTGGCTACCCCAGCTAATCTCTTTTTTTTCATTTTCCTTTTGCTCTTTTTCTTTTTTTTGTTCTTCTAATTGTCTTTGTACTAGAGCAGACTTTAAAATTTTCATAGCTGTAGCTTTATTTTTGTGTTGCGAGCGCTCGTTTTGACATTGGGCAGTGATACCTGTTGGTAGATGCACAATCCGCACCGCCGAATCAGTAGTGTTAACATGCTGTCCACCAGCTCCTGTAGCACGATAGGTATCTATTCTAAGCTCAGAATCTTTAATTTCTACTTCAAGATCTTCCTTGACTTCCGGAAAAACAAATACAGACGCAAAGGAGGTATGTCTTTTTTTATTACTATCAAAAGGAGAAATTCGTACCAAACGATGCACTCCTATTTCTTGTTTTAGTTTACCATAAGCAAATTTGCCATGTACTTCAAAAGTTATAGATTTAAATCCTGCTTCTTCCCCTGAAGTACTTGCTAACACACTAAAATAAAAAAAATTTTTTTCTGACCACCGAGTATACATTCTAAACAGTATCTTAACCCAATCCATAGCTTCCGTACCTCCAGACCCAGAATTAATTTGTATGATAGCGTTATTGGGATCATGAGGGTTATGAAGATAATAAGCAATTTCTCCAGCAATGATTTTTTTGGAAAAACCTCGTACCATACTATCTAGCTCTTTCATAATTTGTGCATCAAAAACTTCTTGACACAACGCAAAAGCAGCTAAAATATCACCTTCTAAAACACAAAGCTCGTCCCAAGATTGTTGCTCCTGTTTTAAATCAGAAATTTGTTTAAGAATTTTATTTTGCTTAATCCTCGGCAGTAACCAAAAAGATTCTTGTTTTATTTGCTTTTGTAATTCTTGTAAAGCATTCTCTACGCCCTTGGAGTCAAAGATACCTCCTCAAAGCCAATTTTCTTGCTTTTGACTTTTCAAAAATTACTTTTAAATCTTCTAACTTCACTGTGATATGTAGTTTAGAATATCAGAAAATTTTGCAATAATCCTAATATTTTTTATACTTTTAGCTTCTTGTTGAGACTGTGCGCCATATCCTGTTAATACTAGTGCAGCTTGGCAACCAATTTTACTCGCTACTTGCATATCTATTATTTTGTCGCCAATGAGCCAGCTATTTTTTATGTCTATAGCATATTTTTTTTTTGCCTGTTCTATAAGACCAATTTTAGGTTTTCTGCACTCACAATCTATGTTATAAGGGGGATTACCTAGTGGATGATGAGGGCAATAAAAACAATCGTCTAATTTGACCTTAAACTCTGCAAGCAAACGGTTAATTGTTTGATAAGCACTTTTTACAAAATTTTCTGAAATAATTCCCTTTGCTACAGCAGATTGATTAGTAAGTAGTAATAATAAAAAACCTTTTTGTTGGAGGGCTTTTAACGTAGTTGCGACACCCTCAAAAAGTACAATATTTGCTAAATTATTGAGGTAGTGCTTTTCTACTATGAGAGTACCATCTCTATCCAAAAAAACAGCAGGTTGCATAAATTTGTTTTTCTTTGGTAAGCTTTTTATGTTCTCTAAAAGAATAAATCATTTTTTAGAAAAAACCAATTATGCTTGCAAATTTTGACTTTAGAGATAAACAAACAAAAAATATATGCCTACACATTTTAGATCTTGTGCGTCAAAATAATGGCAAGGGTTTTTTAGTTGGTGGGTGTGTACGAGATGCTTTAGTAGGAATTAGTGCTACAGACATAGATATAGAAGTCTATAACATCAAGTTAGCTAAGCTGATTCGGCTTCTTAAAGAGCACTTTGCGATTAACTTTGTCGGTAAAAGTTTTGGTGTTATCAAACTCAATCACTACCCTATAGATATTACTATTCCAAGAAAAGAAGTCAAAACAGGTCAAGGTTACAAGGGTTTTGATATTGAAACCGACCATCTCTTATCACCAAAAGAAGCTTGTGCTAGAAGAGATTTTACTATCAATGCTATTTTATTTAACCCCCTAGAAAATACATTTATAGATATTTACAACGGCAAAAAAGATTTACAACAATATATTCTAAGACATACTACAGATAAATTTTCTGAAGATCCTCTACGCGTTTTACGGGCAATGCAATTCATTGCAAGATTTAAATTACAAATAGCACCAGAGAGTTTAAAGCTTTGTAAAAATATTGCAATCGAAAATCTTTCATCAGAGCGTATATTTGAAGAGTGGAAAAAATTAATTCTCAAAGGAAAAAAAATTTCTTGGGGTTTAAATTTTTTAAAACAATCTAATTGGTTAAAATATTTTCCAGAGCTACAAGCTCTAGACGGTTGTCCTCAATACAAAAAATGGCATCCAGAGGGAGATGTTTTTACTCATACAGGTTTTTGTATGGATGCCTTTGTCATAGAAAGACATTTATGTCATAGCTCAAAAGAGAATTTGTTAGTAGGTCTTGGAGTCTTGTGTCACGACTTCGGCAAACCTCTAACTACAAAAACTCATCTAGATGGAACAATCACTTCTCATCAACACGACATCCAAGGAGTAATTCCTACCATAAATTTTTTAAGCCGTCTTACCAATCAAAAAGACATACTTCATAAAGTTGCTTTACTAGTTCGCTATCATATGATTCCAAAAGAGCTCTATATCAATCATGCCAAAGAATCGGCTGTACTAGGATTATCCAAAAAGGCAGAGAATATTCAAAGATTGCTACGCGTTTGCAAAGCAGACAAAAATGGTAAAGGCTCAAAATACGAATGGAATTATCCCGTAGCAGATTGGCTACTATCAAAGGCAGAAAAATTACAAGTTACAAAAACTCCACCACCACCAATTTTAAAAGGAAGACACTTAATAGCAATAGGGCTAAAGCCTAGCAAAAAATTTTCTGAACTACTAAATTTTGTCTATCAAGCTCAGCTAGATAAAAAAATTCATTCCGTATCAGAAGGAATTGCTTTTTTAAGAAAAGAAATAAAGTTTAAAAACCAATTCCAAAACCTAAATAAATAGCATTAGAAGCAGATGCTAAATTTACTCTGCCATCAGCGTTGCTAAAAGTAACTTTTTCTCCAACATCTACTCTATACTCTACGCCGACTTGGACAACAATAACAGAAAGATTTAAACCAGCAGAAATCCATGTGCCATTATACTTTTGTGTATCTTTTTGATCTAAAAGATTATTGTAGGTGATTTTATTATTACTAACACCCAAACCAACAAAAGGTTTAACAATAGCAAAAAACTCCTTGCGGATACCAAAACTAGTTTCTTCAATCCGAATAGCTTCTTTTTGTTTAGTTTGAACGCCAGCTTGCCAATCCGCTAAAAACTCTATTCCTGTAAAAGGAATAGCAAGGTCAAAACTCAAGCCATAATAATCTACAAAGGTAATATTCTTCGAAGGGCTATCCTCAAAAGATTTACTTCCGTATTTTAATTTTATACCGGCAAAAGCAGTCCCAGAAATACTAAAACATAAAAAAATAATCAGTATCGTTCTTTTTAACATTTTTTATTTAGATAAATTAAAAATTACATTATTAAAATCCAAAATTAAATATCAGATTCGTTTCACTAGAGCTGAAATTTACTTGTCGTCCACCAAAATTTACATTTTTACTCAAATTGACTTTTTGTTCTAATGTCAAATTCAGATAACCTTTAGCATCAAAAGCAATGCCGTAAGCATACCAAGAATCCATAAAACTAACATTTTTGGATATATTCTTTATACCTGTACTTTGGTTATTTGGGTCAAATTCCGCTGAATTATATAAAATTGAAGTACTGTAAAATCCAGTTGCAATATAAGGTTGAAAAACTTTTGCAAATGTTGTGTGCAATTTAATTCCTAACTCTAGATTCATCATAGTAGCTACTTCAGGTACTTCTTGATTTACATCAATAGTTATATCACGCACTATTTGCTCTAATTCCAAACTTTCACCAGGCACTATGGTTAATCTATCATTTATTTTTTCTACTACTGCCTCTCTTACGTCTTCTGGAATTCGTACTACTCCTGCTATTCTATTTTTTCCCGCATATGCTCCAATAGTAGTGTTAAGCACAATACCAACATGCTGCCAATCGCGAAAAAATCGCACTCCAAAGACAGATAAATTATTTAAATTTGGAGTATCACCTGTACTTTCTAGATTCAAAGCACTTTTAAAACCTCTGTTCCCTAAAATAATATCAGCTGCAAAAATATCGCTACCTACTACAAATGCCAATAAAATAAAAATAAATTTTTTCATATATAATCTTATTACTCTGCAAGAGCATTTTACATACTAACATTAGTGGAGAAAAAATAAAATATTTAAAATCAATTTTTCTAAGAGGTACAAAGAAATAATCGCAACCATAGGGCTAAAATCCAACCCTCCTATTACTGGTACATAGCGGCGAAAAAAATTTAAAAAAGGATCGGTAATGCGATATAAATAACCTAATATAGGATGATATCCAAGAGATAGCCAAGTCAATAAAGAGCGAATAATGATTAAAAAAATATAAATTCTAATCACCTTTTGTAAAAATATAAATGCTAAAAACATAATAGATATCTAAATATTACTGAGTCCAGTGACGATACATTGCAAATAACAACATACCAATCCGCTTACTTACTGCCATTCCTTACTAATTGCTAAAGAATAAACTAGAGATCAAGTTCAAACTTACAATGTTTATTGGAACAGTATCTCTTGATATTTGGGTAACTGCCAAAGACTATCATCTACCATAGCCTCTATAGTATCTGATAAACTACGCACCTCACCCATGCAGGGTAAAATCTTACTTTGACTATATTTTGCTGCCTTGAGCTCTTCTTTGACATTTTTAGCATTAGCCAGTAGTTCTTTTAAACTATTATTTTTATCAATCAAAGAATTAATAGTAACAGTTAGTTTGCTCAACTGCTCTTTTTGATTGCTCAAACTCACGCTCGGTATTCCAGCTTGCTGACTAGCAATAATACTATTAGCAAGTTGCTCTTGTTGCTGATAACTGCTAGGCAACACCATACTATCAATTAAATTCCATAGAGTTTTAGCTTCAATACCTATAATAATAGCATATTTTGTAAGGCGAACACTTTGACGAGATATAATTTCTGCTTTACTTAAAACTCGATATTTCTCAAACAAATCTACAATTTCTTTTTTGGAATAAACCGCAAAAGCATCTACCGAATTAGTAAAATTTGGTAAATTCCTTTTTTTTGCTTCTTTAGTCCACTGTGCAGAGTAATTATCTCCGTTAAAAACAATCCTAGAATGTTCATCCCAAATTTCTTTGATAATATGACATATAGATAAATTTTTTTCTGTTTTTTTAGCAAGTTTTTTTGTTAATTGCTCAGTTACATAATCCATAGAATCAGCAACTATAGTATTTAGAGTAAAGTTAGGTACGGCTATGTTTTGCGAAGAACCTAAGGCTCTAAACTCAAATTTATTACCAGTAAAAGCAAAAGGAGAAGTTCTATTCCTATCAGAATCCTGTTTTGGGATAGGAGGTAGAGTATCTACAAAAAGATCAATATTACTTTGTTTATCTGAATTAAAATCTTTACCTGCTGTAAATCTATCTAAAATACTTTTGAGAGCTTGACCTAAAAAAATAGAAATAATAGCAGGAGGGGCTTCATTTGCACCCATCCTATGATCGTTCCTAGCAGAAGAAACAGAAATTTTTAGCATTTCTGCGTGTTTATCAACCGCCCTAATAATAATAGCAATGATCAAAAGAAAAATACAATTTTCTTTTGATTGCTTGCAAGGCTCTAACAAATTTTTTCCATCAGCAGTAATAGACCAATTACAATGTTTGCCGCTGCCATTGATACCTTCAAAAGGTTTCTCGTGTAGTAATGCTTTTAAATCATATTTTTCTGCTACCTCATCTAAAATCTGCATAATTAATAAATTTTGATCAGAGCTCAAAATAGAATCTTGAAAAATAGGCGCTATTTCAAATTGAGAAGGAGCTACTTCATTATGACGAGTCGTAATAGGAATGCCTAATCGATAGGCTTCGTTTTCAACATCTTGCATAAAACGCAGTATTCTAGGCTTGATCGAACCAAAGTAGTGATCATTTAATTCTTGTCCTTTATAGGGAGAATTCCCTATGAGAGTTCTGCCACAAGCAACTAAATCAGGACGCTCAAAATAAGTGTTTCGATCTATTAAAAAATACTCCTGTTCGACACCAATATTAATGGCAACATTTTGACAGTTTTGACCCAAAACTGTTAGCAATTTTTTAGTACTTGTTGTGAGAGCTATGCAAGAACGAAGCAATGGAGTTTTTAAATCTAAAGCCTCCCCAGTGTAAGAAAAAAATACAGAAGGAATACAAAGGGTTGCTCCAAAATCTGCATCCTTAATAAAAACGGGAGAAATAGGATCCCAAACAGTATATCCTCTCGCTTCAAAAGTAGATCTTATTCCTCCTGATGGCAAAGAGGAAGCATCAGGCTCTCCTTGAATTAACATTTTTCCAGAAAATTCCATTCTTAATTCTCCATCAGAAGATAGGTCAATAAAAGAATCGTGTTTTTCTGCTGCAGATTCTGTGAAAGGCTGAAACCAATGTGTATAATGAGTAGCTCCATGATCTAGTGCCCATTCTTTCATTGCTTTAGCAACATCGTCCGCTATTTCTGGTGCTAAACTTTGTTTGTTCGCTATAGTTTGTTCTAGTTTATTAAAAACAGATTTAGATAATCTAATTTTTCTTTCTTGCCTATTAAAAACCTTGCATGCAAAGATTTTATCTGGTCTAGAAAATTGTTTTTCCGCTTGCATTACTTTTACCATTTTTATTCATCAAATTTATTTATCTACAAAAAAAATCTTTCAATATTGTTTTATGTTAACAGCGAGAGTCCATATCCTACTTAATAATTAAAACAGTTATTTTAGCTGCCAAATATCTTGCCACTTTCTATCCGCAAATTGAATAAAATAGGTTTTGTTAGCTAACCATTTCTTGCGAAGCTCCAAATCATAATTCAAATATAGTTTTTCATCAACAATACTCCAAGATTCTGGTATGCTAGAAGCGAATACACCTTTGGACATAGCGTAGGCACAAAAACCTCCATATTGAGGTGCATATTTTTCAGGATTCTTTTTAAATAATTCTAGATTCTTTTGATTAGCAAACTTCCATTTTGCACCTTTCCATTCATAGCTAAAAGCACTATCTCCTTGTACAGGTTTAGCATCTAAAAAATAAGCTACGGAATCATATCCATTGATTGCTACTTTCAAGAAAGACGAATAAACCCTATCTTTGGCACTAATCACTTGGAATAAGCCAAAAAATAACAAACAAAATAAAAAATTTTTTACCATAAATTACACTTAATCATCACAGTAACACTATTGCTTTTTTAAAAACATCAAATTTGTAAATTAAACATAACGAAGTAATTTAACTTTGCGATTGATTTGCAGCATAACACTATCAATATTAGATTGCAAGTAAGTACGCCCAAAATCCCTTTGCATTTGTTGTAACAGGTCCTGTACAATTAGTACATCTCCTAAAGCACGATGTCTTTTGGTAGTTTTAATACCCAATCTGTCTACAACGCTGTCTAATCCGTGCTTTCTAAAAATAGGATATACTCTTTGAGATAGTTTTAAAGAACACAAAATCTTAGGATTGTATTTTATCTTCAATCTACAAAACTCCTTTTGTAAAAATTCTAAATCTATAAAAGCATTATGAGCTATAAGTAACTTTCCTTGTAAAATATCAAATAACTCTTGTGATATTTTTTGAAATTTGGGTGCATTTTCTACCATTTTATTGGTAATACCAATATATCCTTGAATAAATTTTGAAATTCTTCTGTCGGGATTGATCAACCTTTCCCACTCCATAACCTTTTTGCCATTCTTAAAAACAACCAAACCGACCTCAATAATTCTGGCATTCCTAGGAACTCCATCAGTCGCTTCTATGTCTAAAATCACTGAATTATCAAAGATCATAAACTATTCTTATCTAAATCTTTTTTAAATTTTAAAACTGTTTTGAGTTGTTTGAGCTCTAACTTTTTACTAAATTTGTTGAGCAAATCTGCTTGCGATGAAGAAAGATTGATAGGAACTTCTACAAGAATTTGTACCAACAAATCTCCTTTACTACCTCTAATACTAGCGCACCCCTTACCTCTTAAATTAAAAACCTTGCCAGTTTGAGTACCAGCTGGAATTTTAAATTTTGCTTGACCATCTAGTGTAGGCACAACAATCTCTCCTCCTAAAGTAGCCAAGGCTATATCTACAGGCACTTCACAAAGGACATTATTACCCTTTCTTTGGAAAAAATGATGTTCTTCTACATGAAAAACTACATACAAATCGCCTGTTTTTCCTTCTCCTCTGCCTTGCTCACCTTCTCCAGAAAAACGAATCTTTTGTCCTGTTTGTACACCTTGAGGAATTTTAATTTTGAGTTTCTTATCTCTTTGTATAACAGTTTCTCCATGGCAAGTAGGACAAGGCACACTAATTACTTTCCCAGCACCTTGGCAATAATTACAAGTAGAAGAAAACGCGATAAAACTTTGACGTACCCTCATAAAACCTGTTCCATTGCAATGAGCACAAATAGTAATATCATTTTTTGAGCGAGCTCCTAATCCACTACAATCATTACAAATTTCTTGCCTAGGATACGAGATGTCTATGCTATTACCTCGCACAGCATCAGCAAAAGAAATTTGTAAATTGTACTGCAAATCACTTCCGTTGTCTACATTCTTGCGAGCACCACCACCCGTGAAACCAGTAAAAATATCATCAAAAACATCTTTAAAACCACCAGAGAAAAAATCTTCAAAGCCTCCAGCTCTTCCGCCACTAAAACTACTAAATTCGCTGTCATGTCCAAACTGGTCGTAAGCGGAGCGTCTTTTAGCATTAGAAAGCACATGGTAGGCTTCAGATAATTCCTTAAATTTCTCTTCTGCTTGTTTATTCCCTTGATTTTTATCAGGGTGGTATTTTAAAGCTATCTTCCGATATTGTTTTTTGATCTCATCAGTAGAGGCTTCTCTATTAACACCTAAAACTGTATAGTAATCTTTTTTTGCCACAAGTTAATTTTTCTTTTCCACATCTTCAAAATTGACATCCTCAGCATCATTTTTACTCTTGTTGTCACTAGCAGAAGTAGATTGTGTATTTTCTGCAGTATCACCACTAGTGTTAGCTGCTGCTTCGCTTTGGCTAAGTTTTTGCGATAATTCCTGAAAAATAGTAGAAAGAGCTTGAACAGCTTTGTTAATTTCTTCTGCAGAATCTCCTTTTACTTTACTCTTTAGCTCCTCAATAGCTGACTCTATTTTTTCTTTTTCCGATTTTTCAACTTTGTCTTTGCTATCATTTAGAATTTTTTCACACTGATAAATTAAATTATCTGCTTGATTTTTAGCGTCTATTAGTTCTTTCTTGCCCTTATCTTGCTCAGCATATTTTTGTGCTTCTTCTACCATTTTAGCTATTTCCTCATCCGATAAACCACCAGATGCGGTAATACGAATTTTTTGCTCTTTACCAGTTCCTTTATCTTTGGCAGAAACATTTAAAATACCATTAGCATCTATATCAAAAGTAACTTCAATTTGTGGTACGCCCCTAGGAGCAGAAGCAATACCCACTAATTCAAATTTTCCTATAGATTTATTATCGCTCGCCAACTCTCTTTCTCCTTGCAACACATGAATAGTTACTGCAGGTTGATTATCTGCAGCCGTAGAAAATACTTGTGATTTTTTGCTTGGAATAGTAGTATTCCTGTCAATCAATCTAGTTAAAACTCCACCTAGGGTTTCAATCCCTAAAGACAAAGGAGTAACATCTAGCAGTAAAACATCCTTAACATCTCCTCTCAATACTCCACCTTGGATTGCAGCACCAAGTGCTACCACTTCATCAGGATTAACACCCTTATGGGCTGATTTTCCAATAAACTTTTCTACTACCTCTATAATTTTTGGCATTCTAGTCATGCCCCCTACTAAAATCACATCATCAACATCAGAAGTAGTAATACCAGCATCTTTTAAAGCCATCTTCATAGGAGTTAAACATTTTTGTATTAAATCATCTACAATCTGTTCAAGTTTTGACCTAGTAAGTTTGACATTTAAGTGCTTTGGACCAGATGCGTCTGCTGTCACAAACGGCAAATTAACCTCTGTATCTGTAGCAGAAGAAAGTTCATGTTTAGCCTTTTCTGCTGCCTCTTTAAGTCTTTGCAGAGCCATTCTATCTTCTCTTAAATCTATGCCGTTATCTTTTTTAAACTCACTTGCTAAATAATCAATAATTCTTAGATCAAAATCTTCTCCACCCAAGTGAGTATCTCCGTTAGTTGATTTAACTTCAAATACACCATCTCCTAATTCCAAAACAGAAACATCAAAAGTACCTCCTCCAAGGTCAAATACTACAATTGTTTCTTCTTTTTTCTTATCTAATCCGTAAGCCAAAGCTGCAGCAGTAGGCTCATTAATAATTCTTAAAATGTCTAATCCAGCAATTTTACCAGCATCTTTGGTAGCCTGTCTTTGCGTGTCATTAAAGTAAGCAGGAACAGTAATGACAGCTTCTGTGACCTTTTCACCTAGATAATTTTCTGCAGTTAATTTCATTTTTTGCAAGATAAAAGCGGAAATTTCTGCAATAGAAAAATTTTTATCGTCTACTTGGACCTGTGCTAACTTATTCTTCGCTTGAGTTATTTTATAGGTTAAATTCTTAATATCATTTTGTACTATAGAAGAATCAAAGCTATGTCCAATCAATCTTTTAATAGAATAAATAGTTTTAGTAGGGTTAGTAATTGATTGTCTTTTGGCAATTTGCCCCACTAGCTTTTCACCTTTATCGGTAAAAGCAACAATGGAAGGAGTGGTTCTAGTGCCTTCAGAATTTTCAATTACTTTTGCGTCTCCTCCATCCATAACAGCTACGCAAGAATTAGTAGTTCCTAAATCTATTCCTATTACTTTGCTCATTTTATTTTATTTTTAATTGAGTTATATTTTAATGAATTTTAAATTGCTACTACATACCATATCTAGCAAAAATGCTCTATGCTTTGGAAACATTATCAGTCTTTGTCTTAGATACTTGCACCATAGCGGGTCTAATAATCCTATCATGCAACAAGTAACCTGCCTTAAAAACAGCAGTTACTTTATTATCTTTCCTCTCACATGTCTCTAGTGTAGCAACAGCTTCGTGTCTTGTAGGATCAAAAGTCTCACCCAAAGTATTCATTTTTTCTATGTGATGTTGCTTGAAAACATCAAGAAACTGCTGATGCACTAGCCTAATGCCTTTAGCACATTCTTTAAAATTTTTGCTATCCTTATTATCTGTAATATGTTCTAGAGCTATCTCTAGGGAATCTAGCACCGAAAATAAATCTTTTGCAATACTCTCATTAGCATATTTTGCTTTTAGCTCACTGTATTGAGATTGTCTTTTTTTATAATTATCAAACTCTGCTGCCAACCGTAAAAATTGATCTTTGGACTGTATAACTTCTGCCTTTTGAGCACAAACCAAGTCGGCTAACTTTTTTTGCTCTAATTCCATTTGCTCATCTTGCACTGGCTTTAATTTTGACTTTGATAAAGAAAGATCAATATCTGAATCTTTAGCATCTATCTCAGAGCTAGGTTGTTCTTGTCTAGTGCCTTGAGCCTTGTCTTCACATTTTTTACTATTTTGCTCTTCTTTGGTCATCTATGTATTTTTTGCAAATTTATTGAGACCTTATAATTGTCACTACAAAACTTTGATAACTCATTAAAAACCAACCAATTGCAGTCATTGCCACCTAAGCTAAAATATTATAAAATATCTCTAATGCAATGTTGAGCTAATATAATCTACTTGTTTTATCGCAACTTTGTATGCAAAAGTCTCCATTGTCATGCTATACATTTTAATTGTTTTAGTCAACAAAAAAATGCAAAATTTCTGCTACATCTTTGGCGGTATCTATACCAAAAAAATGGTTTTTAGCTAGAACTACAGAGATCGAATAACCTGCTTCTAGAGCTCGTAGTTGCTCTAATTTTTCTGCTTTTTCTAACGAAGACAGAGGTAAGCTAGTGTAGTGTAATAAAAAATTTTTACTATATCCATAAACACCAATATGACAATAATATTGTGCTTGTAAGTTCTCGCTATAAGGAATAGGGGAGCGAGAAAAATACAGAGCTTTTAATTGCTTGCTTAAAACTACTTTCACTTTGGAAGTATCAGTAATTGCTGCTTTAGTTTGTAGAGGATACGCCGCAGTGACAAATTCGGATTCTTTTTGTTGTAATTTTTTGGCAATTTTAGCGAGCACACTAGATTCAATAAAAGGCTCATCTGCTTGCACATTAATAATATAATCGCAATCTATCTTGCTAGCAGCTTCTGCAATTCTATCTGTACCAGATAAATGAGTGCTAGAAGTCATGATTACATTTTGCATAAATTGAAGGGCTACCTTTTGTATTTTTTCGCTATCAGTAGCTATGTATACTGGAGCTATTTGTGCAAGGCTAACTCTTTCAAAAACTCTTTGTAACATAGTTTTTCCCTTCAGATCTATCAAAACTTTTTCTTTCAAACGACTAGAATTCAACCTTGCTGGAATTATAATTACTGTTTTATTCATTTACGCTTTGTCTTTTCGCTAAATAAAAGTATGATTGTAAAACTATAACATAATTGATAGTAAAAAATTGCAAGAAATAAATCTTACTAAAAACTCTATTCCTCACTCTTTAAACCAACTTTTTATTCCAGCAAGCGTAGGATTTTTTTTTAATGTACTATTCAATATCGTAGATACCTATTTTGGAGGACAAATCTCTCCACAAACTCTTACCGCGCTGTCCATCAATTTTCCTATTTTTTTTGTTATTATTGCAGTTGTTTTTGGTTTTGCGGATTCATATTCAGCTTTAATTGCTACTCAAATAGGTAAAGGACGAAAAGACATAGCAACAAAACTATTTTTTCAATCTTTAGGTTTTGGAATATTTCTTTCTGTTTTTCTTACTATTTTTGGTATTTTTTTTAGTAAACCCTTGTTGATATTTCTGGGTGCTCATGGGAATTATTTACAAGAGGCACTAGATTATATTCTGCCTATGTTTTATGGTTCTATTTTTTTAGTG
This sequence comes from bacterium, assembly GCA_965261475.1. Taxonomy (GTDB): domain Bacteria; phylum SAR324; class SAR324; order XYD2-FULL-50-16. The sequence continues at coordinate 1,434,843 of OZ253454.1, forward strand.
CTAATTGGAAGCCTCAACTCTGGTCTCAGCGCTCAAGGGAATAACAAAATAAACCGCAACTTTTTGATTGGCTCTTTCGTAGCAAATATATTTTTAGACTATTGGTTTATACACGGGGGCTTAGGGTTGCCTCCTTTAGGGGTTACAGGAATTGCACTAGCCACACTCTTGGTGCACGTCATAGGTGTTTTTTATTTTTTTTGGCATTTGAAAAAAACTTTTTTGCTAAAAACAATCCATTGGAAATATTTTATCCCTCAAAAATACTACTATCAACAAATTTTATCACAAGGCATCCCTGCTACTTTTAATCTACTCAATGTTAGTGTTTACTTTTTTATTGTCAATCGCTTTTTAGCTAGTTTTGGACAAGATGCAATCGCCGCCTACGGCATAGGATTACGTATTGGACAGCTTATTTTAGTTCCAATAATAGGCTTAGGAGTAGCTATTGCTACTATGGTAGCTCACAACCACGGAGCAAATATGGAGACAAGAGTTAAAAAAATCATTAGTGTAGGACTATTTTATTCTTTAACAATAGCGTTCGTAGGTTGCTTGTTTTTATTTTTTACAGGAAAGATAGTCATGCAATTTTTTACCGATAGCAAAGTTATTATAGATATTGGAGCACAGTACCTACAAATAGAAGCTTTCGCACTTTTTAGCTACTCCTTGATACATGTTTCTGCTTTTGCTTTACAAGGATTAAAAAAACCAAGTATCTCGTTTTTGATAAATTTAGTAGGTAGTATTAGCCCCCTACCCACTTTGTTTCTACTCATTACTATTATGCAATTTAACACTAACTCCGTGTGGTGGGCATTATTTGGAAATAACTTGGCCATAGGAATTATATTTATAATTTTTTTACAAATAATTTTAAAAAAAAGCTTTACAACAAAAAATGAAATTACATAGTAAATACTTTCTACCTATTTTTTTTTTAATTTATTTTTTAATTTGGTATGTAGTTAGTTTTGGGCTCAACATTCATCCAGATTCCCTAGAATATTGGGTTTGGTCTCAAAACATAAGTTTAGGATACGCCAATAATTCGCCTATGATTGCCTACGGCATCAAAATTATGAATTTGCTTATCAAAAATAATATTTGGGCTATCAAAATTGGCGCAATCATTAACTCAGGGCTAGTGCTAATGGCTGCATATTGGTCTGCAAGAGGGTTTCTAAGTCAAAAAGAATCTCGGTTATACCTGCTCATACTAGGAGGTACTATCTATTATTCCTTATCCACTCAATTTTGGTCTATTGAACAACCTTATAATTTTTTTTGGTTTTTAACTCTTGGGTCATTAGCAAGATACATTAACACTAAACGAGTAAGGTGGTTGTTTGGTATGGGAGTATTTTTTGCTCTTGGCGTTTTATCTAAATATATCATTGGTCTTTTTGTAATTATTCTATTGTGCTGGATATTGTGGAATAAAGAGCACCGCTATCTTTTATGGAATCCTTATTTATGGCTATCGGGGTTACTGGTGATCACTATTTTAGCGCCACATCTTTATTGGAATTATCAAAGAGATTGGGTGACTTTCATTTTTCTGTTCCATAAAGGATTAAAACAAGGAATATTTTGGCATAATTTATGGCAAATACAAGTGTCTCATTTATTTTTTTATTCTATTTTTTTTTCTTTGCCCTCTTGGTGGGTGCTGATTAAACATAAGCAATTTAATTTTTTTGCCTCAAGCAAATTTTCGCTGATTTTGATCCACTCCATTATTCCAGTTGTCTTTTTTAGTTATAGCTCTCTCACAGGAAAAATAGCAGACCCTAACTGGATGGCAGCAAGCTATATTTCTGTATTCTTGTTACTAGCAAAATATTGTCATCACTTAATCCAACAAGGTAAAAAATATTTCGTTATTTTGAGCTTTTCTTTTTCTTACATCGCTTTGATTAGTCTAACAATTTTTATCCTTTTATTTCAGCACTACCAATTCTCTTTTGTACCCAAAACCATAGCTGGTAGATTAAACGAACCAAACGGATGGAAAGAATTTGCTTTATCTGTAGAAAAAGTTTTTCAAGAAAAAAATAAAAAACTTCCTCAATATTTAATTACTAAACACTTTCATACGGGCGCTGCAGTTTCTTTCTACCTCACAGGACAGCCTACAAACTATGTAACTCAAAGAGATGAAAGAGAGTTTGTTGACAAAAAAACTATCGCTCAAAATAGAGCCATCATACTTGTTCGCTCTCAGTTTCCAGAAGATATAGCAAAAATACAAAAAATATTCCCTCAAAAATGGACCTACATGGGAGAAATTGCTGCAATCTTTAGAGGAAAAAAATTGCGAGCATTTCAAGTCTGGTTAAAAGACTGATGCTTAAACTACTCAAAAATTATTTGCTAGCAAAATACCTACTCAAAAAAATAGAATTTTTGTTCTTTATCAGTCTTTGTTTTTTTTTACTATTTTTTTTAATAAATGAAACTATCTTTACCCTGCTTTACTTCCAATATTTTCAAACAAACTCTCTTGTTTTAATTAAAATTATTATATTTTACTTACTAGGTAGTATAGAAACTCTTTTTAGTTTTTGTGCAATGTTAGCGATTTTGGTAACTACACAACAACTCTCTAGAGCATCAGAGCTTACCGCCTATTTTGCACAAGGAATTTCTATAAATTTTATTTTTGCTTGTGTTTTACGTTTTACGGCTGTTTTGGGTATTTTTAGTTTTTTTATAGTTGCTTGGATGAGACCAATTTTTTTTGAGCAAAGAGAAAAACTCATAGCACAAATAGTCCATCAAGGAAAATTTAAATTTGCACCTGAAAAACTAAATTCTATCGGAGATTATATTTTTTACTTTAAAAAAAAAAAAGGTAATGACTTTTATAATATCCTAATTTTTAAAAGAACCAACCCTCTCAAAGGACAAATTATTTCCGCTAAAAAAGGTAATATAAAAAGTTCAATCGCAGAGAGCCTGTTTAGTTTTGAATTACAAGAAGGTCGTATTACCCTTTTACCTAGTCCAAAAAAGAATTATCAAATCACTAAATTTGCTAAACTAGCCTATCCTATACAAATTGGCAACACCGTGCAATTAGCAAACATTGAAACTAGGGTAATTAAAAAACAACAAAGATATACACAATACACATTGCCTCAAATGTACCAAAAAATCAAGGAATTACACAAGATAGACAAAGCAGAACAAGAATACTATTTTGTTCGTTTTATCTTTTTATTTACAAGAAGTTTGCATAATGCCGCTCTACCATTAGTGGGTTTAATGCTAGGTTTCTTTTACCCTAGATTGCGTAAAAAACAAATCTATCTCAAATTTTTTACTATTTACATTTTATACTACACTGTGGTAATTCAATTAGAGGAAGCTACTTTAAATGGGTTGATCTCTGTGTGGTGGAACTTCTTGCTTCCAGCACTAAGTGCTTACTTAGCCTACTATTGCTTTAAAAGCAAAGCCTATTAACCAAAAAACATGAAAAAAATTCTTGTTTTAGGGCAATTAGCTAAAGCAGGCATTGCCCTACTAGAAGCAAAAAAGAATATTGCTTGGGTGCAGTTATTAGGTGAAGATGCTCAAAACGAAGCAAAAATTTTAACTCATTTGAAGGAAACAAATGCTCTGTTAGTACGCACTCAAAATATTTTGCCAGAATGGATCAAGCAAGCAAAAAATTTAGAAATTGTTTCTAGGCACGGAGTAGGAGTTGATAACCTGCCTCTTAAAACTCTAAGTCAAAACAAAATTCCTGTTTGTATTATTGAAGATATAAATTCTATTTCTGTAGCCGAGCATACTATTATGTTATTGCTGAGTTGTGCTAAACAACTTCGTTTCTACCAAACAAAAATGCAAAACCGAGCATGGCACATGAGAGACGAAGGGCGAAGTGTAGAGCTTTACAACAAAAATTTACTAATGATAGGTTGTGGTAGAGTAGGAGAAAAAATTTTAGAAAGACTCGCAGCATTTAAAATGCAAACAAAAATTTTTGATCCTCACAAAAAAACAAAAAATAACTACGCCCTCTTTGTAACAAACATAGAAGATGCTCTGAGCTCGGCAGATTTTGTGCTACTTTGTTGCCCAAAAACAAAGGAAACTATCAATATTTTAAATAAAAAAATGTTAAATTTATTAAAACCACAAGCTATCTTAATCAACACAGCAAGAGGAGCTTTAGTAGACGAAAATGCTTTGTATGATTTATTACGGGCAAGAAAAATAGCTGCCGCAGGTTTTGATGTTTTTGCTACAGAGCCTATGCCAAAACAACATCCCTTGTTACTGCTAGATAATTTTATCGCTACGCCGCACATTGCGTCTAAAACAAAAGAATGCATAAAAAACACTTCTGTAAGTGCTGTAAACAATATATTGCGTTTTTGGCAAGGTGATTTAAACTACTCTTTGATTACAAATTCAGAGGTTTTAAAATAAATGCTTTGTTTTATTTTGAGCGTTACGGCTATGATCTAAACAATTATTAGTCAATAATTATCTACAAGCAACTTAAGCAGTATTTTGCACAATACCAATCGTCAAAATTATCACTTTTTAACAAATTATGACTAGTTTAGTTGGAGATTCTAACATCTTTACCCTCTATCAAGAACTCGCAGGCAAAGATTTATTTTATCAAGATTTATTAAAAGAAAAAGAAATATTAACCAATCTATACTACCACTTAATTAGAGATGGGGCGCAAGCTCTGCGCATTCCTTCAATACACTGTTACAAAATAGAGTTAGAAAAACAAAAGCTCTACCACCAAATAGAGCAAATATTAGGTTTACTTGTTTCTAGCGCTAAACAGGCAATAAAAAGAACAGGAGCTGATATTCTAATACTAGGTGTTATCAGTTACAGCTCGCTTGTCAAAGGAGAAAATTTTTGGAAGGAAATGCACAAAAATATCTCAGAAACAGTAATTTATTTATCAGATTTTGGCATAGACGCAATTTTTATTGAAGGTATTACAAACTGGAAAATAATGAAAAAAACACTAGATATAGTAGAAGAGCAATGCCCGCATCCTATTGCTCCTTTTTTTGCTTTGCAAAACTTTAAGAAAGGAGAACTAGAAAATTATCTCACAATCTACAAAAAACTACATTTAGAGATGCTAGGAATAGAAATAGAGCCTAGAGATTTTATCCAAAACAAGCAAAAAATTAGTTTGCTAGAGCAAAACCAACAAATAGGTTTCTTATTAAATAATTGCAATTCTACTGCAAGCATAAATTTAGCGACTAACTTTTTTAAAAAAATCAAACCTCTAGCCTTATTTGGAGGCAATCAAATCAAAAGAAAATGGTGGAATAATTTTTGCCAAAAATATTTTGGATAATGTTTATTTAAAATCCGTAAGCAAATTTGAGATAGATAGAATTGATATCAAAGCCTGAAATAAAGTTGAGGCTATCCTTTTGGGACTCAGAAATTTTAACCTCATTAGTAGCAAAGTTTAAATACACAAAACCCGTTTCAAAATAAAAACCTTGATGTACGGAGGTAATTTTATAACCAAAATCAAACATATAAGAGCTACCAAAAAATTTTCCTCCGCTAGCAAAAGTAGTAGTACCAGAGCCTTGCCCTAACCCTACAAAAAAACCAGAATAATGCACATAGTCTACAGAGATAAGGAGTGCTGAGATATCTGTTTTTGAAACATCTGTAGTCCAAGAAAAGTAAGAAATAGCCAATCTCCAATCCACAAAATTATACCCTGCGCGGATATTGAGCCCATTAGCAGACTCAGCCCCTCGAAAATCATCGGTAACATCTATAGAGCTATCTGCGTGACTAAAATCTTGACCTACCCTGGCACCTAACGAAAATCCACTATCTATAAAATAACCGGTTTTTAACTGAGCAAACAATGCACTAGGAAAAACCAATAAAACCAACAAAATTACAATACATTTTTTCATCATACTTATTATTAAACTACACATAAAACCAATACAAACCCTATGCCAAAATACTTAAATTAAGTAAAATTAAATGCAAATAAAAAGAGATTTATATCAATGCCAACCAATAGTAATAACTACAACAACCTTGTTGTAGCTGTATATTTTTTATTGTACAACACTAAAAACAAGTCTAGTTAAAAAAATTGCTAAAATCACAGCAAATATAGTCAAGCTAAAATTTAGTAAAATATTACTAAAGGCAAGTAAATAATTTGTTTTTTGCAAAAGCTGCAGAGTTTCTAAAGAAAAAGTAGAAAAAGTAGTGAGTGAACCTGTAAAACCTACAACAAGCAATAAGCGCCAAGTTTCATTTACAAAATGTCTATCTACAAAAAGCACAAAAATAACACCGAGCAAAGCCGAGCCTAAAAAATTAGCAAAAAAAGTAGCAAATGGAAAATCGTTTGCTAAAACTTGTTTGGTAATCAAAAGAATCAAATAGCGAGTTACAGCACCCAAAGCTCCGCCGCAAGCGATAGCTAGAATAGCAATAAAACTTGTTGGCATTTTTTTAAAAGTTAGACAAGCCTATTCCTAGCAATCTTACTTTTTGCACTTCTATTTCAGTTTTTCCAACAAGCTGAGATACCACCTCCAAGATTGTCTTTAGATTAGTATAGCCCTTACTCATAGTAAAGCTACGAGTTATCACTCTAAAATTACTATATTTCACTTTTAGCGTTAAAGTTTTGGCTAAAACAGAGTACTCTGCTTGAAGATCAAAAACCCTGCTAGCTAGCTTTTCTAAAGCAGGTAACATGTCACTCAAATATAGCAAGTCTTGAACAAAAGTTATTTCCTTACTCACAGACTTTCTTACTCTTGTAGAGAGTACAGGGCGTAAATCAATGGCTTTTGCTGCGTTATACAAATAATCAGCAAATTTTCCAAAATTATTTTTTAAAAATTCCAAAGATTGTCTTCGTAAATCCTCCCCAGTGTAAATTTTGAGCTTGTGCATTTTTTGCTCTGTAGCAGGACCTATGCCGTAAAATTGACGAATCTTTAAACTACTCACAAATTCTTGCCCTGCTTCTGGTAGCACTACCGTCAAACCATTAGGTTTTTGATAATCAGAAGCAATTTTTGCTAAAAACTTGTTGAAAGATACCCCCGCAGAAGCAGTAAGTTTGACCTGAGCTAAAATTTTGTCCTTAATCTCCTCTGCAATCCAAGTAGCAGAGCCAAAACATTTTTGAGAGCCTGTCACATCTAGGTAAGCCTCATCTAAAGATAAAGGCTCTACTAAATTACTGTAAGAATAAAAAATTTCTCTAATCTGCTTTGAAGCTTCCCGGTAACTAGCAAAACGCGGCTTTACAAATACCGCCTGCGGACAAAGTTTGTAGGCTCTGCTAGCTGCCATCGCAGAATGAATGCCATACTTCCTAGCCTCGTAGCTACAAGTAGCAACAACGCCTCTTTGTTTGGGGTTGCCGCATACAACTACAGGTCTGCCACGGTATTCAGGAAAATCTCTTTGCTCTACCGCTGCATAAAAGGCATCCATATCAATATGGATAATTTTTCGTTGCATTTTCTCTACAAACAAGAAAGGTATGCAAATGCCCGAGGCCAGACTTGAACTGGCACACCCAAATTGGGCGCAAGATTTTAAGTCTTGTGCGTCTACCAATTCCGCCACTCGGGCTTAAGCAGTATTAGTGTAAATTATATTCTAACATACTTCAAGAACAAAGTTATTGCAAAAAACTCAAACCTTCCCCATCAAACCAGTATTTCTGATAGCCTTCACTAACTTTGTTTTTGTTATCTGTAACCAACCTTAAGTCAAAACTAACCTGAAAACAACCATTGTAATCAAATATTTTTGGCTTGCCATTTACTTCAAATAGTTTTATAAACCCATCTACCTTATGCTCGTAATCCGTATGAGAAGTGCCTTTAGGATCTACAAAAACAATCTTGTAATGCTTGTCTTTATTAATCCAAAAGATAAAATCTGAGTAAAACTTGCGATAGCTGTTACTTTTTTTGCAGTAGTATGGAATATAAAATTGATCTAAACTCTCGTCTACTTTAGAAAACATCCACTTCTTTGATAGCGTTTCATTATTAGCAATGTGTTGTTGTAAAACCTCAATAAACTTTACTTCACTTTCTGTTTTTATAACATGCCGAATATAATTTGCTCTTTTAGCATATATCAGCGGTAGGTAGTAATGATTAGCAAAATATTGCATAAATATCTTACTATTATTTTTTTCAAAGACTTCGCTATCTGAAGAATTTAATTTTGTTAATATTTCCTCTTTAGTAATTTTGTTATCTAGAAGCAATTTAGCAATATCTTTGTTATCCATCTTTGTCGTATTACCTTTAGTTTTTTTGATTTTAGCTTGTAGAGATTTTTGCTCCTCTTTGCTTAAGTCAAAAACTTTGATATGTTTGAAATGAATAATTTGCTCTTCAAGCTTAGTGATCTTCTCTACAACCCTATGATTAACGGATAAATGAGTGATAATTTTTTGTAATAAAGCAGAGAAATTGTAGTAATTATTTTCTGAGTTTGTGCGAAAAAAATCGTTTTTATTGTTTATGCGTGTTTGTAAACAATCATAATACTTTGAAGACAAACCTGTTTTTAATAAAAAAGTGTTTTTTGTAAAACATGAAAAATAAGCAAGAAAATTATTCTTACTCTCATCTGAGATATAAAAAACTGCGTCTGTTTTGGTACTTACTTTTTTGTAGCAAGGTATCAATAAATCAAATATAATTTGAGAGTTTTTACTCAATGCTAAATCAAAGCTATCAATAATTTTATGTTCTGCTACCGTTTCAATAATAGCTTTTACAGAAGATTGATCTGTAGCATATACAAAAAGAGTTTCTAATAATTTATTTTTTCCTGCACGCACTCTGTCGTTTGCCTTTGGTTCAATACGAATCCCTCTTCCTATAGCTTGTAAGACAAATTTTTTAGCATTTCCTTTTCCTATATTTATCAAGTTTAAAACATTAGGGCGATTAGAGTCCCAACCCTCATAAAAACTCCTACTACCTATCAACAACAAAATATCTTGACTTTGATTGATGTTTTTAAAAAAATTCTTGTTATCATAATTTGGATTGGTAAAATATCCTGCTAAATTGTCTTTTTGGAATTTTTTGGCATCTCCTATTTTAATAAGAGCAAAAGGTCTATCTGTTGTCTCTAGTTTTAGGGCTAGCTCTTTTCCTACTTGCCCTTCTATTATCTCTATTCTCCCTTTTTGTTTAGAATGAAAAATATACTTCCGTAAATCTTCTATCTGTATACTGGATACTTTAGAGGTTAAATCTAATTCTTCTTCCCCAAAAACAAATTTCCTATTCTTATAATGCTCATCTGCTAGCTCTTCTTTTACCTGTTCAAACAATTTTAGATCTAGCTCACCGCTAGCAATTTCTACAAGTTTTTGAAAAAACAAAAGTAAATCAGAATCTTCGGTATTTACAGTATGCACTAGCGTCATCAAAAGCGGCATATGATAAGTATATTTTTTATCTTGAGTTTTTGATTTACTAACCCAAACAAAGGTTAGCAAAGATTTTAAAAGTTGTTTTTGCTTACTGCGCTCATCAATTTCATCCTTGCTTTTGTTAAAATCAAAATGAAAGCGACTTAAATAAATATTTTTACCATAACCTGCACTAATAAATTTTGATAAATTAAAGTTAAAGCAAGTAGTAGCAAAATCTATAGCTTCGCTGAAGGTAGCAGAAAAATTGAAAGCAAAACCGTTTCTACTTAACACTGAAACATAATTTTGCATTTTAGAATTTTGTTTTTCTCCTCTGTGGGCTTCGTCTAAAAAAAGATACCACTTTCCTTCATTCTCGTAACTTTTAAAATCTAAAATAGTTTCTTTTCTTTCTGCTCGTAATAAATCACTGCGGTAATAATAAACCTTGATACCAGAAAATAATTCTCCTTGTCTTTGATCTTTGTCGTAGTCTTTCAGATTAACCAATTCTATTTTTTTTTCTCTACTAAGGTTAAACTCCATTACTTCTTTACAAAACTGCTCTATTAAATCTTGTCTTGGTAGTAGTAGCATAATTGCTCTTTTATCAATTAGCTTTTGCTCTTGTAGGTGATTTAATAATTCTATGGTTTTTATAAGCACTAAAGATTTCCCACTACCCGTTGCCATCCAAAAACAAGCACGATTAAAAAAATTACTTGCTAAAATTTGATTGTTGTAAACAGGATAATAGTCTTTAAAAAATTTAAACCTTGCAGGATCTAGTTTTTTAGTGATACAAAAAATACTTTCGTCCATTCCTTTTTGAATGCAGTCATCGTACAAAATTTCTTTACCAGTTAACTCACCATCTTTTTTATAGTAACGATAAAGTAATTTTGTAAGATTACGAAGTGCTTGCTTTTGGTAGTCAAAAAGCTTTTTCTTCTCAGAAAAATAGGCAAGCTTAGGCAAGTGCCAAGCTGCTAGTTCATTGTAATTGAGCTGAGAGATAGCATTTGCTAAATAGGTTTGTATCTGTTTGTTTTGTGGCATTGTTTATTTTATGCTCCCCACCAAAGTAGCGGTTTGAGGTGTGCTACCAACTCTAATTTTTGCTGATCACTCATCACAGCTATATTGATTTTAATGGTTTTGTCATTCTTGCCTTCTTGCAAAACTACTTCGTCTTTTGTAATTTGTTTGATAGGCAAGCCGTAGCGGTTAGAGAGAGTTTCTGCTAGGTCTATTTTTTCATACAACCTGCTAAAATCAAGATCTATGTTTGGTTGAGTTTTTTGCGTTTGCAACACATCTGCTAATTTTTTATCGGCAAAAAAAATATATTGCTCATATGTTTGTCTGTGTTTCGTAAATAAAGTTTTTTGTGGATAGTCTTGGTATTGCATCTTAGCTAAAGTCTGTTCGTATTGCTCTAGGGCGTAGTATTGAAAAAAACCTCCTTGGCGGAAGTTGCCTGCTTTTTGAAGCTCCTTGCTAATACCGCTGATTTCTCCAAACAAAACCTGCTTTAAGCGAGGTAGCACTGTATTAAAAAATTGTTCTCCCATTTCCACTCCAAGCCACTTTCTACCTAGTTTATGAGCTACCGCTTGAGTAGTACCACTACCCATAAAAAAATCTAACACTAAATCGTCATTTTGAGATGCTGTTTGGATTACTCTATCTACAAGTTTCTCGGAGTTCTCTGTAGGGAATTGCCAACTTCTTTGATAACCAGCTATGTCTGTCCAGTTATTTTTAATCTTAATAAATTCAGGAGAATATTCTATCTGATCATTTTGATTTTTTCTAATTCTATCTTTTTTTAATAATTCATCAATATTCTTTTGTTCAATACCCCATTTTCTCCCCTTTGGAGAATAAATCTTTTGTTCAAACACTATTCTAAAATCATTTTCAGGTTTATTTTCTGAAGGCAAAAATGGCATAAACCATACATTTTGTTTTCTAGAGATCAAAACTTGGATAAATTTATTATTATAAGATTTAGAAAAAAGAAACACGCTATCAGTGTCCCACATATATTTTTTAGGAGTCTTCCCAGGAGATTTAAAAAATTCTTGCGTCCTATTAACTACAATCTCATTCCTAAAGTTTGTCTTACCAAAAATTTCGTCTAGCAAACACCTCACAATAAAATTACCGTGATAGTCACACCTCACAAAAATACTCCCTGTGTCAGCTAGCAGGCTGTGGGCAAGCCGTATTCTATTTTCTAGCATTGTAGCCCAGTTAGCATCTTTGTAGTTTACCTTAAAATAATAATCACCGTTACTTTCTAAATTAAAAGGCGGGTCAATATAAATACACTGCACTTTGTTTTGATACTTGGCTTTTAGACTATTAAGTGCTTGATAATTTTCGCTATGGATGAGCTTGCCATCTAGTGCTTCGTCTAGGTTTGCAAACAAAGCCAAAATCTCTAGTTGTAGGTCTTTAAAATATTTTGTATCTAGCGGTAAATATTGATATTTTTTACTTGTAGTGCTATCCAACACACTAGTAAAATCAAACTCTTTGTCTGTCATTGCTAAGTCTTGCCACTCTGTTATTTGTTGAGGTAAATTTTGATGCTTAGCTATTTTTTGTAACAACGAGTTAGATAATTTATCTAGGGTAATAACATAATTACTATCTATAACAAACTTTGGTTTATTCCAAACCCTTGCTAATTCATCTTCAAACTGGGCGATAAAATCAATCAATTTTAAGGCAAATTCTTGCAGTGTTTTAAGCTGAGTTAGTCGTTTTTGTAAAAACTTGTTTTCTTCGTGTAATAAATACTGATGTAAATAAATATTGAGTTGCTCCTCCAAAAATTCTCTAGCATTCTTATTGATAAAATAATCTACTTCTGCTTGTTTTTTAAAAGTATCACACGCTTTTTGTACAAGATCTTCGTCTAGCTTTGCGTGCTTTGCTAGCTCTTTGAGTTTGGTTTTGCTACCATTTTTACTGTAATTAACCTCTAGTACGCAAACGCTCTTTTCATAAGCATCTAGTTTGTTATTTTTTAACTGCTGAAAACTATAAACAAGAGCTTTTTTTTCATTATTTTTCTTATGATCTAAGTTACTAACATCAAAATAAAAATAGTATTCTTGAGATTTACTTACAACAGTGATATCTATATTTCTATAGAGAATCTCGCTTTTAACATAGTAGAGCATATGCGTTTTCCAAAACAAAATGACATCTTTATTGTCGGTATAAATTTGCTCATAGATCTTCTGTCCGTATGGTGTGTGGCAAAAATAAATACTCCCGCTTTGTGAAAAATACCTGTAAAAAAAAGTATAGAGTTTATCAAAAAACTCCTCTCTAAAAGAGATATCAATCGTTTTGTTAGTTGCAACCTCTTCTTCAAACTGTGCTAAAACCAACGAATAGTAACGAGATTTTATCTTTAAGAGGTTAATATAACCTCCTTCTCCTTCTACTTTTACCCCTGTAAATATCTCGTGTAACAAGTCGTAAAATCGTTCTCGTTTGGTGTTTTCTTGCATACTTTAAATTAGTACCAATGTTAATTTATTTTTTACACTAAAATACACTATTTTTACTTAACTGACACTAATAATTTTGCGCTATTTTTAAATTACTAGTTAATTTATCCAAAAACTCTTGCGTGCTGAGATAATCGCTTCTTTGTAGTTGCTTTCCCTTAATATTAAAAGCTAGATCTTTAGTCATAAAGCCGTCCTCTACCGTTTGCACGCATACTTTTTCTAGAGTTTTTGCAAACTTTGATAGCTCTTCATTGTGATCTAGTTTTGCCCTATGAGCTAACCCTCTAGTCCAAGCAAAAATACTAGCAATGGGATTGGTACTAGTTTCTTTTTTATTTTGGTGCAACCGATAGTGTCGAGTAACAGTGCCATGCGCTGCTTCTGCTTCCATAATTTTGCCATCTGGGGTTAGCAACACAGAAGTCATCAACCCCAAAGAGCCAAACCCCTGCGCTAGAGTATCAGATTGGACATCTCCATCGTAATTTTTACAAGCCCACACAAAAGCACCAGACCACTTCAAGACAGCCGCTACCATGTCGTCAATAAGGCGGTGTTCGTAGCCAATACCGATTGCTTCAAACCTTTCTTGAAACTCATTTTCATAAACTTCCTGAAAAATATCTTTAAAATATCCATCGTAGATTTTTAAAATAGTATTTTTAGTAGAAAGATAAACAGGCCATTTTTTTTGTAGTCCGTATTGAAAATTAGCCCTAGCAAATCCTATGATAGATTCCTTGAGGTTATACATTCCCATAGCTACACCCTCGGAAGGAAAATCAAAAACATCCCACTCTTTGGTTGTACCTTGCTCAGAAGTAAACACAAGTTTTAGCTTGCCCTTAGACGGAATATGAATATCTGTTGCTAGATATTGATCTCCAAAAGCATGCCTTCCTATAACAATTGGCTGAGTCCAGTTTGAAATTAGTCTTGGTATATTTTGACAAAGAATGGGCTCTCTAAACACCGTACCTCCTAAAATATTGCGAATAGTGCCATTAGGGCTACGCCACATTTTTTTTAGTCCAAACTCCCTCACACGTGCTGCATCTGGAGTAATAGTAGCACACTTAATGCCTACTCCGTGTTTTTGAATCGCTGCTGCTGCTGCTAAAGTAATTTGGTCGTCACTCGCATTTCTATTTGCTATTCCTAAATCAAAATATTCTATAGGAAGTTCAAGATAAGGGAAAATAAGCTGCTCTTTGATCATTTCCCAAATAACACGAGTCATTTCATCCCCGTTTAATTCTACTACTGGGTTTATGATTTGTATTTTTTTCATAATTTATTTTATTCTTTGAATTTTTGCTCCTATAGAGTTTAGCCTAGTATCTATTGTTTCATATCCTCTATCAATTTGATAAATATTGTGTATTTCACTTTTACCATCCGCGCAAAGAGCAGCTATCAAAAGAGCCATGCCTGCCCGAATATCTGGTGAGCTTAAAACTGACCCTCTCAAACGCGTAGGACCACTGATTAACACTCTGTGAGGGTCGCAAAGCACAATCTGTGCACCCATAGCAATGAGCTTATCTACCCAAAAAAGACGGCTCTCAAACAGTTTTTCAAAAATCAATAAGCTGCCTTTGCACTGCGAGGCGGTTACTACCATAATACTAATTAAATCTGCAGGAAACCCAGGCCAAGGGGCATCGTCTACTTTGGGAATAAAATTTCTATCGTCGTAGCAAATACGCATTGTTTGATTTTTTGCTACTATTGCATTTTTACCTTGTTTTTTAACTACAATACCTAAGCGCTCAAAATTCCTTAAGATTAAACCTAAATCTGCTTCAAAAGCATCTACAATACAAACTTGCGAATTTAAAATAGCAGCTAAACTAATAAAAGAACCAATTTCTATATGGTCAGGGCTAACTCTATGAGTTACCCCCGATAGTCTTTCTACTCCTGTAATTGCTAATAAATTGCTGCCTATACCTGTGATCTTTGCTCCCATTTTATTCAACACCAAACATAATCCTTGGACGTGAGGCTCACAAGCTGCGTTATAAATTTTAGTGTTGCCCTTTGCTAACACGGCAATCATAATCAAATTTTCTGTAGCCATAACGCTAGCTTCATCTAGCAAAATATCTGCCCCAGCAATATTTTTAGCAACTAAAGCATAAATACTCCCTTTGTTCTCCCAATGGATACCCATTTTTTCTAGAGCTAAAAAATGACTATCTAACCTTCTTTGCCCTATATTATCACCACCGGGCATAGGAATTTCTACCCTACCAAACCTATGTAATAATGGTGCTAAAAGTAAAAAAGAAGCACGAATATTTTGGCATAGTGTTTTTGGTAATTTAAGATTTTTGACGTGGTTGCTACGAAGATAACGAGTAGCATTTTTCCTAGTCACAGAAACCCCCAAATACTCTAGTATATTTTCCATTGTCAAAACATCTAGTATTTGTGGAATATTTGCTAATTGCATCAAATCATCAGTCAATAAGCAAGTAACAAGCAAAGGTAAAGCTTCGTTTTTATTGCCTGCGGGTCTAATATTACCTGAAATAGTACAACCTCCTTCTACCAAAAATGCCTGAGAAAAACTGTCTTTCATAAATATTTAAAAATACCTAAATAATGCTACTTCAAATGTTTCAAAATTGGTAGTCAATTATTTTTAACTCTAGTAAAGATTATTGATTTTTTTTGATAATTTTATGTAGAATAAATTTGTTTTCACTATCTATCTACAAAGTGTCACAATCTTTTAAGCTTTACAGTAGCTATCAACCTTCAATAGACCAACAAAAAGTAATAAATACCCTAAGCAATGGCATCAAGCAAAAACAGCAAGCTCAACTATTAGTAGGAGTCACAGGCTCTGGTAAAACCTTTAGTATGGCAAATATTATTCAAAAAATTCAACGCCCTACGCTAATTATTACACACAATAAAACACTAACCGCACAACTTTACCAAGAATTTAGAGAATTTTTTCCTCATAATGCAGTGGAATACTTTGTGAGTTATTACGATTACTATCAGCCAGAAGCCTACGTCCCAACAAAAGATCTGTATATTGAAAAAGACTCTGCGATTAACGACGATTTAGATAAAATGCGGCTTTCTGCTACCCGTTCTTTGTTTGAAAGAGAAGATGTGATTATTATTGCTAGCGTCTCTTGTATTTATGGTCTAGGTTCTCCAGAAGCTTATTCTGGAATGATGTTATATTTAATGGTAGGCAAAAAAATAACTCGCAAAGAAATTATAGCTAAATTGGTAGAAATACAATACCAAAGAAATAATGTTAATTTTTACAGAGGTGTTTTTCGGGTTAGAGGAAGTCAAATAGATATTTATTTAGCATACGAAGAAGCTGCAGTGCGTATAGATATTTTTGGAGACGAAGTAGTATCCTTGCAAAAAATTGATCCCCTCACAGGAAAAACTCTAGAAAAATATACAAAATACGCCATCTACCCCGCTAGCCACTATGTGATGCCAAAAAATACTTTGCCTCAAACTTTAGAGATGATTAGCGAAGAATTAGATATGCGCTACAACTACTTCCAACAACAAGGAAAATTTGTAGAAGCACAACGCCTAAAACAGCGTACAGAATACGATTTAGAAATGTTAACAGAAACAGGTAGCTGTAGTGGCATAGAAAATTATTCTAGAATTATAACTCGTAGAAAACAAGGAGTAGCGCCTCCTACTTTGATTGATTACTTTCCTAAAAACTCTCTGCTATTTTTAGACGAATCGCACGTTAGCCTACCACAAATTAGAGGTATGTATAATGGAGATTATAGTAGAAAACAAAGCCTAGTAAATTTTGGCTTTCGACTGCCATCAGCCCTAGACAATAGACCATTAAAATACGAAGAATTTGAACGGGTAATTCACCAAAAAATTTATGTTTCTGCTACTCCTGCAAAATACGAACTCCAACAAGCCTCTGTAATTGTAGAGCAAATTATCCGCCCCACTGGTCTACTTGACCCCGAAATTCAAATACTACCTGTTTTAGGGCAAGTAGATAGTATGTATCCAGAAATTCTACAAAGAGTACAAAAAAATCAAAGAACCTTGATTACTACTTTAACAAAAAAAATGGCAGAAGATCTTAGCGACTACTATGCGCAAATGAAAATCAAAACCTGTTATTTACACTCTGAAATTGACGCTATTGAAAGAACAAAAATTTTAAAAGACTTAAGACAGGGAAAAATTGATTGTTTAATTGGAGTAAATTTACTAAGGGAAGGATTGGATTTACCAGAAGTAGGGTTAATTGGAATTTTTGACGCAGACAAAGAAGGGTTTTTACGCTCTAGCACTTCTTTGATGCAAACCTGCGGTAGAGCCGCAAGAAATAAAGATGGTAAAGTCATTATGTTTGCGGATACTATGACGCAATCTATACAAAAAACCATAGACGAAACAAACAGAAGGAGGAAAATTCAAATATCACATAATAAAAAATACAATATTACACCGCAAACCATCAAAAAAAAAATACACAAAGAGCTAGTAAAAACAGAGCAAATACTCAATGATAAAAAAAATCTTTCTTATCTAGGTGATCACAAAAAAATGCAAAATAAAATTCTCTCCCTAGAAAAAATGATGCACAAGGCAGCAAAAAATTTAGACTTTGAAACAGCTGCAGAACTAAGAGATGAAATTCAAGATTTAAAAAAATTTTTTATATTTAACTAACAAATGTTCTCAGGAATTGTCACAACAAAAGCACAAGTTTGCTGCCTAGCGAATGCAAACCAGCAAGGCGTAAGAAGATTGTCTTTGGAGCTGCCAAAAGAATTTTTAGCTCGTATACAAACCGGAGCTAGCGTCGCAATTAACGGGGTTTGTTTAAGTTTTCTTTTTGCTAAACACACAATAGCTTTTTTTGATGTAATTTTAGAAACTTTAAAAAAAACAAACTTAGGAGGCTTGCTAGCACCCCAAAAGGTCAATGTAGAAATGTCTTTAAAATTAGGCGATGAAGTAGGAGGGCATCTTTTGTCGGGGCATGTGTTTCAAACCACTTCTTTTTTAGGGTTTGAACAAAAAACACAGCTACATTATTTTGAGTTATCAAAAAGAATCCACCCTTATCTGTTGACAAAGGGTTTTATAGCTCTCAACGGAGTCAGTTTAACTTTGGTAGATATAACAAAAGATAGGTTTGCTGTAGCAATTATTCCACACACCCTAGCAACAACAAATCTTGGTGATTTAAAAAAAAATGAGCTCGTCAACCTAGAAATAGATTCGCAAACACAAACTATAGTAGATACGCTCACAAACATTATGAGAAAGAGCAGATAAATAAAAAATTAACCTCCGCTAACGGGTGGAAAAATTGCAATTTCTTCTTTGATATTCCCTATTTTTGCATCAGAAGCTAGTTGCTTTGTATCTACAGCAACTATCAAACTTTCTTGTAAAAATTTAATATCGGGAAACTTTTGCACTAGTTTAGCTACTAAAATACTAACCGTGTCCTTGGCATCTACTTCCATCAGTATTTCTGTTTTTCCAATCAGCTCTGCTAATTGAGCAAACAATAAAACCCTGTGCTTTGTGATAGTCATCGCCAATTTGTTGGTTGAAATATTTTTTTTTCGTTTACAAGCATAAGGAGCGTTAATTGATAATCAACATATTGTTTTCTTTTGTAATCTACCGAATATAACCACTAGTTAAGTAGATTTTACAATGATAGCTCTGACTCCTATAAATAAAAATGTTACTTTTTGACCCAATATAACATAAACACCTAGATAGTAACCTGCCTAGAAGAGCCTATATTAAGATAAAGCTACCAGCATCAAACGTTAAGGACGAGTTTAGAGGGTAGTCCTTAAAATATATTTTATCAAATTTAATTATCACTTTATACATTCAAGTTATGATAAAAATTTTTGGCGTTTTGTGTGGTAATTAGCATCATTTCTTTTGTAGTTATTCCTAGGGTTTGTGCTAAAAATTCTCCTACCAAACAAACATTAGCAGGAGTGTTTTTACTTCCTCTTAAGGGCGTAGGCGCTAGAAAAGGAGCGTCTGTTTCTATTAAAATACGATGCAAAGGAATTTTTTTTAAAATTTCTCTTAATTGGACGGACTTCGGAAAAGTTACAATGCCATTGAAAGAAAAATAACAATCCCATTCTATGCCAAAATCTGCCAATTCCGCACTAGCAGTAAAACTATGCAACACAACTTTTAGTCCTTTTGCTAAAAATGGTAAAAGGCTATCTCTTGTTTCTTGTTCTGCTTCTCTGCTATGTACAATCAACGGATAATTCAAAGACAAAGCAAGCGCTAATTGTCTTTCAAAAATATTTTTTTGCTGCTTGTAACTAGAGTGTTGGTAATGAAAATCATATCCACATTCTCCTACTGCTACTATTTTTTCTTGAGTTTGCAAGCAAGATCTAATAAACTCAAAATCGTCTGCAGTAGCATTTTTTGCCTCGTGTGGATGAATACCAGCGGTACCATAAACATTAGGGAATTGTCGAATATAAGAGCAAATTTTTTGAGAGCTTGCCCTATCGGTGGCTACACTAACCAAAAATTTTACTTCTTTTTCTGTGGCTTGCGCCAAGATAGTAGTTAGCTCTGTACTCAGCATATCCAAGTGACAATGGGTATCAATCCACATATTAACTTTTTTTTAAGAATGTGTTAGCTTTAACTATGCCTATTTCTTACCAACGCCTAGCGTCTTTAGTAAAAAAAAATATTAACTCAGGAACTCCACCAGAAAAGCTAGCTACTCTTTTTTATTCTATGGAAAATAGAATTTTTGACAAGAAAAATTTATCAGAAAAATTTGCTTATAGATTTTTATACGCGATAAAAACACAAAACAAAAAAATACATAAACAGCAAGCACTTTATACTAAAAACACTTGGCGGCAGCTCTACAAAAAACTACATTATTTAGGGCAAAAAGAGCAGCTTACAGATAATTCTTTTTTTAAGGAATATTTAATTTCTTTAAACAAAGATAGCAAAAATATTGCAAAGTTTTGCCCTGCTACTCGTAGTTATATTTTATTAAACCTATGGTATTCCAAGCAAGATCATTTCTATTGCCTACAGCAAAACTACCAATTCTTAAAAAAACTTTTACCACAAGCAAGCTGCCAATTCAAAAAAATGAAATCTATTCTTATTTGGAAAAAACAAGCACTAAAAACAGAATACTTGTTCCACCACGGGTTAGGAAGTTTAGCCCCAAACAAATTTCGAAAATTAGCTCTAGCTTGCATTGAAGGAAAGAAAATTGCCGCCTCTGTGCTAGTTGAGAAAAAATTTATTTGCTTTTGTAGAACTACAGATGGTTATCGCGCTCACTCTGCTAAAGGTATTTTTATTGATTTACAACCCTTGTTGCGAGAAGTGGTGCAAAAATATTTTCCACACCAAACAAGCTTACCCGCAATTTGCTGGAGTAAACAATTTTCTTGCAAAAGACTTGCCGCTTATAATTTTGTTGAAGATCAAATTTATATCTCAAAAATTTTTGACTTTCCTCACAAAAACTTAGAAATTCTCCATTACCTTATTTTTCATGAAATGTTACACAAAGACCTAGGTCTGCGGCGAAAAGGAGGTAGAATTTATACCCACACTAGTGAGTTTAAAAAAAAAGAACAAGCATACCCTAGGTTTTTAGAAATACAAAAAAAATTAGACAATTATACAGCAATGAGTAAACCTTAAAAAGACTTTTGAAGTTTTTACTAGTCAAGGTTTATTGACATTGACTTGTGTACACAAAACAAAAAAGCTATTTTTTAATATTACAAGTAACTTTGACACAATCATAACCAAATGTCAGGACATAATAAATGGAGTTCCATCAAACACAAAAAGGGCGCCTTAGATAAAAAAAGAGCAAAAATTTTTACCAAGGTAATCAGAGAATTAACCGCTGCGGTCAAACTAGGTGGCGCTAACTTTGATGCTAACCCTCGCTTAAAACAAGCTATAATACTGGCAAAATCTGTCAATATGCCATCTGATACAGTACAAAAAACTATTAAAAGAGCAGATGGAAATACAGATACTACAAATTATGAAATAGCTTCTTACGAAGGTTTAGGTCCTCAAAATATAGCTGTAATTATCGAATGTTTAACAGACAATAAAAATCGTACTATTGCTAGTATTCGTGCAATTTTTAATAAACGAGGAGGCACACTAGGAGTAAATAATTTTGTTAAATATCTATTTAATGAAGTAGGTTTGATTGAAATTACCAAAGATAAAGTCAATGAAGAAAAACTAGCAGAGCTATTGATAGCAGCAGGCGGTGAAGATTACAAAGAAACAGAAACTAGTTTTGAGCTTTACACCAGCCCCAAAAATTTGCATCAAGTGTACGCAGAAATAGCAAAGAGTTTTGAAGTCTTACGAACTGAGCTTTGCTTTCTACCCCAAAATTTAATAGTAGTTGATGATTTAGAAGCAGTAAATAAAATACTTATTTTTTTAGAAGCATTAGAAGATAACGAAGATATTCAAAAAGTACATACTAATTTTCAACCATCACAAAAAATTTTAGCCAAACTCGCACAAAATGATTCCTAAAAAAATCATTATGGGAATTGATCCTGGCTCTCAAAAAACAGGTTACGCCGTCATTCAGCAACAAAACTCAAAAATTGATTTTGTAGCTAGCGGGTTTATTCAATTAAAAACAAAATGTTTAGCAAGTAGACTAGAAAAAATTTTCTGCGAGCTACAAAAAATATTATCGCACTACCAGCCAATAGAAGTAGCAATAGAAAAAATCTTTTACTCTATAAATGTTCAAAGCAGTTTTACCTTAGCGCACACTAGGGGTGTAATTTTACTCTGTTGCAAACTACAAAAATCAAATATCTTTGAGTTTACACCTAAAGAAATCAAAAAATCAGCTACAGGAAATGGCAATGCCACTAAAAATCAAGTGCTAAAAACTATGCACTTGTTATTTAAAACTCCTAAAACTATATCCCTAGACGAATCTGATGCTCTAGCTACTGCTATTTGTTGCGCACACCATAGCACAACTAGCAAGAATTTTCCTAGTCTAAAAATTTAAGATTAAAATCAGAAACAGATAAAACATTATCTGAGAATTTTTCGCTGCTGCTACTGTTTTGATGCTGTTTTAAGCTAGATAAGTCTAGCTTACTAGTTTTTTGCTCTTGTTTAGCAGAACTTGGAAACACTAGGCGAGAATCACCAGTAGACATATGCTTGTTAATTTTGTTTTGGACTTTTTGAAAATAATTTTTTAACACGCTGTCTGAGCTGTTACTCACAAGCTCCGCACGCTTACCTCGCACATGTACCTCAGGGTTAAAAGATTGATGCGACAATTTATTATGTTCTCGTACATTATCCGTTTCATCCGATAAAACGCTAGATTCTAGCTCAGAATCTAGCACTATAACATCGTCATAAAGTTCTTGCCTAACATCTTCCATGCTCACAGTATCGCTACGCACAAAATTTTTTTTAACATCAAAATCAAAAGAATTGCTCTCTAAGATATCTAGTTGCCGAATTTCTTGCTGTTGTATTTCTTCTGTGCTAGACATTTCTTTCGCACCAAGATAATTAACTAAACAATGATCTAAATCCTCCGAAGTGAATGGTTTATACAAAATATGATGAGCAATTTCTAAAGGATAAACCTCTTTTGTATCTCTTGTAGATACAATGACAATCAATTTGGTATTAAAGCTTTTGCGGAAAGAAAAAAGTTTTTGGAATAAATTCTTAGAATTCTCATCAATACCAAAAATAATCATATCAGGGTAATGCGAAACACTAGCTCTAATAAGTTGCTTGGAATCTTCAAATAATTTTAAATCTACTTCGTAATTCTGTGTTATATGCCTAGAGACTTGCTCTTTTACCAACGGATCTGCCTCTAATAAAAATATTTTCATAACAAAAAAATAAAAAATACCACTACATTATGCGGCTTGCTTCTAGCCTGATCTATAAAACAAGTTAAGACAACACACATCAAACCTAGTTGTAGCTTACCTACATTAACTAAACTGTAACATTGCTACCAAATATTACAATAAATCATTACTTCGTCTTGTCTTAAGTAAGAGCAAAAAATTTAAATGATAAATGTTTTTATTGTATTCTTAATTATTAAAATGCTTTTTCAATTTACTAGCAAGATCTGTTTTTTCCCAAGTAAACTGAGGCAGTTCTCTACCAAAATGCCCATAGCTAGCAGTTAGCGCATAGATAGGTCGTTTTAATTTAAAATAATTGATAATGTCTAAAGGCGTTAGAGGAACATTATCTCTAATAAAAGTTTCCAATCTTTGCTTGTCTATACTTTGATTGCCAAAACTATTGATATTGATGGCAACAGGTTGATCTACTCCTATAGCGTAACTAAGTTGTACCTCGCATTCATCAAATAATCCTGCTGCGATAATATTTTTAGCAATATAACGGGCGGCATAAGCAGCAGACCTATCTACTTTCGAAGGATCTTTGCCAGAAAATGCACCTCCTCCATGTCTGCCCATTCCTCCATAAGTATCTACAATAATTTTTCTACCAGTTAATCCTGCATCGACTTCAGGTCCTCCTAACACAAATTTTCCTGTAGGGTTAATAAACCATTTTGTTTGATTATCAATAAGATGACTAGGTATAATAGGAAGCACTACTTCTTTTTTAATGTCTTTGGTAATTTGTTTGAGAGAAATTTTTTCTTGGTGCTGAGAGCTCACTACCACTGCAGCAATTCTTTTAACATTTTTGCCCTCATATTCTACACTAACTTGAGTTTTTCCATCTGGTCCTAAATAGGACAAAATACCTTCATTTCTAACATCTGCCAACTGCTTTGCAAGCCTGTGAGCCAAAGAAATCGGCATAGGCATAAATTCTTTTGTTTCGTTCACAGCATAACCAAACATTAAACCTTGGTCTCCCGCTCCTTGTTTTTCCCCCTTTCCAGCTACCCCCTTATCAATATCTGGAGATTGTCTGTTGATATTTATTATAATAATACACTGATTGACATCAAACCCTAGTGCTTTATTGGTATAGCCAATCTGCTCTATTTTGCTTTTGACTAGCGCTTGGTAATCAATCGTTGCTCTAGAGCTCACCTCTCCTGCTAAAACAACTAGACCGTTTTTAATCAAGGTTTCACAAGCTACTTTAGATTCTGAGTCTTTTTTTAGAAATTCGTCTAAAACAGCGTCTGATATTTGATCGGCTACTTTATCTGGATGCCCTTCTGTAACCGACTCTGATGTAAAGATAAAATTATTTGACATATTCTTTATAAACTAAAAAGGTATGTCATCTTCTACAAAGTCTTCGTTGTTTGGATTAGTCGCAACATTAGTATTGCCCGTTGTAGCAGAATTATCATTTTTCTGTTGGTTATTAGGTGTAAAATTATTTGAATGATTTTGATCAGAGTGCTGCTCAGCACCGTAGCTATCAGAATCTTTTTGTTTCCTATCCAAAAATTGACACCTACCTACTACAATCTCTGTGGTATAACGGCGTATATCATCTTTAGTCCATTCTCTCGTTTGTAACCTGCCTTCTACATAGACCAAAGAACCTTTTTGGGTATACATAGCAACATTATCTGCTAAAGCTCCCCAAAACACTAACCTATGCCAGTCTGTAGTAGATTGAGATTGTCCCATTTGATCCTTGTAGTGATTAGTAGTTGCCATACTTACACTCACCACAGAAGCTCCAGACGCCGTTATTTTTTTTTCGGGAGTGCCACCCAAATAACCAATAAGTTGCACTTTATTTAAGCTCGCCATTTTGCTATTTTTTCATAAGTTGTTTTAAACAAGATTTTAATAAAAGATTAAAATTTAGATCTTGGTTGTCTAATTGTATAGTTTTTTGAATTACTTGTAAAATATTTCTATCCCCATAGCCCATGTTTTGTAAAGCAGAAAATAAATTTCTCATTACAGGCTCATTGCTAGGTAAGCTATCAACGCTAGTTTTGACTTTCACAATCTTTTTTTCTAGATCAATACCAATTTTTGCTGCTGTTTTTTTCCCTATTCCTGCAATTTTCTCAAAAAGAAAACTTTCCTTATTGATAATAGCTTCAACAATTTGCTCAATAGCATAACACTGAATAATTTTATGAGCAGATTTTGGACCTAAGCCATTTACTGTAATCAAAAGCTCAAAAAGCTCCTTTTGCTTCAAGCTGGCAAAGCCATAAAATTCAAACCATTTGTCTTTTAACAAGGAAAAAATAAAAAAAGAAACCTCTTGGTGTTGTTGATAATCTTTTATTTTTTCTTCCCCTATTAAGATGTCATAGGCTACACTGTGCGTTGCAATCAAAAGAGATTTTTCTGTTATTTCTAAAACCGTACCTTTAATCCAAGCTATCATAAATTGTATCCGAATTCAATTTTCTGCTAATAATTTTAGACATTTTAAATACAGGGAATTTTTTGCTGCTGCGTACTTTTGCTGAAGTAGTTTTTTTATTGTGAAACTTATATTCTTTAGCTTGAAAAACTCCAAAACCCCTAAGATCCACTTTATCTCCAACTTTTAGAGAATCTGCTACAGATTGAAAAAAAATTTCTGTTATTTCTGCGGCATATTTTTTTTGCTTGTTTTTGTCTGTTGTTGCCTTGCTTTTTAATTTTTGATACAAACAAGATACAAATTGCTTTTTATTCATTGTTTTTTATTCAAAAAATTCTTTAGTGCTAATTCAAACTTCCTCAGTCCTTCTGCTATTTCTTGTTCAGAGATATTTAGCGCTGGCAACAACCTAATCACATTATCTCCTGCAGGCAATACTAGAAGTTTCTGCTGTAAGGTATATTGTAAAAAATCTTGTACTGTGTATTTTGATTTTAATTGTACGCCTATCATCAATCCTAACCCCCTAATCTCAGAAAAAATATTATACTCCTGCTGTAGTTTGCGAAGTCCTGAAAAAAAAAATTTAGATTTGCTACGAACATCTTTTAAAAATTCTTCGGTTGTAACTATTTCTACTACTTTCTGAGCTACCGCACAAGCTAAGGGATTGCCACCAAAAGTAGTCCCATGTACTCCCGGTTGAAACACCTTAGCAATTTTCTTCTTTGTGAGCATAGCAGAAATAGGAAAACCTCCTCCTAGGGCTTTTGCTGTTGTCAAAATATCTGGCTCTACCCCAAAGTGTTGATACGCGTAAAAAGCACCAGTCCTTGAAACTCCTGTTTGTACTTCATCAAAAATTAAACATACTTTGTACCTATCACAGAGGCGTCTAACTTCTTTTAAAAACTCTAATTGCACCATACAAACTCCGCCTTCACCTTGTATTAGCTCTAAAATTACCGCACAACTTTTTTCGCTAATAACATTTTTTAGCTCTGCTAAATCATTAAATTTAGTATGAGAAATATTATCCGGCAAAGCTCCAAACCCCTCTTTATAACTCTTATTGCCTCCTGCACTCACTGTAAAAAGAGTTCTGCCATGAAAAGCATTAAAAAAGGCATGGATTTGATTTTTTTCTGCCCCAAAATTTTTGACAGCATACAACCTGCTTAATTTTAAGGCGGCTTCGTTTGCCTCAGAGCCAGAATTAGCAAAAAAAACCTGTTCTGCAAAAGTTAGTTCTGTAAGTTTTTGAGCTAAACTAGTAGTCGGAATGCTAGTAAAATAATTACTAGTATGCCACAGTAGATGTGCTTGATTTTCTAGTGTTTTTAGCAACGCAGGGTGGCAATGACCCAAGCAAGTCACCGCGATACCTCCAGTCAAATCCAAGTAGAGCTCGCCATTTTTTGTAGTTACCCACACGCCCCTAGCATAAAGAGGATCTATAGCAAAATATTTGTAATTAGGGACTAAATAGTTACTCATTACACACTATCTTTGATACTAATTACAAAATCTACTTTTTGATCAAAAGATTCCACAGGAATTTTTGCTAAAACAGCAAACTCAGGAAGTACGCATACTTTAAAAATTGTTTTTTTGTCACTCAAAAATTTGTCATAGTACCCTCTACCTCTTCCTAGTCTATTGCCTTGTAAATCACAAGCTACCGCTGGAACAAAAATTAAATCTACTTCTTTCAAAACTTGTTTGGCATCTAAGGCAGGAGAGAGAATACCAAATTTTCCTGCTATCAATTGTTGATAATTATTGACTATAAAAAATTCCATCATTTCTTGTTCAACTCTAGGAAATGCATATTCTTTTTGAGGGTACTGCTGCATCAATAAAGAGACAAAATCAATCTCTCTCTCAGCTTGAGCAGCATAAACCAAAATAGTTTTTGCTCTAACAAATTGACTCATTAAAGCAATTTTTTCTATAGCAAATTTTGCAAGCCTTTGGGTATTATGGTTTTTTAATACCTGCCAGCTATTATTTACCTGCTCTCTAATTTTTCTTTTTTCTGCTCTAGCGCTTTGTTGCATTTTTACTAAATTTTCTGTTGTCTTAATAAAATTTTTAATAGATATACTGTTTTCATATTTTACTAGATTGTAATAGTATAGTGCAAGTTAGTAGCTCAATTTACTACTAATTTTTTAGAAAATTTAATTTATAAAAATGAAAAAAATATATACATTGCTTATCTCATGTTTTGTTGGGCTGAGTTTTAGTTGCGGCAAATCTCCAGATCCTAGGTCTAATTATGACGCCATTCAAAAAGTAAAACAAAACGCACAGCAAGAATCACAAGAATTAAACAATGCAATTCCAAAATAAAGTTTACTAGATAGCTCTTACCAGCTCTCCTGCAAGTACCAGTAAAATTGGGATGCAAAAAGTCTATAACTACGAAGTAATACGCAATGGATCCTTACTAGCAATCACTATAGTAGAAGTTTAATAAAATAATTTATCAAAAATTTATGCCTAAAATTAGTGTCTTAATGCCAGTCTATAACGCAGAAAAATTTTTAGACGAAAGCATTTTGAGTATTTTAAATCAAACTTTTACAAACTTTAATTTTTTGATTATTAACGATGCCTCTACAGATAATTCTTTAACTATAATTCAAAAATACGCCAAACAAGATGAAAGAATCATTGTTTTACACAATAAAAAAAATAAGGGAGCGGTTAATTGTCGCAACATCTTATTAGAAAAAACAAATACAGAATTTATTGCTTGGCTAGACGCAGATGATCTTAGCCTAGCTCACAGGCTACAAACTCAACTAGAGTTTTTAATAGATAATCCTGACATAGATATAATTGGAGCAGCAGCTATTTGCATAGGGGAAAAAGGAAAAAAACAACATGTTCTAACAGATCATCAAATCAAAACCTCTTTGTTAATGGGCTGTGCTTTCGTGCAATCTAGTACCATGTTGAGAATGAGTAAAATAAAAAAAAATAATCTCACCTACAATAACAGCTTTACCTCTGCACACGATTATAAATTTTGGGTAGATTGCGCTCCTTTTGTTAAATTTACTAATTTTAATAGCGTGCTAATAAAATACCGCATTCACCCTAACCAAATAAGCGTTAAACATAAAAAAGCTCAAGAATTATTCCACCTAGCAATTATGAAAAGCCACCTTGCAACATTTGATATAATTATATCTGACAATATACTCTTAACACTACTGGGATGGAATAATCAAAAAATTAATACCAAAGGTATAGCTCAACTGTTTTTAAATCCTGTTTTTGCTATTAAAAATTTTTATGGTTACAACAAAGTAAGCGAAGATGTAGTGCTCAAACAATGTCATGATATAATTGATGTTAAAACTTACTTTCAATTAGGATGGAAGGCAAAATGGTTGTTTTTTAAAAATTTTGGTCTAAAATTATACTCTGTAGTAAGGCATAAAATAGCTAAGTAATAATTAAATTTTAGCTGGATATCAAAAAATAATACTAAAACAAAATCAATCAGAATTATTTATCTTGTAGCACAAAAAATATTGATACAATTGTATACTTAATTCTATATTTACTTCTCAAGATTTGTTAGATCAACTATCAGAAAAAACAGAGCATATAGATCAAAATATACGTATTGGAGTGCGTACTGTTTACTTGCCGCAAATTTCTAGTGAGAAAAACAATTTATACGCCTTTGGTTATTTTATAGAAATTCAAAATTTAACCTCTCAAAAAATTCAGCTTTTAGATCGCAAATGGGACATTTACAACGATAAAGAAGAAGTAAAAAAAATAGCAGGGGAAGGAGTGGTAGGAAAACAACCTATTTTGACTTTGAAAGAAACTTTTTGCTACAATAGCTGGGTGCAAATTGCCACCCCCGCTGGAAAAATGCAAGGATCCTATACAATGCAAGATACATTGACAAAAAAAGAGTTTGTAGTTAAGATTCCTGTGTTTTATCTAATCCACCCACAAATACTTCACTAAATGAACAAGTCTTGGAGCCAAGAGGTAGCAAAAATGTTGCAAGAGCAAATAATATCTCGCTTGCTAAATAACAAAGAGTTATTAGAGGCAATGAAAAAAATACCTAGACATTTGTTTGTCAGCGAACAACATAGACAACAAGCCTACATGGACACTCCTTTGCCTATTGGGAATGGACAAACCATCTCTCAACCCTATATTGTAGCTTTAATGACTAACGAAATTCTTAATTGCAAAAGAAACAAAGCGTTAGAAATAGGAACAGGTTGTGGCTACCAAACTGCAATCCTAAGCAAAATTTTTAACCAAGTTTTTACTTTAGAGAGAATTTATCGTTTATATTTAGAAGCAAAAAATAACATTCGTAAACTTGCTCTTGAAAATATTCACCACTATTTTAAAGACGGTTATCAAGGTCTGCTAACAAAATCTCCTTTTGATGCAATTTTGATAACTTGCGCTGCACCCGATTTACCACAAAATTTATGTCAGCAATTAGCAATAGGAGGAAAAATGCTGTTGCCTTTGGGGCAAGAAAAACAAAAATTGCTCGTAATACAGAGAATATCAAAACACCAATTTAAAAAAAAATATCTTGGAGATGTGTGTTTTGTACCAATGCTTTGCTCCTTAGAGTAAAAAATGAATCAAAAAATACTAGATTTTATTTACAGATTGGGAGAGTTTCAAATTCGTTTAGGCTTGAGTAATAGCTATAAGCTAATGGAGCTATTAGGCAATCCTCAGCGACACCCAAGAATTATTCACATTGCTGGCACAAACGGCAAAGGCTCTACCCTATCTTTTTTAGAAAAACTTTTACTAGACAGCGGTTTTTCTGTATGCTTAACAACTTCCCCGCATCTTTTGAGTTATCAAGAAAGATTTCGTTTTCAAGGCATAGCTATTACAGCAAAAGAATTAGAACAAGTTTTTATAGAAATTTGCGAAAAATGCAATATTAGCCTTGATAGTAGCCCAGAAAATTGGCTAGTACAGCCTACTTTTTTTGAATTTAGTATTGCCCTCGCATTTTATTGGTTTCAAAAAAAACAGCCAGATTATATTTTGTTAGAAACAGGCATGGGAGGAAGACTGGACTCTACCAACGTGGTAGAAAATAGCTTGGTTTGTGGCTTTACTACTATTTCTTTTGATCACAGTGAATTTTTAGGAGATTCTTTGGAATCTATCGCCAACGAAAAATTTGGTATTATTAAACCGCATTCCAAAATAGTCAGCACAAAGCAACAGCCTCTAGTAACAAAAATTCTCAAAACAAAATTCCCACACAACCAGCAAGCTATCTTAGGAGAAAATTTTTTTCTCAAAAAAAAAAAAAATATTTTTTTTTTTGAGAAAAACACGGCGAAAGCAAAACTTAGTTTTTCTTTTAAAAAACTCTTGTTAGCAGGAGAGCATCAATTAGAAAATGCTACAGTTGCTGTAGAAATTTACCTAACAGCAGTGCCACAAAAAAAACAGCTCTCACCAACAAGTATTGCATATAGTTTAAGCCGTACGCGTTGGGTTGGAAGATTGCAATACATAAAAAGTAAAGCTCCTACATTACTTTTAGAAGCAGCACACAATGCACAAGGAGTAAGAATTTTAGGACAATATTTATCTCAGCAACACACTAAAGATAAAATTTTATGCGTTATACATTGGCTAAAAAATAAAAACCTCGCTAAAGAGCTCAAAACTTGGCGACTAACAAATATACAATTTTTGCCTGTATATTTTACTCATCCTAAGGCAAACGATGCTCAAAAAATTTACTCGGATTTATCTCAAATTACTAACAATGTTTTTGCTCCACAAAAGTTAAAGCAAATAATTCAAAACTACATAAATAAAAATTTTAATCATTACGACCTAGTATTGATTACAGGTTCTATCTATCTTTTAGGAGCATTTTGTCATAACTTAATAGAACAAAACATTTGTTTTACTCAAAAAAAAATTTATGACATCTAGTATTGCAACTACCAAAACTGCGAGTCTATGGGGTATTGAAGCCTATATTGTAGAAGTAGAGGTAGAAGCTAGTAAGGGCTCAACTTACTTTAATGTGGTAGGTTTACCAGATAACATTATCAAAGAAAGCAGAGATCGAGTAACTGCTGCTTTGAATAACTTGCTCAAAGGCTTTGCTTTTTTTCGTTTAATTATCAACCTAGCTCCTGTAGACCTCAAAAAACAAGGCACAGGTTTTGACTTACCCCTAGCAATCGCTATTATGGCTGCCAATGATATTTTTCCTAAAGAAAAAATCAAAGAATATCTGTTAGTAGGCGAGCTTTCTTTACAAGGCAATTTAAGGAGAGTTACAGGAGTTTTACCTATTTTAATTAAAGCTAAAGAAAAAGGAATTCAAAAAATTATTTTACCCAAAGCAAATGAAAAAGAAGCTCAGCTGATTACTGGAATCAATGTTTATTTAGCAGAAAACCTGAAAGAGATTAAAGATTTTTTTGAATTTAATAAAAAATTGAGTATAGCAACCTATCAGCCGTTGAAAATCAAGACCAAATATCACTTAGAAGATTTATCAGAAGTTAGAGGTCAGCAACAAGCAAAAAGAGCGCTAGAAATTGCTGCTGCTGGAAACCATAACCTTTTATTTTGTGGTCCTCCTGGAACAGGAAAAACAATGTTAGCTAGCAGATTAAAAACCATTTTACCTCCGTTAAGTTTAGCAGAAGGATTAGAAATTTTAAAAATTTATTCCGCTTATAGCGGAAGCGGCATAGATACAAATTTTACTACAGAAAGACCCTTTCGGACGCCCCATCACACCATCTCAAATGCAGGTTTGGTAGGCGGCGGCAGTTACCCAAAGGCAGGAGAGATCTCATTAGCTCATAACGGAGTATTATTTTTAGATGAGCTACCAGAATTTCAAAGAGCTACTCTAGAAAACTTAAGACAGCCTATGGAAGCTAAAAAAATAACTATTGCTAGGGCGAATATGGTAGTTACTTTGCCAACGAGATTTTTGTTAATTGCTGCTATGAATCCTTGTCCTTGTGGCTATTTTGGAAGCGCCGTCAAAAAGTGTAATTGTACTTCTTATCAAATCCAAAAATACCGCTCAAGAATATCAGGTCCTCTTTTGGATAGGATAGATTTACAAATAGAAATGCCTCACCTCTCTTTTGAAGAAATGCAACAAGCACAAAGTGGGGCAAGCAGCAAAAAAATACTACAAAAAGTAATGAAAGCACGCCATACTCAAAGACAAAGGTTTCAAAAAAATAACTATAGTACAAACTCAGAGATGAGTACTCGACAAATAGAAGAATTTTGCTCTTTAGACCAAGAAGCAAATTTATTTTTAAAAAAAATCATAGATAAAGGGAATTTTTCTAGCAGAGCCTATTACAAAATTTTAAAAATTACTAGGACTATTGCTGATTTAGCAGGCAAAGAGCAAATTGAATTATCACATTTAGCAGAAGCTGTGCATTATAGATTTTTAGACAAACAGGTTTTCCAATTCTAAGCACAACTTTTAAGCTTAAAAAATATGCAAAGTTATTTAAACCTCTTACAAGAAATTTTAAATAAAGGTGAAGAAAGACGCGAGCGCACAAATATTGGCACCCTATCGCTTTTTGGAAAACAGCAAAGATATAACTTACAACAAGGATTTCCTATACTAACGACAAAAAAAATTCATTTTCAAAGCGTCATCGCCGAATTACTTTGGTTTCTACAAGGAAAAACTAATATTGCATACTTGCATCAAGAAAAATGTAGTATTTGGGACGAATGGGCTGATGACAAGGGGAATCTAGGACCAATTTATGGAAAACAATGGAGAGATTGGGAAGGAAAAACAGGCAGAAGATACGATCAAATTCAAAATATTTTACAACAACTCAAACACAACCCAACTAGCCGCAGAATATTATTGAGTTCTTGGAATTTAGACAATTTACCCAACGAAGACATTTCTCCGCAAGACAATGTATCCCAAGGAAAAATGGCGTTAGCTCCTTGTCATTTATTTTTTCAGCTTTTTGTGAGTAATAGACAACTTTCTTTGCTTTTTTACGCCAGAAGTCAAGATTTCTTTTTAGGCACACCTTTTAATATCGCAAGTTATGCTGCGCTCACCCATCTTTTTGCCTTACACTCAGATTTAGAAGTAGGAGAGCTTATTTGGACAGCAGGAGATGTGCATCTATACAAAAATCACTTACCACAAGCTAAAATGCAGATACAAAGAACACCGCACTCCTTACCAAAACTAAAAATCAAAAAAGCACAAAGTATTTTTAGCTATCAAACAACAGATTTTACCTTAGCTAATTACCAACATTACTCCGCTATTCCAGCACCTGTTGCAATTTAAAATTTTTATTTCTTTGGCTTGAGGGCTGTCTCAAAAAACCACAGAGTGCAAATTTATTAAGCAGAGACATTGTAACCGGACAATAATACTGATTTTTGGCGTTTTAATACTTTTCATAATTTTTAAGGTTAATGCTGACTAATTTTTATCTATGCTACTGGTGAGTTTTATTTTTGATTAAAATTATTTAGCAGTGAAGATCTTTTTTAAAAACAAAGTTCCGTATTTTCTAAATTGCCAATAACATCCATCAATAATGCAATATAATAAAAAATCATACCCTAGGTTTGTTGCTACCCTACAAGTTGCAAGATACCCAAAGAATCTCACATGTTCGCGATAGCGGAAGTTATGAAACAACGATCTTCTATCTTGCCATGATAAATTGTATTTTTTTGCTAGTGCTAGGTTACACCTCAGAGCAAAATTGTGATCCTCAATGAGTTTCTTAGTCCAACAAGCAGTAATCGAGCCTATTCTCTTGTAATAAAAATAACTAGCATCACAGGTAAAAGCAATGTTCTCTGCGTCCAGGAGAATTTCTGGAATCAAAATCATATCCTCACAATCGCGACCTTCAGCAAAAAACTTGCTAGCAAAAAGCTCTTTTTTGTATAGCTTACAACACGCTGACCATTCTATGTGATATAGAAAAATCAACTTTAATCTCTCGTTTTTATCTTCTACTTGCTTTGTGAGCTTAGCTACAGATTTTTTAGGGTCATTAACATAGCATCCTTGATAGCATTCTTGATAACCAGTAAGAGCTACTAGATCCGCCTTGCTTGCTTGGGCTTTTTGATAGGTTGCTGCGCAAAAATTAGGAGAGATAGCGTCATCTGAGTCTACAAAGCTCAAGTAGTCTCCTTGGGCTATTTTGATACCTGCGTTTCTAGCAGACGACAGTCCTTGGTTTTTTTGCCTTATAATACGCACCAGAGGTTTGTTTTTGGGTTTATTTTTGATGAGGGAGCGTATTTTTGATACAGAATCATCTGTAGAGCCATCGTCTATAAAGATAATTTCTAGAGAAGTAAATGTTTGACAGAGCAAACTGCTAACGCATCTTTCTATGTAGGCAGAAACATTATACACAGGGACAATAATACTGATTTTGGGCGTTCTACTACTTTTCATAATTTTTAAGGTTAATGCTTACTAATTTTTATCTATGCTACTGGTGAGTTTTATTTTTGATTAAAATTATCTAGCAGTGAAGATCTTTTTTAAAAACAAAGTTCCGTATTTTCTAAATTGCCAATAACATCCATCAATAATGCAATATAATAAAAAATCATACCCTAGGTTTGTTGCTACCCTACAAGTTGCAAGATACCCAAAGAATCTCACATGTTCGCGATAGTGGAAGTGACGAAACAAAGATCTTCTATCTTGCCCTGATAAATTGTATTTTTTTGCTAGTGCTAGATTGCACTGCAAACCAAAATTGTGATCTGAAAATCGTTTCTTCGTCCAGCCAGTATTGCAAATACTGCCTACTCTTTGATAATAAAAATAGTTAGCATCACAGGTAAAAGCAATACTCTCAGAATCCATGAGAATTTCTGGAATCAAAATCCGATCCTCGTGATAGCGACCTTTAGCAAAAAACTTGCTAACAAAAAGTTCTTTTTTGTATAGCTTACCCCATGCTAACAAATCTATGTGACTTAGAAAAATCAATTTTAATCTATCTTTTTTATCTTTTGCCTGCTTTGTGAGCTTAGCTACAGATTTTTTAGGGTCATTAACATAGCATCCTTGATAGCATTCTTGATAACCAGTAAGAGCTACTAGATCCGCCTTGCTTGCTTGGGCTTTTTGATAGGTTGCTGCGCAAAAATTAGGAGAGATAGCGTCATCGGAATCTACAAAGCTCAAGTAGTCCCCTTGAGCTATCTTGATACCTGCATTTCTAGCAGACGACAGTCCTTGGTTTTTTTGCCTTATAATACGCACCAGAGGTTTGTTTTTGGGTTTATTTTTGATGAGAGAGCGTATTTTTGGTACAGAATCATCTACAGAGCCATCGTCTATAAAGATAATTTCTAGAGAAGTAAATGTTTGACAGAGCAAACTGCTAACGCATCTTTCTATGTAGGCAGAAACATTATACACAGGGACAATAATACTGATTTTGGGCGTTCTACTACTTTTCATAATTTTTAAGGTTAATGCTTACTAATTTTTATCTATGCTACTGGTGAGTTTTATTTTTGATTAAAATTATCTAGCAGTGAAGATCTTTTTTAAAAACAAAGTTCCGTATTTTCTAAATTGCCAATAACATCCATCAATAATGCAATATAATAAAAAATCATACCCTAGGTTTGTTGCTACCCTACAAGTTGCAAGATATCCAAAGAATCTCACATGTTCGCGATAGCGGAAGTTATGAAACAACGATCTTCTATCTTGCCATGATAAATTGTATTTTTTTGCTAGTGCTAGGTTACACCTCAGAGCAAAATTGTGATCCTCAACGAGTTTCTTAGTCCAACAAGCAGTAATCGAGCCTATTCTCTTGTAATAAAAATAACTAGCATCACAGGTAAAAGCAATACTCTCAGCATCCAGGAGAATTTCTGGAATCAAAATCATATCCTCACAATCGCGACCCTCATCAAAAAACTTACCAGCAAAAAGCTCTTTTTTATATAGCTTGCCCCATGCTGCCCAGAATATATGCCCTAAGAAAATAGATTTGAATCTCTCGTTTTTATCTTCTGCTTGCTTTGTGAGCTTAGCTACAGATTTTTTAGGGCGATGAACATAGCATCCTTGATAGCATTCTTGATAACCAGTAAGAGCTACTAGATCTGCCTTGCTTGCTTGGGCTTTTTGATAGGTGACCTCACAAAAATTAGGA
The DNA here is from genome assembly GCA_965261475.1 of bacterium. GTDB lineage: Bacteria > SAR324 > SAR324 > XYD2-FULL-50-16. The sequence goes on from OZ253454.1 coordinate 1,471,466, forward strand.
GAGATAGCGTCATCAGAATCTACAAAGCTCAAGTAGTCTCCTTGAGCTATCTTGATACCTGCGTTTCTAGCAGATGACAGTCCTTGGTTTTTTTGCCTTATAATACGCACCAAGAATTGATTTCTGGGTTTGTTTTTGATTAGAGAGCGTATTTCTGGCACAGAATCATCTGTCGAGCCATCGTCTATAAAGATAATTTCTATAGAAGAGAGTGTTTGACAGAGCAAACTACTAACGCATCTTTCTATGTAGGCAGAAACATTATACACAGGAACAATAATACTAATTTTTGGTGTTTTGCTACTTTTCATAATTTCTTAGCTAGTGTTATTTACTCATTTTTATCTATGCTGCTTGCAGTTTTGTTTTTATTTTTAGGAGTACCAAACTTTTTAAAAAAATTTTGTTTCGACCTTCTCAAATAAGCATAACATTTGTAAAAAATACCATATAACAAAAAATCATACCCTAGGTTTCTTGCTGCTTGATAGGTTGCGAGATACCCGAAGTCTCTCACATGTTCACAATAGCAGAATCGACTAGATACAGATAATCTGTCATACCATGCTAGAGAGTATTTTTTTGCTAGTGCTAGGTTGCATTTCAGAGCAAAATTGTGATCTGAAAAGAGTTTCTTTGTCCAACAAGCAGTTATACTGCCTACTCTTTGATAATAAAAATAGTTAGCATCACAGGTAAAAGCAATGCTCTCAGCGTCCAGGAGAATTTCTGGAATCAAAATAATATCCTCGTAATAACGACCTTTAGCAAATAACTTCCGAGCAAAAAGCTCTTTTTTGTATAGTTTGCCCCACGCTGACCAGGATATGTGTTTTAGAAAAATTAACTTTAATCTCTTTTTTTTATCTTCTGCTTGCTTTATGAGCTCAGATACAGATTTTCTAGGGCGATGAACATAGCATCCTTGATAGCATGCTTGCATATCAACAATCACTAGATCCGCCTTGCTTGCTTGAGCTTTTTGATAGGTGGCTTGGCAAAAATTAGGAGAGATAGCGTCATCAGAATCTACAAAGCTCAAGTAGTCCCCTTGGGCTATCTTGATACCTGCGTTTCTAGCAGACGACAATCCTTGATTTTTTTGCCTTATAATACGCACCAAGAATTTGTTTTTGGGTTTGTTTTTGATGAGAGAGCGTATTTTTGATACAGAATCATCTACAGAGCCATCGTCTATGAAGATAATTTCTAGAGAAGAGAGTGTTTGACAGAGCAAACTACTAACGCATCTTTCTATGTAGGCAGAAACATTATACACAGGGACAATAATACTGATTTTGGGAGTTTTAATACTTGTCATAATTTTTAAGGTTAATGCTTACTAATTTTTATCTATACTGCTGGTGAGTTTTATTTTTGATTAAGATAATCTAGCAGTGAAGATCTTTTTAAAAAATTTTCGTTTCGACCTTCTCAAATAAGCATAACATTTGTAAAAAATACCATATAACAAAAAATCATACCCTAGGTTTCTTGCTGCTTGATAGGTTGCGAGATACCCGAAGTCTCTCACATGTTCACAATAGCGGAATCGACTAGATACAGATAATCTGTCATGCCATGCTAGATAGTATTTTTTTGCTAGGGCTAGGTTGCACCTCAGAGCAAAATTGTGATCTGAAAATCGTTTCTTTGTCCAGCGAGTATTACAAATACTGCCTACTCTTTGATAATAAAAATAGTTAGCATCACAGGTAAAAGCAATACTCTCAGCGTCCAGAAGAATTTCTGGAATCAAAATAATATCCTCGTGATAGCGACCTTTAGCAAAAAACTTCCTAGCAAAAAGCTCTTTTTTGTATAGTTTTCCCCACGCTGACCAGGATATGTGTTTTAGAAAAATCAATTTTAATCTCTTTTTTTTATCTTTTACTTGCTTTGTGAGCTCAGCTACAGATTTTTTAGGGTCATTAACATAACATCCCTGGCAGCATATTTGAAAACCAACAAGAGCTACTAGATCTGCCTTGCTTGCTTGGGCTTTTTGGTAGGTAGCTTGGCAAAAATTAGGAGAGATAGCGTCATCAGAATCTACAAAACACAAGTAGTCCCCTTGAGCTATTTTGATGCCTGCGTTTCTAGCAGATGACAGTCCTTGATTTTTTTGCCTTATAATACGCACCAAGAATTTGTTTTTGTGTTTATTTTTGATGAGAGAGCGTATTTTTGATACAGAATCATCTACAGAGCCATCGTCTATGAAGATAATTTCTAGAGAAGTAAATGTTTGACAAAGCAAACTGCTAACGCATCTTTCTATGTAGGCAGAAACATTATACACAGGGACAATAATACTGATTTTGGGCGTTTCGCTGCTTTTCATAATTTTTAAGGTTAATGCTGACTAATTTTTATCTATGCTGCTTGCAGTTTTATTTTTGATTAAAATTATCTAGCAGTGAAGATCTTTTTTAAAAATTTTCGTTTCGATTTTCTCCAACGGACATACTGTTTGTAAATAATAAAATATAAGAAAAAATCAGATCCGAATTTTTTTGCTGCACTGCAGATTGCAAGATACCCGAAGTCTCTAATATGTTCACGATAGCAGAAGTGACGAAACAAAGATATTCTGTCTTGCCATGCTAGAGAGTATTTTTTTGCTAGGGCTAGGTTACATTTCAGACCAAAATTTTGATCCTCAAATCGTTTCTTAATACAAATAGTAGTAGTTATACTGCCTACTCTTTTATAATAAAAATAGTTAGCATCACAGGTAAAAGCAATGCTCTCAGCGTCCAGGAGAATTTCTGGAATCAAAATCAGATCCTCACAATCGCGACCCACAGCAAACAACTTCCGAGTAAAAAGCTCTTTTTTATATAGCTTGCCCCATGCTGCCCAAGCTATGTGTTCTAAAAAAATAGATTTTAATCTCTCTTTTTTATCTTCTGCTTGCTTTGTAAGCTCAGATACAGATTTTCTAGGGCGATGAACATAGCATCCTTGATAGCATGCTTGATAACCAGTAAGAGCTACTATATCTGCCTTGCTTGCTTGGGCTTTTTGATAGGTTACCTCACAAAAATTAGGAGAGATAGCGTCATCGGAATCTACAAAGCTCAAGTAGTCCCCTTGAGCTATCTTGATACCTGCATTTCTAGCAGACGAAGGTCCTTGGTTTTTTTGCCTTATAATACGCACCAAGAATTTATTTTTGGGTTTGTTTTTGATGAGAGAGCGTATTTTTGGTACAGAATCATCTACAGAGCCATCGTCTATAAAGATAATTTCTATAGAAGTAAATGTTTGACAAAGCAAACTGCTAACGCATCTTTCTATGCAAGCAGAAACATTATACACAGGAACAATAATACTGATTTTGGGCGTTTTGCTACTTTTCATCATTTCTTAGCTAGTGTTATTTACTCATTGTTGTCTATAACTACTGGTGAGTTTTATTTTTATATTTAAGGGTGAAGATTTTTTTAAAAAATTTTCGTTTCGATTTTCTCCAACGGGCATAATTTCTGTAAATAATACAATATAGCAAAAAATCATACCCTAGGTTTTTTGCTGCTCCATAGGTTGCGAGATACCCAGATTTTTTATATTCATAATAGGGAAAATGATTATATAAAAAAGGCATTCTATCACGCCATAATAAATTGTATTTTTTTGCTAGCGCTAGGTTGCATTTCAAAGCAAAATTGCTATCCTCAGATTTTTTCTTAGTCCAGCGAGTAGTAGTTATACTGTCTACTCTTTTATAGTAAAAATAGTTAGCATCACAAATAAAAGCAATACTCTCAGCGTCCATGATAATTTCTGGAATCAAAATCATGTCCTCGCAATAGCGACCCTCAGCAAAAAACTTCCTAGCAAAAAATTCTTTTTTATATAGTTTAGAGCTTGCTGACAAAGAAGCTATGTGTCCTAAAAAAATAGATTTTAATCTCTCTCTTTTATCTTCTGCTTGCTTTGTGAGCTCAACTACAGATTTGCTCAGAGAATTAACATAGCATCCTTGATAGCATGTTTGAAAACCAGCAATCACTAGATCCGCCTTGCTTGCTTGGGCTTTTTGATAGGTTACCTCACAAAAATTAGGAGAGATAGCGTCATCAGAATCTACAAAGCTCAAGTAGTCTCCCTGGGCTATTTTGATGCCTGCGTTTCTAGCAGACGACAATCCTTGGTTTTTTTGCCTTATAATACGCATCAAGAATTTGTTTTTGGGTTTGTTTTTGATGAGAGAGCGTATTTTTGACACAGAATCATCTACAGAGCCATCGTCTATAAAGATAATTTCTAGAGAAGTAAATGTTTGACAGAGCAAACTACTAACGCATCTTTCTATGTAGTCAGAAACATTATACACAGGGACAATAATACTAATTTTGGGCGTTTTGCTACTTTTCATCATTTCTTAGCTAGTGTTATTTACTCATTTTTATCTATACCACTAGCAGTTTTGTTTTTATATTTAGCAGTGAAGATTTTTTTAAAAAATTTTCGTTTCGATTTTCTCCAACGGGTATAATTTCTGTAAATAATACAATATAGCAAAAAATCATACCCTATAGTTTTTGCTGCTCCATAGGTTGCGAGATATCCAGATTTTTTATATTCATAATAGGGAAAATGATTATATAAAAAAGGCATTCTATCACGCCATAATAAATTGTATTTTTTTTGCTAATGCCGAGATGCATTTCAAAGCAAAATTGTGATCCTCAGATTTTTTCTTAGTCCAACAAGCAGTAATTGAGCCTATTCTTTGATAATAAAAATAACTAGCATCACAAATAAAAGCAATACTCTCAGCGTCCAGAAGAATTTCTGGAATCAAAATCATTTCCTCACAATAGCGACCCACAGCAAAAAACTTATCTGCAAAAAGTTCTTTTTTGTATAGTTTAAAACATGCTGACCAATCTATGTATTTTAGAAAAATCAATTTTAATCTTTCTTTTTTATCTTTTACTTGCTTTGTGAACTCAGATACAGATTTTCTAAAACTATTGACATAACACCCTTGAGAACATCTTTGATAACCAGTAAGAGCTACTATATCTGCCTTGCTTGCTTGAGCTTTTTGGTAGGTTGCCTCACAAAAATTAGGAGAGATAGCGTCGTCTGAGTCTACAAAAATCAAGTAGTCTCCCTGGGCTATTTTGATGCCTGCGTTTCTAGCAGACGACAATCCTTGGTTTTTTTGCCTTATAATACGCACCAAGAATTTGTTTTTGGGTTTGTTTTTGATGAGAGCGCGTGCTTTTGGCATAGAATCATCTGTAGAGCCATCGTCTATGAAGATAATTTCTATAGAAGTAAATGTTTGACAGAGCAAACTGTTAACGCATCTTTCTATGTAGGCAGAAACATTATACACAGGGACAATAATACTGATTTTTGGCGTTTTGCTACTTTTCATAATTTTTAAGGTTAATGCTTACTAATTTTTATCTATGCTACTGGTGAGTTTTTTTTATATTTAAGAGCACGATCTTTTTTAAATAATTTTCGTTTCAACCTTCTCAAATAAACATAACATCCGTAAAGAATACTGTATAACAAAAAATTATACCCAAATTTTTTGGCTACTCTATAGGTTGCGAGATACCCGAAGTTTTTAATATACTTGCTATATTTAAATTCACGCAATAAAAACAATTGTTGCTCAAAATTAGATATATTGTATTTTTTTGCTAGTGCTAAATTACACTCTAAACTAAACATCTGATCACTAAAATGTTTCTCGCTAAAATAACTATTTGTGATTGCTCCTGTTCTTTGATGATAAAAATAACTAGCGTCATAGACAAAAGACATAGTAGCAGAATCTGTTATAATTTCTGGAATTAAAATAGTATCCTCATAATAACGACCCTCGGCAAACAGCTTGCTAGCAAAAAGTTTTTTTTTGTATAATTTTCCCCACGCTGTCCAACTGAGTTTGCCGAATAAACAAAGTTTTAATCTATTTTTTTTATCTGTCACATTGCTTGTTATAACAGGGAGTATCTTAGATATCAAATATGCTCCATTTTGGTTACAATCTATTCTATTTGCAATCACTAGATCCGCCTTGCTTGCTTGGGCTTTTTGATAGGTTGCTTGGCAAAAATTAGGAGAGATAGCGTCATCAGAATCTACAAAGCTCAAGTAATCTCCCTGGGCTATTTTGATACCTGCGTTTCTAGCAGATGATAGTCCTTGGTTTTTTTGTCTTACAATACGCACCAGGGGTTTATTTTTGGGTTTGTTTTTGATGAGAGAGCGTATTTTTGATACAGAATCATCTGTCGAGCCATCGTCTATGAAGATAATTTCTAGAGGAGAGAGTGTTTGACAGAGCAAACTGCTAACGCATCTTTCTATGTAGGCAGAAACATTATACACAGGAACAATAATACTAATTTTGGGATGATTGGTTCTATTCATTTAAGTTATGGTAGTTATACGCAAATTACTTCCAATCTTGTTTGTAGTAGTCAGCCCCAAGCTGGACTAAAATAAGTGGTGTTAAGAGTTAACAAGCGGAAAAATAATGGAGGTAGCAAAAACAAATCAATAGCTTTTATGCTAGACTAAACAATGATAATTAAATTGCGAATTTTGAGACATTGAAAAATAAATTTATTACTAAATCCTTATTTTTAGTTAACATAAAAACTAGTAGAAAACAAACTATCTAATGAAACAATATTTAGCCCAAAAAAATTTTTCTCATAAAAATTCCGATAAAATAGGCGTTTTACTAGTAAATTTAGGAACTCCAGCAGAGCCTACAACTATTGCTTTGAGAAAATATTTAAAAGAATTCCTAAGTGATACTAGAGTAATTGAAATCTCAAAAATTCTTTGGTTTATGATTTTAAATTGCATTGTGCTTGTTTTTCGCCCCAAAAAGTCAGCTAAAAAATACAAAACCATCTGGACCAAACAAGGCTCTCCCTTGCTTATTTATTGCAACAAGATTGTCAAAAAACTAGAAAAAGAATTTTCTAAAAACTATTGTTTTACTTTGGCAATGAATTACGGTGAACCTTCTATAGCCAAGGGCTTAGATTGTTTAAAAGAAAAAAATTGCATTGCTCTTCTTATATTGCCTTTGTATCCACAATATTCTGGTACGACTACAGCCTCTGTTTTTGATAAAGTAAGTAATTATCTTCAAAAATATCGCTGGATACCTCATTTACATTTTTTACACTCTTATCATACAGAGCCTCTGTATATTCAAGGCATAGCTCAAAGTATTCAGAAAATAAGAAAAAATAAAGCAAAAATTTTATTTTCTTATCATGGCACTCCCTTAAAATACTTGTTACGAGGAGACCCTTACCATTGCGAATGCTATAAAACTACTCGCTTGGTAGCAGAGCTATTAAAACTAAAAGAAGAGGAATATCTTACTTGCTTTCAATCTCGTTTTGGCATACAAAAATGGCTGCCACCATACACGGATAAAATAATAGAAAAACTAGCAAAAAAAAAACAAGAAATTGTTATTGTGTGTCCTGGATTTGCTGTAGACTGTTTAGAAACACTAGAAGAAATTGCAGATGAAAATAAAAAAATTTTTTTTAAAGCAGGAGGAGCAAAATATCACTATATTCCTTGCTTAAATGACACTCAAGCACAATTAAAATTATTGAGTTTTTTGATTAAAAAAAATACCAAAAATTGGCAAGTAAATCAAAATAAAGCCAAGCAAGAAAAACTTTATCAAAAATTAAAACAAAAATATCTTTATTTATAAAAATTAAGCATGTTATCTGATTTGTTAACCCAATTCTATCCCTACCAAATTTTTCGTTCTGTCTTTTTTAGAGCGTCTATGGGATTTTTAACCGCCTACTTCTTGACCAATCTTTTGATGCCCGCATTCATTACTTATTTGCATAAAAAAAACTATGTTTCTAATTTTTCTACAAAAAAAAATAACGCCGCAGTGCCTATTATGGGGGGTATTGTGATTGTCATCTCCTTAGTAATATCCACTTTGCTATGGGTTTGGATTAACTTTTATATTGTTGCGTGCCTCTTGTTTTTACTAGGCTTTGCGTCAATAGGCTTTGCAGATGACTACTTAAAAGTTAAAAATTATAAAAAGGTTATGAAAGGTCAAGCAAAAAAAAAAAACTACAGCGATAAATCTGATGGTATGAGTGCTAAACTCAGGTTGCTGTTAGAAATTTTGTTGAGTGCTGCTATTTTGGGATATACCATCTATTTTTATCAAACTCCTAGTGCCACTCTACAAATTCCAACAATACCTATTAAAAACTGGCACCCTTCCCTGCCGTATATTATTTATTTTTTATTGTCTATTTTTGTGGTAGTAGGATGCGCTAACGCTGTCAACTTAATGGATGGACTAGATACCTTGGTCAGCGTTCCTATTATCAATAGTGTATTATTTATAGCTGCTGTGAGCTACATAGTAGGAGATATAGAATGGGCGAGTAAACTAAAAATTTTTTTTCTTTCAGAAAGTTTAAAAGAGCTTAGTATTTTTAGTATCATCATGGCAGGAGGATGCGTAGCATTTTTAAAATATAATACTCCGCCTGCTTATATTTACATGGGTGATGTAGGCTCTTTGAGTTTGGGTGCTACGATTAGTGCCTTGTTTTTATTTGCTAAAGCAGAACTTTTTTTACCTATAGTTGGTGGTGTTTTTGTAATAGCTGCTTCTAGTGTCATCGTACAAAAACTTTGGTTCTTTTTTTCTTTGCACCTGAAAGGCAGAACCTACGCTGAGAAAAATCGTTTTTTTTTTCGCGCCCCCTACCATCACCATCAGCAAGCAGCAATGGCTCCCTCTGAGCTAGACATTCGTTCTATCTATCAAGGATGGCTAAAGAAAATAGGCTTTATGCCTAGACACAATTTTTATAAAGATTTTACAAAAAAAGAAATTGATTCTAAAATTATTTGGCAAAATCATATTCGCTCTATTTGGTTTTTAGTAATTGCTTTTTTAATTTACTTTAAAGTGCGCTAAAACGACTATCTTGATTTTTTACTGTAAGTTTTTTTTTAAGTGTATTTTTTCTTTTTTTTATCTACAATTTTTATAGAAGGATGTCCTTTATATATCTTAAGATTTAAAAATAATTATGAAAAATACGAATTTAAAATTATATTTGCTTATTGTTTTAGCATGCGTTTTCTTACTTTTAGCTTGTGCTGGTAAAAACTACACAAAAAACAATGATCAATCTTATGCTATTACAATTCTGCACACCAATGATCACCATGGCAGATTTTGGAAAAACAAAAGAGGTGAGTATGGGATGGCTGCAAGAAAAACTCTTATAGACGCTATCCGTCAGGAAGTAGCAGAACAAGGAGGCTATCTATTACTGCTTTCTGGAGGCGATATTAACACGGGAGTACCAGAATCTGATTCACAAGACGCAAAGCCAGATTTTTTAGGAATGAAAGAATTAGGGTATGACGCTATGGCGCTAGGCAATCACGAATTTGATAATCCTATAGAAATTTTACAAAAACAAAAAAAATGGGCTGGTTTTCCATTTCTTTCTGCAAATGTACTGCAAGCAAAAAACGGAAAACTTCTTTTTCAATCTCATATAATAAAAAAGTATCAGGGTCTAAAGATTGCGATAGTAGGCTTTACTACTAAGGACACAGAAATTATCGGTAACCCAGAATATTTAACGGGGATTAAAATACTAGATCCTATAGAAGTAGGAAAAACATTGATTCCAGAATTAAAAAAAAAAAATGATCTAGTCATTGCCGTAACTCACATGGGTCATTACAAAGACGGCAATTACGGAGGGAATGCGCCGGGCGATGTAACTTTGGCTAGAAAAACTAAAGGGCTAGACATAATTATAGGCGGGCACAGTCAAAATCCTATTTTCGAGCCAGATATACAAAATAACACTCTCATACTGCAAGCTCACGAATGGGGTAAATATGTTGGTCGTTTAGATTTGGAATACAAAGCAAACCAGCTAGTTGTTAAGAATTACCGTTTGATTCCTATCAACCTCAAAAAGAAAATAAAAAATGCAGAAGGAAAAACACAGAGAGTTCTAATAGAAGCAGAAATAGCCGAAGACGAGGATCTTAAAAACTTTTTAGCTCCCTATCAAGAGAAAGGACAACACGAATTGCAAAAAGAAATAGGCACTAGTAATGGAATATTCAAAAGTGATAGAAACAAAGAAACGAACATTGGTAATTTAATAGCTCTAGCACAAATGAGCAAAACAAACTCTGATTTAGCAGTGATGAATTCTGGTGGTATACGCGCAAACTTAGAGCAAGGCACTATCACCTACAAAGATGTTTTGATTGTACACCCTTTTGGCAATGATCTTTGCACTGTGATATTTACAGGAGCTGAATTAAAAGACTACTTGCAAGTAGTTGGAAATAAAAAAAAAGGAACAGGAGCTTTCCCACAATTTGCAGGAGTAAAACTAATTTACAACGGAGAAATTTTGACTAGTCTAGAGGTTCAAGGAATAGCAGTAGCGAACGACAAAACCTATAAACTGTCTTTAAATAGTTATATTGCATCTGGCGGAGACGGTTATCCTAAGGTTACAGACCATCCTAATTTTGTAAATACAGGATATTTAGATGCAGACATGTTAAAAGAGTATATTCAAAAAAATACTCCTTTATCAATAACAGACTATACCCCTAGCAAAGATATAGTCAAATAATACAAATATAAACTTAACAAAATATTAATTTATGAAAAACATTAAATTTATTTTATGTATTCTGTTCTTTTGCGTTTTTACTCCAATTTTTGCGCAAAATGTGACTATCTATAGTTACAGACAACCTTACCTCTTAAAGCCATTGTTGCAAGCTTTTGAAGAAAATTCTGGTATTAAAACAAAGGTGCTGTTTTTAAAAACTGGTCTAAATGAAAGATTGGAAAGCGAAGGAAAATTGTCTCCCGCAGACCTTATTCTAACCACAGATATCCAAAGATTAAATCAATTAGTTACAAAAAATTTAGTACAACCAGTCTCCTCTGAAACTTTAACCAAGCTCGTACCAACAGAGCTTCGTCATCGTCAAAATCTTTGGTTTGCTCTTTCTTTGAGGGCAAGAGTAATTTACGCTGCTAAAAACAATATTCCCAGAGGTGCCATACAAAACTATCAAGATTTAATGAATAAAAAATGGCGAGGAAAAATTTGCACTCGCTCGGCAAAACATAGCTATAATTTGGGTTTGATTGCCTCAATGATTGCTCAAAATGGCATTCTTGATACCAAAAAATGGCTCATAGGAGTAAAGAAAAACCTCGCTAGAAAACCTCAAGGCAATGACAGGGCACAGGTTAAAGCAATTTATGCTGGGCAGTGCGACTTAAGTTTAGGTAATTCTTACTATTTAGGCGTAATGGCAACTAATAAAAAGAATCCAGAACAAAAAAAATGGGCTCAGAGTATTTATGCTATTACACCCAACCAGCAAAAAGAAGGCACCAATGTCAATATTTCCGGTATGGCTTTGAGTAAATATACTTCTAATAAAAAACAAGCAATTATGCTAATGGAATTTTTGGTAAGCAAAAAAGCGCAAAAAATTTATGCAAATGTCAATCATGAGTTCCCTATCAGAGGAGATGTTGCTCTTTCTAAGTTTTCACAGAAAGAGTTTGGTAAATTTAAAAAAAATTTAGCAGGAATTGCGAAAATTCCCAATCATTACCGACAAGCTTCAGATTTGGTAGACGAAGTAATGTTTGATTTTTAAAACGCACAAACAAATATCTAGGAAAAAATTTTTAGTTTATCTAATGTCGGCATAGGTAGATAGTTTTTTAAAAACAACAAATGTACTTATCAAAAATTTTTCCTAGTTGGTGTTATTTATGTCGTAAAATTTTACTTATCAAAGCAATATTAGCATTTGCTCACAGTGCATCCAGCTACTTCCTTGGTGGGATGAGAATATTTGTGCTAATTGTAACGCACCTAAAATTTATTGCTACTCCTGTAGAGCTCAACCAAAAATTACTCCTATTTTTAGCTATCAGCCTCCAATTAGCAATTTAATTATCGCTATGAAGTATAACAAAAATTTTTATGTAGCAAGAATGCTTAAAAGAATAATAGCAAATTGGCTACAAGTCCATCCATATTTTATAGATACTTACAATGCCATTGCCCCAATCCCAGCTCATTGGCGTAGATTTTTTATCAGGAATTTTAACCCTGCAGAATATTTAATTCCACTCAATACGCCCAAAATATCTGTTAAAAGATTATTACACACTCCTGCTCAAATTTCGCTCGACCCTAGTCAAAGAAAAAAATTACTCAAAAAAAAAGTTTTTCAAGTAACAACAAAGAATTTACAAGAAAGAAAGGTACTCATTTTTGATGATGTAATCACAACAAAATCTACTGTTTTAAATCTAGCAAAAGAAATCAAAAAAACAAAGCCCGTAAAGATTGGTATTTTATGCCTTGCAAGAAGCGTTGCTACTAAAACAAGCCCCTAAAAGCGAGGTCGGCGGCGTCCTACTCTCCCACACAGTCTCCCATGCAGTACCATTGGCGCTAAAGGGCTTGACATTTGTGTTCGAAATGGAAACAAGTATTTCACCTTTGCTATAGCCACCGTTAATTTTAATTGTAATAGATTTGTAAGCAGAAAGCAAGCATCAGATAAAAAAATTACCATTTTCTAGCTAGCGGCATTCTCCACCCAAGACCAAATGCTTTATCGCTAACCTTGATAATCAAAGAGGCTTGTTTTCTTTTGTATTCAGATACTTGAAACAAAGAGTTTATCTGCTCTATTGTTGCTGGAGAAAATTGTTTTTTTAACAATTGTTTTCTTTGATTTTTTACTACAATTTTTTCTAAAACTTCATCTAGCAATTCGTAAGGAGGTAGTTTATCTTGGTCTATTTGATTTTTTTTTAACTCAGCAGAAGGTGCTTTGTTGAGAATATTAGGAGGAAAAATATTTTCTTGTTTTTGAAAATAACGGCAAATAGCATAAACTTCTGTTTTTTTTAAATCTCCTAGGGGGTTAAGAGAGCCGCACATATCACCGTATAAAGTACAATAGCCTGTAAAAATCTCCGATTTATTTCCTGTGCTTAGCAATAGTTGATTGGTTTTGTTAGCAATTGCCATTAAAATCGTACCTCTAATTCTAGTTTGAATATTTTCTTCGGTTTCATCTGCTACGGTATTTTTAAATAGCAAATCTAAAGATTGACTAAACGCCTCCATTATTTGTTGAATAAAAATAGTGTGATACTCGACACCCAAATTTTTTGCTAAGCCTTCTGCATCTGTAATACTATGCTCGCTAGAGTAAGGAGAAGGAAGCAAAATACTTGTAACATTGTCTTTGCCTAAAGCACGCACCGCCAAAAACAATGTGAGGGCGGAGTCTACACCGCCAGAAAGCCCTAACACCGCTTTTTTAAATCTAGTTTTTTTAAAATAATCTTTAATTCCTAGCGTTAAAGCCTCTGTTATTTCTAAGGGCATGGGCATAGGCTTAGCTCTTGATCCTTGTTTTAAAGAAAAAATACGCGCACGCGTCCGAAAAGAAGGCATTGACCCTAGAACACCGCACTCAGAGGTCAAAAAACTACTACCATCAAAGACCAAACTATCATTGCCACCTACCTGATTAACAAACAAAATAGGGCATCCTAATTTTTTTGAAATTTGTGTTAAATTTTCTTTTCTAGCAGTAATTTTACCTTTACTGTAGGGAGAAGCCGAGGGGTTGACAATCAAATCCAAACCAATAAAGTTGTCTAAATGCTCTCTAGTGTAGTCTTGAGCAAAATTATATGTTTTTTTGTAGCAAAGATCTTCACAAATACCTACTCCAATCTTCTTGTCCTTTAATTCAAAATATTGGCACTTATTGCCTGGAGCAAAATAACGAGTATCGTCAAAAACATCATAGTTTGGAAGCAGGCACTTATGAAACAATTTTTCTACTTTTCCATTCGCACAAAGAGCCATGCTGTTATAAAGCGTTTTTCCATTGGTTTCTTTGCATTTTGTTGCTAGACCTACCAAAAAACAAACCTGAGATAGTTTAGTACAAAGCTCTGTGAGAGTTTGCAAACACTCATCTACTGCCTCTGCAATATAGAGCAGATCTTGAGGGGGATAACCCCACAAAGACATTTCTGGAGTTATAAAAAAATCTACTTCACTTTGTTCTTCTAGTATTTTTAAGATCGCCTGTACTATTTTTTGAGCGTTTCCTGCAAAGTCTCCTACTAAAAAGTTTTCTTGAATGACGCCTATTTTCATCGGCTATTCTTTGAGCAAAGAATCCAGTACTAGTGATAAGTTGTCAATATCAGCACCCACTACTAAAATAGAATTTTCTATCACAAAGGTTGGTGTGCTGCGAATATTGTTTTTGCTAGCAAAAATTTTTACAAATTTTATCTTATCTAAAATAGCAGAGCTATTCTTTTGCTGTTCGTATTTTTGCTCTATTCCTGCAATTTTTGCTAGTGTATTAATTATATTGGGATGGTTGAGATTGCGAATACCAGAATCATGAAAAGATTGAAATAAAAGCTCTTTGACCTCCTTTCCTTTATCATTTTCTAAAGCTATAAAATAAAGTTTAGCAGGATTGATCCCAACGTAACCAATAGGCAAGTGAGAGATGATAAGCTTATCACCATATTTTTCTTGAAAACTATCAAGGTTTTTATGAAAATAATAACAATGAGGACAAGTAAAGCTCAAAACTTCTACAACGCGCACAGTCGTTAAACTACCTGCTACAAGAGGGCTTTTACCTTCTAAAGGCGTATATTTTCCTTGAATCTCTTTTCCTAATAGCACAGGAACAAATAACAGCAAGGTACACAAATAACAGATTGTTTGTTTCATTTTTTTATGTTATATAATTATTCGTTTTACTCTGCAACTCCAGCTAGTGAATTGGTGATACACAACGCTACTATACCATTCGCTTAAGTCATTAATAGTAATCTCTTTTTCTTTTTGCTTCCCTAAAATTACTACCTCGTCTCCTACTTTGGCTTGAGGTATATTTTGGATTTTTATCATAGTAGTATCCATAGAAACACCTCCTATAATATAGGCAAATTGCCCACAAAGCAAGACTCTTCCTTGATTTTTTAACCTTGGAAAACCATCACCATAACCTATAGGTAAAACAGCTACTTTGGTATCTTCTGTAGCTGTGTAGTTCATGCCATAGCCGACTTTTTCCCCGGTTTTTATAATTTTAATATGAGCAACACGAGTTTTAATATTCATCACGGGGGCAATACCAAAAATTCTCTTGCAAACACGGGAAGGATATACTCCTGCATTTAAGACGCCAACTCTCACCGCACTATAGTAGTAATCTGGTAGGTCCAAATACCCCCCTGTGTTGCAACAATGTATATACTTAGGAAGTATATTTTTTTTTTCTAAAATTCTTAAAACTTTTTGAAACCTTGTAGCTTGGAGTTTAGCATAAGTTTTATCTAACTCATCAGATTGTGCAAAATGAGTCATAATACCTTCCAATTCCAAATAAGGCACAGATAATATTTTTTCAAATAAATCAGCAGCTTTGCTCCAGTGTACTCCATAGCGACCAAGTCCGGTGTCAACTTTTAAATGAACTTTAACTCGTTTGTTTTGCTTAGCAGCAAGTACAGAAATGTTTTGAGCCCGTCGCAAAGACTGCAGCTGCAAGGTAAAATTTTTGCTAATACAAAGCTCTAACTCCTCTTCAAACCTCTCATAAAGAATAAAGATAGGCGCTCTAATGCCCTGAGTTACTAAATCTAGAGCTTCTTTAACACAAGAAACCATCAAATAATCTGCGCCTTGAGCTAAAGCTTCTTTTGCTACTAAAATTGCGTCATGCCCTAGAGCATGACCTTTGATAACACAAAAATAATGCACGCCTTTAGGCAAGCCTTGTACAATAAGTTGTATATTTTTTCTCAAAATTTTTTGAGAAAGCTCCATTACAACATTATAGTGCATCTACAATAAGAAAAGAAAACCAGAGAGAATTAAGCAATAAAAACAAAAATAAATTAACCTATTTTTTTGCACTAACCTCTTCATCCACCAACAGCAAAAAGACCCTACAATAAAAGAAGTTACAAAACCTACTAGCAAAGAAGACATAGGAATAGTGATAACCTTATTTGTAATTTGTAGTAATTGCAAGAATCCGCCACCCAAAACAGGCACAAGTAACATCAAAAAAGAAAATTGCGTTACTTGCTTGCGGTTGCACCCTAATAAAATACCTATAGCAATAGTAGCCCCAGAGCGAGATAAACCTGGTAAAATGGCAAGTGTTTGACAAACGCCCAACAAAAAACTTTTTTTATAATCAATGTTTTTGTTGGTTTCTTTTTTTTTATAACTCAAAAAAAGCAAAATAGCAGTAACAAACATCATTATAGCTACTAACGGAATATTGCCTGCAAAAAAATACTCTACCTGCTTGCTAAAAAAAACACCTACAATAAAAATAGGTATAGCCGAAACTAGTAATTTACAAACAAGTTTAGTGTTGTCATTCCATTGCAAACTCATTAAATCTTTAATAAGATGCCAAATATCAGAGTAAAAAACCACCACAATACTCAAAGCAGTTGCAATATGAAATAATAATATTACTAGTAAATTCTGCGACGCTGCCAACCCAAAGAAATGCGTAGCAATTACTAAGTGACCGCTACTACTAATCGGAAAAAATTCCGTCAACCCTTGCAACAAACCTAAAAAAAATGCTTCACTTAATGACATCGGGCGCTTTCAATTTATTCAAGGAATTACAAAATCAATAGCTATGCTCAAGTATTGCCAACAAACATAATCTTAATAAATGCTTAACAATTGCTAAGTTTGCGCTACTCTTAACTAGGAAAATTCTGCTAGCTATTGCAAAAGACCTAAAAAAAATGCTTCACTTAAAAGCATCAAAATACTTATCTTTCTATATTTTTTTTAAATTTTATGCAAGCAATCTTACAAAGATTAGTAACCGAAGCACTAGAGAAAAAAATATTTTCTGGAGCACAAATTTTACTGGGAGACCATCAAAAAATTTTATTCCAAGAATCCTACGGACGAACAACTTTTGCACCTGATGCCAAAAAACTTACTACAAATAGTATTTTTGACCTCGCTTCTCTAACCAAAGCACTAGCTACAAGTCTGGCGGTTTTACTACTAGTAGAAAAACAAGAGCTGTCGCTCACGACCCCTGTAGGAAAATTTTTTGCAGAATTTAAAACTCCGCCAAAAAATCAAATTACCATTTTGCACTTGCTTACACACACTTCAGGATTGCCTGATTGGTTGCCTCTTTTTAAACAAAAAAACACAAGCACAGCATGGCAAAAATTACTTTGTACTCCCTTGCAACATGCTGTAGGCAGCAAGGTGGTTTATTCTTGTCTAGGATTTATAATTTTAGCAAAAATTATCGAAAAACTTACAGGAGATTTTCAGACATTCTGCAAAAAAAAATTTTACCAACCACTAGAATTGAGTAGAACCTATTTTTACCCCTTTGATTGTCAAAAACTACAAATAGTAAGCAACCACAAAGAGCAAGAGCAAGAATACAAAGCTACTGTGCAAGACGATAATGCTCAAATTTTTGGTGGTAACAGTGGAAATTCTGGTCTTTTTTCTTGTGCAGCAGATATCTATTTATTAGCAAAAACTTTGCTACAAAATAAAGAAAGCACAGGCATAGCATTGTTACAAGCAGCAAGCATTACTAGAATGTGGACAAAGAGTACTCTTGCAAAGGAACCTAGTTGGGGCTTGGGATGGGTGTATTTTAAAGGAGAACAAGATTACTGTCACTGTTCTCAAAACATGGAAATAGGCACAGTGGGGCACTTAGGTTACGCAGGAACCTCTCTAATGATAGAGCCTAGTAGAAAAAGAATTTATATTATTTTAACCAATAGAGTTGGTAGCAAAAAAACTGTCATCCCCATGAAAATTTTTAGAAAAAAAATTCACCGTTGTTTAGCAAATTACTTGTGAAGTAGTATTTGTTTGATATTTTTTGATAAAATAAATAACCCCTAGTATATTAAAATAATAGAATAAACAAAATTTTAGTAAAAAATAAAATCAATTATCTTAAATATTAGTTTAGAAAAATGAAGAAACAAAATACTCTTTTTGTTTGTGCTTTAAAAATGGAAACACAAGGTAAACTCAGCGATTATAATGTCTTATACACAGGAGTAGGTAAAGTCAATGCTGCTTTTTACCTCACAAAATACTTAACCACTCGTAAACTGCCAGAACTAGTTATTAACTACGGTAGCGCAGGCTCTCAAAAAATTGCTATGGGAGAGCTAGTAGATTGTACTAAATTCTTGCAGCGAGATATGGATGTTAGTACTTTGAATTTTGCTAAAGGAGAAACGCCTTTTGAAAAACAAATTCCTGCTATTCTAGATTTATCTGCTACAAAATTCAATCCTATCGGGAAGAATTTGATATGTGGCAGTGGAGATTCTTTTGTTACGGACCACAAAAACTACGCTGGAGATGTAGTAGATATGGAGGCTTATGCCCTCGCCAAAGTTTGTTATTTTTGTCAAATTCCTTTTATTGCTTTTAAATACATTAGTGATGGAGCTAATACAAATTCGTCTCAAGATTGGAGCAAAAATTTAACTTTTGGAATACAAAAATTCCAACAACAAATTTTAAAAAAAATTCAGTAGCTTGTTTTTTTAAAAAAATAAAACAAAATCCAAAATACAAAACTACAAATAACCCCTATTAAATCTGCTATCCAATCCAAAAATTCTGGAAAACGTCCAAAAACAAAAGATTGATGATATTCATCTAGTGCTCCAAAAAAACTAGCAGCAAAAAAAGCAGCTGCGCCTCTTTTTAGCTTGTTTTCTCTAAACCCTTTAGTAAAACCGCATAAATAACAAAAACCTAGCATAACATAAAGCAACACATGCACTACTTTATCTAAAAAAGGGATACTAACAGGGCTTTGAGGTAAAGTAGATACAGAAGAAAGTAAAAAAATGATAAGGGAAGTAAGAACTGCACCAAGCCAATAATACTGAAAAAATATTTTTTGAAAATAAACAATCATACTAAAAAAATTAAAATTTTTAGCTGAAACTCAAAGAATAAAGAATATAAATTTTACGCACAACAAACTATCTTGTAAAACAAGCTTTCAATAATAATACAGCTACTCTAGTCAATTACTCTAGGCTCATATTGGAGCTACACAAACTACTGGCACTAAAAGCGTTGTCAGCAAAACTACAAGCAGTATTATTTTATTTTTCATATTTTATCTTTACAAAATATTTGATTACTTGCCTTGTATCTTAATGTTTCTTTGCTACTTTGTAAATAAATACAACGCTTTTAGTTGCTACCAGCCTAGTAAAGGTTTAAATTAAAATAGTTGCTTGATGCTATTTAATAAAAATCGATAATAAATTATTATCCTGTGTGGAGTAACTTTATTTAAAATATATCAATACAAAAATGGATAAAGATATGTATTGCTGATGGTGTTTGAAACTTAAAACAACATGATAGCGAATAAATATAAATCTAAAATCAAACCTCTAAATTAAAAGTTTATGAAATATAAAATAATCAAAAAGGAAAAACTGTTCCAAAACTATTTTATGAATGTAGAAAACGTTTCTTTAGAAATAGATCGCTACAATGGAGAAACTATGCAACTAGAAAGAGTTGCGTTTCAAAAAAAAGGAGTTTGCGCAGTATTGATAGAAATTAGAGAAACCAAAGAAATTATTTTAGTAGAGCAGTTTCGTTATTCTGCAGTAGAAAATAACAACGGTTGGATTCAAGAGATAGTAGCAGGGTTGCTGGAAAAAGGAGAAGAGCCTTTGCAAGCAGCTATACGCGAAGCAAAAGAAGAAACCGGATATATTATTACCGACATAGAAAAAATATGCAGTTTTTATCCTACCCCTGGTATTTCTAATCAGATAGTGCATCTTTTTTTTGCTAAAGTTTCGCAAGACGCAAAAATAAAAAATTACCAAAAACTATGGGATAAAGAAGAAGATTTAGCAATTTACTATTACAAAAAAGAGCATCTTCCACAGCTTTTAAATAAAAAAATTGTGGATGGCAAAACCATTATGGCGTTGCAATGGTACTTGCTGCGTAAATAAATTATCTAATCAGTACAAATTCTATATTATTCTACGGTCACAGATTTTGCTAAGTTGCGAGGCTTGTCAATATTTCTGTTAAGGTTGAGAGCCGAATAATAAGAGAAGAGCTGCATAATGATTAGTTGATAGAATGGAATAAAATCTGGTTTGATCTTAGGCAGGTAGATAGGATAGTCTAACAACCTTTCTGAAGCATTGCCTTTTTCAATAAATCCCATAGTCAACCCTCCTCTTGCTTTCACTTCTTCTAGGGCACTAATAGAAGATTCATAAATTTTTTTTTTACTTTTTGGAGGCAAAAAAAACAAAGAACAGATATTTTTATCTATCATAGCCAAAGAACCATGCTTCAAAAAACCAGCAGACATTCCCTCAGAATGCAAATAAGTCACTTCCTTCATTTTAAGCGCTGACTCCATCGCGATAGGATAAAAAATCCCCCTACCTAAAAATAGCCAATTGAATATTTCTTTTGATAAAAGCACTGATTGGCGAATTTTTCCTGATTGCTCATTGAGGTTGTCTTCTAAAAAAATAGCAAAATCTTTAATTCCTGCTTCTATGTTTTTTAATTTTTCAAGTCCAATATATTGCTTTTTGACCCCAATCCTCAAGGCTAATCGTAGCAAAATCATAATTTGAGAAAGAGCAGCTTTTGTAGAAACTACAGAAATCTCTGGTCCTGAGAGTTGGTAAATACAATCATCAACAATGCGACTAATAGAAGACCCAACTACATTGACAATTCCCGAAGTAGCTACATAGTATTTTTTAGCGGTTTTTAGTGCTTCTCTAGTGTCGTAGGTTTCCCCGCTTTGAGAAAGATATAGTGCGTGACAATGTTTATTAAGATTTGGTAAATTACTAAACTCATCAGAAGAAATAGCAGGAACATAAACCTTAGCATACTCTGAGAACAAGTAACTTCCTATCATAGAAACATAGTAAGTAGTGCCTACACCCACAAAAAAAGATTGTCTATATTGCAAAAATTTGTCTGCTACACGCTCTAGATCATCGTCAGTTATTGATAAACTATTTTGAATGGTTTGGGGTTGATCAAAAATCTCTTTCAACATAAAATGACTAAACCCTCCTTTATGGATATTTTCTGCAGACCAGGAGATGGTATCTTGTTTTTTAGAGATTACTGCTTGCGTGTTCAAATTTTTGACTATTACTTCTTTTTGACGAACAATAATATATTCATTATCGTCTAAATAAATCACTTCTTTGGTATCAGTAATAAAAGCACTAACATCAGAGGCGATATATTTTTTATCACCTAAAATACCAATAACTAAAGGAGAATCTTTTTTTGCTCCATAAACAGTATCTGGTTCGTAAGTAGAAAACAAGGTCATAGCAAAAGCGCCTTTTATTTTTTTTAAAGCAAAAAAAAATGCTTTTTCTACATTTTTGGTGGTTTTATAGTACTCTTGCACTAAATTTACAATAACTTCAGTATCTGTTTGGGAGCTAAAAGAATATTTTTTTTTTACTAACTCTGCTCTTAACTGAGAATAGTTGGCGATAATTCCATTGTGGGCGATTATAAAATTTTCGTCGTTAGAAAAATGAGGATGAGCATTCTTTTTTGTAACTCCGCCGTGAGTAGCCCACCTAGTATGAGCTATGCCAATATTCCCCCTTAGAGAACTAAAATTTTCTATTTTGTTGACCTGTTCTACTTCCCCTATATTTTTTTTAACAGCAATTTTCTTATTATTATACACAGCAATACCACAAGAATCATATCCTCTGTATTCTAAAGCCAAAAGAGCTTTGTAAAGCTCTAAAGAAACATCGCTATGACTAGCTATTGCACAAATTCCACACATAGTTTACTCAATATTATTTTTAGTTAGAGTTGAGTTGTTATCAATAATTTTGTTACTAGGAATAACAAGCCCAGCTTCTAAAGAATGATTGCTACCTATAATAGCCTGATCACCTACAAAAACTCCCATTTTGGTTTTTTCTGTGTCTATATTGTTAACATAAATTGTTTTTTCAAAGTTGTAGTTAACCGTTGTGCAGTAGTTGCCTATTTGTGTTTTTTCTCCAATCAATGAGTCTCCAATAAAAGAAAGTCTGCCAATTAAAACATTAGGAAAAAGAATAGAAGATTTAACTTCTGTTCCAAAGCCAATAACAGAGCCTTTTTCTATGGAACTATAACTTCTAATTAGACAATTATTTCCAATAAAAACATTATCACCAATATAACAAGGTCCCTGTATCATGGTTCCGGGTAAAATTTGGCAATTTTTACCAATTTTGACTATTCCTTTGATATTTACATCTCGTCGAATTTTGGCTGTATCAGAAATACTAGAGTAGCTCCAAGAATCCATAATAATACGATTGGCGTCCATAACATTCCACGGATAAGAAATATCTACCCAACTTTCTTCAGGTAGATTGGCGTATATTTTTTCTTTTTTAACCAGTGCTTGATAAAGGTGGTCCATATTCTCATCCTTCTTTAAAATTTGAAAAATATTTTTTTCTAATAAGTAAATCCCAGAAAGTACATAATTCGCAGCTTCTTTGGAGAGTATTTTTTTTTCTACTATTCTAGTAATTTTTAGCTTGTGATTGATGTAAGCACTACCAAAACTTCCTTTAAAAAAAGGGTGTACTAGCGAAGCTATAGAATAAGAAAGCGGATGCTTAAGATAGGGTATAAAGGAAAAAAAATG
This sequence comes from bacterium, assembly GCA_965261475.1. Taxonomy (GTDB): domain Bacteria; phylum SAR324; class SAR324; order XYD2-FULL-50-16. The sequence continues at coordinate 1,494,350 of OZ253454.1, forward strand.
CTTGTCTGTAGTCAGAATATCTCCGTAAACTAAAAAAAAATGATCTTCAACAATAAAGCTTTCTGCTTGTAAAAGAGCGTTGCCTATACCCACACCATTTTGCTCAATATAAGTTAAGTTAACCCCGAATGCTTCTCCGTAGTTAAAATAATCTTGTATTTTTTGTTTTTGATGCTCAACTACTAAACAAATATCTTGAATTCCTATCATTTTTAACTGAGAAATCAACCTGCCTAAAATAGAAGACCCACTACAAAAGGACATAGATTTTGTCCTTGTTTCACAAAATGGATGAAAATCCTTGCTCTTAGCTGCAGTTAGAATTATTGCTTTCATAGACAAAAAAATATAAAATAATAAAAAGTTTTTAATTGCTGTTGCAGGTCGCTAAAATTAAAAACTTACCAAACATTGACCTTGGTTTGTCGTAGGCACTAAACTAATAGTACCTACTTGTAGGGATTTTATTACCACAATAAAGAAAAATCAACTTTTTCTCTATGAATATTTTATTATCTAAAAAAACAGAGTTAGTAAAAAAAATTAAAACACTCCCTAGTTCTACCGGAATTTATTTTTACATAGACAAGAACAAGGAAATTATTTATATCGGCAAAGCAATCAATATTCGAAAAAGAATTAAAAGTTACTTTTATGAGAAAAACGCAAGCTCTGATAGAGCAATAAAATTACTAAAAAAAATTTGTGATCTAGATTGGATAGTGACTTTGAGCGAATCTGATGCACTAATCTTAGAAGATCAAATGATCAAAAGACATAAACCAAAATACAATATTCTTTTAAAAGACGATAAAAGCTACCCTTATATCAAGATAACCAGTAAAGAACTTTTTCCAAGAATGATGCTCACTAGAGAAATACAAAAAGAACAAGCACATTATTTTGGACCTTACACCTGTGCTAAAGAAGCAAAGCTTACTATCGAAACCTTGCGTCAACAATTTCCACTTCGTACTAGTAAAATGAATTTAGATGGCACAAAAATCTATAGACCTTGTCTTAATTTTCAAATGAAAAAGTGCCTTGCCCCTTGCAACGGAGAAGTAGATTCTACAAAATACAGAAAAATGGTATTGCAAATTATTCGTATTTTAAAAGGGAATACTTCAGAATTACTTAGAGAATTGCAAGAAGAAATGAACCAAAAAGCAATCAATCAAGAATTTGAAAAAGCAGCAATACTTCGTAATAAAATTTTTGCGGTCAAAAAAACTATCAAACGACACTATATTATCTCTAAAGACAAAACTCACAAAGATATTATTGTAATTTTTAGACAAGGTACAGAAGCAGGAATTCAAGTGCTTTTTATTCGCTCTGGAATTTTGTTTGGTAGCGATTTTTTTTTTATCCCAAACGCTAAAATTTACAGCTACGAGGAATTACTGCGTACTATCTTTTCTAAGTTATACTTAGGCAAGGCAGCTATTGCTCCTGAAGAAATTATTCTTTCTGCTCCCTATTTTAAAAAAATAAACACTCCCATAGCTTTGGAAGAGTATTTTTTAAAAAACAATCACAAAGTTAAAATTATCATACCGCAGAAAGGAGAAAGAAAGCAGCTAGTAAAAATGGCTCTAAAAAATGCAGAAAAAAATTTTTATCTCCATTTTAATCAAGAATTGGCTAACAAAAACCTCTTAGACAAAATACAAAAAACACTTCGCTTAAACTCCACTCCCCGTAGAATAGAATGCTTTGATATTTCTAATATACAAGGTAAAAATGTTGTTGCCTCTATGGTAGTAATGCAAGACAACCAATTTGCTAAAAAAGATTATCGTAAGTTTAAAATCAAAACCTCAACCAATGACGATATAGCAAGTATGCGAGAAGTATTATCTAGAAGATGGAAACAATGGCAAGAAAATAAAAATACACTTCCAAACCTTACCATTATTGACGGAGGCAAAGGGCAGCTCAAAGCTATATATCAACTTGCTCTAGAGATGGGCGTACCTCTAGCAAAAATGGATTTACTTGCTATCGCTAAGGGCAAAAGTGCTAAAAAAAAAATTAGCCAACAATTTGGTAGAAAACTAGATTTTGACTACCTACTAAAACCTAACTGTAAAGACCCACTTTTACTACAAAATCAGCCATCAATACTGCGTCCTTTGCAAAAAATTAGAGATGAGGCTCATAGAGTTGCTCTTAATTTTCATAGAAAATTAAGGGAAAAAGAAAGCCTCTCTTCACCGTTACAAGCTATTGATAAAATTGGAGAAGTAAAAAGAAAAAACTTGCTTTTCGCTTTCAAAAATATAGAAAATATCCGCAGATGCAGCGTGCAAGAATTACAAAAAACACCACTCATTAGTCGTCAAGATGCTGAAAATATCTACAATCACTTAAATAAAACATGACAATAAAGATTTTTAATAACTACTGTATGATACGTGCTACAAGACTCCTTCAAGGAGTAGTAGTAAAAAATATTTTAAAATATCAAAGAAAGTTTTTCTTTTGTAACAAGAAAATTCTTTTTTTTGGCATCCAAAACTACTTTGGCGCCGATTGGCAAAGGAGCATTTTTCGCACCATGACCAGCTGGGAAATTAGCTACAATAGGGATCTTAACAGGTAAAAAAGCTTTTATTAACTCGAGTATTTTGCTCTCATCTAATAGTTTATTTGCAAATATAAAATGCCCTAATACCAGTCCTAGTATTTTTTTTAGACAACCAGAATAATACAGCTGAGAAAACAATCTCTCTATTCTATAATAAGGCTCTGCTACATCTTCTACAAATAAAATACTATTGTCTAAAGAAATTTGATAAGGAGTTCCTAAGAGACTAACTATAGAAGTAAGATTGCCACCTAATAATCTAGCTTCGTTTGCTTTATCACCAAACCATCTTAAATTTTTAGCGTCCTTGCCAGCTAGCTCACCTCGCCAATCTCCTTGAAATCTACGAAAAAAAAACTCCTGGTCTTCTTTGCTTGCTAATCGCAAAGTATTAGCTACATAAGAGTGAATTGTAATCTTTTGAAAACGTGTAGCAATAAAATTTAATAAAATGGAAATATCACTAAATCCTATCAAAGAAAAAGCTGTTTTTTCGCTCCAGTATTTTTGTAAAAAGTCTAATAGATGAATAGACCCACTTCCTCCACGCACTGCTAATAAACACTTAGTATGCTCAACGGTTTGCTGCAATTGCTTTATTCTTTGTGCTATAGTACCTGCAAAAAAAAAATACTTTTGAGTTGCTAGAGGCGAATAATAAATTGTTAATTTTTCTTCTTCAAAAAATTTTAAACACAAATGCCAATTTGTAGTAGAAATAAAACCAGAAGGTAATAGCAATCCTAGTGTAGGAATTTTTTTTTTCATTTTATAAAAATTTAAAAACAAGTTGAGATGTTTTATAGATTAGTCTAGCATAGACAATAGTTTTTATTTTAACAAAGTTAGATAGTAATATTATGCCATTAGTTTCATATTCGGATTACAATAAGATTTTAGATACAGCCAAAAAGGAAAAATACGCTCTTCCAGCTATTAATGTTTCATCAGCTTCAAGTGCTAATGCTGCTATGCAAGGATTTGCACAAGCCAAAAGCGATGGAATTATCCAACTCTCTACAGGAGCAGGAGAATTCGCGTCAGGTCTAGGGGTAAAAGATATGGCTTTGGGGGCTAGAGTTATTGCAGAGCATATTCACACTCTTGCAAATAAATACAATGTTTTTATTATTTTACACACAGACCATTGCGTACCTAAAAAATGGAATACTTTCGTACGCCCTCTAATAGAGTGGACAAAAGAAAGAAGGGCAAAAGGACTACCTAATTTATTTAGCTCGCACATGTTTGATGGCTCTGAGCTTCCCGTCACTGAGAATGTGAAAATTGCCAAAGGTTACTTAGAAGAACTTGCTAGTTTAGAGTTAATTTTAGAGTTGGAAATAGGGGTGGTAGGAGGAGAAGAAGACGGTATTAATAACGAAAATGTGCCAGCAGACAAACTTTTTACATCCCCAGCAGAAATACTCTACACCTTTGAAAACTTAAAAGAAGTTACTAATGCCCGCTATATTTTGGCGGCAACTTTTGGAAATGTGCATGGAGTTTATAAACCCGGAAATGTTAAGTTAACTCCTATAATTCTTAAAAACGGACAAGACGCAGTAACAAAAAAATATGGCGAAGCAGCAAAAATAGATTTAGTTTTTCATGGAGGCTCTGGCTCTGATTTAAAAGATATTCACGAAACTTTAAATTATGGAGTAATTAAAATGAATGTAGATACAGACACACAATACTCCTACACCAGAGCTATTGCTAATCATATGCTAAAAAATTATGACGGCGTTTTAAAAGTAGATAATGAAGTAGGAAGTAAAAAATTCTATGATCCTAGAGTTTACTTAAAAGCAGCAGAGCAAAATATGTCAAAGCGAGTTCAGCAAGCTTGCGAAGATTTAAAATCTAAAGGCAAGACATTATTTACTAGCTAATCAATGTCTTTTACAAAATCTTGTAGTCATCAAAAAGCACTTTTTCAAAAAAAATAAACATTACAAGTGCCAAGTAAAATTTTAAACACTTGTACTAGCTATGGGTTTTGAACAGAATATTTAAAATTATTTTTGTTTTTTGAGAAAATTTTTATCAAACAACCTAGAGAATATGCTTCCTGATTTAAGGGTTACACAAAAAGAGTATAACAATATATAAAATACACAAACAAACTTGACTAGTTTTCTTGTTTGGAAATAAGTTTGAGTGTGCCTTTTACAAGTTGATAACGTGTGTTAAACTGCCTAATAAGCTCCGAATTGTGCGTAACCAAGACCAAAGCAGATTTGTTTTCTAAGCACACATGTTTAAGAATTTGGAAGACCTTGTTACCTGTTTCTAAATCTAAATTCCCTGTAGGCTCATCTGCTAGAATCAATTTAGGAGAATTCATCAAAGCACGAGCAATAGCTACTCTTTGTTGCTCTCCACCTGAAAGCTGAGCTGGTCTGTGATTCTTTCTATGCGATAATTCTACCAAGTCTAACAATTTAATTGTTTGTTGTCTTAACGTCCTAGAGTCTTTTTTTTTAATTAAACCTGCCAAATATACATTTTCAAAAGCACTAAAATCTGGTAAAAGATAGTGAAACTGAAACACAAAGCCTATAAAATTTTTTCGCAGTATACATAATTTTTTTTCCTTAAAATTTTTGATATTTTGATTATTAAAATAAATATCACCACTATCTGCGACATCCAATGCACCTAATAAATACAAAAGAGTGCTCTTTCCAGAGCCAGAGTTTCCTGTAATCAACTGTATGCTTTCTTTTTTAACTTGAAAATCAATCCCCTTTAAAATAGTTAGTTTTTTCTTTTCTCCATCTTGATAAGATTTAAAAATATTCTTTAATTCACAAATATTATTCATATTTTAACCCGTCTACTGGTTTTTGTTCAGCTGCCTTTTTAGAAGGAAAAATAGTAACTAAAAAGCACATGATGAAAGAAACAGCTAAAATTGCTACCACTTGATACCAGTTAATTAAAATTGGAATAGTATCTGTTGTATAGACGCCTTTCGGAATTCTAATAACCGAAAAATGTTTTAAAAACAAACAAATAAGCAATCCCAAAATTGTCCCTATTGCTGCGCCAAAAAAACCTATAATAGAGCCTTGAAGCAAAAAAATATTACGGATAGATTGATTGCCAACACCAATAGCTTTTAAGATAGCAATATCTTTGGTTTTTTCGCTCACTAAAATTACTAAAGAGCTAATAATATTGAAAGCAGCAACCAAAATAATCAAAAATAAAATTACACTGAGTCCAATTTTTTCTAACTTTAATACCGCAAAAAGATTATAGTTATCGTCAATCCAGCTAGAAACAAGATGAGGAAAAGGAAAATTTGCTATCAATTTATCCTGTTGAGATTTAGTGTCTTTGATATTTTTTAAATAGATAGCATAGCCACGAATATTTTTATTATATTGAAACAGTTTTCTTGCTTCTTTTAAATCTATTAACGTAAATACCTCGTCGTAGCCTCCCAACCCGCTTTCAAAAAATCCAGACACAATAAATTTTCTTTTCTGAGGAATAGCTCCAAATGGAGAAATTTGTTGCCGCGTGGTTAAAATAGTAAGATCATCTCCTATTTTCAATTTAAAAATCTTAGCTAAGCTAACTCCTACAATAATACCTGCAATATTTTCTTCATTACCATCCTTATTTACTCGTTTTTGAATTTTTAAATCCCGCAATACTGCGGCTAACTCTAGTGGGGAAGGTAAAGAATTATTAACCTTATTATTTATTTTTATTGTCTCTTGCAAAACCTTCCCCTTGATTTCCGTTTCAATGTCAATCCCTTTTAACAAAATGCCGTGTACATTATTTTTGGAACTAATCAAAGCTTGATCTAAACTATAAGGTGAAATATGCTCTACAAGAATTTTTTGCTCTATCTCCTCTATAATATTTTTGCTATATGTAATTTCTTGCTCTCCATTGCCAGTAAAAGCAGTGAGAGTAAGATGAGCGTTGGTGCCTATTAGAGCTTTTTTTAAGTCCTCCTCAAACCCGTTCATTACTGACAAAACTACAATCAACGCCATCACTCCTATAGTGACGCCTGCAATAGAAATATTAGTAATGAAGCTAATTGCACGAGATTTTTTAGAGCCGTATAAATAGCGCAAAGCTATAAATGTTTCTAGTCTCAAGGTAAAGATTTTGATTGATAAATATAAACTTATGTGAGCTACTAACTTTAGTTGCCTTGCACTAAAATTTTAGCAACGCTGCTTAAGTTTTTTAGCTTGGTATAGAGAATTTAACGCCAACGAAACTAGTATGGTAGCGCCTCCTAAAATAGTTTTACCATCGGGGATTTCTTGTAAAATTATCCAAGCAAGCAAAATAGCAAAAATAGTTTTTAAAAGCATCAATAGATTGGCTTCTGTAGCAGGAATATACTTAGGTCCTAAAGTAAGTAGGGAAAAAGAAACTGCTAAAATCAACCCTATCATAAATAATACAGATAAGGAATAGACAGAAACTTCTAATGGCTTAGCAAAATAAAAACTAGCTACTGTTGCAATAAAACTAGAGAGCAGCAAAGCAGACATCATAGATTTTTTCTTGTGTCTAGAAATTACAAAAATACCAGATAAAATAAACGACGTAAGAACAGCATTAAGATTGCCAAACCAGGAGTCTGTAAAACTAATACCATCTGAAAAAATAATCATAAAACCACAGAAAGTTACCAGCATAGTAAACAAGGTAGCTATAGTAATTTTTTCTGACAACAAAAAATAGCTCAAAATAGCCGAGAAAAAAGGAGAAATGCTAATTATAATAAGGGCTTTAGCTATAGTCGTATAACTAATAGCCAATACAAAAGTAAAGCTGCCTGCAGCGTGTAATACTCCTAACAAAAAATCAAACTTGTCTGTGTTGGTTAAAATAGCAAAAATATTTTTTTGATATAAAATAACGAGCATTACTGTAATCCAAAAAAACATAAATACTCCTCTATAAAAAATAATAGTGAAAGGATCTACGCTTGCTAGTCTAACCAATAAGCTATCAGGACTAAGTACTAATACTCCTGCTAGAGTAATCAATAAGCCTTTGGTATAATTATTCATTCCAAGTCGGTAGGTGTCGTTTGTAGCTATTGTTGCATGTAATCAATAAAACTAGCAAGTAGTATTATTATACAAATTATAAATACAACAACAAGAGAATAAATATTACTAATTTAAGGAGTTAAAGGTAAAACGCCCATATGAAAATGTATCACAAAAAGTAAAACTCTCAGTGCTATCAAAATAAAAGGAATATAAAGCAAGATAAATAGTGGATGTAAAAATCCAGGAGTAATAGGACGAAAAATCTTTATCACAGGGTTAGTGAGATTATGAAAAAATCTTTTTATATAATTATCAGAAACTGGAATAATAATATCTAAAATAAAGCGACCAAAAAAAGTCCACATTAAAACAGATAAAATAAAATTAGGAATAGTAAGTGTAGGATAACGAGTCCAATAATCAAGATAAATACCCATAAATAATAGCTGAAACAGCCAAAAACTATCAAAATATAAACTTTAAATAGTTTTTAGCTGTACTTAAGTACAAGAGACAAGCTGCATAACTTATGTTGTTACAGCATCTTTGTCTTTGATTATAGTATCACCTGCAGGTATTCTTACTCTTTCTACCATATCTTGCACTTCACTAGAAGGTGCTGGAGTAAGTAAACTAACAAGTATGATTGTTATAAACGAAATAGGTATACCAAAAGAACCAGCTGAAATGCTATTGACACCAAACCATAAATCATTTTGGATACCAAAAGTTTTGTGTGTAGATACGATATAATACATACAAACCGAAAATCCAGCCACCATGCCCGTAACTGCCCCAATCGCGTTGGTTCTTTTCCACCAAATACCTAGTACTAAAGGTGCAAATAAACCAGATGCCGCAATAGAAAATGCCATAGCTACCATAGAGAGTATATCCGCTGGCTTAGTGCTTGCTAATGCTGCTGCTAGTATTGCTACTACAATCAAAATAATACGAGCTACTACCAATCTAGTCTTAGAGCTCGCTGCAGGATTAACAATTTTGTAATAAATATCGTGGCTAAAAGCATTAGCAATCGCAAGAAGTAATCCATCTGCTGTAGATAAAGCCGCTGCTAGTCCACCAGCAGATACCAAGCCCGCAACAACATAAGGCAGCCCCGCAATTTCTGGTGTAGCTAGTACTATAATATCTCTGTTAATACTTAGCTCAGCATACTGTAAAATACCATCTCCATTAAGATCATTTATTTTTAATAAACCAGCTACATTAGACCAGTTGTTTACCCATTCTGGTAAAGAAGCAATTTGCTGTCCTATAACATTGGAATAAATTTCTAACTTTGCAAAAGCTGCATAAGAAGGAGCAGTAAAGTAAAGTAAAAAAATAAAAAGCAAAGACCATCCCACAGAAGTCCTAGCCGCCTTAACGCTAGGTGTTGTAAAAAACCTCATCAACACATGGGGTAAAGAAGCAGTGCCTGCCATCAAACAAAAAATCAATAAAAAGAAGTTTTTTTGGTCATAGTGAGTGAAAGGCGTAGCAAACGCAAGCGATTTAGTAATCCCTAGTTGTGGCTCTAAAGCCGTGATTTGCTCTACAGCACTTCCATACATCAACTGTGGCAAAGGAACACCAGTGACCTTAATAGAAAGCAACACAACAGGTACCAAATAGGCTATAATCAAGATAATATATTGAGCTACCTGCGTCCAAGTTACAGCTCTCATGCCTCCCAACATAGAACAAACTAAAATACCACACAACCCAATAAATACTGCTATTTCAAATGGAATCCCTAAAAAACGTGAAGAAATAATTCCAGTAGCATAAATTTGTGCTGTGACATAAGTAAAAGAGCAGGCAAACAAGATTAAAATTCCTACTATTCTTGCTAGATTACCTCCATATCTTTCTCCCAAAAAATCTGGTACTGTATAAGCTCCAAATTTTCTTAAATAAGGTGCTAGTAACACGGCAACTAGAATATACCCCCCTGTCCAACCTAAGACAAAAGAAAAACCATCATATCCTAAGATATATAAACTTCCAGCCATCCCCACAAAAGAAGCACCCGACATCCAATCTGCTCCTGTTGCCATTCCGTTAAAAATAGGCGGCACCTTTCTTCCTGCTACATAGTACTCAGAAACTTTTGTCGTTCTTGCTAAAATTCCAATAGTAGCATAAATCCCTATGGTAAGAAAAATAAAAGCGTATCCGATAAGCGTGTTAGAAACACCTAATTGCTCTAGAATTGCTAAAACAATCACAAACCCCAAAAACCCTCCTGTATATATGGCATAAACCTTACCAAGGTTACCCATAAAACCTTCTTTATTATTCATATTCTATATTTAGATTAAATTATTCGTTAACACCAAACTCGTGATCAATTTTATTTTGCTTACTCGCATAATAAAAAACTATAATAACAAACGCTATTAAAGACCCTTGGGCTGCAAAATAAAACCCCAACGGAAAACCTAAAAACTGCAACGAATTTAACTTCTCTACAAAAAAATGTATTAAAAAGCTAAAAACAAACCAAAGTGCCAAAATCAAAAACATCAGCCCTCTAGTCTTTTGCCAATACTTTTTATTCATATTTCCTCCTTATCAAAAATTAAAAATAGATGCTTTAGCTTAAAACACAAAGCACTACAAGCTTCTACACTAGCTAGATCCTAATGTCAATAAAATTATAAAATACTATAAATAGCAGTAAATAACGGCGAGCGTAACAAGGTAGGCGCACAATAGTAAAAACATTAACACTGTATTTTAAGTGTCAGCTCTATCAAAAATACAAGATTAGATTGTAGAATTACTCTTACTTATGTTTTAAATATAGCATTAAAATTCCTACAGCAGCTGGCGTTATACCACTAATTTTTAGACAATGAGCTAAATTTTCTGGTCTATATTTTTCTAGTTTTTCCCTTACTTCTTTAGAGAGTCCTCCTATTTTGTTGTAATTTATGTGCTGAGGAATTCTTTGCAAATGCATTTTTTGATATTGTTGGATTTGTTTTTGTTGTTTTTTTATATATCCCTCATATTTAAACTCATTTTCTACAAGTTTTTTATGCGTTTCACCCCATGTTGCAATTTCATTTTTCCAACTGGTAGAAAAAACACTTTTTAAACTATCAAAAGAAACATTAGTCTTTTTTAAAAAAGCCTCTAAAGCGTAGTTTTTAGTTTTAATTCCATTTTGCTCGCAGTAAGCTAAAATTTTTTTATTTGGTTTAAGTCTTTTGTTTTTAACCCATTCTTTTAAATTTTTGATTTTCTCTTGTTTTTGACAAAATTTTTGATATTTTTGTTCGCTAAGTAATCCTATTTTGTATCCAAGTTCACAAAGTCGCTCATCAGCATTTTCCTCTCTAAGCAAAAGCCGATACTCGCAGCGAGAAGTAAACATTCTATAAGGCTCTGTCGTTCCTTTGGTTACTAAATCATCTATTAAAACACCAATATAAGATTTATCTCTAGTAAAAATAATAGCTTCTTTTTTTTGTGCTTTTCTACTAGCATTGATACCTGCAACAATTCCTTGTGCAGCTGCTTCTTCATAACCCGTAGTGCCATTTATCTGCCCTGCTAAAAACAACCCTTCAAATTCTTTTAGTTCTAAAGAAAGCTTTAGCTGCTGTGGAAAAATAAAATCGTATTCTACTGCGTATCCTTCTCTAATTATTTTAGCTTGTTCTAAACCTTGAATTGTTTGTAAAAATTCCTTTTGTACTGTTTTTGGAAGACTAGTAGAAATCCCATTAGGATAAATTTCTATAGAATCTAAAGCCGTTGGCTCTAAAAAAATTTGATGCTGTGTTTTATCAGGAAAACGTACAATCTTATCCTCTATACTAGGGCAATATCTAGGACCTGATGATTGAATATTTCCATTGTATATAGCAGATTTTTTAATATTTTTTTTAATAATATCGTGAGTTTTTAAATTAGTATAAGTAATATAACAAGGAAGTTGAGGTAGACCTACTACACTATTCCAAAAAGAAAATTTTTTTATTTTTTGATCTCCTTCTTGTATTGATAATTTTTTCCAATTTATAGTATTTTTATCTATTCTAGGTGTTGTGCCTGTTTTTAGCCTTCCCATTTGAATACCTTTATTTTCTATTTCGTAAGAAAGTTTATTTGCTGATTTTTCTAAAATTCTTCCTGCTTCAAAATTTTTATTCCCTATATGAATTTTTCCTCTTAAAAAAGTACCGCCAGTAAGAATAATTGTTTTAGAAAAAATTTGCTCTTGTAGATTTGTTTTTATTCCTACAACTTTGTTTTTTTTCCATAAAAAACTCACAACTTCTCTTTCTTGGATTGTTAAGTTTGTTTGAAAAAAAAGAATTTCTTGTATTTTCTTACTATATAACAACATATCAGATTGACATCTAGTAGCTTGTACAGCTGCTCCTTTTTTAGTATTAAGTATACGAAACTGAATAGCTGTTTCATCTGCTACTATTCCCATAATTCCACCTAATGCGTCTATTTCTTTTACTAAATGTCCTTTTCCTATTCCACCAATAGCTGGATTACAAGACATTCTACCAATAGCATTTTTTTGCATAGTTAAAAGCAATGTATTACTTCCTATATTTGCTGAGGCAAATGCAGCTTCACAGCCTGCATGACCTCCACCTATCACAACAACATCCCAAATTTTCATTATTTATATTTTAGTAATTTAATTTTTTATTAAAGCATAGAATAGTAAAAAGTTCTATTATTTCAATAATTTTACTAAATTTTATTTTTTTTAATTTATTTTTTATTGAAAAAAAAAACCCTTAATTTTACTTTAATAATAAAAAAAAAATTAATAAATGAATTTAAATAAGAATATAATAAATAGATGGCATAATTTTAAAAAACAAATAGAAGTATTTTTAGAAAAATCAGAAAAAGAAGCTTGGTTAGACAATATTTATATTATAGAATTTCAAGAAAAAAAAATTACATTAGGGGGTTTAAATCAATTTTTTTGCAATTGGATTAAAGAAAATAGAGCAAATACTTTAAAGGATTATATATTTAAAAATTTTTCTCAAATAGGTTTAAAAAAAGATTTTAAACTTTTTTTTAAAATAGAAAAAAATAAAAAAGAAAATTTTTCTTTAAATTTAAGCTATAAATTTGAAAATTTTGTAAATGGAGATAATACTTCTATAGCTTATGCTAGTGCTATATCTGTAGCTGAATCTCTTATAAATAATATACGTTCTAAATATAATCCTCTTTTTATACATGGAGATGTAGGTCTTGGAAAAACTCATTTAATGCAATCTATTGGAAATAAAATTTTAGAAAAAAATAAATCTATAAAAACTATTTATTGTACTTCAGAAAATTTTACGAATGATGTTATTGAGGGTATTAGAAAAGGAGAAATTACTCTTACAAAAGAAAAATATAGAAATTGTGATTTATTACTTATTGATGATATTCAATTTTTGGAACAAAAAATCAAAACACAAGAAGAATTTTTTCATACTTTTAATGAATTAATAAATAAAGGAAAACAAATAGTTATTACTGCTGATAGGTATCCAAGAGAAATAAAAAATATAGAAGATAGACTTATTAGTAGATTTTCATCAGGAATAATAACAAAAATAGATAAACCATTACTTGAAACAAGAGTAGCTATTATAAAAAATGAAATTAAAACAATAAATTTATTAATAAATGAAGACGTTATTTTTCATATTGCCCATGTAATTAAAACAAATGTACGAGATATTAAAGCAGTTATAAAATGTTTAGAAGCAGAAAAATCTCTTTTAAATCAAAAAATAAATTTAGATTCTGTTAGAATTATTTTAAAAGATATTTTTAATTTAGATAGAAGTCCTGTTAATATTAATGAAATTATAAAAGAGGTATCTAAAAAATTAAATATAAAAATATCTGATATTAAATCAGAAAAAAGAGATAGAAATATAACATTTGCTAGACACGTTGCTATGTATATTTCTAGAGAAATAACAGATTTTTCTTATACTGCAATAGGAGATTATTTTGAAAAAAATCATGCATCAGTTCTACAATCTTATAAAAAAATAAAATCTACTATTGATGAAGATAAAGATTTAAAACAATTAGTAAATTCTATAAATTCTATTATAGAATCTAATAAAGTAACAAGTTATTAACAAAAATCAAACAAGTTATTAACAAAAATATTTTTAATTTATAATACATTTTTATTGATTATTTCAATAGTTTAATAAGAATATAATTTTTTATTAGTAATAAAATATATAAAAAAATAATATTAAATCAATAATAAAAATGTATTATAAATTAAAAAAAAATAGCTACAGAAAATAGGTTAAAAAATAAAGGAAAAGTTAATAACAACTACTACTAAAACTTCTATTATAATTAAAATGGAATTTAATATAAAAAAAGAAATTTTTATAAAAACACTAAAAATTGTTTTAACAATAATAAATAAGAAAAATAATTATGATAATATAAATAATTTTATTATAGATGTAGATAAGGTCAGTAATATAATTCTTATTTATTGTTCTAATATAGATGTTATTTTTCAAGAAAATATAAAAGCAGATGTAAAAGTAGGTGGCTCTTTTTGTGTAAATGTTCAAAAAATTTTTAATATAATTAAAGAAATAAATTCTGAAATAATAAATTTTAATTTAAACAATAATTGGCTTTTTATAAGAGGAGAATTTAATGAAATTAAAATACCTACTTTAGATAAAAATAATTTTACTAAATTAATAATAAAAAAAATAGAAGAAGCTACAGAAATAAAATCAGAAATTTTTAAAAAATGTTTAAAAAAAACAATTGATTTTGCTTCTAAAGATCCTATAAAACAAAATTTAAATGGTATAAATTTACATTTTATTAATAAAAAAATATTTTTTTATTCTTCTAATTCTTTTGTTGCTTGTCAATATATTGTAGATGATTTTCTACAAAAAAAAGAACAATGTTTTATAATACCCTCTAAAAATATATTAGAAATATTTAGTTTTCTCGAAAATGAAGAAATTATAAAATTACATTTTAATGATGATTTTTTAATTATTAAAAAAGAAAATTCTATTCTACAAGTTAAACTTTTAGAAAAAAATAATAATTATCCTAATTTAGAAAAATTTTTTGAAGAAAAAGAATCAAAACAAAAAGTAACAATTTGTTTAAATTCTCTTTTAAAAGAAATAAATATACTAAAAACTGTTTTAGATGAATTTTCAGAAGTTATGAAATTTAAAATATCAGATAAAGTTTTAGAAATAGAAAGTGAATTAATGCAAACAGGACAAAGTAAACATAAATTAGAATGTGATTTTAAAGGTAATAGTTTTAAAATTGGATTAAATATAAATCAAATATTAAAAATATTATATAACATGGAAGAATTTTGTAAAAATATTGAATTTTTTTTTCAAGAAGAAAAATTTTTTTTAATTAAAGGAAATATAAAAGAACAATATAAGTTTGTTATGATGCCAATGAAAATAAATTTTTAAAAAATAAAAAATGAAAATAGGTGTGTTAAAAGAAATAAAAAATAAAGAATTTAGAATTAGTATAAATCCTTTTTTAACAAATGAATTATCTAAAAGAGGACATCAAGTTTTTATAGAAGATAATGCAGCTTTGGCTATAGGTTTTTCTAATGAAGATTATAAAAAAGCTAATGGTATTATTGTTGAGAGTCCAAAACAAATTTTTGAAAATTGTGAATTAATAGTTAAGGTAAAAGAGCCTCAATATATTGAATGTAAAATGTTAAAAGAAGGACAGATTCTTTTTACTTATTTTCATTTAGCATCAAGTAAAGAAATGACTCTAAATTTAATAAATTCAAAAAGTACTTGTATTGCCTATGAAACTATTATAGATAAAAAAGGTTCTTTACCCCTACTTATTCCTATGAGTCAAATTGCAGGAAGATTAACTATACAAATAGGTGCTACTCTTTTAGAAAAAACAAAAGGCGGAAAAGGAATTCTTTTAAGTGGAGTTCCTGGTGTAAAAAGAGGAAAAGTAGTTATTATAGGAGCAGGTGTTGTGGGATATAATGCAGCTCTAATAGCATTAGGTATGGGAGCAGAAGTTTGTATTTTAGATAATAATATAAATAAATTAAATGAAATAGAAATAAATTTTAATAGACAAATAAAAACTATTTTTTCTAATAGTCAGAATATTGAAAAAAATTTGATAGATGCAGATCTTTGTATTGGTTCTATTTTAATACCAGGAGAAAGTGCCCCTAAATTAGTTACTAAAGATATGATAAAAAAAATGAGTAAAGGAAGTGTAGTAATAGATGTTGCTATAGATCAGGGAGGTTGTTTTGAAACAAGTAGACCTACAACACTAGATAATCCTACTTACGAAGTAGATGGAGTAATACATTATTGTGTATCTAATATACCGGGGTGTGTAGCAAAAACTTCTACAACTGCTCTAATTAATAGCACTACTCCTTATATTTTAAAATTAGCAGATAATGGTATGGATATTTTTAAAAAAGATTCTCTTTTTAGAGAAGGTTTAAATATAGTAGATGGAAAAATAACGTACAAACCGGTCGCTGATTCTTTAAATTTAGATTTTTATAAATATTAATTTATAAAAATGGAAAAAATAAAAAATTATATCAATGGTAAAAAAATTAATAGCTTCTTAAAAAGAACAAAACCACTTTTTAATCCTACCACAGGAAAACAAACAGGAGAAGTTGTTCTTTCTTCTGTAAAAGATTTAAAAAATGCAGTAGTTACAGCTCAAGCAGCCTTTCCTAACTGGGCAGCTAGAACACCTCTTAGTAGAGCAAGAATTATATCTAAATTTTGTAATCTTGTTATGAATAATATAGATGATATAGCAAAATGTTTGAGTAATAGTCATGGAAAGGTTTTTTCTGATGCTAAAGGAGAAATTATTAGAGGAGTAGAAGTAGCCGAATTTGCAACAGGTATTGCTCACTTACTTAAAGGAGAATTTTCTTTAAATGTGGGAACAAATGTAGATAGTTATTCTATGCTTCAACCTCTTGGTATTGTTAGCGGAATTACTCCTTTTAATTTTCCTGTTATGGTACCTCTTTGGATGCACGCTATTGCTATTCCTTGTGGAAATTGTTTTATTTTAAAACCTTCAGAAAAAAATCCACAAGTATCTTTAATAATAGCAGAACTTTATAAAGAAGCAGGGCTGCCAGATGGTGTTTTTCAAATAGTAAATGGAGATAAGGAAATAGTAGATGCTATTCTACAAGAAGAATATATAGAGGCAGTGAGTTTTGTAGGATCTACCCCTATTGCAAAATACATCTATCAGAGTGCTACTACTAATAAAAAAAAAGTACAAGCATTAGGCGGGGCAAAAAATCATATGGTAGTGATGCCAGATGCAGATATTGATATAGTATCAAAATCCTTGATAGGCTCTGCTTATGGCTCTGCAGGAGAAAGATGTATGGCAATCTCCGTAGTGGTAACTGTAGGAGTAAAAACAGCAGATAAACTGATACAAGAATTAAAAATAAATCTTAAAAATTTAGTAGTAGGAGCTAGCTTAGCACAGAGTCCAGAGAGTCAAATGGGACCTTTAATTAGTAAAGAACATTTAGAAAAAGTTAAAGAATATGTAAATTTGGGAGTTACTGAGGGAGCTAATTTAGTGGTAGATGGTAGAAATTTTAAACTACAAGGGTATGAACAAGGTTTTTTTATGGGTCCATGTTTATTTGATAATGTAACAAAACAAATGAGAATTTATCAAGAAGAAATTTTTGGACCAGTACTTTGTGTAGTAAGGGTAAAAACCTATCAAGAAGCTTTAGAGCTAGTTAATTCTCATAAATTTGGCAATGGAGCTGCTATTTTTACTAAAGATGGAGAAACTGCTAGAAAATTTACTAAAGATATTCAAGTAGGTATGGTAGGTATTAATATTCCTATTCCTGTCCCTTCGGCTTTTTATAGTTTTGGAGGTTGGAAGGATTCTATTTTTGGAAGTTTAAATATACACGGCAAAGATGGAATTCGTTTTTATACAAAACTAAAAACAATTACTAGTCGTTGGCCAACAACACTTTTAGAAAATCAGTTTACAATCCCTACTATGTAGTGAAAGTAAATTTTATTATTAAAGAATGAGAAAAATAAAATTTTTTTTTCTAAAAAAAGATTATCTTGCTCAACATCTTGCTACTTTTTTTTTAGGATTTACAGGAATTATTGGTAGTGTTATCAATCAACATTCTTTTGTTATAGTATTTTTTCGTACTTTTTTTGCTTTCTGTAGTATATTTTTGCTTTTTAATAAAAAAAATAGAAAAAAAATCTTTCAATTTACTATTAGAGATCATTTAGTTTTTTTACTAACTGCTAGTATTTTAGTTTCTCATTGGTTTACTTTTTTTATAGGTATTCAAAAATCCAGTGCTTCCATAGGGACACTAGCTTTTTCTATTTTTCCCTTATTTTTAACTTTACTAGAACCTATTTTTTTTTCTATAAAATATTCTTTTTACAAGAGTGTGATATGTGTATTTTTGTTGCTTGGAGTTTTTTTATTGCCTCCTAACATTTCATTTAATAATGAAATTTTTGTAGGGGTTTGTTGGGGAATACTTTCTGGATTTTTTATGGCTTTGTTTATACTTTATAACAGATTTTTATCGTCTAAATTTCCTGCTAAAGAAATTTCTTTCTTCCAAAATTTTTATGGCGCTATACTTTCCTTGCCCTTTGCTCTTATTTTTTTTCCTTGGGATATTTCTGTTATTGATTTGATTTTACTTTTTTGTCTTGGTGTTATTTGTACTGGTTTTGCACATGTTCTAAGTATTTTTTCTTTAAAAACAATTTCTGCACAAATATCTGGAATTATTAACTCTTTAGAATCCATCTATGCAGTAATTTTTAGTTTTTTGTTATTAGGAGAAAGATTAAGCCCTAAAAGTTATGCAGGTGTTTTAATTATTATTATTTCTTTTGTAGCTTTTTCTCAACAAAAAGAACAAGCAAAAAAATACTAAATTTTATTTATGACTAATGAAAAAATAATGCCTTTGCTAGGGCATCTTAAGGAATTTAGGCTCAGACTTATTCGTGTTTTTGTGGTAACTATACTTATTTTTTTTTTTTGTTATTTTTTTAGAGCGGATTTGTTGCAACTAATTAAAGAGCCTGTGGAAGAGCCTTTAAAAAAATATTCTAATATAAGTAGAGAGACCACAATAAAAATTTCTGATACACAGGGTTTATTAAATTGCTCTTGTGAAGCGCCAGCTCTACCTGTTATTACAGAGCAAACGTCAATCTCTTTAGATTGTATTTGCAGCCCAAAAATAAAAAATAATAATAAATCTACACTTGTTTTTATTGGACTGCCAGAAATTTTTTTTACAGAATTAAAAATTTCTTTTTTTCTAGCGCTTTTTTTTGCTTTTCCTTACTGTATAGCAGAGATTTGGGGATTTGTTTTTCCTGCACTACATAAGAAAGAAAAAAAAATATTTTGGGGTTTTATTCCCGCTACTTTCTTATTTTTTACAGGAGGGGCTATGTTTGGATATTTTGTGGTATTCCCTATAGGATTTGATTTTTTTTTAAGTCTTACCAAGCCAGAAGAAATAGTCCCTTCTTTGTCTATAGGGCAGTATGTTTCTTTTGCTATCAAATTGCTTTTTGCTTTTGGGATTGTTTTTGAATTTCCTTTGGTGGTGTTATTTTTATCTAGGCTGGGTTTAGTTTCTCCAAAATTTATGATTAAAAATACCAAATATGCAGTTGTACTTGTTTTTATTTTTTCTGCTATTTTAACTCCTCCGGATCCTTTTACAATGTTTTTAATGGCAATTCCTTTGAGTGTACTTTATATTTTAAGTATCGCTATTTGTTTTTTTGCTTTTAATAAAAGACAAGCAGCTCTTAAAGAGCAAGGTTTATTGTAGCATGAAAGTAATACCTGTAATTATTTCAGGAGGCAGCGGCTCTAGACTTTGGCCTTTATCTACTAGTCAAACCCCTAAGCCTTTTCTTCCTTTATTTTCTAATAGCAATTTATTAGAAAAGACACTAGAGCGCTTAAGTGGCTTATTTGCTACAGAAGTGCTCTTAGTAACCAATCAAAAACACCTAGAGTTGCACCAAAAAAGTATTCAAAAAACAAAGCTTTCTTGTTTTTTTCTTTTGGAAGACGAGGGTAAAAATACTGCTCCTGCAATTTTAATGGCAGCTCGTTTTTTACAAAGTCGAGGTTTATCTGAGCAATTAATGCTAGTACTTCCCGCAGACCAGTTTATACTTGAGATAGAAAAATTTTATTGCGCGGTGCAAATAGCTGTAAGACAAGCGCAAATAAGAGGGTTAGTAACTTTTGGAGTTAAGCCTAGCTATCCAGAAACAGGTTACGGTTATTTATGCACTGAAAAGGAGCCAATTACTAGTCATGTTTTTCGTGTTATAGAATTCATAGAAAAACCTAATTCAATAAAAGCACAAGAATTTTTTAAACAAAAAAATTACTTTTGGAATTCTGGCATGTTTTGTTTTTCTGTTAAAAACATATTGCAAGCCTTTGATCAATATCAAAAACAAATGAGTAAAAATTCTTTAGAGTGTTTAAAAAAATCCGTTAAAGTAGGCAATGATAGACTCTATTTTGACCCAGAAACCTTTAGAAGGTTTGCTTCTATTTCTTTAGACTATGCTATTATGGAAAAGCATAGCGAGGTTTTTGCAGTTAGAGCTGATTTTAAATGGAGTGATATAGGAAGTTGGTATTCTGTAGCTAATCTTTTTAAGAAAGACGAAGACGGCAATGTTTTACAAGGTAAGCATTTTTCACTGGAAAATAAAAATGTTTTTTTGTTGGCAAAAAAACATTTTTTTGGTTTGCTAGGGCTAGAAGATATTAGTATTATAGAAGGAGAACAAAATATTTTAATTGCACACAAAGATAAATTACAAGAAGTAAAAAATATTTTTCAATTTGTTACTTCTAAAGAAGCAGAAGCAGAAGCAGAAGCAGATGTAGAAAAAAAACAATTATCAATCTTTCCAGAAATCTTTCAACTAACTTTACAAAGCAAAGAAAAATATAATTTTCGTACAACTAGTAATTGCAGCATTATAAATATAGGCTTAAATTCTACTAGCCTTTTTATTGAGCAAAAAGAAAAAAAACTACAAAAAGGAGAAGGAATTTTTATCACAAAGAATACAGGAATTCTCTTTGAGAATAATACAAAGAAACTACAACAATGGGTAAGCATACAAATAAGCTAAAACATACAAAAATAAAAAATATATTTTATGCTTTTTTTTATTCTATACAAGGACTTCGCACTGTTTTTTTACAGGAGCGAGCCTTTAGACAAGAGGTTTTTTTAGCAGTAATACTTTCAATTATCGCTTGGTATTTTGCAGAGTCCAAAGCGGAGTTTTTATTTTTAGAAGCTACTTTGTTATTTGTGATGTTGGTAGAGCTTTTGAACTCTAGTTTAGAAAAATTTACTGATCTAGTGAAGCCAGAATTTCACAAATCAGCAAAAGCTATTAAAGATATGGGTTCAGCTGCTGTTTTTTTAGCGTTTCTTGTTGTTATTTTGGTGTGGTGCGCTATCTTATTGTTTTAAAATGTTTTCTAAAATTGTTGGTTTAGAGCAAATAACGCAAAGATTAACCCAAGCAATTAGCTCAGGCAGCATGGCTTCTGCGTATCTTTTCGTCGGCAAGCAAGGCAGGGGGAAGAGTTTTTTAGCAAGACAGCTAGCCCAAACTATACTTTGTTGCAATCAAAACGCATGTAACAGTTGTGCGTCTTGCTCTTTTTTAAAAAAAGACAATCACCCTGATTTTTTAGTTTTGAAGCAAAGAAAAAACTTTATAGAAATATCGCAAATACAAGAGCTCTCTCAAGAAATCATCATGCCTCCCATTGTTTCTGCTTTTAGAGTAGTTTTTGTCAAAGAAGTAGAAAATATGAATATTGAATCAGCGAATGCTTTTTTAAAAATTTTAGAAGAACCGCCTACTTCTTGTCGTTTTGTTTTATCTACCACTAATGATCAAGCCATACTAGATACTATAGCTTCTCGTTGCCAAAAGATATTTTTTCCAGAATTTTCTTTATTTGAGGTAGAGAAAATTATTTTGCAAACTACAAATTTACAAAGAGAAGTAGTCAAATGGAGTTTTCCGTTTCATAAATCTGGTATTCAAAAAGAATGGTTGCAAGAGTTAGATAAATTTTTTCAAACACGCCAAACAATTTGGGAATTATTGAGCGTAGCAAACTTAGAGAGATTTATAGAGTTGCTAAATTTTGGAGAATCACAAGAGAAAGAAAATACATTTTTTGCTTGTTTTTTTTTTGTATTAGCCTTTTTTTATGACCTATGGCTTTTTTCTCTTCAAAAAGATCCCGCCGAAGAGTTTCTTTATAGCCCTGATTTACAAAATTTTACTAAAAAGGCAATAAGCCGCTACAATCTTGGCAAAATTTATAAGCTTTTTCAAAATACCATGCAAGTAGAAGCGTCAATCAAAAAATTTATCAACAAACCTTTAGGCTGGAATAGCTTAATTATTCAAATAAAAAATTCTCTTTCTTAAACTAAAAACTTGCAAGAGTTTGTAGATTATGCAATAAACATACAAAAAAGATAAGATTTTTATAATTATTTTTTATTTTTTAGCAAGGAGAATATAGCGATGAGTATGAAGCTGCAGGTAAAAATGAGTCAGCGGTTGATGATGAATCCACAATTGCAGCAAGCAATAAAGCTTTTGCAAATGTCTAGGTTAGAGATGGAGCAATTTATTCAACAAAACTTATTAGAAAACCCTGTATTAGAAGAAGTAGAAAATATATCTGAGCCAACGCTAGACAGCGAAGATGTTTCTGATGAGCATTCTCAAGAACAAGATTTTTTAGACACTATTGACCCTGACTACGATTACGAATCTTACAATACAGAATATGAAACTTCTAGCAAAGTCAAAGAAACTGATTTTAATGAGCAACAAAATATTCTTGAAACTACTCTTAGCAAAGATATTACTTTATCTGAAAACCTAATCAAACAAATTAGTGTTGGGGATTTTAATGCTTTAGAAAAATATATTCTTTGTTATTTAGCAAACAATCTTTACGAAAATGGTTATCTTTGTGGAAGTCTAGCGGAACTTTTGGCGTCTAGCAAAGAGGCTCTAGATACCGTACAAAGCTTATATGCTAAATATACCCTTAATAGAGAGCTTGAGCTAGCTGCTAGATGGGCTTTTTGTAGTACAGAGTATCAGAAAAAATTAAAACAAGAACAAAGTAATTTTCATTGTAAAGTAGAGGCAATACCTGCTAAAGCTATTTTTGTGGCAAACACTTTACTATTAGAGATTCAAAAATTATATCCTCTAGGTTGTGGAAGTAGGTCTTTGCAAGAATGCTTGAGTGTGCAAGCTAGAGAGAGGTTTGCTGCTCACTCACTAGAGTATCTTATGTTGTCGGAGCATTGGCATTTTTTTATAAATAAAAAATATAAAATGCTTGCTAAGAAACTAGGTTGCAGTGTAGAAAATATAGAAAAATCAGCAAAAAAAATCCAAACTCTAACCCCATTTCCTGGCAATGTTTTTATTACCAAGGAAGCAGAGACAATCATACCAGATGTTTATCTTATAAAGCAAAATGGAGAGTATAAAATACGGCTAAATAACAAATTTCATAAATTTCATGTTAATCCTTACTATAAAAAAATAATCGAGGATTATAGTAAAAAAAAAATTTATCAATCTAATATTGTTTCAGACAAAGAAGTATCTCAGCGTTATATTTTAGAAAAAGTCAGAGCGGGAGAGTGGCTCATAAAAAATATTGAACAAAGACAAGAAACCATACAAAAGGTGTCTGAAAGCATTCTAAAAAAACAACACAAATTTTTTCAAAGAGGAAAAGAATATTTACGACCTATGGTGCTTAAAGATATAGCGCAAGATATAGGAATGCACGAATCAACAGTGAGTAGAATTACTAATCGCAAATATATTTGTACACCTCGTGGCACTTTTGAGCTAAAATATTTTTTTTCTAGCGGTATAGAACAAGCAAGCGGAGAAGTTGTTTCTTCTTTGAGTATCAAGGAATATATTCGTCAAATTATTTCTAAGGAAAATCTCAAAAAACCTGTTACAGATGATTATATTGTCATTGAACTTGCAAAAAAGAAAGATATTAAACTTGCTCGTCGTACTATTGCTAAATATCGTGAAGCGATGGGTATTCTTTCCTCTAACAAAAGGCGTTTAAGATAGAAATATAATCAACAACAATGGACCAATTAACACAACTTAGTAGCTATACAGAGGTTGTAGCTGATACAGGAGAAATAGAACTACTTAAAAAATACACTCCATTAGATGCTACCACCAATCCTAGCTTGATCTTGAAAGCTCTACAAAAATCAAAATATCAATCTCTATTAGCAAAAGCCGTCAAAGATGCAAAAACTAGGGGAGGTAGCAAGAGTGATATATTGGATTTTGCTTTAAAAAAAACAGCTGTTTTTTTTGGAGTAGAGATTTTAAATCTGATAAAAGGCAGAGTATCTACAGAAATTGATGCAAGGCTTTCTTTTGATACTCAAGGAAGCATCGCTCAAGCGAAACAAATTATCAATCTCTATGAGCAAAATGGTGTAGCTAAAAATAGAGTGCTGATTAAAATTGCTGCTACTTGGGAAGGATTACAAGCTGCTTTACAATTAGAAAAAGAAGGTATTTGTTGCAATATCACCTTGCTTTTTACCTTTTGTCAGGCGGTAGTTGCAGCGCAAGTAAGGAGCTATCTTATTTCTCCTTTTGTTGGTAGAATTTTGGATTGGTATCAGTATCAGCAACCTAACGCAGATTTTAATGGCAGCAAAGATCCAGGAGTGCAATTTGTAAGTAAAATTTATTATTACTACAAAAAATACAATATCAAAACAATTGTGATGGGAGCAAGTTTTCGTAATACAGAACAAATAAGACAACTTGCAGGTTGTGATAAACTAACGATTAGTCCAGAGCTTCTACAAGAGTTAGCAACTCAAACAACGCCTTTGGTAAGAAAATTAAAACCTCTGCCTACTAATAGCCGTGAGGCTTGTTGTTTTACAGAAAACGATTTTCGTCTTGCTTTGAATAATGACGCTATGGCGACAGAAAAACTTGCAGCAGGTATTCGGAAGTTTAGTGAAGATACACAAAAACTAGAGCAGCTTATTTGCAAGAGGTTGTAAATTTTTAAAATATTCCCTTAACGCTGGAGCTAGTTAGAGGCTGCAGGTCTGAAACGGGGTTTAATCTTAGCAGTTCTTTGTTTGATAACACTGGAAGTTTTTGTACTAATTTTAAAAACATATTCTGTTCTTTTTCAGAAATCAATTTTTCACTCAGTGTTAAAAATTTGTTGATATAGTGTTTTCTTTGAAAAGGGTTTTTTCCTAGCGGGTGAGCATTAGCAATTGCTTTGTTTGCTATTATTTTTTCTCCTGATTGAAGTATAATTTCTAGCTCGCCTCCAAAAGCTTTTTCTTGCGGGTTGTTTGAGTGGTATCTTTTTGTCCACTGATGATCTTCTGTAGTTACTATTTTGTGCCATAGTTTTACAGTATCTGCTCTGTTTGCACGCTCAGGAGCATAGGAGTTTATATGGTGCCATTTACCGTCTTGCAGTGCTACTGCTAGTATATACATAATAGAATGATCTAAAGTTTCTCTGCTTGCTTGTGGATTGATTTTTTGCGGATCGTTTGCTCCACTACCAATTACATGATGAGTATGATGTGAAGTGTGTAGTATAATTTTTTTTACTTGACTCCAATCTCCCTTAATTTTTTCTTTAACTATATCTCCAAGTTCAAACGCTAAATCTATAAGGGCTTGGCTTTGATATTCTGCAGAATGCTCTTTAGTGTAGCTTTCTAAAATAGATTTTCTTGGCTCTTCAGATTCTGGTAGTAGAATTTTATAGTTAGCGTCTTTACCGTCCAACATACAAGCAACTACACTCTCTTCTCCTTCGTAAATTGGGCTTGGTGATTTTTCACCTCTCATGCATCTATCAATAGCTTCAATAGCTAGTTTACCAGCGTGTGATGGTGCAAAAGCTTTCCAACTAGAAATTTCTCCTTTACGAGATTGTCTAGTAGTACAAGCTGTGTGTAGTGCTTGATTGATAGCTTGAAAAACAGTGTCTACAGGTAGTTGCAAAAGCGTACCTATGCCTCCTGTTACGCTAGGCGCTAGATGGGCTATATGATCTATTTTGTGCTTGTGCAAACAAATAGCTCTAACTAAATTTATTTGTATCTCATAACTTGTCAAAATAGCATGTAGTAAGTCTAGCCCCGTTTTTTGACATTGTTGGGCGGTAGCTAAAAGAGGAGGAATATTATCTCCTGGGTGACTGTAATCTGCAGCTAAATAAGTATCATGGAAGTCCAACTCTCTAACTGCAGTGCAGTTAGCCCAAGCAGCCCATTCTGCTCCTACTTGTAACTTAAATGGCATTCCAAAGATACTAGCTCCATTTTTTCTACGGTGTGTTTTTGCCATTTCTCTAGCGGTAATTACTGGAGCCCTATTCCAAGAAGCAATTGCAACTGCAGCGTTATCAATAATACGATTGATAACCATTTGTACAGCTTCATTGTCTAATTTTGCTTTTTGTACAGAAAGTTCTGCTAATTTCCAAGCTAATTGTTTTTTTTTAGCTAGTAATTCTTTTTCAGGATATACCTTGAGTAAATGTTCCTTCAATTTTAGCTTATTATATGTAGATTTGATGAGTTATGATCACAGCAAAATTTTTAGTTTGTTTTCTTAAATATTTTTTAATTTTAAATAGTGTTTGAATGTTTGAGAATTATTTAATTGGTTGTTTTTTACTGAAGTTCAGTAAATGTAATATATTTTATCACTAAATTTTGACTACAACTCTTTTAGCTAGTTTGCCATCTAGTAATTCTGCTGCTTTTTTTGCAGCTAGTGATAAAGGAATGATTTCACTCATTTGCTTGCATTCTACTGGAGTTATTAGCTCCGCAATTTTTTTCCATGCTCTTTTTCTGTTTTTAAGAGGTTGTGTTACAGAATTAATTCCTACCATAGTTATTCCCCGTAAAATAAATGGCATCATAGTTGTATTTAGGTTACTACCTCCTGTTAAGCCACATACGGCAACTACGCCATTATTGTCAGTAGCAGTTAAAATACTAGCAAGTACATCTGAGCCCACAGTGTCTATGGCTGCTGCCCATTGAGTTTTTTCCAGTGCTTTAGTAAAGGTTTTTAACTCAGCTCGGCGACGAATTTCTTTTGCTCCTTGTTTTCTTAAAATATTAAATTGCTCTTCTTTGCCTGTAAAAGCTATAACCTCAAACCCAAGTTTTCGCAAGAATAACACTGCAAAGCTTCCTACGCCTCCGCTAGCTCCTGTAACCGCAACTCTGCCTTTGGCAGGGCTAATGCCGTGGTCTAATAGAGCTAAAATACAAAGCATGCTAGTATAACCCGCAGTGCCTATTGCCATACAACTTTGCATATCTAGTTCTTTAGGAATTTTTTGTAGCCATTTTGCTGGAATTTGAGCTCTTTGAGCTAGACCTCCCCAATATTTTTCTCCAATTTCCCAGCCATTTATAAATACAGGAGTGCCTTTTTTAAATTTGCCGCTAAGATCTTTTATTACTTTACCTGCTAGGTCTATACCAGGCACCATAGGAAAACTTCTAGCAATAGGAGCTTTGTTTAGCAAGGCAAGGGCATCTTTATAGTTTATGGTGCTATAAGCTACATCCAACAACACTTCATTTTGAGGCAAATAGTCAATTTGCTTTAGTTTACAAGTAACTTCTAGATCTTTTTCAATGAGCCATCCTGTAAAAGGCGGTATTTTTTCCATGTTTTTACGATTAAAAAATTTATCAGTATCTTTTAGCTAATTTGTTATCTTTATCTTTCACAGCGTTTTATTGATTTTGTTCAATTTTTAGAGCAATCAAAAATTTTAGGATATAGCATAATATTTACTCAAAATAACTACAAAATAAATCTATTGTTTTAGCAAGAAATAGTTTTACTGATTTTTATTATTTACAGTCCAAAGCAGCTTCTCCTGTGCGAGAGACTTCTAAAACTTTGTAGTGCGCCCTGAAGTGTTTTAGCATTTGATCAATTTCTTGTCCATCACCTAAATATTCAAAACAAACAAAGTTTTTGTTTTGTACGCGAATCGATGAGGGTAGTTTATGAATATCATCTAGAATTTTTTGCTCGTTTTCCTTTAGCAATTTTATTTTAACTAGAGCCAGCTCTCTTATTACAGCTTTGCCTATCTCTATGAGTTTTGCTTCATAAACATAGACGATATTTTTTAAGAGTTTTATAATTTTCTGAATATTTTTTTCGCTTTCAAAACACACAAGAGTCAATCTTTGTATTCCTTCTTCTCTGCTTTCCCCTGAGCAGATAGAATGCAGGTTATAGCCACGAGAGCCTAGTAACTCTATAACACGAGATAAAGCACCAAATCTATCTTCTAATAGTATAGAAATAATTTTTTTATCCATTAAGTTGTCGGTTTGTGGTTTTTATCTATAATAATATCTTGTAGTCTAGCGCCAGATGGAATCATAGGGTAGACATGGGCGTCTGGATCAATGAGGTATTCTACTAAAATAGGACCCTTTTCTTTTAACATTTTTTTAATAGAATTTACTACATCTTCTTTTTTATTAACTCTAATAGCTGGAATTCCAAAAGATTCTGCTAAACGAATAAAGTTAGGATTTTGATCAAAAATAGTACTAGCGTATCTGTTGTTCCAAAAAAAATCTTGCCATTGTTTTACCATTCCTAAATTGTTATTATTGAAAATTAAAATTTTGACGGGAATATCGTATGAGCGAATAGTTGCAAGCTCTTGCATATTCATCTGGAAGCCTCCATCTCCGCTAATAGCAATTGTTGGTCTGTCTGTTTTGTGTATGGCGACACCTATAGCAGCAGGCAAGCAAAAACCCATAGTGCCTAAGCCTCCTGAGGTAATTTGAGTTCTGGGGTATTTATATTCGTAGTGTAAACAAGTAAACATTTGATGTTGCCCTACATCGGTCACTATATAGGCGTTGCCTTGGGTGATTTCTGATATTTTTTTTACAATATATTCTGGACGAATTTTTTTATTGATACTAGGGGATTTGTCGTAGTTAGGAGGTGGGAAGTTTTTTTTCATTGTTTGTAGTTCGTTTATCCATTTTTTATGATCTAGTTTATGGGCAATTTTGTTGATAGCTTGCAAAAAAATTTTGGCATCACACCTTATTTTTATATTTGCCTTTTTTATCTTATCTAAGCTACTTCTATCTACATCTATATGAATAATTTTTGCTTGTATTAAAAAATCATCTACCTTGCCGGTTACTCTGTCGTCAAATCTAGTTCCAATTGCTAGTACTACATCTGTTTTCGTCATAGCAGTATTAGCGGTATAGTTACCGTGCATACCAATCATCCCTAGACATAGTTTGTGTGATTGAGGAAAAACACCTTGTCCCAAAATAGTGGTAGCTATTGGTATGTTTGTTTTGGTTATAAAGTTAAAAATTTCTTCTGCAGCGTTGCTAATTACTAACCCTCCTCCTCCATAGATCAAAGGTTTTTCGGCTACTTTGATTAACTCCCAGATAGCTTTGATATCTTTGCTAGCAACGCTGGTGTTTGGTTGGTAGCCCCTGCATTTTTCCTTAGCAAATTTTTTAAGTTTTTTGGTATCAATAAACTCTTTTTGTATGTCTACTGGAACATCGATCACTACAGGACCTGGTCTTCCTGTTTCTGCAATATAAAAAGATTTTTCTAAGATGGCTTTGAGGTCAGTTATATCATTGATCAAAAAATTGTGTTTGGTAATAGGACGAGTGATACCAATGACATTCGTTTCTTGAAAGGCATCCGTACCTAAGACAGGTCTGCGGACTTGCCCACAAATTACTATCAAAGGTACAGAATCTAACATAGCATCGGCTATACCTGTAACGCAATTTGTAGCTCCAGGTCCAGAGGTTACGATTACTATCCCTGCTTTTCCTGTTACCTTCGCTAAACCTTCTGCGGCGTGAGTGGCTCCTTGCTCGTGCCGCACTAAAATTAACTTTGCTTCAGGGTAGTTTAGCAGTTCATCAAACAAGGGAATTACACAGCCTCCCGGGTAGCCAAAAATTTTTTTAACTCCTTGCTCCAGCAGGGTTTCTATAATAATTTGCGAGCCGCTGATTTTGTTTTTTTTTTTCATCAAATTGTTTGTAGCTCAATCTTTCTTAATTGTCTAATTAAGAGTGTAATCTTATTTATTGGTGTTTCTTTGTCTAAGCCTTGTCCAACATTAAAAATCCAAGCCTGGTTGCCAAAAGATGATACCATATTTGTTATTTCTTGTTGCAAAATTTTATGAGAAGAAAATAGGTGGAAAGGATCTAAGTTTCCTTGTAGTAGGGTATTTTTTTGTTTTTGTTTAATTTTTTTTAAAACTTTCCTAATATTTGTTCTCCAATCCAAACTCAAAGCGTCTGCTCCGCTTTCTAGTAAAGCATCTATCAAATGGGAGCCTCCGTTTATGTAGTAGATAATAGGGGTATCAAAGTCCTTTTTGAGTTTTTTTATTAGTTTTTGAACATAACCAAGCACAAATTTTTTGTAATCTGCTTCGTGAAAACAACTAGCCCAACTATCAAAGATTTGAATTACCTCAGCTCCTGAGCAAATTTGATATTTCAAATAGTCATAGCAATTTTGAGTTAATTTTTCCATCAAAATCTCGTATTGCTCTGTTTGAGTAAAACAGAATTTTTTGATTGCAGAAAAACCATGTGTTTTTGTATTGCCGCATAGATAGTAAGCTAGGGTAAAAGGGGCACCACCAAAGCCTATCAGAGTTTTGTTTGCTGGTAATTCTTGTGTAATTAACCCTAATGTCTCTCCCACATAAGACAAGTATTTTTGAGGGTCTTTTAACTCTAAATTTACAATATCTCTTTTGTTTTTAATAGGATTGGCTATCACAGGGTGTGGTACGAAATCTAACTCAATGCCCATAGGAATGAGTGGAGTTAAAATATCACAAAAAAAAATAACGGCGTCTAGGTCAAAGCGATGTAGCGGTTGCAAGGAAATTTCTGCTGCAATTTTTGGATTTGTGCACATTTGCAAAAACCCTCCGGCTTCTTTTTTAACCTTTCTATATTCTGGCAGGTATCTACCAGCTTGCCTCATAAACCAAAGAGGAATTTTTTTTGTTTTTTCTCTTCTAAGTGTTTGCAAGAGCAGTTTTTGTTTCATAAAACTAAGAATTAAACACCTAAAATTGTATCTAATTTTTTTTGCTCTTCTAACTGATAGATATATTGACAATCACCGACGAATTTATCATCTACAAAAACTTCAGGTACAGAAGTCTTACCTCCTGTTCTTTTGATCATTTCTGCTTTTTTTTCGGGGTTATTTGCTATATTTATTTCTGTATAGACTACATTTTTTGCCATAAGCAAATTCTTTGCTTCCCGACAAAATGGACAAGATGGAGTAGTATAAATTTCAATTTTTTTCATAGATTTTTAATATTTGAGTGCAAAGTATGTGTATAAAACATGCTATTTCCTTTCTATCACATTAATTTTTGAGGTTTCTTGTAGCATTGCTGCATCAAAAATTTTCAAATTATACAAAGCTTTTCGTATATATTCTAGTGATATTGCTATATTTTCTAAATCCTCTGTTGTAGGGTTTAGTTTTTGTTTGACATATCCAACAAATTTTTTTAAAAGCATTGGAGTAATTTTTTTTGTTTCAAAAATTTCTTTTTCTTTTAAAAAATCTACAAAAAATATTTCTAGATCTTCCCAAACTAGGTCTAGTTTTTCCGTTTTTGCTATTTTAGAGATCTCCTCTTTGACTTGGAGGTGCAATTTATCTATAAGAGTTTGTTGCTTGGGCTCTGATTTTTTGATGGCTTCTTGCTTTGGAGATGCTGCATTGCTATTGGCTGCATAACGAGATAGGTGAGCTTTGTATTTTTGTTCGTATTCTTGTATTTTTTGCAAGATGTTTTCTTCGGTTATTTTTTCTGGAATAAGCTGATATTTTGAAAGCAATTGATAATATTTTGCTACTACAAGTTGATTCAGGCACTGTTGATTTCTTTCTTTTTGCATAAAACTCAGTATAGATTGCAGAGCTAATTTTTTTAATTGGTCGTTTGGAGGTGTTTGCTCTACTAATCTTGTGATTGCTTCTAAAAATTGCTGATATACTTTATCGTCTATAAATTCTAAAACTTGTAAGGGCATTTCTTCTCCTTTTTCGTAAATAGCACGAATTTTTTCTTTTGCTACAGAGATTGCTGCGAGTTCAGGTTGAAAAATTAATAAACTTATCTGACTCAAGGCATTTTGTATTTTCTTCAAAGAAGGTTTGTTACTAGGTTGCTGGTTGGTTGTTTTTCGCTGATGCAATTTATTTTTCTTTTCTTGCTTTCTTTTTAAGATGCCGGCTTTTACCTTTTTCTTTTTTTTTCCCATAGATTTGATTGTGGTATGTAGTGTATTTTAAATGATTTTTCTGCTCTTAATAGGGTTTAGTGTGCTGCATCGCAGTATTATCGTATATCAGCTATTTTGCTTGTAAGTGCTTTGATTAGTGACTAGATTGCGTTTTTCTTGACTTGCTTTGTTTTTCAATATCAACTGATACAATAGACGTAAGATTTTGATAATTAAAGATATTTTTAATAACTATAGTATAGTTTTTTACTTTTTTTCAGACAACAAAAATACTTTTATTAAATGAAAAAAACAACATCAACATTCCAATGTAGCAACTGTAAAGAGATTTTTTATAAATGGCAAGGAAAATGTGATTCTTGCGAGAGCTGGGGTAGCGTAGAAAAATTAGCTTTTGAAGCACAAGTTCATAACAAGATTAAAGCAGAACTTCCTCTTTCATTATCAGAAATACCTCAAAATAAAAACCAAGCAATTTGGGTAACTGGTGTACACGAGCTAGATAGAGTTTTAGGTAAAGGAATTGCTTATCAATCCATAGGATTGCTAGGAGGAGCTCCGGGTATAGGAAAATCAACCCTTATACTGCAGGTATTGGGGCGGCTAACACAAATAGGTAAAAAAGTTTTGTATATCTCTGGGGAAGAATCTGCTTTACAAATCAAAGCACGTGCTGAAAGACTTGCTATTGCTCAAGAAAAAATTTTTATACGCGTAGATAATTCTTTAGAGAATATTTTGGCAGTTATTGCTAAACTACAACCTGACTTTGTAGTAATTGATTCTATTCAAACCATAGCAAGCAATGAAGCTGGCGGCTCTGCTGGCAGTCTTACCCAAGTTAGAGAATGCACTATGAAAATTTTGCAATACTCCAAGCAACAACCTACTACTTTTTTACTCATAGGGCATATTACCAAAGAAGGTAATTTAGCTGGACCTAAAGTATTAGAACATATGGTAGATTACGTGCTTTATTTAGAAGAGGAAAACACGCAAGGCATGAAAATACTGAAAGCTGTCAAAAATCGCTTTGGATCTATTTATGAAAGCGGGTTGTTTAATATGACAGCAAAAGGTTTGGTTGAGGTTTCTCAGCCTAATAAATTTTTACTTTTAGAAAAAAATCCTGCTGTAGGCACGGCGTATTTTCCTATGATGAATGGCAACCGCACCTTGCTGGTGGAAGCGCAAGCGTTGGTAGGCAAAAACCCGCACCCAGCGAGTTTAAAAACAGCGGTAGGAGTAGAAAGGAGCAAGTTGCTTTTATTATTGGCGGTCATAGATAAATATTTGAATATCAATCTTAGCCAAACAGATGTTTATTTGAATATTGCGGGAGGTTATCGTTGCAATGAGCCTCTAATAGATTTAAGTATTGTATCTGCTATTTTGAGTAGTTATAGCAATCAAGCACTACCAGCTGCAAGTATATTTTTAGGAGAAGTTGCTCTTACAGGCAAGCTAACCATAAATAATTCGTGCAAAGAAAGGTTAAAAGAGGTTGAGCGATGTGGTTTTCAAAAGGCTTTTCTAGGAAAAACTCATTCCAATCAAAAGCAATTTTCTCTAAGAAACTTACAAGTAGTTAGTAGCGATACCTTGGCATCTTTTTTTGAGATATTGTGTTTGTAGTAGATATATCTAAGCACAATAAATATCAAAGTTATCTTTTAGTAACAATTTTCTATTTTAGAGTGCTATTAAAATATTGGTGCAGCAACAAAATTCAATATTTATAATGCATTTAAAATTTTTAAAGTATTAGTAGAGCCTTGAGATATACTAATACCTTTAGTAAAAACAATCTTATCTCCTTTTACAATCAGCTGCTTTTCTTTTAAAATAGTTAGTACGCTTTTGTCTATTGCATCCCAGTTTTGATCTTTAGATAAAAAAAACGGGAATACCCCACGAAAAAGAGTAATTCTATTTAGCGTAGTATTGTTTCTAGAGAAAGCAAAAATAGGAATAGAAGAGCTAGTTCTAGAAATTGTTTTAGGAGTATTACCAGATTCTGTTAAAGAAACAATAGCCTTTACTTTTAATCTATTGGCAACGTACATAGCAGAAAGAGCAATTGATTCTTCTGTGGAAGAAAATTTTTCTACTACAGCGTGTTTGAGTTTACCCATTGTAGGAGAATTTTCTGCTTCCAAGCATATATCTGACATAATAGATACTACTTTGTCAGGGTATTTACCTATAGCCGTTTCTGCAGAAAGCATTACCGCGTCTGTGCCATCCATTACAGCGTTAGCTACATCAAAAGTTTCTGCTCTAGTCGGCATAGGATTTTCTATCATGCTTTCCATCATTTGTGTAGCAATAATCACAGCAGTATCTTGCATTCTAGCTAATGTGATTAGTCTTTTTTGTTGTGCCGGCAGCATAGCATCGCCTATCTCTACTCCCAAATCTCCTCTAGCTACCATAATGGCATCTGATTCTTGAATAATATCTTGTATGATTGTTTCAGGTAAAGCTTCAGCTCTCTCTATTTTTGCTACTATTCCTGCTGTGCTTCCTATTTTTTTCAAAATTTTTTTTATCTCTTTGATATCTGCAGCACTACGTGTAAAAGACAGTGCTAAATAATCAGTTCCGGCTATTACTGCTGTTTTTATATCCTCTTTATCTTTAGAGGTCAGGCTACCCGCAGATAAACCACCTCCCCTAAGATTAATTCCTTTATTTTGCCCCAACACTCCACCTTGTTTGACCTTTGTATGTATTTCTTTGCCTACAATTTTTTTTACTTGTAAAATAATTCTACCATCATCGAGGACTAGTTCGTTGCCTTTTTTAAGATCTTTATAAAGCTCTTTGTAGCAGACACCTATTTTTTTTTTCGTACCCATATTTGCTTGTAAAGTGCAAGAAAGAATAAAATTTTCTTTTTCTCTAAGCGTGATGCTGGAATCTAACTGGAATTTTAAGGTACGAATTTTAGGTCCTTGTAAATCCATTAAAATCCCTATTCTCGTGTTGTATTTTTTTGCTAGTTTTTTGATTGTTGCAGCTTGCTTAAGATGGGTTTCTTTGTCTCCGTGGGAGAAGTTAATTCGCACCAAATCAACCCCTTTTACTACTAATTTTTCTAATACTTCTATTTTTTCTGTAGCAGGACCTAGTGTAGCTATAATTTTTGTTCTTCTTTTTACGCAACGTTTATTTTTCATCTAGGGTTTAATTTATATTAAAAGGGCAGTTTCGTTTGATTGCCAATTATTTTTTGGATTTCTTGCATTGTGTTTTTTTGTCCGCTAGCAGAAAATTGCTTCATCATTTTTTTCATTGTTAAGAATTGTTTAAACAACTGATTTACATCAGAAATTTCCGTACCAGATCCTTGGGCAATTCTTTTTCTACGAGAGCCATCTATAATTTTTGGATTTATTTTTTCTTTCATAGTCATAGAAGATAAGATATAGCCAAATTTTTTCATTGGCTTGGTGTCCAATTTTGCTCCTTGCGGCATATTAAATCCTGGCATCATTCCTAAAATATTTTTTAGAGATCCCATTTTGCTGAGTTTAGTTAATTGTGTTTCAAAATCAAGTAGATTGAACTGATTTTTTTTCATTCTTGCTTCCACGCTTTGCAAATCTTGCCCCAAAAACTGTTGTTTAATTTTTTCGACCAAGGTCAATACATCTCCCATACCTAAAATTTTAGACGCCAACCTATCAGGATAAAAATCATCTAAATCTGTGAGTTTTTCGCCATTACCAATTAATTTTATTGGTTTTTCTGTAATGGCACGAATGGAAAGTGCTGCTCCACCTCTTGCATCTCCGTCCATTTTACTAAGCACAAACCCTGAGATCTCCAATTTTTTATGAAAAGTTTGAGCAATATTTAATGCCTCTTGCCCCGTCATAGCGTCTAGCACTAGGAGAGTGTCCTGAAAAGTGATAATTTTTTTTATATTTTCTAGTTCCTGCATCAAGTTTTCATCTATTTGTAGTCTGCCTGCTGTATCTACTATTACTACATCCGTCTTTGTTTTTTGCGATTGCTCCTTAGCTAGCTCTATAATTTCAATAACCTGCATTTTATGGTTAGAATTAAAACAATCTACTTCAATTTTTTGTGCTAAAATTTTTAGCTGGTCTATAGCAGCAGGGCGATAAATATCTGCTGGTACTAATAAAACATTCTTATTTTGTTTTTTGAGTTTTAATGCGAGTTTTGCAGCTGTAGTAGTTTTTCCACTTCCTTGTAATCCTAATAGTAAAATAAAATGTGTTTTTTCTGTTACAATGTTTAGCCTATCATTTTTCTCTCCAAGCAAGGCTGTGAGTTCTTCATAAATCACCTGGATGAATTGTTGCGAGGGAGACAGACTACCAATAACTTCCTTACCTTCACTCTTTTCTTTAATTTTTCTGATAAAAGAATTAGCTACACGAAAGTTGACATCTGCCTCTAGTAAAGCAATTTTTACATCTTGTAGGGCAGTTTTGGTGTTTTCCTCATTCAAAAAACCTTGGTTATTGATTTTTTTGGCGAGAGCTTGTAGTTTGTAACTTAGTTCGTCAAACATAATTTTATCTAAACAGAAAATAATAGCTGTGAGTAAGGTTTTTGTCAAGGTGTTGTCTTTAGTTTTTTGCATTGTCTTGCTAGGGTGTGGGTTTTATTTTGCACAAAAACCAGTGTTAATAGGAAGCGCACAAAACATCAATATAAGGGAAATAAAGAATAGTAGCAGAGCTCCGAATATTGATTTTTTGTTAGCAAGAGAGCTACAAAACGAGCTTATTATTGCTGAAGTTTATACTCAAGGCAAGGCAGAGTTAGAGCTTTTGGTAACTATTACTAGTGCTATCTTTAGCGTTACAATCAAAAAGCAAACAACAGGTGAATTTTACATTCATAGCTATAGAGTGAAGGTTAAAATACTTGTAGATGATTTAAGAAATTTACAACCAGCTAAAAAAGAAAAAGAATTTGTAGCAGAAGTTTATTTGGAATCGCGAGACAAGGTGTTAGATGGCAATCAACAAGACAAATTGCAATTATCTGCAATTTACGCTCTAGTAGAGCAAACTCTATCTTTTGTACTGCAATAGTCATAATGTTCCACGTGGAACATTTATTTAGTATTTATGATGAAAAATATCTATTTTGTATCTGGGAATAAAGAAAAATTTACAGAATATCAAGTATTACTAGAGAAAACAGCTAGTATTTTGCAAATAAAATTGTCTCTTATAGAAATACAGGCTCATAGCTTGAAATTGTGTGAGCATAAACTGATTGAAGCAAAGAAAAGTCATTTGCTAAAAGAAAAAAATTTTTTTATTGAAGATACTGCTCTTTATTTTACAGCATGGAACGATTTTCCTGGAGTTTATATAAAATGGATGTTGAAATCTTTAGCAATAGAAAAAATTTATCAAAGTTTAGCGTCTTTTAAAAAAGAGGCAATTGCGGAATGTACTATAGGTTATTTTTCGTATCAAACACAACAAACCAATTTCTTTCAAGGTAGAGTAAAAGGCAAGATAGTTTCTCCTAAAGGAGGCAAAAGTTTTGGGTGGGATGCCCTATTTGCTCCGCAAGGGCAAAATAAATCCTATGCTCAAATGACAAAAAAAGAAAAAAATTGTATTAGCCATAGGTTTTTAGCAACGCAAAAATTTCAGCAATTTTTACAAAAAAACTAAGCAGAAAAACAGAGGAGGACAGCCTCCTCTGTTAAATTATAACTTTAATTATAACTTACTACCAGTTTGTAATAATCCACTACCTTTAGACTCTGGTTTTTTAAAAGGCGTTGTAACAACTTCCGCATCTACAGGCGAGTCCGCGTAGGTTTTGGAAAGAGTTACTTGCACTTTTGTTCCAAGTTCTGTGTATTTTTTTGGTAAAAAGGCATAACCAATATTAGATTGTTGCTCTGGAGAATACCAAGCAGACGTAATGTATCCTGCAAGTTGACTATCAGCGTGCACGGGATAAAAATCAGCAGGATACCAAGTAATCTGTTTACCTCCCATTTTAACTCCGCAAAGTTTATGGGTTACTCCATCTGCTTTGATTTTTTTTAAGGCTTCTTTTCCGATAAAGTCCTCTTTATCAAAATGCACTTGCCAACCCAACCCAATTTCAAAAGGATTGATTTCTTGGTCCATATCTTGTCCCCAAGATAAAATACCAGCTTCAATTCTTCTGTGATGCCCTGGAGCAATAACTTTGAGATTGAATTCTTTACCTGCGTCTAATACAGTATACCACATGTCTTCTGCGTATTTGTGCGCATCGTAAAGATAAATTTCATAGCCAGCTTCTGCAGAAAAACCAGTCCTACTAATTACACATTTTCTTCCTTTGATTTTAGAATGCATCAATCCGTAATAAGGAATATCCATTTTACCGAATATTTTTTCCATCAAAAGAGTAGATTTTGGTCCTTGTATTTGGACAGGAGCTACATCAATCTCGTGTATTTCTACATCCATTTTCGCAAAGGTATTGACACCTTGTAGGTATATACCAATATCAGAGTCAGAAAGAGAAAACCAAAATTCATCGTCTGCTACTCTAAGTAATACAGGGTCGTTTAAAACTCCGCCGTACTGATTGCATAAAATAACATAACGACAAGAATTTGTTGCAATATCTTTGACTCTTCTTGTAATCACCATGTCTACAAACTTAGCTGCATCTGGTCCTTTGACTTGAATTTGTCTTTCTACAGCAACATTCCACATAGTTACATGTTGTGTTAGATATTCGTATTCTTTCATCAAACCGCCATCCTCAGGTTTAATATAAGCCCTAGGATGATATATTCTGTTATAGACACTATGACACCAGCATCCTTGCTCTTGAGACAGATGCCAGTAAGGTCCTTTACGAATTCTAGCGTCAATTAATATTCTAGATCCTTCCGCATTGATTCCTTCGCTTCCTTTATCTAGTCGGCTATCACCGCTTTGTACCAATTGCACAGGTACTCTTCTTTTTCTTAATAAGTCACTCATAATTATTTATACTTGTTGTTTGAGTTTTGTTTGCCATTGCTGAAAATAGTCAATGGTTTTTTCTCCCGTACCAAAAGAAAACACATGCAAACCTTCCATTTCTGGGTAATCTTTTTGCAAGGTTTCAAGTAAAGGTAAAAAAAATTCTTCGTTATGGTATTTTGTTGCTAGCTGCAGCATATTTTTGTATTTATCTTTTATCATTTGTAGAGAGTTGCCTACGCCACAATAAAGTGCGTATTTGATCAAAGAAACTATACCAACAATTCCTACTACTCCTAAGCGGATAGGTATTTTGATTTTGTATTGATGTAATTGTTTGAGCCACTCCATTACAGGCTCCACAGTAAAGCAAAATTGTGTTAAGATATAAATTTCCATGCCGTTGGCAATAGCAAAGTTTTGTTTTTCTTTTAAAGCTTGCAGCAATTTTGTTGATGTTACTTGAGGATGTTTTTCTGGGTGTCCTGCTACTCCAATTCTTTTAAAATTATATTTAGTGAATAATCCTGTTTTTAGCAGATCCATTGTAGAGTTTAGTTTGCCTATAGGTGGATTTGTGCCTCCTCCTAAAAGTAAAATTTCTGTAGTTGGGACAGCATTTTTGAGCATTGCTAGATGCTTTTCTAAATCTGCCTCGTCTTTTAAATTTCTAGCTGCTAGATGAGCAACTGGGATCAATCCTTGTTGGTGTAATCTTTTTGCAGGATTGACTACTTCTTTTTCAAAACTTTTTCCTTGGATATGAGGAAGATAAATTTTTAATCCTTTGGGGAATCTCGTGCATATTCTTTCAATGTTTTCGATCTCTTTAGCAGATACTTCTAATGTGTATCCTGTCATCCAGCAAATTAGTCGGTCTTTTTGTAGCATAGTTAAAAATTATTCATTGTTCTTTAAAAATTAGTCTCTAGACGCTTTTTAGTAATAGTCCGCAGCCCATGTATGACTTTAATTTTTATATAGTATTATCTATACAATACCCTATTATCTGATTATAATATCTAATTACTTTCAAAAGCAGTAAATTGCAAAATAAAAATATTGTCAATTAAAAATTTTTTGTTTTGTTTTTACTTTTTACCAATCTAAGCAAGAGCATTATAATGCAGGACTCTAATTGCTTTACAAAAATTAAGCAATTTTGTGGTTATAAAATCAAATTTTTTGTTGATTTGTATAACTATAAATAACTTAAAGATATAGTTATTATAAATTAAATTGCTGAGACAAAACCAGCATCTTTAATACCACCAAAAATAAATTCTACAGCAAGGGCTACTAAGATGATGCCTAGTATTCTACTAATGGCTTGCATGCCGCTAATTCCAAAGATTTTTTGAATTTGCTGTGATAAAAACATACAAATTAGTGTAATTACTAGCACAGCAAAAAGAGATAGCATGACAATAAATTGTGAAAGCAGGTTATTTGATTGGTCTGTTAGCAGTAAGATCATTGCTCCTAAAGAGCCAGGACCAGCAATAAGCGGAGTAGCTAAAGGAAAAATAGCAATATCTTTTTTGTTTAGAGCCTCTGCTTTTTCTTCTGGGGTGGTAGAAGTAGCTCCTGAGTAATTAGCAAAAACCAAATCAATACCTATTAGCAATAACAAAATTCCTCCTCCCGTTTTTAGCGATGCTAGAGAAATTCCTAGGCTATCTAGCAAAATTTTACCTAGTAAAGCAAATATTAAAAAAATTACATTAGAAGCAATAAAACACTTCCAAGCTATTTTGTATTTTGTATTTTTGCTTTCTCGTGTAGTGATAGCAACAAAAAGCATCCCTACATTTAATGGAGCGATAGTCGCGACGAAGGTAGTAAAACTAACTATAGCAATCTCTAACATTTTTTTTATTCTAAATTTTTTTCAAAGTATATTTTTATTTTTTAAAAACAATTTTTTTTCTTTACCGCAAACAATATAGTTTGTACCTATCTGCAACCTCCAATTTCCTTTGTTTTGCATAACTAACTGATAAGTATTATTTATTTGTACACGGAGTAATTTGTGTACTCCATTTGCAAGAAAAAAATCGTGCAGCAGTCTTTTAGCAAATAACATTGGCAGAGATTGGATTTCCTTAAAAGTTAATTTTGTTTTTTTTGTTACACTTAACGTCTGATTTTGATAAATTGTCTTTAAATTTCCAGCTTCTTTGTGTAAATTCAGCATTTTTTGTAAAAAACTCTCGCTGGTTTCTCCTTCTTTAAGAAAAGTATTTTTCATTTTTGGAATAATTTGATGTCGGATATAATTTCTAGTGTAGTTTATCGCCAAGTTACTTGTATCTTCTATCCAAGTTTGACCTATGTTTTGCAGATAATTTTGTATTTCTGTTTTAGAGGTATATAGTAAGGGGCGAAGCAAATAATCTTGTACAGGAAGCATACTGACTAAATCAAATAAGCTAGTCCCTCTTAACAATTTCCAAATTTGCGTTTCTGCTAGATCGTCTAAATGATGCCCTAGCACTACAAAGTCTAAGCCCTCTATATTTTTTAACTCATTTAGTTCTTGATACCGCCATTTTCTTGATTTTTCTTGGACAGCTGGCTTTTGAATATTGGTATTTTTAAAAAAACGATAGCCTGCTCCCCATTTTTTAGCTAAGTTTCTCACAAATAATTCTTCTTTGTCACTATTCTGTCTTAAACCATGATGAAAATATACTAGCACTATTTTTATTTTTTGCTTTTTTTGAATATCGAAAAATACTCTTGCCAAAGCTACAGAATCGCTTCCACCGCTTACGCTAATTAAATAGCTTTTTCCCGCCATCAAACAATTTTTTTGAGTTAAAAAATCAAAAATTTTCCAACTAAAAGAGTGGATTTTATTAGAATTATTGCATAATCTATTCATAGTTGTTTTGGCTAGCAAAATTTAATTTATTAGCGCAGTAGTTGCATAGCAATACTAAGGTGCAAAGAGCTAATCCTGGGTAAAAAACCAATTCTATTTTTAATTCGTAGTAAGCTCGGTTTTCAAAAAGCATTCTCCCTAAACTAGGTGTTGGCTGCTGTATGCCTAGTCCTAGATAACTCAATCCTGCTTCCATTAGCAGTGCAATTCCCCATTGAATGCTAAATTGTATCATCCAAGTGTTATATAATTGTGGCAGAATGTGCAAGCGGTAAATATTCCATTTACTATTTCCAATGCTGAGAGAAAATATACTATACTCTTTTGCTAAAATTCGACTAGATATATTTTGCGTAAGGTAATAAAAGATTGGTATATTAAATAAGCTAATTGCTATTAGAGATGTCCAACTTGCACTATAAAAAGTGTAAATCAGGATAGCTGTTAAAATTATAGGTGTAGCAAGAAGTATTTTATTGATTTCTACTAAGAGGTATTTTGCAGGTTTGACGCTGATAGTTAAAAAAGCACATAAAGTGCCAATCAAGCTACCTGTTATTAAAGCAAGGCTTGCAAAGGCAATACTATTTCTTGTGCCTATAAGTAGCAAAGAAAAAAAATCTCTCCCTAGTTGGTCTGTTCCTAGCCAGTGTTTTTTGCTAGCTCCTAAAAATCTATTGCTCAGATCCATTGTGTATGAGTCTTCTAAGATAAAAAAAGAAAAAACTAGCGCTCCTAATATCATTGCTATTGCTATCAACAA
Organism: bacterium; assembly: GCA_965261475.1. Taxonomy (GTDB): domain Bacteria; phylum SAR324; class SAR324; order XYD2-FULL-50-16. The sequence continues at coordinate 1,537,207 of OZ253454.1, forward strand.
AAAGGCGTAAGACAGAAATTTGTTACGAGCGACTAATGAGAAAAACATTGCTTTTTTTCCTGATAATTCATAACCTATTTTAAGTAAAACTTATCTTAATTATTCACAATCAATTTTTCAAGAAAAGAAATAAGAACTAAGTAATATATCTTTTATTTTTGAGAATTTTGTTTAAATCAAAGTTTTTATGCCAAAAAAAACACTATATCATTATTTTTTTTTATTTACTGGAGGTTTTTTTTTCGTTTTTTCTTCTTTTTTATTTTTCGTTGTGACGCAACTTCCCAAAATTGATAATCTAGGAGATTATAAATTTGAACTTCCTACCAAAATTTTTGATAGAAATAATGAGCTCATAGATGAGTTTTATATTCAAAAACGAATATTGCTAACTAAAGAGCAAATCCCAGAAAAATTAAAACAAGCATTTGTTGCTATAGAAGATAACAATTTTTATACACATTTTGGTGTAGATTTTAGGAGAATTATTGCTGCTTTTATTATAGATGTTAAGAATTTATCTTTTGTACAAGGTGCAAGCACGATCACGCAGCAGACTGCTAAGCTTTTTTTACTACAACCTGATAGAAAAATTATCCGTAAAATCAAAGAAATTTTACTTGCTTTCCAAATGGAAAAAAAATTTAGCAAAGATGAAATTTTTACTCTTTATCTCAACAAAGCTTATATGGGCAATGGTGCTTATGGGGCTGCCGCTGCTTCTCAGGTTTATTTTTCTAAGAAGATCTCTGAGTTAGACATTACAGAATATGCTATGCTAGCAGCATTAGTGAAGGCGCCTTCTCGTCTTGCTCCTACTAACAATATTAAGCTTGCGACTGATAGAAAAAATTTGGTTTTAAAACAAATGGCAAGGTTAAAATTTATTAGCCCTCAAGAATTACAGGTAGAATTAGCAAAAGAGATTAAACTTAATTTAAGCATTTTAGACAATAAGAATGCGGCTTCTTATTTTGTGGAGGAGATAAGAAAAAAATTAAGAGGCTTGGGATTAAAAGAGGTTTATAAATCAGGTCTCAATATTTATACTACTATGGACACCAGTCTACAAACCACTGCTCATAATGTGTTAAAACAAGGTTTACTAGATCTTGATAAAAGACACGGCTACAAAGGACCTATAGATTCTGTACTAGATGATCAAGGAGAACTAGATTTAGTCAAACTACAGGAATTAAAACTTTTTAACAGATACTATCAATTAGATCGTATTGCCAAAGCCTACATAGAAAAAATACAGAAAAATGAATTATATTTAAATTTAGGAGATATTAAAGGAGTTATATCTCTAGAGCCAAATACTAGATGGGCTATTGAGTGGGCAAGTGATAAAATAGTCAACAAATATAATTGGTTAACTGATTTTCGTACGGTTTTTAAAAAAGGAGATGTATTGCTAGTAGAAGTAGAGTCTCAAATTCTAGATTCTGAACTCTACAAACTAAATTTGTATCAAGAGCCTATCAACAACGGAGGGATTATTGCACTAAATCCCAGAACAGGGGAAGTGCTAGCTATGGCGGGCGGGCATAACTTTGAAGACAGTGAGTTCAATAGAACTATCCAAAGCAAAAGACAACCAGGGTCTGCTTTTAAACCCATTGTTTATGCAGCTGCCGTTGATAACGGTTATCTTACTACTTCTATTTTGGAGGATACTCCTGTTATTTTTAATAGCTTGAAACAAAAATTTACTTGGTTTCCTAAAAATTATAGTGGAAATTTTTCTGGTAATGTTACTCTTAGAGAATCTCTTTATAAAAGTAAAAATGTACCTACAGTCAAACTAGGGATAGACCTAGGGGCTAAAAATATTATTAAATATGCTAAAAAATTTAATATCAAATCTTCTTTGCCTAATGATCCTTCTATTAGTCTAGGTACTGCGTCTTTAACTTTGCTAGAGCTAACTAACGCTTATAGTGTTTTTGCTACCAACGGTAAACAAGCTGAGCCTTATATGATTGCCAAAATTTTAGATAGAGATAAAAAAATGATCTATGAGAGGGCAATAAAAAAATCTAAACAGGTGATTCCTGCTAGCACTGCCTATATTATTACTAGTATTTTAAAAGATGTTTTTACTTTTGGCACTGCAAGAAAAATTAACGACTTCAAACAACCTATAGCAGGAAAAACAGGTACTACTAATAATAATACAGATGCTTGGTTTATAGGCTATACTCCTGATATTATTGTTGGTGTCTATGTAGGCAATGATCGTCCTGCTTTTTCTTTGGGCTTACTAGAAACTGGCTCTACTGCAGCCGCACCTATTTGGAGAGATTTTATGTTAGTAGCACTTAAAAAATTACCAGTCAGAGATTTTATACAGCCTAAAAGTGTCGAAAAAGTAAAAATTGTGAAAGAAACAGGCTTGTTGGATTGTAGTACAAACGACAAAGATTCAGGTTATTACGAATATTTTAGAATCACTACTGCTCCTACGAATTGCGATGTCAATATTTTTGACACTATCAAAAATATTGATCCTGACCGACAAGATAGCGGACTAAAGAAAGAAAACTTCGATCTATAAGTATTGTGTCTAATATATTCGGAAAAAATTTTCGTATTTCTACTTTCGGAGAAAGTCATAGTAGTGGTTTAGGGGTAATTATTGATGGTTGCCCCGCAGGCTTGAAGATCAAAGAAGATTTTATTCAAAAAGAATTGGATAGAAGAAGACCGGGTCAAAGCAAAATTACTACCTCTCGTCAAGAAACAGATAAATTAGAAATACTCTCAGGCATAATGGACGGAGTCACCCTCGGCACTCCCATTGGAATTATTTTTAAAAATGAAGACGCTCGTCCCAAAGCCTATAACAAATTGAAGGGTTTGTTTCGTCCTAGCCACGCAGATTATACTTATCAAATGAGATACGGAGTAAGAGATTGGAGAGGAGGAGGCAGGGCGAGTAATAGAGAATCTGTCGCGAGAGTTGCTGCGGGAGCGATTGCTAAAAAATTGATCTACGAGCTTTGTGGTGTAGAATCTTTGGCTTGGGTTTCTGCTATAGGCAACATAAAGGCTACAAATATTGATTATAAAAAAATTACAGCATTAGAAATAGAAAGCAATAATGTGCGCTGTCCAAGCAAAGAAGCCGCCTTGCAAATGGAAGCAGAAATTAAAAAAATTAAACAAGAGGGTGATAGTTTAGGAGGAAAAATTGATTTTCGTATTACCAATTTAATTGCTGGTGTGGGAGCACCTATTTTTAAAAAATTACAGGTAGATATTGCTCAAGCGGTACTTTCTATTGGTGCTTGCAGGTCTTTTGAGATTGGCTTGGGTGTCAAAACTTGCACTAAAAAAGGCTCACAACACAATGATGCTATAGTGCTAGAAAACAATACTCCCAAAACTATTACCAACAATGCAGGAGGTATAGTGGGGGGAATTAGTAATGGAGAAACCATCTACGGCAGTGTCACTTTTAAACCTACTGCGACTATCGCTAAGAAACAAGCAACGCTGAATACGAATTTTGAGCCGATCTTTTTTAAAGCGCAAGGTAGGCATGATCCTTGTGTGCTTCCTAGAGCTGTAGTAATTGTAGAATCTATGCTAAATCTTGTGCTAGCAGACCAACTAATTAGCTATTGTTTTGCAGATATTCGTAGATTAAAAAAGGTCTTTCAGGTCAATGATACAAACCTTTGAGCTCAACAAAGCATGTATTCGCAACTTAATATATTAATTTAAATTTTTCAGGCGCTATTGTCTTGATTGTTTCACAAAATCCTAGAGCTCTTAAGTTTTTTATTAGCTGTTTTTGTTTTGTTATAGGCAAAGGGAAGTATGGCAAACGAAAGACTGGTTGACATAAACCCATCATAGCCAGCAAGGTGTTTGTAGCTATAGGATTGGGCTCACAAAATAAATTTTTTATTAGAGGAAGGCATTTTTGAAAAAGATTATGATTATTGTCGTCCATCAATGTACGGAATAATTTTGGAATTATATTTGCTGCTACTGAAATTACTCCGTGAGCACCGCATTGATGTTTAGCATCAAACGCTTGGTCGTCGTTCCCAGACCAGCAAGCAATGCCTTGTGCTTCATATAATTTTATTCTTTTGTTGCCTGTACATTCTTTAACACCTACAAAATTGGTGTGTTTAGATATTTCTGTGATAGTGTCAGGCTCTATATCTTGCGCTGTTCTAGAAGGAACATTATAAATGACACAAGGTGCAAGATCTAATAGCAATAAAAAATGTTTCAATAACCCTAATTTGCTAGTTTTTCCGTAGTATGGATTAAGTTGTAAGCAAGCGTGAGTACCAATCTCTATAGCTTCTTTTGTAGCCTGCAGAGCTTCTTTAGTGCAATTGCTTCCAGTATTTCCAATGACTGTAATTTTTTTGCCAAAATTGACTAGGGTATGACGTAGCAAAGAGAGATTTTCTGTCCAATTCATCAAATGCCCTTCACCTGTAGTTCCGCAAACGATCAATCCCTCTACTCTAGCATCAATCTGTCTTTGTACTAATTTATCATAGCTATCAAAATCTATATCTCCGCTTTGCTGATAAGGAGTTTTGATAGCGGTCATCAAAGAATATTGTTTAAAATTTATTTTTTTCATTTTATGCTAGCATAAGGTGAAACTACAATATGTTAGATAAATTATAATTTTTTTCAAGAAAAATTTCTATTTATAAATATAGATTTTATATAATTTTTATTGTTAAAAAACAATGATAGAATTCCAAAATGTTTATAAATCTTTCAAGAATTTTCATATTTTACAAGGTTTGAGTATTGTTTTTCCCAAAGGTAAAATAACTGTGATGCTAGGAGGCTCTGGTACAGGGAAATCTATCACACTCAAACATATTTTGGGCTTTTTAAAACCAGACAACGGCAAAATTTTGATTAACGAAGAAGACACTAGTAATTTTAACGATAAAAAATGGCGAGGAGTAAGAAAAAAAATAGGAATGTCTTTCCAGGGATCTGCTCTTTTTGATTCTATGAATATCCTAGAAAATGTGCTTTTTCCTTTGAACGAGCATAGCAAAAAAACAAAAGCAGAAATTATTGACATTGCTACAAGAAAACTAGAAATTGTGGGGTTGCAAGACCATCTGTACAAGATGCCTGATGAATTATCAGGGGGAATGCGCAAAAGAGCTTCTCTCGCTAGAGCTATAGCACTAGATCCTGAGATTGTTCTTTTTGATGAGCCTACTTCTGGACTAGATCCCATTGTTACTTCGGTCATTGACGATTTAGTAAAAAAAACTCAAGAATACACAAAATGTACTTTTATTGTTATTAGCCATGATATGCGCTCTACTTTTCGCATAGCAGATAAGATTGCTTTACTTTATAAAGGTAAAATTATCGAAGAAGGAAATGCAACAGAGTTTCAAAACTCTCCAAATCCTTTAGTGCAGCAATTTATCCATGGATCACTATAAGTATAGACAATGCTTGGATTATTTACAAAAATTAAATCTGAAATTTTGGTTGGAATGTTGGTTGTGGTAGCGATCGGACTGGTTATTTATAGCTCTATCAAAGTCACAGGGTTTAATAGTTTTACCAAAAAAGGCTATAAAATAGAAATGATTTTTGACGATGTTTCTGGTTTATCTACCCAAACAGCTGTACGAATCGCTGGAATTCAGGTAGGAAAAATTTTAGCCATTGAGCTAGTAAATAATAGGGCAAAAGTTATTCTTTATATTTTTGAGGATTACTTAATTCCTAATGATTCGGTTGCTCAAATTCAAACTTTAGGTTTGTTAGGGGATAAATATATTGAAATAATTGCAGGAACAAATTTTGCCATTTTAAAAAATGGACAAAGTATTCGTACCAGCAAAGCCCAAGGACTAGATGCTGTGCTAGCAAATATCTCTGATTTAATAGCTACCCTCACAAGAGTTGTAGCAAATAATGAAGTCGCTATTAACCAAGCAGTTACTAATTTTAAGGACTTAAGTGCTTCTTTGAAGAGCATAGCAGAAAACAATGCATCAAATATCAATCAAATTACTGCTAATTTTAAGGATTTGAGTGTTTCTTTGAATAGAATAGTAGAAAATAATGAGCAAAAAGTTAATGATTTAATAGAAAATGTCAAAAACTTCAGCACAGAATTAAATAGTATTGCTGAGGCACAAAGCCTACAAAAAAGTGTCTCAAATATAGAATCTATTACTAAAAAAATAGATGAAGGAGAGGGCACGCTAGGACAGTTAGTGAACAAAACAGATACAATAGAAAAAATTAACTCTGCTTTGGATGATTTAAATAATTTATTAGGCTCTGCTTCCAGATGGACATACGATGTAGGTTTTGAAACCAAGTTTCTTACCAAACAAAATCAGTTTAAACCTAGTTTTTCTCTAAAAATTAACACTCAAAAAGATAGATTTTATCAACTCAAACTTACTAGCCACCCTATAGGAAAAATATCCGAAGAAACAACAACAAAGACGGTTACTGATGCTAGTGGCGCTCAAACAATAACAACTACTCAAGCAACAAAAATTACCGACGATTATTTAATTTCTCTGCAAATTGCAAAAAAGTTTTATGATACACAGTTTCGCATAGGTCTATTTGAGAATGACTTTGGAGTTGGCGTAGATCAATTTTTTGGCGTAAAGAATCAGTGGATACTAACTTCAGAAGTATTTAATTTTCAAAAAAACCAACCTCCTTATTTATCTTTTGATGCTATTTATAATTACAGAGCTTTAAGGTTTAGCGCGGGCTTTGATGATGTCCTTAACGAAAATCAAAATAAAAGAGATTTTACTATTGGAGCGGGGTTAGAATTTAACGAGGACGATTTAAAAATATTAGGTGCTAGCGCAATTAGTGGTGGTTTGTCGCCATAAAAATATCATATTTTAGTAAATAAAATTTTCTTTGAAAAAATCACAGAAAAAATTATACTAAAAAAATAGTTATCAACAAAAAATATGTACGAAGAGATCAAAGAATTAGAACTTGCTATTCAAAAAGAAATCCCAAAAATAACAGCCCTCAAAAAAGAACTTGCTTGTTGGATTGTAGGACAAAAAGAAATGATCAATCATTTACTGATTACATTGATGAGTAATGGACATCTATTATTAGAAGGCTTGCCCGGTTTAGCTAAAACCTTGACTATCAATGTTTTAGCTAAGGCACTAGCTTTATCTTTTCAAAGGATACAATTTACTCCTGATATGCTGCCAGCGGATTTAACAGGTACAAATATTTTTAACCCAAAAACTGTAAAATTTACTCCTAAAAAAGGACCTATTTTTAGCAATATTGTCCTAGCAGATGAAATCAACCGCTCTCCGGCTAAGGTGCAAAGTGCTTTGCTTGAGGCTATGCAAGAAAAACAAGTTACTATAGGAGCAACTACCTTTATGTTGGACGCACCTTTTGTAGTGCTTGCTACCCAAAACCCTATAGAGCAAGAAGGCACCTATCCGCTTCCAGAAGCGCAGCTAGATAGATTTTTAATGAAATCTATGATTGTTTATCCTTCCAAAAAAGAAGAAAAAGAAATTTTAAACAGATTAGATTTTTTGTTGCAAGAAGAAAAAATAATTACCCCCGTTTTAAATAAGAAAAATCTTTTCAAAATCCAACAGTTAGTTAAAAAAGTTTACGCAGATGACAAGATCAAAGACTATGTGCTAAATATTGTATGGGCAACACGTCAGCCTCAAGAATACGGATTGCAAAATTTAGCTCCTTTGATAGAACTAGGGGTTTCTCCAAGGGCTAGTATTTATTTGATTGTTTGTGCTAAAGCATCTGCCTTTTTACAAGGTAGGGGCTATGTTACTCCGCAAGATATCAAAGAGGTAGCTCTGCCTATCCTCCGACATAGGCTGAAACTCTCTTTTACAGCGGAAGCAGAAGAAAAAAGCTGTGATGACATACTGAGTGCAATTTTAGAAAAAATTCCTGTACCTTAAGTCTGATAAACTAGCAGCAAAGTTTTAGTAATAAATTTTCTAGTATCATAGTAGTGTATTAATTTTATTTTACCTCACCAAATTAACATTTGAGACTAGGTAAATTTAAAAATATGTTACGCAGCTACTGTTTTTTTCGTAGCGGAGGATTCTGAAAATTTTTCATAGAATAAAGGAAGATAAAACTCAAAATTAGTAAAACAAAATAAACATACAAAACATTGATTTCTAGGAGCAGACCACTAGAAATTGCTCCTACAAAGTGTCCAAAGAATTGTAGTAAATTATAAATGCCGCTAGCAGTGCCCTTGTTTTCTGGATTGCTCCAGCGTGTAACCAGAGAAGGAAAAATTGGCTCAAAAATGCTATATCCTACAAAAAAAGTTATTAGCCCGATTACAATAAACCAAAAATTAAGAGTAGATGTTCCCCACAAAAAAAGAATAAACGATGTTATTAAAAATCCAATTCCTAACAAAATTCCTTTGTCAAACCTGCCTTTGCTTTCTACATAAAAAGTGGTAGGAAACAAGAATAAAAAACTAATTCCTAGCATACTGAGATAAATTTTCCATAGATCTTCTTTAGGGAATTCTAGGTAATTAAAAAGAAAAATTTGTGTAATAAATAAAGAAGCAGAAAGTCCTGTTCCACTTAAAAAAGAACCAAAATAGATAATTCTTAATTGCTTGTTATTTAGACAATTCAAAACAGCATCCCAAAATTTAAGATTTTTCTTTTTTTGCTTATTGTTTGGAATAAAAAATAAAATAGCTAAAAAAGATAAGATTGCCATTACAGATATTGCTTGAAAAAGTTCGCGAATACCAAACTGACTAATAAAAAAAGGAGCTATTGCAAACGCCAAACAAAAGGCAATTCCGATACTAAGCCCTAAGAAAGCACTAGCTCTAGCTCTAATCTCGTCTCTGGTATTATCTGCTAATAAAGCAAAAATAATAGATGCTACTGCTCCAATACCTTGTATAAATCTAGCAAAAATCATCCAGTAAATATTGGTAGCGTAGATTGCCAATAAGCTACCTAGTACAAAAAACAACAAGGCAATCAGTAAAAGTTTTTTCCTCCCATAAATATCAGATAAATAGCCAAATGGTAGCTGAAAAATTCCTTGTGTTAGCCCATAAATTCCAAAAGCTAAACTTATTAAAAAGAAATTATTCAAAGCTAGTGTTTGCGCTAGAATATTAAAAACAGGTAGCACCAAAAAAACAGAAAACATGCGAAAAAACAATACCACGCTCAACCAAAAAATTACCCATCCTTCTTGTTTGTTAAAGATCATAAATTACACTTAAAAATAATACTATTTTAGTAATAGCATTTTTACTAATATAAATCTGCTTATTATCAGTGTTGTGGTACTAGCGAGCAAAATATTTAACAAATTATTGTTATCAAATCAAAATAGGAACTTATTGATTGGATATTTTTTACCAACTAACCCTGCGGAGTTATTTTTTTTTGAAGAATAAAAAAGGAATCGCCCCTGAAATAAAAACAATAATTTGATTGATAATAAATACATTGAATAAGGTTGCTCCTCCTTGAAAATTAAATAGGTTGTAAAGGTTGTCAAAAGCAATATGCCCTACGCCTACACCAGCTGGTGCAATAGGTAGAGCGGTTACTACTAACCCTAAGGGGATTAGCAGTGCTTGTTGCCAAAAACTGAGAGGCTCAGGGAATAACAGCAAAGAAATTTTATAAATAATCAAACAAATTATTAAATGAATTGTAACAGAAAGAATTACAGAAAATATTAATTCTTTTTTTTTACATCGTAGGCAGGCAAAACTTTGCCATACTTGGGATAAAATTGCGGTTTGTAGGAAATCAGGAATCCATTTTTTGCAAGTAGTTTTCCATTTAGTAGGTAAAAATAAAAATAATAGAAAGATGCCTACACTCATAACTCCAATTTTAATAAACAAAGAAACATTGTGTAAAAATTCCTGATTTTCTAAACCAAATTTTAAACTAGAAAATAGGAATAAAAAAAACAAGCCTAACAAACCCAATAATCTATCTACGAGCAAAGAAGTATAAATAGGTGTCCACAGGTATGTTTTTTTCTTTTGTAAATAAATTCCTTTTAGAACATCTCCACTAACTAATCCAGGCAAAACCGTATTAAAAAAATTACCAATCCAAGTTAGCACTAAGGCATAATTAAATGGAATTTTAATTTGCATACACCTCAAAACTAACCACCAACGGAGATTTTGAATTATCATGCAAAGAAAAAGAGCAGGAATCACAAACAAAATAAAGAACCATTTTTTCTCTATGATAATTTTTGTTTGAGATAGGTCTAATTTACCAGAGTCGACTATCCAATAAAGTAACCCTAATGTTAAGGATAGTTTTAAAAAAAGAATGAAGATTTGTTTTACAGAAAAATTCTTATTTATCAGCATGAAAATATGAAAATAGCAAAGCAAGTTCTTTTTTTAAGTTTTTTCTGTGTACAATTCTATCTACTACTCCGTGTTTTAAAAGAAATTCTGCTCTTTGGAAACCTGCGGGTAATTCTTGATTGATAGTTTGTTGAATCACCCTAGGTCCTGCAAATCCTACTAAGGATTCTGGTTCAACCAAAATAATATCACCTAGCATCGCAATGCTGGCAGATACTCCGCCCATGGTAGGGTCTGTCAGTAAAGAAATATAAGGAATATTTACTTTTTTTAAGCGAGTTAGGGCAGTAGAAGTTTTTGCCATTTGTAATAAAGACAAGGTTCCTTCTTGCATTCTAGCTCCTCCAGATGCTGATATTATGAGTAAAGGGATTTTGTGTTGATATGCCCTAGCAATGCTACGGGCAATTTTTTCACCTGCTACAATGCCCATTGATCCTCCCATGTATTTAAAGTTAAAGATACAAACAGAAAGTTTTTTGCCTGCTATTTTTCCTATTCCACAAACAATAGATTCTGTGCTTTGAGCTTTTTGAGACTCATTTTTTAAGCGCTCTTTATATTTTCTAACATCAGAAAATTTTAGTGGATCATTGCTTATCAAGTCTTCATCCATTGCTTCAAAAGAATTTTTATCTAACAAATGCTCTATTCTTTCTTTGGCATTTAAGCGAAAATGATAATTACACTGCATGCATACTTTGGCGTGCTTGCTTAATTCTTTTTCAAAAAGATGTTCTTTGCATACAGGGCAACATAGCCAAACTCCCGCTGGAATATTGGATATTTGTTTTTTGCCTAAAATACTAGGTGCTATTTTTTCAAACCAAGACATAATAATTGTTAATAGAGATTAATACGAGATAGTTTTCCTTCTTTTAATAGCAAAATGTATTCATTTTCTAGCCTCATTACTTTAAAAGTTTGAATTTTTTCACCCTTGCTTACCAAATATTGTTTTTTGTTAAATATGACAACACCAAAATACCCATCTTCTGCTTGTAATTTACCTAAATAAAAAAAATTTACAAGAGGGTTGTGTGTGGTGATTATTTTTTGTTCTTCATTCTTTTTTATTTTTTGGGGCTTTGCTTTAGAAGCAAAAGGGTTAGCATGCAAATAGTTAAAAAATACAAATGTCATAATTACGACTAGAGTTTTCACAATTTGCTAGTTATAAATGAAAAATAAATATCTACATCTAACAGCGGCTCTTTTGATTGCTCTTGAGAATTGTTAACTTGGATTTTTGAAAGCCACAAATTTTTCTCTTGTATTTTTAATAAGATATTTTTTAAATCTTTGTAAGTGGATTTAAACTGAATTTTTTTTTCCCAAAGAACAAAATCTTGGTGTTGTTTAAAACTTGTTTCTTGCTTTAAAAGTTGTAGCTCAAAATTTGCTAAAGAGTTTTGGATTTTAGCATCTATTTCATTCGGCGTGCTTTGCACAAATCGTACTTTATTTTCTTGCTCTAGCACGACAGTTTCATACCTGTTTTGAATTAACTTAACAAGAAGCTCGCGTGCTACGGTCTCTTGCATTTTACTAATGTTTGTTTCAAAGTACTTTCTTTTTGCTTTTTGATAAAAGACAATATAAAGCCAAAGTATAGCTTGAATAATACAAAGGCATAGAATAAGCTTTTTCCAAAAAGGTAGAGCATAAAAAAATTTTAGAATCATTAATAAATACTAAAAATAATAATTACACAATCTCTATATTTCATAACAAATAAAAGTTAGGTTCAGCTACAAAAATGAGCTACTAGAAATCTTTGTCAAAAGATAATTTAGATAGCAAACAGATAAGTTAGCGCAGCTAGCGCAGAGTATTCCATTTTCTAGTAATGCGATCAAACTTTAGAGAAAGTTACGCCAAGATTCTGCCATAGAAACCAAAAAAGATAAAGTAAAAACCAAAATTTTCTATTTTATGTTGTGTATCATAGTAGTAAACTATCAGAATTTATGAGTTTGTTGTTTGCTTAATGTAGCATAAACCAAGTTACAATTTTTGATTTCAAGAAAAAGGTTATTTATTTTGAGCTATACTCAATATAAGAAGTATGTTTAGTGGTTTAAAATCAAAGTTAAAACAATGATGACAAGCACAGAAGTATAGACAATACTAATAATGGTACACTAAATAGACAATGAAAGCTAGAGCTCTATTTTAGATCTACTAGCAAATATGATTGTCTTCATATAAACTTAACACTGATAAATCATCGCAAACCATGAAAAAAATATTATTCAATAAGCCAATCTTGTCTTGGGCGCTTTATGATTGGGCAAATTCTGCTTTTGCTACGACTGTGGTAGCTGGATTCTTTCCAGTGTTTTATACCTTCTTAAGCTCCGAGCTCAGCGCACGGGACTCCTTGTTTTGGTTTGACATAACGCTAGCAGGCAGCAGTATATTGATAGCCATCGCCTCACCAGTTCTAGGTGCCATTGCCGATAGCGGTGGTAATCGCAAAAAATTTCTTGCAACTTTTACTATGCTAGGTGTTTTGATGAGTGCAGGTCTAGCTTGGGTAGGTGCTGGTATGTGGTGGGTTGGATTATTGATTTATGGGTTGGGACAGGTTGGATTTTCAGGCGCCAATATTTTTTATGATGCCATGCTCACAGATTTATCTTCAGAAGAAGATTTTGACCTTGTATCTAGTTATGGCTATGCTTTGGGCTACGCTGGTGGCGGAATTTTGTTTCTTGTTAATGTAGCGATGGTAACTAAACCACAATGGTTTGGTTTAGCAGATGCTGGTATAGCCTTGTCCTTGTCATTTATTAGCGTTGCTATTTGGTGGGCAATTTTTACTATACCTCTTTTATGGGTGCTGAAGGAGAGTCCTCGCAAATCATGTACTACATTTGCTCAAAACATACTATATGGTATGCAGCGACTACGTATTACTTATCACGAGTTACGGAAACTACAAACAGCCTTGCTATTTCTTGCTTCATACTGGTTATACATAGACGGTGTTGGTACAATTTATAAGATGGCGCTATTTTTTGCTAACAGGGTACTTGAGCTACCTCAAGAAAGTTTGATTTTTGCCCTGCTACTGACGCAGTTTGTTGCTTTTCCTGCGTCATTATTCTTTGGCTGGCTAGGCAAGCGTATCGGTCCTAAGCCTGGAATCTTGATTGGTTTATTAGTATATACTTTGGTGGTTTTCTATGCTTGGGGCTGGCTTGATTCTGCAGCAGATTTTTATAAACTAGCTATCGCAATTGGTTTGGTGCAAGGCGGGGTGCAAAGTCTTAGTCGCTCATTGTTTGCGCGTTTGATTCCTAAATCAAAAACTACCGAGTTCTTTGGTTTTTTTAATATGATAGGAAAATTTGCAACTATTCTAGGTCCGCTGATGATGGCAGCATTTACAGTGTTATTTGTGGGTAGCGAAGTGCGCGATAGTATTTTGGTTTTAATTCTGCTTTTTGTTGTTGGAGGTTGTCTTTTGTTGAAGGTCAATGTTAAAAATGGTAGGCAATCGGCTTTGGAGCTAGAAGATAAATTGACCTCAGGCTCATCTGCAACACAATGATACAGACAGCACTCTTGAGCTATTTAACAAGTACAGAATATTCTCAAAACAAGACTGCTAAATATACTTTTCACTATAAGGCAATGAAAACGTTTAATGACGATTTACAAATGAGGAGTGATTGGCATATTCCTATTTGCAATGGGAAAGAAAGATTAAAAGTCAATGGTCAAAAAGCACATTCAACACAAAAACCAGCAGAATATTATGGAAGCTATATATATTAAACTGAGCGTCGTTACATCAAATGTAGAAATTGATGCAATAAGAAATGCTGGGCTGCTTTTTGATAATATTGCAGATGCAATTTCCTTAGATAAAAACGACATAGAAGAAATTGATGAGAGTAATTATTTATCTGAAATAGAAAATATACGTAACAAGTATTTAAAATGAGAAAAATCGATGCAATTATAAGAGTAATGCAAGACAATAATGGGCTTGCAAATTGGACTATTATTTATAACGAAATAGAAAAATATTACGCAGATATAAAGCAATCTGAAGAGTGGAAAGCAGGAATTAGAGGGGTTTTATATAGAGAAATAAAAAATAATCAAAATTTTAAGAAAATAAGTGAAGGGTTATTTTCGTTAATAGAATATGATGAAAATTTATTAATTTTAGACGAAGATATTGAAGACACAGAAACATCAACTGTTTTAAAAATTAGAAAGGGACAAAATAAATTTAGAAATAGATTGTTAAAAAATTTAGGCAGTCAATGTCCTATAACCAAAATAAATGATGAAAGATTGCTGATTGCATCTCATATTAAACCTTGGGCTTTTAGTAATAATTTTGAAAGATTAGACACAAATAATGGTTTTATATTATCTGCAATGTTTGATAGATTATTTGATGCTGGATTGATTACGTTTTCATTTGAGAAAACACTTGTCATATCTCATTCATTATCTACCAATAACATTAAGAAAATTGGTATTGAAAACAATCAGATAATAGAAAATTTACCTATAGCTAATAGGCAAGATTACTTACATTACCATCAAAACAAGGTGTTTTTAAGGTAATCTTTGTAGAACAAAAAATTAGAGACGACCACGATTCCACTAAAAAACGTGGACAAATAAGCAATTTTGAAAAAAAAGTTTTATAATATATTGCTAAACTATTTTAACTCAAAGAATCGAACCGTGTATAAATCTTTAGTAGAGCAACTTAATAACAGGGGAATTAGATAGAAGCGTACACCAAAATCAAATAGCACAAGTTGTATTTTAGTGTAATTCTGATGTCACCAAGAGACTTGAGACTAAATTAACTCTGAATTTTGCTCAATATTTATCTTATGTATTCTTGCACTATATACAATTTTTTTATACACTTAGAAAATCGGTCAAATCTATTTTAAATAAAATTATGAGTATCTGGACAGAAAAAACAAACCCTATTATTGTGGCGACTGCCAATGTAGGAGATAGGTTAACTTTCATTAGAAAAGTGTATGGTTTACTAAGTTTAAGCTTATTTACTGGTATAGCGGCTGCTATTTTTACTTTGAATAATACGGAGTTTTTGCAAGTAGTAGCAAGAAATCAATTTTTTTTCTTACTAGCAGAAATTGGAGTTATTGTGCTTTGTATGTGGAAAAGAAAACATGCTACTTTAAGCTTTGTCTTTCTTTTTGCCTTTACAACTCTAACAGGTATTAGTACTGCCCCGATTGTTTATGCTTATCAAGCAGTAGCCTTTCCTGCCGCTGTTTTAACCGCAGTAGCTTTTTGCTCTTTGACAGGTTATGTATTAGTTACTAAAAAAGATTTTTCTTTTTTGCGAGGAGCTTTGATGGTAGGAATTATCTTGTTGATTGTTGGAGGATTATTGAATATCTTTTTTTTTAAAAGTTTTAACCTGCAATATCTAATGGCTTGGGGAGGAGTATTTATATTTTCGGGATTTATTCTTTATGATACTTCCAACATTGTTCATCGTTATCATACAGACGAATTTGTACTAGGAGCTTTATCTTTGTACTTAGACATACTAAATTTATTTTTATCTTTGTTGGTGATTTTAGGAGGACGCAGAAGCTAAAAATTCAAAGTAAGGCGATAATTTATTGTTGCCTTTCTTTTGCAGACCACCTGTCTTTTTTCCAACGGGGCTCTATCCAGTTCCATTGCTTAGGATATTTTATGATATGCTTTTCGATAGTTGTGGTGTATTTTTGTGTCAACCTAGCTACTGTATCTTGGCTAGTGTAGGGAGGCATGGAGGCTATAGAGTAGTTAAAAATATGTTTGCCTTTGCTTGTACGATGGTTGAGACACGCAACTACGGGTTTTTGGTATTTAATGGCTAATTTAGCAACAGACGCTGGGGTACGAGTTTTTTGTTTAAAAAAATTACACAAAACACTTTCGGATTTGATATCTAAATCTATCAGCATATACATAGAGTGAGCTTGTTTTAAAGTTCGCACTATTTTCAAAGATAAAGAAGCATCAGATAGTGCAATATTTTTCCATTTTTTTGATAAACGGTATCTCTTTAGTGCTTTTTTGGTCAAAAGACTAGTTTCTTTGGAGATGATAATACCGCTTAAGTCTGTTTTATCTAACGAGATTGTAGCTAACTCCCAGTTAGCAAAATGCCCTGAAATAAAAATGGCGCCTGTATTTTTTACTTTTTGAATTGTTGCGACGTTTGTATTTTTTACCCAATCAGTAATTTTTGCTTCGTATTTTTTTTTTTTTAGTGTTTCAAAAAACGAATAGCCTAAGCTATGCGTGCTAGCTAGTGCTGTTTTTGTAATTTGCTTTTTATCCCAGATAGGGAATGCTATTTTTAATTGTTGAAGTGCAGTCTTTCTACGAGAGCGGTGTAAGTAAAAAAAAGCACTTCCTAGCAGTTTTCCTAGTTTTTGATCCCAAGTAAAAGGTATTTTTTCTAGTACTAAAAGTGCATAATAGGCTATTAGATCTTTATACTTTTTATATCTCTTCATTTTTCTTCTACTACGACTATTATCCCTATATTAATATAGGACAATCTAGTATCTTTATTATAATGACCTAGTATTTTGAGATGCTCTTGTATCCTATAGCACAGATAAGTTATTCTTTTATATAGCTTTTGTTACTCAGTAAAAAATTTGTGGGTGTTGCTCTTAGAATTCTTTTTTCCAGCGAGCCATAGCCCATCTCCATTGAGTAGGATATTTAATAATGTGTTGTTCTATAGCTGTAGTATATACTTGCGTGAGCTCTAATTCGCTTTGATTTTGAGTGTAGGGCGGTTGAGAAAGAAAATGAAAAGAAAATATATGTTTTTTATCTTTGGTTCTATGATTAAAGAAAGCAACAACAGGTATTTGATATTTTTTGGCAATTCTAGCTGGAAAAGAGGCAACATTGGCTTTTTTACCAAAAAAATTGCATTCTAGAGTTTTTGCGGAAGTGGGGTCTGTATCTAGCATAGTATAAATTGTTTTTTTTGCTTTTAATGTTCTTACTATTTTAAGAGGCAAAGAAGTCTCGCCCACGCTAATAGACTCCCAACCTATTGTTTGGCGGTATCTTTTAACTATTTTTTTTGCAAAAAAATCTTCTTCTTTTCCTAAAAAAATACCTTGTAATCCTGTCATTTCTAAGGCAAATGTAGCAAACTCCCAGTTCGCAAAATGTCCTGTAACCAAGATGGCACCTGTTTTTTGAATTTGCTGCACTACTGCTAAATTTTTGAGAATTACATATTTTTTGATTTGAGCTCCGTAATCTGCTTTTTTGAGGGTTTCAAAAATAGTTTCTCCTATATTTTCAAACGAATCTTCGGCTGTTTGAATAATTTTTTCTTTACTCCAATTAGGAAAAACGAATTTTATTTGCTTAAGAGCGATAGTTCTTCTTTGACGATTAAAGCGGTAAGCAAATTTGCCTGTAATTTTTCCAAGTTTGGAGGTCCATTTAAATGGCAGTTTCTCTGCTTCCAAAATTGTACGATAAAGCAATTTATTTCTTTGCTCTTGAATGAATTCCTCAGTTGGCAAAACTTTTTCTAGTTTTTCTTTATTATTATTCCAAATTTTTTTTGCTGTATTTTTTTGTTTGAGATAGTCCGCATAGACTGATTTTGTTTTGCTCGCAACTTGTGTTAACTTTTCTTGTACCAATAGTTTATTATTTAAGAATAGACTGTCCCATGTTTGTTTTTGAGTATATTTTGCCCAAACTTCAGCTAATTTTTTGGTATTTTCTTTGAGCTCTCTATATTTCATTTTTTAATAATTGTTGTAGATATTGGTTTACCATTTGAGGATTAGCTTTGCCTTGTGATTTTTTCATCACCTGCCCTACAAGAAACCCAAAGACTTTATCTTTGCCTTCTTGATATTTTTTTACTTCTTTGGGGTATTGGCTAGCAATATCTTGGCAAAGTTTTACTATCAAGTTAGTATCAGAAACCTGAGCAAGATTTTTATTTGCTACAATTTCTTTAGGACTATCTTTTTTTTCTATGCTTTCTACTAAGACAGTTTTTGCTATTTTATTACTAATAGTACCTCTAGAGATTAAATCTAAAAGTTCAGCTAATTTTTTGGGGGTTAAAAAAGTTTGCTGCATTTCTTTTTTTTGTTCGTTGAGATATTTAGAGATATCGCTCATTATCCAATTAACTACCTGTTTTGTATTAGTAGTAAGCATTGCAGATTCTTCAAAAAAATTTACAAAGCCATTGTCAACAATAAAAGTCGCATCGTAATCGCTTAATCCGTAATCTTGTTTATATCTTTGAATTTTTTCGTCTGGTAACTCTGGAAGATTTTGCTCTAATTTATCTACCCATTGTTTTGCCAATTTTACCAAAGGCAAGTCAGGGCAAGGAAAATAACGATAATCGTCGGACTCCTCTTTCTTTCTCATTAAGAATGTTTTTTTTTGGACTGCGTTATATAGTCTGGTTTCTTGCAGTATTTTTTCTCCGTCTAGCAGTAAATCTGTTTGTCTATTTATTTCGTATTCAATAGCTTGTTGTATAAAGCGAAAAGAATTTAAATTTTTTGTTTCTGTGCGTGTACCAAATTTTTTTTCTCCTTTTTGGCGTAGAGAAATATTGGCGTCACAACGTAAATTCCCTTTTTCCATATCTCCAAAGCAAATTCCTAAAGAAGTAACCAGAGAATGAATTTTTTGCATATAAATCTTTGCTTCTTCTGGACTACGCAAATCTGGTTCGGATACTATCTCTACTAGCGGAGTTCCTGCACGACTCAGGTCCACTAAAGATGTTTGTGATTCGCCGTGTATTAGTTTTCCCGCATCTTCTTCTATATGAATGCGTGTAATGCCAATTTTTTTTGTTTTACCATCTACTTTAATATTTATAAAGCCTTGTTCGCAAATAGGTTTTTCGTATTGTGAAATTTGATAAGCCTTAGGAAGATCAGGGTAGAAATAATTTTTTCTTGCAAACTCAGAAACTAAACGAATTTGACAATTTGTTGCTAAGCCTAGCATTACAGCAAACTCTACTGCTTTAAAATTAATAGTTGGAAGTACGCCCGGCAGCCCTAAACACACAGGGCAAATATTTTGATTGGGAGACTCTGCAATAGCTACGGCACAGCTACAAAAAAGTTTACTTTTTGTAGCTAATTGTGCGTGGATTTCTAAACCAATAACTGGCTCAAACATTTTTATAAATAATATTTATTATACTGCTACTAGTTGAATGTAGACCTTTTGAGTAGGAAAAGCAAAAATTATCTTTTTTTTTACAAAAAAAACACTTAACCTGATTAGGTATAGGAGGTAGAGTTTTTATCATAAAAAAAGTGCTAGAAAAAATAAAAATTGCTGAGCAAAACTATTATATTTTAGGGACTGCTCATATTTCTCAAAGTAGCGTAGACGAAGTAGGGCAAGCTATTGAGGAGCTCAAACCAGATGCTATTTGTGTGGAGCTTTGTCAGACTCGCTACAATAATCTAAGCGCAGAGAATAAGTGGAAAGAATTAGATATTATCAAAGTTATCAAAGAAAAAAAAAGCGGGTTTTTATTTTCTAGTTTGTTGCTTTCTGCTTTTCAAAAAAAAATGGGCAAACAGCTCGATATTCAGGTAGGAGCAGAAATGATTTATGCTGCAAAAATTAGCAAAGAAAAAAATATTCCTCTTTATTTGGTTGATCGGGAAGTTAACATTACTATTCAAAGAACTTGGCGTAGTTTAAGCTTTTGGGCAAAAATAAAATTAACTAGCCAGCTTTTTATTGGTTTGTTTTTTACTCCACAAATCAAGGTAGAAGATGTAGAAAAAATGAAAGAAAAAGACTTATTAACAGGGATGATTGAAGAGTTAGCTCAAAGTTTTCCTAAGCTTAAGCAGGTTTTGATAGATGAGAGAGACGAATATTTAGCAGGCAAAATTTTTGATACTAAAGGTAAAACAATTCTTGCGGTTGTTGGCATTGGACATCAAGCAGGAATTTTAAAAAAAATTACAAAATATGGAAAAATAGGATTGCCAAATTTTGCTAAACTAGAAAATATACCTATACAAAAAGCCTACTTGATGACGACTATCAAATGGAGCATTCCTACTATTATTTTAGGAATTTTTGTCTATGCTTTTTTTAATTTTGACACTACAATTAGTTTAAAATTACTTTGGAATTGGGTACTAGTCAACAGCATTCCTGCTTTTTTTGGAGCAAGTCTGGCGGGAGCAAGTTGGATTACAAGGTTTGTAGCTCTCGTTGTAGCTCCATTTACTTCTGTTAATCCTACTTTATCTGCGGGCTGGTTAACTGGCTTGTCAGAAGCGATTATCAATAAGCCAAAGGTCAAAGATTTTGAGAGTATTTCTGATGATATGTTGTCCTGGGCAAAGATGAGAAAAAATCTTGTTATTCGCATTTTGTTAGTAGTTATGCTAACCAATTTAGGTAGTGCACTAGGTACTCTAGTAGGCATACCTCTTCTAGCCATTATTCTGGAATAAAAATTTTTAAATTCATGCAAACAAATTTTTTTTTCTTGCAAATTCATCTTGTGTATTATACAATAAACAATAGGATTTTTGGTTAAAGCGATATAATTGATGGTTTCTATCAAACAGTTGATGCCTATAGTACGCAGAAAACTCCTTTTCTTGAAGTTTGAGTCAAATTAATAAAGTTTTCATATTGACTTTGCTTGGCAAGACTAGTCAGTTTATACTTCTTATAATTTTAGGTCAGTGGCTCAATTGGTAGAGCATCGGTCTCCAAAACCGAGGGTTGGGGGTTCAAGTCCCTCCTGACCTGCTTATTTGTATTGGTAGCTCTAAGGTAGAAAGTCATCAAAAATTTACTTATTGGAATTAAATGTTTAAAAGGATAAAAATTTTTTTTTCGGATATTAAGGCAGAAATGATTAAGGTTACTTGGCCTACTAAGCAACAAACTTATAGAAATACTTATGTTGTTTTTATTTTTATTTTATTGATGTCTATATTTTTGGGTATTTTGAATGTTATTTTTGGTCAAATTGTACAATTTGTATTTTAATTATGTCAGAAGAAAAAGTAAAAATGTCAACTACTAATGATGCTAATGGCAAACAACTTGCCAAAGAAAGCTCAAATAAATTCCAGTGGTATGCTTTACAATCCTATGCAGGACAAGAAAAAAAAGCCAAGCAACTGATTTTGTATTACTTGCACCTAGAAAAGATGGAGGATTTAATAGAGGAGATTTTTATTCCTGAGGAGCAAGTTACCACGAAAACGCGAGGAAAAGAAAGAACAAACCTCATCTCTTATTATCCGGGGTATATTTTGATTAAAATGAATTTTACTGAAAATCTTTGTCATTTGCTTTTACAGACCTCTAAAATATCTGGATTTATAGGCAAGATGAAAGGAGGCAGACCTACCTCTGTTCCTGAGGAAGAAGTTAATTTTATTAAACAGCAAATCAAAGACGGCACTAAACAAGCTGCTATCAATTCTACTTATCAAGTAGGACAAAATGTCAGAATTATTGAAGGCTCCTTTAGTGACTTTGTAGGCTACATTGAGCAAATAAATACAGATAAAAATTCTCTAGTAGTTTCTGTCAATATTTTTGGACGCTCCGTACCAGTAGAGTTAAATTTTGATAAAATTACAACCAACAATTAACAAAAGGTAATTATGGCAAAAAAAAAAGTAAAAGAAATTATTGGCTTAGTAAAGTTGCAAATTAAAGCAGGAGAGGCAAATCCTGCACCACCTGTTGGACCTGCGCTAGGTCAAAAGGGCGTAAATATTATGGCATTCTGTAAAGCATTTAATGCTAGAACGCAAAAGGATAAAGGGACTATTATTCCAGTGATTATTACAGTTTACAAGGATAAATCTTTTGAGTTTATTGTTAAAAAACCTCCAGTAGCAGTATTGATTAAAGATAAAATCAAATTAGCTAAAGGCTCTGCGCAGCCAAATAGAACAAAGGTAGGTAGTATCACTAAACAACAAATAGAAGAAATAGTAACAGTTAAAATGCCAGATTTGAATTGTTACAATATTAAATCTGCTTGTAAATTGGTAGCTGGCACTGCAAAGAGCATGGGAATTAATATTCCAGCAGAATACGAAACTCTAAAGAAATAAAAATGACTAAAATAAGTAAGGCAAAGAAAGCTTGGCTCACAAAAGTAGAAGAAGGTAAGAAGTATTCTCTTCAAGAAGCGATTGCTATACTCAAAGAATTCTCTAAAGTCAAATTTGATGCAAGCATAGATTTGGTGTTTCGTTTAGGCGTTGATCCTAAAAAAGGAGAGCAGATGATTAAGGGGCATTGCTCTTTACCACATGGAACTGGCAAGGTAGATAGAGTTTTGGTGTTTGCTAAGGGTGCCAAAGAACAAGAAGCCAAACAAGCAGGGGCGGATTTTTTTGGCTCTACAGAGCTTATTGATAAAATACAAGGTGGCTGGTTAGAATTTGATCGAGTTGTAGCTACTCCAGATATGATGGCAGAAGTTAGTAAAATTGGTAAAATACTAGGACCTAAAGGTCTGATGCCTAATCCTAAAATGGATACAGTTACTATGGATGTAGGAGGGGCTGTCAAACGAATTAAGAAAGGTCAAATAGAATTCCGCATAGATAAATCTGCCAATTTACATGTGCTAGTAGGAAAAATTAGTTTTTCAAACCAGCAGATTACAGATAATATTGCAGCTATACTTGAAACAGTAAGAAAATTAAAACCACCAACTTCTAAGGGTATCTATTTACAAAAACTTTATATTTCTAGCACTATGGGACCTGGTATTGAATTGCAAACACCTTAAAAATTTACCGTAGTGATTTAGTCATCAGTGCTAAATAAAAGTTAGAGATAGCGTAGTTTAGTATTTTGCCCTGCTAGGTTGTTACTCTATACTTTGCACTTTGCATGTCTCAAAATTTATTCTTACAAAGTTTTTTAAATGATTGCTTTGCAAGTCATTATAAAGTTGTAGCGCTTTGCGGAGATGGTTCGGCGCGAAAGATCTTCCGTGTCTTTCATCAAAATAAAACTTTTATTTTAGTTTATTCTCAAAATAAAAAAGAAACCTGTCGGTTTCTTTGTCTATCTAGTGCCTTAAAAAAAAGCAATATAGCTGTTCCTACGATTTACGCTGTTGACAAAGAGCAAATTTTTTATCTACAAGAAGACTTAGGAGCAAAGAACTTTGCAGAAATTTTAATGGAGCAAACAACTTCCCAAAAACAAATTTTAGCAAATTATCTAACAATTATAGAAGACCTGCAAAATCTCTATACTAAAAAAGAAGTTTTACAAGAGTGTAATATCAAAGAAAAATTGCAAGAATTATTACCAGAGCATATAGTCTATTTTAAAAAATATTTTTTGGGGTACTTTGATAAAAAAAAACAATTTACTACTTTTATTCAAGAAGAAACTAGCTTATTGGTAGATATTTTAAGCTCTTATTGTCAAACTACAAAAAGCGGATTAGTAACTAGGGATTTTCAAGCTAGAAATATTTTTTTTTATAAAAACAAAACTTATTTTATTGATTATCAAGATATTTGTGAGGGACATATATTCTATGACTTAGCAAGTTTGCTTTTTGCGAGTTTTTCGAAGTTAATACCAAGTACTAGAAAACAACTAATTACTAGGCTGACTAAAAATTATTTTTCTAAAGAAAATGATTTTTTTATTTTTTTTTCTTTTGTTTTGATTCGCCGTTTACGCTCCTTAGGCACATATACTAAACTAGGTATTATGCAAAAAAAACGCAATTTTCAAAATCATTTTCAAAAAACTTTCCAAGAACTGCTTGCTATTAATGCAGAATACAATGCATACCAAAGTTTTCCAAAAATTATAAAAATGTTGACCTACTTTTCAAAAATTAACTTATAGTTATTTTTAATAAATTTAAATTATGTTAATCGCAATAGATATAGGCAACACTAATATCTCCATTGGTTTATTTCATCAATCTAGCTTGCTCAAAAGTTGGAGAGCGCAGACTAATGTGCGCGCTACTGTAGACGAATACGCCAATTTTATTCTTGCTGTTTTTGCGAGGGATGGCTTTCAAATAAAGAGCGTCAAAGCTGTGGTTTTGGTAAGTGTAGTGCCTATTTTAAATCAAGTTTTTTCCCAATTGTTTGTTCAAATTTTGCAAAAACCTGTAGATATTTTGCAAGAAGACAATATACCTGTAGTAGATAACTTATATAATCGTCAAGAATTAGGAATAGATAGGTTAGTTAATGCGTATGCAGGTTTTCAAAAATATAAGCAATCTTTAATTATTATTGATTTTGGAACTGCCGTGACTTTCGACATAGTAGGAGCAAGAGGGGAGTACTTAGGAGGCGTTATCATACCTAGTATGTGTGTTGCTGCTGAAGCACTCAGCAACAAAACAGCTAAACTTCCTAAAGTAGATTTTCAAGTGCCAAAAAAAATAATTGGTAAAAATACTATAGAAAGTATGCATTCTGGTATGTTTTTTGGATATATAGGAATGATAAATTTTTGTATTAAAAAAATTTTTGAAGAACAAGGACATGCTTCATTAGTAATTGCAACGGGAGGAGATGCAAATTTGTTGAAAAAATATTCTAATATTGATAGCATAGAGCAAGATTTGTCACTTTGGGGAATCGAAAAAATCTATCAGTTACAAGAAGAACAAATAAAATAAATGGAAAAATGTTTCATAAGAATAGATTGTTGGAGGCTCTTAGTCATGATGATGAAATGGACTTAAGTCGCAGAGAACTCAAAGAAGTATTATCAGAGCTATCTACTTCTAAAAGAAGAGTGCAAAAGAATTTAGATACTACTGTAGTGAGTCAAATTTTTAAGTTTCTCATAGGATTGGTAATTTTGATTGCTATTTTGTTTAGTATGTTTATCTTGGGTAGTCGTTATTTATTCCAAGAAAATATAGGTTTTGATATTACTAATAGGTTGTTCTCAAAGAATTTACAAAAAAAGTTTGATAATGTTTCTAGTTTCTTTTTTAAATCAAAAAACAATGTTAGTAAAAAACCGCTTACTACTTCTTTGATAAATGCTCCTACTGCCGCACCAGACCAGGATTATTATGTGCAAGTAGCCCTTTGTCAGTACGCAAAATGTAGCAAGGTTTTTAAAGAAAAACTCAATAATTTAGGCTATGCTCACAAAGTAGTGCAACTAAAAAAAGGTGAAAGCACTTCTTATAAAGAAATTATTAGCGTACAAGCTATGAGTTTACAAAAAGCACAGAATGTATCAGAGTTTATTAACACGATCAACGATAGAAGCGGTTACGCTAATGTAGTTTCTGTAAATAATGGGTTGTTTAAGGTTTCTTTGGGTATTTTTCCTAATCCAGATCTTGCAGAAGACCTTAGGAGGTATTACGAAAGTCTTGCCGCGTCAGATTTGGTGCAATTTACTTACAGCGAATCTCTTGCATCAACCGAAACTGGTCTCTCAAAAATTTTAGCGGGTCCTTTTACTACAGTAGAAAAAGCAACGCAAGCCTTTCAAACAATCAGAGCAGGTAAAAATTTAGAAACTTCTTTTATTACTGTCTATTAAAATTAGTTTTTAGCGTGCAAGAATAGATAATCTCTATGGACTATAGTTAGCCCTTTTTTTTCTGCTGAGTTTAAAATTTTCTTTAGATTTTGGGAGCTTTCTTTGACCATTCCTACAGCAATTCTAAGGCGAGCTTTATTCAAAATAGAAACAATATCTTTTTCTCTAAAATCACCTTTTATTTTTTCTATACCTACAGCTAGTAAACTATTTTTTTCTTGTATAGCTTTGACTGCGCCATTGTCTATAAAAATTTTACCTGAAATTTTAGCTGCTGTTTGTATCCATTTACCCTTCATAGACAGTCTTTGTCTTTGGTGAGGCACAAAATAAGTTCCGTATCCTTCTTGTGTTACTCCTTTGAGTAATGAATTTTTTTCTCTACCACTACACAAAATAGTTGGTATGCCGTGAGTAGTGGTGATTTGCGCTGCTTTGACTTTGCTATACATTCCTCCTGTACCTCCTTTAGAAATACTATGTTTAGCAAAAGAAAGTATTCTTTCATCAATTTTTTCTACTTTTTGGATCAGTTTTGCTTGGCTATTCTTTTTAGGATCTTCTTGATACAACCCCAAAGTATCACTCAACAATATTATTTTTTCTGCTTCCATCAAAGCAGCTGTTAGCGCTGCTAGTTGATCATTATCTCCAAAAGTGTTTTCTGTGCTACTAGTTACATCGTTTTCATTGATAATAGGAATAATATTTTGCTCTAGTAAATGGGTTAGCACTTCTTTGGTACTATAGTAAGATTCTTTGTTTTGAAAATCTCTTTTAGTGAGCAAAGCTTGCGCTATAATAATTTTACTTTTTTGTAGTAAGTGAGTATAAATTTGCAATAATCTGCTTTGCCCTACACTAGCTAATACTTGTTTTTTGGTGATAGGGTCTGTGATAATAGGAGAAACAATCTCTCTACCAGCTCCTACCGCTCCAGAGCTAACCAGTAGGATTGCATATTTTTTATGCAATATGATAATTTGTTTGATAATGGCTTTGATGCTATTGTAGTCTAATTTTAAATTAGGTTTTGTTAATAAATTAGTGCCTACTTTGACTAATAAAATTGGTTTTTTCATAGTTAATCGTTAGGTTGTGGGATATCTGATAGTTTTTTAATTCCTAGTACATCTAGTAATTTTGTAGAAGTAGCATAAAGCAAAGGTTTGCCGACACTATCCCTTCTACCTGCAATACGAATTAGTTTTTTTTGTAGTAAACTTTGTATGGTACTACTACTATCTATGCTCCTTGCTTGATTGATATCTTGTTTAGAAATAGGTTGTTTATAAATAATAACTGAAAGAGTTTCCAAAGCAGATTTTGTTAGATATTGTTTTTTGGTTAAAGTATTTTTTTTGATCCACGGAGTAAAGATTTGTTTGGTTCTTAATTGGTATCCAGAAGCAATTTGAGTTAATTGAAACGACCTATCTTGGTTTTTATAAAATTTTTTTATTTCTTGCAAAGTTATTTGAATATCTTTTTTTGATTTTTGAGTTATTTTTTTAAAATCTGCAATAGATAGAGGCTCTGGACTACTAAAGAGCAAAGACTCTATAATAAACTCTAGTTTTTCCACAGGTTCAAGCTATCTGCGCCAGTTATGAAATTTACCTAGCAGGTTTAGAATTTTGTGGGGAGTGTTGGCGCTTTTCCATCGCCCTGCTACATATTTATTTGCTTCAATCATGGTAGGGTAGGGGTGTATGGTACCTAAGATTTTATTTAAACCTATTTTTGATTGCATAGCTAAAATAAATTCTCCTATCATCTCCCCCGCGTTTTGAGCACAGATAGTACAACCCAAAATTTTATCTTTTTTTGGCTCTGTAATTACTTTGATGATTCCTTTATTCTCTCTATCTGCTATAGCTCGGTCTAAATCGTCAATTCCGTAGCGAGTGACCTCATAATCTATACCCTTTTGTTGACAAGAGATTTCGTTTTCTCCTACTTGTGCTACTTCTGGGTCGGTATAAGTTACCCAAGGCACTACAGAATAATTTACTTTGAATTTTTTTAGAGGGGTAAAAAGAGCATTAACCGCACAATACCAAGCTTGGTGAGCTGCCATGTGGGTAAATTGAAAGGGACCTACTACATCTCCACAGCCATAAATATTAGGCACTGTAGTCCTTAAATAATTATCTACTATCAAAGTACCGTTAGGGTTCAATTTTATTCCTACTTCTGCTAATCCTAACCCTGTTGTGCGAGCTTTTCTTCCTAGACCTAGAAAAATTTTATCAAAAGTTAAGCTATGCTTTTTTTTGTCTTGTTCGTAATAAACTTTTTCTTCTTTTGAAGTTTTTTCAAACCTGTCTATTTTAGCATTGCCTATAAATTCAATACCATCTTGAGAGAGAGCATCAATCACAAACTTGGCGATTTCAGGGTCTTCTCGAGGTAAAAGAGTAGGAGCTATATCAATAATACTTACCTTGCTACCTAGTCTTGCAAAACACTGAGCCAATTCGCATCCTATGGGACCTCCTCCTAAAAATAGCATTCTTTTAGGTAAGTTTTTTAAGTCCCAGATATTATCAGAATGCACATAATTTAATTTATCTAGTCCGGGAATGGGAAAAATTGCGGGGGTTGCACCTGTAGCTATCACAATATTTTTAGAGGTAATTTTTTTACCACTAGCTAGTTTGATTTCATGATTGGATAGTAGTTCTGCATTTTCTTGGTAGCACTTCACTCCTAATTTTGTATATCTTTTGATGCTATCATGTGGCTCTATTTTTTTGATGACTTCTTGCACTTGTTTCATCACAGCAGAAAAATTGACCTTGTAACTCACATTTTCTAGCCCATAAATCTTATGTTTTTTAAAACTTTGAATTACTTTTGCAGTTTTTATAAGAGCCTTACTAGGAACGCAGCCTGTATTTAGACAATCTCCTCCCATTTTGTGTCTTTCGATTAGAGCAACTTTAGCTTTGAGTATAGCTCCAATATAACTAGTAACTAGTCCAGCAGCCCCTCCGCCGATGGTTACAATATTGTAATCGTACTTTGGCATTATGTATTTCTTGCAAGAGTTAAGATATTTGATACTCTATATTTTTTTGGTTATTACTGCAAATTTTTCTAAAATTGTTATTGTTGCTCTTTGAGTGATGGGTACAATTTTACTACAAACTAGAAGATAGCAATATTAAGAAAAAGCCATATAGTTATTTTTTAGTTTCTTGAAGTAATTGTGCCGCGATAGAGATAGCTATTTCTGTAGGATGGTTGGTATCTCCTAGGTGTAAGCCTATAGGACAAAAAATTTTATTTATCAAATCTTGGTGATATTTTTTTTGAGAGAGTTTTTTTTTAAATCTCAAAGATTTTTTTTGGGAGCCTACAATTCCTAGATAAAGAAAGTTTTTTTTATCTAGCACTTGTTCTGCAATAGCAAAATCTAGGCTATGATCGTGAGTCATAATTAGGTAGCAAACATTAGCATTAAAATCAACTACTTCGTCTTGGGGGTTTTCAGCAGCAATTGTTTGTACATTGCTTGGAAGTTTTTCTAGCAAATTCTCTCTAGCATCTACTACGGTTATTTGATAGGCTAGTGTTTGCAATATGGGGATTAGTGCTTGAGTTAGATGCCCTGCACCAAAAATTATCACAGGAATTTTTTGGAAAAAAAATCCTTCTAGCAGCAACGATACTGTACCGCCACAACATTGCCCTAAGCTTGCGCTTAAGTGATAGGTTTGCAATTTTTGATTTTGTTTTGTTTCGAGCATTTTTAGTGCTAACTTGCTGGCTTCCCACTCTAGTTTGCCTCCTCCAATGGAGCCATATTGCTCTTTATCACAAACAATCATTTTTGTACCAGTTTTCCTAGGAGCGGAGCCGTGGTATTCCAAAATTGTAATTAAGATAAAATCAATTTTATTTTTTTTTAAAAAATAAGCGTTTGTTAACCAGGTATTTTCCATGCGTATCAATTTATTTTACTACTTGGTAGAAAATTGTTTTTGTGACAATCGTCGCTATATTCTTTTAAAAACCAAATATTTATTTTTGTAAATTTTGATGATCAATAACTAAAAACTGATCTAATATTTTGTATGCAAAGTGAGTTTGTTGCTTTGATTTTCTGTGCCTATAATTAGGTAGAGTTTGGTTTTAAGTAAGTATTTTTTTTGCTTGAAAGCTTTTCTCGTATAATGCTTCTAAATTGTATTTTTCTCTAAAATCTATAGTCATAACATGTAGTATAGTATCTTTGTAGTCCATTAAAACCCAACTACTTTCTTTATCTCCTTCTATGCTCAAAGGGAAAATATTTTTTTCTTTTAATTTTAATTTAACATTTTGACAAATGCCTTGTATATGCATTGTAGAGTTTGCTGAGACAATCATCATAAAATTTATTTCTGTGAGGCTAAGATGAATATCATATACCACAATATTAAATCCTTTAGTGTTGATTACAGGGTCACAGATTTTTTGATAAGTCATTTTTATTTAAGCACAGGCTACAAAAATACTATTTCTAGCAATTAAATTTTTTGCCAATCTGTAGCGCCACCGCGAATTACAAAAGAAGATATTCCGCAAGAAGCAAAAATTTTTTGTGCTTCTATACTTCTTGTGGAGTCTTGGCAAAGTAGAAAAACGATATTTTCTGTATTAATTTGAGGAATGATTTTGCTGACTTGGGTAGCTGGAATCACTTGAAAAGGTTTGATAGGGTTTTTTTGTGATTCTTCTTTATCACGCAGGTCAAACAGATAACACTGTTTTTTTTGAGCAATCCATTCCTTCACATCAATAGGACTGACTTGTCCTTCTATAGAATCTATCATTGTTTATATCTACTTTATAATTAAAAGATTTAGTACTCATAAAATAACTAGCACAATTTGAAAAAAGAATAAAAATTTTTTAAATGCTAGAGAATTGGTAAAATTTTTTTATGATTTCTCCTTTTGAGTTAAAAATTCTCACTTCTGGCATTAAAAATACTTTGAAGTTTTTCCAAACTTTTTTTTGTATTTGTATAATGGCATTTTTAATGTCACTAAAGTTTGCATTATTTTTGTTTTCAAAAAAATTTGCGTGTTTTTTACTTACAATCAAACCACCAAAATTTTTTCCCTTAAATCCACATTTTTCTATTAGATCCGCAGCAAAATAATCTCGAGGGTTTTGAAACACACAGCCCCAAGTAGCAGCATAAATAGGTTGAGTTTGTTTTCTTTTTATCAAAATTGCTTGTTGTTGCTCCTGGATATTTGTTTCGTTTTGAGAGAAAAATTGGAAAAGTATTTTTGTGATGATTTCTGGCTGTTGCATAAAGCTAGAATAACGATAACCAAAAGTAATGTGCTCTTTTTTTCTTTGATGCAGCATCGCCTGAGAGTCAAAACTTATTACTTGCTGGATAATTTGCTGACATTCTTTGCTGTTTGCTCCCGCGTTCATAAAAACTAATCCTCCCACAGACGCTGGAATTCCTATCAAAAATTCTCCTCCTCCTAGAGATTTTTTTTTTAGTTGTTGTGAGAGTCTAGTTGCTGAAACTCCTGCACCTGCTAAAACTTGGTGGTTTGCGCAAAAAGTTATTTGTTTGAATTCTCCATCTAGCAACAGCAAAACTCCATCAAAACCATTATCTGTAAAAATACTATTAGAGCCTTTGCCTAGCACTAGAAAAGGAGTAGAGTTTTCGTTACACAAGCGTAAGATTTTTTTTAACTCCTGAGAAGTAGAGATTTTTAATACAGCTCTTGCTGTAGCATTGCATTTGAAGGAAGTATAAGAGCTAAGAGAGACTTGAAAGACAGGTTTTTTTTCCCAAGTGGTTTGAGTTAAAAAGCTTTCCAATTTATTATTCACTTCTTTACATCTTTAGATGTTGGTAATTTTTTTAAGTCTTCTTTATATGCTGTGTACGAAAATTGTTTTTGTAACAAAGATTGAAAGTGTTTGGCAATTAGCTTTCCTATCATTTGGCGAATTTTTTCGTTAGCAAAACCTGCTTTTTGCAATCTACTAATGGTAGCATTGACCTCTGGAGGCTCGTTATCTGTGATTTGTTTGTCTATAACTTTTTGGATAGTTTGGTTGAGTTTAAGTAAAAGATCGTATTGAATTTTAGACGTACCCATATTTGCATTAAATGTATCCCCAAGGGGATTCGAACCCCTGTTGCCGCCGTGAAAGGGCGATGTCCTAGGCCGACTAGACGATGGGGACATTATAAATAATATTGTTATGTGAGTATTTACTTCCTCAAAGATTCTTAAATTAGTTCTTTTGAGTCGGAGGGGGCTCGAACCCCTGACCACTTGATTAAAAGTCAAGTGCTCTACCAAACTGAGCTACCGACCCACTAACCAAAATACAAGATATTTATTTTATTTACAATTATTTTTTAAGGTTTATTGCAATATTTATAGTCAAAATTTATAGTAGATATTCTAAAATAGAGAAAAATAAATATACGGTTTATCTTGTTTTCTCTTCTAGAAAATTTTATTCTTGATACCGAACAGATGACATTATTTTAAAATAGCGAGTACTATGCGTAATTATACAGTGGCTTTTCACGATAATTTAAATGAAAGCGAGCTCCAAGCACTTACTAGAGCTATTAGTCTTTTCAAAGGCGTAGTAAGTGTCACTTGTGCTAGTGGCAATGCTAATAGCGAGTTGTTAGATATGAATTTTGCTGCGCCTAATTTACAAACACCTCCTAGTCATGCACCTAGTTTGGGGGCAGCGCAAGCTATTACCCCACAAAACACCTCTAATCAAGCGGAATCTCAAAAACAAATTATTAGTAAGATTATAAAATGGGGAGTGCACCAGAAAAAAGTTTCTTTAGAGCAGCTACACACTTCTTCGGCAGAAGGAACTATAGAGATGGCTAAAAAACTCATAGAGATTATGCCTAACGAAGTAAGAGAAAAGATTTTAAAAAGTTAAGATGAATTGGAAAATAATATTTTTTGATTTGGATGGAACTTTAGTTAACAAAGATTTTTTTTTAACCAAACAAGTTTTAGCGGGCGTCAAAGAAATACGCAAACTAGGTTTGAGAGTATCTGTTGCTACTGGTAGGAGTCAAGAAAGTGCTAGAAAATTTTTAGAAGCATTAGAAATTGAAGAAAATGTAGTCGTACATAACGGCGCAGTAGTTATTGATAAAAAGTTTAGACCTCAAGTGGTAGAGACTCTTGACACTCAACTTATTGCAGAGTTAGTTGATTTTCACTCTCAATACCCTTTGTCTTTTAAAATTCATTTTTCAGATTGTAGGATTATTAAGTCGACAAAAAAATCGTGGGCAGGGGAAGGGGTGCATTTTGAGGAAGGTCAGGTTATAGAAGACTTGAGAGGGCTTGAGTTTAAGGGTGCGGTGAAAGTTGTTTTTTGTGAAGAAGCGCAAAAAATAAATAAATTAAAAAATTCTCTAGAGTTTAAAATGAAAGTCAGA
This sequence comes from bacterium, assembly GCA_965261475.1. Classification (GTDB taxonomy): domain Bacteria; phylum SAR324; class SAR324; order XYD2-FULL-50-16. The sequence goes on from OZ253454.1 coordinate 1,570,680, forward strand.
TTCTTAAAGACTCATATGAATACTATAGAACTTCTCCCTACAAACGTGAATAAAGCAAGAGGTATCGCTAAAATTTTAGAAGCAGAAGATTTTGGAATGGAGCAAGTCATTGCGGTAGGTGATAATGAAAATGATAAGGAGATGATACAAAGAGCAGGTATAGGAATTTCTACTGGGGACGAGTTTCCTTTGTTACAAGAAATTAGCAGGTATCATTTTGCTAATTTATCTGTGGGCGGAATGACAGAGCTAGTAGGTTGTTTAGCAAGATTAAGGTAACTATTAGTAATATTTTGCTCTTGCTTTGTTAAATCATCGTCTTTTACAATTTGTGGCATTCTTGCTAGTGCAATCTCTAAAATCTCCCAGATGTTATTTTTGCAGTGTATTTTTAAATTTTGTAGAATTTCTGCTGGAATATCTGCTAAATCTTTTTCGTTTTCTAAAGGTATAATAACATCGGTGATACCAGCTCTTTTTGCTGCTAAAAGTTTTTGGTGTAAGCCTCCAATAGCCAGCACTCTCCCCCTGAGAGAGATTTCTCCTGTCATAGCTACTGTGTTGTAGAGTGCAATACCTGTAAGGTTAGAGACCAAAGCTGCAATTAAAGTTACTCCCGCAGACGGACCATCTTTAGGCGTAGCTCCTTCTGGTATGTGAATATGAATATCTATTTCTTGAAAAATATTAGAATAAATTCCTAAATTATTGGCGTTGCTTTTTACAAAACTCAAAGCAGCTTTAGCCGACTCTTGCATAATTTCTCCTAGTTGACCAGTTAATTGAATATTAGCTTTTCCTTTCATACAAGAAACTTCAATCAAAATCAAATCTCCTCCGTAATTAGTCCAAGCTAGTCCGGTTGCAACTCCTACGAGGTTGGTTTTATTTTTATTACCGTAAGAATATTGTGGTACTCCTAAGTAATCTTTCAAATTTTCACTACGAATAGTAACCTTTTGTTTTGTTTGTTTAGTAGTCACAAAAGTTTTGATTATTTTGCGACAAATTTTTGCTAGGTTTCTTTCTAATTCTCTAATTCCCGATTCTCTAGTGTAGCATTGAATAATTTTCAAAATACTATCTATCTCAATGTTGATTTGTTTGGGAGTTAGTCCGTGCTCTTTAGCAATTTTTGGCAAAAGATGTTTTTTAAAAATATGGGTTTTTTCTAATTCTGTATAACCGTTTAGAGCAATAAGCTCCATTCTATCTAATAAGGGGGTTGGTATTTGCGTAGTATTGTTTGCCGTACAGAAAAATAACACTTTTGAAAGATCGTATTCTAAATCTAGATAGTGGTCCATAAAACTATGATTTTGCTCTCTATCTAAAACTTCTAGCAAGGCAGCAGCAGGGCTACCCATTTGACTTATAGTAGTTTTGTCTATTTCATCTAGTAGAATTAGAGGGTTGATAGTTTTTGCCTTTTTCATTGCTTGAATGATTTTTCCGGGCATAGCTCCTATGTAAGTGCGGCGGTGTCCACGAATCTCTGCTTCATCACGTACGCCTCCTAAGCTAATACGACAAAATTCTCTACCTAAAGATTCTGCGATTGTTTTTGCTAGAGAGCTTTTACCTACTCCCGGCGGTCCTACTAGACAAAGTATTGGTCCTCGTAGCTCACCTACTACTTTGATAACAGCGATAAATTCTAAAATTCTTTCTTTGATTTTAGCTAACCCGTAATGGTTACGATTGAGAATAGTAGTTGCTTTTTTTAAACTAAAACTCTCTTTGCTTTTTGCATGCCAAGGAATTTTGAAAATCCAATCAATATAATTTTTGATAATGCTACCCTCGGCGTTAAAACCCATTGTAGTATTTAATTTTTCTACCTCTTCTAAAACTACTGCTGCTACATTCTCAGGAAGGTTTGCTGCTTTAATTTTTTTGATGTAAGGATTTTCTTTATTTTCTAAAACTTCTTCTCCTAAAATTTTAATTTGATCTTGTGAGTAAAGTTTTTTATTCTTTATTGAGTCTTGTGTACTTAAATTTTTACTAGTTTGTTGTTTTAGTTTTTCTTTTTTTTCTGTTGCTAATAAAATTTTAAAAAATAGCTGAATACGCTTGAGAGTATTTATCTCCTCTAATAATTGTTGTTTAGCTTGGAGCGCGATATTTAAGGTAGAGGCAAAAAAATCGCAAAAAAGTGCAGGTTGTTTGGCTAATGTTTGAATAATTTTTTTAAAATCGTTATTTTTTGTTAGATTATTATAAAATCTTTTACAAATTATTTGCGTTAACTCTAGAGTTTGTGAGGTAAATTCTTCTTTACTTGTTAGTAACTGGACTTCTGCACTATAGTGATCCTGTAATAAAACGACTTTTTTAATTTTTACTCTTTGGTGTGCTTCGAATAAAATTTTGACTTTGTTATGAGGCAATTTTACTATTTGTAAAATTTTACCTAAAGTCCCTACAGTGTAAAGGCTAGAAACTAGAGGCTTTTGAGCTTGCCTAGTTTTTTGAGCAACCACGACTATCTTGTTATCGGATGTCAAGCATTTTTCTACTGCCGCCAAGGTTAACTCTCTTCCTATGTAGAGAGTAGCAGTAATTCCAGGAAAAATAACTACTTCTCTGAGAGGAGCTAGCGGACAAACTAGCAGTTTTTGTTTCTTATTCATAAGTACTACCTAACGGTTAGGTTACGCAAAAAACGCTTAAAAATCAATCAATTTAAAAATGACGACAAAATACCTGTTTTCTAGCAATTTTATCAAAAATATTCTGCGTGGTTATTTTTAAACAAAAAGCGTCACTATTGTCTATGACCTTGTATGTAAATTCGCTTACTTGTTTTAAAATAGAAGTAAATCTCTTTTCGTTATTGACCTTTTTTCTAATCTCTTTTGTAGATTTTTTGTAATGGTAAGAGGTTATTTTTTCGTGAAAGTCATTTGTGTTGTAACTCCATTCCCAGCGTTTGAATTGCAAGTTTTTTGCTATTTTGATTTTAGATTGATGATCTAAAGCAGAAGCAAAGAAGTCATCTTCTAATTGTAAAAAAAATAAAATATACTGTTCTTGAAAGCCTAGTCTAGCTTGGAGTTTGTTTAGTAATCTGTTGTAGTTAGGAAAACTAGTAGTGACAATCGCAAGTAATAGGCTAGATACAAAAAGAGCAACAACTGTATCTATAAGTGTAAAACCTCCGTTAAAATTTTTCATATTTATACCAAATAAAAATTTTTCCATCTGGAAATTGAATTTGAAACTGAGAGCAAGCTAGCTGAGGGTGGTTGGTAGTGCATTTTGCATTTTTTTTCCATTTGATAGATGCGGGCAACGGTTTAGTTATTGGCAATAAATTTATTCCAGAAAAAAAATTTTGTGTTTTTTGTAAAATAACTTCATTAGCAAAAAACAAAGATTGCGAAGATCTTGCTACGAATTGGTGAATAAGTAGCAAACTTAAAGATAAAAATATACTAGCTACAGCAGTTTCTAACAGACTAAAGCCAAAGATTTTATTGTTTTTCATTATTTATTTATCCGTTTTCAAACCTTATCCTTCCAGTAGATGCAATAATAATACGTCTAGTGTAAGCTCCATTAGTAATAAAAATACTTAAAAAACTTACTCTGCCGCTTGGATAAAAATAAATTTTGTGACTAGCATTGATAAAATAGGTATAATTTGCATTGTAGTTAATTTTATACGAGCTTGGGGGAGAATCTTTGAGTACATTCCAAGTATGCCCATCAAACCAAGCTGTGTATTTTGTTTGTTGCAAGATAGCCTGCGAGCGTAAAAAGTGAATTTGACTAGCAATTTTTTCTGCAACTAGAGCTACTTGTTTTTTTTGATAGTAGGGACGAAAAGAGCTATAGGAGATAGCAAATATTACACTCACTATTAAAAGTATAATGCCTACTTCTAAAAAAGAGAAGGCTAATTGTTTTTGTTGTGGCTTTTCCATATAATCAATAGCATAACCCTTGTAAGTAAAAAAATGTATTTTTTAGACGCTAGATATTTTAAATTTATAAAATGAATAAAAAGTTATTGTTGATCTTTTTATTAGTATGCTGGACTACGGCTTTGATAAGTAATGAAAACTCTTATAAAGCTGCGAGTGACAATTTTTATCGTCTTTTTGAGGATGAAAGTTTTTACAAATATGAACATAACTGGACTAACACCATCAAACAATTTAAAAATATTTATCAAACTGCTCCTCATTCTATTCAAGCTACAAAATCTCTTTATAATATAGGCAATCTTTATGCTTCGCTTTACTTGTGGAATAAGAAGCTAGAGCACTTACAAAATAGTAGTAAGTTTTTTGAAAAATTATACCAAAAATATCCTAAGAGTTATCTAGCTGACGATGCACTTTTTTTGATTGCGAGTAATTACCAAAAAACAAATCGTCATTTACAAAAGAGCTATTTACAAAAACTGCTAACAGAATACCCCAAAAGCGCTTTTACTAAAGAAGCTAAAGCTAAACTTAAAATAATAGCCACTGAGAATTCTGCTCAAAATACCAAAAGCCTGAAAATTTCAGGAGTTAGTAAAAAAACTTCTTTGCCTATAGTTAAAGCTAAAATCAAAGATTTAGACTATTTTACAACTGCTAGCTGGACGAGGGTGATTTTAACCCTAGATCAAAAATTACCTTACAAATACCAAGCATTGAGAGCAGATGAAAATTTAGAAATACCGCCTAGGTTTTATATTGATGTTGTAGGTGGAATATTACCAAAAAATTTTTTTAGAAAAAAAGTAACAAATAACGGCATTATTCGTAGTTTGCGGATTTCTCAGTTTGATCCACAGACCACTCGCTTAGTGCTAGACCTTTATACACTAACAGAGATAAAAGTATTTTCTACTGAATTAGGCGATGATCATAAAATCATCATAGATATTTTTGGACAAGAAAATAAACCAGAATGGGAAAATATTTTAAGTGAGTTAGATTTAACAAAATCGGCTAATAAAATAAATTTAAAAAATGCTTTAGGATTAAAGGTTAACCGAATTATTTTAGACCCTGGACACGGTGGTAAAGATCCAGGGGCAGTGTATGGAAAAAATTATTACGAAAAATCTATTGTTTTAAAAATAGCACAAATTTTAAGAAAAGAAATTAACAAATCTTTACCAAACACTCAAGTATTGCTTACACGGAATGATGATAGTGCAGTAGCATTAGAAAGAAGATCTGCCTTTGCTAACGCTAAAAAAGGTGATTTATTTATTAGTATTCATGTTAATTCTTTTACTAATCGGCAAGTTAGTGGAGTAGAAACCTACTACTTAAATCTAACTACAAATCAAAGAACATTAACTCTATCAGCTAGGGAAAATAGCACTACTGAAAAAAATGTTGGTGATTTACAAGCTATTCTAAGTGAGTTGATCAATCATACTAAAATACCAGAATCAAAAAAGTTAGCACAGATGGTGCAAAGCTCTTTAGTTAGTGGTTTATCAATTTACAAAGTAAAAAATTTAGGAGTAAAAAAAGCTCCTTTCATTGTGCTCATAGGAACACAAATGCCTAGTATTTTAGTAGAAGTGGGCTTTATCTCTAATAAGCAAGAAAGAAGCTTGCTTTCTCAAACAGTTTATTTGCAAAGAATAGCAAAAGGGATAAAGCAAGGCATAGTAAAATATATTCAAAATATTTAAGCTAATTCTTCAAAAATTATAAAAATAAGTAGTTTTGTAATAACTAACTACAGGTTTAGTGGGTAGCAAATATTATTCTAGCTGGCGCCTGCTATTCTCCACTAGAGCTAGTGTTTGCTGATTTATATACCAGAGGTAAAGTCTAAACAAAATACTAACTCAGCAAAAGCGAAACTCTTACGATTAAGTTAGCGGTAATTTTTATACGATAATTTGTAATTCAAAATGATTTTTACGACTACAATCTATAATTATCAAAAATATCTGCTAGTATTACAAAATTATTAAAAGGTTGATTTTGTGAATCAATAGGTAGTAAAGTAAAAGACTCGCTTTATATTTTTTAAAATTTGTTTATGACAGAATTACCTTTAATAATATCCAAAAATTATATTTATTATAAAATTTTTGTTTTGCTATTTTGTAGCCTCTTTATTCTTGCTTGTAGTAATGATGTAGGTGCACCAACAACAAACATTACAGATGTTGCGCTACACTCACTTGAGCGGTCTGTCAACACAAAAGAAGGAGAAACTTTTAGATTTGTCTTTGAGTTAAATAAAACAAGCATCAAAGATGTTGTTTTTGATTGGTACTTACAGCATCACTCAACTAGCGCAGATGATTTTACGGGAGCCCTAGCAGGTACAAAGAGGATTATAGCAGGAAGCACTACTACAGATATTGTCATTGATACTAGTGATGATAACATCTATGAAGGCAATGAGAGCTTTACTTTGAGTATCATCAATGTTATAAGAGCCGTCCCTGATAGTTTATCAGTAGTTGCTAGCATTATAGATAAAGATCAACCAATTATTTTGTTTAAGCAAGATAACACCGCACTAGAGGCTGCTAGCTTCAACTATAGGCTACGATTAAATAAAGCAAGCATCAAAGATGTCGTTTTTGATTGGTTCATACAACATCACTCAACTAGCACAGGTGATTTTAGAGGAGCCCTAGCAGGCTCACAGCTGATTAGAGCAGGAAGCACCACGGCAACTATTAGCATTGATACTAGTGATGATACTATCTACGAGGGCAACGAGGACTTTACCTTACATATTACCAATGTTACAGGAGCTACCCCTGATAGTTTATTAGTAGATAGCAGTATTATAGATGATCAAGATAAACCAATTATTTCGTTTAAGCAAGATAGCACTACCACAGAGGGTGCTAGTCTCAGCTACAGCTTGCAATTAAATCAAGCAAGTGCTCTAGATGCTAGCTTTGATTGGTACTTGCAGCATAGCTCAACTAGCACAGGTGATTTTAGAGGAGCCCTAGCAGGCTCACAGCTAATTAGAGCAGGAGATACTACAGCAACTATTAGCATTGATACCAGTGATGATAATATTTACGAGGGCAACGAGGACTTTACCTTACATATTACCAATGTTATAGGAGCTACCCCTGACGCTCTAGTTGCAAGTGGTAGCATTATAGAAAATGACCCTCAACCAACCATTGTCTTTGAGCAAGCAACTATCGTTGCTCTAGAGGGTAATATGCTCGTCTATAGACTACAATTAAATAGGGTAAGTGTTGCAGATGTTAGTTTTGATTGGTACTTGCAGCATAGCTCAACTAGCAGCAGTGATTTTAGAGGAGTTACAGCTGGGAGACAGCAGATTAGAGCAGGAGATACCACCACAGCTATTAGCATTGATACCAGTGATGATAATATTTACGAGGGCAACGAGGACTTTACCTTACATATTACCAATGTTACAGGAGCTACCCCTGACGCTCTAGTTGCAAGTGGTAGCATTATAGAAAATGACCCTCAACCAACCATTGTCTTTGAGCAAGCAACTATCGTTGCTCTAGAGGGTAATATGCTCGTCTATAGACTACAATTAAATAGGGTAAGTGTTGCAGATGTTAGTTTTGATTGGTACTTGCAGCATAGCTCAACTAGCACTAGTGATTTTAGAGGAGTTACAGCTGGGAGACAGCAGATTAGAGCAGGAGATACCACCACAGCTATTAGCATTGATACCAGTAATGATACTATTTACGAGGGCAATGAGGATTTTAGCCTCAATATTATCAATGTTACGGGAGCTTCTCCTAGTGCTCTAGTAGCAGATGGCAGGATTATAGACAGTGACGTCCAACCAACCATTGACTTTGAGCAAGACTATAGTAGCGTAACAGAAGGTGGTAGTTTGAGCTATACTTTGCAACTAACTAATACTAGTACTACAGATATTAGCTTTGATTGGTTAGTGCAACATAGCTCAACTAGCACTAGTGATTTTACGGGCATTATAGCAAGCTCACAGAGAATTGCGGCAGGGGATACTACAGCAACTATTAGCATTGATACCAGTAATGATACTATTTACGAGGGCAACGAGGACTTTACCTTACATATTACCAATGTTACAGGAGCTACCCCTGACGCTCTAGTTGCAGATGGCAGGATTATAGACAGTGACGTCCAACCAACCATTGACTTTGAGCAAGACTATAGTAGCGTAACAGAAGGTGGTAGTTTGAGCTATACTTTGCAATTAACTCATACTAGCACTAGAGATATTGCTTTTGATTGGTACTTGCAGCATAGCTCAACTAGCACTAGTGATTTTACGGGCATTATAGCAGACTCACAGCAGATTAGAGCAGGAGACACCACTACAACTATTAGCATTGATACTAGCGATGATAGTATCTATGAGGGTGACGAGAGCTTTGTTTTACATATTACAAATATTCGAGGAGCTACCCCTGATAGACTAGAAGCAGGTGGCAGGATTATAGACAATGACCCTCAACCAACCATTGACTTTGAGCAAGACTATAGTAGCGTAACAGAAGGTGGTAGTTTGAGCTATACTTTGCAACTAACTAATACTAGTACTACAGATATTAGCTTTGATTGGTTAGTGCAACATAGCTCAACTAGCACTAGTGATTTTACGAGTGCTATATTCGGCACGCAGCTGATTAGAGCAGGGGATACTAGTACAACTATTAGCATTGATACTAGTGATGATAGTATCTATGAGACAGATGAGATTTTTACTCTCAATATTATCAATGTTATAGGAGCTACCCCTGATAGGCTAGAAGCAAGTGGTAGCATTATAGAAAATGACCCTCAACCAATTATTTCGTTTGAGCAAGATAGCACTGCCACAGAGGGTGCTAGTCTCAGCTACAGATTGCAATTAAATAAAGCAAGTGCTCTAGATGTCAGCTTTGATTGGTTCGTGCAACATAGCTCAACTAGCACTAGTGATTTTACGGGAGCCCTAGCAGGTACAAAGAGGATTAGAGCAGGAAGCACTACCACAGATATTGTTATTGATACCAGTAATGATACTATCTACGAGACAGATGAGATTTTTACCTTAAATATTACAAATATTCGAGGAGCTACCCCTGATAGGCTAGAAGCAGGAGGCAGGATTATAGAAAATGACCCTCAACCAACCATTGACTTTGAACAAGACTATAGTAGCGTAACAGAAGGTGGTAGTTTGAGCTATATTTTGCAATTAAACAAAGCAAGCGCCCTAGATGTCAGCTTTGATTGGTACTTGCAGCATAGCTCAACTATTGCTGAGGATTTTACGGGAGCCCTAGCAGGTACAAAGAGGATTAGAGCAGGAAGCACTACTACAGACATTGTCATTGACACTAGTGATGACCTCATACCAGAGCTAGCCGAAGATTTTACCTTGCATATTACAAGTATTAGAGGAGCTACTCCTGATAGTTTATCAATGCTTATTATTATTGCAGAAAGTGATATAGGTGTTAGTGTAGATTACGATGGTAATGGACTCATAGATCTTGTAACACAGGAGTACTTTGATAATATTCGCTATAATGTAGCAGGTACAAGCTACAAAACTAGCACTACTGATACAGGTAAGAATTGCGGAGACAATATTTGTCGTGGCTACGAGCTCTTAGCTAATATTGCTTTGAATACAAATTGGCAACCCATAGGCAGTACAAGTGATCCGTTTACTAGTATTTTGCAGGGTAACGGCTATAGCATCACAAACCTTGCTATTGACAGAGGAAATAATATTGGCTTATTCGCCGCTTTATCTGGAGCTACGATTGATGACTTGGTAGTAGAAGTAGCCTCTATTAGTGGTGATAATAATGTAGGCGCTCTAGCAGGTAGTGCAGCAAATAGTATTATTAACAAGGTACAAATTAGAGCAGCAAATACTAACAGTAAACTCTCAGCAACAGGAGCAAACATAGGGGGCATACTAGGAGCAATCACAGGTACAACTATTACAAATGTCATTAGTGATTTGAGTATAGTAGGAGGTAATGATGATAGTGCAGATAATGTAGGCGGAATTGTTGGCTATGTATCAAGTAGTGATATTAGCTATGCTACTAGTAGCGGCAGTGTGTCTGCGAGTGGTGGAGTTGATTTTGTAGGAGGCTTGTTGGGGCAGGTACACTATAGTTCTACAGTTAGTTATAGTAGTGCTAGTGGCAGCGTTACGAGTAGTGGAGATGACAATAGGGCGTACGGTGGTTTGGTCGGAACTATGAGAATCAACTCTAATGTTAGCTATAGCAGTGCTAGTGGCAGTGTTACTAGTAGCGGAGAAAATAATAACAATTACGGCGGTTTAGCTGGCAGAGTAGAGGTTAGTTCTAAAGTTAGCTATAGCAGCGCTAGTGGTAGCGTTACTAGTAGTGGAGATGACAATAAAAATTACGGCGGTTTGGTTGGTTTTTCTGCTGGAGAAGTCCGGCATAGCTGGTCTAGTAGCTCTGTATTTGCCAGCAATCCAGCAGGTTTGGTAGGCAATAATAAAGGCAATAATAAAGGTAATTTAAAATTTAGTTATGCCCTAGGTTTTGCATCTTATGGATTGGTTAATACGAATACAGGCACTATAACTAATAGCTATTGGAATAGCGAGACTAGTGGAGCACTATTAGCACCTGTCATAGGCAGTGTGACAAACATTGGCTTTAGTGATACAGCTGGTATGCTAGCTTCCACTGGCTCTGCTGGAGCTACGATTTTCGAAGATTTTGCAGACGCTACTGATGAACATAACCGAAAGATTTGGACTTTTGCAAGCGGTAATTACCCTGTAATTACAGAGCTAGGGCTAGACAAACAAGCGGTTAGTCTTGCCTATGGTTTATTACGACTTGCTAGTCCCTATGTCAGCGACAATACTCTAGACAGTTTTTTAGGAGGCACTCTCAATAATGAAAATCTTGAGCTGATTGCTAATAGTTACAACGCTAGGGACACTCTAGCTATTTTAGATGTCAATTTACTACAGAGTAACAGTGCTATTTGCGCTGCTGGTAGTACAGATACCATAATGACTACGACAGGTGCTAATGGTGCTACTATTACTCTACAAAAAATAGCAGGAAGTATTGAGATTGAAAAAAGCCCAAGCAATTCTTGTGAAATTATTTTCTCAAATCAAAATCCACAGACCGATGGTACTTTACAACTAGCTGCTATCATTAGCAAAGGAGCTGCTAGTCTTACCAAAAAGTTTGAAATTACTCTAAACACTATTCAATCAAGAATTTCTTTACAACCTCCAACTCTCAGCACTAGAGAAGGTGATGAGTTGGTATTTACACTAGAATTAAACCATAGGGCTCGTAGCACTCTGAGCTTTGATTGGTTTGTACAACATATCTCAACTAGTACTAGTGATTTTACGGGAGCTATTTTTGGCTCTAAGACAATCTTAGCTAAGGATACTGATGCTACTATTGTGCTACAAATCAAGGATGATGACAGACCAGAGCCAGCCGAAGACTTTACTTTGAATATTACAAATATTAGGGGAGTTATCCCTGATAGTTTATCAGCGTCCATCACTATTTTAGAAAATGATCTCACCGTAGATTACAACAAAAATGGACTCATAGATATTATAACACAGGAGTACTTGGATCATATTCGCTATAATTTAGCAGGTACAAGCTACAAAACTAGCGCTAGCGATGCAAGCGTGAAATGTGGAGGCAGTGATTGTCGTGGTTACGAGCTCTTAGGTGATTTTGATTTGAGTTCCTTTGCAAACTGGCAGCCTATAGGCAGTCAAAACGATCCTTTTACTAGTATTTTGCAGGGCAATGGTTATAGCATCGCAAACCTTGTTATTGACGGTGGGGATTATCTTGGCTTATTCTCCGCTTTATCTGGAGCTACGATTGATAACTTGGTAGTAGAAGTAGCCTCTATTGCTGGTGATAGTGATGTAGGCGCTCTAGCAGGCAGGGCAGAAAATAGCGCTATTAGCAGGGTACAAATTAGAGCAGTAGATGTTAACAGCAAACTTCAAGCAACAGGAGCAAACATAGGGGGCATACTAGGCAGAATTACAGATACAACTATTACAAATGTCACTAGTGATTTGAGTATAGTAGGCGGTAACACAGATAATGCAGATAATGTAGGAGGAATTGTTGGGCATGTATCAAGTAGTGATATTAGCTATGCTTATAGTAGCGGCAGTGTGTCTGTTATAGGCAGTGATCCTGATAATGTAGGTGGTTTGGTAGGATATATGCAGAATAATTCTACAATTAGCTATAGTAGCGCTAATGGTAGCGTGGCTAGTAACGGAAGCAACAATTGGGCTTTTGGTGGTTTGGTAGGATATATGCAGAATAATTCTACAATTAGCTATAGTAGCGCTAATGGTAGCGTGGCTAGTAACAGTGGATTTAGTGCTAAATTTTATGGTGGTTTGGTGGGGCGGAGTATTAGCTCTGATATTAGCTATAGCAGCGCTAGTAGCAGTATTAGTAACAGTGGAATTTCTGTTCAGTATTTTGGTGGTCTAGTAGGAGGATTGACTAATTCTACAATTAGCTACAGCAGTAGCAGTAGTAGTGTTAGTAGCAGTGGCAGTAATACTCGGTATTTTGGTGGTCTAGCAGGAGGATTGACTAATTCTACAATTAGCTACAGCAGTGCTAGTGGTAGTGTTAGTAGCAATGGAGCAGACAGCTATAATTACGGTGGTTTAGCAGGACATGTAGATAGTAGTTCTACAATTAGCAACAGCAGTGCTAGCGGTAGTATTAGCAATAGCAGCGTTTATGGCGGTTTGGTGGGTTCGAATTCTGGTAACCTAGGTTTTAGCTATGCCCTGGGTATTAGTGGTTTTGGATTGGTTGCTACGAATACAGGAACTATAAAAAATAGCTACTGGAATATTGAGACTAGTGGAGCACTAGCAGCAGCAAGTCGTATAGGTGTTTCTGCAAACATTGCCTCTAGTGATACAGCTGGTATGCTAGGCTCCACTGGCTCCGCTAACGCTAGGATTTTCAAAGGTTTTTTTGATGCTACCGATGAGCATAACCGAAATATTTGGACTTTTGCAAGTGATAGTTACCCCGTAATTACAGAGCTAGGAATAGACGAGCAGGCGGTCGCTCTTGCCTACGGCTTACTACGACTTGCCCACCCTACAACTACTGGTGGAGTATCTAGCTTCTTAGGTGGCACTTTGCATAATGAAAATATTGAACTTGATGCTAATGATTACAGCGCTGGTAGCCCTCTAGCTATTTTAGATGTTAATTTACTACAGAGCAGTCGCGCTACTTGCACTGCTGGTAGCACAGATAGCATCATAACTACGACAGGCGCTAACCAAGCAGTAGTTACACTGAGTATCACCGCAGCAACTAACAATTTGCATGAGCACATTGTTTATACAGATTGTAGTATAGCTTTTGATAGAGCAGCTGTGATCCAAGCAGGTTATAGGCTACAACTAGCTGCGACAATTACCAAAGGCTCAGCTATCCTGAGTAAAAAATTCGTGATAAACTTTCAGTAGTTTATTTAAAAAATAGCAGAGCATAATTCTCTTTATATTAAGGCTTGTATTTTACTTGATTTAGGTATAAGCTTGGGGAGCATTTTTGCTTTTTATAAAGATTTTGGTGTCTCATAATTATATTTATTATAAAATTTTTGTTTTGCTATTTTGTAGCCTCTTTATTCTTGCTTGTAGTAATGATGTAAGTGCACCAACAACAAACATTACAGATGTTGCGCTACACTCACTTGAGCGGTCTGTCAACACAAAAGAAGGAGCAACTTTTAGATTTGTCTTTGAGTTAAATAAAGCAAGCATCAAAGATGTTATTTTTGATTGGTCTGTGCAGCATCACTCAACTAGCACAGATGATTTTACGGGAGCCCTAGCAGGTACAAAGAGGATTATAGCAGGAAGCACTACTACAGATATTGTCATTGATACTAGTGATGATAACATCTATGAAGGCAATGAGAGCTTTACTTTGAGTATCATCAATGTTATAAGAGCCGTCCCTGATAGTTTATCAGTAGTTGCTAGCATTATAGATAAAGATCAACCAATTATTTTGTTTAAGCAAGATAACACCGCACTAGAGGCTGCTAGCTTCAACTATAGGCTGCGATTAAATAAAGCAAGCATCAAAGATGTCGTTTTTGATTGGTTCATACAACATCACTCAACTAGCACAGGTGATTTTAGAGGAGCCCTAGCAGGCTCACAGCTAATTAGAGCAGGGGATACTACAGTAACTATTAGCATTGATACTAGTGATGATACTATCTACGAGGGCAACGAGGACTTTACCTTACATATTACCAATGTTATAGGAGCTACCCCTGATAGTTTATTAGTAGATAGCAGTATTATAGATGATCAAGATAAACCAATTATTTCGTTTGAACAAGCAGCTAGCACTGTCACAGAAGGCGCTAGTTTCACCTATAAACTAGAATTAGGCAGAGCAAGCCTTGTAGATGTTAGTTTTGATTGGTATGTGGAGCATAGCTCAACTAGCACTAGTGATTTTAGAGGAGCCCTAGCAGGCTCACAGCTAATTAGAGCAGGAGATACTACAGCAACTATTAGCATTGATACCAGTGATGATAATATTTACGAGGGCAACGAGGACTTTACCTTACATATTACCAATGTTATAGGAGCTACCCCTGACGCTCTAGTTGCAAGTGGTAGCATTATAGAAAATGACTCTCAACCAACCATTGACTTTGAGCAAGTAGCTAGTACTGTACTAGAGGGGGCGAGTATCAGCTATAAGTTACGATTAAAGCAAGCAAGCGCTCTAGATGTTAGTTTTGATTGGTACTTGCAGCATCTCTCAACTAGCACAGGTGATTTTAGAGGAGCCCTAGCAGGCTCACAGCTAATTAGAGCAGGGGATACTACAGCAACTATTAGCATTGATACCAGTGATGATAATATTTACGAGGGCAACGAGGACTTTACCTTACATATTACCAATATCACGGGAGCTACCCCTGACGCTCTAGCAGCAAGAGGTAGTATTATAAATAATGATTCTCAACCAAGCATTACTTTTGAGCAAGTAGCTAGTACTGTACTAGAGGGGGCGAGTATCAGCTATAAGTTACGATTAAAGCAAGCAAGCGCTCTAGATGTCAGCTTTGATTGGTACTTGCAGCATAGCTCAACTAGCACTAGTGATTTTAGAGGAGCCCTAGCAGGCTCACAGCTAATTAGAGCAGGGGATACTACAGCAACTATTAGCATTGATACCAGTGATGATAATATTTACGAGGGCAACGAGGACTTTACCTTACATATTACCAATATCACGGGAGCTACCCCTGACGCTCTAGTTGCAAGTGGTAGCATTATAGAAAATGACCCTCAACCAACCATTGTCTTTGAGCAAGTAGCTAGTACTGTACTAGAGGGGGCGAGTATCAGCTATAAGTTACGATTAAAGCAAGCAAGCGCTGTAGATGTTAGTTTTGATTGGTCTGTACGGCATCTCTCAACTAGCACTAGTGATTTTAGAGGAGCCCTAGCAGGTACAAAGAGAATTGCGGCAGGAGATGCTACAGCAACTATTAGCATTGATACCAGCGATGATACTATCTACGAGGGCAACGAGGACTTTACCTTACATATTACCAATGTTACAGGAGCTACCCCTGATGCTCTAGTTGCAAGTGGTAGCATTATAGAAAATGACCCTCAACCAGCCATTGACTTTGAGCAAGTAGCTAGTACTGTACTAGAGGGGGCGAGTATCAGCTATAAGTTACGATTAAAGCAAGCAAGCGCTCTAGATGTTAGTTTTGATTGGTACTTGCAGCATCACTCAACTAGCACTAGTGATTTTAGAGGAGTCCTAGCAGGCTCACAGCTAATTAGAGCAGGGGATACTACAGCAACTATTAGCATTGATACCAGTGATGATAATATTTACGAGGGCAACGAGGACTTTACTTTACATATTACCAATATCACGGGAGCTACCCCTGACGCTCTAGTGGCAGGCGGTAGTATCATAGACAATGACGTCCAACCAACCATTACTTTTGAGCAAGACTATAGTAGCGTAACAGAAGATGGTAGTTTGAGCTATACTTTACAATTAAATCAAGCAAGCGCTCTAGATGTCAGTTTTGATTGGTCTGTGCGGCATCTCTCAACTAGCACAGGTGATTTTAGAGGAGCCCTAGCAGGCTCACAGCTAATTAGAGCAGGGGATACTACAGCAACTATTAGCATTGATACCAGTGATGATAGTATTTACGAGGGCAACGAGGACTTTACCTTACATATTACCAATATCACGGGAGCTACCCCTGACGCTCTAGTTGCAAGTGGTAGCATTATAGAAAATGACCCTCAACCAACCATTGTCTTTGAGCAATTAGCTAGTACTGTACTAGAGGGGGCGAGTATCAGCTATAAGTTACGATTAAAGCAAGCAAGCGCTCTAGATGCTAGTTTTGATTGGTCTGTGCGGCATCTCTCAACTAGCACAGGTGATTTTACGGGAGCCCTAGCAGGTACAAAGAGGATTAGAGCAGGAAGCACTACCACAGATATTGTCATTGATACTAGTGATGATAACATCTATGAAGGTAATGAGAGTTTTGTCTTAAGTATTACCAATGTTACAGGAGCTACCCCTGACGCTCTAGTTGCAAGTGGTAGCATTATAGAAAATGACTCTCAACCAAGCATTACTTTTGAGCAAGACTATAGCAGTGTAACAGAGGGTAGTAGTTTGAGCTATACTTTGCAATTAAACAAAGTAAGCGCTCTAGATGTTAGTTTTGATTGGCACGTACAACATAGCTCAACTATTGCTGAGGATTTTACAGGAGCTACTTTTGGAGCTAAGATACTATTTGCTAGAGATACCACTGCTACTATTGAGTTACAAATCAATGATGATGACAGACCAGAGCTAACCGAAGATTTTACCTTGCATATTACAAATATTAGGGGAGCTACTCCTGATAGTTTATCAACGCTTATTACTATTGCAGAAAGTGATATAGGTGTTAGTGTAGATTACGATGGTAATGGACTCATAGATCTTGTAACACAGGAGTACTTTGATCATATTCGCTATAATGTAGCAGGTACAAGCTACAAAACTAGCACTGTTGATACAGGTAAGAATTGCGGAGGCAATGTTTGTCGTGGTTACGAGCTCTTAGCTAATATTGCTTTGAATACAAACTGGCAACCTATAGGTAGCCTAGATAAACCTTTTACTAGTATTTTACAGGGTAACGGCTATAGCATCACAAACCTTGCTATTAACGGTGGGTATTTTGCTACTGATGACAGGGATTATCTTGGCTTATTCGCTACTTTATCTGGAGCCACGATTGATAACTTGGTAGTAGAAGTTACTTCTATTAGTGGTAATAGCTATGTAGGTGCTCTAGCAGGTAGTGCAGCAAATAGTATTATTAACAAGGTACAAATTAGAGCAGCAAATACTAACAGCAAGCTCTCAGCAACAGGAGCAAATATAGGAGGCATACTAGGAGAAATCACAGACGCAACTATTACAAATGTAACTAGTGATTTGAATATAGTAGGTGGTAATAAGGATAGTGCAGATTATGTAGGAGGAATTGCTGGGTATGTATCAAGTAGTGATATTAGTCATGTTTATAGCAGCGGCAGTGTGTCTGCTAGCGGTGGCGCTGATAGAGTAGGTGGTTTGGTAGGATTTTTGAGAGAATCTACAATTGACTACAGCAGTGCTAGTGGTATCGTGAGTAGTGGTGGAAGTGACAGTAATTTTTATGGTGGTCTAGTAGGAGAATTGATTGATTCTACAATTAGCTACAGCAGTGCTAGTGGTAGTGTGAGTAATAGTGGAGCAAACAGTGATTATTACGGCGGTTTAGTAGGGTGTGTATGGGCTAGTTCTACAATTAGTTACAGCAGTGCTAGTGGTAGTGTTAGTAATAGTAGAGACTTCAGTGATTTGTATGGTGGTCTAGTAGGAGATTTGAGTAATTCTACAATTAGCTACAGTAGTGCTAGTGGCAGTGTGAGCAGTAATGGAAGTGGCAGTTATTTGTACGGCGGTTTAGTAGGGCGTGTATGGGCTAGTTCTACAATTAGCTACAGCAGTGCTAGTGGTAGTGTTAGTAGCAATGGAATTGAAAATAAGAAGTACGGTGGTCTGGTAGGAAGTATGAATGGTAATTCTACAATTAACTACAGCAGCGCTAGTGGCAGTGTGAGTAGCAGTGGAATAGGCAGTGATTTTTATGGTGGTCTAGTAGGAGAATTTATTACTTCTACAATTAGCTACAGCAGCGCTAGTGGCAGTGTGACTAGCAGTGGAGCAAACAGTGATTATTACGGTGGTTTAGCAGGATTTGTAGATAGTAGTTCTGCAATTAACAACAGCAGTGCTAGTGGTGGTGTTAGTAGTAGCGGTAGCATTAGTAACGCTCATGGTGGTTTGGTGGGTTCGAATTCTGGTAACCTAGGTTTTAGCTATGCCTTAGGTGTTGCTCCTTATGGATTGGTTGCTATAAATTCAGGCACTATAATTGATAGCTATTGGAATAGCGAGACTAGCGGAGCACTAGAAGCAGCAAGTCGTATAGGTGTTTCTGCAAACATTGCCTCTAGTGATACAGTTGGCATGCTAGATTCCACTGGCTCTGTTAGAGCAAGTGTGTTTACAGGTTTTTTTGACGCTACCGATGAGCTGAACCGAAAGATTTGGACTTTTACAAGTGGTAATTACCCCGTAATTGCAGAGCTAGGAATAGACGAGCAGGCGGTCGCCCTTGCCTACGGCTTATTACGACTTGCCTACCCTACAACTTCTGATGGTTTAGATAGTTTCTTGGGGGATACTCTAAATAATGAAAATATTGAGCTGACTGCCAATAGTTACAATGCCAACGACACCCTAGCTATTTTAGATGTTAATTTACTACAGAGCAATAGCGCTCCTTGCGTTGTTGGTAGCACAGATAGTACACTGACTACGACAGGTGCTAACCAAGCAGTAATTACACTGAGTATCACCACAGAAAGTAGCAATTTACTTGCCTTAATTTTTAATACAGATTGTAGTATAGTTTTTGATAGTGCAGCTGATATCTCAGCAGGTGATAGGCTACAACTAGCCGCAACAATCACCAAAGGCTCAGCTAATCTTACCAAAAAATTCGTGATAAACTTTCAGTAGTTTATTGAAAAACAATGGTAGAGTATAATTTTTTTTTATATTAAGGCTTGTATTTTGCTTGGTTTAGGCATGTTCCTCAGAGGAGCATTTTTATTTTTTACAAAGATATTGATGTTTAGTAATTATATTTCTTATAAAATTTTTGTTTTGCTATTTTTTAGCTTCTTAAGCGTTTCTTGTGGCACTAATGATATCAACACAAAGACTGCCTCCACAACGAATAATAATATTGTGATAACTTCTTCTGAGCGAGCTGTTAATGTAAAAGAAGGAGAAACTTTTAGATTTGTTTTGAAATTAAACAGAGCAAGCATCGCAGATGTGAGCTTTGATTGGTCCGTGCAGCATATCTCAACTAGCAGCAGTGATTTTACAAGTGCTCTATTCGGCTCAAAGCTAATTAGAGCAGGGACTACCACTACAACTATTAGCATTGATATCAGCGATGATAGCGCTTATGAAGTTAATGAGGATTTTATTCTCAATATTACCAATGTCACGGGAGCTGTCCCTGATAGCCTAGCAGTATTTGGCAGTATCCTAGATAATGATGCTCAACTGGTGCTAAGCTTTGAGCAAAACTATAGCGCTGAGACAGAGGGCACGCGCCTCACCTATAAACTACAACTCAACAGAGCAAACGCTACAGATGTGAGCTTTGATTGGTCTGTGCAGCATGTCTCAACTAGCGCTGAGGATTTTACGGGAATTATAGCAGGTACAAAGAGGATTGCAGCAGGGAGCACTAGCACAACTATTAGCATTGATACTAGCGATGATAGCACTTACGAGGGCGATGAGATTTTTAGCCTCAATATTACCAAGGTCACAGGTACTGCCCCTGATAGCCTAGCAGCAGGTGGTAGGATTAGAGACAATGACGCTCAATCAAGCGTTGTCTTGTTGGGCTTTGAGCAAGACTATAGCACGAAAATAGAGGGCACGAGTCTCGCTTATAGACTGCAACTAAACAGAACAAGCGCTACAGATGTGAGCTTTGATTGGTCTGTGCAGCATATCTCAACTAGCGCTGAGGATTTTACGGGAATTATAGCGGGCTCAAAGCTAATTAGAGCAGGGGCTACCACTACAACTATTAGCATTGATACTAGCGATGATAGTGCTTACGAGGGCGATGAGATTTTTATCCTCAATATTACCAAGGTCACGGGAGCTGTCCCTGATAGCCTAGCAGTATTTGGCAGTATTCTAGATAATGATACTCAACTGGTGCTAAGCTTTGAGCAAGACTATAGCGCTCAGACAGAGGGCACGAGCCTCACCTATAGACTACAACTAAACAGAGCAAACGCTACAGATGTGAGCTTTGATTGGTCTGTGCAGCATATTTCAACTAACGCTGAGGATTTTACGGGAATTATAGCAGGTACAAAGAGAATTGCAGCAGGGAGTACTAGCACAACTATTAGCATTGATACTAGCGATGATAGTGCTTATGAGGGCGATGAGATTTTTAGTCTCAATATTATCAAGGTCACGGGAGCTGTCCCTGATAGTCTAGTAGTATTTGGCAGTATTCTAGATAATGACACTCAACTGGTACTAAGCTTTGAGCAAAACTATAGTAGCCTCACAGAGGGCAAGAGCCTCACTTATAGACTACAACTCAACAGAGCAAACGCTACAGATGTGAGCTTTGATTGGTCTGTGCAGCATATCTCAACTAGCGCTGAGGATTTTACGGGAATTATAGCAGACACACAACTAATTAGAGCAGGGGATACCACTACAACTATTATTATTGAGACTAGCGATGATAGCGCTTATGAAGCTAATGAGGATTTTATCCTCAATATTACCAAGCTCACGGGAGCTGTCCCCGATAGCCTAGCAGCAAGTGGTAGGATTAGAGACAATGAGCCTCAACCAAGCGTTGTCTTGTTGGGCTTTGAGCAAGACTATATCAGTGCTACAGAAGATGTTAACTTCAATTATAGACTAGAATTAAATAAAGTAAGTGCTACAAATGTGAGCTTTGATTGGTCTGTGCAGCATATCTCAACTAGTGCTGAGGATTTTACGGGAATTATAGCAGGCACACAACTAATTAGAGCAGGGGATATCACTACAACTATTAGCATTGAGACTAGCGATGATAGCGCTTATGAAGTTAATGAGGATTTTATCCTCAATATTACCAATATCACAGGAGCTGTCCCTGATAGCCTAGCAGTATTTGGCAGTATCCTAGATAATGATGCTCAACTGGTACTAAGCTTTGAGCAAAACTATAGTAGCGTCACAGAGGGCACGAGCCTCACCTATAGACTACAACTAAACAGAGCAAGCGCTACAGATGTGAGCTTTGATTGGTCTGTGCAGCATATCTCAACTAGCGCTGAGGATTTTACGGGACTTATAGCAGGCACACAACTAATTAGAGCAGAGGCTACCACTACAACTATTAGTATTGATACTAGCGATGATAGTGCCTACGAAGCTAATGAGGACTTTATCCTCAATATTACCAAGCTCACAGGAGCTGTCCCTGATAGCCTAGCAGTATTTGGCAGTATCCTAGATAATGATGCTCAACTGGCGCTAAGCTTTGAGCAAAACTATATCAGCAACACAGAGGGCGCGCTCCTCATCTATAGACTGCAACTAAACAGAGCAAGTGCTACAGATGTGAGCTTTGATTGGTCTGTGCAGCATATTTCAACTAGCAGCAGTGATTTTACGGGAATTATAGCAGGTACAAAGAGGATTGCAGCAGGGAACACTAGCACAATTATTAGCATTGATACTAGCGATGATAGCGCCTACGAGGGCAATGAGATTTTTAGCCTCAATATTACCAAGGTCACAGGTGCTACTCCTGATAGCCTAGCAGCAAGTGGTAGAATTAGAGATAATGAGCCTCAATCAAGCGTTGTCTTGTTGGGCTTTGAGCAAGACTATATCAGTGTTACAGAAGATGTTAACTTCAATTATAGATTACAATTAAATAAAGTAAGTGCTACAAATGTGAGCTTTGATTGGTCTGTGCAGCATATCTCAACTAGCGCTGAGGATTTTACGGGAATTATAGCAGGCACACAACTAATTAGAGCAGGGGATACCACTACAACTATTAGCATTGATACTAGCGATGATAGTGCCTACGAAGGCAACGAGGATTTTATCCTCAATATTACCAATATCACAGGAGCTGTCCCTGATAGCCTAGCAGTATTTGGCAGTATCCTAGATAATGATGCTCAACTGGTGCTAAGCTTTGAGCAAAACTATAGTAGCGTCACAGAGGGCACGAGCCTTACCTATAGACTACAACTAAACAGAGCAAGCGCTACAGATGTGAGCTTTGATTGGTCTGTGCAGCATATCTCAACTAACGCTGAGGATTTTACGGGAGCCCTAGCAGGCACACAACTAATTAGAGCAGAGGCTACCACTACAACTATTAGTATTGATACTAGCGATGATAGCGCTTATGAAGTTAATGAGGACTTTATCCTCAATATTACTAAGCTTACAGGAGCTGTCCCTGATAGCCTAGCAGTATTTGGCAGTATCCTAGATAATGATGCTCAACTGGTGCTAAGCTTTGAGCAAAACTATATCAGCACCACAGAGGGCACGCGCCTCACCTATAGACTACAACTAAACAGAGCAAGCGCTACAGATGTGAGCTTTGATTGGTCTGTGCAGCATATCTCAACTAGCGCTGAGGATTTTACGGGAATTATAGCAGGTACAAAGAGGATTGCAGCAGGGAGCACTACTGTAGCTATTATTATTGATACCAGCGATGATAGTGCTTACGAAGGCAACGAGGATTTTATCCTCAATATTACCAAGCTCACAGGAGTTGTCCCTAATAGCCTAGCAGCAAGTGGTAGGATTAGAGACAATGAGCCTCAACCAAGCGTTGTCTTGTTGGGCTTTGAGCAAGACTATGTTAGTGCTACAGAAGATGTTAACTTCAATTATAGACTGCGGCTAAACAGAGCAAGCGCTGTAGATGTCAGCTTTGATTGGTCTGTGCAGCATATTTCAACTAGCGCTGAGGATTTTACGGGAATTATAGCAGGTACAAAGAGGATTGCAGCAGGGAGCACTACTGTAGATATTATTATTGATACTAGCGATGATAGCACTTACGAGGGCAATGAGATTTTTATCCTCAATATTACCAATGTCATGGGCACTAGCCCGAGTAGCCTCTCAGTATTTGGCAGTATCCTAGATAATGATGCTCAACTGGCGCTAAGCTTTGAGCAAGACTATATCAGTGCTACAGAAGATGTTAACTTCAATTATAGACTACAATTAAATAAAGTAAGTGCTACAAATGTGAGTTTTGATTGGTCTGTGCAGCATATCTCAACTAGCGCTGAGGATTTTACGGGAATTATAGCAGGCACACAACTAATTAGAGCAGGGGATACCACTACAACTATTATTATTGAGACTAGCGATGATAGCGCTTATGAAGCTAATGAGGATTTTATCCTCAATATTACCAAGCTCACGGGAGCTGCCCCTGATAGCCTAGCAGTATTTGGCAGTATCCTAGATAATGATGCTCAACTGGTGCTAAGCTTTGAGCAAAACTATAGTAGCGTCACAGAGGGCACGAGCTTCATCTATAGACTACAACTAAACAGAGCAAGTGTTACAGACGTCGCTTTTGATTGGTCTGTGCAGCATATCTCAACTAGCAGCAGTGATTTTACGGGAATTATAGCAGGCACACAACTAATTAGAGCAGGGGATACCACTACAACTATTAGCATTGATACCAGCGATGATAGTGCCTACGAGGGCGATGAGGACTTTATCCTCAATATTACCAAGGTCACGGGAGCGGTCCCTAGTGCTCAAGCAGTATTTGGCAACATCCTAGATAATGACACTCAACTGATGCTAAGCTTTGAACAAGATTATAGTATTGAAAAAGAGGGTACGAGCCTTACCTATAGACTACAACTAAACAAAGCAAGCACTACAGATGTGAGTTTTGATTGGTCTGTGCAGCATATCTCAACTAGCAGCAGTGATTTTACGGGAATTATAGCAGGCTCAAAGCTGATTAGAGCAGGAGCTACTAGTGCAACTATTGTTCTTGATACCAGCGATGATAGTGCCTACGAGGGTAATGAGATTTTTATCCTCAATATCACCAAGATCGCAGGAACTACCCCGAGTAGCCTCTCAGTATTTGGCAGTATCCTAGATAATGACGCTCAACTGGTGCTAAGCTTTGAACAAAACTATATCAGCACCACAGAAGGCACGAGTCTCACCTATAGACTGCAACTCAACAGAGTAAGTGCTACAGATATCGCTTTTGATTGGTTCGTGCAGCATAGCTCAACTAGCAGCAGTGATTTTACGGGAGCCCTCATAGGTACAAAGAGGATTGCAGCAGGGAGCACTACTGCAGCTATTATTATTGATACCAGCGATGATAGTGCCTACGAGGGCGATGAGGATTTTATTCTCAATATTACCAAGGTCACGGGAGCGGTCCCTAGTGCTCTAGTTGCAAGTGGCAGGGTTATAGACAATGACGTCCAACCAACCATTTTCTTTGAGCAAATAGCCCGCAGTGCGCTAGAGGGTGAGAGCCTCGATTATATTTTGTTGCTAACCCACACTAGCACTACAGATATTATTTTTGATTGGTCTGTGCAGCATATCTCAACTAGTAGCAGTGATTTTACGGGAGCCCTCACAGGTACAAAAAGAATTGCGGCAGAGACTACCGCTACAACTATTAGCATTGATACCAGCGATGATAGCACCTACGAGGACAATGAGAATTTTACTCTAAATATCACTAAGGTCACAGGAGCTACACCCAGTAGATTAGCGGCAGGTGGTAGCATTATAAATAATGACTCTCAACCAACCATTTTCTTTGAGCAAGTAGCTAGTACTGTACTAGAGGGGGCGAGTATCAGCTATAAGTTACGATTAAAGCAAGCAAGCGCTGTAGATGTTAGCTTTGATTGGTTTGTGCAGCATATCTCAACTAGCGCTAGTGATTTTAGAGGAGCTACTTTGGGAGGTAAGATATTATTTGCTAGAGATATCACTGCTACTATTGAGTTACAAATCAATGATGATGATAGACCAGAGCAAAGTGAAGTTTTTACTTTGAATATTACAAATATTAGGGGAGCTACCCCTAACAGTTTATCTACATTTATCACTATTTTAAAAAATGATCTAGATCTAACAGTAGACTACAACGGCAATGGACTCATAGATATTGTTACACAGGAGCACTTTGATAATATTCGCCATAATGTAGCAGGTACTAGCTACAAAACTAGTGCTGATGATGTAGGTGTATTTTGCAAAGGCAGTGATTGTCGCGGCTACGAGCTCTTAGCTAATCTTGATTTAAGTGCGTTTGCAAACTGGCAGTCCATAGGCAGTCAAAATGATCCTTTTACTAGCATTTTGCAGGGCAATGGTTATAGCATTACAAACTTTACTATTGACAGAGGAAATAATATTGGCTTATTTGCTGCGTTATCTGGAGCTACGATTGATAACTTGGTAGTAGAAGTAGCCTCTATTGCTGGTGATAGTGATGTAGGTGCTCTAGCAGGTAATGCAGTAAATAGTGCTATTAGCAGGATACAAATTAGAGCAGTAAATGCTAGTAGCAAACTCTCAGCAACAGGAGCAAATATAGGGGGCATACTAGGCAGAATTACAGGTACAACTATTACAAATGTCACTAGTGATTTGAGTATAGTAGGCGGTAACACAGAGAATGCAGATAATGTAGGCGGAATTGTTGGCTATGTATCAAGTAGTGATATTAGCTATGCTACTAGTAGTGGCAGTGTTTTTGCGAGTGGTGGAGTTGAGTCTGTAGGAGGTTTGGTGGGGGAGGTACACTATAATTCTACAATTAGCTACAGCAGTGCCAGTGGCAATGTTAGTAGCAGCGGAAATTACAATAATCGTTACGGTGGTTTAGCAGGATATGTAAATAATAATTCTACAGTTAGTTACAGTAGTGCTAGTGGTAGCGTTACTAGTAGTGGAGATTACAATAGGGCGTACGGTGGTTTGTTCGGAACTGTGAGCACCAACTCTAATGTTAGCTATAGCAGTGCTAGTGGTAGTGTTACTAGTAGCGGAGAACTCAGTAATAATTACGGCGGTTTAGTTGGAAGAGTAGAGCGTAATACTCAAGTTAGCTATAGCAATGCTAGTGGTAGCGTTACTAGCAGTGGACAAGTCAATAAAAATTACGGCGGTTTGGTTGGTTTTTCTATTGGAGAAGTCCGGCATAGCTGGTCTAGTAGCTCTGTATTTGCTAGCAATCCAGCAGGTTTGGTAAGCAATAATACAGGTAATTTAAAATTTAGTTATGCCCTAGGTTTTGCATCTTATGGATTGGTTAATACGAATACAGGCACTATAACTAATAGTTATTTGAATAGCGAGACTAGTGGAGCACCATTAGCACGTGTCATAGGCAGTGTGACAAACATTGGCTTTAGTGATACAGCTGGCATGCTAGCTTCCACTGGCTCTGCTAACGCTAGGATTTTCAAAGATTTTGCAGACGCTACTGATGAACATAACCGAAAGATTTGGACTTTTGCAAGTGGTAATTATCCTGTAATTAGGCAGCTAGGAGTAGATTCACAAGCGGTTAGCCTTGCCTATGGTTTATTACGACTTGCTAGTCCCTATGTCAGCGACAACACTCTAAACAGTTTTTTAGGAGGCACTCTCAATAATAAAGATATTGAGTTGATTGCTAATAGTTACAATGTTAACGGCACTCTAGCTATTTTAGATGTCAATTTACTACAGAGTAACAGTGCTATTTGCGCTGCTGGTAGTACAGATACCATAATGACTACGACAGGTGCTAATGGTGCTACTATTGCCCTCCAAAAAATAGCAGGAAGTATTGAGATTGAAAAAAGCCCAAGCAATTCTTGTGAAATTATTTTCTCAAATCAAAAGACCGATGGTACTTTACAGCTAGCTGCTATCATTAGTAAAGGAGCTGCTAGTCTAACTAAAAAGTTTGAGATTACTCTAAATGCTATTCAATCAATAATTACTTTGCAACCTACAACTCTCATCACTAGTGAGGGAGATAAGTTGGTATTTACACTAGAGTTAAATCATAGGGCTAGCAGAGCTCTTAGCTTTGATTGGTACATACAACATAACTCAACTAGCACTAGTGATTTTACGGGAGCTCGTTCTGGGTTTGAGGAAATATCTGCTGGAGATACCACTGCTACTATTGAGTTACAAATCAATGATGACCGCAGACCAGAGCGAGCAGAAGACTTTAACTTACATATTACAAATATTAGAGGAGTTACTCATAATAACTTGTCAGCGTCCATCACTATTTTAGAAAATGATCTAGATGTAACTCCAGACTACGACGGCAATGGATTCATAGATCTTGTTACACAGGAACACTTTGATAATATCCGCCATAATTTAGCAGGTACAAGCTACAAAACTAGCATCAGTGATGCAGGTAAGACTTGTGGAGGCAATATTTGTCGTGGCTACGAGCTCTTAGCTAATCTTGATTTGAGTACCTTTGCAAACTGGCAGCCCATAGGCAGTCAACATAATCCTTTTACTAGCATTTTGCAGGGCAATGGTTATAGCATTACAAACCTTGCTATTGACGGTGGGGATTATCTTGGCTTATTCTCTGCTTTATCTGGTGCTACGATTGATAACTTGGTAGTAGAAGTAGCCTCTATTACTGGTGATAATGATGTAGGCGCTCTAGCAGGCATGGCAGAAAATAGCGCTATTAGTAGGGTACAAATTAGAGCAGTAGATGCTAGTAGCACACTCTCAGCAACAGGAGCAAATATAGGGGGCATGCTAGGAGCAATCACAGGTACAACTATTACAAATGTCACTAGTGATTTGAGTATAGTAGGAGGTAACACAGAGAATGCAGATAATGTAGGCGGAATTGTTGGCTATGTATCAAGTAGCACTATTAGCTATGCTACTAGTAGCGGCAGTGTTTCTGCGAGCGGTGGAGCTGATAATGTAGGAGGCT
Source organism: bacterium (assembly GCA_965261475.1). Lineage (GTDB taxonomy): Bacteria > SAR324 > SAR324 > XYD2-FULL-50-16. The sequence goes on from OZ253454.1 coordinate 1,598,891, forward strand.
TGGTGGGACAGGCACAATATAATTCTAAAATTAGCTACAGTAGCAGCAGTGGCAATGTTAGTAGCAGCGGAAATTACAATGAGTATTATGGTGGTTTGGTAGGAAACTTGATGAATTCTGCTCTTAGCTACAGCAGTGCTAGTGGCAATGTTAGTAGCAATGGAACTAATAACCTTTATTACGGTGGTTTGTCAGGTGCGTCTGATAGAAGCATCAGGCATAGTTGGTCTAGTGGCTCTGTATTTGCGGTTAACCTCACAGCTAGCTTGGTGAGTCTTAATAAAGGTTATGTAGATTTTAGTTATGCTATAGGTGCAGCCTTGTATGGATTAGTTGGATTTAATATAGATGGTATGATAACTAATAGCTATTGGAATATTGAGACTAGTGGAGCACTAGCAGCAGCAACAACTCATTTAAGTATGTCTGCAAACATTGCCTCTAGTGATACAGCTGGTATGCTAGCTTCCACTGGCTCCGCTAACGCTAGGATTTTCAAAGGTTTTTTTGACGCTACCGATGAGCTTGGCGATAATATTTGGAGTTTTGCAAATGGTAGTTATCCTGTAATTACAAAGCTAGGAATAGACGAGCAGGCGGTCGCCCTTGCCTACGGCTTATTACGACTTGCCCACCCTACAATTACTAGTGGAGTATCTAGCTTCTTAGGGGGCACTTTGCATAATGAAGCTATTGCACTTGATGTTGTTGATTACAGCGCTGCTAGCACCCTAGCTATTTTAGATGTTAATTTACTAAAGAGCAGTAGCGCTACTTGCAGCGTTGGCAGCGTTGGCAGTGGAGGCAGTATCATAACTACGACAGGTGCTAACCAAGCAGTAGTAACACTGAGTATCACTGCAGCAACTAACAATTTACATACGCTAATTTTTGATACAGATTGTAGTATAAATTTTAATGGTGCAGCTGTACTCCAAGCAGGTGATAGGCTACAACTAGTTGCGACAATCACCAAAGGCTCAGCTAGCCTGAGTAAAAAATTCGTAATAAATTTTAGGTAGTTTATTAAAAAAATAGCAGAGCATAATTCTCTTTATATTAAGGCTTGTATTTTGCTTTAATTAAGTATATTCTTGGAAGGTTTCTGCTTTTATACAAAGATCTTGATGTCTAATAATTATATTTTTTGTAAAATTTTTGTTTTGCTATTTTTGAGCTTTTTAAGTGTTTCTTGTGGTATTAATAATGTCAACACAAAGACTGCCTCAACAACGAATAATAATATTGTGATAACTTCTCCTGAGCGAGTTGTTAATATAAAAGAAGGAGAAACTTTTAGATTTGTTGTTAAATTAAACAGAGCAAGCACTACAGATGTGAGCTTTGATTGGTCTGTGCAGCATATCTCAACTAGCAGCAGTGATTTTACGGGTGCTCTATTCGGCACACAGCTAATTAGAGCAGGGGATACCACTACAACTATTAGCATTGATACCAGCGATGATAGTATTTATGAGACAGATGAGGATTTTATCCTCAATATTACCAATGTCACGGGAGTTACCCCGAGTAGCCTAGCAGCAAGCGGTAGCATTATAGACAATGACGCTCAACTAGTACTAAGTTTTGAGCAAGACTATAGCATTGAAACAGAGGGCACGAGCCTCACCTATAGACTAGAATTAAACAGAGCAAGCGTTACAGACGTCGCTTTTGATTGGTCTGTGCAGCATATTTCAACTAGCGCTGAGGATTTTACGGGTGCTCTATTCGGCACACAGCTAATTAGAGCAGGGGATACCACCACAACTATTAGCATTGATACCAGCGATGATAGTGCTTATGAGACAGATGAGAACTTTAGCCTCAATATTACCAATGTCACAGGCGCTACCCCTGATGCTCTAGTAGCAGGTGGCAGGATTATAGACAATGATGCTCAACCAAGTATTGCCTTGCTGAGATTTGAGCAAGTAGATAGTACTACCACAGAAGGTGCTAGCTTCACCTATAAACTAGAATTAACTAAAGTAAGCGCTACAAATGTGAGCTTTAATTGGTATGTGCAACATAGCTCAACTAGCATCGGTGATTTTACGGGTGCTCTATTCGGCACACAGCTAATTAGAGCAGGGGATACTAGCACAACTATTATTATTGATACTAGCGATGATAGCGCTTATGAGACAGATGAGAACTTTAGCCTAATTATTACCAATGTCACAGGAGCTACCCCGAGTAGCCTAACAGCAAGCGGCAGGATTATAGACAATGATGCTCAACCAAGTATTGCCTTGTTGAGCTTTGAGCAAGACTATCTCAGTGCTACAGAAGATGCTAGTCTTAATTATAAACTACAAATAAGCAAAGCAAGCGCTACAGATGTCGCTTTTGATTGGTCTGTGCAACATAGCTCAACTAGCACTAGTGATTTTACAGGTGCTCTATTCGGCACACAGCTAATTAGAGCAGGGGATACTAGCACGACTATTAGTATTGATACCAGTGATGATAGCGCTTATGAGACAGATGAGAACTTTAGCCTCAATATTACCAATGTCACAGGAGCTACCCCGAGTAGCCTAACA